>NZ_LMFE01000005.1:0-65164 GCF_001427185.1 Nocardia sp. Root136
CCTCCCACGACCGGGGGGTACATGAAAGATTGGAACCAATAATAATTATTGGCACTGACATTCATCGACACACTATTGAGTTCTCAAAGAACACACGCACACACTTCTACCAACAACATGTCGTCGGGGTTTCAGTGAGGCAAGGGTTCAAACTTAGCTCAAGGCAATCACCGGAAGCAAATCCGGTTGACGTAACCCTGAACACATGATCAGTCAGGCGCTCAACGTCCTACCTCGTGTCCCAGCCAGTGGCTGAGTCGGTGTCCGTGTCGCTCTGACTGGAATAAAGTTACGTGCCGACAAACACGAAGTCAAATCGCCTGGAAAATCCAGCATTTCCCCAGGTCACGACCATCATTCTACCCAGGGTTGCAGGCCGGCGCTCGCCGGTGAACATCACGAGCGACGACGGTGAACAAGCGGCGATCGAACGGCAACTGATCACTCGTCCAGTGTGTTCTTGATCAACAAAATGCGGCTCACCAGGCAATATGGCGCGACAACCATAGACAGCATGCAGTGCCACCTATACAGTTTGCCGACATTCAGCAATTTTGTAGCTATCAGGCGGGTGGAAGGCAGGCCGAGGTGATGGAGTATCTCGACCCGGTCGAGCGTCGCGTATGGAGCGCGGTGATCACCCTCTCGATGCGCGTACCGAGCGCACTCGACTCACGACTACAGCGAGAGTTCGGGGTGACCCATTTCGAGTACCGGGTCATGGCCCTGCTCCACGACGCGCCGCGACGCCGGATGCGGTTGAGCATGCTCGCGGCGCGCGGGCACGGGTCCATCTCCCGGCTCTCCCACGTGGTTTCGAAGCTGGAAGGGGTGGGGTGGGTACGGCGTGAGGCCGCGGAATCTGGCCGCGGGATCGACGCGGTACTCACAGCGAGCGGGCAGGCCAAGGTGCTGGAGGCGACGCCCGACTATCTCCTCGCGGTGCGCAAGCTGGTACTCGACGGACTCGACGATCCGCAGAAGGCCGAGCTCGCGGTCTTGGGCGAGCGGCTCTCGCTGCATATCGTCCGCACGCTCGGTGCCGTCGAAACGGAGTATTCGGCACTCGACGACTGAACGATCCGACGACCGCAACGACGAACAAGCGCCGCCCCGGTGACCGGGGCGGCGCTGTCGAATGGATCAGGACAGCTCAGACCCTGTTCGGTCGCCAGGTGGCCACCGCCCAGATCACCACGATGTCGACGGCGATGATCAGGATCGACCACCACGGGTAGTAGGGCAGCCACAGGAAGTTGGCGATGATCGACAATGCCGCGATCACCATCGCCGCTACCCGGCCCCACGTCTGACCGGCCAGCAGGCCGATCGCGACGATCACCGCGATAGCGCCGAGAACGATGTGCCACCAGCCCCAGCCGGTGATGTCGAACTGATAGAGGTACTCCGGTCCTACGACGATGAGGTCGTCCTTGGCGACCGCGGAGATTCCCTGGAGGATCTGCAGAACACCGACCACGGCCAGCAGGATGCCAGCGCCGATGGAGGTTCCTGCTGCAATTCCGTCGCGCAGCTGGTGCTGATTCGTGTCTGTCATCGCTGGGCCTTCCCATGAGGTCAACGCCACGTGCCACCACGGCACACGACAACGGTAGGAAACCCAGCGAGTCGAGCGCCTCACCCGTTGCGGGTGAACTCCCCTACCCGACGCGACACCGGTCGCAGGGTCTTGCCGAGGTCGGTGCGCAGGGTGATCAGCGCGTCGAGCAGGTAGTTCTGCCTGACCCGCCATGGATGACGGTCGCCCTGACGTGGGAAGGCGGCGATCGAGCGCAGGACGTAGCCGGCGTTCAGATCCAGTAGCGGGCGCTCGGCGAGCGAGCCCCTGGGCTCGGGGACGACCGCGGCGCTCCCGGTGCGGTCCAGGTGGGTGAGGACTTTGCAGACCAGACGGGAGGTGAGGTCGGCGCGCAGGGTCCACGACGCGTTGGTGTAGCCGACGCAGATGGCGAAGTTGGGCAGGCCGGTGAGCATGGCGCCCTGCCAGACGAACTGATCGGCCAGCGGCACCGGGGTGCCGTCGACCGAGGGCGCGATGCCGCCGAACGCCAACAGGCGCAGGCCCGTGGCGGTGACCACGATGTCGGCGGGCAGCGTCTCCCCCGAGACCAGGCGGATCCCCGCCGGGACGAAGGCGTCGATGTGGTCGGTGACCACCGAAGCCTTGCCCTTCTTCATCGCCTTGAAGAAATCGGCGTCGGGGGCGGCACACAGGCGCTGGTCCCACGGGTCGTAGTCGGGCGTGAAGTGTTCGGCGACGAGCCTGTCGTCTTTGAGGATGCGCGCGGTGAGGTCGGTGAGCAGTTTGCGCGCGGCGGCGGGGCGACGGCGGCAGAACTGGTAGAAACCGATGCTGAACAGGATGTTCTTGGTGCGGATGAGCCGGTGGGCGAGACCGGCGGGGAGCAGTTTGCGGAGCTTGTCGGCATGCTTGTCGCGGCCGGGGACGGGGCTGATCCAAGTGGGGCTGCGCTGCAGCATGGTGACGTGTGCGGCATCGACGGCGAGGTTGGGCACCAGGGTGACGGCCGTGGCGCCGCTGCCGATCACGACGATGCGCTTGCCGCTGGTGTCGAGGTCGGCGGGCCAGAACTGTGGGTGCACCACGGTGCCCGCGAAGTCGTCGCGGCCGGGGAACTCGGGGGCATGCGGCTGCTGGTAGTCGTAGTAGCCGGCGCAGGCGTAGAGGAAACCGCAGGTCAGGGTACTCAGTTCAGGGCCGTCGGGGCCCTCGTGGGCGATGGTGAGTTGCCAGTGGGCCTGCGCCGATGACCAATCCGCGCCGATCACGCGGGAACCGAAGCGAATGCGCCGATCGATGCCGTTCTCCTGCGCGGTCTCGCGGATGTAGTCCAGGATCGCGGAGCCGTCGGCGATGGAGCGGGCCGCGCGCCACGGCTTGAACGGGTAGCCGAGGGTGAACATGTCCGAATCCGAGCGGATGCCCGGGTAGCGGAACAGGTCCCAGGTGCCGCCGAGGTCGGCGCGCGCCTCGAGGACGGCGTAGCTGCG
Organism: Nocardia sp. Root136; assembly: GCF_001427185.1. Classification (NCBI taxonomy): domain Bacteria; kingdom Bacillati; phylum Actinomycetota; class Actinomycetes; order Mycobacteriales; family Nocardiaceae; genus Nocardia; species Nocardia sp. Root136. Next base: position 3,034 of record NZ_LMFE01000005.1, read on the forward strand.
ATGCGGGTGCTCGGTCTGCAGCCGGTAAGCGGCCCCGATGCCGGACAACCCGGCGCCGACGATGACGACGTCGAGGTGTTCGGGGGCAACGGCGGTGTCGGTCATGGGCTCCAGTGTGCCTGGCATGCGACCGCGACAGAAGAGCGTGTGCCCGGTCGACAGCGGGACCGGCGGCCCACTTCGAGATTTCGGTATCGTCGGAGCCGTGTCGATCTTTCGGCGTGCGGGATGGTTGCTCGTCGGCGCACTGGTCACCGTGCTGGCTGCCGCGTTCGCTGGATGGCCGGTCTTCGTGCACCCCCAGGTCGACCCGTTACGGCCCGCGGACGTGATCGTGGTGCTCGGTGGCACCGCCTACGAACGGTTCGACCTCGGCATCGAACTCGCCGAGCGCGGCCTCGCCCCCGAGGTACTGATCTCGCAGTCCACCGGACCCGACGATCCGATGATGGACAAGTACTGCGGCGGCCGATTCGCCTTCCGGGTCTCGTGTTTCGTGCCCGACCCGTGGACCACCGACGGCGAGGCGCGCGAAATCGTCCGGCGCGCAAAGATCTACGGATGGCGCCACATCATCGTGGTCACCTTCACACCACATGTGTCGCGCGCGAGATACATCGTCGAGAAGTGCTACGACGGCGAGATCACCATGGTCGCCAGCCCGTCGGACTCCGGGCCGGAATTCTGGGCGTGGATGTATGTGCGCCAATCCGCCGGGTACATCAGAGCTTTCGTCAATCAGCATTGCGAGACCGACTGACACACGGTGGTCCGGCTCCTACAGTGAAATCAGCACTTCGGGGGCAGCGCTGGTGAGAGGACCGCCGATGCTTGTGGAGGATCTGCGCACCGTCGGCGACGACGCGCTGCGCACCCAGATCTGCGTCATCGGGTCGGGCCCCGCCGGACTGACGGTGGCCACCGAACTCGCCGCCGCCGGACTGCGCGTGCTGGTGCTGGAAAGTGGCGGGCACGAGATCACCGCGGACGAACCAGCATTCGCCGCGATGGAGAGCATCGGCGCCGCACGCGCGGAGCAACACCGGATCGCGGGAAACCGGGTGCTCGGCGGCAGCTCACACAGCTGGGCCGGACGTTGCGGCGTGCTCGACGACCTCGACTTCGCCCATCGGCCCTGGGTCACCCGATCCGGCTGGCCGATCGACGCGAGCGCACTGCGGCCCTATGCCGAACGGGCCGCCGCGCATGCCGGGCTCGGACACGGCACCGGCTTCACCGACAACGAGTTCTGGTCCCTGGCCGGGCGGCAAGCACCGGCCGACGCGCTCGACACCGCCTCGTTGCGCCCCTACTTCTGGCAGATCAGCCGCGACCCGGCCGACCGGTTCGACTGCAAACGATGGGGTCCGCACGTGCGCGACATCGTCGCGCCGACAGCTCGGGTGCTGGTGAACGCGACGGTCACCCATATCGACACCGATGCCACCGGCGCGCATGTGAATTCGGTCGAGGTGACCGGTGCGGGCGGGCGCGTGCGCACCGTCGAGGCGCGGATGTTCGTGCTGGCAGCGGGGGGAATCGCCACGCCACGGCTGCTGCTGGCCTCGCGGCGCACCGTCGCCGGCGGGATCGGGAATCGGTACGACCAGGTCGGGCGGTACCTGATGGATCACCGCTGCGGGGTGGTGGCGACCCTGCGCACCGCGGAGGCCGGGGCGGCGCTCGACCGGTTCGGAAAGTACGTGGTCAAAAGTGCGCGAGGCCGCCACACCTATCTGCACGGCATGGCGTTGTCGTCCACACTGCAACGGCGCGAGTCGCTGGTGAACTGCGCGCTGTGGTTGCAGGAGGTCGCCGCCGACGACGATCCGTGGGACTCGGTGAAGCGGTTCCTGCGCGGACGAGCGCACTGGCGGGACCTGCTGATCATGCTGTCCGGCACCGGGCTTCTGCTCGACGGTGCGCGACGCAGGTTGGTCGACAATGTCGGGATACCGCATCGACTGGCCTGCGTCGAGGTGCGGGCGATGGTGGAGCAGACCCCGAACGCCGACAGTCGAGTGCGGCTTTCGACACGGACCGATCCGGTGGGAATGCCTCTGCCGCAAGTGGATTGGCGAACGAGCGAGCAGGAGGATCGAACGGTGCGCCGGGCCACGGCGTTGCTCGTCGGTGAGTTCGCCCGGCTCGGTTTGCCGGCGCCGCAGGTGGTTCCGGCGGCACGGCCCGACAGCACCGATCCCCTACCGCTCACCGACTGGGCGCATCCCTGCGGCACCACCCGGATGTCGGCCGATCCCCGACACGGCGTCGTGGACCGGCACTGCCGGGTACACGGGGTGGACAACCTCTACATCGCCGGTAGTTCGGTGTTTCCGACGAACGGGCACGTCAATCCGACGCTGACGGTGATCGCGCTCGCGGTGCGCCTGGCCGACACGCTGCGCGCGGGCTGGTGGCCGCTCCCGACTAGGCTGAGCCGGTGCCGGACTCGTCGACGACCAGCCATCCCCACGAACCCCATGCCGAGGGCCTCGCGTCACGGTTGAACTGGCTGCGCGCCGGGGTGCTCGGCGCGAACGACGGCATCGTCTCCACCGCCGGGCTCGTCGTCGGCGTGGCCGCGACCACGAACAACGCCCAGACGATCCTCACCGCGGGTATCGCGGGACTGGTCGCGGGTGCGATCTCGATGGCCGCGGGCGAATACGTGTCGGTGAGTACCCAGCGGGATTCGGAGAAGGCCCTGCTGGCCAAGGAACGCCGCGAGTTGGCCGACGAGCCCGATTTCGAACTGGCCGAACTGGCCGGGATCTACGAGAAGAAGGGCCTCAGCCCGGCCACCGCGCGCGTCGTGGCCGCCGAACTCACCGCCCACGACGCGTTCACCGCGCACGCCGAGGCCGAACTCGGCATCGACCCGCGCTCGCTCACCAACCCGTGGGCGGCCGCGTTCTCCTCGGCGGTCGCGTTCATCTGCGGTGCGCTGCTACCACTGCTGGCGATCGTGTTGCCGCCCACCGCCTGGCGGGTCCCGGTGACCTTCGCCGCGGTAGTGATCGCGCTGGCGGTCACCGGCTCGGTGAGTGCCCGCCTCGGCGGCGGCAACCTCGGACGAGCGGTGCTCCGCGTGGTCATCGGCGGGGCGCTGGCCATGGCGATCACCTACGGAATCGGCGCCCTCACCGACACACTGAGCGCCGGCTGAGCTCCAGACCGACCGCCCCATTCAGCTGAATTGTCTCGGCACCAGCACACCAAGCGAATCCGCGAACCGCGCATTATGCGCCTACCAAAAAAACTGAGGTCAGACCACGAATCCGTGAACTACCCGAGTCTGCGCACTCAGTGCATCGGGCCGAGGTCGAGGCGGCGGGTGACCCGATCGACGACGTCGGGGGGCATGCCGGGTTCGCGGCGGGCGGCTTGGGCCTCGCGGCGGCCCGCTTCGGTGACGGCGGCGCGGACCGCGCGCATCTGCGAGGCGAGTTTTCTTTCCTTGTCCAGAGCGGCCTTGGCGTCGGCGTCGGCCGCTTCGGGATCGGCCTTGGCGGACAGCCTGCGCAACAGGGCCTTGAGGTCCTCGTAGACGTCTTCGGGGAGATTGTCGCGGGCGGCGATCGCTTTGAGTTCGGCGAGTTCGGCATTCACCACCCTGGTCCAGAGGGCCTGTTCGACGGCGCGTTCGTGCCGGGTGTCGGCATGGACGCCGGTGAGGCGGACCACCAGCGGGAGTGTCGGGCCCTGGACGAGCAGGGTGAACAGCACGACCGCGAACGCGATGAACAGGATTTCCGAGCGGGCCGGGAAGTCGGCGTCGGTGTCGAGGGTGAACGGCACGGCCAGCGCCAGCGCCACCGTGGCGACGCCGCGCATTCCGGCCCACCAGGTGACGATGACCTCGCGCCAGGTGAACGGTTCGTCGGTGTAGGGCAGTTTGGCGCTGATCGCCCAGGTGGCCATCAGCCAGGCAAGGCGCAATCCCACGACGACCACGATCACCGCCACGGTGACCCCGGCCAGCCCCGGCCAATTATGGCCGGTGGTTTCGATGACCACCCGCAGTTCCAGCCCGATCAGGGCGAAGGCGAAACCGGTGATGAGCATTTCGGTGATGTCCCAGAACGAGTCGGCGACCAGGCGATAGTCACGGTCGCCGATCTCGGTCACGGCATCGGTGAGATACAGCGCGCAGACCAGCACGGCCAGGACCGCCGAGCCCTCCCAGTGTTCGGCGATGCCGTAGGCGGCGAAGGGCAGCAGCAGGCTCAGGGCGACCTGGCCGGTGGCGGTGTCGAGGTGCTTGGTGAGCGTGCTGCCGAGCCAGCCGAGCACCAGTCCGACGACCAGCCCGACCACCGCGGCGATGGCGAAGTCGGCGAGCGCGTGCCACGGACTGAACAGGCCGGTCATGACCACCTGGAGACCGACGGTATAGATGACGATCGCGGTGACATCGTTGAACAGACCTTCACCACCCAGCGTGACGATCAGTCGACGAGGCAGACCGAGGCGGCCCGCCATCGACGTGGCTGCCACCGGGTCCGGCGGCGCGACTAGAGCGCCGAGCACCACGGCCGCGGCGACGGCGGTGCCAGGACTCCAGGCGTGGAAGACGGCAGCTACCGCGATCGCGGTGACGATCACGAGGCCGACCGCGCGCAACGCGATGATCTGCCAGTTCTCCGCGAACTGCCGCCACGAGGTGCGGCGGGCGGCGGCGTAGAGCAGGGGCGGCAGGACCAGCGGCAGGATCAACTCGGGCGGGATGCTCAGGCTCGGCACGGCCGGAATCAGGGCGAGCAGGCAGCCGAACAGGGTCATCAGGATCGAGGGCGCCAGACCGATGCGCGCAGCGAGGGGTTCGGCGAGGACAGCCGCGAGCAGGATCACCAGAGTCAGCACCAACTGGTCCATAGCTGACCAGTCTCACCGACATCGCCGGTGCGCGGGGATCGACCCGCCGCCGGTCAGGGGGTCGAACGGCGGACCTGACTCACCCGCGCTACCGCACCGGAGAGCCGGTCCGCCTGGACGGCACGGTGTGATCGCGGATCAGGGCCGAACGGCTGCCGCCGGTGGGAGCAGGATCGGCGGAATGGGGAACGGGAGTTGCAGGACAGGGGGCGGCGGAGGTGGTGGGGGCGGCGCCGGGGCGGGTTCGGGTTCGAAGACCGGAGGCGGCGGCTCGGGCGGAGGCGGCGGCTCGTAGACCGGCGGCTCGTAGACCGGCGGCGGGGGCGGCGGCTCGAATGCGGGCGGCGGCGCAGGCGCCTCCACGGGCGCGGGCCCGGGGCCGGGTTCGGTTCCGGGCGGCGGCGCGGGGGCCGCTGTCGGGGGCAGGGCGTCGGGGGTGGTCACCGTGCATTGCCATTGGCCGTCGTCCTGGACGCGCCAGTGCGCGACGATGCCACCGGCCGAGCAGTTCCCGCCGACTCGCCTTGCCGGCCACGGTGGCGCGAATTTCTGGTCCTGATCGGCGGCTTCTCGGTCGGACCCGGCGATCGGGAGACCGTTGGCGTCCGATCCCATCGGGTTCACCGACGGGTTGTCGTCACTCTGGTCGGCGCGCAGCAACAGACCGAGCGCGCCCACCAGTGCGAGTATCGCGGCGAGTACCGCCGCGATCGCGATCATTCGAGTACTGCTGCCGGTCCGAGTCTCCGGACCCTCGCTGCTCTCTGCCATCGCACCGCCTTTACCGCGGACCAGGTCCCCCGTCCAGCAGGCTACCGTACGGTTGCTCGCAGGCCGCTCGGCTCGACCGAACAACCACTGGCCAGGGCAAATACCTATATGCGATGGTTGCCAGATATTTACTTGATCGCGACCCGCACCTTCACCGCGTCGGCGTCGGTGTTGTGCAGCGCCTGGGTGACCAAGGCGCTCAGATCGAGCTGCGGAGCGGTCGCGGTGACCGATTCGGTGAGCGGGCGCAGCCCGGGCAGCAGCGCGGAGAGCTCGGGGCCGAGCTCGTTCAGCTTGGCGGAGAGCTGCTCGAGCAACGGCACCAGACCGCCGTCGCGCAGGTACATCCGCGGATCCCCCTCGGTGGCCCGGCCGACCGATTCGACGAACTGATCGATCACCTGACTCAACCGGATGAAGGCGGGCGCGGCGGCGGAGGTGGCCGGGCCTGCCCAGCCGATGTCGCCGGAGACGTACTCGAAGTTGTTCTGCAGCTCGCCGATCGCCGGGGCGCGACTCATGAGCGCCGCGGCGAGCAGGTCGCCTGCCCTTGCCAGTTCGGGGACCACGTTCTCGGTACCGACCATCGCCGTGCCGAGCGTGTCGACCAGGGAGCCGACGACCGCGGGGTCGAGCTGCTCGACGGTCTTGGTGACCAGCCGCGCGACCTCGGGGATCGACATCGGAGTGCGCACGTTCTCGCCGGAAAGGCGCTGTCCGTCGGTGAGATAGGGACCGTTGGCGTCGCGCGGCACGAACTGCACGTACGGCTCACCGAGCGAGGACAGGTGCTCGATGGTGACGACACTGCTCATCGGGACCTTGTGATCGGCGCCGAACCGGAAGCCGACCTGGACGCGACCGCTCGCCGAGGTGTCGACGCCGGTGACCTCGCCGATCTCGATGCCGGTGAGCAGGATAGGCGAACCGACGCTGAGGCCACCGGAATTCGCGATCTCGATCGAGGCCGCGGTGTAGTCGGCGAACGGGTCGACGCGCACCACCCCGAAGGTCAGGTAGCTCGCACCGAGCACGGTGATGGCGGCGATGCCGCCGAGTGAGGCCAGTGCACCGATCTTCATCGCACCATTCCGATCATCCGCAGCGCGGTGACGATCTGCGCCAGCTGGTCTTGTTCGGACACCTCGACACCGGTGACGTTCACCTTCGGTCCGCGCTCGGCGAAGGGAATGATCTTGTCGCGCAACAGGGCTGTCAGCAGCGCCATATTGGTCGAGGAGCGCAGGTCGGCCGAGCCGCCGGTGGCCAGCGGGAGGAACGCGGTCGCGGCGGCGTCACCGGAGCTCGCGATCGGAGCCAGCCAGGTGAGCGAGGAACCGACCGGGCCGAGTGCGTCGAAGATCTTCATGGTCTCGGCGATCGAGTCCTGCGTGCCCGTGAGCGAGGCCACGGCCTCGGGGGTGAGGATGTCGGTGAGCGCCTGTTCGGTGTCGTCGTGCAGGATCGCCGCATTGCGGGACAGGCCGTCGACCAGCAGGTCGACCCGGTCCAGATTCGCGGCCAGGTCGGCGGCGTCGGCGCCCATCACCGCGGAGATGCGCGCGGTTTCCCTGGGGTCCTGTGGCATCACCGAGTTGATCCGGCCGAGCATCTCCTGCAGCTGACCGATCGCCCCGCCCTGGACGAACAGGGCCATGGTGGCCATCGTGTCCTCCAGTTGCACAGGTGGTTTCGTGCGTTCGATCGGGATCGTGCCGCCGTCGCGCAGCAGCTCGCCGAAGCCGTCTTTCGGGGTGGTGAGCGAGAGGTGGATATCGCCGAGGATGGTGTCCTGGCGCAGTTCGGCGATGGACTTCGTCGGCAACTGCACGGTGTCGAGGATGTCGGCCTCGACGATGACATAACCGCCGCGACCGGCGGGGGCGTCGGCGGGCTGGACCACGCGCACTCCGTCGACGATGCCGATCTCGGCGCCGTTGGCGATCACCTTCGACTTCGCGGGCAGGTTCAGCGCGCTGCTGAACTCGATCTGCACACGATAGGTCGAACCGCTGACAGTCGAGCCGGGCACCGGCACCTCGGCGGGGTCGAAACCACAGCCGCCGACCGCGAGTCCGCCCGCGATCACCAGCGCGACCACACTGCGCCGCAACATCTTTCGAGTGTTCATCGAGCACCTGCCATTCCCAGCACGACCTGCACGAGATTCACATCGGCCAGTCCCCGCGCCGGATCTGGGCACTGCCCCGGGATCAGCTCGTTCACCGCGCCGCACACCTGGTCGGCCTCACCGGCGGGGAGGGCGACCTTCGGCGGCGCGTAGGTGATCGCGGTGCCGCCCGCGGGATCGGTGGCGCTACGGAAGGCGGAGGCGAGCGCGGGCATCTTCGCCACGATCTCGCTCAGCGATCCGACGTTGGCGCGCAACAACTTCACCAGCGGGACCGCCTCGTCGAGCGCGCCGATCAGCGGGTCACCGAGGATGACGGCGATGTCGTTGAGCATCGGCAACACCTCGCCGAGACCGTCGAACAGCGAGGTGGCCGGGCCGAGCAGGTCGTCGGAGGCCATATTGAGCAGCGGCGCCAGGCGGACCAGCATCGTCTGCAGGTCACCCCAGTTGGCGGCGACCCGGTTCGACACCGAGGCGAACGCGTCGAAAAGGCTTGCGAGATGGCCGATGTCGGCGTCGGGCTTGGTCATCGCCGAACCGAGCTTGTGGATGAGTTCGTTGACCGTCGGGCCGGTGCCCTCGGTCGCGCGGTCGAGCGAGGACAGGCCGTCGGACAGGGCACTCGGCTCACCCGCGGCGCTGCCGGAGAGCTGATCGGACAGGCTCGCCAGCGCCGTGAGTGTTTCGGTGATGCTCTTGGGAGTCAGGGTTTTGGTGATGCAGCCGCCCGCCAGCGGGGGCGCGGTCTTGCCGCTGGTGAGCACCGCCAGATTGCGGTCCGCCGCCACCGAGTACGCGACCGTGGTGGCGGAAGCATCGGAGTAGACACCGAATTCGGCGTCGACCTCGAATTCGACGCGTACCTTGGCGCCCTCGTTGCGCACCGCGGTCACCTCGCCCACATCCATGCCGCGCATGGTGACGTGGTTGCCGGGGTAGAGGCCGATCGCGTCGGGCATGAGCGCGCAATAGGATTCGGTCTTCTTCAGCGGATCGAAGGCGACGAAGTAGCCGCCGGTCACCAGCGCCACGAGCACCGCGACACCGGCGATCGACATGAACGCCTGGGATCCGAGCAGTCGTTTCAGCATCAGCACGCCTTCCCGGGCAGCGGTACGCACACGCGGGCGCTCGACTGGTCGACCACCACACCGGCTTCGGGAGTCGCCAGCTGCGACAACTTCGTCTGCAGGGCGCCGACGGTCCCGATGACGGGCTCGAGCTGGCCGCCGAGTTCCTGCATGCGCGGCAGGGCGTCGGCCAAAGCCTGCGCCTGTGGTTTCAGAGTCGATTCCCAAGTCGGCGCGAGGCCGGCCAGACGGTTCACCACCGAGGTGAGCAGCCGAACCGCTTCGGCCAGTTCGGCTTTCTTGCTCAGCAGCAGGTCTTCGAGGAGGTTGACGTTGTCCATCAGCCTGCCCAGATCGGACTTGGCGCCGTCGTACATGGAGATGTACTCGTCGACGACCGCGATCGACTTCGACACCTGGCTGCGCTGACGATCGAGCATGTCGACGTACTTGCCGACGGTGTCCAGCGTGGTGCGCAGCGCCTCCGGCGAGGTCGCGATCGCGGAGTTCGCGGCGGCCAGGTTGTTGCGCACGGTGTCGCCGTCGACGGCGGCCAGCGGGGCGGTGGCGTCCTGGAAGGTCTCGATCAGGCTGTAGGGCAGGCGGATTCGATCGGAGGGAATCGCCTTGTCCCCCAGCGGGGCGGTACCGGCCGGGTAGAGCGCGACGTAGTGGCCGCCGACCACGGTGAGCATGCGGACATCGAGGGAGGTCTTGTCGCCGACGAACACCTCGTTGTCGACGGTGAACTGCATGAGCACCTTGTCGGGCTTCAGTTCTAGGGAGGTGACGCTGCCGACCGAGATGCCCGCCAGACGCACGTCGTCGCCCTCACGTACCGACTGCGCTTCGCTGAGCTCGGCGGTGTAGGTGTGCTTGCCCAGCGGCACCACGTAGACCACGCCCGCGGCGATGATGAACAGCACGACCAGGCTCAGGCCGATGATCCCCATCCGAAGTTCCCGTGCGCGTTTGCCCGCTTCATCGGGGATGGGGCGATCACCGGCGAACATCCCGGTGAGCTTCTTCAGCGGTTGCATACGGTGACCTTCTGTCCGGCGATCAGCACCTGCAGCGGCGCGGGCACCTCGGCGGCGCCGTTGCTGCAGTGCGGCGTGAAGTCGGCGAAACCACGCGAGAGCGAGGCGTCTACCGTGGCCAGCAGACCGGGAAGCTTGCCGAATACCTCGACAGCTTCCTGGGGATTCGGGAAGAGTCCGCGGATCATCGCGTCGACATCGGCGCCGCCGCCTTCGACCAGGCCGAGCGAGGCGAGCAACCGGTCCACCGGGGCCAGCACCGAGGGCGCGGTCATCGCGAACTGCGCGACGCCGCCGATATTGCGCTGCATCGCCTCGAAGATGTCGGTGAGCCGGGCCAGCAGCGGCAGCAGGTATCCGACTCGACCACCGTGCCGGTCGCCCATGTCGGACAGGTTGCGGATCAGGACGCCTATCACCTGCTGACGGTCGTCGGCGTAGCTCGCGAGCTGGTCGATCGCGGTCAACGCGGGACCCAGGCCCGTGCCGTCGCCCTCGATGACGGCGAGCATGCTCGCGGTGAACTGGTTGATCGCTTCCGGCGACAAGGTGGCGAGCACCGGCTTGAGGCCGCTGAACAGGCTCGTCACGTCGAAGGACGGCACGGTCATGTTCGCGCCGATCCTGGCGCCCTCCGCGATGGTCTTACCCGGGTTGGGCGCCTGCTGCAGGTCGATATAGCGCTGGCCGGTGAGGTTCTGGTAGCGGATGGCCAGCTTGGAGTTGTCGTAGATCGGGGTGTCGGTCTTGACCGTGATCGCGACCTTGGCCTTGTCGCCTTCGAGGCTGATCTTCTCGATCTTGCCCACCTGCACGCCGAACATCCGCACGTCGTTGCCGACCTTGAGGCCGTTGGCGTCGGTGAACAGCGCGTCGTGGGCGAAGGTGTCGCCGTCGACGGGACGCTTGATCAGGGTGAACACGAGCCCGAGGACGGTGATCATCACCAGGGTGAAGGCGCCGAGGCGCAGCGCGGTTCCGCGAATCTTCATCGCCCACCGGCCTTTCCGAACAGCGGCACCGCGATGCCGGGGACACCGCTGAGCTCGACGTCGAGGTTGAGGACAGGACCGTTCGGGCTGTCGGGCATGGCGCCGCGCAGGTTCTGCAGCAGGGCGGTGAGATCGGCGCCGGTCCGGCGCGGATTCGGCGACATCTGGGCCAGCGCGAGCAGCATCGGGGCGAGCATGTCGGTGGTCTCGGCGAAGTGGCCGCCCGCGGTATTCAGCGTGGTGGTCAGCGCGGGCAGGATGCTGCCGCCGATCACCCCGACGCCGATGTCGTAGCGCTCCTTGTCGACCTGGGTGACCCTGATCTCGCTGAGCTGGTCGATCACTTTCATGGTGGCGCCCGCGAACTCACCGCCGCCGTCGAAGGCGGGGCCGAGCTTGCCGAACAGCTCCGAGGGCATCACGTCCTGGTTGTCGGCGAGGGTCTTCGCGACGGTGATCAGGGCCTGCACCAGCGGGGTGAAGGCCTTGAAGTCGGCGGCCAGCTGGGAGATGACGGTCGCCATCTGCGGACTGGTGACGGTCATGCCGACCTGCGAGAGGCTGCGCAGGATCGCGCTCATCGTGGCGTCGTAGACCCGGTCGCCGTTGGTGCCGGTGAGGTCGAGGACCGCGCCCTCGCGCAGCGGCGAACCGCCCGCGCCACGGCGCAATTCGATCTCGGCGATGCCGAACAGGTTGGTCGGGGCGTAGTCGATCGCGAGGCTGTCGTCGATGCCGACCAGACGCTGCGAGTCCAGCAGCAGCGAGATCTGCTGGGTGCCGCGTGCGCCGGGGGTCACCTCGGCGACCTCGCCGACCGTCACGCCGTCGACGCGGACCTGGCTGCCCGCGCTGATGCCGTCACCGAGATGTTCGGTGTGCAGGGCGATGCGCAGGCCGTCTTCGGTGCGCAGGTTGTTGTAGGTGACAGTTCCGAGCAGGACCGCCGTGATCAGTCCGAGGATGATCGCGCCGGTCGTGCGCGCGCTGCGCCGATCGGCGGCGACGCCCGGCATTCCGTAATTAGGCATAGCTCACCCCGTAAAACTGATCGCCGAGTTGAAGCCCCAGAGCATGATCGTGAGGACCATGTCGATGGCGATGATGGCCACCGAGCTGGCGCGCACCGCGCGACCGGAGGCGATGCCGACCCCCTCGGGACCACCGGTGGCGAAGAACCCGAAGTAGGCGTGCACCAGGATCACCACCGTGCCGAAGACCGCCACCTTGATCACCGCGGCGATCATGTCGAAGCCGGAGATGAACTGGAAGAAGTAGTGGTCGTACACACCGGCCGACTGGCCGTAGACCATCGTGAGCAGCCCGCGGCAGGCGCCGTAGGCCAGGATCAGCGCGATCAGGAAGGTCGGCACGATGGCGATGGCGCCGGCGATCACCCTGGTGGTGACGACATAGGGCACCGAACGCAGGCCGAGCGCCTCGATCGCGTCGATCTCCTCGGAGATGCGCATCGCACCGATCTCGGCGGTGATCCGGCAGCCGGCCTGTGCGGCGAAGCCGATGGCCGCCGCGATCGGGGCCAGCTCACGGGTGGTCGCGTAGGCCGAGATCACGCCGGTGACCGGGCCCATGCCGAGCATGTCGAGCGAGGCGAACGATTCGACGCCCACCGAGGCGCCCATCACCAGGCCGAGCACGATCATCATCGGAACGGTGCCGCCGCCGACGATGATCGACCCGCGACCCCAGGTCATATCGGTGACCGCGCGCAGCGTTTCGTCCCGGTAGCGGCGCAGCGTCAGCGGCACCGAAGACAGCACCTGCCAGACGAACACCGCGACGAAGCCGATCGATTCACCGGCGGTGACGATCCGCTTGCCGATGCGGGCGGGCTTGCGCAGCCAGTGCAGCGAGGTGGGGATATACGACGAGGCAGCCATCACGCCAACTTCGTCGGCAGGAACATGGCACTGATCTGGCTGGCCAGCAGGTTCACGATCGCGATCGAGACGACCGAGAGCACCACCGCCGCGTTCACCGCGTCGGCGACACCGCGCGGACCGCCCTTGGCCTCCAGGCCGCGCTGGCAGGAGATGATCACGACCAGGAAGCCGAAGATCAGCGCCTTGAGCAGCGAGACCCACACGTCACCGGCAGTCGCGAACGAACCGAACGTCGACCAGTAGCTACCCGGGGTCACGCCCTGACCGCCGACGGCGACCGCGTAACCGGCCAGCACGCCGACGAAGATGATCAGCACATTGAGCATCGGAGCGACCAGCAGCATGGCGGCCAGGCGCGGGATGACGAGCCGGTGCACCGGGTTGATGCCCATGGTGTTGAGCGCGTCGATCTCCTCGCGGATGGTGCGCGCGCCGAGGTCGGCCGCGATGGCCGCCGCGCCCGCGCCACCGAGCAGGAAGCCGGTGGCGATGGGCGCGCCCTGCTTGATCACGCCGAGGCCGCCCGTGGCGCCGAGCATGGAGTCGGCGCCGAGGCTGTGGATCAGGTTGCCGACCTGGACCGAGACGATCACGCCGAACGGGATCGCCATCAGGATCGCGGGAATGGCGGTGACCGTGATCAGGCGCCAGGCCTGCACGAGGGTCTCCCGCCACTGGAACTGCCTGCGGGCGATGTCGGAGAACGAGCCGCCGACCGATTGCTGTGCGAGATCGACCGCACGCCCGAAGGTCCGCAGCGACGACACGACGGTGTCGGTGAAATTCTCGCGGACGATCTGGGTAGCGGAATCCGGCTTCGCGGGGTGCAGATCGGTAGACATCAGAGATGCCTCCGGGCCGCTCGTGAAGCACGGGGCTTGGTGATTTTCATACCGCACTCTCTGGCTTCGGCGTCGGTGCCAACTCCAGCAAGCTAACCGGTACTCTGCGTCACAACAAAATTTCCAGTGGGTGACCCTGGTCGCTTTTCCACGATTTCCATGACAGATCTACATGCCGTGTGATCCGCAACACCTCAGCTACGGACTTGCGGCCAGGAACACAAAAGCCGCGAACAACGCCAGGTGAACGCCACTGTGCAGCAGGGTCGCGCGCCCGGGAACGATCGTCAGCGTCCCGACCACGACCGTGAGTGCGAGCAGAACCATCTGCGTAGCACCGAGACCGAGCACCAGCGGACCACTGAGCCAGATGGTCGCGATCGCGATCACCGGAATGGTCAGGCCGATGCTGGCCATCGCCGAACCGAGCGCCAGGTTCAGACCGATCTGCACCTGGTTGCGGCGCGCGGAGTTCACCGCGGCGATGGTCTCGGGCAGCAGCACCAGCATCGCGATCACCACACCCACCGCCGACGGCGGCAATCCGGCCGAGGCGATCGCCGACTCGAGCGCGGGCGAGACCACTTTGGCCAGGCCGACCACGCAGACCAGGGCGAGCACCAGCATGCCGAGACTGATCAGCGCGGCCCGATTGGACGGCGCGTGACTGTGGGCGTCGCTGTCGTCGACCGCGCCGCCGTCCTCCACCGGGAGGAAATCGTCGGGGTGACGCACCGTCTGCACCATCACGAACAGCCCGTAGAGCGCCAGCGAGGCGACGGCGGCGAAGGCCAGCTGCGCCGGCGAGAACTCAGGGCCGGGCGCACTGGTGGTGAAGGTCGGCAACACCAGACTCAGCGTGGCCAGGGTCGCGACGGTGGCCAGGGCGGCGCCGGTCCCCTCCGCGTTGAACACCGCCACCCGCCTGCGCAGCGCACCGACGAGCAGCACCAATCCGAAGATGCCGTTGCAGGTGATCATCACCGCGGCGAACACGGTGTCGCGAGCCAGCGAGGCCGCCTTGTCGCCGCCGGAGATCATCATCGTGACGATCAACGCCACCTCGATCACGGTCACCGCTACCGCGAGCACCAGCGAACCGTAGGGCTCGCCGACCCGGTGGGCCACGATCTCGGCGTGATAGACCGCCGCCAACACCGCACCGACCAGGGCGATACTCACCAGCGCGACGATCAATCCCGGCACCGAACGGCCCCAGCTGAGTACGAGCACCAGCGCGGCGAGGATGGGCACGTACATGGTCCATTTAGTCGTCAACGCGGCAATCATGACCTCCATCCTTCCAGCTACGACCGGGCACACCCGGATCCGTCGCGGCATGGATCTCGGCGATGGATTCACTCGCGCCCCCTGCATGGGGAACAATTCAGCGCGTGCGGACCCAGTTCACCCTCGAGCTCGTCGCTTTGGCCAACGATCTCACCCTGATGTCGCGCGTCGCCCATGACGCGACCGAGCGGGTCACCCAGGCGCTGGCCGGTGCCGACCTCGCTGCCACCTACGAGGTGTTCGCGCTCGACGAGCAGCTACAACTGATGTTCGCCGCCTGCGAATCCCGCACCATGGCCCTGCTCGCGCTGCAGGCGCCGGTCGCGCGCGATCTGCGCCATGTGGTGACCGCGATTCAGGTCGCCGGCGAGCTGTCGCGGATCGGTCGGCGCACCGAAACCGCTGGGCAGTACGTGTATCGGGCGCATCCGGGCGTGGTCGCCCCCGCATCGGTGATCACCGAACTGGTCTCGATGGGCACGCTCGCGGCCGCCTGTGTCGCGCGGGTGAGCGCGTCGGTGGCCAGCGGTCGATTCGCCGCCGAGGACGGCAGCGACATCGACGCGATGGACACGCTGTGCAAGCAGTTGCGCACCGCCCTCAGCGAGGCCGAGGTGAGCACCGAGGCCGCGATCGATATGGCGTTGCTGGGCAGTCAGTTCCAGCGATGCGTCGACCATGCCGCCCGTATCGCACGGCTGATCCGCTTCTTGGACACCGGGATTCCGCCGGAGTCGGGATCACTGCCCGACTGATAGATTGTGATGTCGGTCACCTCGAGTTTGCACTCGGGCGGCAACGGTCACTTCCGTCGATAGATGAACGCTATTGAGCCACAATCGGTTCCCGCTGTGCTGTGCGGAACCTCATAGCGGACAATCACTGACGACACCCGGTGCGGCCGTTAGGTTGTGCCGGTTCATTTTTCGACGGAGCGTCTGGGCGGTACGGGCATGAAGTGGTCTTCGATCAACGGCACGATCCTGGGACGAGCCCTGCTCGCCTTCGCCACGGCGGTATGTCTGGCCGTGGTGGCCGCCTGTTCGAACTCGCTGCTGGACGAGGTGAATCCGGGGCCTGGCGCCGCGGGCGCGGCGACGGTGTCGGGCAAGGAGGTCGGCGATCTGGTCGCCACCCTCGTCGTCGCGAAGGAAGGCCCGATGACGGGCTACACGCGCGAGAAGTTCCCGCACTGGGACACCAACAAGCCCGAGCACGGCTTCACCGGCGACCTGGCCAAGTACACCAAATGCACCAGCCGCGAGGTGATGATGCTGCGTGACGCCAACGGCAA
Source organism: Nocardia sp. Root136 (assembly GCF_001427185.1). Lineage (NCBI taxonomy): Bacteria > Bacillati > Actinomycetota > Actinomycetes > Mycobacteriales > Nocardiaceae > Nocardia > Nocardia sp. Root136. Next base: position 19,249 of record NZ_LMFE01000005.1, read on the forward strand.
GGTCACCCTCGATGCCAAGACCTGCGACTTGACGGTGGCGGCCGGTGGCGGCTGGCAGGACCACTACGGCTTCATCGACAAGAAGACCGGCCAACTCGGGCCCTACAAGTTCATCACCGATCCGTCCAAGGTCGACGCCGAACACATTGTCGCCCTTGCCGAAGCATGGCGATCCGGTGCCGCCGACCGCGACGAGGACACCCGTCGCCGCATCGCCAACGACTCGATGAACCTGGTCGCCGCCGACCCGTCGGCCAACCGCTCCAAGGGTGATCAGGATCCCGCGAACTATTTGCCGCCCGGTAACTTCCGGTGTGCCTATGTGGAGCACTACGTCAAAGTAAAGGTAAAATACGCACTGACCGTTGATACCGCCGAGCACACCGCATTGCGCACCGCAGTCGATGACTGCCTCCGCCGAGGAGAGTTCACATAAGCGAGCCCATCGAGATCACCGCCGAGAGCGCCGTCATGACCGAAGAGGAAGGGACCGTGTCCGGCGAGCTCGATGTCATGCTCGACGACGCCGGCAAGGGTCTCGTCCGCTATCGCGGCACCGATACCTGGTTCACGATCGGCAACATCGACTGCGAGCCCGCCCGTACCTGGGACTGCGTCGCCGACCTGGTGAAGGCGATCAAGAAGGACGCGGGCACCCGAGATGTCGCCGGAAACATCGTGGTCTTCGAAGCATGAGGATTCACCTGGCAATCTGGTAGTTATGCCGACTGCCTCTCGACAATCGCCGCCACCCGACATCGCCTGGTCGACGCTGTGCCGTCGGACACCGCGCGTGCTCGCCCTGATAGCGACCGCCGCGGTGCTGATCATCGCCCTCACCTGGGAGGTCACCAGCGGCATCAGCCGGATGGACACCGCGGTGCTCGACTGGATGATCGCGCACCGCGGCGAACCGCTCACCAGCATCGCCACGGTGATCACCGACCTCGGCAGCACACTGTCGATGACGATTCTGGCGTCGCTCACCGTCGGTGTCTTCGTGCTGCGGCGCAACCTGCCGGTCGCCGCCCTGGTCGCCATCACGTCGCTGGGTGCGGGAGTGCTGGTGTGGGTGATCAAACGTCTCGTCGGCCGCCAGCGACCGCCCGAGGCGTCGCGGCTGGTCTTCGAACCCAGCCTGTCGTACCCGTCGGGGCACACGCTCGGTTCCACCGTGGTCGTCGGCATCGTGGCGATCGTCCTGGTTCCGCGGATCACCCAGCGCTGGCTCCGTCTGACCGCCGCCGTGCTCGCGGTCGCCTTTCCCGTCGCCGTCGGGTTGTCGCGCATCTATCTCGGTGTGCACTGGACCACCGATGTGCTGGCCGGTTGGATCATCGGCCTGCTGTGGCTGGTCCTGTGCGTCACCGTGTTCACCCGCGTGCTGAACCCTCAGCCCACCGCGATCACCACCTTGCCGAACGAGGCACCCGAACGCAGGTAGTCGTAGGCGTCGGTGGCTTTGTCGACATCGAATTCGCGGTCGATCACCGGGCGAAGGCGGTGCTCGGTGATCACCCGGTTCATCGCCTCGAAACCGGCGCGGCTGCCGACCGCGATGCGCCGGATGGCCAGGTAGGAGGAGCCGAACGGGTTGCCCGGCAGTGCTGTTCCCGGTGCGGGCGCCATCGCGCCGACCATCGTCACCGTCGAGTTGTACGCGCCCGCTCGCACCGATTGTTCGAGCGTGGGCAGGCCGACCGCGTCGACGATGTGCTCGGCGCCGGTCCCGGTCAGGTCCATCACCGCGTCACCCCAGTTCCTGGTCACGGTGCGGTCGATCACTGTGTCGGCGCCCAGCGCGCGCAACCGGTCGGCCTTCGCCGGGCTGGAGGTGATCGAGATGACCTCGGCGCCGAGGATCTTCGCGAACTGGATCGCGAACAGCGCCACCGCGCCGCTTCCGACGGTGAGCACGCGCGCACCGGGGGCAGGCGGGACGGGTGTGGTGAGCGCCGACCAGGCGACCAAGCCCGCGCACGTCAGGGTCGCCGCCTCCGTATCGGTGAGGTGAGCGGGCACGTGCACGATCGAATCCTCTTCGACGAGTGCGTAGGTGGCGAGGAATCCGTCGTAGTTCGCGCCGTACTGTTCGGCGGCCGTGGCGAGGGTCTGCGGGCCGTCGACCCAGTGGACGAAGTAGCTCGCGGTGATCCGGTCGCCGATTTTCGCGCGGGTCACCGCGGGGCCGAGTGCGATCACCTCGCCGACGCCGTCGGAGAGCGGGATGACGCCGGCGGTGGCGGGCAACGGGTACGTGCCGTCCATCAGCATCAGATCGCGGCGGTTCACCGAGGCGGCGCGGACCCTGATCAGGACCTGATGCGGGCCCGGTTCGGGCCGCTGCTGTTCGGTCCGCGTGAGACCACCGTCGAGGCGGTAGGCGAAAGCGTGGTCGGGGTGGAGTTCGTTGTGCGGCATGGGAACAACTGTGTCGGTGAGGGTGGGACCGCGCGATTCCCTGGAGGGTATGGGCGTTGGTCTGCGGCGGGGAATGGCGGCGGCCGTCGACGCGGTTGACTCCGGTCATGACGATCGTGCTGCCGACGACCGGTTTCGGCCCCCAACTGCGTCACTGGCGCACGCTGCGCCGGGTCAGCCAGCTCGATCTGGCGATTCGGGCCGAGACCAGCCAGCGATACTTGAGCTTCCTCGAGCAGGGCAAGTCCCAGCCGGGTCGCACGATGGTGGTGCGACTGGCCGAATCGCTCGAGTTGTCGCTGCGCGACCGCAACACCTTGCTGCTGTCCGCCGGATTCGCGCCGGTATTCCCCGAAAGCGACCTGGCCGCGCCGGAATTGGCACCGGTGCGCGAGGCGATCAGCGCGGTCCTCGACGGGCATATGCCCTACCCGGCGCTCGTCGCCCGCCCGCGCGGCGAGCTCGTCACCGCCAATGCCGCGTTCGACCTGTTCACCGAGGGGGCCGCCCCGCACCTGCTGCGTTCGCCGATCAATGTCCTTCGGCTGGCCATGCACCCCGACGGCGTCGCCCCGCGCGTGCGCAACCTCCCCGAGTGGGGCAGACACATCATGGATTCGCTCCGGGGCCGCGCCGCGCACACCCCCGATCCGGCTCTCGACCAGCTCATCGCCGAGTTGTCGAGCTACCTGCCCGCCCCCTCCCCCGGCCCCGACCATGTCGGCTTCGCCGTTCCCCTCCACCTGCACACCCCCGACGGTGACCTCCGCCTGATCACCACCCTCACCTCCTTCGCGACCGCCACCGACGTCACCATCGCCGAACTCCACCTCGAGGCGTTCCTGCCCGCCGACGCGGAAACCGCGCGCATCCTGCGACTGCGCGCGGACCGGCACCGAACGAAGCAGTGATCGCGCACTGCGTGACAGCCCTCGATCACCACGGACCGAGGGCTGCCCGGATCACTGTGCGGCAGTGGCGGATTCCGCCCGCACGGGCGCATCCCAATCGATGCGGTACCGGCGTTCGGCGCCCATCGTCTTCTCCGGGTTCATCACCGTCTTGACCATGAGCGGCATCATCGCGTTCATCACCTTGCGGGCGAGGGGTCCCGGCGTCTTGCTGTGGTTGATCTTCGCCGCGCGCGCCGCGATGCCTTCCACACGGGCCCGCCGCAACTGCTCGTAGGCCGCGAAAGCCTCGGTAGGCGAGGCGATATCGCGCAGGCATCGCGCCAGCTGCACGGCGCTCTCGATCGCCAGTGACGCACCCTGTCCCGAGCTGTTCGACGGTGCGTGCACCGAATCGCCCACCAGCACCATGCGGTCGCGATACCAATGCGGCACCGGCGGCATGATGTGCAGGGCGCCGGTGATCTCGAGGTTCTGCGCCGTGGTGCGGCGGGTGAATTCGGCGCCGGGAGAGTCGGACGCGTACGTCTCGCGCAGTACTTCCAGCCAGTGCTCCGCGGGGACGGCACGAGCATCGGTGAGCGAAAGGTATTGCTTGCTCGGCAGGTTCGCGCCCCATGCCACGCGGCCGTCGGCCTGCTTCCAGTACAGGTAGTACGCCTTGGCGCCGAAGGCGAACACCATGGTGTCGTCCGGCAGGTCGAGGTCACATTCGACCAGAGCGCCGAAGCCGAGCATGCCGGTGTAGTCGGGACCGGGCGCGGCCGGGTCGATCAGACTTCGCACGGTGGAACGGATTCCGTCCGCGCCGACGAGGATATCGGCGGTGGCGGTCGATCCGTCGGTGAAGTGCGCGGTGACACCGTCAGGGTGTTCGTCGACCCTCGTCAGCCGCTTGTCGTAGCTGAACGGCACGCCCGCGGCGACCGCGTGATCGTGCAGGGTGCGGTGCAATGCACCGCGGTCGACAGCCTGTAGTGGCGGCTGGTCGGCCAGCACCGGCATGATGTGTTCACGACCGCTGACGCGCAGTCGCATCTGCGCGACCGGCAGGGCGATCTCGCGCACCGCGTCGCCGGCGCCGATGATGTCGAGCGCCGCGACGCCGTTGGGTGCCAGCGCGAGCCCGGAGCCGATGCCCTCGGAGGGGCCGGAATAGGCCTCGTAGACATGGGCGTCGATGCCTGCTTTGCGCAAGGCGGTGGCGGCGACGGGTCCGGCGATGCCGCCGCCGATGATCAATGCGGAACGGGTGGTGGACATGGGTGATCTCCAGATCTGTGTCGGCGCCACCCAGCTATCCTGTGGTTGCCTCACCTCGTGGCCGGGTGCGCCTGGTTTCGAGACGGTTTCTCGGGCTCGGTGGGGTGTTGCCGCACGCCACCGGGTCCGGGTCTTGGGGCGGGAGCTAGTCGTTCCCCCTCTCGCCGAGTTCGGGGATCTGTTCGGTGGGCATGCCGTCGACATGCCACTGCCGCCAGAGTTCGAGGCCCTCGAAGGTGCCCGCGGCGAGTTCCGCGCACAGGGAACGGGCCCAGTTCGCCTCGGCTTCCAGCATCGCCAGACCGAATTCGGACTCGACGAGGAACAGCCGGGGCAGCGTCAGCTCGGCCAGCTCGGCCTTGGTGGTCTCGATGGTTCGCTCCAGCGCCGCGACGCGGGTGCCGAGCAGCGCGATCACCTCGTCCGGCGGCAGCACCGCCAGAATCGACAGGCCCGCGGTGAACCGGTGATGTTCGGGCTCGGGCGCGGCGAGCAGCTCGCGGGTCCAGTCCGCCATCTCGGCGCGGCCCGCGTCGGTGATCCGGTAGATCACCCGCTCGGGGCGCGCGCCGTCGCGTTCGCTACCGATGACCTCGAGGAATCCGGCCTTCTCCATGTTCTGCACGACGGTGTAGAGCGAGCCCCACTTGATGTCCATGTCACGGTCTTTGCCGTGCGCGCGCAGGGTGGCGGCGATCTCGTAGCGGTGCATCGGGCGCTGCACGATCACCGAGAGCACGGCGAGCGCCAGCAGATTGTTCACTTTGCGCTTCGTAGCCATGACCGCCTCCTTACTCGTCTACGAATATACGTCTACGAGTATATGGCGGCAAGGCTTGTCCAGCGGAGTGGACGGCGGAAATCAGACTTTCGATACCTCGCTGCTATCAGCGCCCTGGTCGAGCAGCTTGGCCGCGATCTTCGACAGCGCCTCGTCGAGCAGCGCGCGGTCGACCGGATCGTCGGAGTTCCAGTCGTCGAGGCGGTCGCCGAGCCAGCGCCGCCAACCCGCCCGCAGCTTGTCGACCTCGGCGTCGCCCTCTCCGGTCAGCGAGAGGACGCCACCGTCGTCGTGTAGCAGACCCGCGTCGACGGCCTGGCGGAAGACGGGCGAGAGCACCTCAACCGGCAGCCGGTGCCGGTAGGAGATGGCGTGCACGGTGGCGGGCATACCTTCCTTGGCATAGAGGTAGGCCTGCCCCAGCGCCCATGCCGTGTCCGGACTCAGCGTGCTGCCGGAGGCCGCGATGAGCTCGGGGATGATCGGTTTCTCCGCCCTGGCCTTGCGCACCGTCGTGGCGACCGCGCGTTCCAGCTGCACCACCCGGTCGTGCGAATCGGGTACCGAGAATCCCTCGCCGACGTCACCGGCGCCGTGGCGCGCGCTGTCACGTAGCCGCACCTGTGGCAGGAACCAGGCCACCACGAAACCGACCAGCGCCACTGGCACGACCCAGCGGAACACGTGATCGATCGACAGCGCGTAGGCGTCGATGATGGGCGCGGCCTGCTCGTACGGCAGTTCTCGCAGCAGTTTCGGATTCGCGACCACCTCGGGCGGGACGCCCGGCGCCTGCGTCAGCGCGTTCTCCAGCGCGGTCTTGCTCTGGTTGGTGTAGAGCGTGCCGAAGACGGCGGTGCCGAACGCGCTGCCGAGGGTGCGGAAGAAGGTGACGCCCGAGGTGGCGGTGCCGAGGTCAGCGTAGGGCACGGTGTTCTGCACGACGATCGTGAGCACCTGCATCGACAGGCCGAGCCCGGAGCCGAGAATCAGCATGTACAGCGATTCCAGCCACACGCTCGTGTCGTGCCCCATCGTCGACATCAGGCCCAGGCCCACCGCCATCACCGCCATGCCGACGATCGGGAAGTACCGGTACTGCCCGGTTTTCCCGACCACCTGCCCGGAGAAGACCGAGGTGATGAACAGGCCGACGACCAGTGGCAGCGTTCGCACACCGGAGATCGTCGCTGTCGCGCCGTCGACATATTGCAGGTAGGCGGGCAGGTAGGTCATCGAGCCGAGCATCGCGAAGCCGACGATGAAACTGAGCACCGACGACACCGTGAACACCCGGCTGCTGAACAACCGCATCGGCAGCATCGGCGCCTTCGCCCGGTTCTCCACCAGCACGAACCCGGTGAGCAGCACCACCGCGAGCACGAACAAACCGATGATCTGCCAAGAGCCCCACGGATATTCGTTGCCACCGAACTCGAGTCCGAGGATCAGCGACGAGACACCGAGCGCCACCAGGCCGATGCCGAGGTAGTCGATCACCGGCCGGGTGACCGCGCGCAGGTGCGGCAGCGTGCGCGCCGCCATCACCACCATGACGATCGCGATCGGCACATTCACATAGAAGCACCAGCGCCAACTCGCGTGGTCGGTGAACAGCCCGCCGAGGGTGGGCCCGACGACGGTGGTCACGCCGAACACCGCGCCGAGCGCGCCCTGATATTTGCCGCGTTCGCGCAGCGGGATGGTGTCGGCGATCAGGGCCATCGAGGTGACCATCAACCCGCCCGCGCCGACGCCCTGGATCGCGCGGGCCACGATCAGGACGGCCATGCCATTGGACAAGCCGGCCAGCGCCGAGCCCGCGATGAAGATGATGCCGCTGATCTGGAACAGCAGTTTGCGGCCGAACAGGTCACCGAGTTTGCCCGCGAGCACGGTCGCGACGGCCTCGGCGAGCAGATACGCGGTCACCACCCAGGCCATGTGCCCCGCGCTGCCGAGATCGGCGACGATCGAGGGCAGCGCCGCCGAGACGATGGTCTGGTCGAGTGCGGCCATGAGCATGCCGAGCACCACGGTCGCGAAGATGATGTTGATCTTCGCCTTGCTCATCGGCTCGACGGGCTCGTCTACAGCAACACCATCCGACATTGCCTCAGTATGGGCTTTCAGGTCCGGTGCCGGACCCCAGTGACACGGCAGCAATCGCCACCGATCGCTCAGCGCACGGCGTAGTTTCCCAGGCCCGGTTCGAGCGCGTCGAAGGCGATCTCGGCATCGCGGGTCAACGCGGCGGCGATCTCGGTGTCGGCTTCACCGGCGAGCGTGCGGCGGGTGATCTCGTCGAACAACACCCGCAGCACACCGGCGAGTTGGGCCGCGGCCACGCGTGGGGTGATGTCGCCGGGCGCGGCCCCGGTCTCGGTGGCCAGCGCGACGGCCAGTGCCACCTCACGGTCGTCGTTGAAGTCGCGCACGCGGGCAGTGAGCGCCGGACTGTCGGCGATCATCCGGGCAAACGGTTCGCCGCTGAAGCCGATGAGTTGGTCGTGGGCCGCGACGGCCGTCAGATACGCGTGACGTAGCGCCGCCAGAGCAGATTGCCCCGGTTCGCGTTCGCGCACGATCGCGGCGAGTTGCCCGATGTAGACCTCGCCGAGATCGAGGGCGAGGTCTTCCTTGCGGGGGAAGTAGTTGGTGACGGTCATCTTGGCGACGTCGGCGGCCGCCGCCACTTCCGCGATGGTCACCCGGTCGAAGCCGCGTTCCAGGAACAGCGCGGTAGCGCGGTCGGAGATCTGCTCCCTGGTCTGCTGCTTCTTCCTGGCCCGTAGCCCCGGTTGCGTCATGCCACCAGCATATCTGAAGCCGTCATAAATTTACTCTTGACATATTTTTAGGTTCATTCTAAGTTTGTGTTCGTTGTACTGAGCCCATCAGTCCCACTTCTCGCCGCAGATCGAACGGGAGCCTTCTTGACCACCGCCGTCACCGCCGATCCCATTCGCGACTACCTGACCGCGATCGGCCGCACTCCCCTACTGACCGCCGAGCAGGAATACGCCCTCGGTGCTCGCATCGCCGCGGGGGCCGCCGCGCGCGCCGAGATCGACTCAGCCGGTGACGAACTCACCGCCGCGCGACGAGAACTGTTGCACCGCACCGAACTCGACGGTCTGCGCGCGAAAGATCACATGGTGCGGGCGAACCTGCGCCTGGTCGTCTCCATCGCCCGCCGGTTCCCGACCAATACCGGGATGTCGCTGCTCGATCTGATCCAGGAGGGCACGCTCGGACTGATGCGGGCGGTGGAGAAGTTCGACCACGAGCGTGGACTCAAACTCTCCACCTACGCGACGTTCTGGATCCGGCAGTCGATCGGTCGCGCGCTCACTGATCAGGGGCGCGCGATCCGGCTGCCCTCGAATGTGGCCGACGTGCTGCACCGGGTGATCCGGGTACGGCGCGAGCTGACCCACCAGCTGGGGCGGGCGGCCACGACGGAAGAACTCGCCGTCGGCGCCGAACTCACTGTCGCGCAGGTCGAAGCGATGCTGCGACACGAAGCCGAGCCGGTGTCGCTGCACGCGCCCGTCGGCGAAGACACCGATCTGGGCTCACTACTCCCCGACACCACGCCCGCGCCCGCGGATGTGGTCGCGGATCGAATGCTCGGCGGCTACGTCGAGACGGCCTTGACGGTGCTCACCGAACGAGAATCGGCCGTGATCCGGCTGCGGTTCGGCCTCGATCGCGGGGAAGGCCGCACACTGGAGGAGGTGGGTTCGGCGCTCGGCTTCTCCCGCGAACGGGCACGCCAGATCGAGGCGAAAGCCATGATCAAGCTGCGCAGACTCGCCTGCGCCCGTACGCTAGCCGGATTGCTGGGGTGAACTTCCCTCCTATCTTACTCCGGAGTAAGATAGGAGCATGGCATGGAAACCAACTGACATCGCGGACCAGTCCGGGCGCACGTTCGTGATCACCGGGGCCAATGGCGGCCTCGGTGCCGAAACCACCAAGGCGCTGGCAGGTAAGGGCGCCACCGTGATCATGGCCTGCCGCAACGCGAGTAAGGCCCAGCCCATCGCCGACGCCATCCCCGGCGACGTGCGGGTGGCCGCGCTCGACCTCGCCGATCTGGCTTCCGTGCGCGAATTCGCCGAGCAGCAGGGCGAATTCGATGTGCTGATCAACAACGCGGGCCTGATGAACATCCCCTTCTCGCGCACCGCCGACGGGTTCGAAACCCAGTTCGGCGTCAACCACCTCGGCCACTACGCGCTCACCGGACTGCTGCTCGATCGCGTCCGCGACCGGGTGGTGTCGATCGCCAGCATCGCCCACAAGCAGACGCCGAAGCTGTGGATCGACGACCTCAACTACGAGAACCGCCGCTACCAGCGCAATCTCGCCTACGCCCAGGCCAAGCTCGCCAACCTGATGTTCGGCCGTGAACTGCAGCGCAGGCTCACCGAGGCCGGCTCGGCGAAGAAGTCCTACGTCGTGCACCCCGGGGTCTCGGCAACGGATCTGTTCGCCCGCACCGAGACCCCGCTGGATCGGATCAGCAAGCCGTTCATCAGGCTCATCGGCCATGCGCCCGCCAAGGCAGCGCACTCCACACTGTTCGCGGCGACCGAACCCGACGCCGATCCCACCACCTACTGGGGTCCCAACCGTTTGATGCAGTCCCAGGGGCCGGTCGAGGCCTGCCCGTCGAGCAAGATCTCGCGTGACCCCGAACTGCTGCGCAGGCTGTGGGAGGAATCCGAGCGGATGACCGGGATCAGCTACAAGTTCTGATTCACGCCACCACCGCGAGCACGATCTTGCCGCGGGTGCGCTGATTGTCGCTGATCTCGTGGGCCTTGCTCACCAGATCCAACGGCAGCACGGTCTCCACGTGGGGTCGCAGCGCACCCGCTTCGACCAGGTCCGCGATGGCGCGCAGGCTCGCTCCGTCGGGTTCGACGATCATGAATCCGGCACGCACTCCGAGCGGGCGGGCCTGCTCGACCAAGGCCGCTTCCGCCGGGGAAGCCAGCGATACGACGATCCCGCCCGGGCGAAGCACCCGCAGGGATCGCGGGCCGTATTCGCCGCCGACGGTGTCGACCACCACGTCGACGTCGCGGGCCGCGTCGACGAAATCTGTTGTCGTGTAGTCGATTACCTCGTCGGCGCCGAGATCGCGGACGAATGCGTGATTGTCGGCGCGCGCCGTGGCGATCACATACGCGCCGCGCGCCTTGGCGATCTGCACCGCGACATGGCCGACGCCTCCCGCCCCGGCGTGGATCAACACCCGCTGACCGGGCCGCACGTCGGCGGTGTCGACGAGCGCCTGCCAGGCGGTGAGCGCGACGAGCGCCAGCGCGCCGGCTTCGGCGTGGGTGAGGTTCGCCGGCTTGCGCGCGAGATGGCGGGCCGGCGCGGTGACGTACTCGGCGTAGGTGCCCGCGGCGTGCGGCAGGCGCGGCATGCCGAACACCTCGTCACCGGGGGCGAACATCGTCACGCCGAGGCCGACCTCCTCGACCACGCCGGACACGTCCCAGCCCAGCCGGATGATCGCGCCGAACAGCCCACCGCTGCCGCGATGCCATGAATCGGTCGGGTTCACCCCGGCGGCGTGGACGCGGATCAGCACTTCCCCCGGGCCCGGCGTCGGCTTGTCGACCTCGATCACCCGCAGCACCTCGGGTCCGCCGAAGGTGTCCTGCCCGATTGCCCGCATTGCTCGTCTCCCTTGTCTCGCATGCCGTTTCGAAGGATCCGGCTGTGTGCGAACCACGATGCCGGGTCGGCAAGACGGCGACGAGTGGCAAGAAGGACAATATGTGCAAGAATCTTGCCATGCATCGCGTGGCGGTTCTGGCACTGAACGGGGTCTATCCGTTCGAATTGGGGATCCCGGCCCGGATCTTCGGCACCGCGGAAGATCCCGACGGCGCCGCGCTCTACGACGTGCGCACCTGCAGCCTCGACGGGTCGCCGGTGTCGACGAATGCCGATTTCACGATCGCCGTCGAGTTCGACAGCAGCGCGCTCGACGAGGCCGACACCGTGGTGATTCCGCCGTTCTCCACGTGCGACGCACCGGAGGAGGAGTGGATGCCCGCCGGACTGGCCGATGCGCTGGGACGCCTGCGGCCGGATACTCGCATCGTTTCGATCTGCACCGCGGCCTTCGTCCTGGCTGCTCTCGGCCTGCTCGACGGCCGCCCCGCGACCACGCACTGGAAGCAGGCAGACCGGTTCCGCACCCTGTTCCCGCAGGTCGAGATGGATGCCGCTGTGTTGTTCGTCGACGAAGGCCGCATCCTCACCGCGGCGGGCAGTGCCGCGGGCATCGACGCCTGCCTGCACCTGCTGCGCCGCGATCACGGCAGCGCGGTCGCCAATCGCGTCGCTCGCCTGTGCATCGTGCCGCCGTGGCGCGACGGCGGCCAGGCCCAGTTCATCGACCGCCCGATCCCCGAGCCGACCACCGCGACGACGGCGGCCACCCGTGCCTGGGCCATGACCCACCTCGACCGCCCGCTCCCGCTCACCGAACTGGCCGCCCACGCCCGGATGAGCGTGCGCACCTTCTGCCGCCGCTTCCGCGAGGAGACCGGTCTGCCACCGGGCCAATGGCTCACCCAGCAACGCGTCGGCCACGCCCGCCACCTCCTCGAAGCCACCGACCTTCCCATCGACCGCGTCGCCGCCGACGCGGGCCTCGGCACCGCGGCCTCCCTACGTCAACACCTGGCCACCACCATCGGCGTCTCCCCGACCGCCTATCGCCAGACCTTCCACGCCAGGACCGCGCGGTGAGCACCGCGACCTGCTCCTACGCAGCCTGTAGTAGGCGGGTACCGTGGAGCGCGTGTCCGTTCCACCTCCTCGCCCGGCGCACAATCGTCCGGCTCTGATCGCGCTGGTCTGTGTCGCCGCGCTGGGCTGTCTGGCGCTGGCCTGGTGGCAGTGGGAGCGGTACGAATCGTCGTCGGGGACCGGCCAGAATCTCGGCTACGCGCTGCAGTGGCCACTGTTCGCCGGTTTCGCGGTGTTCGCCTATGTGCGTTTCGTGCGACTGGAACGCGAGGCCGACGAGCCGACGCCGCCGCGTCCGGGCAAAGCGGAGGCGCCGCGCGAGATCCCCGCGGGCATCCTGCCGGAACGCCCCGCCGCCGCTTCGTCCGACGACCCGGAAACGGCCGCCTACAACCAGTACCTGGCGCAACTGCACGCCAGCGACATCGATGCGCAGGTCCGCACCGCCGGCTTGCACTCCCCCGAGAGGAATGCCGGGTGACCGACAACAACACCACCGCACCGTCGCTGGACACCGACTCCGCCGCCCCCGCGGGCAGCGCCCCCGCCGCCAAGATCGCCTCGGCCCTGCTGCGCTACCGCGTCCTGGCCTGGGTCACCGGTCTGTGGCTGCTGCTGCTCACCGTCGAGGTGATCGCCAAATACGGCTTCGGCGCCGACACCCCCAGCTGGATCGCGGTCGTGCACGGCTGGGTGTACTTCGCCTACCTGTTGGTCACCGCAGACCTCGCCGTGAAGGTCCGCTGGCCCATCGGGCGCACCGTCGGCACCCTCATCGCGGGCACCATCCCCCTGCTGTCCTTCTTCGTCGAACACCGCAACGCCAAGGAAATCAAGCAGCAGTACAGCCTCTGACCTCGACGAAAAGCGCCGCCGCCCCGGTGATCCGGAGCGGCGGCGCTGTCGTTGTACGGTCAGCTCCCCGAGCTCAGGCCAGGGCGGCCAGGGCGGGGATGAGCTGGGTCAGGGCGCGGCCCCGGTGGGAGACCGCGTCCTTGTCGGCGGGGGTGAGTTCGGCGGCGCTGCCGATGCCGCCCTCGGGGAGGAACAGCGGGTCGTAGCCGAAACCGCCGTCGCCGTGGGGTTCGCGGGCGATGGTGCCCGGCCATTCGCCGCGCACCACCGTGGTCGTGCCGTCGGGCAGGACCAGCGCGCAGGTGGAGACGAAGCGGCCACCGCGACGGTCGTCGGGAACGTCGCCGAGTTGGGCGAGCAGCAGGGCGTTGTTCGCGGCATCGTCACCGTGGCCACCCGCCCAACGGGCCGACAGCACGCCGGGCATCCCGTTCAGCGCGTCCACTTCGATGCCGGAATCGTCGGCCACGCAAGGCAATCCGGTCGCGACGGCACCGTCACGCGCCTTCGCGATCGCGTTCTCCTCGAAGGTGGCGCCGGTTTCGGGCGCCTCCTCGTAGGGCGGCACCTCGTTCAGGCTCACCAATTCGACTCCGGCCACGCCTGCTTCGTCGAGAATTCGGCGAAGCTCTGTCAGCTTCTTGGCATTTCGGCTGGCGACCAGCACGCGCGCGGCCACGACTACTTCTTCGCGGACAGCTCGGGCAGGGCGCCCGGGTACGGCAGCGCCAGCGCCGCCTTCTGGATCGCGAACAGCTGCTCGGCGCCGTGGAAGGCCGAGTCGAGCATCTTGTCCAGGGTCGAGCGCGGGAACGTCGCGCCCTCGCCGGTGCCCTGGATCTCGACCAGAGTTCCGGTATCGGTGGCCACCACGTTCATGTCGACCTCGGCGCGCGAGTCTTCCTCGTAGGGCAGGTCGAGGCGAACGCGCCCATCGACCACACCCACGCTGACCGCGGCGATCATGCACGAGATCGGCTGTGGGTCAGCCAGTTTGCCCGCGGCGGCCAGGTAGGTCACCGCATCGGAGAGCGCCACATAGGCGCCGGTGATCGCGGCGGTGCGGGTGCCGCCGTCGGCCTGCAGCACATCGCAGTCGAGCGCGATCGTGTTCTCGCCGAGCGCGGCCAGGTCGATGCAGGCCCGCAGCGAACGCCCGATCAGCCTGCTGATCTCCTGCGTCCGCCCGCCGACCTTGCCCTTCACCGACTCCCGACCACTGCGGGTGTGCGTGGCGGCGGGCAGCATCGCGTATTCCGCGGTCAGCCAGCCCAACCCCGAATCCCGGCGCCACGGCGGCACCCCCTCGGTGACGCTCGCGGTACACATCACCCGCGTCTGCCCGAATTCCACCAGCACCGAACCCGCCGGGTGCGTGGTGAAACCCCGAGTGATCTTCACGTCGCGGAGTTCGTCATCCGCCCTACCATCAGCTCGTCTAGACACGCTGGACAGACTAACCCGTACCTCGCCACCTACGACCCCAGGTCCGCCATGATCGCGTTCCCGGCCAGCGGATCCTCGCCGCGCCTACAGGTCGAACGTCTCGCCCGGCGATACCGCGTGCACCGGCCCCGAGAACGCCGCCTTGGCCTCCGCGATCACATCTTCGCGCGAAGTCCACGGCGGGATGTGGGTCAGCAACAGTTCCTTCGCCCCGGCGCGGGTCGCGATCTCGCCCGCCTCGGTTCCCGAAAGATGAATTCCCGCAGGACGATTCGCCGGATCATGGGTCCACGACGCCTCGGCCAACAGCACGTCGGCGCCCTGCGCCAGCTCGACGACGGCATCGCACATCGCGGTGTCGCCGGTGTAGACGAAGACGCGACCGTCGGCGGCGGTGATCCGCAGCCCGTAGGACTCCGGCGGGTGGAACATCCGCCGAGCTTCCACCGTGTGACCGGGACCGAACGGGATCGGCGTGTTCTCGACCCAGGCCTGCGAGTCGATCACGTCGGACCAGTCGTCGGTCTCGCCCCCGATCTCGGCGGAGGCGTTTCCGATCCGCAACGGCGCATCGGACGGCCCGCGTACCAGGGCCTTACCGGTCGGCGGATTCGGATGGTAGCGACGCCACACCAGCAGTGCGGGCAGATCCAAGCAGTGATCCGCGTGCAGGTGGGTGAGGAAGATGTCGACATCGGCGGGGTTCATGTGCTTCTGCAGCGCGCCGAAGATCCCGGGGCCGAAGTCGATGACTGTCGGCCGCATATCGGGGCCCGTCAGCAGGTAGCCCGACGCTGGAGAGTCCGGGCCGGACACGCTGCCCGAGCACCCGAGGACGGTAAGGCGCATGCCCCCATGCTGCCACGACGTGCTGGTACTCAATGCAGGATCCCCCCAATTTCCAGACCGGATCCCCGGCTACCGCGTTGGTGCTGCGCGGCCGACCGATGCTCCACGGCGGCGTCGACGTTCATCTGACGAGAGTACCCAGCCCGCGAGCACTCCACCCACCGCCCCGAAAAGATGTCCCTGCCAAGAAATTCGAGGGTCGCTCGGCAGCACGCCCCACAGCATCGAGCCGTAGAACACCAGGATCACCAGCCCCACCACGATCTGGCCCACATTGCGCGCGAACCACCCGCGACAGATCAGATACGTCAGCCAACCGAACACGATCGACGACGCTCCGACGTGCACACTCCCCGTCGACCCGGTGAGCCAGGTGCCGACGCCCGCGATCACCCAGATGATCGCCGTCGCGGCGATCCCCCGCCCGATCCCGGAGAGCAACACGAGGAACCCGAGCACCAGCAACGGCAGCGTGTTGGCGAACAGATGGTCCCAGCCGCCGTGCAGCAGCGGCGCCCAGAGAATGCCGTCGAGCCCGGCCACCTCACGCGGTTCGATCCCCGCCGAGTCCAGTTCGCCGGGCGCGCCGGGAGGTGAATCGTAGGAGAGCACCATGTCGACGCCCTCGATCACATACAGCGACCCCACGAAGCCCAGAATCACCACCGCGGCCCGAATCCACGACCCGCCTCGCGACGCACCGACGCTCGGACTCGCGTTATCGAACGAGGCACCCACCCCACCGCTCACCGACATCGCCTCCACTCCGGCAAGGGACTGTCGAACAGCCCGTTGACCAGAGCGTACCGAAGCCGGGCGGCATCCGGTCAGGCCCAGAGTTGCCCGTCCAGCTTCTCCTCGGCTTCGTCCAGCGTGCCGTCGTATGCCCCGGTAGACAAATACTTCCACCCGCCATCGGCGACCACGAACGCGATATCGGCCCGTTTGCCCGCCTTCTGCGCCTTCTTCGCGATGCCGAGCGCGGCGTGCAGAATCGCCCCGGTGGAGATCCCGGCGAAGATTCCCTCCTCGCCGACCAGTTCACGAGTCCGCTTCACCGCGTCGTAGGGCCCCACCGAGAAACGGGTGGTCAGCACTTTCTCGTCGTAGAGTTCCGGAATGAATCCCTCGTCGATATTGCGCAGGCCGTAGACCAGCTCGCCGTACCGGGGTTCCGCGGCCACGATCTCGATATCGGGCACCTGTTCACGCAGATACCGACCGGTGCCCATCAGGGTTCCGGTGGTACCGAGCCCCGCGACGAAATGCGTGATCTCCGGCAGATCGGCCAGCAATTCCGGCCCGGTGTTCTCGTAGTGCGCGAGCGCGTTGGCCGGGTTGCCGTACTGGTACAGCATCACCCAGTCCGGATTCCGCGTCGCGATCTGCTTGGCCATCGCCACCGCTTGATTGGACCCACCCGCCGCGGGCGAGTCGATGATCTCGGCGCCGAACATCGTCAGCAATTGCCGCCGCTCCACCGAGGTGTTCTCCGGCATCACACAGACGAGCCGGTAACCCTTGAGCTTGGCCGCCATGGCCAGTGAGATCCCGGTGTTGCCGCTGGTCGGCTCCAGAATCGTGCATCCGGGGGTGAGCAGCCCGTCGGCCTCGGCCTGTTCGATCATCCGCAGCGCGGGCCGGTCCTTGATCGACCCCGTGGGATTGCGGTCCTCCAGCTTGGCCCACAGCCGCACGTGATCGTCGCCGTCCCACTGGGGCGACAGTTTCTGCAATCCGACGAGCGGGGTGTTGCCGAGCGTCGCGATCAGGGATTCGTAGCGGGCCACGGTGTCAGGCGCCGCCGGCCACGGCGGGCAGGATGGTCACCGACGCGCCCGCGGGCACCTCGGCGTCCAGACCACCCGAGAAGCGCACGTCCTCGTCGTCGACGTAGATGTTGACGTAGCGGTTCAGCTTGCCGTCCGACAGCAGCTTCTCGGCCAGCCCGGGGTGGTTGGCGTCGAGGTCGGAGATGAGTGCCGACAGCGTCGAGCCCTCGCCCTGCACGCGCTTCTCACCTCCGGTGATACCGCGCATGATGGTCGGAATAGACACGGTTACCGGCATGGGGACTCCTCGGGGTGGTGACTTTTCTCGGACGGGTTCAGTAGGACTCGACGATGCGCACCGGTTCTTCGGTGACCTCGCCGTCGACGATGCGGTAGCTGCGCAGTTCGTGGGACTGCGGATCGCGCGTGGAGACGAGCACATAGTGCGCGTCCGGTTCGGCGGCGTAGGAGATGTCGGTGCGGCTCGGGTAGGCCTCGGTGGCGGTGTGTGAGTGGTAGATGACGACCGGCACCTCGTCGGCGTCGTCCATCGCGCGCCACACGCGCAGTTGTTCCCCGGAATCGAACCGGTAGAAGGTGGGCGAGCGTTCGGCGTTGACCATCTCGACGAAGCGTTCGGGCCGGTCACTGCCCTCGGGACCGGCGATGATGCCGCAGGCCTCGTCGGGGTGGTCGGCGCGGGCGTGCGCCACCATCGCGTCAACGAGATCGGCCCTGATCACCAGCACTTGTCGACCCTTTCCACATCCTGCATGCGTGCTGTCGAGCACCTTCCTCGACAACGACTCACCCTATTCGGGTATTCCGCGGGGCATGCACTCCGGTCCCGGCCGGGTCGTCACCGCAGGCGCGGAAAGTCGCCGAAGGGCTGGTCCGCAGGTGGTTCGGGCTGCATCGCAGCCTCACCGACCGAGGGTGGGCGACGACTGCCGATCAGCGCGGAAACAAGTCGTAGTAGGCAGGAATTCCGGCGATCGAGGTCGCGGCGAGCACTGCGTCGACGACGGCGCGCTCGACGACCACCGCCGCGGCTGTACACAACTGGTCGAGCAGCAGCAGATCAGTGGGAAACGCGGGTGGCAGCGGGAGCGGGGGGACCTCGATCGCGCCGGTGGACAGCGCGAACAGGGTGTCGCCGTCGAGCGGGGAATGCACGGGTCGGATCGCCCGGGCGAGTCCGTCGTGCCCGGTGGCGGCCATCCGTCGACAGCCGGCCGGGTCGAGGGCGGCATCGGTGGCGATCACGCCGATCGTCGTGTTGAGAACCATGCTCTTCGCGGGTAGCGCGGCCAGTGCGGCGATCTCGTCCGGTGTCCCCTGCCGCAACCCGAAGAAGTCGGGTCCGTCGGTGCCGACGCCCCACGGCAACCCGGTGCGCGGATCGACGACCGACCCGACGGGATTGGCCACGATCACCGCGCCGACGGTCACCCCGGCCCCAGGGCCGTCCGCGAGAACCACACTCGCCGAACCGATTCCGCCCTTGATCGCGCCCGCACGCGCGCCGACACCGGCACCCGCGGTGCCCCTGGCGAACTCGGTCGACGCCGCCGCGGCCGCGCCATATCCGAAATCGGCGTCGGGCCGGATGCCCCAGTCACCGACCGGCAGATCGAAGATCACCGCGCCGGGCACGATCGGCACCACCCGACTCGCGTCGGTCGGGTCCATCGGAATGCCCTCGCCGTGTTCCTCCGACCAGCGCATCACCCCGTCGGCGGCGGCCAGACCGTACGCGCTGCCGCCGGTGAGGAGCACCGCGTGGAGTTGGCGGACGGTGTTGGCGGGGTCGAGCAGGTCGGTTTCCCTGGTGCCCGGACCGCCGCCGCGGACGTCGACCGAAGCTGTCGCGCCGCCGGGGACCCGCACCACGGTGCAGCCCGTCGCGGCGCCGGTACCGAGGGTGACTTCGTCGTCGAGGGCTTGGTGATGCCCGACCAGCACCCCGGCGACATCAGTGATCGAGTTGCGTGCCCCCGTGCTGCTGCGCATTGTCTCGTCCTTGTCTGATCAGCGAATCCTTGCACTGCGACAGGGTCAGGGAGCCAGTGCCTGGAGCAGTGAATCCTGCATCCACGTCAGCCAGTGGTAGACGTCCAGATGCGGCGCGCGCGGGTCTTCCGGATCGAAATGGTCGGGCGTGTCGTCGTCGATGTCGAGCAGGGTGCCCAGCGCGAGCCGGACATCGGTGAGCGCGGCCAGCCACGCGTCGGCCTGCTCGGGCGTGAGCACGATCTTGCCGCCCATTTCCGGGCAACTGTCGAGCACAGTCCGGCCGGCGGCGAGTTTCGCGTCGATGATCTCCGGCTCGTGCAGGCTGCGCAGCGCACTGTTGAGATCGGCGCGCTTGGCGTCGGGGGAACCGGGTTCGGCGCGGTGGAAATCGGGCAGCAGGCGCAGCAGTTGCGGATCGTCGGGCGGGGTGGAGTTGCCGGTACGCAGGCCGGTGAGCGCGGAGAGTTCGTCCTCGGGGGCATCGGCGGCGCGGTCGCTGAGCAGTCCGGACACCGCGCCGATCAGGGAGCGAAGGACGGTGGCCTCGTGCTCGTCCATTTCGGATCGAAGCTTGAGGCCACTCAGTGAGTTCTTCCTGCTCCACTTACGCACAGGGCCCAGGTTACTCAGGTCGTCAGTCGCGCTGCATGGTTGCCCAGAGCCCCGCGGCGTGCAATCGACGCACGTCCTGCTCCATCTTGTCGCGCGAACCCGAGGACACCACCGCCTTGCCCTCGTTGTGCACCTGCATCATCAACTCGGTCGCCTTGGCTTTGCTGTAGCCGAACAGCTTCTGGAAGATGTAGGTGACGTAGTGCATGAGGTTCACCGGATCGTCCCAGACGACGGTGACCCAGGGCCTGTCCTCGGCCTCCAGGATCTCGGTGTATTCCGTAGTCTCCGGCGTCGCCTGCGGTGCCGGCAGTGCGGCGTTCACAGCGTCGGTGACGGCGCCGGCCCGAACGGTATTGCACACGGCCATGAAAACCAGGGTACGACGAGGCCCACAGGAAACAACACCCGCGGTGACTAGAGTTTCTGGTGTGCAGATCCGTGACGAGTTCGCCAGCACCGCGCTGCTGACCGACCAGTACGAGCTGACCATGCTGGCCGCGGCGCTGGCCGACGGTTCGGCCCGTAGACAGTGCACCTTCGAGGTGTTCGCCCGGCGGTTGCCGCACGGGCGCCGCTACGGCGTCGTCGCCGGTACCGGCCGCCTGCTCGACGCGCTGACCCATTTCCATTTCGGCGCCGACGAGCTGGCCGTGGTCGCGAAGTTCCTCGACCCCGCCACCGTCGACTGGTTGCGGGAATATCGCTTCACCGGCGATATCGACGGCTATGCCGAGGGTGAGCTGTACTTCCCCGGTTCGCCGATCCTGACCGTGCGCGGCAGTTTCGCCGAGTGTGTACTCCTCGAGACCCTCGCGCTGTCGATCTTCAATCACGACAGCGCGATCGCCTCGTCGGCCGCACGCATGGTGAGCGCCGCGGCCGGTCGGCGGATGATCGAGATGGGATCGCGGCGCACCCACGAACTCGCCGCGCCGTCGAGCTCACGCGCCGCCTACCTGGCCGGATTCGACGCCACCTCCAATCTAGAGGCCGTGCGCAGCTTCGGCGTGCCCGGTGCGGGCACCAGCGCCCACGCGTTCACCCTGCTGCACAGCGGCGCCGACGGCGAACACGAGGCAGCGGCGTTCCGCAGCCAGATCGACACGCTCGGCATCGGCACCACCCTGTTGGTCGACACCTTCGACATCACCAGGGGCGTCGCCACGGCCATCGAGGTGGCCGGTCCCGAACTGGGCGGTGTGCGCATCGACTCCGGCGACCTCGGCGTGTTGGCCAGACAGGTCCGTGACCAGCTCGACGAACTCGGCGCCACCGGCACGCGCATCGTGGTGTCCGGTGACCTCGACGAGTACGCGATCGCGGCGCTGCGGGCCGAGCCTGTCGACGTATACGGCGTCGGCACCTCGGTGGTCACCGGTTCGGGCGCGCCGACCGCGGGCATGGTCTACAAGCTGGTCGAAGTCGACGGCATCCCGGTCGCCAAACGGTCGAGTCACAAGCAGTCGCGGGGCGGGACCAAGAAGGCCGTGCGGTTGGCCCGCGCCACCGGCACGATCGTCGAGGAGATCGTCTACCCCGAGGGCGGAGAAGCACCGGCTACCAACGGTTTTCAGGTGCGTGAGTTGCAGATTCCGCTGGTTCGCGACGGCAAGGTCGTCGACGGCGTCGCCACCCTTACGCAAAGTCGCGACCTGGTCGCGCGCGGATTGGTGAGTCTGCCGTGGGAAGGACTGAAACTCTCCGCGGGCGAGCCCGCCGTGCCGACGACGTTCCTGGGCTGAGCGGCGCGGCCTTCGGACAGGGTGGCCGCCGCGCCATCCGCAGCGGAGAATGGTGCGCGTCGACAAGGTGGAGGATGACATGGCACGCGGCCTGATAATCGTGGACGTACAGAACGACTTCTGCGAGGGCGGCTCGCTCGCGGTAGCGGGTGGTGCCGCAGTAGCGGCCGCGATCACCGACTTCGTCGCCCGTGAGCAGTACGACGCGGTCGTAGCCACCCGCGACTGGCACATCGATCCCGGCCCCCACTTCTCCACCGAGCCCGACTATGTCGACTCGTGGCCACCCCATTGCCGAGTGGGCACCCCCGGCGCCGATTTCCACCCGGCGCTCGACACTTCGCCCATCCAGGAAACCTTCTCCAAGGGCGAATACACCGCCGCCTACTCCGGATTCGAAGGCGCGGCAGCGGACGGCACCTCCCTCACGGACTGGCTGCGCGCCCACAATATCGACGCCGTCGACGTGGTCGGCATAGCCACCGACCACTGCGTCCGAGCCACCGCGGTGGACGCCGCCGACGCCGGATTCGACACCACCGTGCTGCTCGACCTCACCGCAGGCGTCGCCCCCGACACGACCGAATCCGCCCTGGCCACCCTCCGCGATGCAGGCGTGCGCCTGCGCCCCTGAATACTTGCCGCATGGACTATCGATTCCCGGCGCACACCCGATCCGCCCTGACGAAGGCACTCGCCGAGACCGACAGCATCCACGACGCCGCCGACACCGTCTTCTGGTCGAACCCGGCCACCGACGATCTCCAGCGCCTCGGCATCGGCGCGTTCGGCAAGCTCCCCCCGGCCTTCTCGCATCTGCTGGCCCTGTCGAGCCTGCACACCAGCGTCCTCGACGCCGGATTCTCGGGCTACCTGAAAACCCGCCGCAGCGAACTCCCTTGGGCAACAAGGGGTTTGCGAGCGGCGGGCATGCCCCAACTGGCCGCCGCGGCCATCATCGCCGCCCGCGACGCCTCCCTCAGCTCCCCGAACGACGACCTCGACCGCTTCTGGGAAGACGAACACCAGACCCTCGCCACCCCCGACCAGATCCGCCGCCCCACCGGCGACCGCGCCGAGGACCCCGACGAGATCTACGACATCAACGAACCCCAGGACTTCGAACAGCGCGTCATGGACTACGTCCGCGACCACATCGACGACTTCGTCCGCGAGTCCTGAACGGGCTCGCCGTCGCCCGGGCGAACCTGTCCGAGGGTGCCGTTAAGCTGCCAGCGTGCCCGAACTTCCTGCCGTCGCCGACCTGCTCGTCACCGCCGTGCACGCCCTCGGCGGCAAGGAACGCTCCGGGCAGACCACCATGGCCACCGCCGTCGATCATGCGATCGACACCAAGGAACACCTGGCGGTCCAGGCGGGCACCGGCACCGGTAAATCGCTGGCCTACCTCATCCCGAGCCTGCGCCACGCGGTCCGCACCGGCCGCACCGTGGTGGTCTCCACGGCGACGATCGCGCTGCAACGCCAGCTCGTCGACCGCGACCTGCCGCGCCTGGCCGAGGCGCTGACCAAACCATTGGGCCGAGCGCCCAAGTTCGCGATCCTCAAGGGCCGCAACAACTATCTCTGCCTGAACAAGATCAACAGCGTGATCCCGGAGGACACCGGCGGCGAGGCCGAGCTGTTCGACGCCTTCGCGATCTCCCGTCTCGGCCGCGAGGTCCAGCGCCTCAACGAATGGGCCTCCGACACCGAAACCGGCGACCGCGACGAGCTCGCCCCCGGCGTCACCGACCGCGCCTGGCGTCAGGTGAGCGTCGGCTCGCGCGAATGCCTCGGCAAGTCCCGCTGCCAGTTCGGCCAGGACTGCTTCGCAGAGAAGGCCCGCACGGAATCAGCCCAGGCCGACGTGGTGGTGACCAACCACGCGCTGCTGGCCATCGACGCCATCAGCGGCATCCAGATCCTGCCCGAACACGACGTGGTGGTGATCGACGAGGCACACGAGCTGGTCGACCGCGTCACCGGCGTGGCCACCGCCGAACTGGCCGCCACCGCGATCAGCGCCGCCGCCCGCCGCTGCACCAAACTGATCGACGAACGCGAGGTAGACCGTTTGGAGGGGGCCGCGGAGGCCTTCCATCAGGCCCTCGAGGATCTCCCGCCCGGCCGCTGGGACCAGATGCCCGACGGCATCGCCCCGGTCCTGGCCCTGGTCCGCGACTCCGCCTGGAACGCGCGCACCGCCATCGCACCGCAGGGCACCGTCAAAACCCAGGACGACCCCGACAACGCCGCCGCCCGCACCATGGCCGTGGCCGCCATCGACGACGTGCACGACGCCGCGGTCCGCGCCCTCACCGCGTTCGAGGAGGCCGATCCCGCTGCCCGCCGCGATGTGATCTGGTTGTCGGCCGACGAGATGCGCGGCGTCGCCCGCCGTACCTTGCGGATGGCGCCGCTCTCGGTCGGCGGACTCCTGCGCAGCAGACTGTTCGGCACCGCGACGGTCGTGCTCACCTCGGCCACCCTGCAGATCGGCGGTTCGTTCGACGGGCTCGCGATCACCTGGGGTCTGCCGTCGCAATCGGGCGGCAAGGTCGATCCGGCCATGGCCAACGGCGCCACCGCACCCGCCGATGTGGAATCGGTGCGCTGGAACGCCCTCGATGTCGGGTCCCCGTTCGACCACGCCAAGTCCGGCATCCTCTACGTCGCCAAGCATCTGCCCGCGCCGGGCCGCGACGGCCTCTCGCCCGCCTATCTCGACGAGATCGAACAGCTCATCACCGCCGCCGGTGGTCGCACGCTCGGCCTGTTCTCCTCGATGCGCGCCGCCAAGGCCGCCACCGAGGCGCTGCGCGAACGGCTCGACACCCCCGTGCTGTGCCAGGGCGACGATTCGATGGGCGCGCTGGTGCGCAAATTCGCCGACGACCCGGCCACCTCACTGTTCGGCACCCTCACCCTGTGGCAGGGCGTCGACGTGCCGGGTCCGTCGCTGAGTCTCGTTATCCTGGACCGCATTCCGTTCCCCCGACCCGACGATCCGCTGCTCACCGCACGTCAGCGGGCGGTGGAGTCGCGCGGCGGCAACGGTTTCATGACCGTGGCCGCCAATCACGCCGCGCTGCTGCTGGCCCAGGGCACCGGCAGGTTGCTGCGCAGCGTCGACGACCGCGGCGTGGTCGCGATCCTCGATTCCCGCCTTGCCACCGCGCGCTACGGCAGTTACCTGCGCGCTTCACTGCCGCCGTATTGGGAGACCAGCGATCCCGAGGTGGTCGCGAAGGCACTGCGTCGGCTCACCGATACGGCCTGACCTGCCCGGCGCCGGCAAGTCGAGTCCTGCAAGCGCCGTGACCACACTCGTGAATCAGCGAGCGTGCGAACGCAACTCGTGAGAACGTGTGGTGATGATGCACCACGCCGATGGCGAGGTACTCGGCGAATTTCTGGTCAGCGCACGATCTTTGGCCGAGTACCGCGCGATGTTCCATCTCTCCGACGATGACCTGTCCGGTCGCCGCGTCCTCGATTGTCCCGGTGGCGCAGCCAGTTTCGCGGCCGAGGCGAGCGCACTGGGCGCCGAAGTCACCGCGATCGATCCCATCTACGCCACCCCACCGCTCGAACTGGCCGCCCGCGCGACCCCCGAAACCGAACGCGCGGTGGCCTGGGCGCACTCCCACGCCGACCGCTATCGCTGGGACTGGTACGGCTCCACCGCCGAGCACGCCGCGATCCGCCGCGGCGCCGCCGCCCGCTTCGCCGACGACGTGCGCGCCGCACCCCACCGCTACCTGGCCGGTTCCCTGCCCTCGCTCCCCTGCCCCGACGACGCTTTCGATCTGGCCCTGAGCTCGCACCTGCTGTTCAGCTACGCCGACCGACTCGACGCCGATTTCCACCTGGCAGCCCTGCTCGAATTGACCCGTGTCGCCACCACCGAAGCCCGGGTCTACCCGCTGCTCGACTACACCGGCGCCCCACTCGACGACCTGATCGATCACCTTCGCGCCGAACTCCACGACAAAGGTGTCACCACCGCCCTGCAGAAGACCGAGTATGAGTTCCATCACGGCGCCGACACCATGCTGACGTTGCGTCCAGCCGCCTGATGGGGCGCGCACACGCAACGTCGCGCAGTCGTTCTCGGATAGCCGAGAACGGTTCGCCGCCAGCTGTACCCGCTTTCATGTCGTTTTCCTACCGAAGTCGGTCCGCCGCCGAACGTCGTTCACCCGGCGCGGTAGGTTCTTAGTCGTGCATACGATGTGGGCCGGCCGGTAGCACGGCCGTGGCGGAGAGATCTCGAGGCGTGGCACTGCCGCGCACGACCCTGACGCTTCTTCTGCTACTCGGTACCGCTGTCTTCGGCGTGACACTGCTGTTCACGACCATGGATCCATGGATGGACAGCGGCGGCATTCTCGTCGGCGGTCTCGACGTGCACATCTACCGCGACGGCGGCTGGCGCGTGGTGCACGACCGGGCGCTCTACATCGACCCGACGCACTACGGCCTGCTCTACACCTACACGCCGTTCTCGGCCCTGGTGTTCCTGCCGCTGTTGCTGGTTCCGTGGGCACACGTCACCACCACCTGGATGGTGCTCAACCTGCTGGTGCTGTTCGCGGTTGCGCTGCAGAGCTTCCGGATGCTCGGCTACCGCGTAACCCCCGGGCTGGCCGCCGTCAGCGCACTGCTCACCCTGGCCTGCACGTTCGCCGAACCGGTGCGCACCACGCTGTACTACGGGCAGATCAATCTGGTGCTGATGCTGCTGGTGCTGTGGGACTTCTCCCGCGCCGAGAACAGCAAGTTGCGCGGCATCGGCGTCGGCATCGCCGCGGGCATCAAGCTGACCCCGCTGTACTTCATCGCCCAGTACCTCGCCCAACGGCGTTGGCGCGCAGCCGCGACCGGCGGCCTCACCTTCGTCGCGTCGATCGGCCTGACCGCGCTGGTCCTGCCGAGGGACTCCTATCAGTACTGGACCTCGACGTTCTTCCATTCCGGCCGCATCGCCCCCGACGTCCACCCGGCCAACCAATCCCTGCGCGGCGCCATCGCCCACCTCACGCACGGCCCCGCACCGGTGTGGTTGTGGCTGATGATCGCGATACCGATCGCGCTGGCGGCCCTGTGGCTCTCGGCCGTGCTGGTCCGGCGCGGCGAACCTCTGCTCTCGGTCACGCTCGGCGGCCTCACTGCCTGCGCGATCTCCCCGTATTCCTGGGGCCACCACTGGGTCTGGTTCGTCCCACTGCTGGTCTACCTGATCCACCGCGCCCAAACGCGCACACCGTGGTGGCTCGCCGCGGGCGGCCTCTACCTGGCCATCGCCGCCTGGAACTACACCTATACCCCCACCTGGGTCAGCGTCGGCACCTTCCTGCTCCCGCCGTGGTGGCCGCTGTCCCAGGTGCTGATGAACGTCTACGTGATCATCTACCTGATCACCCTGGCGGGCATCGCCCTGCACATTCGTTCGCGCAGACTACCGCCCGCTCCCATCGAGCCGATTATCGATATCTCTGCCCCCGAACAGATTTCACCCGAAACCCGGACCGTCGCCGCCCCACACCCCGACGACGACCGTCCGGCGATGATGAACTGAGCTACCCGCAGGACCAATCGAAAACGCCCGACTCCAAGTCGAGTTGGGCGTTGCCGCCGCCGAGGTTCATGCCGGAGATCTCTTCGATTTCCAGGTAGTACGGGGTCAACCCCTCGGGCAGAGCCTGGACGGGGAAGGCGGTGCCGCCGAGGTGCGAGCGGCCGAAAAGCGGCTCGGCCCACGCGGTCCAGCCGGAGTCCTCGGTGAGCGGGTCCTGGTACTTCGTGTTCGGCTCGTATTCGACCGGGGGGATGCCGACATTGGGATCGGCGGTGCGCTCGGCGAGCCAGACACCGACGGTGGGATGCACATCGTCCCAGGCATTACAGCCTTCATCGCTCGCGCTCGGAGATCCGGGCAGGCGAACGTCGGCGGGCGGGGCCACGGGACCGCCGGCGAATTCCTTTTCGGTGAGCCAGATCAGCGCGAAAGCGCCGCCGATCTCGTCGTGCATGATCTGCGACTTCGGGTGCGGGCGGGTGGCGACCAGGTCGCGTGCGAGGGGGTCATCCGAGGCCGCGTCCGCCTCGACCGCGTCGGTACCGGCGAACTGGCCCTCGCCCTGGAAGAGCGCGACGGCGGGGAACCCGGGGCCGCGGCGCTGGAAATCGGTGGGCAGCCGCAGGGTGAGCGCGTGCATCATCGGCAGGCCGGTGACGGGTCCGCGCGGCCAGGTGGCCGGATCGATGGCCGGTCCTTCGCTGCCGATCCAGCCGGAGCGCACCGGCGCGTCCAGCGTCAGCGGCTCACCGTCGGGCGTCTCGGCCAATTTGTCCGCCGAGTCCCCGAAACCCAGGTCGTAAGCCTTCATCGCAGCTCTCCTCTTCCATCCGCGGACAATGCGTGGCGCCGCTGAGAACAGGCACCGCCACGAGGTTAATCGCTATCGGTGACAGGTGCGGCCACTGCATGGAACCACTGGCGTACGGCCGATGACGAGTCGCCGCCTACCGCGAAAACGATGCGTAGCGGCGGCCGGGAGCCGGTCACCGCCCTGCGAGTGGTCAGACTCACATCGGCGCTTCGCGGATCAACGCGCCTCTCCGAGAGACCACCCAACCCAAACCTCTTGTACCCCAACTGAATCAGACAGCTTCGTCATCATTGCAGGACCATACTGATCCAGGTAGCCTGGCAACGCGATCGTTCGACGACTCGATCGACCGCATTCGAGTTCCAGGGGAGGGAACCATGAAAGCAACACGCATATTCGCTGCCTCGCTGGCAGGTTGCGCATTGACGCTCGGGGCGGCGTCCGCCGCGAACGCGGATCCGATGACTGTCCATTGGAAAATTGTCGGCGTCTACGCCACACAACAGGAGTGCTATTTCGGCGCTGCCGATTACATCGGAGCACACCCGAACCAGCGCGACTACAAATGCGAATTGACGCCCCAGGTCCAGTGGCGCCTCTGGGTCCGCAAGTAGCTCGACCACACCAGTGGCGTTGGGGTGGCTGCGCAGCGCGGAGTCACCCCAACGCCACAGCTACATCGAAATCGCGAGTACGCGACCGATGAGATAACAGCTCGCCGTCGGATGAAAAAGCGGCGCGACAACCGAATTCCGGTCACCGCGCCGCGGAAGAACTACCTCAGAGCGCAGCTTTGAGAATGAGCGTCAGCACAGCGGCGCCGAGGGCGACCGCCACCGCGGCTCCGCCCCACACCAACCCCTGACGCTCCCACCGCCGCCCGGCATCGAGCGAGAAACGCCCCGGCCCGGTGAACGCCAGAGCCGCAGCGACCAGCGCGAACAGTAGCGGTGTGGTGTATCCCGTCAACGGATATTCCGGAAACAGCCCGCCACTCCACAGCACGTTGATGGCGTTGATCATCGTCCCGAGCACGATGGCGGCGGCCAGCGGCGTGAACAGCCCGAACACGAGTAGGAGCCCGCCGACCAATTCGGTCAGCCCGGCCAGCGTGCCAAATATTTCGCCGGGGTTGTAGCCCATGGCGGTGAAGTCATCAACAGTACTCTGCCAGCCTTTGCCGTTGAACCAACCGAACAGCTTCTGGGTTCCGTAGGCGGCCATCAGACCACCGAAGCCGACGCGCAGCACCAGCAGGCCGATACCTGCGGCAGTGGTCTCGTCGGTGGTGGCGGTAGGGGTGATGCGGGTAGCGGTGTCGGTCATCGTTTCCTCGTCTGCGATTCGAAACATGCCCGCAACCGGACCGTGGTCCGATTGCCTTCCTCGGTCACAACCCTGGGTCCGCTGTCACTATTTCACGCCCTTCCAGGCATTTCTGTGACCCCGCGCACAGGACAACGAAAAGGGTCGCCCCAGCGGGACGACCCTTGTCGAAGACGTCAGTTCACCACGCCATGGTGGCGTAGCCGACCAGAGTCTGCTCGGACTCCTGCGACAGCTTCCAGGTGCCGCCGATGTTCTTCCAGGTCACCGGGATCGGGAAGGCGTAGTCACCCAGGCGGCTGTTCAGCGTGGCCGACAGCGTGTCACCGTCCACGGTGACCGGGCCGGAGACATCCCAGCTGTAGCCGGGGATCCGGTTGACGGTGTCGCGCACGACCGCGAGGCCACTGGCATCGCCCGACTCGAGCTCGGACGCCGAACCATTCATGGCTGCCTGCAGCTTGCCGTACAGCTCACCGACCGAAGGCGTGGCGGGGGCGGCGATCGCGGCGGGGGCGGTGGCGACGACAGCGGCGGTGACCGGCGCGAAGATGGTGGCAAACGCCATCGACGCGGCAACAAGCGAACGCTTCATGGATGGATCTCCTCTAGTTAGGCAAGCCTAGGCTAGCCCGAGTATAGACACACCTATGGCCGGAACGCCTACTCCACCAGGAAGATGAAGTACGCGAGGAACAGCACCATCAGTGCCCACATGGCCGGGTGTACTTCCCTGATACGGCCCTTGGCGACCATCACGATCGGGTAGAAGATCATGCCCATCGCCAGCCCGTTGGCGATCGAATACGTCAGCGGCATCATGATGACCGTGATGAACGCGGGCACCGAGTACTCGAGGTTCTGCCAGTCGATGTCGCCCAGCGAACGCGCCATCAGGATGCCGACCACGATCAGCGCGGCAGAGGTGATCTCGGCCGATCCGGCGACCACCGAGAAGATCGGATAGCAGAACATCGCGATCAGGAACCAGCCCGCGGTGGTCACCGCCGTGAGTCCCGTTCGACCACCCGCCGACACACCCGCCGTCGATTCGACATAGGCGGTGGTGGTGGAGGTACCGATGATCGCGCCCGCGGTGGTGCCGACCGAGTCGGCGGCCATCGCGCTCGCCGCGCGGGGCAGGGTGCCGTCCTTGTTCAGCAGACCGGCTTGGTTGGCGACACCGATCAAAGTGCCGGAGGCATCGAAGAAATCGACGAACAGCATGGTGAGGACAACCACGATCATCTGCCCGGTGAAAGCGTCCGGCAGGTGGATGATCGCCTGGCCGAAGGTCTGATCCAGCCCCTTCGGCATCTCGGCGATGCCGTTCGGTATGTCGACCAGACCGGTCACCATGCCAAGGATCGTTGTCGAGACGATGCCGTAGAGCACCGCGCCGTGCCAGCCGATCACCAGGAAGACCACGGTCACGATCAGACCGAACAGCGCCAGCAGCGTGGTGCCATCGGTGAGGTCGCCGAGAGTCACCAGCGTCGAGTCACTGTTGACCACGATGCCCGCGTTCTTCAACCCGAGGAACGCCACGAACAAACCGATCCCCGCGCCGACGGCGAACTTCATCTGCAACGGGATCGCGTTGAGGATCCGCTCCCGGACCTTCGTGATCGCCAGAACGAAGAAGATGATGCCCGACAGCAAGGTGCCCGACAGCGCCACCTGCCACGGGATGCCCATGCTGAGCACCACCGTGTAGGCGAAGAACGCGTTGAGACCCATACCCGGCGCGAGCGCGATCGGGTACTTCGCCCAGATGCCCATCACGAGGGTGCCGAAGACCGCGGCGACGGCGGTGGCCGTGAAGACCGCCTGCATCGGGATGCCCTTGTCGCCGAGAGCGCCCTCGTCACCGAGGATCGACGGGTTCACCGCCAGCACATACGACATCGCCAGGAACGTGACCGTGCCCGCCATCGCCTCGCGCTTGAAGCTGGACCCACTCGACGAGATACCGAAATATCCGTCGATGCGCCCTCTGGCACGGGTCAGGGCATCACTGGCCATGATTCTCCTCAGTTATCGACCCCGGAACGGTAGCGGAAAGTTCACTGAATCGAATAACCCGGCACTCGTGTCACCCTGTACGGTCACGCCCCCGCGACGGCCACCAAGCCCAGTTCGGCGTCGGAGGCGAGCAACGCGTTGTGGGGAAGGACACGGACCGTGTACCCGACCGCGCCCGACAGCGGGACCGGAGCCTGGATCGAATACAGCTCGGTGCCTTCGTCGGCGCCGGTGTGGCGCATCTCGATCGTGGTCGTGTCGGAGAGGTCGTCGGTCGGCGAGACCCGGCCGAGTACCGCCTGCACCACCACATCCGACGGCGCGAGCCCGCCGAGATCGATGCGCGCGTGCAGCGACAGTTCCGCGCCGATCACCGGGGTATCGGGCAGGCCCGAGCTGTCGACCTGTGCGATCCGTACCGAGGGCCACGCGGCGTCGACGCGCTTGCGGTATTCGGCGATCTCGGCGGCACCGGCGAATTCATCGGCTGCGGCGCGACCGAACG
This sequence comes from Nocardia sp. Root136, assembly GCF_001427185.1. NCBI lineage: Bacteria > Bacillati > Actinomycetota > Actinomycetes > Mycobacteriales > Nocardiaceae > Nocardia > Nocardia sp. Root136. The sequence continues at coordinate 50,960 of NZ_LMFE01000005.1, forward strand.
CTGCGGCCGCGGGTCCGTAGTACTGCTCGGCGTAGTCGCGCACCATCCGCGATGCCAGGACCTTCGGGCTGGTGGTCTGCAGGGTGTGGCGCACCATCTCGGTCCAGCGGATCGGCACATCACTCGCGTCACGGTCGTAGAAACGCGGCGCGACAGTGCGCTCGACGAGTTCGTAGAGCGCCGAGGCCTCGAGGTCGTCGCGGCGGGTCTCGTCGCGGATGCCGTCGGCGGTGGGGATGGCCCAGCCGTTCTCGCCGTCGTACATCTCGTCCCACCAGCCGTCGCGGATGGACAGATTGAGGCCGCCGTTGAGCGCGGACTTCATTCCCGAGGTCCCACAGGCTTCGAGCGGGCGCAGCGGATTGTTCAGCCACACATCGCAACCCCAGTACAGGTAGCGGGCCATCGACATGTCGTAGTCGGGCAGGAAGACGATGCGGTGACGCACCTCTGGGTCGTCGGCGAACCGTACGACCTGTTGGATCAGCGCCTTACCGCCGTCGTCGGCGGGGTGGCTCTTGCCCGCGACCACCAGTTGCACCGGACGTTCGGGGTCGAGCAGCAACGCGCGCAGACGTTCGGGGTCGCGCAGCATGAGGGTGAGTCGCTTGTAGGTGGGAACGCGACGGGCGAAACCGATGGTGAGCACGTTCGGATCGAAGACGTCGTCGATCCAGCCGAGTTCGGCGTCGGCGGCGCCGCGCTGTCGCCAGGAATCGCGCAGCCTGCGTCGCACTTCATCGATCAGTACCCCGCGCAACGTGTTCCGCGTCGACCACAGCTGACCGAGGTCGACGTCGCTGAGCTTCTCCCAGCCCCGCGCCTCCTCGACCAGCTCGGGCCCGACGAGTTCGCGTGCCTTGTCGATCCATTCGCGCGCGGCCCAGGTCGGGGCGTGCACGCCGTTGGTGACCGAGCCGATCGGCACCTCGGCCGCGTCGAAGTCCGGCCACAGCGCCGCGAACATCTCCCGGCTGACTTCACCGTGCAGTTTCGATACGCCGTTGGCGCGCTGGGCCATGCGCAGACCCATGTGCGCCATGTTGAACACCGAGGGATCGCCCTCACGACCGAACGCGAGGATCCGGTCCACGGAAAGCCCTGGCAGCAGCACGGATTCGGACTCACCGTGCGATCCGCCGAAGTACCTGCGGACCAACGGCATCGGGAATCGGTCGATGCCCGCGGGCACCGGAGTGTGCGTGGTGAACACGGTGCCTGCCCGCACAGCGGCGAGTGCGGTCTCGAAATCCAGTCCGCCCGCGATGAATTCACGCATGCGCTCGACGCCGAGGAACCCCGCGTGACCCTCGTTCATGTGGAAGACATCGGGATCGGGGAGCCCGTTGGCACGGGTGTAAGCGCGCACCGCGCGAACGCCACCGATTCCGGCCAGGATCTCTTGCTTGATGCGGTGGTCCTGATCGCCGCCGTAGAGCCGGTCGGTGACGGCCCGCAATTCGGGATCGTTGTCGGCGATATCGGAATCGAGCAGCAGCAACGGGATCCGGCCCACCTGCGCGATCCACACCCTGGCCCGCAGCACCCGCCCCTCCGGCATGCCGACGCGGATGAGCACCGGCGAGCCGTCGCTGGTGAGCAGCCGCAGCGGCAGCCCCTGCGGGTCGAGCGCCGGGTAGTGCTCCATCTGCCAGCCGTCGGCCGACAGCGACTGCCGGAAATACCCCGAGCGATACAGCAGCCCGACGCCGATCAGCGGCAAGCCCAGGTCCGAGGCGGCCTTGAGGTGATCACCGGCGAGGATGCCGAGACCGCCGGAGTAGTTCGGCAGCACCTCGGTGACGCCGAACTCCATCGAGAAGTAGGCGATCCCCGCCACATCGGTGCCGGTCTGCTCCTGGAACCACCGCGGCCGAGTCAGGTAGTCCTGCAAGCCCGCAGCAGCGGCGTCCACCCGCGCGGTGTAGCCAGGATCGGCGGCGAGCTCATCGAGCCGCTCGGCGGGCACCTCCCCCAGCATCCGTACCGGGTCCTGGCCGACGGCGCGCCACAACTGCGGATCGAGCTCGGCGAACAGATCCTGCGTCGGGCCGTGCCACGACCACCGCAGGTTCGTCGACAACTCACCCAGCGCGGCGAGCCGCTCCGGCAAATGGGCACGGACAGTGAACCGACGAAGTGCCTTCACCCCGGAAGAATAAACGATCGAGCCCGCACGGGGGTCCTAGGTGAACTGGGCAGCGAATTCGGGGGTGGGCGGGACCTCGGTGATCACGTCGATCAGCACGCCGGCGGGATCGGCGACGATGAAGTGGCGTTGCCCGAAGTCCTCGGTGCGCAGCTCGAGTTCGGGGCGAAGGCCGCCGGCCCGCACGAGTCGGTCCCACTCGGCGTCGACATCGTCGACCTCGAAGTTGAGCACCACCCCCTGAACCGGCTTGCCGAAGCCCGCCGGGATCGTGGGATGGGTGGGGTCGAGCAGGGCCAGTTCGTAGGTCGGCTCGTCGTCGGCGCCCGGCCGCCGCAGGCTGACGTACCAGTCCGCCTCGAAGACGATCTCGAAGCCGAACCAGGCCGTGTAGAAGTCGCGCGATTCCGCGATCCGACTGGTGGCGAGCACCGGGTAGTAGCTGCTGAGTCTCATGGGATTCACCTTTCACATACCGTTGGTATGTGTCGTACGATAGTTCACATACCATCGGTAGGTCAACGGGAGGACAGTCGATGACATCGACGGCGCGAACGCGGCAACGCGAACAGACGCGGCGCGTCCTGCTACACGAGACAAGGGCCCTGTTCGCCGCGAAAGGCTATGCCGCCGTGGGGTTGCCGGAGATCGTGACGTCCGCCGGGGTCACCAAGGGCGCGCTGTATCACCACTTCGACAGCAAGGCCGACCTGTTCCGCGCGGTCCTCACGCAGGTACAGGAGGAGGTCGGCGCGCAGGTGGCCGCCGCCGCCGACACCGAGTCCGACCCGTGGACCCAGCTCACCACCGGCTGCGCCGCCTTCCTGCGAGCCTGCGCCGACCCGCTCGTTCAGCGGATCCTGCTGATCGACGGCCCCGCCGTACTCGGCTGGCACGAATGGCGCGCCATGGACGAGGCCAATTCGGCCCGCCACCTGCACGAAGCCCTGCAATCCCTCGTCGACGCCGGTGTCCTTCCCCCACAACCGGTCGCCCCGCTGACCCAACTGCTCTCCGGCGCGATGAACGAGGCCGCGCTGTGGTTGGCCACCACCACCGACCCCGACGCGCTGACCGACACCATCGCCGCCCTCGACCGACTCCTCGCGGGCCTGCGCGGGCCCTGACGCCACGAAATCCGTTCGCCATACCCCGGCACTCCGTGCCACCATGCACCGATGCCGCACTGGGTCGATGTCCTGCCCGAATTCCTGGTCGCCGCCCTCATCCTGGCCGCGCTGCCCGGGCCCGCGACGGCGCTGTTCCTGCAGCGATCGGTTCGCGACGGCCGCAGCGCCGGTCTGGCCGCGGTCGTGGGCAACGAGATCGGCATTCTCGGCTGGACGCTCGCGGGCGGCACCGGGCTCTCGATTCTGCTGGCCGCCAACCGCTGGCTCAACACCACCATGCATGTCGTCGGCGCCGTCGTCCTGATCTGGCTCGGCGTCCAGTCCTGGCGCCACGCCCGCGGCCACAGCGACGACTTCGGCGCCGCCCTCACCGCGAAACTCCCGGGCGGCAACACTCCCGCCGCCGCCTTCCGCGCCTCGCTGATCTCGATCGCCGCCAACCCGAAGGCGGCGGTGTTCGGCATGACGATCCTGCCCCAATTCCTCCCGAACGAAGGCCCTGCCCTGCCCACCCTGTTCATCCTGGCCACCATCCAGGTCGTCGTCGACGGCGCCTGGTGCGTGGGAGTGGTCCTGGCCGCCGACCGAGCAGGCGCCTGGCTGCGCCGTGCCGCGATCCGTCAGCGGGTAGAACGCACCCTCGCCGCCGTCCTGGTAGCCCTCGGCCTAGGCCTGGCCGCCGACACACGCTGAAACCACCCCGGACGACATCACCGCACCCCCGGCCACCAGCGCTCCCCACCCGGAAAAATGCAGTAGGTTAGCCGAGTGACCGGCCGGATAGCCATCGATGACATCGCCCCGTCCATCCCCGGCGGTCGCCCGTCTAAAGCCGCAGTCGGCGAGGTGTTTCCCGTCCGCGCCGTCGTCTGGCGCGAGGGTCACGACGCGGTAGCCGCCACCCTGGCGGTCCGAGCCCCCGGCTCCTCCCGGATCACCCGTATCCGCATGGCCCCCGACTACCAACCCGACGTCTTCAACGCCCACTTCACCCCCAACGCCCCAGGTCTGTGGACCTACCGCATCGAAGGCTGGAGCGACCCCGTCGCCACCTGGCGCTCGGCCGTCGAAGCGAAATTGTCCGTCGGCCAGACCGCCGCCGACCTGGCCAACGACCTCGAGACCGGCGCGATCCTCTTCGAACGCGCCGCCCAAGCCGTCCCGAAGAAGCAGTTCGAACGCCTGCGCGCCGCCGCCACCGCCCTGCGCAGCGACGAACAACTCCCGGCCCGGGTCGCCCCCGCGTTCTCCGAGGAGATCACCGAGATCCTGCGCGCCACCCCGCTGCGCGAGATGGTCACCCGCGGCACCCAGTTCTCGGTCCTGGTCGAACGCCGCCGCGCCCTGGTGGGCTCCTGGTACGAATTCTTCCCCCGCTCCACCGGCGGCCGCGACGCCGAAGGCAACCCGATCCACGGCACCTTCGCCACGGCCGCGCGCGAACTCCCCCGTATCGCGGGCATGGGATTCGACGTCGTCTACCTCCCGCCGATCCACCCGGTCGGCGTGGTGAATCGCAAGGGCCGCAACAACACCCTCACCACCGAGCCCGGCGATGTGGGCTCCCCCTGGGCCATCGGCTCGGCGGACGGCGGACACGATGCCGTGAACCCACTCCTCGGCACCGAAGCCGACTTCGTCGAATTCGTCTCCACGGCAACAGCTCTCGGCCTCGATGTCGCCATCGACCTGGCCCTGCAATGCGCGCCGGACCATCCCTGGGTCGCCGCCCACCCGGAGTGGTTCACCACACTCCCGGACGGCACCATCGCCTACGCCGAGAACCCCCCGAAGAAGTACCAGGACATCTACCCGGTCAACTTCGACAACGACCCCGACGGTCTCTACGCCGAGATCCTGCGGGTGGTCCGGTACTGGATCTCGCTGGGCGTCACCATCTTCCGCGTGGACAACCCGCACACCAAGCCCGCCGATTTCTGGGAGTGGCTGATCGCGGAGCTGCGCCGCACCGACCCCGACGTGATCTTCCTGTCCGAGGCGTTCACCCGTCCGGCCCGCCTCTACGGCCTGGCCCGCCGCGGCTTCAGCCAGTCGTACACGTATTTCACCTGGCGCGTGCACAAGTGGGAACTCACCGACTTCGGCTACGAGATCGCCGCCAAGGCCGACGAAGCCAGACCGAATCTGTTCGTGAACACCCCCGATATCCTGCACGAAAGCCTGCAACACGGCGGCCCTGGCATGTTCGCCATCCGCGCCGCGCTCGCGGCCACCCTGTCGCCCACCTGGGGCGTGTACTCCGGTTTCGAACTGTTCGAACACCAGGCGGTCCGCGAGGGCAGCGAGGAATACCTCGATTCGGAGAAGTACGAACTTCGTCCCCGCGATTTCGCCGGGGCCCTCGAGCGCGGTGAATCGCTGGAACCGTGGCTCACCCGCCTCAACGACATCCGGCGCAATCACCCCGCGCTGCAACAGTTGCGCTGCATCCACTTCCATCACATCGACAACGACGCGCTGATCGCCTACTCCAAGATCGATCCGGTCTCCGGCGACGCGGTCCTCGTCATCGTGAACCTGAACCCCTATGCCGCCGAGCAGGGCCATATTTCGCTCGATCTCCCCGCTATCGGCCGCGAATGGCACGACCATCCGGTGGTCTTCGACGAGATCAGCGGCGAGGAATACCACTGGGGCCAGCAGAATTTCGTGCGCCTCGACCCCGCGCGCGCGGTCGCGCACATCCTGGCGCTGCCAGCGGTCCCCGCCGCCGCCCGCGCACCGCTGGCCTACCGCGAGACACTGTGATGAAGCGCCGCGATCTACTGCTGCTGGCCGCGGGCACCCATCCCGACCCGCACACCGTCCTTGGCGCACACTCCCATGCCGACGGCACCGCGGTCCGGGTCCTTCGCCCCCACGCCGACACCGTGACGGTGCTCGTGGGCGAGTCCGAGCATCGGCTGAAGTCGTTGGGCCACGGTATTTTCGACGCGGTCCTGCCGTATCCACAGATCGACGACTACCGGGTCCGCGCCGAATACCCGGGCGGCCAGACGGTGGTTTCCGCCGACGGCTACCGCTTCCTGCCCACCGTCGGCGAATTCGACCTGCACCTCATCGGCGAAGGCCGACACACCCGCCTCTGGGAGGTGCTCGGCGCGCACCCGCGCCACTACACCACCCTCGACGGCGAGGTCGACGGCACCTCGTTCGCCGTCTGGGCCCCGAATGCTCGCGGTGTCACCGTCTTCGGCGATTTCGACCACTGGAGCGGCACCTCGGCACCCATGCGCGCCTTGGGCAGTTCCGGGGTGTGGGAGGTGTTCGTGCCGGGCGTCGGACCGGGCACGCGCTACAAGTACCGGATCCACGGCGCCGACGGTCGTGTCGTCGATCACGCGGACCCCCTTGCCTTTTCGACCGAAGTGCCGCCCGCGACGGCCTCGGTGGTCACCCGCGCCGACCACGTGTGGACCGACAGCGCCTGGCTCGACCGACGCGCGAAGACCGACGCGGTCCGCTCCCCCATGAGCGCCTACGAAATCCACCTCGGTTCCTGGCGACCCGGCCTCGACTACCGCGAATTGGCCCATCAGCTGGCCGAGTACCTACGCGCGACCGGATTCACCCACGTCGAACTGCTGCCGGTGGCCGAGCACCCGTTCGGCGGATCGTGGGGATACCAGGTCACCTCGTACTACGCCCCGACCTCGCGTTTCGGCAGCCCCGACGACTTCCGCTACTTCGTCGACCACCTGCACAACGCGGGCATCGGGGTGCTCCTGGACTGGGTTCCCGCGCATTTCCCGCGCGACGAATGGGCACTGGCCCGCTTCGACGGCACCCCGCTCTACGAACACCCCGACCCGCGCCGCGGCGAACAACTCGACTGGGGCACTTTCGTTTTCGACTTCGGCCGCAACGAGGTCCGCAACTTCCTGGTCGCCAATGCCACTTTCTGGATCGAGGAGTTCCACATCGACGGCCTGCGCGTCGACGCCGTGGCCTCGATGCTGTACCTGGACTACTCCCGCCCCGACGGCGGCTGGGAGCCGAATATCTACGGCGGCCGGGAGAATCTGGAAGCGGTCGACTTCCTGCAGGAGCTCAACGACGCCGTGCACGGCGCCCATCCCGGCGTGGTCACCATCGCCGAGGAGTCCACCACCTGGCCCGGCGTCACCCGCGGCACCGACGTCGGCGGCCTCGGTTTCACCATGAAGTGGAACATGGGCTGGATGCACGACACTCTCGGCTACCTGGGTCGCGACCCGATCCATCGCTCCTGGCACCACAACGAGATGACGTTCTCGCTGGTGTACGCGTGGAGCGAGAACTATGTGTTGCCGATCAGCCACGACGAGGTCGTGCACGGCAAAGGCACGCTGTGGACCCGCATGCCCGGCGACGACTTCGCCAAGGCGAGCGGCGTGCGCGCCCTGCTCGCCTACATGTGGGCCCACCCCGGCAAACAACTGCTGTTCATGGGCCAGGAATTCGGCCAGTTCCGCGAATGGGACAATGACCGCGGCCTGGACTGGCAGGAATTGGAAAACCCACTCCACCAGGGCATTTCAACGATGGTGGCCGACCTCAATCGCACCTACACCGCCCACCCCGCCCTGTGGACGCAAGACGCCACCCCCGGCGGTCATTCCTGGATCGAAGCCGACGACAGCACCGCCAACGTCTTCGCCTTCCTGCGCTGGAGCACCGACGGCAGCGCGGTGGCGGCCGTCTTCAACTTCTCGGGTTCCCTCCGCGAGAACTACCGCATCGGCCTGCCCCACCCCGGCTCCTGGCACGAGATCCTCAACACCGACGCCCACGAATACGCGGGCTCCGGCATCGGCAATCTCGGCATCGTCACCGCCGTCGACACCCCCAGCCACGGTCACCCGGCCTCGGCCACCATTACCATGGCCCCGCACAGCGCCCTCTGGCTGTCCTCGACGGCTTAACGATCCAGGTCGACCCGAATCGTCAGCAGGTCGGTACCGAACGCCCGCACCGCGGTGCTGTTGTAGCGCGGCAACTGCCGCAGCCTGGCCCGTGGATCGTCGCCGGGCAGCAATACGGCGGTCCCCGTGTACCAGCGTCCGCCCAGGCGCACCCTGACCCTGTTGTCGGCCTTGATGTTGCGCACATACTGCGAGCGATCCCCGAACTCGGAGACCAACCAGAACTCGTTTCCGACGCGCCGACCACCGATCGGCGTGACCCGCGGCTGCCCGCTCACCCGTCCGACCGTCTCGAGCAACTGCTGACCGGGCAGTCTGCCCAGGATCGGATTCAGTCGCCGCTGGAACGCGGTGACGATCCGATGCTGGATATCGTTCTTGGACGCCATATTTCGACCGTAGCACCACTCACACGCAGCGAAGCCGCCCCAGCGATGTTCGACCGGGGCGGCTTCGAAAAGCAATCGTGGCGGGGCTGTGGGTGTCAGTACAGTGCGGCGGCGAGCTTGCGCCGGGCGGCGATCACGAAGGGCTCGGCGGGATCGAACAGCTCGAACAGTTCGAGCAGTCGGGTGCGGGCCCTGGTGCGGTCGTCGCCCGCGGTGCGCTTGACGATCGCGATGATCCGATCGAAGGCCGCCTCGGGTCGCTGCTCGAACATTTCGATGTCGGCGGCGTCGAGTGCGGCGTCCAGATTCGCCGGGTCGGCGTCGGCGGTGGCGACCACAGCCGGGTCGAGCTGCTGGGCCCTGGTCAGGAAGCGCAGCTGGCGCAGGGCCGCCTTGGCTTCCTCGTTGCCGGGTTCCTCGGCGATGATCGCCTCGTAGGCCGCCTCGGCGCCGGCGAAGTCACCTTCGGACAGCTTGTCCTCCGCGTCGACGAAGCGCGGGTCCTCGATCTCGGGCTCGACGGGAGCCGCGTCGGGGTCGCCCTCGAGCTTGCCCGCTGTCGCGTCCATCACAGCGTCGAGCCACTGCCGCACCTGCGGGTCCGGCTGCGCGCCTTCGAAATCGGCCAGCGGCTGCCCGCCCGCCACCGCGATCACCGTCGGAATGCCCTGCACGCGCAGCGCCTGCACGATGTTCATATTGGCTTCGGCCTCGATCACGGCCAGATCCCAGGCGCCACGGTCTTCGGCGTTGAACCGTTCCAGGGTGCGAACCAGCTCGACGCTGCCCGCGCTGCGCTGCGAGAACAGCGCGACCACCACGGGCACCTGCGTCGAGCGCCGAATCACCTTGGCTTCGAAATCCGCCTCGGTGACCGTGTGGTTCCCCGAGGCCGGAGCAGCAGCGCCACCGCCGGGAGCGGCGGGCGGCTGCTTCAGCGCGGACAGATCCACCGCACCGGACATGGCGGCGGCAGCGGCGGGCGATGGACGGCGGGCAGCGGGTCGAGTCACGCTTTCCAGTTTGTCACGAAGCTGTTGGAGCGGCAGCCGCGGAGCCCTTGCTCACGTCCGCGCTCAGCTCACCGAGCTGACCGGTGCGCACCGCCCAGACCTCGAAGATCACGGTGAACAGCGGCGGAATGCTCGACGCCAGTGCCAGCACGGTGGTCTTCCAGTTCCAGTTCAGTTCGCGCGAGGTCAACAGCGCCGTGATCACGAACAGCACGAAGATCGCGCCGTGCACCGGTCCGAAGATCTTCACGCCGATCTCGTTGCCCTCCGCGGGCAGGTACTTGAACGCCATTCCGGTCAGCAGCCCGATCCAGGACAGCGCCTCGAGCACCGCGAAGAACCGAAACCGACTGGCCGTGGACCGCAAATCGAAGAAACCCATGCCCACCATTGTGCCGCATGATCTACGACACCACGTAGTTGGACCGGTCACAACAAAAGCCCTGGTACCCACGCGGAGTACCAGGGCTTTCGTGGTCGAACGGGATCAGGCAGGTACGCGGATGATCAGCGCGTCACCCTGACCGCCACCACCGCACAGCGCGGCGGCACCGACGCCACCACCGCGACGCTTCAGCTCCAGCGCCAGGTGCAGCAGGATGCGCGCACCGGACATGCCGAGCGGGTGACCGATGGCGATGGCGCCACCGTTGACATTGACCTTCTCCGGGTCGAAGCCGAGCTTGCGGGTCGACGACACACCGACCGCCGCGAACGCCTCGTTGATCTCGATCAGGTCCAGCTCGGCGGGCGTAATGCCCTCCTTGGCGCACGCGGCGAGGATCGCGTTGGCCGGCTGGTCCTGCAGGGTCGAATCCGGTCCGGCGACCTGGCCCGCGGCGCCGATCTCGGCGATCCACTCCAGCCCCAGCTCCTCGGCCTTGGCCTTGCTCATCACGATCACCGCGGCCGCGCCGTCGGAGATCTGCGAGGCGGTGCCCGCGGTGACGGTGCCGTCCTTGCGGAAGGCCGGACGCAGCTTGCCCAGCGACTCGACGGTGGTGTCGGCGCGAATGCCCTCGTCCTCGGTGACGTAGACCGGGTCGCCCTTGCGCTGCGGCACGGCGACCGGCACGACCTCGTCCTCGAACAGCCCGTTCTTCCACGCGGCGGCAGCGCGCTGGTGCGAGGCCGCGGCCAGCGCGTCCTGCTCCTCGCGGCTCACCTTGTCGAGGTCGTTGCGATCCTCGGTGAGCAGGCCCATGGCCTGGTCGGTGATCACGTCGTGCAGGCCGTCGTAGGCCATGTGGTCGACGAGGGTGGTGTCGCCGTACTTGAAGCCCCCACGGCTCTTGGGCAGCAGATGCGGGGTCTGGCTCATCGACTCCATGCCGCCGGCGACCACGATCTCGTGCTCACCCGCGCGGATCAGCTGATCGGCCAGTGCGATGGCGTTGATGCCGGACAGACAGACCTTGTTGATCAGCAGCGACGGCACATCCATCGGGATACCCGCGGCGATGGCGGCCTGACGCGCGGGCAGCTGCCCCGCACCGGCCTGCAGCACCTGTCCCAGAATCACGTAGTCGACCTGCGCGGGCGCGACGCCGCCCTTCTCGAGCGCGGCCTTGATGGCGACACCGGCCAGATCCGAGGCCTTGAAGCCCTTCAGACCGCCGAGCAGCCGACCGACCGGGGTACGCGCACCGGACACGATGACAGAAGTGGTCACGAAAGCCTCGCATTCATTGAGTCGAACCTCGCCGGAGGCACACGGCAGCACCGCGCGCGTACAGGAGTTGGACTCCACGGTAACCGGTATCGGCCCGCACCCGGCACGCAGGTCCGCGCTAGCTTCGTGGGGTGACCAATGAGAACTTCATCCCCGCCGACTACGTCATCGCCGTCGACCACGTGGGCATCGCCGTGCCCGACCTCGACATCGCCGTGGCCTGGTACACCGACAACCTCGGCATGGTCGAGACCCACCGCGAGGTGAACGAGGCCCAGGGCGTCGTCGAGGCCATGCTGTCGTGCCCCGCCGCCGCCGACCGAGCGACCGCCCTGCAGTTGCTGTCCCCGCTCACCCCCGAGTCGACCATCGCCAAGTTCATCGACCGCAGCGGCCCCGGACTGCAGCAGCTGGCCTACCGGGTCACCGATATCGAAGCGGTTTCGGACTTCCTGCGCGGACGCGGCGTGCGTTTGCTGTACGAAGCCCCCCGCCACGGAACCGCCGATTCCCGCATCAATTTCATCCATCCGAAGGATGCTGGCGGTGTGCTGGTCGAGCTCGTGGAGCCGAACCCGGACGTTACGCACTAGTACGCCGGTACTGTCGGTAAATCTCAGCGAGATCACAATCACGGTCGAGTCTCCATAGGCTCGCTCGAGGCTGTATTTTGTGTGCCATGTCGTCACCTGAGTCCGATCGCAATCGCTTCGTTGCACTGCCCTTCACCGTTGTGCGCAAGGGTTATGCGCAAGACGAGGTGCGCAACTACTTCGACCGCTTCGACGCTGAGCTCCGCGTCACCGCCACCGACCGGGATGCTGCCGCAGCGCAGGCCCGCAATCTCGCCAGCCAGCTGGAAGATGCGCGTGACGAGATCGACGAGCTCCGCAAGGAGGTCGACCGGCTTTCCGTGCCGCCGACCACCGCCGAAGGCATGTCCGACCGCATCTCGCGCATGCTGCGCCTGGCCTCGGACGAAGCGTCCGAGGTCCGCGCGCTTGCGCAGGCCGAAGCCGCCGAGATGGTGTCGATCGCCGAGCAGCAGGCCACCGAGATGCGTGGCAAGTACGAGTCGCTGCTCGCGGAGACCAAGGAGAAGCGCGAGGCGCTCGAGATCGAGTTCGAGCAGACCCTCGCGAACGCGCGCACCGAGTCCGCCAAGATCATCGAGGCCGCACAGGCCGATGTGGAACGTCTCGGCAAGGAGGCCGAGGCCAAGCGCAAGGCCACCCAGCAGGACTTCGAGGCCACCATGAACGATCGGCGCACCAAGCTGACCCGTGCCATGGAGGAGCTCGAGGCCACCAGTCGCGCCGAGGCCGCCCAGCGGATCAAGGATGCGACCGATGAGTCCAACCGCCTGATCAGCTCCGCCACCCAGACCTCCGAGCGCAAGATCGCGCACGCGAAGGAACTGGCCGAGGAGATGCGCGTGCTGCGCGGCCGGGTGCTCGCCCAGCTGCTCGGAATTCGCGGTCAGCTCGACTCCGTGCCCGCCATGCTCGCCGCGGTCAACCGCGAGAGCGAACTGCTCGACGGCACTCCCGAGCGCAAGTCGATCAGCAACAACAGCAATGGAAACAAGTCGGTCTCGAGCTCGCGCCAGAACAAGGCCATCCCGGAGGTCGCCGACGAGGACATTGTCGACGAGGACCGCGAGAGCGCCGACGTCAACTGATCAGTCTGTCGGACTCGTAACGACATTCACCTGGAAAACCGAAGGCCGCCTCGAACATCGAGGCGGCCTTCGGTTTTCGTTGTCTACAGCTCGGATGTCGGTCAGGACCAGCGGCGGGTGATGCCGCGGGTGCGTCGACCGTTCCAGCAACCCTGGTGCCAGTGTCTGCGGTCGTCCTCGCCGCCCTCGGCGGCCCAGGCGACGACATGGGCGACACCGACGGCGATCTCGTGGTCGCAGCCGGGGCACCGATAGGTCTTCACCGCGCGGGCACCGGGAACCGTTCGCACGATATAGGTTTCATCGCCCGGCCCGTCCTCGGTCCGGCCGTACACGTCACCGAGCGGTGCGGGGCCCGCAGGACGCCCGGTGCGTGGTTTACGTCGCGGCATCCCACTTCCCTCCTAGAAGAGGCGGAAAACGTTGCTCTCCGTGCCACGTAGCTCGTCGTAATCGAGCGTGAGGCAGCGGATTCCACGGTCCTCGGCCAGCGTCCTCGCCTGCGGCTTGATCTGCTGCGCCGCGAACACCCCGGCCACCGGGGCAAGCAGCGGGTCGCGGTTGAGCAGTTCGAGGTAGCGGGTGAGCTGCTCGACACCGTCGATGTCACCGCGGCGCTTGATCTCCACCGCCACCGAGGCACCGCCGGCGTCACGGCACAGCAGGTCCACCGGTCCGATCGCGGTCATGTACTCGCGCCGAACCAGGGTGTACCCCTCCCCGAGCTTCGTCACGTGTTCGGCGAGCAGCTCCTGCAGATGCGCTTCGACGCCGTCCTTCACCAGGCCGGGATCGACGCCGAGCTCGTGCGAGGAATCGTGCTCGATCTCCTCGATGGTGATCTGCAGTTCCTCGCCGGCCTTGTTCGTCACCACCCACAGTGCCTTCGCCGTCACCGACTCCGGCACGTCTTGTTCCACCAGCCAGCACGGCGGGCTCATCCAGTTCAACGGCTTGTACGAGCCGCCGTCGGAGTGCACGAGCACCGACCCGTCGGCCTTGATCAGCAACAGCCGACGAGCCATCGGGAGGTGGGCGGTCAGTCGACCGACGTAGTCGACCTGGCAACGAGCAATGACGAGGCGCACCCAAGCACTGTAGGCGACTGCTCTGGGAACGCAAAAAGGCCCCCAACCAATGGTTGGGGGCCTTTCGCAATGATGTTCCGGCAGTGTCCTACTCTCCCACACCCTGTCGAGTGCAGTACCATCGGCGCAGGTGGCCTTAGCTTCCGGGTTCGGAATGG
>NZ_LMFE01000006.1:0-5723 GCF_001427185.1 Nocardia sp. Root136
AAATCGGCCACAACACCCACCACGAGGCGCCGCTCTCGATGACCGGGCTCAAGGCCCTCGGCTGGTATGGGCATCCGTTGCCATTACGGCTGGTACAACGCCCAGCCTCTCGAGAAGAGGCTGGGTTGGTTATCGCCAGACGAGTACGAAGCCAGATACCAGGGCCGGTTCCAGCCGGAACCAGATAGTTCGCTCTCCGGCTCAGCGGGGGAACCTCACACCGGTTGCGCAAGAAGACGGGGCCCGATCTGATCGGATCGGGCCCCGCGTCGGTGGGTGACTATTTCTTGGTGACGATCGAATCGGGCGCGAGCACCGCGCTGGCACTCTTGTTGCGGGCGCGCAACCGTTTCTCCAGGCTGGTCGCCAGGAAGCTCAGAGCCATGTTGAGCGAGATCATGATCAACGCGACAACGATCAGGGCCGAGATCGTGTTCTGGAGCGCGGCGCCTTCCTGCTGACCGGAGCGCACGAGTTCCACGTAGGTGATCTGGTAGCCGAGCGCGGTGTCTTTGAGCACGACCACCATCTGTGACACGAGCGCGGGCAGCATCACGGTGACGGCCTGGGGGAGCAGGATCAGCCGCATCAGCTGGTTCTTGCGCAACCCGAGCGCCGCCGCCGCCTCGGTCTGTCCCTTGGGCAGCGACTTGATTCCGGCGCGCACGATCTCGGCGATGACCGCCGAGTTGTAGATGATCAGCGCGATCACCACAGCGGCCAGGGCAAGCTGTTCGGACGGGAACAGGTTGTAGTCGCCGAAAACCGCGAACAGGAAGATCATCAGGATCAATACGGGTATCGCCCGAGCGAGCTCGACGACAGTGCCCGCGGCCGCGCGCACCGAGCGGTGATCCGACAGGCGAAGCACGCCGAAGATCATGCCGAAGACCACCGATCCGACAATCGAGATCGCCGCCGCCGTCAGCGTGCCCTGCAAACCGGGTAGCAGGTAGGTCTCCCACACATCGGAGTCGAGGAAAGGCCGCCATTTCGCCGCCGTGAACTGGCCCTTCTCGGCGAACGCCGAGTAGAGCGACCAGCCGGCGGCGAGCAGGGCGAGCACAACGGCCACCGAGTACACGTGGTGGCGCAGCCGCGTGCGTGGGCCCGGCGCGTCGAACAGGACCGATGCGGTGCTCATCGAACCACCTCGTATCGGTTGGCGAGCCAGCCGAACAACAGGCCGGTCGGCAGGGTCAGCACAATGAAGCCGAGGCCGAAGATCGCGCCGACGGCCAGGACGGCTGCCTCGTTCTCGTTCATCGAACTCATCAGCAACGCCGCCTCGCCGACGCCGACAACCGAGGCGACCGTCGAGTTCTTGGTGAGCGCGATCAGCACACTGCCGAGCGGGGCGATAACCGCGCGGAAGGCCTGCGGGAGCACGATCAACCGCAGGTTCTGCGCGAACCCGAAGCCGAGGGAACGACCCGCCTCGGACTGGCCGAGTGCGACGGTGTTGATGCCCGCGCGAAGTGATTCGCAGACGAATGCCGCGGTGTAGACACTCAGGCCGACGATCGCCCAGCGAAAATTGTTCTCGCGCAGCGAATCACCGGCCAGTTTCCAGCCGAGCGTGGTGTAGAGGCCCAGTGAGGTGAACACGATGATCAGGGTGAGTGGGGTGTTGCGGAAGATGGCGACGTACGCCGTGCCGACCCAGCGCGCTACCGGAATCGGGGATACGCACATGCCGGCGACGACGGTCCCGATGACGAGAGCGCCGATCGCGGAGAAGACGGTGAGTTGGATGGTTACTCCGAACGCGGTGAGGAATTCGGAGTGATATCTCGAGATCAGGTCGAACACGGACGCGCGTCCTCCGGTCGGTGCTAGTAGCGGTCGATGGTCGGCGGGGCGGGCACGGCGAAGCCGGTACCGGCGAAGTTTCTCTCCTGCGCGGCCTTCCACGACCCGTCGGTGATCATCGACGCGATGGCGTCGTTGACCTTGGTCCGCAGATCGGTCTGGCCCTTCTTCACCCCGATGCCGTACTTCTCGGTGGTGAAGGGCTTGTTCACCAGCTTGAACGTGCCGGGCGACTGGGCGGCGTAACCAGCGAGAATGACGTTGTCGGTGGTGACCGCGTCGATCGCGCCGCTGCGCATCGCCTCGATGCACAGCGAGTAGGTGTCGTAGGTCTGCAGCTGGGCCTGCGGGTAGTTCTTCTCGATGTTCTGGGCCGGGGTGGAGCCCTTCACCGAACAGACCTTCTTGCCCGCGAGGGAGTCGGGTCCGGCGATCGTGGTGTTGTCGGCCTTGACCAGCAGGTCCTGGCCCGCGATGTAGTACGGGCCGGCGAAGTCGACCTTGTCCTTGCGCTTGTCGGTAATGGAGTAGGTGGCCACGACGAAGTCGACCTGGCCGTTCTCGATCAGGGTCTCGCGCTGGGCCGACGGCGCTTCCTTGAAGGTGACGTTCTCCGGCTTCACANACCGAAATCGACCTTCTCCTTGCGCTTGTCGTTGATCGAGTAGGTGGCCACGACGAAGTCGACCTGGCCGTTCTCGATCAGGGTCTCGCGCTGGGCCGACGGCGCTTCCTTGAAGGTGACGTTCTCCGGCTTCACACCGAGCTTGTCGGCGACGGACTTGGCCACGTCGACGTCGAAGCCGCTGTAGGTGCCGTCGGTATTGCGCAGGCCCAGACCCGGCTGGTCGAACTTGATGCCGATGGTCAGCTTGCCGTCCTTGGCGTTGTCCAGGGCGNAAGCCGCTGTAGGTGCCGTCGGTATTGCGCAGGCCCAGACCCGGCTGGTCGAACTTGATGCCGATGGTCAGCTTGCCGTCCTTGGCGTTGTCCAGGGCCGACTTGTTCTCACCGCCGCCGCAGGCCGCGGTGACGGTGGCTGCCAATACCAGTGCCGCTGCGCCGATTCCGACGCGCGTCGCACGATTGATCCTCATGGGGTTTCCTCAGCTCTTCGGGACAGGGTTTTCAGTGGGTAAGAATCTTGGCGAGGAAGTCCCTCGCGCGTTCGGAAGTCGGTGCGGTGAAGAACGCTTCGGGCGCGGTGTCTTCGATGATCTCGCCGTCGGCCATGAACAGGACGCGATCGCCGGCTCGGCGCGCGAAGCCCATTTCGTGGGTGACCACGAGCATGGTCATGCCTTCCTTGGCGAGGGCGACCATCACGTCGAGGACCTCGTTGACCATCTCGGGGTCGAGCGCGGAGGTCGGCTCGTCGAACAGCATCACTTTGGGGTCCATCGCCAGCGAGCGGGCAATGGCCACGCGCTGTTGTTGGCCGCCGGAGAGTTGGGCCGGGTATTTGTCGGCCTGGTTGGCGATGCCGACCCGCTCGAGCAGGGCGAGGGCATGTGTGCGGGCCTCGTCCTTCCGCTTTCCCCGCACCTTGGTAGGGGCGAGCATGACGTTCTCGAGGATGGTCTTGTGCGCGAACAGGTTGAACGACTGGAACACCATGCCCACCTCGGCGCGCAGGGCGGCGAGGGCTTTGCCCTCGTCGGGCAGGGTGACGCCGTCGATGGCGATGTCGCCGGAGTCGATCGGTTCGAGGCGATTGATGGTGCGGCACAGGGTAGATTTCCCCGAACCCGACGGGCCGAGGACGATCACGACCTGCCCACGGGGCACGTCGAGGTGGATATCGCGCAGGACGTGGAGTTCACCGAAGTGTTTGTCCACGTTGCGCATCGAGATCATCGGCACAGCGGTGGATGCGGGAGCGGCATCGTCGGTCATGCTGAGAAAGATAGTTCTGATCCGTCAAAAAACTTCTCGGGCAACGGCATTCATTTGCGACTGCGCCAAGAAGACAACTGCCGGTAACCCGACGCCTGCTGTTAACCTCGTGTCCCTCCCGATGTTAACCACGGTAAACCGGCTGCTAGCGGGCGTACCAGCCGTCGTCCCAGAGGTCGAGTAGCCGTTCGAAATAGGTTTCGTACTGGGGTGCGACGGCATCGGTGGAGAACTTGCCTATCGCGTACTCGCGGATCGCGCGGTAGTCGAGTTTGTCCACTGTTTCCGCGGCCGTACAGAATTCGCGCAGGGTGCGGCAGCGGAAACCCTGTACCCCCTGCTGCACGGTTTCGGTGAATACGCCCCAATCGGTGGTGATGACGGGCGTACCGCACAGCATGGCTTCGGCGTGCACGCCACCGAAGGGTTCCAGATACAGCGTGGGCACGAAAACCGCGCGGGCGCGGCTCATGAGCTCGCCACGTCGGACGCTGTCGACGACGCCCACGTACTCGACACAATCGGCGGTCGGCACCTCGCCCGCGCTCGCGCCGGCGACAATGAGCTTCACGCCGAGGCGCGTGCAGGTGTCGATCGCGACCTGAATGCCCTTGGCCTCGATCAGCCGGCCGATGAAAAGGAAGTAGTCGTCTTTGTCGGCCGAGTACGGAAACTCCTCCACCGCGTAGTAATTCGGGATCACCGCGTCATAGAACTCGCCTCGGGCGCTCATCACGTCGGACACGGTGGTCCGCGCGCCGTAGACCGAATGCATCCACGCGTAGCTCTCGAACACTCGATACTTGGCGAATACGCCGCTGTAGCCGATACCGAATTCGACCGTCATGAGTTCGGGCAGGGTGTCGGCGATGGCCTGCTGGCAGCAGCCGCCGAGCACGCCGATGAAGTCACGTTCCCGCTTTCGCTCGGCGATCTCGCTGATCGCGCGCGCGTTCGCGACGCGCCAATGGTGATCGTGCGGGTCCCAGGTGAGATTGCTGATCTCCTTGGTCGGGTCGTTGCCGCCGAACCACTCGGCCTGCTCGGCCTTGGTCACCAGCGGCACGAACTCCGCGCAGAGCGCGTCGTTCTCCTCGCCGCCGTAGAGGATGACGTCGTGGCCGTGCTCGGTCATCATGGTGGCGAACCGGCGCGCCTTCTGGGTGTACGCGCAGGGCTGATAGGCGATGGTTGTCTGCGTGTGGGGCAGGCTGACGACATGAAAACGCATGGGACGCTCGCAGAGAGTAGTAGTGGAATCAGCGGTCGATGATCGGGCGGATCGAGAGCGGGTCCTCGCCGATCGCCTCATCGAGGTGTTCGGTGCTGTCGAGATAGGCCGCGCGTTTGCGCTCTTGCTGCTGTTGCTGACCCTGGCCGCCCATGCCACCACCCATGCCGCCGCCCATCGGGTAACCGCCCATGCCCATCGGCATGCCTGCGTTGGTCATGCCAGTGCCCGTCGCGATGCCGGCGCGGGTCTGTTCGGTGGAGGTGGTGACGGGACTCGCGCGGGGGAAGAGCTTGTCGTCGACGCCGCCGCCGATGCCGCTCGGTAGGCCACCTCCGCCTCCACCGCTTCCGAGACCAGCGGGTCTGATGTCATCGAGGGCGCCCGACGCGCCGAGCTGATCGAGCAGGCCGAATGGGCCGCTCGCGCCGGAGGCGCCCGACGCGCCGGAGGAACCTGACCCGCCGGTGAGTTGGCTGAGCATGTTCGACAGGGTGGAAAGGGGCCCGGTCGCGCCGTTGGGGGTTGTCGTGTCGAGGCTGGAGGTCTCGGCGGTCGGATCGATGCGTTCGGTGGTTTTCGGTGTGCTGCCCTCGGACAGGTTCGGGTTGATCGCGGATTTGGTCGTCGGCTGCGTACTGCTCGGTCCACCGCTCGGCAGGCTTCTATTGCTGCCGCTGTTGCCTCCGCCTGATCCTTGGCCGCCGCCGGAACCTGATCCGTTGGAGCCGCTTCCGCCGCCCGAGCCGCTGCCGTTTCCGCCGCCCGAGCCACCGCTGCCGCT
>NZ_LMFE01000007.1:0-885723 GCF_001427185.1 Nocardia sp. Root136
TGCTCCTTAGAAAGGAGGTGATCCAGCCGCACCTTCCGGTACGGCTACCTTGTTACGACTTCGTCCCAATCGCCGATCCCACCTTCGACGGCTCCCTCCCACAAGGGGTTAGGCCACCGGCTTCGGGTGTTACCGACTTTCATGACGTGACGGGCGGTGTGTACAAGGCCCGGGAACGTATTCACCGCAGCGTTGCTGATCTGCGATTACTAGCGACTCCAACTTCACGGGGTCGAGTTGCAGACCCCGATCCGAACTGAGACCGGCTTTAAGGGATTCGCTCCACCTCGCGGTATCGCAGCCCTCTGTACCGGCCATTGTAGCATGTGTGAAGCCCTGGACATAAGGGGCATGATGACTTGACGTCGTCCCCACCTTCCTCCGAGTTGACCCCGGCAGTCTCTCACGAGTCCCCGCCATTACGCGCTGGCAACATAAGATARGGGTTGCGCTCGTTGCGGGACTTAACCCAACATCTCACGACACGAGCTGACGACAGCCATGCACCACCTGTACACCGACCACAAGGGGGCCTACATCTCTGCAGGTTTCCGGTGTATGTCAAACCCAGGTAAGGTTCTTCGCGTTGCATCGAATTAATCCACATGCTCCGCCGCTTGTGCGGGCCCCCGTCAATTTCTTTGAGTTTTAGCCTTGCGGCCGTACTCCCCAGGCGGGGTACTTAATGCGTTAGCTACGGCACGGAGTCCGTGGAAGGAGCCCCACACCTAGTACCCACCGTTTACGGCATGGACTACCAGGGTATCTAATCCTGTTTGCTACCCATGCTTTCGCTTCTCAGCGTCAGTTACTTCCCAGAGACCCGCCTTCGCCACCGGTGTTCCTCCTGATATCTGCGCATTTCACCGCTACACCAGGAATTCCAGTCTCCCCTGAAGTACTCTAGTCCGCCCGTATCGCCTGCAAGCTTAAGGTTGAGCCCCAAGTTTTCACAAACGACGCGACGAACCGCCTACAAGCTCTTTACGCCCAGTAATTCCGGACAACGCTCGGACCCTACGTATTACCGCGGCTGCTGGCACGTAGTTGGCCGGTCCTTATTCTACAGGTACAGTCACTTGCGCTTCGTCCCTGTCAAAAGCGGTTTACAACCCGAAGGCCGTCATCCCGCACGCGGCGTCGCTGCATCAGGCTTTCGCCCATTGTGCAATATTCCCCACTGCTGCCTCCCGTAGGAGTCTGGGCCGTGTCTCAGTCCCAGTGTGGCCGGTCACCCTCTCAGGTCGGCTACCCGTCGTCGCCTTGGTGAGCCGTTACCTCACCAACAAGCTGATAGGCCGCGGGCCCATCTCGCACCGATAAATCTTTCCACCACAAGACATGCATCTCGTGGTCATATCCGGTATTAGACCCGGTTTCCCAGGCTTATCCCGAAGTGCAAGGCAGATCACCCACGTGTTACTCACCCGTTCGCCGCTCGTGTACCCCGAAGGGCCTTACCGCTCGACTTGCATGTGTTAAGCACGCCGCTAGCGTTCGTCCTGAGCCAGAATCAAACTCTCCGTTGAAGACTCTCGAAACAACCCTCCCAARGGGAGAGCGAATCAAAATTATCTAACTAGAGTCCGAAAACCTAGCAAAACAAAACACCAGCAAAAAGATTCGCTGTTGTTCAATGTCCAACCTCCCACGACCGGGGGGTACATGAAAGATTGGAACCAATAATAATTATTGGCACTGACATTCATCGACACACTATTGAGTTCTCAAAGAACACACGCACANTCCCACGACCGGGGGGTACATGAAAGATTGGAACCAATAATAATTATTGGCACTGACATTCATCGACACACTATTGAGTTCTCAAAGAACACACGCACACACTTCTACCAACAACATGTCGTCGGGGTTTCRGTGAGGCAAGGGTTCAAACTTAGCTCAAGGCAWTCACCGGAAGCAAATCCGGTTGAYGTAACCCTGAACACATGATCAGTCAGGCGCTCAACGTCCTACCTCGTGTCCCAGCCASTGGCTGAGTCGGTGTCCGTGTCGCTCTGACTGGAATAAAGTTACGTGCCGACAAACGCGAAGTCAAATCGGCTGGTCAGAGGCCCTATTTCGGCGCATCGACCCGTTCGACCTGTCCCCCGAGCGCCTGCATCTGCTCGACGAACCTCGGATAACCGCGGTCGATGTGATAGACGTCGTGCACTTCGGTGACGCCGTCGGCGACGAGGCCGGCCAGGACCAGGCCCGCTCCCGCGCGGATGTCGGAAGACCAGACCGGCGCACTCGACAAGCGCGGGATCCCACGGACCACCGCATGGTGACCGTCGGTCCTGGCATCGGAGCCAAGTCGGATCATCTCCTCCACGAAACGGAACCGCGCCTCGAAGACGTTCTCGGTGATCATCGAGGTGCCGTCGGCGATGGCGGCCAGGCCGATGGCCATCGGCTGCAGGTCGGTCGGGAAACCGGGGAACGGCAGCGTCGCGAAGTTCACCGCGCGCGGACGTTCGGCCTGCACGACCCGGAAGCCGTTGGGCTCGTAGGAGATTCGCGCACCGGCCGAGCGCAGCTTGTCCAGCACCAGGGCGAGGTGCTTGGGGTTGACCCCGGTGACACGGACGTCGCCCGTGGTCATCGCGGCGGCGATCCCCCAGGTGGCGGCGACGATGCGGTCGCCGATCACCCGGTGTGTGGTGGGCGAGAGGCTCTTGACGCCCTGCACGGTGAGCACGGAGGAACCGGCACCGTCGATCTGCGCACCCATCTGGACGAGCATGGTGCACAGGTCGACGATGTCGGGCTCGCGCGCCGCGTTGTCGATGACCGTCTCCCCCTCGGCCAGGACCGCGGCCATCAGGATGTTCTCGGTCGCGCCCACCGACGGGAAGTCGAGGCGGATCCGCGCGCCCTGCAGCTGTTCGGCCGACGCCACGACGCAACCGTGCTCGATCGCACTGGTCGCACCGAGCAGACGTAGCCCCGCCTGGTGCATATCGAGGGGGCGCGAACCGATGGCGTCACCACCGGGTAGCGCCACCACGGCACGTTTGCAGCGCGCCATCAGCGGACCGAGCACACACACCGAAGCGCGGAACTGGGTCACCGCGGGGAAGTCCGCGTGGTACTTGGGTTCGGCGGGGGTATCGATGGTCACCACCGAGTTGTCGCCGCCGACGTCGTCGGAGATCGTCACATCGCAGCCGAGGCCGCGCAGCACCTCCGCCATCAAGGGGACATCGAGGATGTCAGGGCAGTTGGTGATGGTGGTCGTGCCCTCGGCCAGCAACGAGGCAGCCATCAGCTTCAGCACGCTGTTCTTCGCGCCGCCGACCGCGACCTCGCCGACGAGTCGATTGCCGCCGGAGACCAGAAACCGTTCGCTCACCACGCCAGCTTATCGACCGTCACGCGACGACACGCCCCCCTGCCACGAAAGAACAAGAAACCGACCGATTCTCCGCGTCGGAGAGTCGCTTTCAGCGGGGCAGCCCGCCGCCGGGCTGCCACAACACGTCGCCGGAAGGATTGGTGGCGCGGCTGAGGATGAACAGCAGGTCCGAGAGTCGATTCAGATATTTCGCGGGCAGCACACTGGTGTCGTCAGGGTACGTTTCGACAGCGGACCACGCGGATCGCTCGGCGCGCCGCACCACGGTGCGGGCTGTGTGCAACAACGCAGCCAACGGCGTGCCGCCGGGCAAGATGAACGAATTCAGCGGTGCCAGACCGTCGTTGAACTCGTCACACCACTTCTCGAGCCGGTCGATGTAGGGCTGGGTGATGCGCAGCGGCGGGTACTTCGGTTCGGCGACAACCGGGGTGGACAGGTCGGCGCCCGCGTCGAACAGATCGTTCTGGATCTGGCGCAACACCGTCAGCACAGCGGGTTCGGGCGCACCGAGGGCGACGGCGACACCGAGGGCGGCGTTGGCTTCGTCGCAGTCGGCGTAGGCGATCAGCCGTGGATCGTTCTTGGCGACGCGAGAGAAGTCGCTGAGACCGGTCGTGCCGTCGTCACCCGTACGGGTATAGATCCGGGTCAGATGCACGCTCACGATGGGCCTCCACGAGTACGGCGGGCGCGATCGGACGGTCGCGACTCCACCCAGGACAGAAAAGCCGCCATCGAACCGCGGTCGAGCGCTAGCTCGAAACTGCTCTGCGGATCGGTGACGGCTACCACCACGATGTCATCGGTCATGATGTCGAATTCGTCGCCCTGCGGCGCTCGGCGCTCGACGATCTCGAGACCCTGCCGATGCACCGTGGAGTCGGGACCGAATTTCAAGCTGGTCAGTTTGAAGAAGACGAGGCGGTCCTCGTCGTAGCGAATGAGCCCGTGCCGCCAGCCGTGGCCGCCGCGCGCGGGCAGTGCGCGTAGTAGCGCGGCCGTGCCCCCTCGGCGCAACATCACCAGGCGATATGTCGATGCACCGGCTACGAACACGAGCGTCAGCACCAGAATGATCAGGAGAACCATCCCGGTTTGCAATGCTGTACGCCCTTTCGTTCTTGCCGGTGTCCAAGACACCCCCGCTCCGATATTCAATCACGACCGCCACGGGACGCTCCGGCCGGATCGTTCATCCCCACGAAAACGCTGCGCAAACAACTCTGCCGGCGCGGAACCGAAGTTCCGCGCCGGCAGAGCGTGTTCTACTGCGATCAGTCGGTCACGGTCGCTTCGACCGCGCGCACCTGGCCCTGCGCCGCGCGCAGCTCCACCTCGGTGGCGCTCGCGTCGGAGAGCACCTTGCGCGCCGCGTCGACGTCGACCTCACCCGCGAGATCCGCGGACTCGGCCAGCACACGCACGGTGTCGGCGGTGACCGAGAAG
Source organism: Nocardia sp. Root136 (assembly GCF_001427185.1). Classification (NCBI taxonomy): domain Bacteria; kingdom Bacillati; phylum Actinomycetota; class Actinomycetes; order Mycobacteriales; family Nocardiaceae; genus Nocardia; species Nocardia sp. Root136. Next base: position 4,811 of record NZ_LMFE01000007.1, read on the forward strand.
AAGCCGCCGTGCACCGCGGCGACGATCCGCTCGCCGTCGGTCGACACGATGGAAACCGTGCCGCCCTCGACGAGCTGACCGAGCAGCGGCTCGTGGCCTGCCATGATGCCGATCTGACCTTCGGTGGTCTGCGCGCTGACGAACGAAGCCTGGCCGGACCAGATCTTGCGCTCGACAGCTACGAGATCAACTGTCATCTCCGCCATAGTGGACTACTTCCCGAGGATCTTCTTCGCGGCTGCCTCGACGTCGTCGAGACCACCGCAGGAGTTGAACGCCTGCTCCGGGTAGTGGTCGAACTCGCCCTTGCAGACACGGTCGAAGTCGTCGATGGTCTGTTCCAGCGGAACGACCGAGCCGACCTGGCCGGTGAACTTCTCGGCGACGATGAAGTTCTGACCGAGGAACTTCTCCAGGCGACGGGCGCGACCGACGAGGACCTTGTCCTCTTCGGAGAGCTCGTCCATGCCGAGGATGGCGATGATGTCCTGCAGTTCCTTGTACTTCTGCAGGATCCGCTTGACCTCGTTGGCAACCCGGAAGTGACGCTCGCCGACGATCGAAGCCTCGAGGATACGAGAGGTCGAGGTCAGCGGGTCGACGGCCGGGTAGATGCCCTTCTGCGAGATCGGGCGCGAAAGCTCGGTCGTCGCATCCAGGTGGGCGAAGGTGGTCGCCGGCGCCGGGTCGGTGTAGTCGTCGGCGGGGACGTAGATCGCCTGCAGCGAGGTGATCGAGCGACCCTTGGTCGAGGTGATGCGCTCCTGGAGCTGACCCATCTCGTCCGCCAGCGTCGGCTGGTAACCCACGGCCGAAGGCATGCGACCCAGCAGGGTCGAGACCTCGGAACCGGCCTGGGTGAAACGGAAGATGTTGTCGATGAAGAGCAGCACGTCCTGGTGCTGGACATCGCGGAAGTACTCCGCCATGGTCAGCGCCGACAGGGCCACGCGCATACGCGTGCCCGGCGGCTCGTCCATCTGGCCGAAGACGAGGGCGGTGTCCGGAAGGACGCCCATCTCTTCCATTTCCAGACGGAGGTCGGTGCCCTCACGAGTACGCTCACCGACGCCCGCGAACACCGAGGTGCCCGAGAACTCGCGAGCGATACGGGTGATCATCTCCTGGATCAGAACGGTCTTGCCGACACCGGCACCACCGAACAGACCGATCTTGCCGCCCTTGACGTACGGGGTCAGCAGGTCGATGACCTTGACGCCGGTCTCGAGGATCTCGGTCTTGCCCTCGAGCTGGTCGAAGCTCGGCGGCTGACGGTGGATGCCCCACTGCTCGCCGTCCCGGCCGAGGCCGGGGGTGTCGAGGCAGTCACCGAGGGCGTTGAACACGTGGCCCTTGACGATGTCGCCGACGGGCACCGAGATCGGCTTGCCGGTGTCGGTGACAGTCGCGCCACGGACCAGGCCGTCGGTCGGCTGCATCGAGATGGTGCGCACGATGTTGTCGCCGAGGTGCTGAGCGACCTCGAGGGTGAGGGTCTTGGCCACCGACGGGAGCTCGATGTCGGAGTTCAGAGCGTTGAACAGCTCGGGAATGGCGCCACGCGGGAACTCGACGTCCACGACGGGGCCGATGACACGGACGACGCGACCAGCGGTTTCGCCCGCCTTCTTCGCGTTGTCCTGAGTGACAGCTGCGGTCATTAGATTGGTTCTCTTCCTGCGCTACTTAGTCGCGGTCCGAGCTCGACGCCAGCGCATTGACGCCGCCGACGATTTCGCTGATTTCCTGCGTGATCTGGGCCTGACGCACCGAGTTCGCCTCGCGCTGGAGCACATTGGCCAGCTCGTTGGCGTTATCGGTCGCCGCCTTCATTGCGGTGCGCCGAGCCGCGGACTCGGATGCCGCTGCCTCGAGCAACGATGCGTAGATACGCGTGTTGATGTACTTGGGCAGCAGAGCCCCGAGCAGCACATCGGCGTCCGGCTCGAACTCGTACTGTGCCGTGGCCACCGCGTTCGGTGAGTCCGACATCATGTCGTCGCCGAGCTCGTAGTTCTCGTCGACGTAGCTGACCTGGATCGGCGCCAGACGGCGCACCTCCGGGTTCTGGGTCAGCATCGACACGAACTTGGTGTACACGATGTGCAGCTCGTCGACACCCTCGATGGTTCCGGTTTCGTCGAGCGAGGTGACCTCGCCGTCGGAGCCGGCCATGAAGGCCTCGACCAGGTGCTTGCACGCGGCCGACGCGTCGGTGTACTTGGGCTGCTGGGAGAAGCCAGCCCACGACGCCTGGAACGGACGGTTGCGGAACTTGTAGTACGTGATGCCCTTACTGCCCATCACGTACAGAACGGGTTCCTTGCCGTCGCCACGCAGCGAGGTCATGAGCTCCTCGGCACGCTTGAGCACGTTCGAGTTGTAGCCACCGCACATACCGCTGTCACTGGTGATCACCAGGACAGCGGCCCGACGAGCGTTGGCACGCTCGGTCAGCAGCGGGTGCGACAGGTTCTTCGACGCGCTCGCCAGTTCGCCGAGGACCTTGGTGATCTCCTCGGCGTACGGCTTGGCAGCCGCAACCCTGGCCTGGGCCTTGGAAATTCGCGAGGTCGCGATCAGTTCCTGAGCCTTGGTGATCTTCTTGATCGAATTCACACCACGAATGCGGGAGCGCAATTCGCGCAAACTTGCCACTAGCGGTTCACACTCCCTTCATTCGCCAGATCGGAAATTGCCGACATCATGACCCGGCTTACTTGTCGACGTGCTTGCGAGTGACCGACAGCGACTCGACCTCTTCGTGGTCCAGCTCGCCCGCGGCAGCCTCGTTCACGATGCGATTGCCGTCCGAATCGAGGAAGCCCTGCTTGAACTTGTCGGTTTCGGCCTTGATCGCGTCGGCGGCCTCGCCGGCGAGCGGCTTCTTGCCACCCTCGAGCGCGTCGAACGAGGACTGGGTCGCACCGTGCAGGTACTCCAGCAGCTCATTGGTGAAGCGACGCACGTCGGCGACGGGCACCGACTCGTAGTAGCCGGCGTCGACCAGGAAGATCGAGACGACCTGATCCTCGACCGAGACCGGGGAGTACTGGTCCTGCTTGAGCAGCTCGACCCAGCGGGCGCCACGCTCGAGCTGCGCCAGCGACGCGGCATCGAGGTCGGAGGCGAAGGCGGAGAACGCCTCCAGCTCGCGGTACTGCGCCATTTCCAGACGCAGCGAACCGGCGACCTTCTTCATGGCCTTGGTCTGGGCGGCGCCACCGACGCGGGAAACCGAGGTACCGACGTTGATCGCCGGGCGGACGCCCTTGTTGAACAGGTCGGACTCGAGGAAGACCTGGCCGTCGGTGATGGAGATGACGTTGGTCGGGATGAACGCCGAGACATCGTTGGCCTTGGTCTCGATGATCGGCAGACCGGTCATCGAGCCCGCGCCCATCTCGTCGGACAGCTTCGCGCAACGCTCCAGCAGACGGGAGTGCAGGTAGAAGACGTCACCGGGGTACGCCTCGCGGCCCGGCGGACGACGCAGCAGCAGCGAGATGGCGCGGTACGCCTCGGCCTGCTTGGTCAGGTCGTCGAACACGATGAGGACGTGCTTGCCCTGGTACATCCAGTGCTGGCCGATGGCCGAACCGGTGTACGGAGCCAGCCACTTGAAGCCGGCGGAATCGGAGGCCGGGGCCGCGACGATGGTGGTGTACTCCATCGCGCCGTGCTCCTCGAGCGCGGTCTTGACGCCCGCGATGGTGGAGCCCTTCTGGCCGATCGCGACGTAGATGCAGCGAACCTGCTTGTCGACGTCGCCGGTCTCCCAGTTCGCCTTCTGGTTCAGGATCGCGTCGATCGCGACGGCGGTCTTGCCCGTCTTGCGGTCGCCGATGATCAGCTGACGCTGGCCGCGGCCGATGGCCGTCAGCGCGTCGATCGCGGTGATACCGGTGGCCAGCGGCTCTTCGACCGGCTGACGCTCCAGCACGGACGCGGCCTGCAGCTCCAGCACGCGGCGCTCGTCGGACTCGATCTCGCCCAGGCCGTCGATCGGCTGGCCGAGCGGGTTGACGACGCGACCGAGGAACTTGTCACCCACCGGGACCGAGAGCACGTCGCCGGTGCGACGGACCTGCTGGCCCTCTTCCAGCGAGGCGTACTCGCCGAGAATGACGGCACCGATGTTGGTGTCCTCGAGGTTCAGCGCGACGCCGAGTACCCCGCCGGGGAACTCGAGCAGCTCGTTGGCCATCGCCGAAGGCAGGCCGCTGACGTGCGCGATACCGTCGCCGGTATCGGTCACGACGCCGACTTCTTCGATGGAGGTTTCCGGGGTGTAGCTCTGGGTGTAGCTCTCGATCGCGCTACGGATCTCGTCGGAGGAGATCGTCAGCTCCGCCATGTTGTTCCTGCTCTCGCTGTGGTCTCGAATGTCGGGGGTCGGAAAAATACTGCGTTGAGCGCCCTTTTCAGGACAGTGCCCGACGCAGCTTCTCCAGTCGGCCGGTGGCGCTGCCGTCGATCACGTCGTCTCCGACGCGCACGACGACGCCGCTCAGCAGCGTCGGGTCGACCTGCACGTGCACGGTGACCGCCTTGCCGTAGATCCGCTGCAGGGAAGCCGACAGCTTCGCCTTCTGCTGATCGGTCAGCTCGACCGCCGAGTGCGCGTGGGCGACGATCTGGTCACGACGGGCCGCCGCCAGATCGGACAGGGCGTCGAGGGCGACGCCGATGTTGTTGGACCGCAGGCGGGTGACCGCCTGCTCGGCCAGCGCCAGGGTGACCGGCTCGACCTTGCCGGTGAGCAGCCGCTCGATCAGTTCGCGCCGCGCCGAGGCGGGCTTGCCGTGATCGGAGAGGGCCTGCTCCAGCTGCGGGTTGTCGGCGACGATGCGTCCGAGCCGGAACAGCTCGTCCTCCACCGCGTCCTGCCGGCCACCGACGGCGGCCGACTCCAGCAGAGCCTCCTGCCCGAGCAGCACCAGGGTGTCGACCAGATCGCGGGTGCGTGACCAGTTCTGTGCCACCGCGGTGGTCAGCACTGCCTGCGTGGCAATGCTGACCTTGCCGCCGAAGACCCGCTCACTGAGTTCAGCGCGCGCCGAACCCGGCACCGAGGCGTCCGCGAGCGCCACACGCAGCGAACGCTGGTCGTCCAGCACGGCGACAACGGCGAACAGTTCCGACCCCGTTGTGGCCGCAACAGTTTCGCTTCCGGTCAGAGCGACCCGAAGCGCCTCGCGAGACCGGGTACTGGCCTCGCGGCTCGCTGCGTACATGCTTCTCACTTTCGCGTCGCTACCTTCCGACCCCGATGGCGTCGGTGTCGTCGAGTTCGCTGAGGAACTTGTCGATCGACGCCGCCTGCTTGGCTTCGTCCGAAACAGACTGACCGATGATCTTCTCGGCCAGGTCGACGGCCGTACGGCCGACCTCGGAACGCAGCTCCGTCAGGATCTGCTGGCGCTGGGCTTCCAGCTGGGAGTGACCGGCGGCGACGATGCGGTCGCTTTCGGCCTGGGCATCCGTGCGCATCTGCGCGAGGATCTGCTGACCCTGGGTGCGTGCTTCCTCACGGATGCGCGCGGCCTCGAGCCGGGCGTCGGCCAGCTGCTGCTGATACTGCTCCAGCGTGTGCTGCGCCTCGACCTGGGCTGCTTCGGCCCTGGCGATACCGCCTTCGATCTTGTCCGTGCGCTCTTCGAGTGTCTTGGTCACACGCGGGATCACGTATTTCCAGAAGAGCACGCCGATGATGACGACGCAGACGATCGACCAGACGATGTCGTACGTTTCGGGAACGAGAGGATTCACATCCTCTCCACCCTCAGCTGCGAGCGTGATGAGTTCGCGCATCGGAATCAGAAGATGAAGCCGGCGACGAGGCCGATCAGCGCCAGGGCCTCGGTGAACGCGATACCGAGGAACATGGTGGTACGGATCTGGCCGGACAGCTCGGGCTGGCGAGCGATGCCCTCGATGGCCTTACCGACGACGATACCCACGCCGATGCCGGGGCCGATCGCGGCCAGACCGTAGCCGATGGCGCCGAAGCCCTTGAAGGTGCTCTCGGTGGTCGCGGCTTCCTGGGCCAGGTAAGCGAGGCTCATGAATCTTTCCCTTTCTGTTGCTCACCCGCCGGTCGGCGTGTGTAGCAGGTTTCCGGTAGTTGTTTCAGTCAGGTCAGTGGTCGGCAGCGTGCTGTGCTTCGCCGATGTACACAGCGGCCAGCAGGGCGAAAACGTAGGCCTGCAGCGCGATGACCAGCAGCTCGAACAGCGTGAACCCGATGCCCGCGAGCAGCGAGAACGGCGAGAAGATCTTCATCCACGCGGTGGCGTCGAACAGGAAGTACCAGGTCGCGCTGAAGAACAGCACCAGCATGATGTGGCCGGCCAGCATGTTGGCCATGAGTCGCACGGTGAGCGTGAACGGGCGCAGGATGAAGGTCGAGATGAACTCGATCGGGATCAGCAGCACGTGCAGCGCGATCGGCACGTCGGGAACGACGATGCTGTGCCGGATGTAGGAGAAGAACCCGTACTTCCGGATACCGACGAAGTTGTACGTGATGTACACGATCGCGGCCAAGACCAGCGGCATGCCGATGCGCGCATTGGACGAGATGTTCAATCCTGGAATCACACCGGAGAAGTTCAGGAACAGAACCGTGAAGAAGATCGTCGCCAGCAGCGGCAGGAACTTCTTACCGTTTTCCTTACCGAGTACTTCGTCGGCGATCTGCTCCTTGACGAAAACCACACCGGCTTCCATCACGTTCTGCAGGCCGCGCGGCACGATCTTCGGTGCGCGGAAAGCCAGCACGAACACGATCACCACAACGGCGGTCATCAACAGGCGGACCAGCATCAGACGATCGAGTTCGAACGGCGTACCCTCGAACAGCACTGCTGGAGGGAAGAAGTCGGACAGCGATGGCGCGTGGAACTCGCCCGCCGCCAAAGTGATGACGCTCAGCGTTCTCTCCCGTGTTCGGGCCGCGGGTACGACGGTCATTCCCGCGGTTCGATCGGACATTGACGATCAATGGGGTCGACTCTGGTCGGCTCGAAATTCGACAGCCGCTCGTACGGTGTAACCCGTATCGGCTTCTGTTCGGGCGTCGGCGACATCGTCGACATGCTTCAACCGGGCACATTCCACCCGGATCGGCAGTAAGCATAGCGGCACCGGGTGGGATCGTCAGGATCCCCCCTGGTAACTCGAGGCAATGCCCCGAGTTTGTCGGGCCGAGCCTCTAGCTTGGGTGCTTGCTTACCAACACTTTACCAAGCTATCTACGACAGTGTGTAGCTGGGTGGGATTATTCCTGCTCGGAAGCCGTTTCGCTGTCTCCCGCGCGTGTCGTGACGTACGGAACCTTCTGGCTCACAACGCCGTACGTCTCGGCGCCGAGGACGATCAGCAGGGCCCCCACCACCGTAAAGAACAGCGCGGGCCTGCTGTAGAAGTCGAACTGGTTGAGCACGACGATGACCAGCAGCGCCACCAGCATCTTGCCGACCCAGCTGACCAGCATCACCGCACCGGCCATGGTCGGCGGCAGCTTCGCGCCGAGCAGCACCGCGACGACCGTGGTGAGGATGAATCCACCACCGATCGCGGCGCCGAGCAGCGCGCCCCAGAGACCGGCCGTCCCGGCCACCGCCGAGGCGATCGCCACGGAGACGACCACGAGCACGCCGAGGCCGATGAGGCCGTAGCGCAGCGCGGCGCGCAGAGGAGCGTCGGGGCCTGGCACGGTTTCGGGTGTAAAGCTCACGGCCCGGACTTTACCTTGCGCGCCGAACTCAGTGGTGCGTCGACTCCGACCTACGCACCGACGGGATCGCGGTCACTACCAGCGCGAACACCAATCCGCCTGCCACCAGCAGGACAACGAGGCGTCTATCCATCAAGGAAGTCCCCACCGCACCGAACGCGAGTACGCCGACCCATAAATAAATCAGCAAGACCACACGCCGGTGCGAATGTCCGATCTGGAGCAATCGGTGGTGCAGATGCATTTTGTCCGGTGTGGAGAAACTCACGCCCGCGCGCACTCGCCGCACGATCGCCAGCAACAGATCGAGCACCGGAATGAACATCACCGCGCCGACCAGCAACAGCGGTGACAGCAGACCGACAATGTCGCGCGGGCCGTAACCCTGCAGCGGAATTCGGCCGGAGGCGCCGGTGGATACCGCGGCCAGGATCAAACCGATCATCATCGAGCCGGTATCGCCCATGAATATTCGGGCGGGCGAGAAATTGTGCGGCAGAAATCCGAGGCAGGCGCCCGCCAGCGCGGCGGCCAGCAACGCGGGCGGATAGGTGTCGACCGAACCGCCCTGGTCGTAGAGCAAACCGATGGAGAACACGAAAACCGCGGTCGCGCAGATCAAACCGAGGCCGGCGGCCAAGCCGTCCAATCCGTCGACGAAGTTCATCGCATTCACGAGGGTGACGGTGATGCCGACGGTGACCAGACCGCCCTGCAACGCGTCGAGCACCACGGTGGTGTCGTTGAACGGGTTATAGATCACGTACCAGCTCAGGCCCATCACGGCCATGACGCCCGCCGCGGTGATCTGGCCGACGAATTTGGTGAGCGCGTCCAGGCCCCACCGGTCGTCGACGATGCCGACGACCACGATGATCGTCGCGGCGACCAGCACCGCCGGGATATCCGGGGCGTAGTCGAAACCTCTTCGCAGCGCGGGCAATTGGTGTGCGAACAACACCGCGGCGACGACACCGACATACATGCCGACACCGCCCATTCGCGGCACCGGCTTCACGTGCACATCGCGCTCACGCGGCACCGCCACCGCGCCGAACGCGATAGCGAGCACCCGGACACCACCGGTGGCCAGGAAGGTCACCGTGGCCGAGACGAGCAGCACGAGCAGTAGCTCGCGCAGGGGAACGACTGAGCTCATCAGCGGCGTGCGATCACCGCTGCGCGGAACTGATCAGGGCTTCCGGCACCATCCCGAGCACCTCCGCGATATCGGCCACCGACACAGCACCCTCCCGCAACACCCGCGGCTGATCCGCGGTGAGATCGACGATCGTCGAGGCAACGGCGTGCTCGGCCGGACCACCGTCGAGATACACACTCGCCAGTGAACCCAGCTGCTCACGCGCCTGCGCGGCGGTGGTCGCGGGCGGCTGCCCCGACACATTGGCGCTGGACACGGCCAGCGGCCCGACCTCACGCAACAGTTCGAGCGCCACCGGATGCAACGGCATCCGCAACATCACCGTGCCGCGGGTATCACCGAGGTCCCACGCCAGCGAGGGCGCGGCTTGCACAACAAGACTCAGCGCACCGGGCCAGAACGCGCGAATCAGATCCCGCGCCTGCGGTCGCACCGAGAACACCAGCCCATCGATCGTGTGCCACGACCCGACGAGCACCGGCACCGGCATATCCCGCCCACGCCGCTTGGCGGCCAGCAGGTCACTCACCGCGGCGGAATCGAACGCGTCGGCGGCGAGGCCGTAGAGCGTGTCCGTCGGCATGACGACCAATCGCCCGGACTTCAACGCGCTGGTCGCGGCGGTGATGCCCGCCGCCCGCGAATCAGCCTCAGCACAGTCATAGACGGTACTCACAGCGTTTCCGCCTCTCCGCGAATTTTTTGCATTTCCGCCTCCCGGAGACTCTGCGGTCTTCGGGTGCGGCAAGAGTCTAGCTGCCGGGCCTGCGGCGAGATGTGGGGGGACTTTTGGACGCCCCCGGCGAGTTACCCATGTTCTCTCGAGATCAGCCGTCGCGAGAGTTGCTCGGAGTGCGCTCGGAAGCGCTGGGTCGCGAGGGCATTGGTTCGACCTCGCGGATTCCGCCCGATCGGAGTTAGCCGAGGCGTGCGACGACGAAGCGGGGCTTATCGGCGAGGTCGGTGTGCTCGACGATCTCGGTGAAGTCGGCTGTCGCGAGCAGAGCAGCCGCTCCCCCACCGTTGGTGTCGTCGTGTTCGATGGCGGTGGCGCCGCCGGGGCGCAGGAGCCGGGCGATGGTGGGGATCATCGCCCGGATGACGTCGAGGCCGTCCGGGCCGCCGAAAAGGGCTCGATGGGGGTCGTGGTCAGCTACCTCGGGTTCGAGGATCGCGGCTTCGGGGATGTAGGGCGGGTTGGCGACGACCAGGTCGACGGTATCCGTCAGCGCGGTGAGCAGGGCCGGGTCGGTGACGTCACCGGCGTAGAGGGTGACCGGGGTGTCACCGTCGGCGATGCGGGCGTCGGCGTTGCGGCGGGCCCAGGCGAGGGCATCGGGGTCGAGCTCGACCGCGTGGACCTCGGCGTCGGGGCGGGCGTGGGCGATGGCCAAGGCCAGCGCGCCCGAGCCCGTGCACAGGTCGACGACGATCGGCGCGTGGTCGCGCGGGAGAGTCTCGAGGTAGGCCAGCGCCCACGCGAACAGCAGTTCGGTCTCCGGGCGCGGCACGAAGACGCCGGGGCCGACTGCGAGGTCGATCTCCCCGATCGCCGCCGTTCCGGTCAAGTGCTGCAAGGGAATTCGCGCGGCCCGCTGTTCGATCAGCGCGCGGTACCGGTCGGCGATCTCGGGCTCGACCATCGGGATCAACGCCAGCCGCATGCGCTCGGTGCCGAGCACATGGGCGGCCAGGTTCTCCGCGTCGGGCATCGGCGAACCGACGCCCGCCTCGGCCAGCCGCGCGGCGGCTTCGACGATCAGCGGCCGCAACCGGAGACGTTCGGTCACCGTGTCAGTCCGCTCATGCCGATCACTCGGCAGCCATGCGGGCGTCGCGATCCGCCTTGCCGAGCGCGTCGAGCAGCGGGTCGAGATCACCGTCGAGGACCGCGTCGAGATTGTGCGATTTGAACCCGATCCGGTGATCGGCGATCCGGTTCTCCGGGAAGTTGTAGGTGCGGATCCGCTCGGAGCGGTCGACCGTACGGATCTGGCTGGCGCGACCGGCCGCGGCTTCCTGGTCGGCATGCTCCTCGGCCAGCGCTTGCAGCCGCGCGGCGAGCACCTGCATGGCGCGCGCCTTGTTCTGCAACTGGGAGCGTTCGTTCTGACAGGTCACCACGATGCCCGACGGCAGGTGAGTGATGCGGACCGCGGAGTCGGTGGTGTTGACGCCCTGGCCGCCCTTGCCGGAGGACCGGTAGACGTCGATGCGCAGGTCGGTCTCGTCGATCTGAACCTGCTCGACCTCGTCGGGCTCGGGGTAGATCAGCACGCCCGCGGCAGAAGTATGGATGCGGCCCTGCGATTCGGTCACCGGCACGCGCTGCACCCGGTGCACGCCGCCCTCGAACTTGAATCGCGACCACACCCCGTCGCGCGCGGCGTCCTTGCTCTTGATCGACAGCGTCGCGTCCTTGTATCCGCCCAGGTCGGAATAGGTGACGTCGAGGGTCTCGACCTTCCACCCGTGCCGCTCGGCGTAGCGGATGTACATGCGGGCCAGATCCGCCGCGAACAGCGCGGATTCCTCGCCGCCCTCGCCGGACTTCACCTCGAGCACCACGTCGTCCCCGTCGTGCGGGTCGCGCGGGGCGAGCAAGTCGGCGAGAGCCTGTTCCAGCTCCACCAGCTGTGTCTCCAGCCCCGGCACCTCCGCGGCGAACGAGGCATCGTCGGAGGCCAGCTCACGGGCGGCCTCCAGATCGTCGCGCACGGTCTCGAGCTTGCGATAGGTGCTCATCACCGGCGCCAACTCGGCGAACCGCTTACCCACCCGTCGCGCCGCACCCGCGTCGTTGTGCAACGACGGATCGGCGAGCTGCATCTCCAAGCCCGCGTACTCGGCCAGGATGTCGTCGATAGCGGACGGCTGCGTCACAGAAGGTTCCTTATGGTGTGGAAAAGCGATTACCTCGGGTAGAGAAACCACCGACGCCCGGCCTGCTGATGCAGTACCGGGCGTCGGGGGAGGTAACTAGGAGGCGTCTTCGGCCGTCTTGGCACCCGCGCGCTTGCCGTAGCGAGCCTCGAAGCGAGCCACGCGGCCGCCGGTGTCGAGGATCTTCTGCTTGCCCGTGTAGAACGGGTGGCACTGCGAGCAGACCTCGACCGAGATCTGGCCGGACTCCTTGGTGGAGCGAGTCTGGAAGGTGTTGCCGCAACCACACACAACGGTGGTGTCGACGTACGTGGGGTGGATTCCTGCCTTCATGGGCGTCCTCTCGATAATGGTCGCCGGGTCGTAGCTCCATGGAGTGGAGTACGTGAACCGGAACCGACTAGGCGGGAGTCTGCGAGAACTCGCAGACACACAGCGGTCCAGTATGCCAGATCAGGCCGCACTCACTCAGAACACCCCCCACCTCCGGTTTGTTCCCTGCTACATAGCGGCTGGCGCCGCGGTTCTCGGCGCTTGACTCCGCCTCTTCCCTCCCTGCGGGCACTCCTTCGTCGCACCCTCCGGTCAGTCCATCGGCGGAGGCGCGCCGAGAACAAAACAAGGGCCCCGCCGAAGCGAGGCCCTTGCCAGTAGTTCTAGACGATCACTCGTCGAGAGCGCTCGGTGCGGTCTTGGAGACCGTCATCAAGAACTCGAGGTTGTTCTTGGACTTGCGCAGACGATCCATCAGCAGATCGATCGCCTGGTGCGAGTCCAGACCCGACAGCACGCGCCGCAGCTTGTGCACGACAGCCATCTCGTCGGGCGAGAGCAGCAGCTCGTCGTGGCGAGTGCTCGACGGGTTGATGTCCACCGCGGGGAACACACGCCGCTCGGCGATCTTGCGGTCGAGCTTGAGCTCGGCGTTGCCGGTGCCCTTGAACTCTTCGAAGATCACCGTGTCGCCGGTGGAACCGGTCTCCACCATCGCCGTGGCGATGATGGTGAGCGAGCCACCGTTCTCGATGTTGCGTGCCGCGCCGAGGAAACGCTTCGGCGGGTACAGCGCGGTCGAGTCGACACCACCGGAGAGGATGCGGCCCGACGCAGGCGAGGAGTTGTTGTACGCACGACCCAATCGGGTGATCGAATCGAGCAGCACCACAACGTCTTTGCCCATTTCCACCAGACGCTTGGCACGCTCGATGGCGAGCTCGGCGACGGAGGTGTGGTCACCCGGCGGGCGGTCGAAGGTGGAGGCGATGACCTCACCCTTCACCGAACGCTGCATATCGGTGACCTCTTCGGGACGTTCGTCGACCAGGACAACCATGAGGTAGCACTCGGGGTTGTTGATCGCGATCGCGTTCGCGATGTCCTGCATGATCGTGGTCTTACCCGCCTTGGGCGGGGACACGATCAGCGCACGCTGGCCCTTACCGATCGGCATGATCAGGTCGATCACGCGCGTGGTGAGCTTGTTCTGCGCGGTTTCCAGGCGCAGGCGCTCGTTCGGGTACAGCGGGGTGAGCTTCTGGAAGTCCGGCCGACGACGCGCTGCTTCGAGCTCGCCACCGTTCACGGTGTCCAGGCGAACCAGCGGATCGAACTTCTGTCGCTGGTTGTTCTGCTCGCCGTCGCGCGGGGCACGCACCGCACCGGTGATCGCGTCACCGCGGCGCAGGCCGTTCTTGCGGACCAGGTTCATCGACACGTACACGTCGTTGGGGCCGGCGAGGTAGCCGGAGGTCCGCACGAACGCGTAGTTGTCGAGGACATCGAGAATGCCCGCGACCGGCTGCAGGACGTCGTCCTCGCGAATGTCGTAGTCGCGGGCCTCGGTCTGGCCACCGCCGACGGGACCACCATCGCGGTCACGACCACGACGACGCTCGCGGAATCGACGACCCCGGCGACCGCGGCCGCCTTCCTCGTCGTCACCACCACGGTCGTCGCGGGGACCGCGATTACCGCCGGTGTTGCCGTTCTGGCTCTGGTTCTGGTTGCGCTCGTTCTGATTACGGTCGCCACCGGTGCGCTCGCCACGGTCGTTGCCGCCACGGTCGTTGCCGTTGCGCTCGTTGCGCTCGGCACCGTTGCGGTCGCCACGATCACGTCGGCGTTCGCCCTGGTCGCCGCCCTCGGCCTTATCGGCCTGCTTGGTCTCCTCGGCGCGGTTCTCGGCGGGTGCGCGGTTCTCGGCGGGGGCATTGTCGCCACCACCGGAACGGGCCTGGTCACGCCCACGGCGCTGCCTACCACGACCACGCTGACCACCGTCGCGACCGGAATCCTCGCCTGCCTCGGCGGGGGCATCGGTCTTGACCTGCCCGGTCGCGGCCGGTTCGGCCGGCGCCTCGACGGTCTTGGCCTCGGTGGCCTTGACCTCGGCGGGAGCCTGCTTCTCGGCGGGCGCGGCCTGCTTCTCGGCGGCCTTGGCGGACTTCTCCACCTTCGCGGGCGCTTCGCTCTTAGCAGGCGCTTCGCTCTTGGCAGGCGCTTCGCTCTTGGCAGGCGCTTCGCTCTTGGCAGGCGCTTCGTTCGCGACAGGCGCGGCGGCCGTCACGGCGGCGGGCTTGTCACCCTTGGCCGGCGCTCCGGATTGATTTTCCTTGATAGCGGCGATGAGATCGCCCTTACGCATTCCGGAGGTACCTCGGATACCGAGCTCCCCCGCCAGTGCGCGCAACTGCGGCAACAGCATTCCAGTCAGCCCCGATCGTGCGACGTCGGTTTGTTCGCTCATTTTCGAAATCTGTCCGGATTCACTTTCGCGGCTGCCCGAGTTCGTAGGGTTGGAATCCACCCCGGGTGTCGCGAGCAGGTCCGTTTCTGTCACGGAAGTCCTTTCCTTCCCTCGAATGCCGTGTGCTGATTCGAGGGTTCCGTTCCGTAGACCCGGCAACATATGCCGAGCTCGGATTATGCGTCCATGTTCGACGCCTGTGCCGTACTACCCGCCGCGGGAGGACCGGAGGCCTTCGCCACCAGAAGACAGTGGTGAGGGGAGCGATTGCCCTGATGAAGCACCGGCGTCTGATGCGCACGATGTACGGACTTGCTCAGAATAGCTGCCTATTGCGAACAACGGCAAGGCAGGCACGCCGTCAGTCGATCGATACTCCGGCGGCGATGCCGGGCTCGACCACGCGCAAACCGTCCGATTCGGCCTGTTTGCGCAGGTCATCGGGGAATTCTTCGGTGGTCAGCGCGAGAATCGTCGGGCCGGCGCCCGAAACCGTCGCCGCGATTCCCGCAGCGCGCAGCAGCTCGATCCACTTCGTGGTGAGTGGTAGCGCGGGTGCACGCTGGGTCTGGTGCAACCGGTCGGCGGTGGCCGACATCAGCAGATCGGGGCGTTCGGTCAGCGCGACGACGGCCAGCGCCGCCCGGCTGACGTTGAACGCCGCGTCGCCGTGGGGAACCTGCTCGGGCAGCAGCCCTCGGGTGTGCGCCGTGGAGGAGCGTTCCTGTGGGATCAGCACCACCGGACGAAGAGCCGACGCCGGGGTGAGCCGCACGGCCCGGTAGGCGCGGGTCTGCGCGGCATCGGTTTCGGTCCACGACACCACGATTGCCCCGAGCACGCTGGCGGCGGCATTGTCGGGATGGCCTTCGAACTCCGAGGCGAGCTGCACCAGCCGGTCGTCGTCCATGCGCAGCGCGGGGTCGAACTTCGCGGCCAGCCCGGCGCCCGCGGCCAGCCCCCCGACCACGGCCGACGCGCTGGAACCGAGCCCACGCGAGTGCGGAATCACGTTGCGGCACACCACGTCGAGACCGTCGGCCCACACACCCAGCGATTCCAGTCCACGCTCGATCGCGCGGACCACCAGATGTGTTGGGCCCCAAGGCACGTCGTCGGCGCCTTCACCCTCGACACGGATGTCGAGCCCCGATGCGGTAGTGCGCACCACGATTTCGTCGTAGATGCCCAATGCCATTCCGAGACAATCGAATCCGGGACCGAGATTGGCCGTGGAGGCGGGAACGCGCACGGTCACTTCGAGACCGGCGGGCAGCGTCGCTGTCATCAGCGTGGGCTCGGGTGCGGTCAACTCAGGCCAGCTCGAGTTCACGGGCGATAGCGACCGGGTCGACCGCGATCGGCTTGACCTCCGGCATTCCGGCCAGCGCGTTGTCGGGGTCCTTGAGACCGTTGCCGGTCACGGTGCACACGACGGTCAGGCCCGAATCCAGCCAGCCTTCCTTGCGCGCGGCCAGCAGACCGGCCACGCTCGCGGCCGACGCGGGCTCGACGAAGACGCCCTCTTTCGCGGCGACGAGGCGGTAGGCGGCCAGGATCTCGTCGTCGGTGGCCGCGCGGAAGGCGCCACCGGACTGCTCCTTGGCCTCCATCGCACCGTTCCACGACGCCGGGGCGCCGATCCGGATAGCGGTCGCGATGGTCTCCGGGTCCTTCACCGGCGCGCCGTTGACCAGCGGCGCGGCACCGGCGGCCTGCACACCGAGCATGCGCGGCAGCACCGAGGTGATGCCGTCGGCGTGGTACTCGCGGTATCCACGCCAGTAGGCGGTGATGTTGCCCGCGTTGCCGACCGGCAGCACGTGCACATCGGGCGCCTTGCCGAGCACGTCGCAGATCTCGAACGAGGCGGTCTTCTGGCCTTCGATACGCGCCGGGTTCACCGAGTTCACAAGGCCGACCTGCGGAAACTCCGCGGTCACCTTGCGCGCCAGCTCGAGACAGTCGTCGAAGTTGCCCTCGACCTGGATGATCTTGGCGCCGAGCATCACGGCCTGGGCCAGCTTGCCCATCGCGATCTTGCCCTGTGGGATCAGCACCGCGCATTCCATGCCCGCGCGGGTGGCGTACGCCGCGGCCGAGGCCGAGGTGTTACCGGTCGACGCGCACAGCACGGCCTTCTGGCCGCGGTACTTGGCGTCGGTCATCGCCATGGTCATGCCGCGGTCCTTGAACGAACCGGTCGGGTTGGCACCCTCGACCTTGAGGTACACCTCGCACCCGGTGAGCGCGGACAGGTGCGGCGCGGGGACCAGCGGGGTACCGCCCTCGAACAGCGTCACCGGCTCCCAGTCGGCCGCACCGGCCAAGCGGTCGCGGTAGGCAGCGATCAGACCGGGCCAGCGCGAGTGCACGCCCAACTGCGGTGCGATTCCAGTCGTGCTCATGCCAACGCTCCCTGCGTCGCGGCGCAACCATGCGCGCACGTGTCTTCTGCGTACGATGCGGTGCGAATGTCGGCGACGCCGCGCACATTCCGCCTCATTCTTCTGTGCCTTCCAGTCTGAGAACGCTGGTCACAGCGGTGACGGATTCCATGTCCGCCAATACGGCGACAGTATCTGCCAGCGACGACTCCACCGCATGGTGGGTGACGACCACGAGTCGGGCGCCGTCGCCGTGGCCCTGCTGACGCACGGTGGAGATGCTCACCCCGTGCTGGGCGAAGGTGTCGGCGACCGCGGCGAGCACGCCGGGACGGTCCTCCACCTGCAGGTTCACGTGATAGCGGGTGGGGGTGTCACCGATCGGCGCGATCGGCAGCTCAGCATAAACCGATTCGCCGGGTGCCCGACCACCGTAGAACTTGTTGCGCGCGGCCATCACCAGGTCGCCGAGCACGGCCGACGCAGTGGGGGCGCCACCGGCGCCCTGCCCGTAGAACATCAGGCGACCGGCGTTGTCGGCTTCCACGACCACCGCGTTGAACGCGCCGTTGACCGAGGCCAGCGGGTGCTTGCGTGGGATGAGCGCCGGGTAGACGCGCACCGAGACGCGATCCTTGCCGCCCTGTTCCAGCGTCGGCTCGCCCGGACCGGCCGAGACGCGCTCGCAGATGGCGAGCAGCTTCACCGTGCAGCCGACAGCCGACGCGGTCTCGAGGTCTTCGGCGGTGATCTTGGAGATGCCCTCGCGGTAGACGTCCGCCGCGGTCACCCGGGTGTGGAACGCCAGCGAGGCCAGGATCGCGGCCTTGGCGGCGGCGTCGTAACCCTCGACATCGGCGGTGGGGTCGGCCTCGGCGTAGCCGAGCGCGGTGGCCTCGGCGAGCACGTCGTCGTAGGCGGCGCCGGTCTCGTCCATCGCGGAGAGGATGAAGTTGGTGGTGCCGTTGACGATGCCGACGACCTTGTTCACCCGGTCACCCGACAGCGACTGGATCAGCGGCCGGACCACCGGGATCGCACCGGCCACGGCGGCCTCGAAGTACAGGTCGGCGCGGCTGCCTTCGGCGGCGGCGGCGAGCTCACCGGTGTAGTCGGCCAGCAGCGCCTTGTTGGCGGTGACGACGGACTTGCCCGCGTTGAGCGCGTCGCCGATCAGCTTGCGGGCGGGGTCGATGCCGCCCATGACCTCGACCACGAGGTCGACATCGTCACGGGCGACGAGCGCGGCGGCGTCGGTGGTGAGCAGCTCGGCGGGCAGACCGCGGTCCTTGCTGATGTCGCGCACGGCGACACCGCGCAGTACGAGCGGCGCTCCGACGCGCGAACGCAGGTCATCGGCGTGATCGCGCAGTACGCGAACCACCTCGGTACCGACAGTGCCCATCCCGAGCACGGCTACGCCGAGCGGACGCCCCGCATCTTTGGTGCCGTTCATTCTTCCACCTCCAGGCTGAGCAGGTCCGCCACCGTTTCCCGGCGCAGAATCAGTCGCGACGCACCGTCACGCACCACGACCACGGCGGGCCTGGTGAGCAGGTTGTAGCGGCTCGACATCGAATAGCAGTACGCACCGGTCGCGGCAACGGCCACCAGGTCACCGGGTGCCGCGTCGGCGGGCATCCAGGTGTCACGAATGACGATATCGCCACTCTCGCAATGCTTTCCGACCACGCGGGCAACGACCGCATGGGCGTCCGACGAGCGCGAGACCAGACGGCAATCGTAGTCGGCCTGGTACAGCGCGGGGCGGATATTGTCGCTCATCCCGCCGTCCACGCTCACGTAGCGACGGCGCGCGCCACCGTCGAGTTCGACATCCTTGATGGTGCCGACCTCGTACAGGGTGACGGTGCCCGGACCGGCGATGGCGCGGCCCGGTTCCACGGCGATGGTCGGCTCCGGCAGCCCGGCGCGGGCGGCCTCGGCGGCGACCAGGGCGCGCAGATTGGTGGCGAATTCGCCCAGCGGGGGCGGGTTGTCGCTCGGCAGGTAGGAAATACCGAGGCCGCCGCCGAGATCCAGGGTCGAGATCTGGGCGGTGCGGTCGATGCCGAACTTGTCGATGGCCTCGCGCAGCAGGCCGAGCATGCGACGCGCGGCGATCTCGAAGCCGTCGAGTTCGAAGATCTGCGAGCCGATGTGGCTGTGCAGACCGACCAGACGCAGGTTGTCGGCCTCGAAGACGCGCGCGAGCGCTTCCATGGCGTCGCCGCCGGCGATCGAGAAGCCGAACTTCTGGTCCTCGTGCGCGGTGGAGATGTACTCGTGGGTGTGCGCCTCGACGCCGACGGTCACGCGGACCAGCACGTCCTGCACCACGCCCGCCGCACCGGCGACCGCTTCGAGCCGCTCGATCTCGTAGAGCGAGTCGACGACCACGTGCCCGACACCGGACGCCACGGCCGCTTCCAGCTCGGGCACCGACTTGTTGTTGCCGTGCAGCGCGATGCGCTCGGCCGGGAAACCGGCGTTCAGCGCGACAGCGAGCTCGCCGCCGGAGCACACGTCGAGGGAAAGGCCCTCGTCCCGGATCCAGCGCGCGATCTCGCCGCACAGGAACGCCTTGGACGCGTAGTGCACGCGGGCGTTGGCCCCGAACGCGGCCACCATGTCGCGGCAGCGCGAGCGGAAATCGTCCTCGTCGATCACGAACAGCGGCGTGCCGTACTGCTCGGCGAGCTGTGTGACGGGCACGCCCGCCAGCCGGACCACACCGTCGTCAGCGCGCGAGGCATTGCGCGGCCAGACGTTCGCGGGGAGGTCGATCATCTCCCTCGGATCGGTCGGGCGCTCGGCCAGACTCGGTGCGTGCGGGATCTCTGCATGCCGGGGACCGGCCGGGTGTGCACTCATCTCGGTGCGTCCTTCCTGAAAAGCTTGCCGGTGTTCACATGCGCTCCGGTGCGCTCACGCCGAGCAAGGCCAGGCCGTTGGCCAGCACCTGGCGGGTCGCCTTGACCAGTTCGAGCCGGGCCGCGTTGAGCGGAGTGACGGCGTCGTCACCCTTGGGGAGCACGCGCATGTCGTCGTCGGACTGGAACGGGTGGTAGACACCGGCCAGTTCTTCGAGGTAGCGGGCGATGCGGTGGGGTTCGCGGGTGTCGGCGGCGGTGGCGACCACGCGCGGGAAGTCGCCGAGGGTGCGGATCAGGTCACCTTCGCGACCGGAGGTCATGAGCGCGAAATCCGGTGCCACCGAAGCGAATTCGGGATACTTCGCGGCGTTGCCGATAATGCTGTTGGTCCGCGAGTGCGCGTACTGCACGTAGTAGACCGGGTTCTCGCTGCTCGCCTTGGTCCACAGGTCCAGGTCGATGTCGATGCTCGAGTTCACCGAGGAACGCACCAGCGAGTAGCGCGAGGCGTCGACGCCGATCTGCTCGACCAGGTCGTTGAGGGTCACCACGGTGCCCGCGCGCTTGCTCATCTTCACGGCGACGCCGTCGCGCACCAGGTTCACCATCTGGCCGATCAGCACCTCGACGGTGTCGGGGTTGTCACCGAACGCGGCCGCGGCGGCCTTCAGTCGGCCGATGTAGCCGTGGTGGTCGGCGCCGAGCATGTAGATGGCCAGGTCGAAGCTGCGGCCACGCTTGTTCTGGAAGTAGGCGATGTCACCGGCGATGTAGGCGGCGTTGCCGTCGCTCTTGAGGACCACGCGGTCCTTGTCGTCGCCGTATTCGGTGCTGGCGATCCACCACGCACCGTCCTTCTCGTACAGGTTGCCGGAGTTCTTGAGCTGCTCGACGGCCTGTTCCACGGCGCCGGAGGCGAATAGTTCGCTCTCGTTGAAGTACACGTCGAAATCGGTGCCGAACTCGTGCAGATCCGCCCGGATCTGGGCGAACATCTGCTGCACGCCCTCGCTGCGGAACACCTCGTGACGCTCGTCGGCGGGCAGGGTGAGCACCTCGGGATGCGCGGCGACGATGCCCGCGCTGATCTCGGAGATGTACTCGCCCGCGTACCCGTCCTCGGGGGTCGGCTCGCCCAGCGCGGCCGCGACCAGGGACTTCGCGAAGCGGTCGATCTGCGCCCCGTGGTCGTTGAAGTAGTACTCGCGCGTCACGTCGGCGCCCTGAGCTGCCAGGATGCGACCCAGCGCGTCGCCGACGGCGGCCCAGCGGGTGCCACCCAGGTGCACCGGACCGGTCGGGTTCGCCGAGACGAATTCGAGGTTGATCTTGGTGCCTGCCAGCGCGAACCCGGTGCCGTAGATCTCCCCCGCGGCCAGGATCTGGCTCACGATCGCACCCTGCGCCGAGGCGGCGAGGCGAATGTTCAGGAATCCGGGCCCGGCGATCTCCGCCACATCGATACCCTCGGTCGCCGACAGCGCCTCGGCCAGCCAGCCGGCCAGCTCACGAGGGTTGGTTCCGACCCGCTTGGCCACCTGCATCGCTACATTCGTGGCATAGTCGCCGTGTTCGGGGTTGCGCGGACGCTCCACTGTGACCTGCTCGGGCAGGACCGACGAGTCCAGTCCGCGTTCGACAAGCACCTTCGCCGCGGTGGTACGAAGGAGATCTGCAAGGTCAGCTGGAGTCACGAGTCTCTATCCTATTGGCTGGGCCCCTTGCAACCACTACCGCCCGCCACGAACCCACCGATCCACACGTCGAAAGAGCACAACGAGCGATGCCTAGCAGGACCAGCGCCACATCAGCCAAGGCCGTGCGGGCCGCGGGGAAGTCGTCTCCGTCCCGCAAGACCCGCAAGGGCAACCTTCCGGGCAAGAAGCGGGACACGCCATGGGCCCTGCTCGGCGCGGGCCTCGCCATCGTCGCGCTGGTCGGCCTGCTCGCCTACAGCCTGGTGCCCAAGTACATGGACCAGGCGGCGATCCGGGAAGCCCAGACCGATCTCAAGGAATGGGTGCCCTCCAAGGAGAACCAGGACCCCTCGGCGAAGATCGACGGCGTCGTGAAGTCGGAGTACCCGGCCGGTCTGCACGTGACCGCCAGCCAGCGCGTGGCCTACGACAAGGCCCCCGCCTTCGGTGGCCCGCACGACGGCGCCTGGGCGAACTGCACGGGCACGGTGTACGCCAAGCCGATCCGCATGGAGAACGCGGTGCACTCGCTCGAGCACGGCGCGGTCTGGATCGCGTACAACCCCGACAAGGTCGACGCGGCCGGTGTCGAGACGCTGTCGAACTTCGTCAAGGGCCGTCAGTACTCGCTGATGTCGCCGTACCCGGGTCTCGACTCGGCGATCTCGCTGCAGTCGTGGGGGCACCAGCTCAAGCTGGACAACGCCGACGACGCGCGGATCAAGCAGTTCATCTCCGCCCTGCGCGAGAACCCGTACGCCTACCCCGAGGTCGGCGCGAGCTGCTCGAACCCGATCTTCGACGCGAACAACCCGCCGCCGTTCGACTCCTCGCCCTACGGTCCCGAAGCGGTCCCGATGGACGGTAAGGGCCTGACTCAGGACCCGACCGAACTCGGTGGCGGCGGCACGGGCTCGGGCATCCCCGGCCTGCCGAACATCCCGATGCCGGGCGGCCTGCCCTCGGGTCAGTAGTGAGCACGGAAGAAAGCGCGGTCGAATCCGACGACACCGCACCCGAGTCGAGCGCGCGTCGCCCGGCCGGGGCGGTGCTCGTCCTCGGTGCGATCGGTCTGCTGCTGCTCGGCGCGGTGGCGGGCGTGCTGTTGCGGATGCCGCTGGAGAAGAATTCCGAACCCGAGCCCAGCGCGGTCGACATCGGTTTCAGCCAGGACATGTCGGCCCATCACGCCCAGGCCGTCGACATGGCAGGCGTAGCGCTGATCGCCTCGACCGACAACGACGTGCGCCGCCTCGCCTACGACATCCTGACCACCCAGCAGAACCAGATCGGCCGCATGCAGGCCTGGTTGCAGCTGTGGGGCGAGTCCAACCAGAACGTCGACGGCTACATGGGCTGGATGACCGACGACCACGGCGGTGCGGGCCACCACGGCGGCAGCGCGGCCGAACCCGCGATGTCGGGCCCGATGCAGCAGATGCCCGGCATGGCGAGCCAGGAAGAGATGACCGCGCTGCGCCAGTCCACCGGCCCCGCCCTCGACACGATGTTCCTGCAACTGATGCTGCGCCATCACCAGGGCGGCGTCCCGATGCTCGACTACGCCGCCGAGCACGCCGACACCACCGCGGTCCGCACCCTCGCAGCCACCATGGCGAAAACCCAAGAGGGCGAATCCCAGCTGATGACGACCATGCTCGCCAACCGCAACGCCACTCCCCTCCCCCTCAACTGACCCCCCGTGCCGGACCGGCCCATCCCCGGTCCGGCACGGTTTTTGGCGCACCGCACTCGATGCGATACGCTGTCGCTGCCCGATCGCCTCACCGCGACCGGCATCTATCCCGCCCTCGTAGCTCAGGGGATAGAGCGTCTGCCTCCGGAGCAGAAGGCCGCAGGTTCGATTCCTGCCGAGGGCACACACGAAGAAGGCCCCCGACCAGCACTCCAGCTGGCGGGGGCCTTTTTCGTCGGCGCGATCACGACCATCGGACCCTTGCGCAGGTGCATCGTCGTGCCGCAGGTATGGCGAGCATTGTGGAGCCGACCAGGTCAGGACGAAACCGCCATCGCGGTGCCGTGGGTCCGCGGGTCGTCGATGGCGTCGAGTAGGTAGCTCGCCAGGTCGGCTCGTGATGTTCGCGGGCCGGCTTTCGTGTTCGTACCCAAAAGGATTCGCGGCCTACTTGCGGCAGGGCCGTCTGTCAACCGGGTGGGCCTGATGGCGGTCCAGCGTAATTCGCTGTGTGCGAGCAGCTGTTCCATACGCGCCATATCCGAATACGTGTCGCGCATGATTCGATGCAGCGCGCGGGCGAGGAACCGGGTCGCCGGTCCCGCGTCGGACGGAATGTCCAGCCCGGCGGAAGAGACGACCAGCAGTCGCCCACCGGGCGGCATGGCGGCGATGATCTCGGTGGCGCCGGCCGAGTAGACGGTGGTGGGTCCACGGTCGCGGGCACCGAGTGCGGAGATGACCGCGTGGTGTTCGTCGAGCAGACCCGCGAGGGATCCGGGCACGGTTGGATCGGCGACTGTCACGGTCAATCCCGGTGCAGGAGGGAGGCTTCCGGCCGTACGGACAATCGCGGTGACACGATTGCCGCGGGCCAGGGCCTCGGCGACAACCGCCCGCCCGGTGCGCCCGGTGGCTCCCACCACGGCGATGGTGGTCATCGGTGCGCGCCGGGTCGCGTGGCGGGCTGGAATCTGAAGGAGACCGCCTCCATCAGCGGCTTGCGCTGGGTCTTCTGTACCGCGGCGATGCGCCACTGGCCGTCGGCGTCGCGGATCACGGTGTAGGTCGCGAGTTTGCCGAGCTTCTTCGCATCGCCCTTCGAGGATTCACCTCGCGTGACAACGATGGCAGTATCGCTTCCGTACCTGCGGATTTCGAGAATCTGCACGGTGAGGCGGGTGCCTTTCAGGAAGCTGTCGAACAGCGCCTGGTGCGCCAGGCCGATCTCGACGCCACCGTGGTAGACGGTGCCGACAAAGGTGACATCGGTGGCGTCGGCGGTGAAGCACGCGCCGTAGGCGGCGCCGTCGCCACGGTTCCAAGCGTCCTGGCCGCGCTGGACGAGAGCGCGGATGTCGAGGTTGTCGGTGTCCATGATTGTTTCCTTATCAGTGCGCGAGCACGGCCAGTGCGGTCTTGCGCGGTAGTAGCCGCAGCGCGGCGGTGAACAGTCGATTGGTCCGGTTGGTGAGGACTACCGGACCGGCCTTGTCGGACAGGGCTTTCCGGGCACGGTCCACGACCTGCTGCGGCGTCTGGACCAGCCAGGGCGGTACATCAGCGCTGGTTCGGGAGGCGGTGACGCCAGGGCACAATGCCAGGACATGCACGCCGCAGGATTTCTGTTCGTGCCACAGTGTTTCGGAGAACGTGGTGACGAAGGCCTTCGAGGCGCTGTAGACGCTCATTCCCGGCTTCGGGGTGTAACCGAGCGTGGAGGAGACGTTCACCAGCGCGCTGCCGGCCACGGCATGGTCGAGGAACGCGTGGGCCAGGACGACGACCGCCCGGCAGTTGAGATCCATTACAGTGAGCGCGGATTCGAGCGAAAGCTCGGCGAAGTCACCGTGCGTGGCGGTTCCCGCATTGTTTACCAGGAGGCTGTAGACGCCGCTCCGGAGCAGTGCGGCGGTCGCGCGCAGCCCCTCCGTGGTCGCGAGGTCCGCGACGAGATAGCCGTGCCCCGCGCCGAGCTCGGACATCAACTGGTCCAGGTCGGCAATTCCGCGGGCCACCGCGGTGACCGAATAGCCTTGCTCGGCAAGCGATAGCGCGAAGGCCCGGCCGATGCCCGCGCTGGCCCCGGTGATGAGCGCCCTCATCGTTCGGCCGCGGGCTTGGTCGCCGGATCGAACAGGTAGGAGATGCGCTCCATGACTCGCTGCCGCTGGGTGTTGTGGAAGCTGGCGATCCGCCACTTGCCGTCCGGTTCGTGCACCATCGTGTAGGTCTGGGTCTTGGATAGCTCGGCGGGGCGCTCGTCGTCGTAGCGGTCGCCCCGGCTGGTGACGATCGCGACGTCACCGCCGTAGAAGCGCACGTCCAGGTACGAGTCGGCGAGCTCGGTGCCCTTCAGAAATCCATCGAACAGGGCCCGATGCCCCTCGGTGAGATCCTGACGGCCCGCGTAATGGGTGCCGACAAAAGTGGTGTACGTGGCATTTTCAGTGAAGGTCGCGCCGTAGGCGTCGGCATCGTTGCGACCCCACGCGGCGGTCATCTCCGACAGCGTGGCACACACCCCCTGCAGATCGGCAGCGGTGCCACCGTCGGGTACGACGCCGGTGCACTCGGCGACGCCAGTGTCGCGCACATCCGAGGTCTGACTCAGCCACACGTAACCGCCGCCGGCGGCGACGCCGAGCGCGAGGGTGGTCGCACCCAGCGCTCGCACGATGGTGCGACGGCGATTCCTGGCGGGAGTGGTGGTCGATTCGACATCGCCGATAGTCGCGTTCATGGAGGGAACCTCTCTCGTAATCTTACCTGCTTGTAAGATCTTAATGCTCATACGAAGTATCTTCGTTAGAGAAGAGATTATGAGAAGGGTGAGCCGTTGTCAACAGATGAACGCGAAACCGACGCCGACCCCGTTCTTCCGCCGGTACCCGAGTTCCGTTGTGCCGCAGCCTCGAGCGAGCGCGAAGGCAGTCGGACTGGACGGGGTCGCGGTCGTCGTCGAGCGGCGAGGTCGAACGCACAGGCCCCGAGTCGAACCCACCCAGAGTGATCAGATGACGCTGCCCCGCCTCATGGCCACCGATCTCGACGGCACCCTCCTACGCGCTGACGGCACAGTCTCCCAGCGCACGCTCGACGCATTGCGGACCGCCATCGGCGCCGGGGTGGAGATAGTTGTCGTCACCGCGCGCCCACCCCGTTACCTCGATGTCCTCGTCGCCGCGGCAGGGCTGACCGGAACGGCGGTCGAGGGAGTCGGGTTCGCGGTCGAGACCGGCCACCGGGTGTTCTTCGAACCGGGCTACCGACCGAGGCTGACGCGGGACACCGGGGCCGAGTCGCCTGTGCGGGCTCTCGCCGACCTGTGGACCCTCGATGTCCCCATCGTGAAGCTCCTCGCCTACTCCACACCGGGTACGCGATGGGCAACGCCCCACTCCAGCGTGCGGGCGGCGGTAGCCAGACATACCGCGTCGAACGAGGAGGACGGGGTCGCGGTCGTCATCGAGCGGCTCTTCGAGAGCTGTAGTCGAGCCCCGGCCGACACTCGAAGTGACGTCGGCGTCTAGCCGACGGCCTCCTTCGGGCGGTGGTAGGCGGCCTCGACCAATCGCGTCAGTTCAGCGTTGAATTCCGGTTGGGCTTCGATGTTACTGAGATGGCCGGTCGGCAAGATTTCCATCCGCACGAAACTGCCTGTCGCGCGCAGCATTTCCGAAATCAGATCGGAGTGGGCGACCGGGATCACGTCATCGAAGGAGCTTGCGACGATCGAGGTGGGCACCACCAGGTTTCGCGCCGATTCGCCCAGATCCATATCGGCTGCCAGCAACCCGAAGCGAGCCCGGACCAGCGCCGGACAGGACCGAACGATGTTCATGCCGAAGTCGAGCAGGTCCCCCTTGGCGGCGGTGCTCATGATCTGCCGGGCGAACAGCCATTCCACCGGGGCGATCGGAGGGAAGACGATCGGGAAGCCGATACCGAGGCGGCCCACCAGGAACGGCAGCGGCACTTTGAGTTTCAGCAGCCGGGAGGGCCGGTTGAACAGCGGCACGATGGTGGTCTCGAAGATCAGGTGCGCGGCCGCGGTATTGGCAAGCAGCACCGAATGTGCCCGTGCCGCAACCTGTTCCGGGTAGCGACCTGCCCAAGCTTGCAGAGTCATGCCACCCATGCTGTGGCCGACCATGACCGCGCGTTGCCCGGCGTCGAGGGTCGCGTCGAGCACATCGACGAGATCGTCGGCGAGCAAGTCCATGCTGAGCTTGCTCGAGCCGAACTCGCTGGCGCCGTGACCACGCTGGTCATAGGCGATGACGCGGTACTCACCGGCGAACGCGTTGATCTGGGCATTCCAGTATTCGATAGCGCAGGTCCAGCCGTGCACCAACACGATGGCAGGCGCGTCCTCGGGGCCGTAGGAGTGCACGCGCAGCCGAGTTCCGTCCCTGGTGGTCACGGGGACGACCCGGCGGGCGACGGTAGGCGGATTGAACGCGGCGGTCGCGTAGGAACGGGACCGCAAGTTCGCGCGGTGAGCGTCGAACAGAGCACTGGATATGCCCGTCCACGCCGTCGCCAGCAAGGCAAGCATCGGACAACTCCTTTGTTGTTACTGATCGAGACAGTAGGGCCAAGGAGGTGCCCGCTTGCCGGTACTGACAGTGAATAGGTACAGACCACAGTGAAGGCGGCGAATGGCCGTGATCGGTCCAGCGCCGACATCCGCGACATCCCGGATCGGCCAAATTTGGCCGGACCGGATCGGCGGGTTACGGTACGCCGAAAGCTTGGTGTACCCGCTCGATCTCGCACGGTTCCATACGTTGTGGGGGCCGACGCCCCCGATGACATCAGGAGCGTTGCCATGACGAATCCACCCGAGGGACAGCAACCTCCCTTCGGTCAGCAGCCGCCGGTCGAGCCGGGGATGCCATCCGGGCCGCCGGGGTATCCGCACGCGGGGTTCGGCGCGGGTGGGCCGCCGGGGCCCGAATATCCGGATGGCCCCGACGTTTTCATCCCGCCGCCCGCGCCGAAGAAGAAGCGGACCGGGTTGTTCATCGTGCTCGGTGTCGTCGCGCTGGTGGTGATCGGCGCGCTGGTGACAGGCGTGGTACTCACGTTGCAGGGTCGTACGCCGCTGTCGTCGGACGAGAAGCAGATCGATGTCGCGGTGCGCGACTTCTACGACACGCTCGACTCCGACGGTTTCGTCGCCGCCGCGCAGCTGGCCTGCCAGGCCGATCGCACGGAGATCGACAATCTCACCACCGAGCAGCGCGCGCAGTTCGAGCGCGCGACGGTGCAGGTGACGATCGATGACGTCAAAGACATCGTCATCACCGGTGACGATGCGAAGGCGACGGTGACCGGCCAACTGACGCTGTCGGTGGAGGGCGAGGAGCCCGATACGGAGTCCAGCACCGAGGAGCACCTCACCAAGGAAGACGGCACCTGGAAGATCTGCTCGGCACCGGCCAACAAACACTGATCGAACGCCGCCTCGGCGACCCCGCGCATCCTCGGCCTCGGCACCGGGACCATTGCGATCACGCTGATCCCAACCCTGGTCGTGCACACGGGCGCACGGCACTATCAATGGTGAGGCGGGCGTGGCTGAGTGGTTTAGGCAACGGTCTGCAAAGCCGTTAACGCGGGTTCAATTCCCGCCGCTCGCTCTGTGGGGAAAGCGGCTGGGTCGTGGAATGATCGGATTCATGTCACGGCCCAGACCGCTCTCCCATGACCCCATCGCCGAGGCGTACCGGCAGTGGGTGGCCCACGGCTGGGAATCGGTCGCCGACGGGATGGCCCTGGTGACCTCGCTGGTCCGGGCGCAGCAGATCGTGATGGCACGCGTCGACGAGGCCCTCAAACCGTCCGGCCTGACGTTCTCCCGCTACGAACTCCTGCAACTGCTCAGTTTCAGCCGCACCGGCGCTCTGCCGATGGCCAAGGCGAGTGCGCGTCTGCAGGTGCACCCGACGAGCGTGACCAATACCGTCGATCGACTCGAAGCCGCCGGGCTGGTGATTCGGGTCCCGCACCCCAGCGATCGACGGGCAACTCTCATCGAAATCACCGATGAGGGAAGGAAATCCGTGTCCGAGGCCACGGCGGCACTCAACGCCGAAGTGTTCGCCGAACCCGGTCTGCCCGCCGATCAGGGTCGCGATCTGATACGACTGCTGGCACAATTCCGACACGCCGCGGGAGATTTCGATATCGACGACCCGGAAAACCTCGCATTCCACGCGACCTGGCAACCGGCGGGTGAATCTTCGCCCGACCCCCTTGGCAGCTAGCGCGAAAAGGTCCACGATGTAGCCCATGGTGCTGATCCTCGGGGTATCGGCGGGCGCGGGTGGAGCCCGTGCCGTGCTGACCCATTCCGATCAGCCCCACATGCCGCCCATCGACCGGATCCACGTACCGCGCCGGGCAGGGGGCTCGGTGGAGGAATCGGTACTCACCGCGATCCACCGTATGCGCGCGGCGGCGGCAGAACGCGACGAGTACATCTCCGGCACAGCTGTCACCTGCCGCAGCGAGCTACAGGCCGACGCGATCAGAGCGGCCGCGGGCCAGGCCGACTTCGCGATCGTCGACGAACCGCTCGCCCAGCTGCGCTACCTGCGTTTCACCGGCCTGCTGCCCGCCGCCGACTCGGTCCTGCTCTACGACCTCGGCAGTTCCGGTCTGACCATCACCCACGCCGATTGCCGCACCGAAACGATCATCGCGGGCAAACGCAGCACTCTCCTCAGCGGCAACGGCTACGACGCGCTGTTGCGCTGGCAACTCGCGCGCAGCGGCATCTCGGCCGACGCGCATGCCAGCCGCGAACACCGAGAATCGTTGAGCCGCACCAGGGTTGTCACCGCCGCCGATGCCGACACCGGCGGCCGCGCGGTACTGACCCGCAGCGACCTCGCCGCGTTATGCGAAGCGGGACTGCATCATTCGGCCTCGTTCGTGCGCCTGCTGATCGAGGAGACAGGGGTGCGGCCGGGAGCGCTGGCACTGCTGGGTGGCTGCACACGCAACCCGAGTCTGCGGGCGGATCTGGGCCGGCTGATCGGTCTGCCGACCGTGTACGACCCTGAGCCGGAATATGTTTCGGCTCGGGGCGCGGTGCTGCTGTGCGCCCGCCGTCCCTCGGCGCGGTTACGCATGCCACGACGAGGTGCGGGCGTCATCGGCGTCGCGCCGCGCGCGAGCCACCGAAAACTTCTCGCCGCGGTCGCGGTGACGGCCACCCTCGGTGGCACCGTCGTCGGCCTGCTCAGCAACGACAACACCTCGGCGCGGTCCCCTGAGGAGGGCACCGCGCCGACTACCGCGCACTTCATCGACGGTGCGCCGCGCTGGAAACCGAACTAGCGGTTGCTGAAGTTCGGCGGTCGCTTCTCGACGAAGGCGGCCATGCCTTCCTTCTGATCCTCGGTCGCGAACAGCGAATGGAACACCCGGCGTTCGAACAGCAGCCCCTCGGCGAGGGTGGTCTCGAACGAGCGGTTCACTGCCTCCTTGGCGATCATCGCGACCGGCAGCGACATCGACGCGATGGTCTGCGCGGCCTCGAGCACGGTGTCGAGCAATTCGTCGGCGGGCACGACCCGCGACACGAGCCCGGAGCGCTCGGCTTCCTCGGCGCCGATCATCCGGCCGGTCAGGATCAGATCCATCGCCTTGGCCTTGCCGATCGCGCGGGTGAGACGCTGCGAGCCGCCGATGCCGGGGATGACGCCGAGCGTGATCTCGGGCTGACCGAACTTGGCGCTGTCGGCGGCGATCAGAATGTCGCACAGCATCGCCAGCTCACAACCGCCACCGAGCGCATAGCCCGAGACGGCGGCGATGGTGGGCTTGCGAAAGTTGGCCAGCCGGTCCCAGCGGGCGAAGTAGTCGGCCAGGAACATGTCCATGTACGACTTGGGCGCCATCTCCTTGATGTCGGCGCCCGCGGCGAAGGCTTTCGCCGAGCCGGTGATCACGACGGCGCCGATGGAATCGTCGCCGTCGAGTTCGTCGAGCGCGGCGATGACGTCGTCGAGTACCTGGGCATTGAGGGCATTGAGCGCCTTGGGCCGGTTCAGGGTGATCCAGCCGACCCCGCCCTTCCCGTCGGCGCCGCCCTTGCGCTCCAGCAGAATCGTCTCGAATTCGGTCACGGCCACCCTCTTGTCAGTCAACGGTCACGGATCACGCTGACGATACCGAGCCAGGTCGCCCACCGGTGCGGGGTGCCGCTCCGATCAGGCCCGCAGTCCCAGTTCGCGCTCGCCGAGCGCGGCGAAGTAGGCGTCGACCTGGGCATCGGTGACGTCGGCGAGAGTGGCGGGCGACCAGTGCGGCGTGCGGTCCTTGTCGATCACCTGGGCGCGGATGCCCTCGACCAGATCGTGGGTGCTCAGCGCGGCCACGGTGATCCGCAGTTCGGCATTCAGCGCCCCGGCCAGTGTCAGGTCGCGGGCATCGCGCAGCGCTCGCAGGGTCGCTTTCAGCGCGATCGGGGATTTCGACAGCAGGTCATCGGCGGCCTTGGTCGCTTCGGGCGAATCTGCGGCGCGCAGCGCCTCGACGATCTGTTCGACGGTGTCGGCGGCGTAGCAGGTATCGATCCAGTCGCGCTGGGCGTCTAGTTCGGATTCCGGTGCGGGCGTGGCGAATCGGGCGATCGCCTCGTCGGCCAGGGTGGTGCGCAACGCGTCGAGCAGGGCGGGCAGGTCTTCGGAGGCGACGAACGTATCGGCGAAACCGGCCACGATCGCGTCTCCCGCGCCCATCCGCGCGGTGGTGAGCGCCACGTGGGTGCCCAGCTCGCCGGGGGTGTGCGAGAGCAAATAGGTGCCGCCGACATCGGGCACGAAGCCGATACCCACTTCGGGCATGCCGATCTGCGAGCGCTCGGTGACGATGCGGTGACTGCCGTGCGCCGACAAGCCCACTCCGCCACCCATCACGATGCCGTCCATCACCGCCACGTACGGCTTCGGGTAGCTGCCGATCAGAGCGTTGAGCAGGTATTCGTCACGCCAGAACGCCGCCGACGCGGTGTCGATCGGTGCGGGTACGTCCGCGCCGCCGTCGTTGATCGTCTTCGCGTCGCGATGGATGGCCACGATGTCACCGCCCGCGCACAGGCCGCGCTCGCCCGCGCCGACGACCGCGACGGTCCGGATCGCCGGATCGGTAGCCCATGCCCGCAGCTTCTCGGTGATGGCCAGGCTCATCGAGTGGTTGAGCGCGTTGATCGCGCGCGGCCGGTTCAGCGTGATCAGACCGAGCCCGCCACGTACCTCGAACAGCACTTCCGCTTCACTCATGCCCGTCACGATAAAGTCGGATATCGGAGGATCCGAAACTGTGGCACGCCGTCTGTGACGCATTCCACCGCGTCCGATTTGCGGCACAATCAGAGCATGGGCAGCGACCACTTCGTGCGGATCACCCGCCTGCGCGCACTGATCGACCACGAGAACACCGGCGCGGGCGAGCGCGCCACCGCGGAACGCATGCTCGAGCGTTTGCTTCGAAAATCCGTGGGCCACAATGGTTCCGGCGCCGCCCCTGACCGCGTCTACGGTTCGCGCCACCACCGTGCGGGCAGACACGCGAGCACCGCGTCGATCGTCGAATTCGTCCGCGAGGACATCGCCTTCGCCCGCACTTTCGTCGCCGCGGGCGCACCCGGCGAGGTCACCGTCCACAGCCCCCTCGCCGCGGCCCCCGCCGAGCTCACCGTGGCCGTCACGACCCCGTTCGCCGACCAGATCGTCGTCACGATCACCGATATCCCGCCCTCATGGGGCTGGGAACCCGACGAATTCGACCGCATCACCGCCACCGAGGACCTGCGCCGACTCGCCGACGAACTCGCCGAGATCATCGACAGCTACAACCACGACGGCGCGGACGTGGGCCCGCGCTTCTTCCGCACGATCCGCGCCCAGGAAACCACCCTGATCCTCTGATTCACCCCGGTCGCAGTGGCCCTTGCCGAGTGAGCAGGACGACCAGGCCGACCATGAGTACGAGCGCGCCGATCGCCAGCACCATGCTCGCCACGACCGGACCTCCGGTGGTGTAGTCGGCCACCACCTGCACCACCGCGATCGCGGTCCCCGCGGCCCCGCCGAGCACCAGCACGGCGTCGCGCCGAATCGCGTACAGCACGAAGCAGACCACCCCGATCAGCGCGGTCGAGCCGGGCCGCCACAGTGATTCGCTCAACGTCAGCGTCTGCGCCCCGATCACCGCGATCACCCCGCCGAGTAGGTATCCGGCCCCTTCGGCCACCAGCAGCCGAGCCCATGCGAGGCCGAACCACAACGCGCCGAACATCATCAGCGCGATCCCCTGCCACGGCGAGCGGAAATCGAACAGCTCCGAGGTCACGCTCAGGATGCTCGCGACACCGAAGCAGGCCACGGCGACCATGCCGAGCACGCTCGGCACCAGCAGATACCCCAGTATCGCGACAAGCAGTCCCGCGACCGAGGCCGCGATCGCCGTCTCGTCGCCGTGGTGGTGGTCGAACGCCGTCGCCACCGCGCCGGTCATCGCCACCGCCGCCAGCACCAGCAGCACCGCGGCCAACCTGACCCGCACCGCCGACGCGATCGGCACCCGCCGGTACACCCCCACGCATCCACCGGCCAACGCCACCGCTCCCCACATCGCGCACCCGGCCACCACCACCAGCAGCACCACCCGCCCCGACTGCGCCACCTGCGCCCACGCCTTGTCGATGAACAACCCCAGACCCGCGGCCACCAGCCCGGCCCCCACATACGCCACGATCTCGGCAGCCACCCAGCCCCCACTCGCGCGCCCGGTCCGATCTTGCTCGTCGACCGCCCGCAACACCGCTGTCCGCTGCTCCCCACTGATCACCCCGGCGGCTACCAATCGTTCCAACGCCACATCCACCCGATGCTCGCGAACCATCCGTCGAGTATGTCGACCTGCGGCGACGATTCCGCCGGAAGCTGGGCGGGGCGTTTCGCGGCGGAGTGACGCGGTTCACACTAGAATTACTTTGATGTCCTAGTATCGGGCGCTCTACTACATGGCGGAGGCAGTCATGGACCTGCATGTTCCTGTGAATCCGGTGCGGTTCGTGACCTCGGCGGCCCTATTCGACGGACACGACGCGGCAATCAACATCATGCGGCGGATTCTGCAGGCCCAGGGCGCCGAGGTGATCCATCTCGGACACAACCGGTCGGTGCGCGAGATCGTCGACGCGGTGATCGAGGAGGACGTGCAGGGCGTCGCGGTCAGCTCCTATCAGGGCGGGCACATCGAGTTCTTCGAATACCTGGCGCAGGCACTGCGCGAGGCGGGCGCGGACGATGTGCGCATCTTCGGTGGGGGCGGCGGGGTGATCGTCGCCGAGGAGATCGAGCGGCTCGCGGCGAGCGGCGTGCGGATCTTCTCCCCCGAGGACGGCCAGCGCCTCGGCCTGCCCGGCATGATCAACGAACTGATCCAGCTCTGCGATGTCGACCCCGCGCGCACCGCCCCCGACCTCGCCGCGCTCTACACCGGCGATCGAAACGCGCTGGCGCGCACCATCACCTGCTTGCAGCAGGGCGCACTGTCCGATGCCGACCGAGCCGCGATCGTCGCGGCGGCCGCCACACGGCGCGTCCCCGTGCTGGGCATCACCGGCACCGGCGGCTCCGGAAAGTCTTCTCTCACCGATGAATTGGTGCGCAGACTCCGCACCGACCAGCAGGACAAACTGCGCATCGCCGTCCTGGCGGTTGACCCGACCCGCAGACGAGCGGGCGGCGCCCTGCTCGGTGACCGCATCCGGATGAACGCCCTCGACGGCGATCACGTGTACTTCCGTTCGCTGGCCACCCGCGGCAATCACGAACTGCCCGACGATATCGACACCATGATCGCCGCCTGCCGGGCCGCCGGTCACGACCTGGTCATCCTCGAGACCCCCGGCATCGGCCAGGGCGACGCGGGCATCGTCGACCACGTCGATGTGGCGCTGTATGTGATGACGCCGGAGTTCGGCGCCGCCTCCCAGCTCGAGAAGATCGACATGCTCGACTACGCCGACGTCGTCGCGATCAACAAGTACGAACGCCGTGGCGCGGCCGACGCGGTCCGCGATGTGGCGCGCCAATTGATCCGCAACCGTGCGGAATTCGGCGCGAGTCCCGCTGACATGCCCGTTTTCGGTACCAGTGCCGCGACTTTCGACGACGACGGCGTCACCGCGCTGTACCAGCACCTCACCGGTCTGCTCACCGAACACGGCCTGACGCTCGAACCCGGCGTGCTGCCCCGCGTCGATACCTCGGTCTCCACGCGCTTCGCCCAGCTCGTCCCCCCGTCGCGGGTCCGGTATCTGGCCGACATCGCCGACACGGTCCGGGGCTACCACGCCGATACTCAGCGCGAAGTCGCGGCGGCCCAGCGGATTCAACGGCTGGCGCTGGTCCACGACGAACTCCCCGACGACGCGGCGGTCGCCGACCTGCTCACTCTGGCCCGCCCCACGCTCTCCCCGGTTTCGACCGAAGCCCTGGCCGAGTGGCCGGCGGTCGCCGAAAGCTATCGCGGTGACGAACAGGTGGTCCGCATCCGCGACCGCGAACTGCGCACACCCCTGCGTCGCGAGTCCCTCTCCGGCACCAGCATTCCCCGCGTCGCGCTGCCGCGCTTCACCGACGACGGCGAACTCCTGCGCTTTCTGCGCGCCGAGAACCTGCCCGGCCGATTCCCTTTCACCGCAGGCGTTTTCCCTTTCAAGCGCGAGAACGAGGATCCCGCTCGAATGTTCGCGGGCGAGGGCGATCCCGCCCGCACCAATCGTCGCTTCAAGGTCCTCAGCGCCCACGCCGAAGCCACCCGCCTGTCCACCGCGTTCGACTCGGTGACCCTCTACGGCCACGATCCGGCCCCGCGCCCCGATATCTACGGCAAGGTGGGCACCTCGGGTGTCTCGGTGGCCACCGTCGAGGACATGCGCACCCTGTTCGACGGTTTCGACCTCGGCGCCCCCACCACCTCGGTCTCGATGACCATCAACGGTCCCGCCCCGACCATCCTCGCCTTCTTCCTCAACACCGCCATCGACCAAGCGCTGCACCGCTTCTCCGACGCCGAGGGCCGCGAGCCGACGTCCGGCGAAGCCGCCGAGATCCGGGCACGCACGCTGTCGACCGTGCGTGGCACCGTGCAGGCCGACATCCTCAAGGAGGATCAGGGCCAGAACACCTGCCTGTTCTCCACCGAATTCAGTCTGCGCATGATGGCCGATGTGCAGGAATGGTTCGTGCGCAACGACGTCCGAAATTTCTATTCGGTCTCGATCTCGGGATATCACATCGCCGAGGCGGGCGCGAACCCCATCAGCCAACTCGCCTTCACCCTCGCCAACGGATTCACCTATGTGGAGACCTATCTCGCGCGCGGGCTGGCGATCGACGACTTCGCCCCGAATCTGTCGTTCTTCTTCTCCAATGGCATGGACCCCGAGTACACGGTGATCGGCCGGGTCGCCCGGCGGATCTGGGCGATCGCGATGCGCGACCGGTACGGCGCGGGCGAACGCGCCCAGAAACTCAAGTACCACGTGCAGACTTCGGGTCGTTCGCTGCACGCACAGGAAATGCAGTTCAACGACATTCGCACCACTCTGCAGGCGCTGATCGCGGTTTACGACAATTGCAACAGCCTGCACACCAACGCTTTCGACGAGGCGGTGACCACCCCGACCGAGGATTCGGTGCGCCGCGCACTGGCGATTCAGCTCATCATCGCCAAGGAATGGGGACTGGCCGTCAACGAGAATCCGCTCCAGGGCAGTTTCATCGTCGACGAACTCACCGATCTCGTCGAGGAGGCGGTGCTGCTCGAATTCGAGCGGATCAGCGAACGCGGCGGAGTGCTCGGCGCCATGGAGACCGGCTACCAGCGCGGTCGCATCCAGGACGAGTCCATGCGCTACGAACAGCGCAAACATGACGGATCGTTGCCGATCGTCGGGGTGAACACCTTCCGCGGCCGCGACGACGACACCGAGCACGCACCGATGGAATTGGCCCGCGGCACCGAAACCGAACGCCGCTCCCAACTGGACCGGCTGCACAGTTTCCAAGCCGATCACGCCGAACAAGCCCATCTCGCGCTGGCCCGGCTGACCGAAGTCGCCCACACCGACGGCAATATTTTCGATGTGCTCATGGACGCGGCGCGGGTGTGCACATTGCAGCAGGTCACCGATGCCTTCTTCGCGGTGGGAGGACAGTATCGGCGCACGGTGTGAGCAGCGTAATCCGTCGCTGTGCGCCGCTGACGTGTGACAATCGCCGAGAGCAATGCCAGCGGCGGCGACGGGACGCACAGCATGGATCTGACCGACTTCGACATCATCGATGCCCATATTCACCAGTGGGATCCCCATGCCACGCCACGCGAGTTCAGCAAGCTGGCGAAACTGATGCGCTATCTGCCGGTGCCGGTCGATATCGCCGCAAAGCTGGCCCCGCGTGGTGACCGCGAATTCGTCGGCGACCCCAGCGCCTACCTGCAGCCTTATCTGCCGGCCGACTACCGCGCCGATCGGGGAAATACGCCGGTCGAGTCGGTCGTGGAAATCGAGGTGCAATGGACGGGCTGGAAGCCCGACGAGACGCGCTGGGTGGCGAGCCTGCCCTTCGGTGTCGACACACCCGCCTTGGCCACGATCATCGGCTCGGCCGACCCCGCCGCCGCGGACTTCGGCGCGGTGCTGGATGCGCATCAATCCGCGTCGCCGCTGTTCCGGGGCATCCGGACGATGGTCGCCCAGCACCCTGATCCCGCCGTAAAGTCGTTCGCCGCGCACGACGGCGCGCTCACCGCCCCCGCCTTCCTGAACGGCTTCGGGCAGCTCGCCGAGCGAGGGCTCTCGTTCGACGCGTGGGTGTATTCGGGGCAGCTCCCCGAGGTGACGGCACTGGCCGAACGGTTTCCCGAGGTACCGATCGTGCTCGATCACCTGGGGACCCCGGCGGGCGTCTTCGGACCGGTCGGCAAGAACACCGGACACACCGCCGCGCAGCGGGAGGCCGTGTTCGATCGGTGGCGCCAAGACCTCACCGATCTGGCCGCGCAGCCGAACGTGGTGGCCAAGGTGAGCGGGCTGATGATGCCGGTGCTCGGCCATCCGGTGCCGCGACGTGGCACGCCGACGCCCGTGCCGACGCTGCTCGGCCGGGTGCGGCCGCTACTGGCGCACGCACTGTCCGTCTTCGGCGCCGACCGGCTGATCTGGGGGTCGAACTTTCCCGTGGACAAGCCGATCACCAGCCTCGGTGGAGCAGCCGAGACCGTGGCCACCGGCCTGAGCGAGGCGGGTGCGAGCACCGACGACCTGCGGAAGGTGTTCGGCGGCAATGCCATCCGGTTCTATCGGATCGAGCCGGCCGGGTGAATCGCCGCGCACGATCGCTCGTTTCTGTCGGTGGGCGGGTTTAGCATCGGCGCATGAAAGCCATCGGCACCTTCGAGGTCACCGCGTTCGATCCCACCGAGCTGACGCCGCAGCCCCCCATCGTCACCGGGATGCCGGTCGGCATCTCGACCATGACGAAGTCCTACGCGGGCGAGATCGAAGGACTCTCGGCCACGCTGTTCACCGCCGCCTTCGACATGGACACCGGCGCGGGCACCTACCTCGCGATGGAGTCGTTCGAGGGTGCGCTGAACGGCAAGGCCGGTGCGTTCAACTTCGTCCACTCCGCCACCACCGCGGGTACCGACCGCACCGACGAGTTCTTCCACATCGTCCCCAGCAGCGGCACCGGGGAATTGACCGGCATCGCCGGGACCGGCGCGTTGTACGTGGATGCCGAAGGCGGACACCACATCTGGTTCGAGTACGAGCTGGGCTGAACCGCTCCGGTTCGAACGGCGGGGCAGTTCCGCTGCCTCGCCCAGCTCAACTCAAGTGTCGAATTCGGTGTAGAGCGAGCGCAATTCGCGTAGTCCCGTTGCCGCGGTCGGCTCGTCCTCGGTGGACATCCGAAGCGCGCGACGCAGCGGGATCGCGTCGAGATCTTCGATCACGGCGTGGAATTCGACGCGGGGCAGCTCGGGCAGGACCAGTTCGTCGCCGTAGGGATCATCGGAATCGGCGGTGCGCGCCGATCTCTCGACGCCGCCGATGAGGGTGTCCAGGTCGAGTCCGCGCAGGGTGAGGATCTCGCTCGGCTGTTCGTCGAGACGCTCGGCGAGCAGGTAGCAGACCGCGGCGACGTGCTTGCACGGCCAGCCCATATCCGGGCAGCTACAGGTGAAGTCCAGCTCCGAGGCGGTGGTCGGCAGCAGGTGCGGGCCGAGCGCGGGTGGGAGCGCGCCCGAGGCGATCTCGGCGAGCATGCCGGGCGCCTCCCTGATCTCGGCGAGCAGCAGGTCGACCTCGTCTTCGCGCAGTGGCCGGATCGACAGCACCGAGGTGAAGGGGCTGGGCTGGCTGCCCTGGACCTCGGCGGTCACCGCACCGCGTTCGATCCGGTAGTTCACCACCTGTCCGACCCTGGCGTAGGTGCGTCCGCGCGAGAGCCTGCCCGCGTCGGCCACCTTCTCCACCGCGTCGAGCAGCGATTTGCCCCACCAGGTCCGCCCGAAACCGCCGCGCGCCTGGGCTCCACCGCGGACCGGTTTGCGCGGACCGAACTGGCTGAAGTCGGCCATCAGTCGCCCACCGCCTCGGCGCCGAGGGTGAACAGCTCGCGCAGTTCGTCGGTGCTCATCTCGGTGATCCAGTTCTCCCCCGCGCCGACGGCCAGATCGGCCAATTGCTTCTTCCCGTTGATCATTTCGTCGATCCGCTCCTCGATGGTGTCGACACACACCAGCTTGCGGACCTGCACCGCACGCTGCTGGCCGATCCGGAACGCGCGGTCGGTGGCCTGGTTCTCGACTGCCGGATTCCACCAACGATCCAGGTGGATCACGTGATTGGCGGCGGTGAGGTTGAGGCCGGTGCCGCCCGCCTTGAGCGAGAGCAACATCAGCGGCGGGCCGTTGTCGCCTTGGAAACCGGTCACCATGTCGTCACGGCGCTGTTTGGCCACACCGCCGTGCAGGAACGGGATCGGGGTGCCGAATCGTTCGGTGAGATACGGCAGGATCAAATCGCCGAATTCGCGGAACTGGGTGAAGAGCAGGGCTTTCTCGCCATCGGCGAGTACCGCGTCGAGCACGTCCTCGACCAGCGCCAGCTTGCCCGAGCGGTGCCCGCCGCGACGCAGGACCGGCGACCCGTCGCCCAGGTAGTGCGCGGGGTGGTTGCAGACCTGTTTGAGCCTGGTCAGCGCGCCGAGCACAGCGCCCTTGCGCGCCATGCCTTTCGCGTCTTTGAGCTTGTCCAGCATGTCGTCGACAACGGCCTGGTAGAGCGCGGCCTGCTCGACGGTGAGGTTGGCCCGCACCGTCATTTCCAGCTTCTCCGGCAGGTCGCTGATCACCGTCGGATCGGTTTTGAGCCTGCGCAGCACGAACGGATCGGTGATCAGGCGCAGTCTGTCGATGGCTTGCTGATCACGCTCGCGTTCGATCGGCACCGCGAACTTGGCGCGAAACGATTGCGGGCTGCCGAGCAGTTTCGGCATGGCGAAGTCGAACAGGGCGCGCAGCTCTTCCAGGCGGTTCTCCACCGGAGTTCCGGTGAGCGCCAGCCGATGTCGGGCTTTCAGCGCCCTGGCCGCGCGCGCCTGCCTGGTCACCGCGTTCTTGATGTGCTGCGCTTCGTCGAGCACGATCCGCTCCCACTGCTGTTCGCTCAGCAAGGTGACGTCGCGGGCGAGCAGTGCGTAGGTGGTGATCACCAGGTCCGAATCTGCCACCGCCGCAGCGAATTCCGAACCGGTGAGCCGCCCGGGGCCGTGGTGCACGAGCATGCGCAGGTCGGGCGCGAACCGTTGGGTTTCGCGCTGCCAGTTGCCGACCACCGACATCGGACACACCAGCAGCGTCGGTCCGACCACCGACTCGCCCATCGGCGTCGGTCGCACGCCTGCCAGGCCGGCCTCGCGCTCATGGACCAGCAGCGCGAGGACCTGCACGGTCTTGCCCAAGCCCATGTCGTCGGCGAGGATCGCGCCGCAGTTCAGTCGACTCATGGTGGCCAACCAGCTCAGCCCTCGCTCCTGGTACGGACGCAGCTGAGCCTTCAGGCCGACCGGCACCGGAACCGGCTCGGGTTCGCTTTCCCTGGCGAACAATTCGGCCGCCCACCCGTCGGCGGTGACCTCGGTGACGGGGACGTTGTCGACCCGTTCGGCGGCCAGTTCACCGATCATGTCGGCCAGGGTGATCGGGCTGTCGTCGGCGTGCTGCGCGACATAGCGGGCGGCGGCTGCCAGTGCTCGGTGGTCGGCCTGCACCCACTCGCCGCGCAACTGGACCAGGTCGGACTTGCTGCTGATCAGCCGGTGCATCTCGGCCGGGGTGAGCACCAGATCGCCGAGCGCCAATTCCCAGCGGTAGGACAGCAGTCCGCTGAGTCCGACAGTGGATTCGGCGGCGGCGGGGCTGCTCACCCGCAGCCGCATACTCGGTTCGGCGATGTTCCAGGCGCGCGGCAGGAGTAGTCGAATTCCGGCTTCCTGCAGGGCATGCGCGCCGTGCGCCACCAGGTCGGCGACCACCTCGGTGGGGAGCAGCAGGTCGAGGCCGCGCGGATCGGTGGGCAGGTCACGCAGGCGCGGGTATGCCTTGCGCGCCTGGCCGAGTTTCTCCGCCGCTGTTCGCACGAGCACCGGATCATCATCGAAGACAATGGGTTTGGGTGCGTCGTCGACCGGGCGCAGGCATACCTGTAGCCGCCACAGCGCCACCGATTCGTCGGCGGTACCGAATTCGCCGTCGGGTTCGCACAGGCGCAGCACGAGTTCCGGCTCGTCGGCGGCATAGCCTTCGCGCCACTGCGTCAGCGTTTCGGACAGTCGGTAGGAGCCGACTTCCAGCGGAGTGTCGGCGATCAACGCGGCCAGCAGCGGGTGGGTCATCGTGCGGTGCGTGAGATATTCGCGGGCGATCGGGTCGGTGAGATGCGTGCACAAATCATCGAGCACGGCGGCGGGCGGACCGGCGACCCGCAGCGCCGGTGGCATCGCGGCAGCCAACTCGGCCAGCCACGCCCGTTGACGTTGTCCGCCGACCAGCCGCCAGCGCACCCACCACTGACCGTCGGCCCGCTCGATCTGGGGCACCACCCGGCCGGCCCGCACCCACCGTTCGATGCCGCGCGCGACGTGCGCGAGGAACCGTAGATCGCCCGAGATGTTCTCGCGCGGGAGTCGGCTGCGCAGCACGACGGCCGCCGTCGGTGGCGCGAGCGCGTGCGCGCGAACCTCGGCGGTGCCCGACTGCCCCTCGGCATCGACGACGAACACCTCGGCGCGGTGCCGGAACCTGGCGCGGTCCAAGATGTCGCCGAGCACCGACCCCACGGCGACCGGCTCCGCGTCGTGCCACAGCAGTAGGCCCGATTCGGGGGACCACAGACCGTGCAGCATGGGCACCATCCAAGCAGGCGGCACCGACACCGATCACAGCCGCCATACCTCTGGATTTCTCGCGGCAACGAGCGGATAATTAAATAACCCCTGGTCATGGGCCGGAACACCCACCGGCGACAACTCCATACTCACCCAGGCGAGCCGGACTCGATCCGGTTCGGCCGATGACCCCTTGTAATTCGTGCGGAGGGCAGCGATGACGATTCTGCTCCAGGTTCTCGAGCAGAGCTACACACCCAACACCCCTTGGGAACGGCGCAAATTCACCTTCATCGACACCACGAAAATCCTCGGTATGCGCCTGGACGGCCAAGCCGGCGTCTGGCTCGATCTGTCGCGGCCCGGCGAATCCCAGCGCCTGGCCCACACCATCGACCCCCGGGAATCCATCACCTTCCTGCTCACCGTCTTCGCCAAGATCGCCGAGTGCGAAGAGCGTGGCGGTTCCTGGCTGGTCGGCCACGACGGCGCCCATGTCTCCTCGATCGCGGCGACGCGCTTCCCGCCGATCGCCAGTGGCCTCGCCGCCGACGACCTGCTGGCCCGAGCCTGGTTATAGGTCGGTCCTCTCCCCGAAATACGGCCTCGTCCGCCCAGAACTGACCCATCAGCGGTAATTGTCGGTGCCACCGACTACAACCTGCGGGTATGGGGAAAGCGGCGTGGTTGCTCGTGCTGGTGCTCGCGATAGCCGGTTGCGGTGTGACCGGGCCGACTGAGCCGGTCACTCCCGCACCCGGCAGCCCGACGCGCGCCGAGGTCACCGCCCTGCTCGACACGGTGCGGGTCATCGCCTCGCGCCCTCGACCGGGCGGCTACGAACGTGGTTGCAAGGCGGGCCAGGCCTGTGTCTTCGGCCCGGCCTGGACCGATGATTCCGATGCCCCCGGCAGCCACGACGGCTGCGACACCCGTAACAACGTCCTGGCCCTCCAGTTGCGCCAGGTCGTCCATCGCGGCCGCTGCGTGGTCGTGGAAGGCATCCTCACCGACCCTTACACCGGCACCGACATCGCCTTCAGCAAGTCCGACGGCGGCCGCATCCAGATCGACCACGTCTACCCGCTGGCCGCCGCATGGGACATGGGCGCGGCAGCCTGGACCGCCGACAAACGCCGCCGCTTCGCCAACGATCTCGCGATCAACCTCCTGGCCACCGGAGCCTCGACCAACCAGTCCAAAGGCGACGACACTCCGTCCGGATGGCTCCCACCCGCTCGGCCCAACCACTGCTTCTACGCGGCGAAGTACCTCACCGTCGCGGTCGACTACGACCTACCGATCACCGCCGCCGACAATGCCGCTCTCCACGACATCGCCCGGAACTGTCCGTGAGGGCTGGCACCAGCGCTCACGCTCCGGTGGCCACGGCCCGCTTCGGATCGTTGGACCACTGCGAGTACGAGCCCGGGTAGAGCACGGCGTCGATGCCCGCGACGGCGAGGGC
This sequence comes from Nocardia sp. Root136, assembly GCF_001427185.1. Classification (NCBI taxonomy): domain Bacteria; kingdom Bacillati; phylum Actinomycetota; class Actinomycetes; order Mycobacteriales; family Nocardiaceae; genus Nocardia; species Nocardia sp. Root136. The sequence goes on from NZ_LMFE01000007.1 coordinate 48,957, forward strand.
GGCGATCTGATGGGCGGCGGTGACGCCGGATCCGCAATACACCGCGACCGGACCTTCGCCGAATCCCGCGAAGCGAGCACGCAGGTCGTCGGCGCTGCGGAAATGTCCTGTGCCATCCAGATTCTCGGCGGTCGGCGCGCTCACCGCGCCAGGGATGTGTCCCGGTCGCGGGTCGACCGGCTCGACCTCGCCGCGATAGCGCTCCCCGGCTCGCGCATCGAGCAGTACACCCGGCCACTTCGCGGCGGCGTCGGCGTCGATCACCGGCAACCCGCCGGGACGAACCACCAGGTCACCGCCGACCGGGTCCGTTTCGGCGCCGGTCGCGAGTTCTCCACCGGCCGCGATCCAGGCGGGCAGCCCGCCGTCGAGAATGCGCACGTTGTCCACACCCGCCCACCGGAGCAGCCACCATGCCCTCGCGGCCGCCGTCGCGCCGGTCGCGTCATAGACCACCACCGGCTCACCATCGCTCAATCCCCAACTGCGCGCACACTTCTCGAAGGTGGCGGGCTCGGGCAGCGGATGCCTACCGCGGGCAGGCGACGGCGCCGCGGCCAGTTCGGTCTCCAGGTCGACGAACACCGCGCCCGGAATATGCCCGTCGAGATAGTGCTGCGGCCCATTCGGATCACCCAGCGCCCACCGCACATCGAGTAGATGAATCGCTTTGTCCGCCAGCTGTTCCCGAAGCTCCGCCGACGAAATCAACACCGCGTCCAATCCCACTCCTTACCGAGGCCCCCACCTGCGAAACAGTTCCCGCCACCTTACGCACCGTGCCGCCCGACGACATGGGACTTGCCCCTTCCCGTCCTCATCTCCGCGGCATCGGTCACGTCGGGCAACGCTGCCGGGGCGGACACCGGCACCCCTCACGACCCGAGGTCCGCTGAGGCCGGTGGAGGGAACTGGACCGACGAGCGGTGCTGATGAATCAGTCCACTTTCGCGGGACTGGTAGGCGACGAGGGCGGATTCATCGGGCAATATCGGCACAATGTCGCAGGTCTCCACCACATCCCCTGATATCGCCGACGAACCGGCGGGAATCGCGCAGCCTCTCGGCGCGGGTGCGATCACGGCACTGGTCGGGTTCACCAGTTCGTTCGCGGTGGTGCTGAGTGGTTTGCGCGCGGTGGGGGCCAGTCCGGCGCAGGCGGCGTCGGGGTTGCTGGTGTTGTGCTTCACGCAGGGCATCGGCATCCTGCTGCTGAGTTCGCGGTACCGGATCCCGATCACCCTGGCCTGGTCCACACCCGGCGCCGCGCTGCTCGCGAGCACGGGGCTTGTCGCGGGCGGCTGGCCCGGCGCGGTCGCGGCCTTCGCGGTGACCGGCGTGTTGATCGTGATCACCGGGCTGTGGCAACGGCTCGGGTCGCTGGTCGCCGCGATTCCGGTGCCGATCGCCCAGGCGATGCTGGCCGGTGTCCTCGTGCCGCTCTGTTTGGCGCCGGTGCAGGCGCTGCGCACCTCGCCCGCCGTGGTCGTCCCGGTCATCGTGGTGTGGCTGGTCCTGCAACGGTTCGCGCCCACATGGGCTGTGCTCGTCGCCTTCGCGACAGCGGCCGTCGGCACCGGCATCGACATCGTCGTGAACAACCGGCACCTGGAGTTGTCCGCCATGGTTCCGACGGTGCAATGGACTGTCCCCCAATGGCATTGGCAGGCGATCATCGGCATCGCCGTCCCGCTCTACATCGTCACCATGGCTTCACAGAACATCCCCGGCGTCGCGGTGATGCGCTCGTTCGACTTCCAGGTGCCGTGGCGGCCCGCCATGCTCGTCACCGGTATCGGCACCATCCTCGGCGCCGCGGCGGGTGGCCACGCGATCAATCTCGCCGCCATCAGCGCCGCGCTGGCCGCCGCCCCCAGCGCCGGCCCGGACCCGAAACGCCGGTGGATCGCCGCGGCCACCGCGGGCGCCGCCTATCTCGTCCTCGGGCTCGCTTCCGCCGCCCTGGTCACCCTCATCGCCGCCGCCCCCGCGGGCACCATCGAAACCGTCGCCGGTCTGGCCCTGCTCGCCACCCTCGCCGCTGCCCTGACCGGCGCCCTCAGCGATCCCACCCATCGCATGGCGGCCCTGGTGACCTTCCTCGTCGCAGCCTCCGGTACCACCCTGTTCGGCATCGGCGGCGCATTCTGGGCCCTCGTGGCCGGCCTCGTCGTCCGCCGCTTCCTGCCCACCGGCACCTGACGGTTCGTGGAGTTCAGTTCGGGTCGGCCAGTCGGTCGAGCAGGGGGCCGGTTCGGGGGCCGACGAGTTCGCGCATGACCAGAGCCATGTTGGTGCGCTCCACGCCCGGGATCTTCAGTATTCGGCCCGCGATGCGGTAGAGGTCGTCGGCGTCGCGGGCGACAATGCGGACGGTGAGGTCGGTGGCGCCGGTCATGCCACAGACCTCGGTGACCTCGGGGACGTCGGCCAGGTCGTCCACCACGGGGTCGAGCCGGTGCTGGTCGACCACGACCGCGACGAACGCTGCCAGTGGGTAGCCGAGGGCGCGTGGTTCCACTCGGCGTTCGAAGCTGCCGAGCACCCCACCGCTGTCCCATCGGGCCAGACGGGCCTGCACCGTGTTGCGCGACAGGCCGAGGCGCGCCGCGAGCTCCACCCCGGTGGCCCGTGGGTTGGCGACCAGTTCGCGCAGTAGCCGCGCGTCGGTGGCGTCGAGTGTCACGGCATCGGGTTCGCCACTGGTCATACAACGCAGTATGACAGCGCGGGAACCCCACAGACCATGCATTCTGCTCATTTGTGCGCGTATCGCTTGCGCATACCGCGTTATGGGGGATGCTGAAGTGATACACATCGCACTCAGCGGCGTGGCGTACTTGCATCGGCTCACAAGGCAGGGTGACGAGGAGGCGATCACGATGTCGCAGAAGCAGACCTACCCGGTCCAGCTGGTGCAGCCCGACGGCCGTCGGGTGTTCGACAAGGCGCACGCCGCGCTGGTGGCCGATATCGATGCGGCGCGATTGCGGCAGCTGTATCGGGACATGGTCGTCACCCGCCGGATCGACGTCGAAGCGACCGCACTGCAACGCCAGGGCCAGCTCGGATTGTGGCCGCCGCTGCTGGGCCAGGAGGCCGCGCAGGTCGGCTCGGCACACGCTTTGCACCCCGACGACTACGTCTTCTGCTCCTACCGCGAGAGCGCCGTCGCCTACTGCCGTGGCGTGCCGCCCGAGCAACTCACCGCCCTGTGGCGGGGCGCCTCCCACCACTGCTGGGACCCCACCGAGTTCAACATCACCAACGCCAACATCGTCGTCGGCTCCCAGGGCCTGCACGCCACCGGTTACGCCTACGCCGCCCACCTCGACGGCGCCGACATCGCGACCATCGCCTACTTCGGGGACGGCGCGACCAGCACCGGCGATATCGCCGAGGCGCTGGGATTCGCCGCGGCGTGGAGCGCGCCGGTGGTGTTCTTCTGTCAGAACAACCATTGGGCGATCAGCGAACCCGTCACCGTTCAGAGCAACGTCGCGCTGGTGCGCCGGGCCGACGGCTACGGCATCCCGGGCGTGCAGGTGGACGGCAACGACGTGCTCGCCGTCCTCGCCGTCACCCGGCAGGCCGTCGAACGTGCCCGCACCGGCGGCGGCCCCACCTTCATCGAGGCGATGACCTACCGCATGGGCCCGCACACCACCGCCGACGACCCCACCCGCTACCGGACCGCCGCCGACACCGAGTACTGGGCCCAGCGCGACCCCATCGACCGCGTGCGGCTGCTCCTCGAGCGCGAAGGCCACCTCTCCCCCGAGCTCGCCCAGCAGGTCACCGACGAGGCCGACGATGTCGCCCGCCGCCTGCGCGCCGCGACGATCGAGATGCCCGACCCCGATCCCGAGCGGATGTTCGACAACGTCTACGCGACCGAGCACCCGCTGATGACCGAAGAGCGCCAACAGCTCTCGGCCTACCTCGCCGAAGGAGCGCAGTCATGATCACCACCTTCGCCGCCGCCCTCAACACCGGCCTGCGCAGCGCGATGGAAGACGACGCCAAAGTCGTCTTGCTCGGCGAGGACATCGGCCGACTCGGTGGCGTGTTCCGCGTGACCGACACCCTGCAGAAGGATTTCGGCGACAACCGCGTCATCGACACGCCGCTGGCCGAATCCGGCATCGTCGGAACGGCTTTCGGGATGGCTTTGCGTGGATACCGGCCCGTGGTGGAGATCCAGTTCGACGGTTTCGTCTACCCGGCCTTCGACCAGATCGTTTCCCAGGTGGCCAAGATCCACAACCGTACCGGCGGAAAGATCAAGGCCCCGTTGACGATCCGCATTCCCTTCGGCGGCGGCATCGGCGCGGTCGAACACCATTCGGAGTCGCCCGAGGTGTATTTCGCGCACACTGCGGGCCTTCGCGTTGTATCACCGAGTACGCCCGCCGACGCGTATTCGATGATTCGCCAGGCCATCTCACTGGACGACCCGGTGGTTTTCTTCGAACCCAAACGTCGCTATTGGGACAAGGCCGACGTAGATTTCGAAGGCGAACCGGATCTGCCCCTGCACAAGGCCAGGGTCTGTACCCGCGGCGCCGATGCCACCGTCGTCGCCTACGGCGGCACCGTCGCCACCGCGCTCACCGCGGCGAAGATCGCTGCCGAGGAAGGACATTCGCTCGAGGTGATCGACCTGCGCAGTCTCTCGCCGATCGACGTCGACACGATCGCCGAGTCGGTGGTCAAGACCGGCAGGCTGGTCATCGTGCACGAGGCGCCCGTGTTCGCCGGGCTGGGCGCCGAGATCGCCGCCCGCGTCACCGAACGCTGCTTCTATCACCTCGAGGCGCCGGTGTTGCGCGTCGGTGGCTACGACATCCCCTACCCCCCGGCTAAGCTCGAAAAGCACCACCTGCCCGACCCCGACCGCATTCTGGCGGCGGTCGACCGCTGCCTGACCGCGTGATGAAAGGTGCCCTCGTGCCGGAACCAGCCGCCGCCGACGACGGTCATGTTCTCGAGTTCCGCCTCCCCGACCTGGGCGAAGGACTGGCCGACGGCGACCTGGTCTCCTGGGCCGTCGCGGTCGGCGACACGGTGGAACTGAACCAGACCATCGCCGAGGTGGAGACCGCGAAGGCGGTGGTGGCGCTGCCGTCGCCGTTCTCCGGGGTCGTGGTCGAACTGCTGGCCGAGCCCGGCGACACCGTGCCGGTCGGCGCGCCGCTGATCCGGGTGCGCAACGACCTGGAGGTGACGGCGCCGCCGACCGCCGAGCCCCGCACGGACGTGCTGGTCGGCTACGGCCCCGAGGCCGAATCGAGTTCGCGGAGAAGGAAAGCCACGCCGTCGATGGCGGCGAGCACGCCGAGCACCCATCGCGCCGCGGCTACCCCCGCGGCCCGCAAGCTGGCCAAGGAACTCGGCATCGACCTGTGGTTCGTCGCGGGTTCGGGCCCGGAGGGCGCGGTCACGGTCGACGACGTGCGCTCGGCCGTACCGGTCACGCAGCCGCGTACCCCCGCCCGCCTCGGTGACATCGCGCCGGCACGCCCGTCGAACGGCCACGTCACCGATGCCGACGGGCTCATCGAGCCGACCGCCCGCGAAGAACGCACTCCCATCACGGGTATCCGCAAACGCACCGCTGCCGCGATGCAGGCCAGTTCGCGCACGATTCCGCAGGCCAGCACCTTCGTCACCGTCGACTGCACCGCCTCGATGGAACTGCTCGACCACCTGCGCACGACCAAGTCCTTCGAAAACCTCACCCTCACGCCCCTGGCCCTGGTCGCCAAGGCCACCTTGGCGGCGATCGCGGAGTACCCGGGGATCAACACCGCGTGGGACGAGCAGAACCAGGAAATCGTCACCAAGCACTATGTGAATCTAGGGATCGCGGTCGCCTCGGATCGCGGCCTGATGGTGCCCAATCTCAAGGAAGCGCAAGCGCTGAGCCTGCGCGAACTGTGCCGCGAGATCACCTGGGCGGCCGACACCGCCCGCTCCGGCAACGCCACCCCCAGCGACCTGCGCGGAGGTACCTTCACCCTCACCAATGTCGGGGTCTTCGGCGTCGACAGCGGCGTCCCCCTGGTGAATCCGGGTGAAGCCGCGATCCTGTGCATCGGCGCGATCCGCAAGCGCGCCTGGGTTTTCCGCGACGAGCTGGCTGTCCGCTGGGTCACCACCCTCGGCCTCAGCTTCGACCACCGCATGGTCGACGGCGAACTCGGCGCCCGCTTCCTCGCCACCACGGCGGGCTTCCTGGAGGACCCGCTGACCCTGCTCAGCCGCATCTGAAAGCGCCGGAAATCGCCGTATAGTGCGGGGCGGTGCGCGTCCGACCGGACTGGCCACCGCTCGAACGAAGATCGGCAGAGGCAGCCGAGAACTGGGGGACGTCATGGGGTATCCGTATGGGCCGCAACAAGGTCAGGGCTATCCACCTGCCGGTCAGCAGGGGTACAACCCGCACGGCGGCCAGGGCGCTCCCGGGTACGGAACACCAGGCCCCGGCGCACCCGCCTTCGGTGCGCCCAACCATGGAGCTCCCGGCCTCACCGCTCCTGGCTTCGGCGGCCACGGGTACGGAACGCCTGCCCCCGGCGCACCCGGCTACGGCGGGCCCGGCCACAACGGACCCGGCTACGGCGCGCCTCGCGGGCCGGTCAACGGTACAACTGGGATCATCGCAGCCGTTGTGGCCGCACTGCTTTCGCTGGTCTCCGTGGTCGGGGCGGCTATCGTCTACAACTCTCCAGCCGCGATCGATTACCGCGCCGGCAAATTCGTCATGGACCCCGACGGCACCTTCAGTAATACGAGCGACGCATTCATACCGACGGCGATCGGCTACATGGTGGTCTGCGTCGTCGTCAGCGTGCTCCTGCTCACCGGCTCGATCCTGCTGTTCCTCCGCACGACGGCGGGACGGGTGATCGCCATCGTCGCCGGGGCGCTCAGCGCGCTCGTCGGAGCAGCATCCTTCGCACCCGACCTAGTTTCCCCGGCGAACATCAATGGGGCGATGATCGGCATGGTCCAGCCCGTGCTCTCGCTGGTGCTGCTCGCCCTGGCCATCGCACCGTCAACGGGGCGTTGGATCCAGGCATCTCGCCGGCGCCCGAGCTACCCGCAAGGCAACTACCAGCGGTATTAATCGCTGCGAGTGATATATCCGACCCGCAACGCCGACGAAACACGCCGCTCACTCACGGTAAAAAACGGGGACTACAACCTGTTACATGAGTGAGGCACATCCCGTCGACACCAGGCTGCCGTTCGCTCGGCAACTGGCTTTCGGCATTCAGCACGTCCTGATCATGTACACCGGCTGTATCACCGTGCCGCTGGTCTTCGGTGCGGCCGCCGGACTGGACCGGGCGACGATCGCGCTGTTGATCAGTGCTGATCTGCTGGTCGCGGGCATCATCACGCTGGTGCAGAGCCTCGGCGTGGGCAAGCTGGCCGGTGCGCGACTGCCGATCGTGTGTGGCGCCACGTTCGTCGGGCTCAACCCGATGATCCTGATCGCCAAGGAATACGGGCTCGACGCTGTGTACGGGTCGATGCTGATCGGCGGTGTGGTCGGTGTCGCACTGGCGTGGCCGTTCGCGCGGGTGGTGCGGTTCTTCCCGCCGCTGGTCACCGGGACCGTGCTCACCGTGGTCGGGGTATCGCTGATCGGGGTCGCCGGTGGCCTGATCATCGGGACCGATCCGAAGTCGTCGAGCTTCGCCTCGCCGTCGAATATCGGGCTGGCCGCCGTGGTCGTGCTGATCGCGGTCGGCTTCGTGTGCCTCGGGCGCGGCGTGTGGTCGCAGCTCGGCGTGCTGATCGCGTTGGTCGCGGGCATCGTGATCGCGCTGCCGATGGGCCTGATCAATACCGGCGGAGTCGGTACCGCCGACTGGATCGGCATCCCGCAGCCGTTCCACTTCGGGTCACCGCAGTTCCCGGTGACCGCGGTGGTGGCGATGAGCATCGTGATGGCCGTGGTGTTCGCCGAGTCGACCGCGAGCATGCTGGCGATCAGCGAGATCACCGGCAAACCGCTCAGCAGAGGCGATCTGGCGCGTGGCCTGGTCGGCGACGGTCTGTCGGGCGTGCTCGGCGGCATTTTCACCGCGTTCGTCGACACCATCTTCAACCAGAACGTCGGCGCGGTCTCCACAACCAGGGTCTTCAGCCGGTATGTCACCGCGGTGAGCGGTGCGATCCTGGTGGTGCTCGGGCTGGTGCCACGCATCGGCGAGGTGGTCGCGGTGATTCCGAAACCGGTGGTCGGCGGGGTCGGGCTGGTGTTGTTCGCGACGGTCGCCGTTGTCGGCGTCACCACGCTACTGAAAGCCGATTTGATGGACCGGGTCAACGCCACCGTCGCGGCGACCGCCATCGGCATCGGCCTGCTGCCGGTGTTCACCAAGGACATGTTCGACAAGTTCCCCACCTCGGCCCAGATCCTTCTCGACAGTGGCGTCACCCTCGGCGCGGCCACCGCGTTCCTGCTCAACCTGGTCTTCAACCACACCCGTCTGGGCACCCTCGCTCGCGCCACGACGACACCACCGCCACCGCCACCCCTGCCCAGCACCCCGAAACCCGCCGTCACCGCCTGATCGAGCCGAAAGAACGAGTCCCGACCGTATCCACTCCCTGCCACGACGTCATTCCCAGCCCCGAACGACCCGACCTCGAGGAGGGTCCGCCGACGCAGTCGGCGGTTCGCGCCCGTCCCGTCGATCAGGTGCCGTTGCGTAGGCGACGAAGGAGCAAGCAACGGTGCCTGATCGGCGGGACCGCCGGGGGCGCGAACTCGAGCGCGCCAGCGCTCCAAAAACTACTGTGTGGGCATGGAGATAGCAGGCAAGGTCGCGATCGTCACCGGCGCGGGTGCGGGCATAGGCGCCGCTCTCGCTTATCGTCTAGTCGCCGGTGACGCGCGGGTTGTCGTCGCCGATCTCGATGCGGACAGCGCTGCGAAGGTGGCGGCCGAACTCGGCGACAAGGCGATCGCGGTCGGTGGCGATGTGGCCGATGAGCTGGTCGTCGCGGAGTTGATCGCCACCGCCGAACGCGAATTCGGGCCGGTGGACCTGTATTTCGCGAACGCGGGCATCGGCGGCGGACCCGGTCTCGACAGCACCGAGGCCCAGTGGGCGAGCACGATCGAGGTGAATGTGATGGCCCACGTGCGGGCCGCCAAGCTGCTCGTTCCCGGTTGGCTCGAGCGCGGCAGCGGTTATTTCGTCTCCACCGCGTCGGCGGCGGGCCTGCTCACGCAAATCGGTTCCGCCCCTTACTCGGTGACCAAACACGCCGCCGTCGGCTTCGCGGAATGGCTCTCGGTCACCTACGGCGACAAGGGCATTCGCGTGAGCTGCCTGTGTCCGATGGGTGTGGACACCCAGCTGCTCACCGGTGGCCTCATCCCCGACGCCCCGGAGGCGGGCGCGCTGGCGATCAAGGCCGTGAAGACGGCGGGCGCGGTGCTCTCCCCCGAGGAAGTCGCCGACACCGTCGTCGAAGCGATGGCCGCGGAACACTTCCTGATCCTGCCGCACCCCGAGGTATTGCAGATGTACCGCAACAAAGGTTCCGACTACGACCGGTGGATTTCCGGCATGCGCCGATTCCAGTCCATGCTCGGAGCGTGAGAACCGGTCGGTCCGCGAGAAAAATTTCGGCGAGGTAGCGGCGAGATCGCTCGATTCCTGCCACGATGGTCGGTAGCCGCCGGTCACGATCCGCTGCCCGGCGGAGGTCTACGCGGAGATCCGGCGATGGCACACCTGATGTATTTCAAGAAGGTTCGCGACGAACGCACCGAGGTCGAGTACCACTGGGGACCGAGCCGAGAACAACTCGACTCGTCGGTGGTGATCGACAAAACCACCTTCGCCGCACTACCCGGACCGCCGGGCTACTCGCCGGCGGGCCAGATCATCCTGCGCGCTCGCCGCGGCAGCGAATGGCCCGAGGTAGGGGTCATAGCATCCTGAACGCATACCGCGACGGACTCCAGAGCAGTCGACGCCCCGAGGTAGGAGTCATAGCATCCTGAGCGCTACTCGGTGACGAGCTCTGCTGCCGCGATACGCACTACCTCGGGTATCGCGACCGGTTTGCGGGTGTCGACGTCGACATAGACGTGGACGAATTCGCCGGACGCGGCGAGCTCCAGACCGGCGTCGCCCTCGCGGAAGATCGCCAGATCGTAGGTGATGCTCGAGTTGCCGAGGCGGGCGATCCGCAGCCCCACCTGCAACTGGTCGGGGAAGCTGACCGATCCGTGGAACCGGCACGAAGTCTGCGCGACGACGCCGAGCGCGGGCAGCGCGGTGATGTCGGCGCCGGTGGCGCGCATCAGCCAGGCGTTTACGGCGGTGTCGAAGTAGGAGTAGTAGGTCACGTTGTTCACGTGGCCGTACTGGTCGTTGTCGGCCCACCGGGTCGGCATCGGCCACAGGACGGGATAGCTCATCGGGCCATCATGCCGCGCGACCCTGTCGATGGTCGCGCGGGCTCACCCCGAAGTGCCGTTTGAAGGCGGTGCTGAGCGCGAACGCGCTGCCGTACCCCACCTGGTGGGCGATGGATTCCACCGTCGCATCGGATTCGGCGAGCAGATCGGCCGCGAGCGAGAGCCGCCATTCGGTCAAGAAGCTCATCGGCGGCTCCCCGACCAACTCGGTGAACCGGCGGGCCAGCGCGGCGCGGGACATGCCGACGGCCTCGGCCAGGGCCACCACCGTCCACGGATGCGCCGGATTGTGCTGGAGCAGCCGCAGGGCCTTGCCGACCAGCGGGTCGCTGTAGGCGTGGTACCAGGCGGGGGCGTCGTCGCGGGCGAACCAGGCGCGCAAGGCGGCGATGAGCAGCAGGTCGAGCAGTCGGTCCAGGACGACGGTTTGCGCGGGCAGGTCCTTGGTCGCCTCGTCGACGAGCAGGTCGAGCAGTCGAGAATCGAGCTCGCCGCGCGGCAGCACCGCGACCTGCGGCAGCGCGCGCAGCAAGCGCCTGCTCACCGCACCCGCCGATTCGTAGGTCCCGGTGACCATCAGCGTCTCACCATCGGGATCGGTGCCCCACTGCCGGACACCGAGACTCAATGTCTCGCACAGGATTTCACCGTCGGGCGTCGTGGATACCTGTCCCGGACGGATGACGACCTGGGGTTCGGTCAGCGGATCGTCGGCCACCGTATACGGCTGCGGCCCACGGAAAACGGCGACATCGCCCGCGCCGAGTTGGCGCGGCGGCATCGAATCCGTACTGACCCAAGCCTTTCCGCGGATCATCGCGAGCACCGTGAGCGGGGCTTCATCCTGCACGCGCAGCGACCACGGCGGATTCAGCAGCGAACACATGAGGAACGCGCCGCGGGCGCGTGGACCTTCGAGCAGACCGGCTAACGCATCCACCCTTTCCACAGTAGACGATTTCGCGTAGACGACAACGCATGTTCGTGAGCGGCACGACGATGTTGCCGCGAGCCGCGAGGCGGTGTACTTATCTCATGACGAACACAGCCTCTCACCAGCAGCTTTCCCTCATCACCGGCGCGACGGGCAAGACCGGCAGCCGAGTGGCGGCGCTCCTCGAAGCCGCCGGTCGGCCGGTCCGCCACGGCTCACGCACCGCCGCGATCCCCTTCGACTGGACCGACCGCGAGACCTGGGCACCCGCACTCACCGGCGTCGACTCCGTCTACCTCGCCTTCCAGCCCGATCTGGCTGTTCCCGGCGCACCGGACACCATTCGCGCGTTCACCGCCGCCGCCCGATCCGCGGGCGTGCGCTCGGTGGTACTGCTTTCCGGTCGCGGTGAACCCGAAGCGCTGGAATGCGAAGAGATCGTGCGGGATTCGGGTCTGAGCTGGACCATCGTGCGCTGTGCCTTCTTCGCCCACAATTTCAGCGAAGGCGCCTTCGTCGACGACGTGCTCGCCGGTGCGGTGGCGCTGCCCAACGGCGATGTGCCGGAGCCGTTCGTGCACGTCGACGACATCGCCGAGGTGGCGGCCGCCGCGCTCACCGACCCTCGCCACGAGGGTCAGCTCTACGAGCTCACCGGCCCACGCGCCCTGACCTTCGCCGACGCGGTCGGCGAGATAGCCGCTGCCACCGGTCGCGAGATCGCCTTCATCCCCGTGTCCCGGCCGGAATTCGTTGCGGCCCTCAGTGAATACCAGGTCCCCGACGACGTGATCAGCCTGCTCGACTACCTCTTCGGCACCATCCTCGACGGGCGCAACACCCCCACCGCCGACGGTGTCCGCCGCGCCCTCGGCCGCGAAGCCCGCGATTTCACCGACTACGCCAAGGAGACCGCCGCCACCGGAGCCTGGACACCCCAGCAGTAACATCGCGATCTACGACGGGGGTCCGGTCACGCCCGGTACCGTCGAAGTGGTGAGTTCAGCGACGATCGACCGCCGCCTTCGCCTCGGCAGGGCCGCGGTGTTCGCGACCTTCACGCTGAACGGGTTCCTGCTCGCCATGTGGGTGGTCCACATTCCGGCGATCACCGATCGGACCGGAGTGTCGGCCTCGACGTTGGGGATGTTCGTCCTCTTGCTGGCGGGTGCCGCGATCGTGGGGATGCGGCTGGCCGGGCCAGCGGCCGATCGGTTCGGCAGCCGCACCCTGGTCGCGCTGGCCGCGTCCGCGGTGTCGGTGACGGTGCTCGGGCCAGCGCTGGCGACCGGACCCGCGAGTCTGGCGATCGCGTTGATCTGCTTCGGTTTCGGCAACGGCGCGCTCGATGTCTCGATGAATACCCAAGCGGTGCACGTGGAACGGGCCTATCGCCGCCCGATCATGTCGGCTTTCCACGCGATGTTCTCCGGCGGCGGGTTCGCGGGTTCGCTGGTCGGCGCCGCCACCCAGCGGGCCGGTTGGTCGCCGCAGGTGACGTTGACCTGTGCGGGCATCGCCGGACTCGTCACCACCGCGCTGCTGGTCCCCCATCTCCTCAGCCACCATCGGCCGGAAACCAGCTCGCGCCCGGAGCACTACGACGCACCTGGTGACGGCCAGGCGCCACACGGCCCGTCCGCTCACCATGCTGTGTCAGCACTCGACAAAGAACCACTCGGTGGAGCCAGTACTTCTGCACTACCCGACCACAGCTCCGGCCATCACGGTCTCGACACAATGTCCGGTCGAGCTGAGGCGGACGCGCGAACCCGTCGCGAACGCACACGAAAGGTAGTGTCGCTCGGCGTCATCGCGTTCGTCCTGCTCCTCGCGGAGGGGGTGGCGGGCGATTGGAGCGCCTTGCAGGCCCGCGAACATCTCGGCGTCTCCGATGCCGATGCCGCACTGGCGTTCGGCTCCTTCTCCGCGACGATGACCCTCGGACGCTTCCTCGCCGATCGGGTGAGCGGCGCCATCGGCCCGGTAGCCATCGTCCGCTACGGAAGCCTGCTCGCCGCAGGAGGATTCGCCCTCGTCATCGCCTCCCCCTGGCTCCCGCTCACCCTCCTCGGCTGGGCGATGTGCGGGCTCGGCCTCGCCGGCGGCGTTCCCCAGATCTTCTCGACCGCAGGCAATCTCGGTGGCACGACAGCCGCCACCGATATGTCCCGCGTCTTCACGATCGGATACCTCGGCCTCCTGGCAGGCCCCGCCATGATCGGCTGGCTCACCGCCGTCATTCCGCTCACCGCGGCGCTGCTCGTACCCCTCGTACTCACCCTCGCCTGCGCCATCGCCGCGCCGGTTGTCCGCCGCTGAAATCACTTGTCCTGGAGGGAAGCAGGCGGTGCCGATCGCTAGAGGTACATGCCGACGTCGGTCGAATGGTCGATGGTCGACTGGATCTGGATGCCGCCATCGCGGTGGGCAACCAGCTCGGCCAGGGTCGCGCCGTCGGGGAAGCTCGACTCGGCCGGAACGCCGTCTTGGCGGGCCAGCCACTCGTTGGCTTCTGTCGCCGAGAGTCGGCCCACCTCGAGTTGGGCCAGGCAGCGGCCCGGCCGGACGACAGCGGGGTGCAGCCGGGAGAGGTCTTCGTTGGTGGTGATCGCGATCAACACATTGCGGCCCTGGCCGAGCATGCCGTCGGTGAGATTGAGCAGCCGCGAAAGCTTCTGGCCCGCCGCTTCTTTCGCCTCGCCGCGGATGAGTTCGTCGCAGTCCTCCAGCACCAGCAGCCGCCAGCGGCCGTCCTCGTCGTCGCCGTCGGCACCCGCCGCGACTTCCATCAGGTAGCCGGGATTGCTGAACAGTTCTTCCGGGTCTACGACGCAGTCGACCTGACACCACGGCGCCCACGACCGCGCCAGCGCACGCAGCGCGGTGGTCTTGCCGGTGCCGGGCTCACCGTGCAGCAGCACCAGCCGACCCTTGATATCGGCGACGCCGAGCCCCATCAATCGCTCCATGCCCGCGGCCACCCCGCCGGTGTAGTTCCCGCGAATGTCCGACCAGGCGGGTGCGGCGATCTGGCGGCGTCTGCGCGCGGGGCGGCGCACGTCCATGTGCCAGAACCCCATCTCGACCGTGGCTTCACTGTCACGTGACAGTGAAGCGCCTTCGGTGGCCTTGGCCAACACTTCGACGGCGAGTTCGTCGCTCACCGCGGTCACTTCGATCGTGGCCGAACCACTCGCCCACCGCACGGCCCGCAGCGCCCAACCGTCACCGGCCGCGAGCAACGCACTGCTGTCGTCGTCGGCGACCGAGCGGACGATCCGCGAGTCGATCGGCCGCAGCGGCGCGTCGGGACGCACTCGGTCCAGGTGGGCTTGGCGGGCGAAGGGCTGGTCGCCGCGCAGGAACGGGGCAAGGGCCAACGCGTCGATCGCATCGCGGGTGGAATAGGTGGAGTCGATGGTCGCCGACCACGGAAACGGCTTCTCCTGATCCTCCGGTCGACGCGGCGAATCGACGAGCCTGAGCTGTTCGTTACGTGTGGACACCGAGCCCATCCTCGTAGCCGTCCGCCGGGAATGTCCAATGACTTACGGCGAGCACGGCCGGAAAACTCACTGGCACCGGAGGTGTACCCGTCGGTACGGTCGTAGTGTGACGTCGACTCAGCACGACCAGTCCCCGCCGGAATCCACCACGAGGGCCGGGGTCAAGGAGTGGATCGGGCTCGCCGTCCTCGCCCTGCCGACGCTGCTCATCTCGATGGACATGAGCGTGCTCTACCTGGCGATCCCCAGCATCAGCGAAGCACTCGAACCCAGCAGTTCACAACTGCTGTGGATTCTCGACATCTACGGCTTTCTCGTCGCCGGCTTCCTCATCACCATGGGCACCCTCGGCGACCGCATCGGCCGCCGCAAACTCCTGATGATCGGCGCGCTCGCCTTCGGCATCGCCTCGGTGATCGCCGCGTACTCGACCAGCGCGAACATGCTGATCGGCACCCGCGCGCTGCTCGGCATCGCGGGCGCGACGCTGATGCCGTCCACGCTGGCGCTGATCCGCAACATGTTCCACGACGACCGCCAGCGCACCGCCGCGATCAGCGTGTGGATGACCAGTTTCATGGTCGGCATGGTGATCGGACCGCTCGTCGGTGGCGCGATGCTCGAGAATTTCTGGTGGGGTTCGGTGTTCCTGGTCGCGGTGCCCGCGATGGTGTTGTTGCTGGCGACCGGCCCGTTCCTACTGCCCGAGTACAAGGACCCGAACCCGGGCAAGCTCGACATTCTCAGCGCGGTGCTGTCGCTGCTGTCGGTGATGGGTGTCATCTACGGCATCAAGGAGCTCGCCAAGGACGGCTGGTCGATCGAGGCCGTCGGCGTCCTGGTCGCCGGTCTGGTGCTCGGCACGGTGTTCGTCCTGCGACAGAAGCGCCTGACCAACCCGCTGATCGACCTGCACCTGTTCGGCAATGTCCGGTTCAGCGGCTCGCTGGTCGCGTTGATGGTGGCCATGCTGGCGATGGGTGGGCTGTTCCTGCTGCTCTCGCAGTATCTGCAACTGGTGCTGGGCCTTTCGGCATTCGAGGCCGGATTGTGGACCGTGCCGCAGGCGGCCGCGATGGTGGTGGCGGCCGGTGTGGTGAGCGCGCTCGCGCCCAAGATCCGGCCCGCGTACCTGATGACCGGCGGTCTGATCATCGCCATGGCTGGGTACGCGCTGTTCACTCAGCTCTCCGGCACCGACGACCTCGCGTTGATCGTCACCGGCATGGTGGTGTTCTCGCTCGGCCTGAGCCCGATGTTCGTACTCGGCCTCGACCTGATCGTCGGCGCGGTGGATCCGGAACGCGCCGGTGCCGCCTCGGCCATCTCCGAAACGGGTCAGGAACTCTCGGCCGCACTCGGCGTCGCGGTGATCGGCAGCATCGGTACGGCCGTCTACCGCGGACAGATGACAGAGCAACTGCCCGCCGGACTTCCGCCGGAGATCACGCACACCGCAGAGGACACGCTCGCGGGCGCCCTGTACGTCGCGTCAGCGCTGCCCGAACCCTTCGGCGACGAGCTGACCACAATCGCCCGCGAGGCCTACACCCATGCGCTGCAAGTGAATTCGGTGGTCGGCATCGGGCTGACCGCTGTCGCCGCCGTGCTGGTCATGACGCTGTTGCGCCAGATCCCCGCGCCGAACGAGAAGGTAGCCGACACCGACTGACCGGTGCGGTGCGGACACAACGAATCCCGCCCGGTGCTGATTCCGGGCGGGATTCGATTCTCGCTGAGTTGTCCCCTCCGCGAGGTTCGGTTCGGCCGATTCGGCCGAGGTCGTTCGCCTACTTGGCCGGGGCCGGGTTGTTCGGCATCGGGGAGTTGATCGTGGTGAAGTACTGCACGGCAGCCATGATCGCGACGGGAGCGGTGATGAAGATCTGGCCCGCCAGGGTGCCGAGCGCGCCGATGGCCATGATGCCGGCGATGCAGCCGACTGCCGCGGCCGGAATGAACGGACCGAACATGCCGACGATGGTGGCCGAGGCGATGGTGGCGCCGGCGATGCCGCCGAGAACGCAACCGATCGCGCCACCGCCGAGGCCGCCGACCAGGGTCGCGATGCTGGCGCCCAGGGAGATGGTGCCGGTCATGCGGCTCCACGCGGCCTGCTCACGGTCGTACTCGCTCTTCCACGGAGCCACGTTCTCGTAAGGCAGCGCGACCGGCTTGTAGGTGGCGTGCGCCAGGTCGAACTGCGGGGTCAGCGTGGCGGTGCGCCCGGAGATGTCGGCGGCGATCGGGAAGACGAATTCGTCTACCCGGAAGGACAATTCGGTACCGGCGACGGTGGTGCCGTTGGCCGCCTTGATCTTGAATACGCCGTCCTCGACCACCATCGAGCCCGCGTCCGTACCGATGATCGTCGAGGTCTCGGTGGTCGTGGAGGTGTAGTTGATCGGCTCATCCGCCGCGGGTGCTGCGTGGCTGGTTCCGGCAGCGATGCCGAGGGCAACGCTGACGGTGGATGCCAGCAGAGCGAATTTTGTGATTTTCACGGGGGTGAACCTTTCGTGTTCCTCATCATGAGATGCGCGGCGCACAAGCTGTGGTCCGAACGAGATGTGACCATAGCGAGGTAAGCCTCACCTATCAAGACCTTGCTTAGGCTAACCTCCAAGGCGACCGAGTTTCTGCCGCGAGAGAGAACCCTGATGAGAAATCCGCGTTGGTGCGGGTGGCTTCTTGCCGCATTCGCGCTGGTCGCAGTCTGTGCTCTCAGCTTGCTGGTCGGCACGAAAGCCATTGCGATCGGCGAAGTCTGGCAGGCACTGTTCGGCGCGAGCACCACCCCCGATCACGTGACCGTCACCGAGTACCGCGTGCCGCGCACGCTGCTCGGACTGCTCGTCGGGCTCGCGCTCGGCGTCGCGGGCTGCTTGATGCAGGGCCTGACCCGCAACCCGCTGGCCGACCCCGGTCTGCTCGGCGTCAACGCGGGCGCGGCCTTCGCGATCACCATCGCCGTCGCGATGTTCGGCGTGAGCGAGATCACGTCGTATGTCTGGTTCGGGTTCCTCGGCGCCGCCCTGGTGTCGGTGGTCGTCTACCGCGTGGGCACCGCGGGCCGATCCGGCACCGATCCGGTGCGCCTGACGCTGGCAGGTGTCGCCGCCACCGCGGTTCTCGGCGGTCTGACCAGGGGCTTGATCCTGATGCACCCCAAGGCTTTCGACGAAATGCGCCAATGGGATTCCGGCGGACTCACCGGACGCGGATTCGAGATCCTCTACGGCGCGACCCCGTTCATCGTGGTGGGCCTGATCATCGCGGCGCTGTGCGCGCGCTCGCTCAACGCGGTGGCGCTCGGCGACGATCTTGCGCACTCGCTGGGTGTGCACGTGGGGCGCACACGCTTGTTCACCGCGCTGGCGGTAGTACTGCTGTGCGGCACCGCGACTGCCGCGGTGGGCCCGATCGCGTTCGTCGGTCTCGCGGTTCCACATGTGGCCAGGTGGCTGATCGGACCCGACCAGCGCTGGATCTTCGCCTATTCGCTGGTGCTGGCGCCGATCCTGGTGCTGTCGGCCGACATCGTGGGCCGCCTCATCATTCGTCCCGATGAAGTCCCCGCCGGCCTGGTCACCGCGTTCCTCGGGGCGCCGGTACTGATCTGGCTGGCCCGCCGCGCAAGAGTAGGTGCCGCCGCATGAGTTCGACGATCGATTTCGGCCGCGCGATGCTGGTGATCCGGCCGCGCGGAGCGCGTTTCTCCGCCCGCATCGGCGTGCGCACCCTCGTGGTGTGCGCTGTCCTGCTGACGATTTCGGTGGTGACGGCGGTGCTGGCACTCGGCAGCGGCGACTATCTGATCCCGCCACTGCGGGTGCTGCGCGCACTGGTGATCGGCGACGAGCGGTTCGACCGGCTGGTGGTGTGGGACTGGCGGCTGCCGCGCATCCTGCTCGCCCTGATCCTCGGTGCGGCACTGGGCGTGAGCGGCGCCATCCTCCAGTCGGTGACCCGAAATCCGCTGGGCAGCCCGGACATCGTCGGCTTCAACACCGGCGCCTACACCGGCGCGCTGATCGCCATCCTGACCCTCGGCGGTGGGCACCTGCAGACCGCGACCGGTGCGGTGATCGGCGGGCTCGGCGCCGCGTTGGTCATCCATCTACTCGCGTTCCGGCACAACGTGGCCGGATTCCGGCTGATCATCGTCGGCATCGGTGTCAGCGCCATGCTCGCCTCGATCAACACCTGGCTGATCCTGCGCGCCGACCTGGACGCGGCGATGTCGGCGGCGGCCTGGGGCGCGGGCACGCTCAACGGACTCTCGTGGCCGCAGGTGGGTCCCGCGGTGGTGATCCTCGCGCTGCTGGCGATCGCGCTGATCCCGGCTGCCCCCCGCTTGCAGATCCTCGAACTCGGCGACGACACCGCTCGCGCGTTCGGCCTGAACGTCAGCAGGGCGATGCTGTGGCTGATCGTGCTCAGCGTCGCGTTCACCGCGGTGGCGACGGCGGTCGCGGGCCCGATCGCGTTCGTCGCCCTCGCCGCACCGCATCTGGCGCGCAGGCTGGCTCGCACACCGTCGATCGCGCTCGCGCCCTCGGCGGCGATGGGAGCGATGTTGCTGATCACCTGCGACTGGATCGCCCAGCACGCGTTCGCCCCGACCACCGTGCCGGTCGGCCTCGTCACCGTCTCGGTCGGTGGCCTGTACCTGGCGTATCTGCTGGTCGCCGAGGCGCGACGGAACTAGGAAAGCGAAAAGATGAACGACACTTCACGGCTGCGCGCCGACCGGGTCCGCCTCGGCTACAAGGGCACCACGATCAGCGACCAACTGTCGGTGGACATCCCGGACGGCAAGTTCACGGTGATCATAGGCCCGAACGCGTGCGGCAAGTCCACCCTGCTGCGCGCACTGGCCCGGCTGCTGACCCCCGAGTCGGGGACCGTGCTGCTCGACGACAAACCGATCAGCTCCTACCCGGCCAAGCAGGTGGCCCGGCAGATCGGGCTGCTGCCGCAGACTTCGACCGCGCCGGACGGCATCCGCGTCGCCGATCTCGTTGCGCGCGGGCGCTATCCGCATCAGACGCTGCTGCGGCAGTGGTCGAAGGCCGACGAGGAAGCCGTCGCGTCGGCCATGGCGGCGACCGGTGTCACCGAGTTGTCGGCACGGATGGTCGACGAGCTGTCAGGCGGTCAGCGCCAGCGGGTGTGGATCGCGATGGTGCTCGCTCAGGACACCCCGCTGATCCTGCTCGACGAGCCGACGACCTACCTCGACATCGCCTATCAGATCCAGCTTCTGGATCTGTGCCGGTCACTGAACCGCGAATCCGGGCGGACCGTCGTGGCCGTGCTGCACGACCTGAACCACGCGTTCCGCTACGCCGATCACCTCATCGCCATGCGCGACGGGCGGGTGGTCGCGACGGGTGCGCCCGCCGACATCGTGACCGCCGAGCTCGTCGACGAGGTCTTCTCGTTGCGGTGCCGAATCGTCGACGACCCGGAAACCGGTACGCCACTGGTGATTCCGCTGGCAGAAGACGCCGCCAAGGTGCGCTAGACCTGCGGCGATGCGGTAGCCAAACATAGGTATTCCGCAATCAGTTAAGTTAGGCTAACCTAACCGATTGTGAATGTGACGAGGGAGGGAGTTGCCGTGAACGATGGTCTCGAGTTGCCGCTGACCGGACCGCAGCTCGGCATCTGGAACGCCCAACGCTTCGATCCCGAGTCCGGGCGCTACCTGGTCGGCGAGGTCCTGGAGATCACCGGGGACGCGCCGATCGATGTCGACTCCCTGAGCGAGGCGATCCGTCGCACCGTCACCGAGGCCGAGAACATGCGGCTGCGATTCACCGAAACCGCCGACGGGCCGAGGCAATTCGTGAGCGATGCCGAGGCGGTGCTGCGCCCGACCGTCGATCTCCGAGCGGCGGCGGAGCCGATGGCCTTGGCCTACGAGGCTGTCGCGCTGGAGCGCGCGCAGGCCGCGCAACGGTGCCGAGGCATGGTCGACCGGCAGCTCTACAACTACACGCTGATCCGGATCTCCGACTGCGTGGTGTGGTGCGTGCAGCTCTACCACCACCTCATCGTCGACGGTTACAGCGCGGCGCTGCTCTCGCGCCGGGTCGCCGCCCACTACACCTCCCTGCGACGCGGAACACCTTCGCCGAAACAAACTTTCGGAACCATCGCCGAGCTGGTCGCCGAGGAGCAGGCCTATCGGGCCGGGCCCGAATTCGAGGCCGACCGCGCCTACTGGCGCGACCAGCTCACACCGTGGCCTGATCTCGACGGTCGCGGTCGCCACCTCGGCGGTGCGGTCGAGCGGACGATCCGCGCCGAAGCCATCCTGTCCATCGAACTGCTGGCTGCACTGCGCGAGGGCGCCGAACGGCACGGCATCACGTGGGCCGACGCGCTCGTCGCCTGCTACGCCGCGTTCCTGCACCGCCGACTCGGCACCGCTGATGTGGTGGTCTCGATGCTGCTGATGGGCCGGGTCGGCCGCGCCGCCCTGCGCACGCCCGCCATGGCGGTGAACGTACTTCCCCTCCGGGTCAGGGTGAGCGCGGGCGATCGGCTCGGCGAGCTGGGCCCCCGCGTCGCCGACACCCTGCGCGAGGTCCGTAAGCACCAGCGCTACAGCGGCGACGACCTCGCCCGCGACTTCCACGGTCACGGTGCGGGCGAACTCCTGCACGGAATCGGCATCAACCTCAAGGTTTTCGACTTCACCCTCGATTTCGACGGTGCGCGTGGTGTTCTGCGCAATGTGGCAGGCGGGCCACCGGAGGACCTGGGGCTGACCGTCACTCCACTGCCCGACGGCACGGTGCTGCTCGGATTCGAATCCGACGCGCGAACCAACGACGCGGACACGGTGCGCGGGCGGATCGCCGGGTTGGTCCGGGTGATCGAGTCTTTCACCGGGTCGGACAAGATCGCGGTGGGTGCGCTCGACCTGCTCGATCCGGCCGAGCGCACACGGTTGCTGGCCGCGCGGTCGACGGCAATGCAGCTCCCAGACAGCGAAACCCGGGCTCCTCGCGACGACGAGCCGTCGGTCGCGATGGTCCCCGACGTTCTCGAACAGGTGCTCGCCGAGCAACCGGACGCCGTGGTGCTGAGTTCGGCTGAGGCCGAGTACACCGCCGCCGAACTTCGACTCAGGGTGAACCGGCTCGCGCGCTTCCTGCGCGGTGCCGGGGTCGGGCCGGATGCGATCGTCGGTCTCGCGCTACCCCGCGATGTGGAATTCGTTGTCGCGTTGCTCGCCGTCTGGCGGGCGGGTGGCGCCTATCTGCCCTTGGATCCGGAACATCCGGTCTCCCGGCTGCGAGCGACGATCGCGGACGCGAGCCCCGCTGTGGTGCTCAGCGTCGGCGAGTTGGCGACCCAGCTCGGTGACGACGCCGTCGCGATCGACGACACCGACTTCCGCGCGCGCCTCGACGACCACGCGGACACCGACTTCGATCTCGCGGTGAGGCCCGAGCACGCGGCCTACGTCATCTACACCTCGGGCTCGACCGGTCAGCCGAAAGGTGTTGTCGTAGAGCACGGGTCCGTGGCCGCGCTCGTCGCCGCGCACCGCGCCGGGATCCACAGCGCTGCCGCGAGCCGTGCGGGCAACCGTCAGCTGACCGTCGCGCACACCACCTCTTTCGCCTTCGACGCCTCGCTCGACCCACTGCTGTGGATGACGGCCGGACATCGAATCCACGTGTACGACAGCGATACCCGACGTGACCCGGCCGCCCTGGTCGAGGCTTTCGCCCGGGACGGCATCGACGTCGTCGACGGCACTCCGTCGTTGGTCGCCGCCCTGCTCGAACACGGCTTGACCAGCGAACTACCGTCGGCAGCAGCACAGTCGAGCCCGGTCGGCCGGAAGTCGGCGACAGCGCGCCCGCCGCTGACGCTGGTGATCGGCGGCGATGCCTGCTCGGCGGAGCTGTGGGGCGCGATCGACCGTGGCGGGTTCGCGGCGGTCAATCTGTACGGCCCGACCGAGGCGACGGTGGATGCGATCGGGGCGCCGATCGACAGCGCCGGCCCACGAATCGGGATGCCGGTCGCGGGATCGCGGGCTCATTTGTTGGACAACGGATTACAGATCGTCGCCGACGGACAGGTGGGCGAGCTGTATCTCGCCGGTCCGCAAATCGCGCGAGGCTATCTCGGCCGGTTCGCCACTACCGCACAGTCTTTCGTCGCCGATCCCTACGGTCCGCCGGGAGCGCGGATGTACCGCACCGGCGACCGGGCGCGCTGGGTTCCCGGGCTCGGCTACGAATACCTGGGCCGGGTCGACAACCAGGTGAAGATCCGCGGCCACCGTGTCGAACTCGGTGATGTGGCGGCGGCACTTGACGGTCTGCCCGAGATCCGCACCGCGGCAGCCGATATTCGCGACTTCGCCGGGCGTCCCACCCTGATCGGCTACGTCGTCGCCGCGACCGGCAACCTCGATACCTCGGCCGCACGCACCCGCCTGGCCGACCTGGTCCCCGAGCACATGGTGCCGGCACGACTCGTCGTCCTCGACGCCCTGCCCACCACGGTCAACGGCAAACTCGACCGCACTGCGCTACCGGACCCCGCGACCGACGAGTCCGGACGCGCACCGGCCACCGCCGCCGAACATGCTGTCCACCAGGCGATCTCGAACACCCTCGGCCTCGACACCGTCAGCATGGACGACGACTTCTTCGCCGTCGGCGGCGACAGCATCACCGCCATCACCGTCAGCAGCGGCCTGCGCGCCAAGGGCCTCACCCTCCTCCCCCAGCAACTGCTGACCCGGCGCAGCCTCGCCGCGCTGGCCGCGGAAGCGGCCCCCGAGCCGCAACATCCCACGACCGCAGTGGGATTCGAGTCGGCAACCGCTGTCTCGTCGTCGCTCCCGACAGCGCCCGGCCGCCTGATCGCAGCGCTCGCGCAGAGCGACGTGGACGAGTTCAGCGCTACCTATGGACCGGTCGCCGACGTGCTCCCGCTGTCCCCCTTGCAGGAGGGATTGCTGTTCCACGCGCTGCGCGACGGCGCCGCCGACGTGTACACGATGACGGCCCGGTTCAGCCTCGACGGCGTCGTCGATCCGGAGCGGATGGGTGCGGCGTTCGCGAGCATGCTGCGGCGGCATCCGAACCTCGGCGCGGCGTTCAGCTATGAACAGTTCGACCAGCCGGTGCAGATCGTTCCGCGGACACCGGGGGTCTCGTGGCAGGTCGAGGATCTGCGTGAGACACCTGATCCCGAAGCGCGAGCGCGGCTTTCGGTGCGGCGCGCCGGCTCCGAACCGTTCGACATCGATCAACCGCCGCTGATCCGCGGCCTCCTGATCCGCCTCACCGACACCTCGCACTGGCTGGTCCTGATCGCCCATCACCTCCTGGCCGACGGCTGGTCGGTACCGACGATGGTCCGGGAAACCCTCGCCCTCTACACCGGCGAGACCCTCTCGACCCCCGCCTACTTCGGCGACTACCTCACCTGGCTCGCCACCCGCGACACCACAGCGACCCTGCACTGGTGGACCGAAAACCTCACCGGCCTGCGCGCGCCGACCCTGCTCGCCGCCACCCCTACGGAGCCGACCACGAACGGCGTTGGAGCACCGCGCTCGGCGGATTCGACGAGGGCCCAGCGACAGCGTCCAGTCGGACTTCGGGTTCCGCTGACCGCCGACGTGGCGACGGCCTTGGCCGAGAACGCCCGGCGGCACGGGCTGACCATGAATACCGTGCTGCAGGGCGCGTGGGCGATGGTGCTCGCGGATCACTTCGGGCGGACCGATGTGGTGTTCGGGACCGTGGTGTCCGGGCGTCCCGCCGATCTCGCCGGGGTCGGCGGGATGGTCGGTTTGTTCAGCAATACCGTGCCCGTGCGGGTATTGCTGGGGACCGGTCGGCCGGTGGCCGAGCAGCTCGGGGAGTTGCAGCAGACCTCGTTCGACGGCCAGGCTCGGGGATACCTCGGATTGGCCACCATCGAGCGGGCGCTGGGCATCGGGCGATTGTTCGATTCGCTCGTCGTATTCCAGAACTTCCCGAAAGCCGGTCTGTTGCAGCCGGATCCCGATGGGGTACAGGTGGTGGACGTCGATGTGGACGGGCTGACGGACTTCCCGGTCACGGTGACCGCGTTGCCCGGCGCCGAGTTCGCGCTGATGTTGCACCACGACGCGGCCGCGGTGCCGGGCCCGGTCGCCACGCGGCTGAGCGATCGCCTCGGCGCCGTATTGTCCACGCTGGCCGCCGATCTCGATGGGTCCGTCGAGGAAGCCATGGCTGTCGCGATGCCGTCGGAAACACACGGCGGCACGCTGGCCGACTGGTCGGTGACGGCGACGATCTCGGCCGATGCTCCGGCCGTCACCGCGAACGGCGTGACGATCTCGTTCGGTGAATTCGACAGCCGGGTCAATCGGCTCGCGCGCTGGCTCATCGACGCGGGCATTCGGCCCGAAACTGTTGTCGCGGTGGCGATGACGCGGGGCATCGAGTCGATCGTCGCCGCGCACGCGGTGTGCCGGGCAGGCGGGGTCTATCTGCCGCTGGATCCGCGCAGTCCCGCGCAGCGCGCCGACAGGATCCTCGGCACATCCCGCACGGCGCTGGTTCTCACGACCGCGGCCGACGGCTTCGCGACCGATCGCGCGCCCGTGGCGCATGTCGAAGCGTTGGATCTGTCCGATTTCTCCGATACCTCGGTCTCCGACTTCGACCGACTAGCACCACTGCTCCCCCGCAATGCCGCGTACCTGCTGTTCACCTCGGGCTCCACCGGCGAACCCAAGGGCGTGAGCGTCTCGCACGAGGCCATCGTCAACACCTTCGAGTGGATGCAGCGACGGCACCGATTCGGCACGGGCGACACCGTCTTGTACCGCACCGCGGCGACGTTCGACGCCTCCCTGCTGGAGCTGTTCCTGCCGCTGCTGGTCGGTGCGCGCGTCGTCGCAGCGCCGGTGTCGGGTCGACTCGACCGCGACCCGCACTACCTGGCCGAACTGATGGCCACCGAGCGGGTCGGCATGGTCCAGCTCACCTCGTCGATGCTCACCGTGCTCGCCGAGGAGGCCGACCTGAGCGGCTGCACCGCGCTGCGCTGCGTGATCACCGGCGGCGAACCGCTGCCGCCGCCGACCGCGGCGCGGATCAGAGCGCTCACCGGCGCCCGCGTCCACAACCTGTACGGACCCACCGAGGCCGCGGTGTGCATCACCCACCACGAGACCTCCGACGCCGACCGCGGCAATGTCCCGATCGGTCTGCCCGCCGCCGGCGCCGATGTGCGGGTTCTCGACACCCAGCTGCGCCCTGTTGCGGTCGGCGTGATCGGCGAGTTGTATCTCACGGGAACGCAATTGGCGCGCGGATACCTCGCCCGCCCGGCCCGGACCTCGGGTTCGTTCGTCGCCGACCCGCTGGGACACGGCGAACGCATGTACCGCACCGGCGATCTCGTGAGCTGGGGCCCGCACGGCGAACTCGATTACGTGGGCCGCGCCGACAGCCAGGTGAAGCTACGCGGTCAACGCATCGAACTCGGCGAAATCGAGGCAGCGCTGCTGAGCTGCCCCGGCGTCGCCCACTCGGCGGTGATCCTGCGCGAAGACACCCCCGGCGATCAACGCCTCGCCGCCTACCTGGTGGCCAAGGCGGACACCGACATCGACATCGCCGCGGTCCGTTCCGGCTTGCAGGCACGGGTGCCCGCCTACATGGTCCCGGCCGCGTTCGTCGTCCTCGACCACATCCCCCGCACGACCAGCGAGAAGATCGACCGCAAGGCCCTGCCGGTCCCGACCTATGACGCAGGCCCGAGCAAGGCCGGCGGCTCCCACGTCGCGGTAGGCACCGCGACAGCGACCGGTAGCGGCCCGCACCAGGGCGCCGAGCTGATCAGCGCCATTCGTTCGGCGATGGCAGCCGTCCTGTCCACCACCGACATCGGTGCCGACGACGACTTCTTCGAGGCAGGCGGCCACTCCCTGACCGCCGTCCGCGTGATGGGCAGGCTCCGACGGGCAGGTCTCGCGGTCGTCCTCGACGACGTCTTCGAGGCACCGACCCCACGGGGGCTCGCCGATCGGATCGCTCAGAGCGACAATGCCCCTCGCACGACTTCCCGAGCACAGGACGCGAAGGCCGACAACGCCTGGGGCTCTCGACTCGATCATGTCCTCGAACTCCGCACCACCGGATCGCGCGAGCCACTGTTCTGCGTTCACCCGGTCGGCGGTACCGCCTGGCAGTTCGGTCCCCTCGCGAAACTGCTGCGAGCCGACCGCCCGATCGTCGGCCTACAGCTCCCGACGCTGAGCGACACCACCTTCCGTGCCGAGACCATCGACGACCTGGCCGCGTACTACGTGGCCACCGTCCGCCGAATCCAACCGCACGGCCCCTACCACCTGCTCGGTTACTCCCTCGGCGGCACCGTCGCCCACGCAATGGCCGCCGCACTGACCGCGGCGGGCGAGCAGGTCGCTTTCACCGGACTGGTCGACGCGTTCGCCCTGTCCGATCTCACCGAACAGGCGACCCGCGCCCTCACCGACCCCGCCGATCTGGACCGGCTGTTGCCCGACATCCCGGACGACGCACCAGAACTGGCGACGAAACTCCGCGATGCCGCGACCACCCTGCTCGGCATGGTCACCGCGTCCACCGCGGCCGACTACGACGGCCCGATGGCGCTCTACGCCGCCGACACCGGAACCCCACCGGGCCGCACCGAGGCGCAACTGGCGGGCTGGCAGTCCGCACAGGCCCGGCTCGTGGTGCGCCGACTGCCTTACTCCCACTTCGAGATCGTGTCGCCCGCCGGCTGGGCCGAGGTCGCGGCACTTCTCGACACCGACCCGGTGATCGGCGGCTGAGCATGCAGCGCACCGCTTTTCACCGTTCGAAAAGAAAGATGAGGACAACTCCTTCCATGTTCACCACACGATCATCGGGCAGGCTCCGCGCCACCCTCGCCCTGCTGGTTCTCGCGCTGATCGCAGCGCTCACCGGCTGCGGCACCTCGTCGGGCGACACCGCCGCACCCAGCGGCCCCCGCGAGGTCCAGACTCCGAAGGGCCCGGTCTCCGTCCCTGCGGATCCGCAACGCATCGTCGTGCTCAACGGCACCCTGGCGGGCTACCTCTACGACCTCGAGGCGCCGGTCGTCGCCGCCGACCCGCGTCTGCTCGGCGTCGCGAGCAAGCCGGGTGAGTTCCCGACGGGCTGGGCCGAGGACGCGGCGAAACAGGGCACCAAGGCCCTGCCCACCGGTGAGAACATCAACCTGGAGTTCATCGCCGCCCAGCGCCCCGACCTGATCATCGGTGGCGGCCAGGGCTACCCGGCGCAGCAGTCGGTGAACGCCTACGACCAGCTCAGCGCGATCGCCCCGACCGTGCTGGTGCCGACCGAGACCACCTACTGGCAGGACCAACTGCGGGTGATCGCCGACGTGGTCGGCAAGCCGTCCGAGGTCGACCAGCTGATCGCCAACTACAAGGACAAGCTGGCCAAGGCCAAGAGCTCCATCAAGGCGCCCGCGGGCAACGCCGTCGTCATGCAGTCGCTCAAGAGCCAGAAGCCGACCGCGTTCGTGCCCACCGCCGCACTGCCCACGCTGCTCTCGGAGGTCGGCTTCACGCTGGACCGTCAGCTGGAGAGCAAGGCGGGCAACCCCGCTCGTGAAGGGAGCGCCGACTTCATCAGCTTCAGCCCGGAGTTGCTGAACACCGCGGTCGACGCGCCCGTGCTGTTCATGATCCCGCTCAACGGCGGCCGGAGCCTGGCCGAGCTGCGGGCCGACCCGATGTACGCGTCGCTGCCCTCGTTCAAGGCGAACACCGTCTTCGAGCTGCCCGCGACCAGCTCACGTCCTGACTACCGCACGGTCATGACCACGCTCGATCTGCTCGTGGAACGCTTCAAGTGACAGCGGTCGGCGGCCTGCTCATCGACATCAGCCCGCTGCGGACCTCGCGTCCGTTCCGGTGCGCGTTCGCGGCGCGGCTGGTGTCGGTGCTGGGGCTCGGGCTGCTCATGGTGGCCCTGCCGTTGCAGGTCTATCAACTGACCGGCTCGACCCTGCAGGTCGCCGGCATCGCGACGACCACCGCGGCCGCGTTGTTCGTCGGCAGTCTCGCGGGCGGTGTGATCGCCGACCGTTACGACCGGCGCAACGTGATCCAATGGTCGCGCAGCGCCGCGGGTTTCGGCTTCCTGATCCTCGGCATCAACGCGGTGCTGCCCGATCCGATGCTGTCGGTGATCTATCTGGCCGCCGTCATCGACGGACTCGCGGGCGGCGTGAGCGGCTCCGCGTTGATGGCTCTGGTCCCGATGTTGGTCGGTCGCGAGAAGATCGCGGCGGCAGGCGCTTTGACCGCGCTCACCACCGACCTCGGCACCATGATCACGCCCGCGATCGCCGGCGTGCTCGTCGCGCAGACGGGGGTGTCGGTCGCGTTCTTCCTGTGCGCGGGCGCCACCGTCGCCACAGTCGGACTGATCACGGCGATCGGGCCTGCGCCCCCGCCGGCCCGCGACCTGCAGAACCCGGTGCGCGAACTGGCGATCGGCATTCGATTCGCGATGCAGCACAAGACTATTCGCCTCATCCTGCTCACCGGCCTGCTCGCCATGCTCGTCAGCGGCCCGCTGGTGCTGTTGCCCGCCTTCGCCGAGGTCGAACTCGGCGCGGGCCCCGGCACTCTCGGCCTGCTCTACGCCGCGCCGGGCGCCGGTGCGGTTCTCGGCTCGCTCACCAGCGGCTGGATGAGTCGCACCCGCTACAACGGGCTCGCCCTGCTGATCTCGCTGGCCCTCATGCCACTGGGCGTGATCGCCGCCGGACTGTGGTCGCACGCGGCGCTGGTGTTTCTCGGGCTGGCCGGATTCGGCCTGGCCAGGGCGGTGAACATCGTGCTGCGCTACACCCTGCTGCAACAGCAGGCGCCCGAGGAACTGCGCGGCCGGATGGCCGGACTTCTCATGGTGCAGTCGGTGACCGGCACCGCGATCGGCTCGATGGCCGCCGGTTTCGTCGGCCAATTCTTCGCACCGGGTTCCGCGCTCGTGTTCTACGGCGTCGCGGTCCTGGTTCTCACCGGCGTGGTGGCGCTTGCCGCCGGGCCGCTGCACGGAAAGGAACAGCAGTGACAGATCGCAGTGGCTATGCCGCGCGCATCGCCGAAGTGCTCGCCAGTGAGCACGGCGCCAAGGTCCCGTATCCGATCGGATTGCAGGAAGTGGAGGTGATCCGCACGGTGGCGGTCGGGGCCGGGCTGCTCAGGATCACCTTCGGCGGACCCGATATCGCGTCCTTCCACAGCTATGTGCCGGATGAGCATGTGCGCCTGGTATTTCCGTGTGAGGACGGGGTGCTGCGGCTGCCCGCGCGCGACGGTCAGTCACTCGAGTGGGGCAACCCGCGCCCGGTGTCGCGCGAGTACACGGTGCGCCGCCACAGCATCGCCGACAACGAACTCGATATCGATTTCGCGATCCACCCCGGCGGCTTGGCCTCGGAGTGGGCAAGCGCGGCGACCCCGGGCACCAAGATCCACATCGCGGGCCCTCCCGGTGGCGTCGTCGTCCCGGAGTCCTACGACCGGTTCCTCTTCGTCGGTGACATCACCGCGCTGCCCGCCATCGCGCGCTGGCTGGAACGGCTGTCGCGGACCGCGCGGGGCTGGGCCTTCATCGAGGTGACCGGGCCCGAGGAAGAGATCGAGATCGACGCGCCGGCGGGCATCGAGGTGCGCTGGCTGCACCGCGGCGACCTGGAGCCGGGCACCGGCGACGCGCTGGAGAAGGCGGTTCGCGGGGTGGAAGTCCCTGCCGGGCAAAGGGTTTACGCCTGGGTCGCCGGCGAGGCGGGGTGCCTGCGTGGCATCCGCAAGGTGGTGCGCGGCGAACTCGGCATCGGTCCCAAGGACTCACTGATCGCCGGGTACTGGAAGCGCGGCGTCGCCGACTTCGATCGAGAGGAATGAGCGATGACCGACGAACAAGTCATCTCGGATGTGGCCACAGCACTGGGTGTCGACCGATCCGAACTGGCTGCCGATACCGACCTGCTTGACGCGGGCCTGGACTCGGTTCGCATCATGTCGCTCGTGGAGAAATGGCGGTCGGCCGGACATGCAGATATCGACTTCCCCACGCTCGCCGGTGATCCCGTGCTCGGGTCGTGGATCGAACTGCTGGCCTGATCGCGTGCTGCGGGCCGGGGCCGGCTCGAAATCCGCGCCGCCCCCGGCTCGGTCAGGTGCCGTGCGCCCCGTCGGCGAGTGCCTGCCGCAGATCCTTGCGGCTGGTCTTGCCGACGCCGGTTTCCGGGAATTCGTCGACGACCACCACCGTGTCGGGCATCTTCCACGCCGCCACTCCGCGCGAGCGCACGAACTTGCGCACCGAGATCAGCGTGGGTCGCTGTGCGGGGTCGATCGGCTGGACGAAGGCGCAGATGCGTTGACCCAGGACAGGATCCGGCGTTCCCACGATGACGGCGTCGCGGACCGCGGGATGTTCGAGCAGGTGCGCCTCGAGCTCTTCGGCCGATACCTTCTCGCCGCCACGGTTCACCCAGTCGCCCGCGCGGCCCGCGACCACGAGATTGCCGTCGGGGCGCACGGACACGATGTCGCCGGTGCGGTACCAGCCGTCGGCGGTGAAGCTGCGGGCATCGGCGTCGGGGTTGTCGTAGTAGCCGCGAATGGTGTACGGGCCCTGCGTGATCAGGTTCCCGGTCGACCCCGGCGCCACCTCGACGCCGTTGTCGTCGACGACGGCGAGCTGGTCGTGCTCCGACATCGGCCGTCCCTGTGTGCTCACCACCACGTCGATCGGGTCGTCGAGCCTGGTGTAGCAGACCAGACCCTCGGCCATCCCGAACACCTGCTGCAAGGTCACGCCGAGCGCGGGACCGATCCGGCGGGCCAGCTCGTCCTGGCACCGTGCCCCGCCGACCTGGAGGACCCGCAGACTGGACAGGTCGGGGGTCTCGCCCGCCTCCGCGCGCTCGGTCCACAGCCGGGCCAGCGGGGGCACCAGACCCGTGATGGTGACGCCGAACCGCTCGATCAGCGGAAAAGCCGTCGCCGGAGTCGGATCCGGCGTCATCGCGACCGCACCGCCTGCCCACAGCGCGCCCAGGATGCCGGGCGAACTCATCGGGAAATTGTGCGCGACGGGCAGTGTCGCGAGGTAGACGCAGGCGTGATCGAGTTCGCAGATCTCGGCGCTGCGGCGCACACTGTAGAGGTAGTCGTCGTGGGTGCGGGCGATGAGCTTCGGGATACCCGTACTGCCGCCGGACAGTTGCAGGAACGCCACGTCGTTCGGCGACGGTCCCGCCAATTCAGCTGGGGCGTCACGGTATTCGTCGATGTCGTGCGCGTCGTCGGGCAGCGACAGGCAGTCGACCAACAGCAGGTGACGCAGACTCTCGACCTCGCCGCGCACCTCGGCGGCCAGCGCCGCGTAGTCGAAACGCTGGTGGGTGCCGCAGGTGATCATGGCCTTCGCCGCGGCGGCACGGGCGATCGGCACCAGCTCGGCCTTGCGGTGGGCGGGCAGACAGAACACCGGCAGCGCGCCGAGTTTGAACAGCGCGAAGATCACCTCGACGAATTCCGCGCGGTTGGGAAGCTGCACCAGCACCCGGTCACCGGGCGCGATGCCGAGGCGGGCCAAACCGGTGGCGAGCGAGCGGGAACGGCGCTCGAGCTCGGCATAGGTCCAGCTGTTCGCGTCGTCCAGGACCGCGATCCGGTCCGGCGCCGCGACCGCGCGCGCGGTGAGCACATCGCCGAATGTCTCACCGGTCCAACAGTTCTGCTCTCGATATCGTTGCGCCAGCTCAGCGGGCCACGGAGTGAATCCGGGGAGCACGGGATCGGTCAAGTCGAGCACCTCTTTCCAGCGGATCTTCGAAGTTCCTCGCCGGAAGCTGTAAGGGAAGCTAACCAACCGACGATGAAATCAGGTTAGGCTAACCTCATGCATAGTGGTGAGTCCAGAGGGCGAATCGTTGTCGTCACCGGCGCCCGCGGGGGAATCGGCGCCGCGATCGCCGCCCGTTTCGCCGGCGAAGCGGGAGTTCTCTCGCTCTGGGACCGCGACCCCGCCGTCCACAAGGTCGCAGCCCAACTGTCGGCACGATCCGCTCATGGCGTCGAACTGGATGTCAGCGACGGCGCCGAAGTACAGGCCGCA
Organism: Nocardia sp. Root136; assembly: GCF_001427185.1. Classification (NCBI taxonomy): domain Bacteria; kingdom Bacillati; phylum Actinomycetota; class Actinomycetes; order Mycobacteriales; family Nocardiaceae; genus Nocardia; species Nocardia sp. Root136. The sequence goes on from NZ_LMFE01000007.1 coordinate 82,062, forward strand.
TTCGACCGTCTCACCACGGAATTCGGAACACCCGATGTCGTCGTGCACGCGGCCGGGCTCATGGTCGGCGGCTCGGCACTCGACCTCGACCCACGGGAGTGGGCGCGCTGCCTGACCGTCAATGCCACCGGCACGATGCTGGTCACCCAGCGCGCGGCCGCCGAGATGGTCCGCGCCGGTCGCGGCGCGATCGTGGTCGTCTCCTCGAACGCGGCCGCCACGCCACGCGTCGGAATGGCCGCCTACGGCGCCGCCAAGGCCGCCGCCACCGCGTTCACCCGCTCGCTGGCCCTGCAAGTCGCGCCGCTCGGCGTGCGGGTGAACCTGGTCTCGCCCGGTTCCACCGATACCCCGATGCTGCGTGAGATGTTCGGCGGCACCGTCGACGACGCGGCCGAGAATGCGCTGCTCGATGGCGACCCGAGTGTCTACCGCCTCGGAATTCCGTTGCGCCGCATCGCCACTCCCGCCGATATCGCGGGCTCAGTCCACTTCCTGGCGTCCGAGGACGCCCGCCACATCACGATGCACGACCTGCGGGTCGACGGTGGCGCAACGCTCGACATGTGACCGAGAGGAATGATCACCATCAGTACCGACAGCTCAGACCCCGCTTTCCTGCTGTCCCGTCCGCAGCGGACCGTGTCCGCCACCGCGGGCGGGACCGTCTTCCGCTCGGCACACGACGCGATCACCGCACTGCGCAGCGGCCGGATCAGCCGCATCGTCGGCGCGCTACCGTTCACCCCCGGCGCGCCGACCGCGCTGTGGGCGCCGGACTCGGTGACGATCACCGAGGCGCCGCACCGACCCGGTTCGCGGGCGCTCCCCCGCTTCGAACTCGATGCCGCGCTGCCCGCGCCGGAGGAACACCGCCGGCGCGTCGCCACCGCTGTCGAACTGCTCGGCAATCCCGCGCATCCGTTGCGGAAGGTGGTGCTGGCCCGCGCTGTTCGTGCTCGTGCGGCGAAACCCGTTCGAGCACTGGACATCCTGAATTCGATGGTCGCCTCGGATCCGATGTCCAACGGGTTCCTGGTCGACCTCTCCGCCGCCGGCGGGCGCTATCCCGGCGGTCATCTGGTCGGCTCCAGCCCTGAGATCCTGGTACGCCGCAACGGAAGTCAGGTTCTGAGCCACCCCCTGGCGGGCTCGGCCCGGCGAATCCTCGACGACAGCAGCGCCGACCGCGCCGCTGCCGACGCACTGCTCGCCTCCACCAAAGACCATGCCGAACACCGCTTCGTGACCGACCAGGTCTCCGCCGTGCTGCGCGACCGCTGCGCCGAAGTACACACTCCCGCACCAGAACTCATGGCCACGCCGGCGATGTGGCATCTGGGCACGCCGATCACCGCGACGGTCCCGCTCGCCGGACCATCGGCACTGGAGTTGGCAGTGGCACTGCACCCGACCCCCGCGATCTGCGGCACACCCACCGCGGCGGCCGCCCGGCTGATCGCCGAACTCGAGGGCGAACGCGGTTTCTACGCGGGCGCGGTCGGCTGGTGCGATGCCGACGGCAACGGGGAGTGGATGGTGAGCATCCGCTGCGCCGAACTGTCCGCCGACGGCACCACCCTGCTCGCCCACGCGGGCGGCGGGATCGTCGCCGCCTCCGACCCCACCGCCGAATTGGCCGAGACCACCGGCAAATTCCAGCGCATCCTCGGGCCGCTCGGTATCGCCGACCTGCCCGTCACCGTCGGCTGACCCCGCCGACCCCAACGCCCAACGGAGACTCCCCCATGCCCATTCCCCCGATCGCGCCCTATCCCATGCCGACCGCGGACGAATTCACCGCCGATCAGGTCGACTGGACCGCCGATGCAGGCCGTAGCGCACTGCTGATCCACGACATGCAGCAGTACTTCCTCGACGCCTACGACCTCTACCGCGATCCCGCGCGCACCCTCATCGCCAACATCGCCACCCTGCGTGATCACTGCCACCGGTTCGACATCCCGGTCATCTACACGATGCAGCCCGGCGACCAGCATCCGTCGCGACGCGGGATACTCGCCGAATTCTGGGGCACCGGCATGTCCGAGGGCGCCGACACCGAGGTGATCAACGCCATCGCCCCCGACCCACAGGACATCCAGGTCACCAAGTGGCGCTACTCCGCCTTCCAACGCACTGATCTGCGTGAGCTACTCGGCTACTACGGTCGCGATCAACTCCTCATCACCGGCGTCTACACCCACATGGGCTGCATGCTCAGCGCCGCGGAAGCGTTCATGGGCGACGTGCGCCCCTTCCTCGTCCACGATGCCACCGCCGACTTCAGCCGCGACGAACACATCATGGCGCTGAACTACGTCGCCCGCCGCTGCGGTGCCGTCACCAGCACCGACGATCTGATCCGTCAGCTCGGCACCACGAAGGTGGATTCCACCGAACGCCGATCCGCCTGATCGGCACCGACCGAAGGCCCTGCCGTTCCACCGAACGGCAGGGCTTTTGCCCGCCGAATCTCCTTAGCCTGGAGTTCATCGTGCGACGACCGTCGGCGGCCTGCTGATCTAGCGCGCCGACGAAGCCCAAGTGGCCGACACTCGCTGGTCGCCGACGCCATCACCGGCGCGGGCCTCCTCGCCGGAGTGGGTGATCGGGATCTTGGGAAACGCGTGGGCGTGGTGGCGCCCGATCCAGGTCAGCAGCTCCTCGCGGACCGCGCAGCGCAGGTCCCACGCATCGTCGGCATCGGCGGCCGACATCGTCGCGCGGACGACGATGTCGGTCGGCGTGCTGTCGGTGACCACGAGATTCCAGCTGCGGCCGTCCCATTCCCGGCAGTCGCGCAGGTAGGTGCGCAGGTGCTCGCGCAGCGCGGGCACGGGGGTGCTGTGGTCGAGGTGCAGCAGGACCGTACCGGTGACCTGCGAGCCGCCCCGCGACCAGTTCTCGTAGGGCTTGCTGTTGAAGTAGGACACCGGCATGGTGAGCCTGCGGTCGTCCCAGATCCGCACGGTCAGGAAGGTCAGGGTGATCTCCTCGACCGTGCCCCACTCCCCTTCCACGACAACGGTATCGCCGATCTTGACCGAGTCGCCGAAGGCGATCTGCAGTCCGGCCATGAGATTGCTCAACGTCGACTGGGCGGCGACACCGACGATGATGCCGATCACGCCCGCCGAGGCCAACATCGACGTGCCGAGGGTCCGCAGACTCGGGAACAGCAGCATGATGGCCACCGCGGCGGTGGTGACAACCAGCACCGAGGTGACGATGCGGCGCACCAGTCCGAACTGGGTGCGCAACTGACGTACGCGCGAAATCTCGCCGGCGCGTTGGGCATAGCGACCCAGCAGGCTGTCGGCGACCACATCGGTGGCGCGGATGACCAACCACACCGCGGCGATGATGGCCGCCGTCGCCAGGAAGTTCCGGATCACCCCGTCCTGGCGCAGGTCGAGTTCGGCAAGCGGGTAGACCGCGTGCAACGTGCCCGTGCCGAGCAGCACCTGAAGCGGCAGTTGCAGTCGCCGCAGCGACGGCAGATGGACGCCGGGACTGCGGCGCGCCGCGTAGCGCAGCAGACGCTCTACCAGCAGACCCACCGAAACCGTGATCGCCACCGTACCGAGCAGCACGATGATCGGCCGTAATATCTCCTCCACGAGATCGAACTCCTCTCGTTGTCGGCTCGCTTCTGCTGCGGCATACCCACTCCCACTCCCGACAGACATGACCGTCTGATGGCGAGTCCCGGTCGGCACAACGACAAGAGGCTCCGCTGTTCGACGAGAACAGCGGAGCCTCTTGCGGATGTATTCGGCTGTCTTACAGCGCTTTCAGTTCCTCGGTGACCGCACCGACGGACTTCTTCGCATCACCGAACAGCATCGAGGTGTGATCGGCGTAGAACAGCGGGTTGTCGATGCCGGCGAAGCCGGAGTTCATCGAGCGCTTGAGCACGATGACGCTCTTGGCCTGGTCGACGTTGAGCACCGGCATGCCGTAGATGGGGCTGGACTTGTCGTCGCGGGCCGCCGGGTTGGTGACGTCGTTGGCGCCGATGACCAGAACCACATCGGTACGGTTGAACTCACCGTTGATGTCGTCCATTTCCTTCATCGCGTCGTAGGACACCTCGGCCTCGGCCAGCAGCACGTTCATGTGACCGGGCATACGACCGGCGACCGGGTGGATCGCGTACTTGACCTCGACGCCCTTGGCCTCGAGCAGCAGCGCCATCTCCTTGACCGCGTGCTGGGCCTGGGCCACGGCCATGCCGTAGCCGGGAACCACGATCACCTGGTTGGCGTAGGCCATCTGGATCGCGGCGTCGGCGGCGGAGGTCGCCTTCGCGGTCTTGGCCTCACCGTCACCCGAACCCGCCACCGCGCCGCCGCCACCGAAGCCACCGGCCACGATCGCGGGAATGGAGCGGTTCATGGCCTTGGCCATCAGGTTGGTGAGGATGGTGCCCGAGGCGCCGACGATCATGCCCGCGACGATCATCGCGGTGTTGTTCAGCGCCAGACCCGCGGCCGCGGCCGACAGACCGGTGAGCGCGTTGAGCAGCGAGATGACGACCGGCATGTCCGCGCCGCCGATGGGCAGCACGACCATCAGGCCGAGCACACCGGCGAGCACGAGCAGACCGATCATCCACAGCTGCGAGACGCCACCGTTGTCGGCGCCGAGGCCGATCACGACGGCGCACACGATCGCGCCGACGAGCAGGATCAGGTTCAGCGGCTGCTGCAGGCGGCCGACGCTGATCGGCTTGCCGGACAGGAGTTCCTGCAGCTTCGCGAAGGCGATGATCGAGCCCCAGAAGGAGATCGAGCCGATCACCGCGGCGAACAGCGAACCGATGATGATGTGAATGGTCGGGGTTTCGTGCAGCTCGGAAAAGCCCGCGCTGTCGACGAATTCGGCCCACGCGATCAACGCGACGGTGCCGCCACCGACGCCGTTGAACGCCGCGACCAGCTGCGGCATCTCGGTCATCTTGGTGCGGATGGCGGGCGGAACACCCAGTGCCACACCGACGATCAGGCCGGCGGCGATGAGAATCCAGTTGAGCAGGGCGGCGTGGCGCACCGAGATCAAGGTGGCGACCACCGCGATACCCATACCGACAGCGGCGATCTGGTTGCCGCGCACGGCGGTCTTCGGGCCGGTCAGACCCATCAGGCCGTAGATGAACATGGAGAAGGCCACGATGTAGAGGCCGTTGACCAGGTAGGTCATATTGTCGACTGCGTGCATCACTCGGCCGCCTTCTTCTTACCCTTGAACATGCCGAGCATGCGGTCGGTGACCACGAAGCCACCGATGACGTTCAATGTTCCGAACACCACAGCGACGAACAGGATCACCTGCACCAGCAGCGAGGGGTCCTTCACATTGCCCAGGGTCACCAGCGCGCCGAGCACGACGATGCCGTGAATGGCGTTGGTGCCCGACATCAGCGGGGTGTGCAGGGTGTTGGGGACCTTGGAGATCACCGCGAAGCCGACGAAGCCGGACAGCACGAGGATCGCGATATTGGCGAGAAGTTCGGTGTACATCAGGCTTCCACCTCACGGGTGACACAGGAATCCGCCAGGACCTGATCTTCGAAGTCGGGGGCGAGCTTGCCGTCGACCAGCATCAGTTCCAGCAGCGCCGAGATGTTCTTCGAGTACAGCTCGGAAGCGTGCTCGGGCATCGTGGCGGGCAGGTTCAGCGGCGAGGCGATGGTCACCTCGTGCTTGACGACGACCTCGCCGGGCTCGGTGAGCTCGCAGTTGCCACCGGTCTCACCGGCCAGGTCGACGATCACGCTGCCCGGCTTCATGCCCTCGACAGCGGCGGCGGTGACCAGGCGCGGTGCGGGACGACCCGGCACCAGCGCGGTGGTGATCACGACGTCGAAGCTCTTGATGGCGTCTTCGAGCGCCTGCTGCTGCTGGGCCTTCTCCTCGTCGGTGAGTTCGCGGGCGTACCCGCCTTCACCGGCGGCGTCGATTCCCAGATCCAGCCACTGCGCACCGACCGAGCGCACCTGATCGGCGACCTCGGGACGCACGTCGTACCCGGTGGTCCGCCCGCCCAGACGCTTGGCCGTGGCCAGCGCCTGCAGACCGGCCACACCGACACCGAGCACCAGCACGGTGGCCGGCTTGACGGTGCCCGCCGCGGTGGTGAGCATCGGGAAGAACCGGGTCGACTCCGACGCGGCGAGCAGCACGGCCTTGTAACCGGCCACGTTCGCCTGCGAGGACAGCGCGTCCATCACCTGCGCGCGCGAGATACGCGGAATCGCCTCGACGGCGAAGGCCTGCACACCGGCGGACTTCAGCGCACCGATCTGATTCTCGGCATTGCGCGGCGCCAGGAAACCGATCAGGGTCTGCCCGGAGGACAGCTTGGCCACCTCGGCATCGCTGGGCGGGGCGACCTTGACGACGACCTCGGCCGACCACGGGTCACCGATGGTCGCACCGGCCTCTACATAGGCAGCGTCGGGAATGAGAGCGCCGAGGCCGGCACCGGCTTCCACGATCACCTCGACACCCTGCTTGGACAGGGCGGGGATGATCTTGGGCACCAATGCGACTCGCCGCTCACCCGGGCCGGATTCGCGAACGACTCCGACCCGCGCTCCGCGCGGCGAACCCTCGCCCACGTTTTGCGTTGTCTCCACTAGTCAGACTTCCTTTTCGTGCTGGCTTCGAGCCTGGGAACAACGGGGCGCCGAAGTTACCTGTGAGTAAGTTCGACTGAAATCCTCGCCACTGTACTCGGCTCGCGGTGAGCCTAGCCGAGATGCCCGTCACAACGGAGAACTGGACTGACGACCACAAAACGGACACCCCCGACCTGATCACCTCTGACAACGGCCTCCCGACCCGATAGACACCGGTCGGCGCGTGCGCCCGGATTCGTCGCCGCAGGTGGGACACACAAGACCACAGGTCCGCGCTGATCACTCACCGCGACGCCCGAGCACCGCCGCATCACACGGAACGTGACGCGGGTCATGATGACGGACCGTTCGGGCTGTCGCGCGACCCAGATCACACCGTAGGGTCGAGGCCGTGAACGACTGCGCCTTCTGTTCGATCGTGACGGGTGCCGCACCGGCAACCATGGTCTACTCCGACGACGCCGTGTGCGCGTTCCTCGACATCCGTCCCATCACCCGCGGCCATACCCTGATCGTTCCCAGGGTCCACGCGACCGAGCTCGACGATCTCGATCCCGAACTCGGCGCACAGATCTTTCGCACCGGCCACCGTCTCGCCCGCGCCCTGCGCGTGAGCGGGCTCGCGAGCGACGGGGCCAATCTCATCCTCAACGACGGCATCGCCGCGTTCCAGACCGTCGGCCACGTCCACCTGCACGTGGTCCCTCGCAAACACGGTGACAAACTCACCTTCGCCAAGGGTTTCCTGCTGCGTCGTCCGCACGAACCGAATTCGACCGCAGCGGCGATCCGCGCGGGCCTCACCGCGCTCGACCAGAGCGATGCAGAAGGAGCACAGGGATGAACCGGACGCCGGGCCGCGAGCAACTCACCGATCTACTCGCGGAGCAGTGGGAAGCCATCGCGTTGCTGGTCGCCGACCTCGACGAAAAGGCTTGGCGCCGAACGTCTCCGCTGCCCGGCTGGACCCTGTTCGATGTTGTCGCGCACGTGATCGGCACCGAGTCCTGGCTGCTCGGCGAGACGCCGCCGCCGCATGATCCGTTGCGCCCCAAGGCCGATGTGCGAACGCTGCCGCATGTGCGCAACGAAGTGGCCGTGCTCAACGAGATCTGGGTCGATCGGTTGCGCCCGCTGTCGGGCAAGCGCCTGCTCGCGCTGTTCGACGAGACCACCGAGCGTCGCCGGGCCGCGCTGGCCGCCATGGACGACGAGGCCTGGCAGGCCTCGACCGTCTCGCCGGTCGGGCAGGTGCCCTATGGGCGCTTCATGCGGGTGCGGCTGTTCGATTGCTGGATGCACGAACTCGACCTCGCCGACGGGATCGGCCGCAGCGTGCCAGAGGGTGGCGCGCGAGCCGAGACCGCGTTCGCCGAACTGACCATCGGCCTGGGCCGCGCGGTGGTGAAAGGCGCCAAAGCGCCGGATGGTTCGCTGATCACTCTCGATCTGACCGGGCCGGTGACCAGGCAGGTACATCTGTCGGTAGCGGGTGGGCGCGGCACGGTTCTCGACGAGATCTCCGGCGAGCCGACTACCCTGCTCCGGTTGGACTCCGGGCTCTTCGCGCGGCTGCGCGGAGGGCGTACAACGGCTGATCGGCACCCCGGCGAGGTGGTCGTCGAGGGCGATACGGCGCTCGGTGAGCGACTCGTGCGGAATCTGGCGTTCACCATCTGATGCGACTTTTCCTGGCGTCGTACAGGTTCGGCGGTTTCGCCGATCGGCTCGTCGGGCTCGTCGGTGCGCCGGGGCGGGTGGCGGTGATTCCGAACGCGTGTGACGCGTGGCCGGACGCCTGGTCGTCGGCGGTGACGAGCGATGTGAAACCGCTGGAACAGCAGGGTTATTCGCCGGAAGTGCTGGATCTGCGCGAGTACGTGGGACAACCGGATCGGCTGGAACGGCATCTGCGCGGGTTCCCCATGGTCTGGGTTCGCGGTGGCAATACTTTCGTCCTGCGCGCGCAATTCGCCCGCAGCGGTGCGGATTCGGTGTTTGCCACCCTGTTGCGCGAAGACGCGCTGGTCTACGCGGGCTACAGCGCGGGCGCGTGCCTGCTCGGACCCGATCTGCACGGACTGGAAACCATGGATGACCCCGCCGAGGTCCGGCCCGCCACCGGTATCGAACCACTGTGGGACGGACTGGGTGTGGTGGATCGTCGGCTGGTGGTCCACCTGGACTCTCCCACCGACCCGGACGGCGACTCCGCCGCGATGCTGGCCCACTGCGTCGCCGAGCAGATCCCGCATTGGGCACTCACCGACGACGACGTGGTCCTGGTCGACGGCGATCGGACCGAGGTACTCAGGGGCTGAGCCTCACGCCGCGGTCACCGCCGGTGCGCGGCGGAAGACGATCCAGCGCATCGCGCAGTACATGTACACGGCCTCACAACCGCCCGCGAGCAGCCTGGCCAGGTGGTATTCCAGGCCGAGCGCGGTGAGACCGGAGCCGACGCCGAGGATGAACGCCAGGTAGTTCACCAGGACGACGACCACATACACCGCGGCCTGCTTGCCCATCGGCGCATGGGAGTGGAAGTTGAAGGTGCGGTTGAGCAGGAAGCTCAGCCCGAACGCGACGATGTAGGCGAGGGTGATCGACAGCCAGATCGGCAGGCCGAGCCCGCTGTGCAGCAGGGTGAGCAGCAGCAGGTCGACACCGAAGGTGAAGCTGTTGATCAGCGCGAAGCCGAGGAATGTCGCGGGCACATAGCGGTCGAGGCCCCACGGCAGCCGGGCCACGACCGCCTCGCACCACCGGGTGAATCGGTCGGCCACCGACTCGGTGACACTCGCCTGATGCTCCACGCGGCCAGCCTGCCAGCGGCAGATGAAGCCAGGGTGAGCAACCGGCAAACGGGCGGGCCGCGCAGCTAGCGGCTGACCGCCGCGAACGGGCGAGTATCGAACGAGGCCCATGCGGCGAGACAGCGGCGGCGGGTGAGCTCGTCGGCCTCGGCGAGCAGGGCGTCACGCAGCAGCGCGGGGTCGGCGCTCCAGCGCGCGGCGATCTCGGCCATCGCGCGGACGTCGAACATCCCGGTCGATTCCAGCGCGGACAGCCATTCCTGATGGACGCCGGTGTGGACACAACGCATCGCCTCGGTGTCGAGGCCCGCGTCGGCGAACTCCGCGGCCAGCAGAGCACCCACCAGCTCGCTGCGGTCCTGCGGTTGTTTCATCATCGCCAGTCCTCCCTACGAAAAGCGGTGCGGCGCAACGGCGTCGCATGATCGATGCGCGCGGAGCGCACCCGTGGAGCAGAACTCGAAACACGCTGGGCGGCGAGGCGATTCACCATCGAACACACCCGGTACGGGCATTGTGACGGATTGGACGGCGTATACACCAACGGGGCGCGCCAGATCACATCGATGCGGAGATTTCCTTGTTCGGGCCCACATCACATCTGGTCGATCACCCGGGCGATGTTCGCGTGACTCCCTGGTGCGCGATCGACCAGGACGAACTGCCCGCGGCGGAGGGGGTGTGCGGGTTAGCGTGAACACGTGGACGAGCCCAGCGGTGACCTCGATTCGTTGATTTCGGCGCTGTCGGACGGGGCGGTCGTCATCGACCCCGATCTGCTGGCGGGCTACCGGCAGGACTGGGCGCGCGATCCCGATGCGGGCACGCCGCTGGCGGTGGTGCGGGCGCGCACTACCGCCGACGTCGCCGCCACGCTGCGGTGGGCGCACGCGAACAAGGTGCCGGTCGTGCCGCGCGGGGCCGGGACGGGTTTGTCCGGCGGAGCGACCGCGGTGGACGGCGGGATCGTGCTCACTACCGAGTTGATGCGCGAGATCGACGTCGACACGGTGACCCGGATCGCGGTGGTGCAGCCAGGGCTGCTCAATGCCGAGGTGAAGCGGGCCGTCGCCGCGGTCGGTCTGTGGTACCCGCCGGACCCGTCCTCGTTCGAGATCTGCTCGATCGGTGGCAACGCGGCGACCAACGCGGGCGGGCTGTGCTGCGTGAAATACGGCGTGACCACCGACTATGTGCTCGGCATGGAAGTGGTGCTCGCCGATGGGACCGTGGTGCGGCTCGGCGGGCCGCGACTCAAGGATTCGGCCGGGCTGTCGCTGACCAAACTGTTCGTCGGGAGCGAGGGCACGCTCGGCGTGATCACCGAGCTCACGCTGCGGCTACTGCCCGCGCAGCCGCCGCAGTCGACCGTCGTCGCGAGTTTCGGCTCGCTCACCGCGGCGACCGACGCGATCCTGGCGATCACCTCGACACTGCGGCCCGCCATGCTCGAATTCATGGATACCGTGGCGATCAACGCGGTCGAGGACGAGATGCGGATGGGGTTGGACCGCACCGCCGCCGCCCTGCTCGTCGCCCGCTCCGACGCACCGGGCGAATACGCCGGGCAGGAAGCGCAATTGATGGTGGGGCTGTGCGAGAAAGCCGGGGCGACAGAGGTTTTCCACACCGCCGATGCCACCGAAGGTGAAGCGTTCACCGCCGCAAGACGATTCGCGATTCCCGCGGTGGAGAAGATCGGGCCGCTGCTACTCGAAGACGTCGGCGTGCCGCTCCCCCGCCTCGGCGATCTGATCGCCGGGGTCACCGCGATCGGTGAACGCAACGACGTGCTCGTGTCGGTCATCGCGCACGCGGGCGACGGCAACACCCACCCGCTGATCGTGCACGATCCCACCGACCCCGACAACACCGCCCGCGCCCACCGCGCCTTCGGTGAGATCATGGACTTGGCCATCGCCCTCGGCGGCACCATCACCGGCGAACACGGCGTCGGCCGGTTGAAAAAGGCCTGGCTCCCCAACCAGGTCGGCCCCGACGTCATGGCCCTGACCCGCCGCATCAAGGACGCCCTCGACCCCGAAGGCATCCTCAACCCCGGCGCGGTCCTCTGACCGGGTTAGCATCTCCAGGCATGACCACCAGGCTCGAGCACAACGTCGACGACACCCGCTACGAGATCTACCACGACGATGTCCTCGCGGGATACGCCGACTACGCCGAACGCGAGGACCCCAAGGTCCGCGACTTCCACCACACCATGACCTTCCCCGAATTCCGGGGCCGGGGAGTAGCGGCCGAGGTCGTGAAATACGGCCTCGATGACTCCCGCGAACACGGCTACCAGATCATCCCCACCTGCTGGTACGTCGAGAAGTACATCGCCGAACACCCCGAATACGCCGAACTCGTCCCGTAATCCGACGCGGTCATCGCGTCTCGTTTTCGGTGCTGCCGGCCACATTCGTATTGTGAACCGAACTGACCCACCAACTGTCGTCCTGTTCCGTGAAAACCCATGTTCCGCGGTTGGTTACGGAGAAATTCGACGTCCGCAGTGTCTGTTCGACATTGACGATCGCATGCCCTCCGGCAAGCAAACGCGCGGCAAGGATCTTGTAGTTCGCTTCGGCATCCGGGATGTTCCGCAACGCGGTGAGATGGTAGGCGTGCAGCTCATCCCAGCCTACGAAGACAGCGCCCGCCGGATTGATGAAAACCACGTCGTCGGTGAAGACGCTGTCGAAGGCGTCGGCATCCTTCGCCGCGAGTGCGGCTTCGAGACTGTGGAACACCTTGGTGATCGTGGCTAGAACGAGGTCCTGATCCGTTGCGACGACGGCGGCCTTCGGGCGCGCGCTCTGCGCATCGACAGTCATCGTTCCAACATACGTATTCCGTCTGCTATAGGTACGAATCCGCTTGTCTCCGCACAGCAATCGACCGGGTGTTCCGGCCTACCACCCGCACGGCCTGGCCGAGGGGAAGTAGGCGAAGTGGAACACCCGGTCGGTGCGGGAATCAGCCCTTGAGCAGGTTACGAGCCATCACCAGACGCTGGATCTGGTTGGTGCCCTCGTAGATCTGGGTGATCTTCGCGTCGCGCATCATGCGCTCGACCGGGAAGTCGGTGGTGTAGCCGGCGCCGCCGAAGAGCTGGACGGCGTTGGTGGTGACTTCCATGGCCACGTCCGAGGCGAAGCACTTGGCGGCGGCGGAGATGAAGCCGAGGTTCTTCTCGCCACGCTCGGCGCGGGCGGCCGAGGTGTAGACCATCAGGCGCGCGGCTTCGATCTTCATGGCCATGTCGGCCAGCATGAACTCGGTGTTCTGGAAGCTGGCGATGGTCTTGCCGAACTGCTTGCGATCCTTGGTGTAGGCGATCGCGGCGTCGAGCGCGCCCTGGGCCAGGCCGACGGCCTGCGCGCCGATGGTCGGGCGGGTGTGGTCGAGGGTCTGCAGCGCGGTCTTGAAACCGGTGCCGGGCTCGCCGACGATGCGGTCGCCGGGGATGCGGCAGTTCTCGAAGTACAGCTCGGCGGTGGGCGAACCCTTGATGCCCAGCTTGTGCTCGAGCGGGCCGACCACGAAGCCCTCGTCGTCCTTGTGGACCAGGAACGAGGAGATGCCGTTGGCGCCCTTGTCGGCGTCGGTCACGGCCATCACGGTGTACCAGGAGGACTTGCCGCCGTTGGTGATCCAGCACTTGGAGCCGTTGAGGATCCAGTCGTCGCCGTCGGCCTTGGCGCGGGTGCGCATGGCGGCGGCGTCGGAGCCTGCCTCACGCTCGGACAGCGCGTAGGAGGCCATCTCGCCGTTGACGATGTCGGCGAGGACCTTGGCCTTGAGCTCTTCGGAGCCGTTGAGGATCAGGCCCATGGTGCCGAGCTTGTTCACAGCGGGGATCAGCGAGGAGGAGCCACAGACGCGGGCGACTTCCTCGATCACGATACAAGTGGCGACCGAGTCGGCGCCCTGGCCGCCGTAGGCCTCCGGCACGTGTACGGCATTGAAGCCCGCGGCGTTGAGCGCGGTGAGCGCCTCCTCGGGAAAACGGGCGTTGCCGTCGACGTCCTTGGCGTAAGGAGCGATCTCCTTCTCCGCGAGGCCGCGGATGGCACCGCGCAGCTCGTCGTGGAAGTCCTCGAGCTTGAACAGGTCGAAATCGGGGTTTCCAGCCATCGGGGGCACACTCCTGGTCGTGGTCGTGATCGCTGCGACGATGCTCACAGCGCGTGGCGCGTCGGCACGCAGTGCCAATCTACCGAGGATTATACGCCCGGCACTCTATCGCTACATGCGGATATATGGGTGGCACTCAGTGTCACCGCTACGCGCACCGGCGTGAGCGGCGCTCACAGGTTACCGAGGCGGGCGGTGAGCAGATCGGCCACCTTGCGTGGCGGCATGTCGCGGGGGAACACCGCGAGCACCAGCTCGTCCGGCTCGGTCTGCACGCGTCTGCCGCGCGGGATCATGGCCAGTTCGGTGCGCAGATCCGCCACCGCGGCCCCCGATTCGCCACGAACCATCCGACGCAGCAAGTAGTTGTGCGTGGCGGTGACCGCAGCGGTGTACTGCACCCGGGCGAGGTCGGGCACCTCCGGCAATCGGCCGCGCAGGAACTCGGTGAACAGCCGCTCGTACCGGAACACCGTGACGATCTCGCGCTCACGCAACGCGGGCACCCGCCGCACCACCTGATACCGCCGCGCCGCGATGTCACGCCACTGCGTGAACCGCTCGAACACCCCGATCACGGCCTCGCATATCGCTTCCCACGGATCACCCCCCGCCCCTTCGAGGAACTCCTGCGCCGAGGCCAGCTGGAACTCGTGATCGGCGAAGATCACATCCTCTTTGGACCGGAACTGCCGAAAGAACGTCCGCCGCGAGATCCCCGCCGCCACCGCGATCTCATCCACCGTCGTCGCCTCGTACCCCCGCTCGGCGAACAACCGCAACGCCTGATCAACCACCGTAAGCCGAAACTGCGCCGCGTCATCGTGTGCCACGGGGGTCAACCGTAGTCACTGCCATGCGGCGGGATTCAGGCAGGCGAACGCGGCGGCGACTGCGCGGTGAACGCGGCGACAGGTCGGGCCATCCCGCCGACGACCTGGTCAGGCGACCTACCTCATGCGCCACCCTGACGAGGAGATCATTCCGGTCACCGGCGAGATCGGTAGTGACGAGGCGCGGGCGCTGCCTCGGGAAGCTGTCAGTCTGCTGGCGTTCATCTCGGCGCAAGCGTCAGCACCAGATATGGCCGCGAGCGAGGTTGGTCGAGGCCGTAGCCGCATTGCGCGAGGGGCGTTGCGGTTCTCGAGTTCTGAGCGTCCCGCCCGCCAGGTCGCTGACGGGCGCACGTCATCTCAGCCGAGGAGTTTGTTGCGCAGGGCCTCGTCCTTGTCGAGGACCATTTGCTCGAGGCCGGTCTGGAACTGCTCCATGCGGGTGCGCAGTGCTGGGTCGGCGGCGGCGAGGATGCGGACGGCGAGTAGGCCCGCGTTGCGGGCGCCGCCGATGGAGACGGTGGCGACCGGGACGCCTGCGGGCATCTGGACGATCGAGAGCAGTGAGTCCATGCCGTCGAGGTATTTCAGGGGGACGGGGACGCCGATGACCGGGAGGGGGGTGGCCGAGGCGACCATGCCAGGGAGGTGGGCGGCGCCGCCCGCGCCCGCGATGATCACCTGCAGGCCGCGACCGGCCGCTTCGCGGGCGTAGTCGAGCATGCGCTGGGGAGTGCGGTGGGCGGAGACGACGCCGACCTCGAAGCGGATGCCGAATTCGGCGAGTGCCTCGGCGGCGGCTTCCATGGTGGGCCAGTCGGAGTCGCTGCCCATGATCAGGCCGACCTGGGGTCCGTTGGTGCTCACGTGGGTTCCTTAAGTGGTCGAAAGCGTTGTGGTGGAAACGGTTTCACGCCCCGTGCGGGTCCCAACCATCGGTCCAGACGGCGTGCGACATCCAGTGCGCGGCCCGCTCGGCCTTGTCGCGCACCTCGGTGACATCGTCGCCGAGGATGTTGATGTGGCCGATCTTGCGGTCGGGGCGCTCGCCCTTGCCGTAGAGGTGAACCTTGGCCTCCGGCAGGCGGGCGAACAGGTGGTGCAGGCGTTCGTCCATCGACATCTCGGGCGCTTGCGCCGCACCGAGGATGTTCGCCATCACCGTCACCGGCGCGAGGGGGCTGGTGTCGCCGAGCGGGTAGTCCAGGACCGCGCGCAGGTGCTGCTCGAACTGGCCCGTGCGGGCACCGTCCATGCCCCAGTGACCGGAGTTGTGCGGGCGCATCGCGAGCTCGTTCACCAGGAGTTCGCCGTCGTGGGTTTCGAACAGCTCGACAGCCATGACACCCACCACACCGAGACCGGCGGCCAGCTCCAGCGCCATGGTCTCGGCACGTGCGGCCAGGTCCTCGTCCAGATCCTGGGCGGGGGCGATCACCACGGCGCATTGACCGTTGCGCTGCACGGTCTCCACGACCGGCCACGTCGCGGCCTGCCCGAACGGCGAACGCGCGACCATCGCCGACAGCTCACGCTTCAAGTCGACCTTCGACTCGGCCAGCAACTGCACACCGTGTGCGAGCTGGTCGGTGACCAGCCGGGTGGCCTCGGCGGCATCGGCGGGCATCCAGACGCCGCGGCCGTCGTAACCGCCGCGCACGGCCTTCAGCACGAACGGCCAGCCGTGCTCGTCGCCGAACGCCACCGCCTCCGCGGGCGCGTTCACCTCGACGAACGCGGGCACCGGCAGACCGAGCGAGGACAGCTTCGTCCGCATGGCCAGCTTGTCTTGGGCGAAGATCAGCGCCTGCGGCGGCGGCGCCACGTTCACGCCCTCGGCGACCAGCACGTCCAGGTGCTCGGTCGGCACGTGCTCGTGGTCGAAGGTCAACGCGTGCGAGCCGTTGGCGGCTCTGCGCAGCGCCGACAGGTCGTTGTGGCTGCCGAACACGACGTCGGGGGTGACCTGGGCGGCCGGGTCGTCGGGCCGCTCGGCGAGCACCCGTAGACGCTGGCCGAGGGCGATCGCGGCCTGGTGCGTCATGCGCGCGAGCTGGCCTCCACCGACCATCGTGACGGTGGGCATGGCTGACGGATCGAATGAACGTGCACTCACGTTGTGCAATGCTGTCATGTCGAATGCGAATGTTCGCGACCGGTACACTCAGAACTCGTGTCAATCGTCGACGACGTGGTCAGCGTCCTTCCCCCGCGCCTTCGCGAAACCGCGATCAGGCATAAAGAGCTGATCAAGTTCGCCATCGTCGGGGCGACGACGTTCGTGATCGACAGCGGCCTGTTCTACCTTCTGAAATGGACAGTTCTCTCGGATAAGCCGATCACCGCCAAGATCATCTCGGGCGTGGTGGCGGTAATCGCGTCTTACGTCCTCAACCGAGAATGGTCATTCAAGAACCGGGGCGGGCGAGATAAGCATCACGAGGCACTGCTGTTCTTCGGGGTGAGCGGGATCGGGGTGATCCTGAGCAATATCCCCTTGTGGATCTCGATCTATGTGCTCGATCTGCGCGAACCCCATGTGAGCTTCCTCGTCGAGAACATCGCCGATTTCGTCAGCGCTTTCGTGATCGGCAATCTGCTGCAGATGGCGTTCCGGTTCTGGGCGATGCGGCGCTGGGTGTTCCCCGACGAGATCGACGACATCGTCGCCGAACTCGAGGTCCTGGTCGAAGGGGAACAGGAACCTCTCGGCCAGAGCTGAGTCAGCGCGGCTCGGTCAGCGTCGCGTTCTGCGGTCGGTTGAGCTTGGAACCGAGGAACACCGCGAACAGCGCTGGACGACGACGCTGCAGCTCGAGACGACCACCGTCGGCCTCGACCAGCGCGCGGGCCAGCGCGAGACCCACGCCGGTCGACCCGCCCGCGGAGAAACCACGATCGAAGATGTGCGGTGCGAGTTCATCGCGCACCCCCTCGCCCTCGTCGGACACTTCCACACAGATCAGCGGGTCGCGCGAACTCATCGTCGGGACCGTGCGCACCGAGATCGTGCAGGTGCCCGCGCCGTGCATCAGGGCATTGTCGACCAGCACCGCGACGGCCTCGCGCAACCGCGAACCGGTGATCGGGGCCTGCAGGGATTCGTCGCCGAGCAGGAGCAGTTCGCGTCCGGTCTCGTGGAACGGATGGGTCCACTCGGTGACGACACCGCGCAATTCCGCCATCACCGGGACCGGATCGCGGTCGGTGGCGTCTTCGTCGCGGGAGGCGCGGACCAGGTCGTCGATGGCCTCGGTGAGCCGGTCGACCTGCGCCATCGCCTCTTCTGCCTCGTGAACCACCTCGGGGTCGGCGTGGGTGGACAACTCGTCCAGACGCAATCGAACGGCGGTCAGGCGGCTGCGTAGCTGGTGGGAAACGTCGGCCACCAGCGCGTGCTCGCGTTGCAGGCGGCCCGCGATCTCGACGGTCGCCGAATCGAGCACATCGGAAACCCGGTCGAGTTCGGCGATGCCGTGGCGGCGGGGATCGGGCCGGAAGTCGCCCATCGCCAGCCGGGCGGCCCTCGCGGCCACATCGCGCAGCGGATCGGCGACCCGCCGCGCGGTCACCACGGCGACCGAGAATGCCGCCCCGAGTGAGGCGAGCACGGCCAGCGCCACCGCGGCCACCGCCTGCTCCTGCCTCGAATGCATCGGCCCGGCGGGCACCTCGAGCCGCAGCGAACCGGAGGTGCCCATCGACAGCGATTCGACCAGCGGATCGGTGACCTCCCCGACACCGACATCGGTGCGCGCGGCATTGTCGTCCGGGGTGGGATAGACGATCGTGAGCTTGCCGCCCTCGGGGACCAACGCGCTCATGGCGCGTATGTCGAGGCCGTCGTGGACGGTCCCGTCGACGCGTTCCTGGGCGATCACCTCGGTCGAGATCCGTTCCAGGCGACTCTGCAGATCGTTGCGGGTGATGTCTTCGACCCACAGCCAGGCGGTGTAGATCAACGGCACGCCGAGCACCACCGTGGTGATGGTCAGCACGGTCAGGATCGAACGCAGGATGCGACGTCGCACGGCCCGTCAGCCTCGGTGCGAGGTGGGTCCGTCGGTATTGAGCCGGAACCCGACACCGCGCACGGTGACGATGCGACGCTCGGCCATCGGGCCCTCGTCGCCGATCTTGCGACGCAACCAGGACATGTGCATGTCGAGTGTCTTGGAACCGCGCAGGTCGGCATCGCCCCAGACCTCGCGCAGGATGGTCTCGCGCGCCACCACCTGACCGGCCCGGTCGATGAGCACCTTGAGCAGCTCGTATTCCTTGTTGGCCAGGTTCACCTCGGCCCCGTTGACCAGTACGCGCCGCGCGGCGGGTTCGAGCCGGATGGCGCCGACCTCCACGGCGTCGTCACCGATTCCGCTGCGCCGCAACAGAGCTCGCACGCGGGCCAGCAGCTCGGCCAGGCGGAACGGTTTGCCCACGTAGTCGTCGGCGCCCGCGTCGAGGCCGACGACGAAGTCGACCTCGTCGGTGCGGGCGGTGAGCATCAGCACCGCTAGGTCGGCGCCGCTCGCGCGCACCTGCCGACACACCTCCAGCCCGTCCATGCCGGGCAGGCCGAGGTCGAGGATCAGCAGGTCGTGGTTGCCCTCGAGCGCGCGGCGCAACACCGCCGGACCGAAGCGCTCGACGGTGACGGTGTAGCCCTCACGCCCCAGTGCACGCGACAGGGGTGCGGCGATCGCCTCGTCGTCTTCGGCCAGCAGTACAGCGGTCATCTGCACAGGTTATGCGAAACCTCCGCCCGCGCTCCGGCCATGCGCAGCTGAGGAACGCTGCGCGTCGGCTCACCGGTATCCGCCACCCCAGTGCTGCTCGTTGGCGGAACGTCCCGCCTCGAACACCTGGTGATAGAGCAGCGAGTGGACCTGCTGCACCTGGGGCACGTCGTCGTATTCGAGCGGCTCCTCCGACGAGGAACCGATGATCAGCGTGCCGGTGCCGAGCGCCCGGTCGAGGAGACCGTGGCGGAACTGCACACTGGAGATGCGGCTGAGCGGGATATCGATGCCGGTATGGGTGAGCACGCCCTGGCGCACCAGCACCCGCCGTCCGGTGACGATGAAATGCGTCGACTTCCAGGCGATCACGCGCGCGACGACCCGCCAGGCGATCAGCCCGAGCCAGGCGAGGCCGAGCAGGATCAGCAGCACAGTGCGGACGTGACCGGTGGTATTGCGCCAAGCCAAGCCGCCGAGGAAACCGGCGACCGCGGTCCCGACGATAAGAGTGACGATGGGCCACACCAACATTTTCCAATGTGGGTGGCGGTGCAGGATCAACTGCTCGTCGGGCGCGAGGACATCCTCCGGGTAACCCATGATGTGACAGTACCGCGCTGGCACACCGCATTTCTCGATGCCACGGCCGAGGCGATACTGTGGATTACACGCTAGATGCCAGGTTTTGCCCATATCTGCTTGCTCGACACCGACAGTGGAGGCACGCGTGACCGAAGATCTGACTCAGCTCGAAATCCTCACGGCCCTCGAACCAGTGGCCGAACAGAACCTCAACCGGCACCTTTCCATCGCCAAGGACTGGAATCCGCACGATTACGTTCCGTGGGAGGAAGGCCGCAATTTCGCCGCCATGGGCGGAAGCGATTGGGAGCCATCACAATCGAGGCTCACCGAGGTCGCCAAGGCGGCGATGATCACCAATCTGCTCACCGAGGACAACCTGCCGTCCTATCACCGCGAGATCGCCGAGAACTTCTCGCTCGACGGCGCGTGGGGCACCTGGGTGGGCCGCTGGACCGCCGAGGAGAACCGCCACGGCATCGTGATCCGCGACTATCTCGTCGTCACCCGCGGCGTCGACCCGGTGGCGCTGGAAGAAGCGCGGATGGTCCACATGACTCAGGGCGCGCACGCACCGGCGAACTGGGGTGGATTCCTGGTCAACGTCGCGTATGTGACGTTCCAGGAACTGGCCACCCGGGTGAGCCACCGCAATACCGGCCGCGTGTGCGACGACCCGGTCGCCGACAAGATGCTGGCCCGCGTCGCCACCGACGAGAACCTGCACATGATCTTCTATCGCAACCTGTGCGCGGCGGCTCTCGATCTCGCGCCGGACCAGGCGATGCCCGCGATCACCAAGGTGCTCACCAACTTCCAGATGCCGGGCGCGGGCATGCCCAACTGGCGGCGCAACGGCGTGCTGATGGCCAAGCACGGCATCTACGACCTGCGCCAGCACCTCGACGAGGTGGTGCGTCCGGTGCTCAAGCAGTGGAATGTCTTCGAGCGCAACGACTTCGGTGCGCGCGGTGAGGCCGCGCGCGATGAACTCGCACTGTTCATCGACAAGTTGGAGAAGGACGTCCTGCGGTTCGAGGAGCAGCGCGACCGGTTGCTCGCGCGCGAGCGCGAGGTGGCCGAGCGTGCGACGGCGGGTTCGGCCGCACGCTGACCCTGTGCCGGCGACGGGCCCGGTTCGGGCCCGTCGTCAGTACTGTCCGCGCAGGTGGGACACATCGCCCGCCGACACAGCCCGCTCGCCGATGAGCAGCCGTCCGGTGTCGTCGACGCCGGAGGCCACCCCGGTGAGCACCGTCCCGCCGGGCAGTTCGGCGCGCACCTCGATCCCGATGGTGGCGCACCGCTCGCGATATTCGGCCACCAGATCGGCGGTTTCCCAGCCTGCCCGCTCCCACGTGGTGAAGCGGCGCGCGAACTCGGTCAGGATCGCCGCGACCAGCGCGGTACGGTCGATGTCTCGCGCACCGGCCAGAGCAAGCGAAGTCGCGTGCGCGACAGGCAGTTCCGACTCGTCGAGGTCGACATTCATCCCGATGCCGACCACGACCGCGGGCGAGATCCCGGTCGTGGCGACCTCGGCCAGGATGCCCGCGAGCTTGCGGCCGTCGAGCAGAACATCGTTGGGCCACTTCAATTCCGGCGAGACCCCGGCCGTGCCGCGCAGCGCGTCGACCACCGCGATGCCGGTGAGCAACGGCAGCCAGCCGAGGGCGGTGGGGTCGATGCCGGACAGGCGAACCAGGATCGACAGCGAGATCTGCGCACGGGGCGGACTCACCCAGGCGCGGGCATGTCGGCCGCGACCGCTCACCTGTTCCTCGGCGAGCAGCGCCTGACGGTCGGCGGACGGGTCGGCGGCGCGGGCGACCAGATCGGCATTGGTCGATCCGGTCGATTCGACCACATCGATCCGGTCGTAGAACGACAGTCCCTGCGAGCTGCGCAGACCCTGTACATCGATGGGTGCCCTGTTCATTCTCGGCACGTTACTGGAGTTCTCTGTGAACGATCATGACCACACGGAATAGGCGCTGTGGGCGCAGCCCATCATCAGACCGCGCATGGCCGGAGCGAATGCGAAGGTACGCCTAGCTGGGGTTTCTCTACTGGCCGGTAAGCGAGACTGCCGTGGTGCGCGACGGTGTCACTCGTTACACTCGCAACCCATGACGAGTGTCCAGCAGCAGCCCGCATCGGAATCGGCGGGCACCCCCGATATCCACACCACCGCCGGGAAGCTGGCTGATCTGCGGAATCGGCTGGAAGAAGCGCAACACCCGATGGGTGAGGCCGCGGTCGACAAGGTGCACGCCAAGGGCAAGATGACCGCGCGCGAGCGCATCCTCGCTCTGGTCGACGAAGGCTCCTTCGTCGAGCTCGACGCCCTGGCCAAGCACCGCAGCGTGAATTTCGGGCTCGAGCACAACCGCCCGCTCGGTGACGGCGTCGTCACCGGCTACGGCACGATCGATGGCCGCGACGTGTGCATCTTCTCCCAGGACGTCACCGTGTTCGGTGGCTCCCTCGGCGAGGTCTACGGCGAGAAGATCGTCAAGGTGATGGACCTGGCGATCAAGACCGGTCGTCCGCTGGTCGGCATCAACGAGGGCGCCGGCGCGCGCATCCAGGAGGGCGTCGTCTCGCTCGGCCTCTACGGCGAGATCTTCCACCGCAACGTGCAGGCCTCCGGCGTGATCCCACAGATCTCGCTGATCATGGGTGCCGCCGCCGGTGGTCACGTGTACTCCCCCGCGCTCACCGACTTCGTGGTGATGGTCGATCAGACCTCCCAGATGTTCGTCACCGGGCCCGACGTGATCAAGACCGTCACCGGTGAAGAGGTCTCGATGGAGGACCTGGGTGGCGCGCACACCCACATGGTGAAGTCCGGCGTCGCCCACTACGTCGCTTCCGGCGAGCAGGACGCCCTCGACTACGTCAAGGACCTGCTGAGCTACCTACCGAGCAACAACCGCGCCGAGGCCCCGCGCCACGCGCCCACCGACCCGATCAACGGCGCGATCGACGAGTCCCTCACCGATGAGGACATCGAGCTCGACACGATCATCCCGGACTCGCCGAACCAGCCCTACGACATGCACGAGGTCATCCGCCGTCTGCTCGACGACGACGAGTTCCTCGAGGTCCAGGCCGAGCGCGCGATGAACATCATCTGCGGCTTCGGTCGCGTGGACGGCCGCAGCGTCGGCATCGTCGCCAACCAGCCCATGCAGTTCGCCGGCTGCCTCGACATCGACGCCTCGGAGAAGGCCGCGCGCTTCGTGCGCACCTGCGACGCCTTCAACGTTCCGATCATCACCCTGGTGGACGTGCCCGGCTTCCTGCCCGGCACCGGCCAGGAATACAACGGCATCATCCGCCGTGGCGCGAAGCTGCTCTACGCCTACGGCGAGGCCACTGTGGGAAAGATCACGATCATCACTCGCAAGGCTTACGGCGGCGCCTACGACGTCATGGGTTCCAAGCACATGGGTGCCGATGTGAACCTGGCGTGGCCGACCGCTCAGATCGCCGTGATGGGCGCCTCCGGCGCCGTCGGTTTCGTCTACCGCAAGCAGCTTGCCGATGCCGCCAAGAACGGCGACGATGTCGACGCGCTGCGCCTCGAGCTGCAGAACGAGTACGAGGACACTCTCGTGAACCCGTACGTCGCCGCCGAGCGCGGATACGTCGACGCGGTCATCCCGCCCTCGCACACCCGTGGCCAGATCGTGTCGGCGCTGCGGCTCCTCGAGCGCAAAATGGTGACCATGCCGCCGAAGAAACACGGCAACATTCCGCTCTGAAAACGCGATATCCCGGATAGGCCGCGCACACTTGTTGTGGAAGACAACTATTGATCAGCGCGGCCACACCGGGAATGATCGCGTCAACCGCGCTGTGAAGCGAAGTAAGTGCAGGAAGGATCTGGCACTGTGACAACTGTGGCAGAAGAAGACGTGCTGACAGTCGCCGAGCTCGAGCTCGTCGTCGAACCACTCGTCGAAGAAGCCGAACTGTCGGTCGCGGCGGTCGAGGCCCCCGTGTCGACCACCGGCGAGCCGATGTTCCGCATTCTCAAGGGTTCGCCCACCGATCAGGACATCGCGGCTCTGGTCGCCGTCCTGAGCGCGGCAACCGCCAACGCGCCCGCCGGTGCCTCGAACGGACCGGCCGACGCATGGGGCACATCGACGATGATGCATCGGGGCACCAACCCGTTCTCGCCGTACGTGTACCCGATGCTGTCGCACCTGCGCTGAGGTGACCGAGCTGGTGCTGAGATGACCAGACTGGTTCTGGCATCGGCGTCGCCGGCCCGGCTCGGGATCCTGCGCACCGCGGGCATCGACCCCGTGGTGCGGGTCTCGGGCGTGGACGAGGACGCGGTGTCGGCGGCACTGCCCGCGGACACCTCCTCGCACGATGTCGTCGTCGCCTTGGCTCGCGCCAAGGCGGCCGACGTCGCCGCTTCGATTCCCGAACTCGCCGCCGACTGTGTTGTCGTCGGCTGCGATTCGATGCTGCTCGTCGACGGGCAGCTGCAGGGCAAACCGCACACCCCCGAGGTGGCGCGCGAGCGCTGGGCCACGATGGCGGGCCGCAGCGCGGACCTGATCACCGGGCACTGCGTGCTGCGTCTACGCGACGGCGAGATCGTCGCCGAGTCGGCCGAATGCAGCAGTACCACGGTGCATTTCGCGAAACCGACGCCCGATGAGCTCGATACCTACATCGCGACGGGCGAACCCTTGAAGGTCGCGGGCGCGTTCACTTTGGACGGGCTCGGCGGCTGGTTCGTCGACCGGATCGAGGGCGACCCGTCCAGCGTCATCGGGATCGGATTACCGCTGTTGCGCCGACTGCTCGAAGACGTCGGCGTCGGTGTCACTCAGTTGTGGCGGGATCCGCGGGGCTGACGGCGCGATCACGTGCTGATCCCCCGGCTCCTTGGCCGGGGTGCGGTCGGGCGCGTTCATCGTCAAGTCGAGCCGGGCCGTACACAGCTCGGGCTCGACGAACGGATGCAGCTGCACGTCCACCCGCCCGCGGGCCCCGTTGCGCTCGAGAACCTCCCGCATGAGGCCCATGTGCACACCACACACCACCTCGGAGTGCGAGCGGGCCAGTTCACGCAGCGGACAGGCGGTCAGGTTGATCTGTACGTGCTCCGGGGTCTCCCCGGCGGGCTCCTTCTCGGGCGCGAACCCTAGCTCCGACATCAGCGACATGGTGATGTCCCTGGCATCGGCGAGGGTCTCCACCTGCTGCGTGCCGACATCCATCCGCGCACCCCACGCGCGGCCCGCGGCCACGGCGGCGGCGGATCGGGCGACCGGATCGGGGCCGAGATGGTCGGCCAGTACCTGCGCGAGCTCCTGATAGCCCACCGAGCGCTGCACCGCGCGATAACCGATGCGCGGGCGTCCGCGGCCGCGTGGCGGCTGCTGGAACTGGCGAACCAGCGATTCACGGGTGAGGACATCGAGGTGGAATCGGACGGTGGTGACGTGCTGTCCGGTGATGCGGGCCAGTTCCTGGGCATCGAGGGGCTCGGTGGCGCCACGTAGGATCGCGAGCAGTCGCCGTCGCGGCCAAGAATCGGACATAGCTCACCCCTCCTCTCCAGAGACTTTATCGGACATCCGTGCGCTTTATTCGCCCATTGTGTCGATTCGTGATGTGCCACCACACACTTACCATCGGCTGCGACCACCAAGTGCTCGCACCCGCCCAACTCGCGTGAAGGACCACACCGTGCCTGTCGCCCCGGATCCGCACCCCGCCTTCGGTTCCTACGCAGTCCCGCATCGATTGGTAACCACAGAATGGCTGTCCGCAAACATCGGCGTGCGTGGTTTACGAATCATCGAGTCCAACGATGACATCCTGCTCTACGACATCGGCCATGTCCCGGGCGCGGTCAAGATCGACTGGCGCGGCGACCTGAGCGACCCGGTGACCCGCGATTATGTCGACGGCGAGCGCTTCACCGAACTGATGCGCGCCAAGGGTATCGAGCGCGACGACACGATCGTGATCTACGGCGATCGCGGCAACGCCCAGGCCGCGCACACCGCCTGGATCTTCACGCTGTTCGGCCACGAGGACGTGCGCCTGCTCGACGGCGGCCGCGACGCCTGGATCTCCGAGGAACGCGACACCACCTTCGACCAGCCCTACCCCACCCCCAGCGACTACCCCGAGGTCGTGCGCGACGACTCGACCGCGCGCGCGTTCCGCGAGGAGGTGCTCGGCAGGCTCGGCAAGCCCCTGGTCGACGTGCGTTCGGCGCAGGAGTACTCGGGCGAACTCGAGGACAAGCCGCTCAACCAGGAGTACGCGGCCCTGCGCGGCGGACACGTGCCGACCGCGGTGAACATCCCGTGGACCGCGGCGGCCACGATCGACGGCCGTTTCCGCTCGCGCGCCGACCTCGACGAGGTCTACGGCGCGCTTCCGGCCGACGACCTGGTCGTGTACAGCCGGGTGGGCGAGCGGTCGAGCCACACCTGGTTCGTCCTCACATTCCTGCTCGGCCGCAGGTCGGTCCGCAATTACGACGGTTCGTGGATCGAATGGGGCAACTCGGTGCGGGTACCGATCGCCACGGGCACCGAACCAGGTGTCGCGAATCAGATCATTTGAAACATGTTCACATCACTGGACGCCGCGTAGTGTGACCTGCGACCTACTCGACAGTAGGGCTAGCCGAGTTCGAGCAGGGTTGGCACACTGCCTACACTCGCCCGAGACGAAAGTTGTCGATACCGGGCACGGGGCCTAACCGGCGACCCGTTCCCCGACGCGACCAAAGATTGCACACAGGAGGCTCAGTGCCCAGCCATGCCAGCGCACGGATCACAAAGGTACTCGTAGCTAACCGCGGCGAGATCGCGGTTCGCGTGATCCGGGCTGCCAAGGACGCGGGAATCACCAGCGTCGCGGTGTATGCCGAGCCCGATGCCGACGCTCCCTTCGTGAAGCTCGCCGACGAGGCCTTCGCCCTCGGCGGTCAGACCTCTGCCGAGTCGTACCTCGTGTTCGACAAGATCCTCGACGCCGCGGCCAAGTCCGGCGCCGACGCGATCCACCCCGGTTACGGTTTCCTCTCCGAGAACGCCGACTTCGCCCAGGCCGTCATCGACGCCGGGCTGATCTGGATCGGCCCGTCGCCGCAGTCCATCCGCGACCTCGGTGACAAGGTCACCGCGCGCCACATCGCCGAGAAGGCGAAGGCGCCGATGGCCGCGGGCACCAAGGACCCGGTCAAGAACGCCGACGAGGTCGTCGCGTTCGCCAAGGAATACGGCGTCCCGGTGGCCATCAAGGCCGCTTTCGGTGGCGGTGGCCGCGGCATGAAGGTCGCCCACACCATCGAAGAGATCCCCGAGCTGTTCGAGTCGGCCACCCGTGAGGCCATCGCCGCCTTCGGTCGCGGCGAGTGCTTCGTCGAGCAGTACCTCGACAAGGCCCGCCATGTCGAAGCCCAGGTCATCGCCGACCAGCACGGCAACGTGGTCGTCGCCGGTACCCGCGACTGCTCGCTGCAGCGCCGGTTCCAGAAGCTCGTCGAGGAGGCGCCCGCGCCGTTCCTGTCCGACGAGGTTCGCGCCGCCATCCACGAGTCGGCCAAGCGCATCTGCCGCGAGGCGGGCTACTACGGCGCAGGCACCGTGGAGTACCTGGTGCAGGGCGAGACCGTGTCGTTCCTCGAGGTGAACACCCGCCTGCAGGTGGAGCACCCGGTCACCGAGGAGACCGCGGGCATCGACCTGGTGCGTCAGCAGTTCGCGATCGCCAACGGCGACGAGCTCTCCATCAAGGAAGACCCCACCCCGCGTGGCCACTCGTTCGAGTTCCGGATCAACGGTGAGGACGCCGGTCGCGGCTTCCTGCCCGCTCCCGGCCCGGTGAACGTCTACCGCGAGCCCTCAGGCCCCGGTGTGCGCGTCGACTCCGGCGTGGTCCAGGGCAGCGTCATCGGCGGTCAGTTCGACTCGATGCTGGCCAAGCTGATCGTCACCGGCGAGAACCGCGAGCAGGCGCTGCAGCGCGCCCGTCGCGCGCTGGCCGAGTTCGATGTCGAGGGCCTGGCGACGGTCATCCCGTTCCACCGCGCGGTCATCGAGGATCCGGCGTTCATCGGTGACGGCGAGAAGTTCGACGTCTACACCAAGTGGATCGAGAACGAGTGGAAGAACACCGTCGAGCCGTACACGGCTGCCGGTGCCGCCGACGATGACGACGACGATCTGCCCCGGCAGAAGGTTGTCGTCGAGGTCGGTGGACGTCGCGTCGAGGTGTCGCTGCCCGGTCAGTTCACCCTCGGTGGCGGTGCGGCCGGTTCGGTCGGCAACGGTGTGGTTCGCAAGAAGCCGAAGGCGCGCAAGCGTGGCGGCGCCGGTGCCGGTGCCGCGTCGGGTGACGCGGTGACCGCGCCGATGCAGGGCACTGTCGTGAAGGTCGCGGTCGAAGAGGGCCAGACCGTCGAGGTGGGCGACCTGATCGTGGTGCTCGAGGCCATGAAGATGGAGAACCCGGTCAACGCGCACAAGGCCGGTGTCGTCACCGGGCTGGCCGTCGAGGCGGGCGCCGCGATCACCCAGGGCACCGTTCTGGCGGAGATCAAGTAGGTAGCAAGCTCACCAAGGGGCGGCAATACCGCCTGGTTACCCATGTACCACCGAGATCAGTCGGTGCGTGAGTGAACGGAAACTGAAGACCCGCTGTCTCAGGCAGCGGGTCTTCAGTTTCCAGGCTTATCGTTGTCTGGTGACCAGTACTGCGCACACCGGCCTGGACCCGCTCTCGACGCCGGGTTCGGCCACGGTGGCCGAGGTCATCCGGGCTCGCCGGGAATCCGGGCAGCGCGCCGACGGTAATCGGCTCGCGTTGGTGATCGAGGGCGGTGGCAGCCGCGGTGTGTACTCCAGCGGCATGGTCCAGGCGCTCGAGGAGTTGGGCCTGTCGAAGGTGTTCGACGCCGTCTACGGCACCTCGGCCGGGGCGATCAACGGCGCGTGGTTGCTGTGCGGGCGCGCGGCGACGGGAATGCGTTCGTGGACCGACCCGGTGATCATGCGCCGCGTGGTCGATCCGGTGCGGATCTTCCGCGGTCGACCCGTCTTCGATCTGCACTATCTCGTGCATCGCGTGTACGACGGCATCGAGCCGATGGACTTTCCGGCCATCCTGGCCAATCCGACCACCTTCCACCCGATCGCGACCGATATCCGCACCGGGAAGTCGGTGGACCTCGGGCCCTACATCACCGATAAGAACACCCTCATGACGGCGCTGCGGGCCTCTGCGGGCCTACCGCTGCTGGCGGGACCACCGGTGGCCCTCGCGGGCGGCAGTTACTTCGACGGCGGGCTCACCGAGACCGTCCCGATCCGCACCGCCGTGGCCGCGGGCGCCACCCACGCCCTGGTCCTGCGGACCCGCCGGACCGATGAACTCCGCCCGCCCGCTCCCCTGCTGCATCGGGTGGTCGGCGGCGGCTATATGCGCGCCATCGCGCCCGGCGCCTTCCGGGCGTGGAGCAAGCGGCCCGGCCAGCAGGCGGTCGAGGACAGCTACCTCGACGGGCTCGGCGATCACGTCCTCCAGGTGCACCCACCCGTCGGTTCCCCCGCCATCGACAGCGCGGCCCGCGACACCGACCTGCTCACCCGCGCCCTCGACATCGGTCGCACAGCGGTTCACTCACTGCTCGGCGGCGGCGCCCTGCGCACGGCCTGACCCCGGCTCGGCGCACGGCACCACTAGGCTGCTCGCGTGGAACCGATCGAGATCAACGCAGGGTCCTGGTATCTGCGCGCCCTTCGCGCCGACGAGCGCATCGACGACCGGCCCGCGCTGGCCGACGGCGGCATCACCGATCCGGACTACGTGGCCACCCGGTCGGCGCAGTGGGCCGATGAATCCCATTTCTCCTGGGCGGTCTGCGTTCCGACGACGGCCGAACTGGTCGCCGAGATCGGCGTGACACCGGGCCCCGACGACACCGCTACCATCACCGGCTGGGCTCGCCCCGGCGAGGACCAGGCACTGGCCGCCGGTCTGGCCTCGGTCCACCGCTTCGTCGCGGGCGCACTCGGATTGACTGTCCCGCAGACCTGATCGCCACTACCGCATGGCACCGCGTGCCCGGCGGAACAGTCTCCGGGCACGCGGCCACACCGTCAGGTTTCTCGCGTGAGCACCGCGTCGAGGGCGCCGACGGCCTGACTCAGCTCGTCCTCGGTGACGGTCAACGGCGGCCGGAACCGGATGCTGCGCTCCCCTGTGCCGAGCAGCAGCACATGTTCACGGTCACGAAGCTCGTTCACCACCCGATCGCGCAGCTGCGGCGTCGCCAGGGTGATCGCGCACATCAGCCCACGCCCCCGCGCCTCGCTGACCATGTCCGGGTGCGCGGTGGCGAGCTTGCCGAGCAGGTCGAGCAGATACGCACCGAGCGGCCCCGCGCCCTCGATCAGCCGATCTCGCTCCAGCACTTCGAGAATGCGCCGGGTGCGCACCATGTCGGTGAGGTTGCCGCCCCAGGTGGAGTTGAGCCGTGAGCTCACCTGGAAGACATTGCCGGCCACCTCGTCGACCCGCCCGCCTGCCATGATCCCGCAGACCTGGGTCTTCTTGCCGAAGGCGATCACATCGGGCTGCACGTCCAATTGCTGGAAGGCCCAGGTGGTTCCGGTCATGCCGACACCGGTCTGCACCTCGTCGAGGATGAACAGCGCGTCGTTGGCGTGGCACAGCCGCTGCATGGCGCCGAGGAATTCCGGTCGCAGGTGGCGGTCACCGCCTTCGCCCTGGATCGGCTCGGCGATGAAGCAGGCGATGTCGTGCGGGTTGTCGGCGAAGGCCTGTTCGGCCTGGGCTATGGCGCGCGCTTCGAGGGCGGCGATGTCTGGCCCGGCGAAGGTGTGCGGTGTGTCGATTCGCGGCCAATCGAATTTCGGGAATCGCGCGGTCTTGACCGGGTCGGTATTGGTGAGCGACAACGTATAGCCGCTCCGCCCGTGGAAGGCGCCGGTCAGATGCAGCACCTTTGTGCCGAGATCCGTTGCGCGGCCGTGCAATTCGTTGTGTCTACTCTTCCAGTCGAAAGCGACTTTCAGCGCGTTCTCGACCGCGAGCGCACCACCGTCGACGAAGAACAGATGCGGTAAACGCGGATCACCGAGAACTCGGGCGAAGGTGTCGACGAAGCGGGCCATCTCGACGGTGTAGATATCGGAGTTGCTCGGCTTGTTCAGCGCGGCGGTGGCCAGTTCGGCGAGAAAGCTCTCGTCGCCGGCCAGCGCGGGGTGGTTCATCCCGAGCGCGTTGGAGGCGAAGAAGCCGAACATGTCGAGATAGCTGGTGCCGTCGCGTTCGTCGACCAGCGTTCGGCCGTGCGACTCGTGTAGGTCGAGCACAAGCTCGAAACCGTCCGCGAGGATGTGCGAGGACAGGATTTCGTGGACCCGGTTGGCGGGGATGACCGCCGCGCCGGGGCGCTCCAGTTCGATGGTCATGAAACCGACGATACGCAAATTTTTACGGAAGTTCTATGGAATCACGGATCAAATTACGGAAGATGACTACCTGTCATAGAATGTCTGCAGGATGATGGTGCTGCGGGTGTGTACGTTGGCTGTGGCCCTGATCTCCTGCAGCAGATGTTCCAGATGCCGAGGCGAGGCCACCCGCACCAGGAGGACGTAGCTCTCCTCGCCCGCCACCGAGTGGCACCCCTCGATGCCGGGGATGTGCTGCAGCAAGGCGGGCGCGTCATCGGGCTGGGACGGGTCGAGAGGAGTGATCGCGACGAACGCCGACAACAAGTGCCCGAGCGCTTCGGGGTCCACCTGCGCCGCGTACCCGCGAATCACCCCGCGCGCTTCGAGCCTGCGCACCCGCGATTGCACCGCGGAGACCGAGAGACTGGCCTTCTCGGCCAGATTCGACAATGTAGCGCGACCGTCGGCCATCAGTTCTTTGATCAATAGTCGATCGATGTCATCGAGCTGGGGTCGAGCCGGTGTATCCGCCATCAGCGAAGGCTAACTCAGCGCGGGGCTCGGGCGGGGAAAACTTCTTACCGTTCCCCACCGAATTCTCCCGAACTTTTCCGTGAGTCGTACCAAACAGCAGAAGGTGAGCAGAGTACCGATGACGCAGACCGTGAACTTCTCCGAGCAGCTCTCCCTGCGAGCCAGGGCGCTGCTGCAGGGCCTCGGCGCCGCCGTGCCGGAACCCGGCCCGCTGCTCGCGCGCACGCCGATTTCCGGCGGCGTCCTGTTGCCCCTGACCGCCGACACCCCCGACGACGTCGATGCCGCGATCGGCCGCGCCGCCACCGCATTCGAGGCGTGGCGCACGGTTCCCGCGCCCGTTCGGGCGGCGTTGGTGCGCAGGCTGGCCCAGTTGCTGGTGACCAATCAGAACGAGCTGGCCGAGCTGGTGACCCTGGAAGCGGGCAAGATCGGCCCCGAGGCACTGGGCGAAGTGCAGGAGATGATCGACGTCTGCGAGTTCGCGATCGGGCTGTCGCGC
Source organism: Nocardia sp. Root136 (assembly GCF_001427185.1). Taxonomy (NCBI): domain Bacteria; kingdom Bacillati; phylum Actinomycetota; class Actinomycetes; order Mycobacteriales; family Nocardiaceae; genus Nocardia; species Nocardia sp. Root136. The sequence goes on from NZ_LMFE01000007.1 coordinate 114,334, forward strand.
CAACTCTACGGCGCCACAATGCCTTCCGAGCGGCCCGGACACCGGCTCATGGAGACGTGGCATCCACTCGGCGTCGTCGGGGTGATCTCGGCGTTCAATTTCCCTGTCGCGGTGTGGGCTTGGAATACCGCGATCGCGCTGGTGTGCGGGGACACGGTGGTGTGGAAGCCGTCGGAGACCACGCCGTTGACGGCGTTGGCATGCCACACGCTGCTGCGTCGCGCGGCGGTCGAGGTGGGAGCCGATCCCGAAGTGCACCAACTGGTCCAAGGTGACGCCACGGTCGGATCCGCGTTGGTCGACGATCCCCGGGTCGCCCTGGTGAGCGCGACCGGTTCGGTGCGGATGGGCGCCACCGTCGCCCCGCGGGTGGCCGGGCGGTTCGGGCGCTGCCTGCTCGAACTGGGGGGCAACAATGCCGCGATCGTGGCGTCGAGTGCCGATCTGGAGCTGGCGGTGCGCGGCATCGTCTTCTCGGCGGCCGGGACGGCGGGGCAGCGGTGTACGAGTCTGCGGCGGTTGATCGTGCATCGTTCGATCGCCGACCAGCTGGTCGACCGGCTCGCCGCGGCGTACAGCCAACTCCCCGTGGGCAATCCACTCGACGACGGGGTGCTGGTCGGGCCGCTGATCAACGAGCGTGCCTTCGCGGCGATGCAGCAGGCGCTGGTCGGCGCGGTGGCCGAAGGCGGCGACATCATCTGTGGCGGTGAGCGAGTCGAGGTACTCGGCCCCGACGCCTACTACGTGCGCCCCGCCCTTGTTCGCATGCCCGCGCAGACCGAGCTCGTGCGCGAGGAGACCTTCGCACCGATTCTGTACGTGCTGACCTACGACGACATCAACGAGGCCATCGCACTCAACAACGATGTGACACAGGGACTTTCCTCGTCCATCTTCACTCTCGACCAGCGCGAGGCCGAACAGTTCCTCGCCGGATCCGACTGCGGCATCGCCAATGTCAATATCGGGACATCGGGCGCGGAGATCGGCGGCGCGTTCGGCGGGGAGAAACATACCGGCGGCGGCCGGGAATCGGGCTCGGACTCCTGGAAGGCCTACATGCGCCGGGCCACCAACACCGTCAACTACTCCACCGAGCTCCCGCTCGCGCAAGGCATCCATTTCGGCTGATCAGCCAGGCGTACCTGCGCCTTCGCTCCGGCCATGCGCAGGGCTGAGGAACGCTGCGCGACTGCGCCCACCAGGCGATTTCACCTTCTGACCCACCCCGTGTAAAGTGGTATTTGCAACGCGGGATGGAGCAGCTCGGTAGCTCGCTGGGCTCATAACCCAGAGGTCGCAGGTTCAAATCCTGTTCCCGCTACTACGAAGAAGGCCCCGGATTTTCGAATCCGGGGCCTTCTTCGTTATCCGTTGCCGAGTCGCAGGGTCCAGTTCCCGCGATAGTGCAGCCGGGTGATGCTCGCGGGCGGAACATCCATGCGCCAGAACGACTTCGCCGGTGCGTCGAGCACCACGAGCAGCGCCGCGCGCACCACGGCCGGATGCGTCACCGCCACGGTGTTCTGCCCCGACGACGCGATCTCGGCCAACCAGAACCGCACCCGATCGACCAGATCGGTGACGGATTCGCCACCGTGCCCACGGAATTCGGGATCGGTCAGCCACGCGAACAACTGATCCTGCGCGAGTTTGCCCATCTCACTGCCCCGCCACGACCCGGCATCGAGATCGCGTAATCGCACGTCCTGTTCGCCGACCAGGCCCAATTCCTCCGCCGTCTCCCGAGCCCGTCGCTCCGGTCCTGTCCGCACCAACGCTTCGTCGAGCGGTACACAGGCACGCACAGCGGCCCGCCCCGACTCGTCCAGGGGTTCGTCGACAGGAAAACGCGCCTTACGTACCGCCTCGGTAAGGCCATGGCCGACAAGGTCGACTCTCAGCACCGTTTGCACGAGAGTCGAGGGTAGCGACGAATGCGATCCACGTCACAACCCGGTCTGCGGGCCGCCCCGGTCATCGGCATATCCACGCAGGTGGGGGTACATGATGCCGGCGAAGTTGTCGGTGGGTCGGTGCACACTTGGTGTCATGGATCGGTTCTCCCCCGCGACGGCACAGTGGTTCGACGGCGCCTTCCCCGGCGCGACGTCGGCCCAGCTCGGCGCGTGGGACGCGATCGCCGCCGGGGAGAACACGCTGGTGATCGCGCCGACCGGATCGGGCAAGACCTTGTCGGCGTTCTTGTGGGCCATCGACCAGCTGGCGCACCGGGACCCACCGGAGCCGGGAGCATCCCGCGGCACGTCGGTGCTCTATGTCTCGCCGTTGAAGGCACTGGCCGTGGATGTGGAGCGCAATCTGCGAGCACCGCTGGTCGGCGTGACGCAGACGGCGAAACGGTTGGGACTCGACCCGCCGGAGATCTCGGTGGGAGTGCGCTCCGGTGACACGCCGCCTGCCCAGCGCCGGGCCATGCTGCGCACGCCGCCGGACATTCTCATCACCACTCCCGAGTCGCTGTTCTTGCTGTTGACCTCGGCGGCCCGCGAGACGCTCGCCCAGGTCGACACGGTGATCGTCGACGAAGTGCACGCCATCGCCGGGTCCAAGCGCGGTGCCCATCTGGCGCTGTCGCTGGCTCGACTCGACCAGCTCACCGAGAAGCCCGCGCAGCGGATCGGGTTGTCGGCGACGGTGCGCCCGCCCGAGGAGGTCGGACGGTTCCTGGTCGGGAACGCGCCGATCACCATCGTGCGCCCGCCCGCGCCGAAGACCTTCGACCTGTCGGTGCGGGTGCCGGTGGCCGATATGACCGACCCGGGGGGCGACTCCGATCAGCCGGGCTCGATCTGGCCGCATGTCGACGAGGCGATCGTCGACCTGGTGCTCGAGCACCGGTCCTCGATCGTGTTCGCCAACTCGCGACGGCTGTCCGAGCGATTGACCGCGCGACTCAACGAGACCTACTCCGCGCGGCTCGGCGAGCCGGTGGACACCGAGCACAAGCCACCCGCCCAATTGGGGCCGTCCACCGAGGTGATCCACGGGGCCGACCACCTGTTGGCGCGCGCGCATCACGGGTCGGTCAGCAAGGAACAACGCGCCATCATCGAGGACGATCTCAAGACCGGTCGCCTGCGCTGTGTGGTGGCCACCAGCAGTCTCGAACTCGGCATCGATATGGGCGCGGTGGACCTGGTGGTGCAGGTGGAGGCGCCGCCGTCGGTGGCCAGCGGCTTGCAGCGAGTCGGCCGCGCCGGGCACCAGGTGGGTGAGATCTCGCGCGGCGTGCTGTTTCCCAAGCACCGCACCGATGTCATCCATTGCACCGTGGCCGCCCAGCGCATGCTCTCGGGTGAGATCGAGAAGCTCCAGATCCCCGCGCACCCACTCGACATCCTCGCCCAGCAGACGGTGGCGGCCTGTGCGCTCGAACCGATCGACGTCGACAGCTGGTTCGATATCGTCCGCTCCACCGGCAGCTACGCGAACCTGCCGCGCTCGGCCTACGAATCGGTGCTCGACCTGCTGGCCGGGCGCTATCCGTCCGACGAGTTCGCCGAGCTGCGGCCGCGCGTGGTGTGGGACCGCGACGCGGGCACCATCACCGGCCGCCCCGGTGCGCAGCGCCTGGCGGTGACCTCCGGCGGCGCGATCCCCGACCGTGGCATGTTCGCGGTGTTCATGGTGGGCGAAAAGGCGTCGCGAGTAGGCGAACTCGACGAGGAGATGGTCTACGAATCACGCGTCGGCGATGTGTTCGCGCTCGGCGCGACCAGTTGGCGGATCGAGGAGATCACCTTCGATCGGGTGCTGGTGTCGCCCGCGTTCGGACTGCCGGGCAGGTTGCCGTTCTGGCACGGTGACGGTTTGGGTCGCCCAGCCGAATTGGGCGCCGCGCTGGGCGAATTCGTGCGCACGGCGGGTCAGGTCCCAGCCGACGAGCTGTCCCGGATCGTGGCGAACATGGGCTCCGGCGCCGCACTGACCCCGGCCGACCTCACGTCGGAAGTTCCCGCACCCACCAAGACGACCCGGGGCTCGAAGAAGGCCGGGCGTGCAGCAGCGTCCAGCGTCGACGACCCTGCCGACGCCGCCGAGGGGCAGATTGCCACTCCGAAGAAGGCGAAGTCGTCCGCGGAGCAGAGCAAGCCCGCGGTAAGACTCGAGCAATTGGTGCGCACCGCCGGACTCGATCAGAACGCGACAGCGAATCTGGTGGGTCTGCTCGAGGAACAACGCAGTGCGACAGGTCAATTGCCCACCGACCGCACGCTGGTCGTGGAACGGTTCCGCGACGAACTCGGCGACTGGCGCCTGGTCCTGCATTCCCCCTACGGCACTCCGGTGCACGCACCGTGGGCACTGGCGGTGGGCGCGCGCCTCCAGGAACAGTTCGGCATCGACGCCGCCCCGACGGCCTCCGACGACGGCATCGTGGTGCGCCTCCCCGATACCACCGATCAACCGCCCGGCGCCGAACTGTTCGCCTTCGAGCCCGACGAGATCGATGACATCGTCACCGAACAGGTCGGCGGCTCAGCCCTTTTCGCGTCCCGCTTCCGCGAATGCGCCGCCAGGGCGCTGCTGCTGCCGCGCCGCGATCCCGGCAAGCGCGCACCGCTGTGGCAGCAGCGGCAGCGCTCGGCCCAATTGCTGGACGTGGCACGCAAATTCCCGCAGTTCCCGATCCTGCTGGAAACCGTCCGCGAATGCCTGCGCGACGTATACGACCTGCCCGCCCTGCGCGACCTGCTCACCAAGGTGGCCCGCCGCGAGATCCGCCTGATCGAGGTCGAAACCGCGAGCCCGTCGCCCTTCGCGGGCGCTCTGCTGTTCTCCTACATCGGCCAATTCCTCTACGACGGCGACAGCCCGCTGGCCGAACGCCGAGCCGCCGCACTGGCGCTGGACTCCAGCCTGCTCGCCGAACTCCTCGGCCGGGTCGAGCTCCGCGAACTCCTCGACCCCGACGTCATCGCCCTGTCCGAGCAGGAACTCCAACGCCTCACCCCCGAACGTCGAGCCCGCGATGCCGAGGGTCTGGCCGACCTCCTGCGTCTACTCGGCCCCCTCACGCCCGTCGAAGCCGCGACCCGCTGCGTCCCCCGGCCCGGCACCGCATCCGCCGCCCGCCATGCCGAAGCCATGGAAAGCCGAGCACCCGACGACTATCGCAAACACGAGCTCGCCTCGGAATCCGGTGAGCTCGCCGCAGGACCCGACGGGGGCGCTCTCGCAGCCGAGCCGTCCGATCCCGCTGCCACCGCAGCGATTGCTGCTCCCTCCGCCGGGATGGATGGTGGACTCGCTTCCGGTCAGGGTGAGCGTGACCTCCTCATCGACTCCGACGCGCCCGCGTGGTTCGCGGAACTACGGGATTCGCGTCGGGCGCTGGAGGTTTCGTTCGCGGGACGAACCTGGTGGGTGGCGGTCGAAGACGCGGCGCGCCTGCGGGACGCACTCGGGGTGCCGTTGCCGATCGGGGTTCCCGCGGCGTTCATCGAACCGGTGCCCGATCCACTGGGCGACCTCGTCGGCCGCTACGCGCGCACCCATGCGCCGTTCACGACGGCCGCGGTCGCCGACCGCTTCGGCTTGGGTACCGCCGTCGCCGCGACGTCGCTGCACCGCCTGCTCGCCGAAAAGCGGGTCGTGGAAGGTGAGTTCACGCCGGGTACCGCCGGCGGAGAGTGGTGTGATGCCCAGGTCTTGCGTCGGTTGCGCCGCCGTTCACTGGCCGCCGCCCGGCACGAGGTCGAGCCGGTGTCCACCGCCGCCTTCGCACGCTTCCTCCCCGCGTGGCAACACGTCGGTTCCGGCGAGCTGCGCGGCGTCGACGGTGTGGCGACCGTCGTGGAACAGCTTGCGGGCGTGCCGATTCCGGCCTCGGCCTGGGAGTCGCTGATCCTGCCGACGCGAGTGCGCGACTACTCCCCCGCCATGCTGGACGAGCTGATGGCGACCGGTGAGGTGGTGTGGTCCGGCCACGGCGCCATCACCGCCCGTGACGGCTGGATCGCCCTGCACCTGGCCGACCAGGCACCGTTCACGCTGCCGCCCGCCGATGACATCGACCCCACCGACATCCAGCTCAGCCTGCTGGTTGCCCTCGGCGCGAACCTGGAGCCATGGCCCCCACCCGGCACCGACTCGACGGCGCCCGGCCCGCGCGCGAAGGCTGCTCGTGGAAAAGCGTCCGCCGACAAGGTCGTCGACCTCGACGCCGCCGAGCCAGCCAGCGGCAACGGCCAACGGCCTGATCCAGAACACGATGCGCCCATCGAATCCGGTGGCGCCACACGATTACCACCCACGCTGACCGGCGGCGGTGCGTACTTCTTCCGACAGCTCTCCGATGCCGCGGGTCTGCTCGACGACAAGGCGGCCGGGGACGCACTGTGGCAGCTGGTCTGGGCCGGCTACGTCTCCGGTGACACCTTCGCCCCGGTGCGCGCCCTGCTGTCCGGCACCGCCCGGACCACCACCGCGCACCGCACCCCGCGCCGCGCTCCGCGAGGCCGCGCGTACCTGCCGCGACCCTCGATGCCGACCCGGTCCGGTCCGCCCACGCTGGCGGGCCGCTGGTCGATCCTGCCCGAACGCGTGCGGGACAACACCGTTCGCGCCCACGCCACCGCCGATCAGCTCGTCGAACGCTACGGCGTGCTGACTCGGGGCTCGGTGCAGAACGAAGGGATCTCCGGTGGGTTCCAGCTGATGTACCGGGTGCTCACCGAGTTCGAGGATCGCGGCCGTTGCCGGCGCGGCTATTTCGTCGACACGCTCGGCGGCGCCCAGTTCTCCACCACCGATACCGTCGATCGCCTGCGTTCGTTCGACACCGACCGTGACAACACCAGAGCCGGCGTCGCGCTCGCCCTCGCGGCGTGCGACCCCGCCAACCCCTACGGCGCGGCCCTGCCGTGGCCGAAGGGCGACGCCGAAGGCGGTCATCGGCCGGGCCGTAAGGCGGGCGCGGTGGTGGTGCTGGTCGGCGGCGAGTTGGTGCTCTACTCCGAGCGCGGCGGCAAGACTCTGCTCAGCTTCACCGAGGACATCGGCCTGCGCCGTGCGGCAGCGATCGCGCTGGCCGGGCTGGTGCGCGACCGCAGGGTCGACAGCTTGGTGATCGACAAGATCAACGGAGAAACCGTGCACGGCAACCTGTTCGTCGAAGTCCTGATCGAAGCCGGTTTCTCGATGACCCCGAGCGGTCTGCGGCTGCGTAGGCAGGTGTAGCCGAATGCCAGAGGGCGACACCGTCTTCCACGCCGCGAAGCGGCTACGCACGGCCCTGGTCGGTAGAACTCTGACCCGCAGTGACTTCCGGGTCCCGCGCTACGCCACCGTGAATCTGGTCGGCGAGCCCGTAGAGGAGGTCGCCAGCTACGGCAAGCACCTGTTCATCCGCACCGACCGTGTGAGCATCCACACCCATCTGAAGATGGAAGGCGTATGGCGGGTGTTCCATCGCGGCCAGCGCTGGACCAAACCCGCGGTCACCGCGCGACTGGTGCTCGCCAACGACGAGTTCGAGGCCGTCGGCTTCTCGCTCGGCAAGGTCCAAGTGCTGGCGCGCGCCGACGAACACACGGTCATCGGCCATCTCGGCCCCGATCTCCTCGGCCCGGATTGGGATGCGGCCGAGGCCTTGCGCAGGCTCACCGAGTACCCCCGCCGCGCTGTCGGTCTCGCCCTGCTCGACCAGCGCAATCTGGCAGGGATCGGCAATATCTACCGCAGCGAGATCTGCTTCCTACGCAAAGTCCACCCGGTTACCGCCGTCGGCGACATCCCCGATCTCGTGGCGCTCGTCGACGAAGCTCACCGCGTCCTCGGCAAGGCCGCACACCAACCACCCTGGCGCGCCATGGTCTACGGCCGTACTCGCCGTTCCTGCCCCCGCTGCGGCACCCCCATCGCCTCCCAACTCCTCGGCGAGGACGACCCCGCCGACCGCATCACCCAGCGCGAACGCGGCATCTACTTCTGCCCACGCTGTCAGCCCCTACCCTGACATCGTCTCGCAGCGCCTGCTGAGGCTCAGCGATCCTGCGGTACCGGTTCCAGCAGTTGCGGGCGCGGCTCGGGAGCGGCGGCGCGCAGTGCGTCGGCGGACTTGTCGTCGGGTTGGGTCTGCGATTCGATTTCGGCCAGCACGCGCGCCTGGTACGTGGATACCTCGCGGTCGATATCGTCGGCATCCCAACCGAGTACGGGTGCGACGAGGTGGGCCACCTGTTCGGCACTGTTCGCGCCGCGATCGGAGTATTCGATCGAGATGCGGGTGCGGCGGGCCAGGATGTCGTCGAGGTGCAGCGCGCCCTCCGCGGCGGCCGCGTACACCGCTTCGACCTGCAGGTAGGCAGGCGCGTCGGTAATCGGTTGCAGCAGTTCGGGTTTGCCCGCGGCCATGGCGAGGACCTCGTCGACCAGGGAGCCGTAGCGGTCGAGCAGGTGCGTCATCCGGTACGGATGGATGCGGTAGTGCTCGGCCAGCTGCACGGTCTGGTTGACCAGCGCGAAGTAGCCGTCGGCGCCGAGCAGCGCGACCTTCTCGGTGATCGAGGGCGAGACGCGCGCCGGAATATCCTGTGCGGCTTCGTCCATCGCGTCAGCCGCCATCACCCGATAGGTGGTGTACTTGCCGCCCGCGATGCTGACCAGTCCGGGCGCGACCCTGGCCACGGCGTGTTCGCGCGAGAGCTTGGAGGTCTCGTCGTTCTCCCCCGCGAGCAAGGGGCGCAGGCCCGCATAGACCCCGTCGATGTCGGCGTGGGTGAGCGGGGTGACCAGCACCTCGTTGACCCGGCCGAGCAGGTAGTCGATATCGGCCTTGGTCGCCGCGGGGTGGGCGAGGTCGAGATTCCAGTCGGTGTCGGTGGTGCCGACGATCCAGTGTGCGCCCCACGGGATGACGAACAGCACCGAGGTGGCGGTGCGCAGGATGATCGCGGCATCGCTGACGATGCGGTCGCGCGGCACCACGATGTGCACACCCTTGGACGCGCGCACATGGAATCGGCCACGTTGATTCGACAGACCCTGCACCTCGTCGGTCCAGACGCCCGTCGCGTTGATCACCACATTCGCGCGCGCCTCGCCGGTGCGCCCGTCCTCGGTGTCGCGCAGTTTCACCCCGACGACCCGGTCGGCTTCGCGCAGGAACCCGACGACCTGCGTGGAGGTGCGGATGACCGCGCCGTAGTGGGCGGCGGTGCGGGCGACAGTCATGGTGTGGCGGGCGTCGTCGACCACGGTGTCGTAGTAGGTGACGCCGCCGATCATCGAATCCCGGCGCAGGCCGGGAGCGAGGCGCAGCGCGCCGTGCCGGGTCAGATGATGCTGTCCCGGAACCGATTTCGCGCCGCCCATGGAGTCGTAGAGGGTCAGGCCTGCGGCTACGTACGGTCGTTCCCATACGCGGTGGGTCAGCGGGTAGAGGAAGCGCAGCGGCTTCACCAGGTGCGGCGCCAAGGTCGACAGCGCCAGCTCACGTTCCTTCAGCGCTTCCCTGACCAGCCCGAATTCGAGCTGTTCGAGGTAGCGCAGGCCGCCGTGGAACATCTTCGACGAGCGGCTCGACGTGCCCGATGCGAGATCACGGGCTTCGACCAGCGCGACCGACAGACCGCGCGTCGCGGCGTCGAGCGCGATACCGGCGCCGACGACTCCGCCGCCGACGACCAGGACATCGAACTGATCCTTGCCCAGACGCTCCCAGGCGCTGCGCCGATGTTCGGGCCCCAGCTCACCCGGCCCGAGCCGGTCCCGCTTCCCGCCCGCGACCAGCTCACCCGGGTGCAGGAACGGAAACTCCGGTGTCTGCGACATGCTCGACTCCTCGCCGCCGGCCGAGGAACGGCCGGTCCCAGTCGACAGTGGGGGCGAACGCCGCGTTCGGCGGCGCCGCTGCGTACAGGCTAAACGTAGTGCCCGCTCGGCGCTCGGGACGTGCGCGGCGGGGCGCGGCGGGGCGCGGCTGCGAAATTCGTCGCCGACGACAAATCCCGCGGCCGCGGGCTCCGCGTTCGGTAACCTGCAGCAATGCGTCGCTATGTGGCTGCCATCGATCAGGGCACGACTTCGAGTCGGTGCATCATCTTCGATCGGCAGGGTCGGATCGTCGGGACCGCGCAGCGGGAGCATCGGCAGATCTTTCCGAAGCCAGGCTGGGTGGAGCACGATCCGGCGGAGGTGTGGCGCAATACCGAGTCGGTGCTCGGTGCGGCACTGGGCAACAGCCGGTGCTCGGCGGGGGATCTGGCCGCGGTGGGGATCACCAATCAGCGCGAGACCACGGTGGTGTGGGACCGGGCCACCGGCGAGCCCGTGTACAACGCGATCGTCTGGCAGGACACCCGCACCGATCAACTGTGCACCGAACTGGCCGGTGAGCAAGGACCGCAACGCTATGCGGACCGCACCGGACTGCCGCTGTCGACCTATTTCGCCGGACCGAAATTGCGCTGGATTCTCGACAATGTCGACGGCGTCCGGGCGCGCGCCGAAGCCGGCGACCTGTGTTTCGGCACCATGGACAGCTGGGTGCTGTGGAAGCTGACCGGTGAGCACCTCACCGACGTCACCAACGCCTCGCGCACCATGCTGATGGATCTTCGTACCCTGCGATGGGATTCGCGGATCTGTGCCGATTTCGGCATCCCGATGTCGCTGCTGCCGCAGATCCGCAGCTCGTCGGAGGTCTACGCCGATATCGTCTCCGGTCCGTTCGAAGGAATCCCCGTCGCCGGCATCCTCGGCGACCAGCAGGCGGCCACCTTCGGCCAGGCGTGCCTGTCCCCCGGCGAAGCCAAGAACACCTATGGCACCGGCAATTTCATGCTCCTCAACACCGGCACCACCCCGGTGTTCAGCAAGCACGGGCTGCTCACCACCGCCTGCTACCAACTCGGTAACGCCCCCGCCGTCTACGCCCTCGAAGGCTCCATCGCCGTCACCGGTTCACTGGTCCAGTGGCTGCGCGACAACCTCGGCATCATCTCCTCCGCCGAGGAGGTGGAATCGCTGGCCCGCAGCGTCGACGACAACGGCGGCGCCCACTTCGTCCCGGCCTTCTCCGGCCTGTTCGCCCCCCGCTGGCGCCCCGACGCTCGCGGCGTCATCGCCGGCCTCACCCGCTTCGTCACCAAGGCCCACCTGGCAAGGGCCGCACTCGAATCCACCGCCTTCCAGACCCGCGAGGTCGTGGACGCCATGCGCGCCGACGCCGCCGCCCAACGCCTCGACCTGGAGCTCACCACCCTCAAGGTCGACGGCGGCATGACCGGCAACAACCTGCTCATGCAATTCCAGGCCGATATCCTCGACGTCCCCGTCGTCCGCCCGGTAGTCCGCGAAACCACCGCCCTCGGCGCCGCCTACGCCGCCGGATTGGCGGTCGGCTACTGGTCCGGCCTCGACGATCTGCGCGCCAACTGGTCCGCTGATCGAACCTGGACCCCCTCGATGTCGGAGGAGGAACGGGCCCAGCGCTACGCCGACTGGAACAAGGCCGTCGAACGCACCTACAACTGGGTATGAACCGACCGCGCACGTGGGTATGAACCGACCGCGCACGCTGCCTCGCCAACAGCGATCCAGGAACACCGTGGAAATGTTGCTCGAAGCGGCTGCCAACTCGCATTCGGCGCCCGATGGGCCGCCGACCGGAATTGGCCCGACATCGTGGCGTGAGAACCGGCGACGAAGGGCCTCGGCATTCAGCTCGTAGTCTGTGCTGCCTTCGACAAGCGGCTGATCGCTTCGGTCAGGGTGGCTTCGTCCGAGGTGGTGAAGCACAGGCGCAAGGTGTTGGGGGTGGTGTCGGCGACGGCGAAGGCGGCACCGGGGACGTACGCGACGCCGGCTTCGAGCGCCGCGGGCAGGAGTGCGGAAGTGTCGGTGTTGTCGGTGAATTCGGCCCAGATGAACATGCCGCCGGTCGGGTCGGTACAACGAACGCGGTCGGCGAAGGTGGCGCGGACGGCGGAGACGAGGGCTTTGGCTCGGGTGCCGTAGGTGGTGCGGATCGAAGCTATGTGGGTGGACAGCCAGTCGGTGTCGGTGAGCAGGTCGGTGGTGATCTGCTGGGTCAGGGCCGAACCGCAGAGGTCGGTGCCCTGTTTGAGCAGTTCCACTGCGCGACAGACTCTTTCGGGGGCGATCATCCAGCCGACGCGGAGCGAGGGGGACAGAATCTTGGAGACGCTGGACAGGCGGATCACCTGGGGTGAGTACGCGGCCACCGGCGCCGGGGCCGGGGTGTCGAACCAGAGTTCGCCGTAGGGGTCGTCTTCGATGATCCAGAAGCCATGTGCCTCAGCCAGTTCCGCGAGGCGCTGACGGCGTTCGGGGGTGAGGGTGACGCCGCCGGGGTTGTGGAAGGTGGAGACGGTGTGGACCACGGCGGGGCGTTCGCCTGCCGCGAGAAGGTCTTCGAGGATGTCCAGGCGCATGCCTTCGCTGTCCAAGGGGACGGCGACGATTCGGGCACCGGCCGCTCGAAACACTTGCAGGGCACCCACATACGCGGGATCTTCGACGATCACGAGGGCGCCGGGGTCGAGGAGGACTTCGGCCAGCAGGGAGAGCGCCTGCTGGGAGCCGTGAGTGATGAAGACTTCCGCGACCGGCACCGTGCGGCCGATCTTTGCCGATTCGCGGGCCGCGATCACCGCGCGCAGCGCGGGCCAGCCGGACGACTCGGTGTACTGCAGAACGGCGGCGTCGCGCAGCGCGGTCTCGGCGGCGAGGGCGATCCGCTCGCGCGGCATCAGGGCGGCGTCGGGGAGGCCGCCCGCGAGGCTGATGATGTCGTCGCGAGCGGTGAGTTTCAGCAGGTCTCTGATCGCCGAGCTCTGCAGGCCGGCGAGCTTACCCGCCAATGCTGGAATGGTCAGCGACATGGGAACCTCCGGGGACGCCAAGAGAAGCAATCATCCTACGATTGCATATCGCCCACCAGAATATGAAATTGTTGTCTCAAATAATGAGAGTCTACCGAGCAGTGATGGACTTGACCTGCCACTTTCCGTCGGTGTTGGTGGTGATGATCTCCTGCTTGTAGACCACCGCCGAGCCATCGGGGTGCATTTCGCGCAGTTCCACGTCGTAGCGGCCCAGGGTGGTTTCGCGCATCTTCACGCAGTGGGTGGTGCCAGGGGGGATCTGACCGTCGATCGCCTGCTGGATCGTCTCGGCAGGCGAGATGTTCTCGGCGTCGGGCGCTACGAACTCGCGCACTTTCGCCCCGGACCGATCGGTGTAGAAGGCGTATTGGAAGCCGAGGATGGCCCTGGCGCCGGTGGTGGTGTCACCCGGTCCGTTGCCGACGGTGACGGATTGTTCTGCGACAGTCTGGCATTCGGAGGCGGACGCGATCGAGGGAATCGGCGCGGCCGTGACACCCGGATCGGCACCGCCGCCGCGCTTGACCAGACCGATCGTCAGCACGAGGGCCACCACGAGCAGAACGGCAGCGGCCACCCCGCCGATGATCCAGCGCAGGCGCTTGTTGTCGGACTCCTCCTCCACCGGCGCCGGGGCGATCGGTGTCTTCGGCGCGAGACGGCGCGCGATCGGGTCGTCGGCCCACGACAGACCGGGTTCGGACGGCGGCTTCGGGATCGCGCCGTCATCGTCGGGGTTGTCCCACCACGCCTTGTCGGCGGCGGGCCTCGGCTTATCCGGGACCAAGGGGGTGCGTGAGCCCTCCGGCGGCCGCACAGGTTCCGAGGCAGGCCCGACATCGCGCGAGGGCGCCTGCGGCACAGCGTCTTTGGGACCGGGGCGACCACGACGGATCACCTCGGTGAGCTCACGACCGGAAGTCACCGGCACGGAATCACCGAACACCGAGTCGCCGAAGACGGAACTCTCACCGCGCGGCTGCTCGCCACCGAAACGCACCGTCGGGTCGGCAGCAGGCGGACCACCGGGGGTGGGACCGCCGAACGGTGCCGCGCTCCGCGGACCCGGTCCGGCGGGCGGCGTAGGAGGCGGCGTCGCCACCGCGTCACCGAAGACGGACGTCGGCGCGGAACGCCGACCATCGGGCAGCCGAGGCGGCGCTTGACCGGCGGACGGTCCCGGCGGCACCGAACCGGTGAACGGAGCCACGGGGGGACCCGGCGGCGGAGTCACGGGCGGCTGACCCGCGACAGGTCCACCGAACGGACCCGGCGCGGGTGCCCCGGCCGGCGGACCGAATGGACCGGGCGCAGGTGTACCGGCCGGCGGACCGGCCGGTCGCCAACCCCGCTCCGGAACCCCGGACGGCGCGGGCGGCGGCGCGGCGGGGACCGGCCCACCGAAACCGGCGTCATCGACCGGCGGCCCGAATCCGCTTACGGGGGGCCCGAATTCCGCAGCAGGTCGTTGATCGCCGCGTTCGTTGTCGTCGCCCTCGGTGCCCAAGTCCAATCCTTTCCCGGGACACACGTGTGGGGCGGTCGAAGGCGACCGCCCCACACGTCAAACTGCGTGTCAGTACTGGATCGAGCCACCCCACTGGGTGTTCACACCCGCGACGTTCAACGTCTGAAGCAACTCCCCCGGCACGGGCAGTGTAGCCTTCGCGGCCGCATCGAGCGCGGCGGTGCCGCCCGGCTGCGCCTTGATCCAGTTCTCCACCGCGGCCTTGGCCAGGTTGGCCTGCGTGGTGTCGAGCACGGTCACCGTGGTGTTGTCACTGCGGCCGTCGCCACCGTTGAAGGTGGTGACCTTGACCTCGTTCGCGCCGACGTACTCGACCGAGACACCGGCGTCACCGAAACCGCCGCCCGGCGTCCGGTAGCCGACGGTGCCGACGTAGCCCGAGGCGTTGTTGTAGTGGTGGGTGTTGGCCAGGATCCCGGCGCCGTCGACGGTGACGCCGATTTCCTGACGCGGGCCTTCCATCTCGACGACGGGCGCGGCGGGCGCGTTGGCCAGGCGCGGCGCCTGCCAGGACGGTTCCTTCGGCTCCTGGACGAGGGTGTCCGGAGACTCGACCTCGGCCTCGGTGCCGTTCCCGGTGCCCTGCGGCACGGTGGGCTGTGTCTGCTGCTGGCCCGGCGTGGCGCCCGGCTGGCTCGGCGTGGTGCCGGTCTCGGGCTTGGTGGTGCCCGGCTGGTCGGGCGTCGCGCCTGCGCGCTCCGGCTGGACCGCGGGCTGTGCCTGTCCCGGCACGGGCAGCGGCGCGACACGCGGGCTGGTGACGCCCGGCTGGCTCGGCGTCGGCTTGGCGGGGGTCTCCTGCCCCGGCTGACCCGGCGCGGGGCTGGTGACGCCCGGCTGGGCCGGCGTCGGCTTGGTCTCGCCCGGCTTCGCCTGACCCGGCTTCACACTCTCCGGGGTATCCGGGGTCTCCGGGGCTTCTACTTCACCCGAAGGCTGGCCCGGCTGCGCAGGAGCCGGAGTCGCGGGGGTGGTCGGCTGGTCGCTGGGGACCGCGCCGGCCGGCGCCGCGAGGAGGGTTGCCACTGCTGCCGCGGCAGCCAAAGGCAATGACGTGCTTGCCATCGCTCGCTGCGCCCGACTCGGCTTACGATGCTTCACTTTTCGTAATCCCTTTCCCGGAGGGAATCCCCCACTGCATCCACCACGCGATCACAACTGATCGCGCCTCGGCGGTGAGTCAACCACAAGAGCGCGGGACAGGCAACGCAGCACAAGGTTTCGAGTTCACCGGGCGCCGCCTGCGCAAACACCTGGCGTGGCGGTTGCCGAGAAGCGACGAGCAACGTTGGCGAACAAGACAATTCGAAACCCGGAAGCCCTTGTGATTCGTTTCACATTCCGGCATCGGGGGCTCAGTCGAGGTCGTCGTGCCGCATCAGCAAACGTCCGGCTTCGGTGAGCGAACCGGTAAGCGAGGGATACACCGAGAACGTCTGCGCCAGGTCGGTGACCGTCAGATTGTTCTGCACCGCCAGCGCGATCGGCAGGATCAGCTCCGAGGCGATCGGCGCGACCACCACACCGCCGATCACCACACCGGTGGCCGGGCGGCAGAAGATCTTGACGAAGCCGCGCCGCAGTCCCGACATCTTCGCGCGCGGATTGGTGTTGAGCGGCAACATCACCGTGCGCGCGGGGACTTCACCGTTGTCGATGGCGGTCTGGCTCACGCCGACGGTCGCGATCTCCGGGCGAGTGAACACCGCCGAGGCCACCGTCTTCAACCTGATCGGGCTCACGCCCTCGCCGAGCGCGTGGTACATCGCGATCCGCCCCTGCATGGCCGCCACCGAAGCCAGTGGCAGCAGACCCGTGCAGTCGCCCGCGGCGTAGATGCCGGGCACCGAGGTTCGCGAAACCCGGTCGACGCGAAGGTATCCACCGCGATCGAGTTCGATCCCGACCCGATCCAGGCCCAGATTCTGAGTGTTCGGGGTGGAGCCGACGGTCATCAGCGCGTGCGAGCCGGTGACGGTGCGACCGTCCGACAGCTTCACCACGATGCCTTCGGCGGTGCGTTCCACGGCGTCGGCGCGGGCGTGCTTGACCAGCTCCACGCCACGTTCGGCGAGGGCTTCCTCCAGCACGAGGGCCGCATCGGCGTCCTCGCCGGGCAGCACGCGGTCACGGCTCGACACGAGCTTCACCCGCACACCCATCTCGGTGTACGCGGACACGAATTCGGCGCCGGTGACACCGGATCCGACGACGACCAGCGTCTCCGGCAGTTCCGGCAGGTCGTAGAGCTGACGCCAGTTCAGGATCCGCTCCCCGTCTGGCTCGGCGCCCTGGAGCACCCGCGGGCTCGCGCCGGTCGCGATCAGCACGACCTCGGCCTCGAACTCCTCGGAGCCGCCGTCGACCAGGTTCGCGCGCACGCGATGCGCCAAACCCGGTGCGGGCCCGACCAATTCGCCGTAGCCGGGAAGTAGTTGCACACCCGCGGCCTGCAACTTGGCGCGGATATCGGAGGACTGCGCCAAGGCGAGCGCCTTGACGCGCGCGTTCACCTCGGGCAGGTGCACCTTCGCCTGGTCGGCATCGATATTGATGCCGAGGTCGCGGGCGCGGCGCAGATCGGTGCGCAGGCCCGTCGAGGCGATGAAGGTTTTCGACGGCACGCAATCCCACAGCACACAGGCGCCACCGATACCGTCGGCGTCCACCAGGGTCACTGTGGCCCCGTGTTGGGCGGCTACCAGTGCCGCCTCGTATCCGGCCGGTCCACCACCGATGATCGCAATCCGTGCCACCAGTCACGCTCCTTGTGCTCGCCTGATCGGACTGCCCCTTGTGAGGGCTCGTCCGTGCTGTCGACTCATCATTTCAGGTGCGATGTGACATGGCCGGGTCGGATCGGTGAACAACGGTGCGCGTGTTCCGCGCCGTGTTCTGCGCCACCGGCAAGTGTGACGGTCAGCCGATCTGGGAGGGAGACGGGAATTCCACCGGGGTTATTGGCTACAGTTCCATGGTGCCGATCTATGCCGCCTACGGGTCCAACATGGACTCGACGCAGATGCTGGAACGCTGCCCGCATTCGCCCATGTCCGGGACCGGGTGGCTGGAGGGTTGGCGCCTGACCTTCGCCGGTGACGACATCGGCTGGGAAGGGCCGTTGGCCACCGTCGTCGAGGATCCCGGCTCGCGGGTATTCGTCGTGCTCTACGACGTCTCCCCCGAGGACGAGGACAGCCTCGACCGCTGGGAGGGCTCCGACTTCGGTATCCACAAGAAGATCCGAATCCGAGTCACCGGCACCCAGGGCGAGTCCCGCCTGGCCTGGCTCTACGTCCTCGACGCCTACGAGGGCGGCCTTCCCTCGGCCCGCTACATCGGCGTGATCGCCGACGCGGCCGAAAAAGCAGGCGCCCCAGAGGACTACGTCCACGCCCTGCGCACCCGCAACAGCAAGAACGTCGGGCCCGGAGCTTGAGAGGAACCCGCGCCGGTCACGTGACCGGCGCGGGTTCGCTCAGTGTGCCTGCAGGATGATGTTGGTCAGGGTTCGCACGCCGACCGCCAGCGCGCGCTCGTCGATGTCGAACGTCGGTTGGTGCAGATCCAACTGCTCGCCGACACCGGACCAGACGCCCAGCCTGGCCATGGCGCCGGGCACTTCCTCCAGGTACCAGGAGAAGTCCTCGCCGCCGCCCGACTGCGGAGTGTCGGCCAGCGCGTCCTCGCCCATCCCCAGGATCGCGTTCTCGAACATCAGCGCCGACGTCGGATCGTTGACCACCGGCGGCACACCGCGCTTGTAATTGAGCTGGTAGCGCACGCCCGTCGGCGCGAGCAAGCCGTCGACGATCTCGCGGACCAGCGGTTCCAGCAGCAGCCAGGTGGCGTGATCGCCGGTGCGCACGGTGCCCGTGAGCATGCCCGTCTGCGGAATCGCGTTGGGCGCCTTGCCCGCGCTCACCGCACCCCAGACCATGATCGTGCTGGTCCGAGGATCGACGCGTCGGCTCAGCAACCCGGGCAGACCCGTGATGACAGTTCCGATCGCGTAGACCAGGTCGCTGGTCAGATGCGGCCGCGAAGTATGCCCACCCGGCGAATCGAGCACCAGCTCGACCGTATCGGCCGCCGACGTGATGGCCCCGGTCCGCACGCCGACCTTGCCGACCTCCAAACGCGGATCACAATGCAGCGCGAAGATCCGATCGACCCCGGTCATCCCGCCGGCCGCGACCACATCGAGCGCACCACCGGGCATCACTTCCTCGGCAGGCTGGAACACCAATCGCACCCCGACCGGCAACCTGTCCTGAGCCTCGGCCAGCGCGAGCCCGGCACCGAGCAGCACCGTGGTGTGCGCGTCGTGCCCGCAGGCATGCGACACACCGGGCACCGTCGAGGCGAAGGTCAGACCGGTGAATTCCTGCATCGGCAGCGCGTCCATATCGGCGCGCAAGGCGATGCGCGGACGATCGGTGGGGCCGAAGTCGCAGATCAATCCGGTGCCGCCCGGCAGTACTTCCCAGGTCAATCCGGCCTTAGTGAGCCAGCCCGAGACGAACTCGGTGGTGGCGAACTCCGCCCGGGACAACTCGGGGTTGGCGTGGATGTGCCTGCGCCATTGCACCAGGTCACCGGTGTGCTCGGCCAGCCATGCGTCGATGATCTCGGTTCCCGACATCAGAGTTGGTTCGGTGTCCGGCGTGGTCGGACACGCTGCGGTCTCGCGTGCCATCGAGGGGGTTCCCACACCCATCGATAGCGCGTCGGAGCCTGCGCGTGCGGTGCCCGGATGGCCGGAAATGGTCACCGAATATCCTCCTGTCGTTCGATCAGCCGTTGCAACAACCTGTCCCTGTGTACTTCATCGCCTGCCACGGCGACAGCGGTACGCGCCAACGCGAGCGCGCCGTCGAGCACCGCCTGGTCCGCCGAGGCGTTCACCGCGGCGGCGGCGAACGCGGGTTGATGGGTTGCCGCGCCACCCGCGTCGATGCCGATCACCGGGTGGATACCGGGAACGACGTTGGTGACGTTGCCCATGTCGGTGCTCCCGAGCGGTCGCAGCACCTCGAGCTCGGGCGCCATCGGCGTCCGTCCCAGCCCGGTGATCTGCGCGCGGTAGGCAGCGGAGAGAACCGGATCGGGGGTGAGCTCGGTATAGGTGGGCGCGAGCGTCCGAATGTCGTGGGTGCAGCCGGTTGCCAGGGCGCCCGCTTCGAAACACGCCTTCGCTCGGCGCATCAGGTCGTCGAGGGAGTCGGAATCGGCCGCGCGGAGGTAGTACAGCAACTCCGCACGCCCGGGCACGATGTTGGGGGCCACGCCACCGTCGGACACTATACCGTGCAGCTGCTGACCGGGTCGCAGATGCTGTCGCAGCAAGCCGACAGCAACCTGGGTCACGGTCACCGCGTCGCCCGCGTTGCGGCCCAGTTCGGGCGCGGCGCTGGCATGCGCTTCGCGGCCGTGGAAGGCGATGGCGAGGTCGGCCAACGCCAAGGAGCGCGCGCCGACGATATCGACAGGGCCCGGGTGGACCATCATCGCCATCGCGATGTCGTCGAAAGCGCCCGCTTCCAGCATGAGCACCTTGCCGCCGCCGCTCTCCTCCGCCGGCGTGCCGAGCACGACCACGGTCAGGCCGAGCGCGTCGGCCACGGCGGCCAGTCCGAGGGCGGCGCCGACGGCGGACGCGGCGATGATGTTGTGCCCGCACGCGTGCCCGATCTCGGGCAGCGCGTCGTATTCGGCGCAGATACCGACGGTGAGCGGGCCGCTGCCGTACACGGCGCGAAAGGCCGTCGACAGGCCTGCGACGTTCGTCGTGACCGCGAATCCGCGCTCGACCAGCGGCGCGAGGACCTTGGCGACGCTACGCGTTTCGGCGAAGGCCAACTCGGGTTCGGCGTGGATCGCGTGCGAGAGCCCGATCAGCTCGTCCGAGGCAGCCATAATCGCGGCGTCGGAGGCGGTGGCTGTGAGTTCGCCGGTGCGCGAGGGTGCCATACCCCCAGTCTTGCATCAGTGCCCGACAGCGGCGCACCGGCGAGCGGGGTCAGTTGCCGAAGGGAAGATTCTCCGGAGTAACGGGGGTGGCCAGCGCGGCGAGGGTCTCGGCGTGCAGCGCGGTCTTGATGATCGGGGTGATCGGCTTGCGCAGGCTGGTGAGCGCGGCGGCGCGGGCGATCGCGGCGGGCAGCACCTCGTCGGCGTCGGCCTTGGCATCGACGATGCCCGCGGCGATGGCCTCGTCGGCACTGAAACGGTGGCCGGTGGTCATCGCCTGGACACACACCTGGTTGCTCAGGCGACCCTTCAGCAAGCCGTTCATGCCGACGGTGAACGGCATGCCCAGGTGCACCTCGGGCAGCGACCAGAAGCCGCGGTCACCGCGCATCACGCGGAAGTCGTGGGAGGTGGCCAGCATGGCGCCCGCGCCGAACGCGTGGCCGTTGACCGCGGCGATCGTCGGCAACGGGAAGGTCAGCAGGCGGGTGTAGAGGGAGTGCACCCGGTCGAGGTAGCCGTGGATCTTGTCGAGGTTGCCGAAGACGTAATCGGTGTCGAGGCCGTTGCTGTAGTACTTGCCGGTCGCGACGGTGACCAGCGCGGCAGCACCCTCGGACGCCTCGACCTTGTCGAGTGCGGCGTGGAAGGCTTCGATCCAGTCCGGCGAGAAACGGTTCTCGTTGTCTGTCTCACCCTCGTTGCCGAGGTACAGGACGAAAACATCACCAGAGCGCTCCAAATACGGCATGCAGGGAGAATAAACCGCGACGGAAGGCGTACCTACTCGCGGGTACGACACGTGGGGGCCGCACCGTGGCGCCGCTGCCGCTCGGGCCGGGGACACCCACCGCCCACGCGGCTTAGACTCCCTTCATGACTGCCGAACAGGCCGCTGCGGCGATTGCCGAACGTACGGGGGTGCCGCGTCATCGCGTGGCCGTGGTGCTGGGATCGGGGTGGCAGGAGGCAGCAGCCGAGATCGGCGCGCCGCATGCCTCGATCCCGATGACGGAGCTGCCCGGCTTCGGCAAACCCAGTGCGCAGGGGCACGGGGGCATGGTGCATTCGGTCACCGTGAACGACAACAACGTGCTGCTGCTGATGGGGCGTCAGCACCTGTACGAGGGCTATACGCCCCAGCAGGTGGTGCATCCGGTGACGGCGGCGATCGCGGCGGGCGCCGAGATCGTGCTGCTCACCAATGCCGCGGGCGGGCTCAGGGCCGGGCTGCAGGTGGGTGAGCCGGTACTGATCGCCGATCACATCAACCTCACCGCGCGCACCCCGTTGGTCGGTGCGCGATTCGTCGACCTGGTCGACGCCTGGGACCCCGAATTGCGGGCGCTGACAAGGGAAATCGACCCCAGCCTGACCGAAGGCGTGTACGCCGGGCTCATCGGTCCGCAGTACGAGACGCCTGCCGAGATCCGCATGCTCGCGACCATCGGCGCCGATCTGGTCGGCATGTCGACGGTGCTGGAGGCGATCGAGGCGCGTTCGCTCGGCGCGAAGGTACTCGGCATCTCGCTGGTCACCAATCTGGCCGCGGGCGTTACCGGGGAACATCTTTCGCACGCGGAGGTGCTGGCCGAAGGGCAGGCCGCGGCGCCCCGGTTGGGCAAGCTGCTGCGCGGCATTCTGGAGCGCGTGTAGATGCTGCGTTTCGGGACCGCAGGCCTGCGTGGACCGTTGCGCGAGGGCCCGGACGGCATGAATGTGACGACGGTGTCGCGGGCCACGGCCGGGCTGGCCGACTGGCTGCGTGAGCGGTGCCTCGGCGGCGGGGCCGTGGTGGTGGGACGGGACGCGCGGCACGGGTCGGCCGAGTTCGCCACGGCGACCGCTGAGATCTTCACCGCCGCGGGCTTTCCGGTGACAGTGCTGCCGGATCCGGTGCCGACTCCGGTGGTGGCGTTCGCGGTGCGCGAGCTGGGTGCGGTGGCGGGAGTGCAGATCACCGCCTCGCACAATCCGCCCGCCGACAACGGTTACAAGGTGTATCTCGACGGCGGGTCGCAGTTGATCGCGCCCGCCGACAGCGAGATCGAGAAGCACATCGAGGCGGTTGTCGAACCGATTGCGCGGAAAACTGTTTCGGTTTCCGGTGCGGACCTGGTCGATCGCTATCTCGAGCGCGTCGCGGAACTGCCCGGCCTGCTGGGCGGTCCCGGCGAGCGGGCGGGTGTGCGGATCGCGCTCACCGCCCTGCACGGTGTCGGCGGCGAGCTCGCGGTGCGCGCGCTGGCCGCGGCGGGGTTCACCGACGTGCATGTGGTCGAGGAACAGTTCGCCCCCGATCCCGACTTTCCCACCGTCGCCTTCCCCAATCCGGAAGAGCCGGGCGCCGCCGATCTGTTGCTCGCGCTGGCCGAGCGGATCGAAGCCGATGTGGCGATCGCGCTCGATCCCGATGCTGATCGCTGTGCGCTCGGCGTGCCCGGCCCGAACGGTTGGCACATGTTGCGCGGTGACGAAACCGGCGTGCTGCTGGCCGACTACGTGCTGCGTACGCGTCCCACCGACCCGCTCGTCGCCACGACCATCGTGTCCTCGCGCCTGCTGTCGAAGCTGGCCGCCGCGCGTTCGGCTCGCTACGCCGAGACCCTCACCGGCTTCAAATGGCTGGCAAGGGCTGGCGACGGACTCGTCTACGCCTACGAGGAAGCCATCGGACACTGCGTCGACCCCTCGAAGGTCCGTGACAAGGACGGCATCTCGGCCGCGGTGGCCGCCGCCGACCTCGTCGCCCTGTTGAAAGCTCAGGACACGACGCTGCAGGGCGAGCTCGACTCCTACGCCGCAGAATTCGGCCTGCACGCGGGCGGCCAGGTCTCGCTGCGCCTCCCCGACCAGGCCGCCGCGACCGTGCTGGTCGCCGCCCTGCGTGCGAATCCACCCAGCGAAATCGCAGGCACCCCGGTGAAATTCACCGACCAGGCGCAGGTCCGCGGCCGATTGCGCACCGACGCGCTGATCTTCGACGCCGACGACTTCCGCATCGTCGTCCGCCCGTCGGGCACCGAACCCAAACTCAAGTGCTACCTGGAAGTTTTCGCCCCGGTGGCCGACGACGCGGCGCTCCCCCAAGCGCACCTCGCCGCCGACGACCGCCTCGCAGCACTGGCCGACTACTGCAAGTCCCTCAGTACTGTGGCGCGGTGACTGCACGACACTGCACCCATTGCGGCGGAACCGTTCTCAGGCTCGGCCTCATCGAGGACACCGGCCAACAGGCGCACGGCGAATCCCGTTGGTTGGAGGGTCCGTTCGAGCACGGCTTCTTCGGCGGCAAGCGGCACTCCCGCAAGACAGCTCGCACCGTCGATGCCTACCGCTGCACCGTCTGCGACCACCTCGAGCTGTTCGTCGGCCCCGAAGGCTGAGTCAGCGTGGGCCGAACTGGCGGTCGCCCGCGTCGCCGAGGCCGGGGACGATGTAGGCGTTCTCGTTGAGTTTCTCGTCGACGGCGGCGGTGACCAGGCGGACCGGCAGGCCCGAGGCCGCCAAGGCGGCAACGCCTTCGGGGGCCGAGACGACGCAGACGGCGGTGATGTCGGTGGCGCCGCGGGCGACGAGGAGTTCGATGGTGTGGCGCATCGAACCGCCGGTGGCCAGCATCGGGTCCAGGACGAAGACGGGCAGGCCGGTGAGGTCGGCGGGCAGCGACTCGAGGTAGGGCACCGGCTCGTGGGTCTGCTCGTCGCGGGCGATGCCGACGAAACCGACGCGGGCTTGGGGGACGAGTTCGGCTGCGGCGTAGACCATGCCGAGCCCGGCCCGCAGCACCGGCACCAGCAGCGGCGGCGACGCCAATCGGACGCCGTCGGTGACCGCGACCGGCGTGTCGATCGGCTCGCGCACCACCGGCGCGTCGCGCAGCGCCTCGTACATGAGGATGCCGGTGAGATCGGCCAGAGCATTGCGGAAGGTGGCGTTGTCGGTACGGGCGTCCCGCATGGTGCTGAGCAGGGTTGCGGCGAGCGGATGGTCGACAGTGTCGGTGCGCATGAAAAGACGATAGGGTCGCTTGGCGCTTCGCGCCTACGACCGCTGGGGAAATATTTTCGCGGTCGAGGGAACCGAATGCGGAGTCGGTGCGTCCAAGGTACTGAGTGACGTACTCTGCCCGGGAACTCGAGGATTGGGGGAAGTTCGATGACGAAAATGTCAGCCGATGCCGAGGGCATCGTCGCGTACAGCGCGGCTGCCGAGGTGATGGCCACGGAACTGGCCACCGCGGCGGCTGGTTCGGTTGCCTCCGACCCCACTCTGCTCGGCCCCATCATGGGTCTCATCGGCGGAGATTTCACCGCCGCCTACTCTGCCGCGCACGCCGGTCACGTGGCGGCGATCGCCCAGCTGTCCGCTGTCATGGGCAGCATGGGGCTGGCCACCGCCAGCGCCGCGACAACTCTCGTCGAGACCGACCTGAACAACGCGGCCGGAATCACCGCCACCGCAGGCGAACTCGGTACCGACGCATGATCGACCTCACCGGGCTCGCTCAGCCCCTCCTCGATCTGCTGTCGAGCTTCGGCACCGGCGTGGTCGGCACCGGCGGCGCCTCCGACGGCTTGCGCTCGACCTCGACCAACCTCGACCAGATCTATCAACAGGGTCGCTACAGCATCAACAACGTGAACACCGCGTGGGACGGCCAGGCCGTCGACGCGGCCACGTCCAAGGCGCTGCGCGTGCAGACGTCCTCGGCCACGCTGAGCGACAACGGCACCGAGATGGCGACCGTCGTCGACCAGGCCGCCGCCTATGTGGAGACCGGGCAGAAGGAGCTCGACGGGATCGTCAACTCGTTCCTGTCCCAGGTGTCCGCGCTCAGCCCCACCCTCGGCACACCCGCCGGTCTGACCGCCGTGGTGAGCTCGGCGATCGACCACATCGGTCAGGGCATGGGCGTCGTCGGCCGGGTGCAGGACGAAATGAGCACCCAGACCGCCGCGATCCAGGAACTCACCCCCGCACCGTCGAGCACGTCGCTGGCGAACGTCTCGTCCGGCGCGAGCAACCTCGTGTCCTCGGCGTCGAGTTCCGGTCTGCTCTCGACCGCGGCGAGCACCGGCAGCACGGTGCTCAGCGCCATGGGATCGGGTCTGTCGACGGCGATGGGCGGCAGCAACAGCAGCACCTCGAAGTCGACCACCACCGGCGGCACGGGCGCGGGCGCGGGAACGGGCGGTTCGACGGGGTCGTCGGCCGGTTCGTCGACCGGGTCCGGCACCGGCGTCAAGATCACCCTGCCTGACGGCAGCACGGTCGAGGCGCCCAACGAGAAGGCCGCGACCGCGGTCCGCTCGGCCATCGGCGCGGTCGGCACCCCGTACGTGTGGGGCGGCAACGACCCCCAGTCGGGCATCGACTGCAGCGGGCTCACCCAGTACGCCTACGGCGAGGCCGGGGTCGAACTGCCGCGGTTGGCACAGGAACAGCACATCGGCAATCCTCAGGTATCCCCCGGTGACCTGATGCCGGGCGATCTGGCCGTGTGGGACGGCCATGTCGCCATGGTCGTCGGCAACGGGCAGCTCGTCGAGGCGGGCGATCCGGTTTCGATCAGTTCCATCCGAACGGAGAACAGTGGCATGGAGTTCTACGGCTTCTACAGGCCCACCGAATGAGCGGCACGCCGATCCCCGAGGTGCCCAATGTGGAGTCCGCGGTCAGCACCAACCGGTCGGGCACGATCTCGGTCCGCGCGACCAGCATGGGTCTGCCGATCGCGATCAAGTTCGAGCGCAGCGAATACCAGTTCGGCGCCCAGGCGCTGGCCGACGAGATCCTGCGCCTGACCCGGCGCTCGACCATCGCCGCCGCCGCCCGCCTTCGCGAGGTCTACAGCGAACAGGCGCAGATCCCCGATGAACTGCTCGACAAGATGAACCTGCCCACCCGGCGTCAGGCGGTCGACGAGCTCGATCGCATCGACGACGCCGACACCGGTCAGACGAGTTGGATGAGGCCACTGTGAGTGCGGAAATGGACGCCCTGGTCGCGGGCGTCACCGGAAAGCTCGAGGCGCTCGAAGCGGCACTGTACGGGTTGAAGCAGGTCAACGGGCGTTTCACCACCGAGGACGGGCTGGTCACCGCCGAGGTGAACAGCGAGGGCGCCCTCGTCGCCCTGACACTGGACGAAGGCATCACCACGCTGGCGCCCACCGAGGCCGCCGCGCTCATCCTGGCCGCCTGCAAACAGGCCACCGAGACGGCCGGTGAGGCGCGTTCCAACATCATTGCGACACTGAACGAATCGCTCACCGGACCGAGTGCACAGCCCGACGGGCAATTAGCACCCGGGCCGGATAGTGCCCGGCGCTCGAGCTAGCTAGGCTTCGCGTCATGGCTTCTGGAGACATCGTCCCGATCGAGCTCGGTCTGACCGATGGCGATCTCGTCACCCTGTGGGCACCGCGCTGGCGCGACGGTGACGACGAGTGGGAGGCGTTCCTCGGTCACGAGGACGACCTCTACGGATTCGAGTCCGTTGCGGAGCTGGCGGCGTTCATCCGCACCAACTCCGACAACGACCTCGTCGACCACCCGTCCTGGGCGGTCATCGTCGGTCTTTCGGCCGCTGAGCTGGAGCCGGAGGAGAACTTCAGCTTCGATCTGGTCTCGGTGCCGGAACTGGCCGCGGGCGAACCGGACGTCGATGTCATCGGCGAGCTCGAGGACACCCTGGCGATGGTGCGCAATATCGCCGAGGTGTGCGAGCTCGACGTGGTGACCAAGTTCTTCGGCAACAACCCGGTGCTCGGCGCATTGGCCAGCGGGGCGAGCACGTTCGTCGGCCGCGACGGCGAAGAGCTGTGGGACCAGGTCGGCGCCGCGATCGTCAAGGGCTGGGACGACGTGCTCGACGCGATCGACGGCGTCGTGACCACCCCCGAGGTCGACGCGGCCGCGGTCGCCGTCGCCGAGGCGGAGCTGCTGGCGGCCGAGGAGAACGAGGTCGACGCCGACGATGTCGCCGAGGAGGAGGAAGAGTTCGAGAACGTCGACCTCACCGCCACCGACGACGAAGAGGAAGAGGATTCCTTCTGGGACGAGGTCGGCATCGACCCCGTCAAGATCGTCACCTCCGACGGCGAGCAGTTCACCCTGCGTTGCTACCTCGACGACGAGCCGATCTTCCTCGGTGACGGCCGCAGCATCACCGTCTTCGGTTCCGAGCGCGCACTGGCCCGCTACCTGGCCGACGATCACGAGCACGAGCTGGCCCGGGTGTCGACCTTCGCCGAGGTGCAGACCGCGGCGGTGGACGGTTCGCTCGAGGTCGAAGTGACCGACGAGAACGTCTACGTGCTCACCGGTCTGGTCGACGATCTGGCCGAGGGGCCGGAGGCGGTCGACATCGAACAGCTCGACCTCGCTGTCGAACTGTTCAGCGACGCCGCCGACTACGCCGATGACGACAGCGTGGAAACCGCTCTCGCGCAGTCGAATCCGCTCGGCTGGTACGTCTCGTACCTGCTCAACCCGGATCCGAACCGGATGGCGCCGAACCCGCCGTACGCGTCGGAGGCCCAGCAGTTCCGCGACCTGCAGCGTGCGTTCGAGGCGCGCCTCGTCAGCGAGTAGTGCTTCGATGAGATCAGGGGTGGCACCGGTTCGGTGCCACCCCTGATTCATGTCAACCGAGCAATACCGCGTAACCCGGCTTGATCACTTCGTCGATGATCTTCAGCCGGTCCGGGAACGGGATGAAGGCCGACTTCATGGCGTTGATGGTGAAGCGTTCCAGGTCGCTCCAGCCGTAGCCGAAGGTGTCGACCAGCTTGCGCATCTCCTCGCTCATGGAAGTGTCGCTCATCAGCCGGTTGTCGGTATTGACGGTGACCCGGAAGCGCAGGCGGGCGAGCAGGTCGAACGGATGCTTGTCCAGCGAGGGCACCGCGCCGGTCTGCACATTCGACGAGGGACACAGTTCCAGCGGCACCCGCATATCGCGCACATAGTTCGCGACCAGGCCGAGCTGCGCGTCCTCGATATCGCCGGGGACGCTGATGTCGTCGGTGATCCGCACTCCGTGGCCGAGCCGATCACAGCCGCAGAACGCCAGCGCCTCGTGAATCGACGGCAAGCCGAACGCCTCACCCGCGTGAATCGTGAAGTGCGCGTGGTTGGCTCGCAGATACTCGAACGCGTCCAGATGCCTGGTGGGAGGGAATCCCGCCTCGGCGCCCGCGATATCGAAACCGCCGACGCCGCTGTCGCGGAACCGGACGGTGAGCTCCGCGATCTCGCGCGACCTGGCCGCGTGCCGCATCGCCGTGAGCAGACACGTCACCCGAATGGCATTGCCCTGCTCGGCCGCGATCGCCTCGCCCTCCCGGAATCCCGCGAGCGTGTGTTCGACGACCTCGTCGAGCGTGAGGCCCTTCTCCAGATGCTGCTCGGGCGCGAACCGCACCTCCGCGTAGACGACCCCGTCGGCCGCGAGGTCGATGGCGCACTCCCGCGCCACCCGACGCAGCCCCTCGGGGGTCTGCATCACCGCGACCGTGTGCGCGAACGTCTCCAGATACCGCTCCAGCGACCCACTGTCGGCGGCGTCGCGGAACCACGCCCCCAGACTCTCGGCATCGGCAGCGGGTAATTCGTCATAGCCGCAGTCCGCGGCCAGCTCTAGCACCGTCGAGGGCCGCAGACCACCGTCGAGGTGATCGTGCAGCAAGGCCTTCGGTGCGCGTCGGATCGAAGCTAGGTCAAGGGGCGCCGGTCCAGTCATGTATAGACGGTAGCGGCCCGCGCCGATCCCGGCAGCGAAGTCCCCACGTGGCAACCGTCTCGTTGATTATCCGTCCCGCAAAGGACTATTGCGGGCCATCCGGCATGCGCGAACCTCGAGGCTCGCACTCACTCGATCCGCCCGAGCACCAACTCCCCCGGCTTACCGTCGGGCGCGGAATCGATCGTCACCGCGTCGGCGAGAGCAGCCGAAGCCCCGGCGAACGCCTCCGGCGTATCGGTGTGCAGCGTCAGCAACGGCTGTCCCGCCACCACCGAATCCCCCGGTTTGGCATGCATCTCGATGCCGGCTCCCGCCTGCACCTTCTCCCCTTGCCGAGCACGCCCCGCGCCCAGCCGCCACGCGGCGACGCCCACCCCCATCGCGTCGAGCCGAGTCAGCACCCCGCTCGATTCCGCCCGCACGATCTCGCTGTGCCGCGCGACCGGCAGTGCGGCATCCGGGTCCCCGCCCTGCGCCTGAATCATCGCGCGCCAGTGATCCATCGCCCGACCGTCAGCGAGAACATCGGCGGGATCGATCCGCAGCCCCGCCTGCGCGACCATCTCCCGCGCCAGCGTCAACGTCAGCTCGACCACATCCGCAGGCCCCCCACCAGCGAGAACCTCCACCGACTCGGCCACCTCCAGCGCATTTCCCGCCGTGCGCCCGAGCGGTGTATCCATCGCGGTGAGCAGCGCGACGGTCTTCACCCCCGCGTCGCGCCCGAGCTCGACCATCGCGGTGGCGAGTTCGCGAGCGCCGTCGAGCGTCTTGAGGAAGGCACCCGAGCCGACCTTCACATCCAGCACCAGCGCCGCCGTCCCCTCGGCGATCTTCTTGCTCATGATCGAACTCGCGATCAACGGAATCGACTCGACCGTCCCGGTCACATCCCGCAGCGCGTAGAGGCGCTTGTCGGCGGGGGCGAGATCGGCGCCCGCGGCGCAGATCACCGCGCCGATCGCCGGGTCGGTCAGGATCTCGCGCATCCGGGGCACCGTCACGTCGGCCTGCCAGCCGCGGATCGCCTCGAGTTTGTCCAGCGTCCCGCCGGTGTGCCCGAGCCCACGCCCCGACAACTGCGGCACCGCCGCCCCGCACGCGGCTACCAGCGGAGCCAACGGGAGGGTGATCTTGTCGCCGACCCCACCGGTCGAATGCTTGTCGACGGTCGGTCGCGGCAGATCGGTGAAGTCCATCCGGGTACCCGACCCGATCATCGCCGCCGTCCACCGCGCGGTCTCGCGCCGGGTCATTCCCCGCCACACGATCGCCATGGCCAGCGCCGACATCTGCTCGTCGGCCACGATCCCCCGGGTGAACGCGTCCACCACCCAGTCGATCTGTGCGTCGGACAGCTCTCCGCCGTCGCGCTTGGTAGTAATGACTGAAACCGCATCCAGTGCCGTCATGCCGCCAAGTCTGGCACTGCGATCCGACTACCGCTGTCCGGCTGCCAGGTCATCCGGTCCGAAGGCATAGGGCAGGAGCTCCGACAGCGGCTTCGGACCCTCGGCATGATCCACCAGAAGTTCGCCCCCACCGTGTTCGAACAGCAGCTGGCGACAGCGCCCGCACGGCATCAGGATTTCGCCGCGGGAATCGGTCACGGAGACGGCGATGAGACGCCCGCCACCCGACACGAATAAGTTACCGACGAGTACACATTCGGCACACAGGGTTAGCCCATATGAGACATTTTCCACATTGCATCCGCTCACAATTCGGCCATCCGCGCTGAGAGCAGCGGCGCCGACCGGGAAACCCGAGTACGGGGCATACGCCGACCCCATAGCGCGAATCGCCATGTCATGCAACGTATTCCAGTCGATTTCGGGCATCGAAAACCTCCAGCGGATCCCGCCGAACACAGGGAAACAGGGGCCGAAACACCAGTATTCGGCATTGGGAAAGGTAAACCTAACTCGCCTGTTTTACGCGCAACGCGCGGCACGCCGAATTAGTTCCGCGAAACAGAGGGGATTAGAGTTCAGCGAAGATCGGTTCAGGTTCCCGGCGGCGGGCGAGCGCTCGAGAATACAGCGCAGCCACCTGGGCATTTGCCTCTCCACGCATGCCGGCGTCGGATCTGTGACCGGGTCCATCAACGACGTTGGAGGCACCGCACTCTATGACCACGATAGAAGCTCCGGCTCCGGCCCAGCCGAAGCGGAAGACGCTGTACCGCGGCGACCCCGGCATGTGGTCCTGGGCGCTGCACCGGATCACCGGTGTCACGCTGTTCTTCTTCCTCTTCGTGCACGTGCTGGACACGGCATTGGTCCGGGTCAACCCGGACACCTACGACCACTCGATCGCGATCTACAAGAACCCGGTCGTGGCGTTGATGGAGATGGGTCTCGTCGTCGCCGTCCTGTTCCACGCCCTCAACGGCGTCCGGGTCATCCTGGTCGACTTCTGGTCCCAGGGTCCGCGATTCCAGAAGCAGATGCTGTGGATCGTCCTCGCCATCTGGATTCTGGTCTCCGCCGCCGGCATCGGCCGCCAGTTCTTCTACCTGCTGACGGAGCACTGATATGTCTGCACCTGTCCTCGGCAAGTCCTACGATCGCCCGGCCAGCCTCGACTCCCCGCGCTCGCCGCGTGCCAAGTCGAACGGCAACTTCGAGAAGTACGCATGGCTGTTCATGCGCATCTCGGGCCTGTTCCTGATCGTCCTCGTGCTCGGCCACATGTTCATCATGTTGATGATCGACGGTGGCGTGAACCGGCTGAACTTCGCGTTCGTGGCCGGTCGCTGGTCCAGCCCGTTCTGGCAGTTCTGGGACCTGTCGATGCTGTGGCTGGCTCAGCTGCACGGCGGCAACGGCCTGCGCGTCATCATCGACGACTACTCGCGCAAGGACTCCACCCGGTTCTGGCTCAAGACCATCCTCGCGATTTCGATGGTCCTGGTCGTCGCTGTCGGCACGTACGTCATCTTCACCTTCGACCCCAACATCACAGGTTAGGAACAGGCCACCTCGCATGAGTGAATCCCGTCCGATTCAGGAGCATCGCTACGACGTGGTCATCGTCGGCGCCGGTGGCGCGGGCATGCGCGCGGCGATCGAGGCCGGCCCGCGCGCTCGTACCGCGGTCCTGACCAAGCTGTACCCGACCCGTAGCCACACCGGCGCGGCCCAGGGCGGCATGTGCGCCGCGCTGGCCAACGTCGAAGAAGACAACTGGGAATGGCACACCTTCGACACCGTCAAGGGTGGCGACTACCTCGTCGACCAGGACGCCGCGGAGATCATGGCCAAAGAGGCCATCGACGCGGTCATGGACCTGGAGAAGATGGGCCTGCCGTTCAACCGCACGCCCGAGGGCAAGATCGACCAGCGTCGTTTCGGTGGCCACACCCGTGACCACGGCAAGGCGCCCGTGCGTCGCGCGTGTTATGCCGCCGACCGCACCGGTCACATGATCCTGCAGACGCTCTACCAGAACTGCGTCAAGCACGACGTCGAGTTCTACAACGAGTTCTACGTGCTCGACCTGGTGATGACCGAGTCCGATCGTGGCCCCGTCGCCACCGGCGTCGTCGCCTACGAGCTGTCGACCGGCGAGATCCACATCTTCCACGCGAAGTCGATCGTGTTCGCCACCGGCGGCTCGGGCCGCATGTACAAGACCACCTCGAACGCGCACACGCTGACCGGTGACGGCATGGCGATCGTGTTCCGCAAGGGCCTGCCGCTCGAGGACATGGAGTTCCACCAGTTCCACCCGACAGGCCTCGCCGGCCTCGGCATCCTCATCTCCGAGGCTGTTCGTGGCGAGGGCGGCATCCTGCGCAACGCTTCCGGCGAGCGCTTCATGGAGCGCTACGCCCCCACCATCAAGGACCTCGCGCCGCGTGACATCGTCGCCCGCTCGATGGTGCTCGAGGTGGCCGAAGGCCGTGGCGCAGGCCCGAACAAGGATTACGTCTACATCGACGTGACCCACCTCGGCGCCGACGTGCTCGAGGAGAAGCTGCCCGACATCACCGAGTTCGCGCGCACCTACCTCGGCGTCGACCCGGTCTCCGAGCTCGTGCCCGTCATGCCGACCTGCCACTACGTGATGGGCGGTATCCCCACCCGCATCCGTGGCGAGGTCCTGCGCAACAACACCGACGTGGTCCCCGGTCTCTACGCAGCCGGTGAGTGCGCCTGCGTGTCGGTGCACGGCGCGAACCGTCTCGGCACCAACTCGCTGCTCGACATCAACGTGTTCGGCCGTCGCGCCGGCATCGCGGCCGCCGAGTACGCCAACCGCACCGAGTTCGTCGAGATGCCGGAGAACCCGTCGCAGATGGTGATGGACTGGCTCGAGCTGATCCTGTCCGATCACGGCAACGAGCGCGTGGCCGACATCCGCACCGAACTGCAGGCCACGATGGATGCCAACGCGGGCGTGTTCCGCACCGAGGAGACCCTCAAGAAGGTCCTCACCGACATCCACACGCTCAAGGAGCGCTACACCCGGATCACGGTGCAGGACAAGGGCAAGCGCTACAACAGCGACCTGCTCGAGGCCGTCGAGCTGGGCTTCCTGCTCGAGCTGGCCGAGGTCACCGTCGTCGGCGCGCTCAACCGCAAGGAATCGCGTGGCGGCCACGCCCGTGAGGACTACCCGGACCGCGACGACGTGAACTTCATGCGGCACACGATGGCGTACAAGGAGGGGCCGGAGCTCATCTCCGAGATCCGCCTCGACTTCAAGCCGGTGGTGCAGACCCGCTACGAGCCGATGGAGCGTAAGTACTGATGACTGCTGCAGTCGATACCGCAAAGCAGAAGCCGGCGCCGGTGCCCGAGGGCTCGGTCATGGTCACCGTCAAGGTGGCCCGCTTCAACCCGGAGAACGGCGAGGGCGCCTACTGGGATTCGTTCCAGGTGCCGGTCCTGCCGACCGACCGCTTCCTCAACGTGCTCATCTACATCAAGTCCTACCTGGACGGCACCCTCACCTTCCGGCGCTCCTGTGCCCACGGTGTGTGTGGCTCCGACGCCATGCGGATCAACAATGTGAACCGCCTGGCGTGCAAGGTGCTGATGAAGGACCTGCTGCCCAAGGGCGACAAGACCCTCACCATGACCGTCGAGCCGATCCGCGGCCTGCCTGTGGAGAAGGACCTCGTGGTCGACATGGAGCCGTTCTTCGACGCGTTCCGCGCGGTGAAGCCCTACCTGATGACCTCGGGTAACGAGCCCACCCGCGAACAGATCCAGAGCCAGGCCGACCGGGCCCGCTTCGATGACACCACCAAGTGCATCCTGTGCGCCTGCTGCACCACCTCGTGCCCCGTGTACTGGACCGACGGCAGCTACTTCGGCCCGGCCGCGATCGTGAACGCCCACCGCTTCATCTTCGACAGCCGCGACGAAGGCGCCCGCGAGCGCCTCGACATCCTCAACGACGTCGAAGGTGTCTGGCGCTGCCGCACCACCTTCAACTGCACCGACGCGTGCCCCCGCGGCATCGAGGTCACCAAGGCGATCCAGGAAGTCAAGCGGGCCCTGCTCTTCACCCGCTGATCCTTCTTACTCCGCACAGGCCGTCCACACCGAAAGGTGTGGGCGGCCTGTGTCGTTCGTCGGTACTTGCGGGAATGCCAGCAAGGTGGATAGTGTTACTATCCATAGTAGATAGTAACAGTATCCATTCTGGGAGTCCTTATGATCACCCTCGTAGCTCTGATCGGCTCGCTCGTCGTCTTCCGAACGCTCGGAGCACTCGGCGTGACCCGATTCGCCTCGTGGTCCGTCAGCGCCGCCCACGCACTGGCCGTCATGCTGGTGATGACGGGGACCGCGCACTTCATGCCCGCGAGCGTCACCGTGATGCCGAACTACGCCGACATGGTCGCGATGATCCCGCCCTTCGTCCCGTTCCCCGGTTTCATGGTCCTCGCCAGCGGCGTCCTGGAACTGCTCGCTGCGATCGGCCTGGTCCTCACCCGCACTCGATGGCTGGCAGGCTGGGCCCTGGTCCCCCTGTTCCTCCTGCTACTGCCCGCCAACATCTACGCCGCCCTCAACGACATCCCCTTCGCGGGAGAGCCTGCCTCGCCCCTGTGGCAGAGGATCCCGGAACAGGTCCTGTACATCGGGTTCGCGATCTGGGCCACCCGTTCGGCACCTCGTGTCCTGCCCGCAATGCGGCGACAGGAGCCGTCGCCGATCTGAACACCACACCGGCGAAGGCCATCAGCATCGAATGATGTTGATGGCCTTCGTTCTGACACAACATGTCCCGTTACGACCAGCTAGCGGTAAGGGTGAGCCGCGTCCAGGACGGCCGTTCGGTAGGAGCGGCCGAAGAGGACGGCGTGGGCCAGTAGGAGGTGGAGTTGGTGGAGGGGGATGCGGGTTTGCCAGTCGGGGGCCAGGGGGTGGACTTCGTTGTAGGCGGCGATGATTCGGGGGAGGTAGGGGGCGCCGCCGAAGAGGGACAGGGTTGACAGGTCCGTTTCGGGGTGGCCTCCGTGGGCGGCGGGGTCGATCAGCCAGGGGGTGTCGGAGGAGCCCCAGAGGATGTTTCCCGGCCAGAGGTCGCCGTGGATTCGGGCGGGGGGCTCGGCGGGGGCTTCGATGTGGATCGACTCGATGGAGCCGGCGTCGGCGGGGTCGAGGGCGCCCGCGTCGACGGCGAGTTTCAGGTACGGCAGGATTCGGCGCTCGCGGTACCAGGTCGGCCAGTCCTGGCCGGGGGTGTTGTCGAGGGGAAGTCCCGCGAGGAAACCTTCGGCGGCAGCGCCGAATTCAGAGGCGCCCGCATCATGGGTGACCGCCAATCCCGCACCGAATCGTTCGGCGGCAGCGGCGGTCGGCTCGGCATGGTCAACCCACTGCATCAACAGCAGCTCGTCGGTCTGCGCGTACAACTCCGGGACCGCGACCCCACCCGCCTCCCGCAGCCAACGAAGCCCTTGCGCTTCCGCCGCGAAAAGCCCGGGCGGAGCGGGCGCGGGCTCGACGGTCGGGGCTGCGGACACCCCGCCGGGCCAGGTCTTCAGGAATAGATGCGTTCCATCGTCGAGCGCGATCCGCTCGGCGACACTGATCGACCCACCCGCGACAGGCGTCGTCCGCAGCCGCTGATGAGCGAGAAACGTCGGCAACAGGTGCGGGTTCGCACGCAGAAACGGCAGGTCCACGCCGCCATCTTGCCCAGGACGGCCGGTGGTGGTCGGCGAATCGGGAGATCCCAGGACCGGACCCCACGTCCCGAAACTATCGAACCAGTTTGTGAACAGGTATTACTAAACGCTGTTCATAAACAGCCTCGACGTGGTTTCATCGTGGAGAACGTGTTCCACATCACGGTGCGACATCCGCGCACCGGATCGAAGGAGACTGCCGTGACCAGCACAAACATCCCCGCGGGATTCGATTTCACCGATCCCGATCTCCTCGCCAGCCGATTGCCGATCGAAGAGTTCGCCGAACTGCGGCGCACCGCTCCGGTCTGGTGGTGCGCGCAGCCCGACCGCGCCAGCGGCTTCGACGACGGCGGGTACTGGGTGGTGTCGACGCTGGCCGACATCAAGGAGATCTCGAAGAATCCGGAGGACTTCTCCTCGCACGAGAACACCGCGATCATCCGGTTCAACGAGGAGACCACCCGCGAGCAGATCGACATGCTCGGCAACATGCTGATGCTGAACCTGGACCCGCCGCAGCACACCAAGATCCGGCGGATCGTGTCGAAGGGCTTCACCCCACGCGCGGTGGAGAACCTGCGTGCCGCGCTCACCGAGCGAGCCGAGCGGATCGTGTGGGAGGCCAAGAAGGCCGGTCGCGGCGACTTCGTCGAGCAGATCGCGTGTGAGCTGCCGCTTCAGGCCATCGCCGAGCTGATCGGCGTACCGCAGGAGGACCGCATGAAGCTGTTCGACTGGACCAATCAGATGATCTCCTACGACGATCCGGAGTTCGAGGGCAACCACCACACCGCGACCGCCGAGGTGATGGGCTACGCCTGGAACATGGCCGAACAGCGCCGCGGCTGTCCGGCGGCCGACATCGTCACCCAGCTGGTGAACGCCGACGTCGACGGCGAGCACCTCGGCTCGGACGAGTTCGCGTTCTTCGTCATCCTGCTCGCGGTCGCGGGCAACGAGACCACCCGCAATTCGATCACCCACGGCATGAAGGCCTTCGTGGACAACCCGGATCAGTGGGAGCTCTACAAGGAGCAGCGTCCGCGCACCGCGCCCGACGAGATCGTGCGGTGGGCGACGCCGGTGACCGCCTTCCAGCGCACCGCCACGCGCGACCTGGAACTCGGCGGGCAGCAGATCAAGAAGGGCCAGCGCATCGGCTTGTTCTACAGCTCGGCCAATTTCGACGACCAGGCCTTCGTCGACCCCTTCCGGTTCGACATCCTGCGCAACCCCAACCCGCATGTCGGCTTCGGCGGCACCGGCACCCACTACTGCGTCGGCGCGAATCTGGCCCGCCTGGAGATCGACCTGATGTTCAATGCCATTGCCGACGCGATGCCGAACCTGCGCCAGGTCGCCGAGCCGGTGCGGCTGCGCAGCGGCTGGCTCAACGGCATCAAGCGCTGGGAGGTCGAATACGCTTGAACCGACGTGTGATCGAGGGGGTGGCCGGGTGACGGGCAAGGCGCGTGGCCGTGCGCCGGTGGTGACCGATGCCGATATCCGGCGGGTCACCCGGGCGCTGCTGTCCGAGCAGGGCACGGACGCGGTCACCCTGCGGGCGATTGCCCGCGAACTCGGCGTCACCGCGCCCGCGCTGTATCGGCACTATTCGTCACGCGACGAGTTGATCGAGCGGATGCGAGTGGAGTTCTGTGCCGATCTCGCCCAGTTCCTCTCGACCGAGATCGAGCCGCTGCCCGATGACGGCGCGGTGCGGTTCCTTGCCATCTGCCGGGGCTTCCGGCACTGGGCGCTGGCGAACCCGAGGGAATTCACCCTGGTGTTCGCCTCGCCCACCTCGCAACGGTCGATGATGCACCGCTTCGACGAACCCTTCGGCCGGATCTTCCTCGCCGCCGCGGGCGGACTCCTGGCGAACTTCGAGATCGCCACCCCACCGGGCGAGACCATCCCGGCCGCGCTCCGCGACGACCTTGTCGGCTTCCAGACCGACCTGCTCGCCATGCTCTCCGAATCCGGACAGAAGTTCCCCGCCGAGAAGCTCGACCTCGGCGTGACGTATCTGATGGTGCAGATCTGGGCCCGCCTGTTCGGCCACGTCACCCTCGAGGTGTTCGGCAACTACCCGATCCCCCTGGCCGACCCGGAGATCATGTTCGACGCCATGCTCGCCGACCTCGCCCGCACCACCGGTTTCGCCGGCTGAGAGAACCACCCCTCGGTCACGGGAAAGGTGCGGCGGTGGACCAGATTTCGCCCGCTACGACGAGGTGGTCCAGGTAGCGCAGGCCCACCGTGCGGGCGGCTTGGTGGAGCAGGGTGCTGGCTCGGCGGTCGTCGGGACTGGGAGTCGGGTCGCCGGAGGGGTGGTTGTGCACCAGCGCGAAGGCTCGGCCGTCGTGGCGCAGGACGGTGTTGAGGATTTCGCGGACGGGGACGGCGACGTGGTCGATGGCGCCTTCGGCGACGAAAGCCCGGTGACGTAGGCGGTTTTGGGTGTCGCAGACGAGGACGAGCAGGCGCTCTACGCGGGCGCCCGCGAACAGCGGGATCGCTACGGCCGCGATGTCTTCGGGGGTGGCGAGCTGGGGTAGCGACTCGGTGGGGGTGCGCGAGCGGGTGCCGAGGTGGAAGGCGGCGACGACCGTGGCGGCTTTGGCTGGGCCGATGCCGGCGTGGACGGCCAGTTCCTCGGGCCGGGCAGCGGCGAGTTCGGCCAAACCGCCGTAATCGCCGATCAATTGAGCGGCGACCTCCAGTGCGGATCGGCCACGGGTGCCCTGGCCGAGCAGCAGCGCCAGCAGTTCGCCGTCGCTGAGCGCGTGTGGGCCGAGCATGCGCAGTCGCTCGCGCGGGCGTTGGGCGACAGGCAAACTCGCGATCGGAACCGACATCGTATCCCCCTGCGGATCGGTGACTGACTCCGATAATCGCAGGGGGTACCGACAGACTCGGGCTACCCCTCGGCCACCACCTCGGTGACGAACCCGAACCTGGACCTGTCCCCCTAGGTCGACTCCGCGAGGAGGACGGAATCAGTGGGCGGATCTGTGCTGAATACCGAATCCGCCATCAAGCGTTCCAAATTCCGTAGCTGACGTTCGTGCACCACGATGCGGCGCAGCGCCTCGTTGACGGTGGCATTGCTGTCGGCGGTGCCCATGATGTCGGCGGCAGCGGCCAGCAGGCGCTGATCGAGATCTATTCGCAGGGTGCGCACGCAACCTCCTCTTCTACGCTCGCAATTTTGCGCGATGGCCGCTCGGCTCGTCCGCTAATTCACCGCGTCGTTACCGAAACCGCGTGTTCGCAAGTCCGCACAGCTATGCGCGGGGACCGTCAGCAAGCACACAGAAAACACAGTTCACCGCCGGAATCCGACCGCGACGAACCCTGCAACTGTGCAGTTTGCACAGTTGTCGGCGTGGTTGTTGTCGCGACGGGAATGCGGTGCTTGCCTGGAGTCATGTTCACCGAGGCCCAGCTCTACTCGCCGGTGACGCGTGAGCGTGACGGCGACGTGACAGTGCACCTGAGCGATGACCACCCCGGCGTGCACGACGAGCACTACCGCGCGCGCCGCAACGCCATCGCCGCGCTCGCGCTCGACCACTCCCCCGGCGCCCCCGCACCGCACATCGACTACACCGACGACGAGCAGCGGGTGTGGCGGATCGCGTCGGCGGAGCTGGCCCGCAAACACGAGGTCTACGCCTGCCGTGAGGTGCGGGAGGCAGCGAGCGACCTTGCCCTCCCGCACGATCACATCCCGCAACTCGACGAGGTATCGCGGCTGCTCACCCCCCTCACCGGCTTCCGGTACGTGCCCGCCGCCGGCCTGGTTCCGCTGCGCGAGTTCTTCGGTTCCTTCGCCGAGCGCACCTTCCACTCCACCCAGTACATCCGTCACCACTCCGCCCCGCTCTACACCCCGGAACCCGATGCGATCCACGAGATCATCGGCCACGCCAGCCAGATCGCCAGCCCACGTTTCGCGGCCCTGTACGAGACGGTCGGCGCCGCGGTGGCCAGGTTGGAGACCGGCACCGCGCTGAAATTCCTCGCCGATGTCTTCTGGTTCTCGCTCGAGTTCGGCGTGGTCCGCGAGAACGATGAAATCCGTTGCTACGGCGCCGGACTGCTGTCGTCCTACGGCGAGATCGACGAGTTCCGGCACGCGCGCCTGCGGCCGCTCGACGTCGCGGAGATGGGCACCATCGCCTACGACATCACGCACTACCAACCGGTGCTGTACTGCGCGGATTCGGTGGACCAGATAGTCGGCGTGCTCGGCGAATTCTTCGCGACCATGGACGACGAGACACCGGCCAGGCTCGGCCACCCCACCCAGCCGGTGTCCTAGCTACCCTCGAAAACATTGCTACAGAACACAGTTCGACATTTCGTGTTTCTCACTTGTTGGGACCCGACACGCGCGACCGATGCGCGACTGTTACCTTCGACCCGTTCTTCGAGCTTTTTGAAAGGGTCGGGTAGACCGAAAATGACTGTGGACGTGACAAATACGCAGGCCGAGCAGAACCCGGAACCGGAAGCGCCCCTGTGGCTGCAGGGCCGGGAAGCCGTGATCGCCGCCGCAGCGCCGGAGGAATGGCGCGGCAACGTTCCCGACTACGAGCTGAGCCACGAGGTGATCCCGCGCGAGCGCAGCGTCGAGCACGCGCCCGGATCCCTGGAGGCGATCGTCGAAGACCTGGTGAAGGTCTTCGAAATGGAGGTCTCGCACAAGGCCGACCCCGCCACCTGGCTGTCGGTGGTGGCCGAGCACTACCGCGGCCGGGTCAACGGTGGGACGTGGCAGGACGCCGAGGAATTCGCGCGTATCGGCAGCTACAACATCCTGATCGGCGACAATCCGTACTACGACGCCGCGAACGAGACCTTCGATTCCTCGCACCACATCTTCCATACCGCCTTCCCCGGCGGGTTCTTCTGGGAGGTCCAGGAAGTGCTCTCGGGCCCGCCGTCGGTGAGCTTCCGCTGGCGTCACTGGGGCAAGTTCGAGGGCGAGTACAAGGGCCACCAGCCCACCGGTGAGCAGATCGAGATGTTCGGTGTGACCATCGCCCGCGTCAGCGAGGATCTGCGCATCCTCGAGCTGGAACACTTCTACGACAACAACCAGCTGCTCGGCCCCCTGGCACACGGCTGCCCCGTGCAGCACGGCAAGGCCGACTAGTCAGGACCGATCGCTGCCGTTCGGTGCGTCGTCCGGACCGAACGGCAGCCCGGCCTGCAGGAATCGCAGGGCGTGACCGACGTTCTCGGCATTGACCGGCGTGGTGGTCACGATGGCGAGCATGGTGCCGATCATGGCGCCCGCGGCCACCCGCACCTCGAAATCGTCGGCGGCCCGGCCGGTGTAGTCGGCCATCAGTTGCGCCCCCAATTCGATGCTGCGCTGAAATTCCAGGCCGATTGCCGGGCGCAGCTCGGGGACGTGGTACAGCAGCGCGTGCCGTTCCTGCTCGAAGGCCATGTCGGCCGCCGACATGGCCGAGAACACCGCCTCGGTGGCGTTGCGGAAGGCGGTCAGCGGGTGCAGGCCGCGCGGTTGCGCCGCCAGGGCCTCGATCATCAGCGCGTCCTGATCGTCGGCGATGACCAGCTGTTCCTTCGTCGGGAAGTAGCGGAAGAAGGTGCTGGGCGAGATCTCGGCGGCCGCCGCGATCTGTTCCACCGTGGTCTCGGTGTAGCCCTGCTCCCGAAACAGCCGGAACGCCTCGACCCGGATGGTTCGGCGGGTCCGCTCCTTCTTCCGCTCGCGCAGCGATATCTCAACCGACATGTATCGATTCTGCCGCATCCGGCTGAGTAACCGGTGCCGTCGGTCGCCGCAACCGCAGCGCGGTCACGAGTCCGGCGACCAGACACAGCGCCGCGCACAGCCCGAGCATGGTGTCCATGCCCGCGACGAAGGCCTGCTGCACCTGCACCAGTATCGCCGGATCACCGGTCTCCCGCGCGGCCGCGACGCCCGCGTTGACGCCGTCGGAGATCGGCGCACGGTCGAGCGCACCGAGTTCGGCCCGGTACCGGGTGGACAGCACGGTGCCGAGCACGGCGACGCCGATGGTCCCGCCCGCCTGCCGAAGTGCCTGCAGCAGCGCCGAACCCGACCCCGAACCGGCGGCGGTGAGTTCCCCGAGCGCCATGCCCATGGCGGCGGGCATGACCAGACCCATCCCGATGCCGAGCACCGTGGTCCACAGCGCGGTCAGGCCGTAACCGCTCTCGACCCGGGTGAGCGCACCGAACCCGATTCCGGCCGCGAGTACCAAGAATCCGGCGGTGAGCATCACCCGCAGGCCGAGCTTGGGGAGCAACATGTCCACCAACCTGCTGCCGATCACCAGTCCGCCGATCATGGGCAACAGCCGCAACCCGCTACCGAGCGCGTCGACCCCGAGCACGGCCTGGAGATACTGCGGGACGGTGAAGAACATCCCGAACATGGCGAAGCTGACGAGAATGGACAGTGCTGTGCCCCAACGGAATCCTGGGCTGGCGAACAGCGTGATGTCGATCAGCGGATGCGCGACGCGGCGCTGCCACCACAGGAAGACGGCGAGTAGCGCGGCCCCCGCCGCGACCACGAGCCAGGCGGCGATGTCGCCCCAGCCCCGTTCGCCGATGCGGATGAAACCGTAGGTGAGCCCGAGCATGCCTGCCGCCGACAGCAGCGCACCCACGATATCGATGCGAAAACTGTTGTCGCCGCGCGATTCCGGCACCAAGGTCGCCACCGCGACCGCACCGATGACTACCAGCGGCACATTGATGAGGAACACCGAACCCCACCAGTAGTGCTGGAGCAGCCAGCCGCCGACGATCGGACCGAGCGGCAGACCGATCGCGGTCGAGGTGACCCAGATCGTCACCGCGCGTTGCCGTTGCGCCGGTTCGCTGAACAGCACCGGCAGCACGGCCATCGACAACGGCATCATCGCGGCGGCGGCGACGCCGAGTGCCACTCTGGCCGCGATGAGCTGACCCGACGAGCCGGCGAACGCGCAGGCCAGTGAGGCCACACCGAACAGCACCAGCGCCGCGAGCAGCACCTTCTTGCGTCCGTAGCGGTCGCCGAGCGCGCCCGCGGGCAGCATCAGCGCGGCAAGGGCAAGGGTATAAGCGCCGCTGAACCACTGCAGCGCAGCGGTATTCGCGTCCAACTCGACCGCGAGCGTCGGGATGGCGACGGTGAGCACGGTGACGTCGAGTCCGATGGTGAGCATCGCCACGGCGAGCGCACCGAGCGCGAGCCAGCGGCGGGTTTCTTCCGTCCGCATATCTCCTCCAAAATGAGAGTATCTACCTTTTGATAGTAACTACCATTTGCTAGTTGATGTCAATAGCTGCCCGGGCCGGGAAAAGTTCCGCGGCAGCGACTACTAGGCTGCGAGGCGATGAGGATTCGCGAAGTCGGCCTGCGCGCCGCATGCTTTCTCGGCGCTGCCGTCACCGTCACCGCTCTCGCAGGCGCTCCCGCCGTCGCCGTACCCGCCACCAATGGGCCGCCGACCAGCGCCCCCGCACCCGGCGCGACGACCACACCCCCGTTCACCA
Source organism: Nocardia sp. Root136 (assembly GCF_001427185.1). Lineage (NCBI taxonomy): Bacteria > Bacillati > Actinomycetota > Actinomycetes > Mycobacteriales > Nocardiaceae > Nocardia > Nocardia sp. Root136. Next base: position 158,177 of record NZ_LMFE01000007.1, read on the forward strand.
CGCCGAGCACCGACGACTGCCCGCAGAAGACGCAGCCGCCCGCGCCGATCGACACCTCGGAGGTGCCCGCACCCGGCGAGCCGACGCCGAGCCGGCTACCCGTTCCCTCCCCCGCTATCGGCGGTCAGCGGATGGGCGACTGCGGCGTAGTCACCCCCGACGACACGCCCCCGGTGCCCGCCGAGATCTCGGCCACCGCGTGGATGGTCTCCGACCTCGACACCGGTCGCGTACTCGCCGCCAAGGACCCGCACGGCCGCTACCGCCCCGCCAGCACCATCAAGGTCGCCCTCGCCATCGTCGCGCTGCGCAGCCTGGATCTGGACAAGGTGGTGATCGGGACGCAGGCCGACGCCGACGTCGACGGCACCAGGGTCGGCATCGGCCCCGGCGGGCGCTACACCAACCGTCAGCTCATGCAGGCGCTGATCATGTGCTCGGGCAACGACGCCGCCCACGCCATCGCCACCCAGCTGGGCGGCGACAAGGCCACCGTGGCGAAGATGAACGAGGTGGCGAAGTCGTTGCGCGCGATGGACACTCGCGCGGCGACCCCGTCCGGCCTCGACGGGCCCGGCATGAGCACCTCGGCTTACGACCTGTCGGTGCTGTTCCGCGAGGCGATGAACATCCCGCTGTTCGCCGAGCTGATCCACACCGAACAGGTCGACTTCCCCGGTTTCCCCGCCGACCCCGCGATCCCCGGCGACAAGGATCACCCCGGCTTCCCGATCGCCAACGACAACCAGCTGCTCTACAACTACGAGGGCGCGATCGGCGGCAAGACCGGTTTCACCGACGACGCTCGCCAGACCTTCGTCGCCGCCGCCGAACGCGACGGACATCGCCTGGTCGTCACCCTGCTCAAGGCCGATGTACGCCCGATCCGGCCGTGGGAACAGGCCGCGCGCCTACTGGACTACGGTTTCGCCCTCGACACCGACGCCAGGATCGGCAAGCTGCCCGAAACAGGCAGCGAGGCGATTCAACCCAGCGTGCCGCTGGCCTCGCCACCGCCGCGCGCCGACGGCTCCCAGGCCGAGCCGGAGCGGTCCGCCCATCAGGGCGCGCGCATCGCCGCCTTGATCGGCGGTCCGGTGTTGGTCGTCGTGCTGTTGCTATTGGCGCGCCGGGCATTCCGGCGCAGGGGCTGACCGGGCGCTACTTGCGCCTACCGACCAGCAACAGCGCGAGCGCCGCGACCGCGCCGGCTCCGAAATAGGCGGCGCCCGCACCCGTCGACATCCCGTGCTCGACCACGCGCGGCCGGATGACCACCGGGTTCGGCGGCGCGACCGCCGCAGCACGCTCGTTGTCGCTCGAGGTCGCCGCCCACGCGGTCGCGAACAGCAGAATCCGATAGGACATGTAGCTGAACACCATCAGACCGATGATCGAACCGAACGTCGCACCCACCGGGCTGGACAGCACCACCCGCAGGTAGATCGCGGCGATGATCTTGAATATCTCGAAGGCCACCGCGGCCAGCATCGCCGCCCGCACCGCGCTGCGCAACGACACCGGCTCGCGCGGCAGCCGCGCGATCATCCACGCGAACACCGCCCACGACGCGAGCAATCCGAGCGCGATCGATACCAGCCGCAACACCACCCCCGCCCCTGGCAGGTGGTCGGCCCCGACGAATTCGAGCACCCCCTTGCCCACCCCGCTCGCGGAGACCGCCGACAGACCGAGCGACACCACGAAGGCGAGGCCGAGGCCGACCAGCGCGCCGACATCCGACAATTTAGCCAGCCACCAGGGCTTTTCGGGACTCTGAGTGTCCCACTGCTCGGTGAGCGCGGCCCGCAGGTTCGCGATCCAGCCGAGCCCGGTGTAGAGCCCGACCAGCAGGCCGATGACGCCGACCGTGCCGCGGGAATTCATCGCCTGTTCGATGAGGTCGTTGATCTGGGTGCCGAAGGAGCTGGGAACCTTCTCGACGACCTTCTCCTGCAGCTCGGTCAGCAGTTCCGGTTGCCCGGCCAGGATGAAACCGGCCACCGAGAAGGCCACCATCAACAGCGGAAACAGCGACAGCACAGTGAAATACGTGATGCCCGCGGCGAAGAAGTCGCCGCGCTGGCTCTGGAAGCGCCCACCGGCCCTGACCAGATGATCCAGCCAGGGCCTGCGTCCGATGTGCTTCTCGACGGTGGCCGAGATGTTGTCGATCAACTGCATGACACGCGCCCCTTCAGCGAAAACCTCAGGTGCGCAACGGGTCAGCGAGCGAGGAAGCCAACCCGGTCGTACACCTGAGCAAGTGTGTTGCCTGCGATCTCACGCGCCCGTTCGGCACCCGCGGCCAGAATCCGGTCCAGTTCTGCCTGATCGGACAGGTAGTCCTTGACCTTCTTCTGTACGGGCGTGACGAATTCGACCAGCGCGTCGGCCACCTCGGCCTTGAGATCACCGTAGCCCTTACCCTCGAAATTCACCTCGAGGTCGACGATCGGGGTTTCGCGCAGCGAGCTCAAGATCACCAGCAGATTGCTGACGCCCGCCTTGTTCGCCGGGTCGTAGCGGATCTCGCGCTCGGTGTCGGTGACCGCCGAACGCACCTTCTTGGCGGTGATCTTCGGGTCGTCGAGCAGGTTGATGAGTCCGGCGTCGCTGGAGGCCGACTTGCTCATCTTCGCGGTGGGGTCCTGCAGATCGAAGATCTTCGCGGTGCCCTTGACGATGTGCGGTTCGGGCACCACGAAGGTCTTCTTGTAGCGAGTGTTGAAGCGCTGAGCCAGGTTTCGGGTCAGCTCGAGATGCTGACGCTGGTCCTCGCCGACCGGCACCTGATGCGGGCGGTAGAGCAGGATGTCGGCGGCCATCAGCACCGGGTAGGTGAACAGGCCGACGGTCGCGTTCTCGGCGCCCTGCTTGACCGACTTGTCCTTGAACTGGGTCATCCGGCCCGCCTCACCGAAACCGGTGATACAGCTGAGCACCCACGCCAGCTCGGCGTGCTCGGGCACCTGACTCTGCACGAACAGGGTGGACTTGGCGGGGTCGATGCCGAGCGCGAGCAGCTGGGCCGCGGCGGACTTGGTGCGCGCGCGCAGTGCCTTGGGATCCTGGCTGACGGTGATCGCGTGCATATCCGGAATGAAATACAGCGCGTCGTACTCGTCCTGCATCGTCACCCAGTACTGCAGCGCACCCAGGTAGTTGCCGAGGTGGAAGGAGTCGCTGGTGGGCTGGATGCCCGACAGCACCCGCTGCTTACGTTCGGCCGTCGCGGCCGGGGCAGGACTGGACATACCCCAATCCTTCCATGGGCCTCAAGCGGAATTTCGCTGCACCCAGTTGCGCGGATCGACGCCGGGCATGCTCGGGTGCCCGGTCTTCACCATGTGCTGTTCGCGACGGGCCAGCAGCTGGTAGGAGGGGGCGCTCGGTCCGGCGAGGGTGCTCGCGAGCACCCGGGGCGCCAGTGGTGGGGCGAGGTGGGCGGTGCGGATGCCGGTGCACAGCGCGCGGTGGGCGAGTTCGTCGGCGATGCCCCACTCGATGCCGTACATCTGCCGGATCCGGGCCGGGAGGCTGCCCTGCACGAGCAGATACAGCGCGGTGCCGACCTGCTCGGCGGGCGGACGCTGCCGGTAGGCCTTGCGGTGGCCGGCCAGGTAGGAACCGACCAGGGCCGCCTCCTCGGTGAGGAACAGTTCGGTGGAGTTCAGATAGGTGTCGAAGTAGCAGCGGAAGGCCGGGTAGTCGGCGGGCGCGGCGTCGCGCGGCATGCCGAACAGCTCGCCCCAGCGGACGTAGTCCTGGTAAAGGTCTTCGCGTTCGGTGGGGGTGAGTTCGCGCACGAGCCGGTCGTACATCACCTCGGCCGAATCGAAGGTGAAGGCCATGGTCATGAACATCAGGTGCGGGTCATGGGCCGCGTAGGCGGTGCCCGCGGGATGGTGGGCGCCCGCGTCTTCGGGTAGGGCGCCGACCACCGCGTCGTGCTTGCGCCTGGTGAAGGCCAGCGCGCGATCGGCCTCGGCCTTGCTGCCGAGGAACACCGCTTCGAACAGGGCGCCGGTGATGGCCAGCCGGGTGTAGGGGGTCTCCCGGTGCGAGGTGTGTTCGCTGGTGCCCACGAACAGCAGCGGATGCACCGCGCCGATCACCAGCGCCCGCACGCCGTAGGTCAGACCGACCGCGCGCTTGCTCATCACCCGCCGGATCATCGAATCGTCGGCGAAATATCCGGGTTCGCCCTGTCCTGCAGCCATGCCGCGCCTCCTCGTCGAGTGCATCTGGCAATAGAATCCCCCAGAATTGGTATTCTGGCAAGAGTCTCTACCAGAACAGCACCGGAAGACGGCGGCACGCAGAATGGAAGCTGTGGCAGCACAACGGACATACGGCGGCGTCTCGGCGTCGCAGCGGCAGGCGCAGCGGCGCACCGCACTGTTGGACGCGGCGCTCGACATCGTCGCCGAGGACGGGCAGGCCAAACTCACCGTCGCCGGGCTGTGCGCCCGCGCCGGTCTCAACGAGCGCTACTACTACGAGAGCTTCGAAACCCGCGACGGCGTGCTGGAAGCACTACTCGACCGCATCGCCGAGGAACTCACCGCGGCGATCGCGACAGCACTGGCGACCGCCGCCCCCGACAGCCGCACCCAGGCCCATGCCGCGATCGACGCGGGCATCTCGGTGCTCACCGACGATCCACGCAAAGCACACGCCGCCCTGATCGCCGGGATGGCGACACCGGAATTGCGCGCGCGCACCGCCCGAACAGTACGCGCCTTCGCCCGTCTGGTCGCCGCCGAAGGCACCGGATTCTATGGCGGTGACGTTCCACAGAAATTGGTCGACTTTCGGGCGATCTACCTGGTCGGCGGCCTGACCCAAGCCCTCACGACCTGGCTGGCCGGCGATCTCGACCTCACGCGCGAAGAGCTGATCGACCAGATCACCGAGGTCTTCGTGTTACTCGGCGACGACCTGGCCGACCGCTATCGCTGAGAGCACTCGACTCCTAGCCGATCCAGATGGCTACAGGCATCTGAGCGGAATAGCTTTCCGCCGATTCCGGTGCCATCGAAGTGTGTCTATCGGCGGCGACGCTTACGCAGCAGGGTGAACGTGATGATGCCGCCGACGACGAGCGCGAACGCGACAACGGCGATGCCGGTGCCGAGCAGCGCGGGGGCGTTGTCGTCGTCGGAGTCGCTGACCTGTGCGGTGTCCGGTACGTTCCCGGTGGACCCCGGCACCGTCTGGTAGGTGGGGCCGGGCTCCGGTGTTCCGGTCACTGCCAGGTCCAGCTCGATGGGCACGGGACGGACGGCACCGCGGTCGTTGACGGTCGGGGCTGCCTGCACGGCGATGTAGTACCAGCCGGCCATGGCGTTCTCCGACACCTCTTTTTCCGAGGATTCGCGGTTTCGGTAGCGGACCTCCGGGGTTGCCACGGCTTCCTTGCTGTTGGGCACGGTATCGGGCGAACCGTTGTAGGACGAGAACTCGTAGTCGACCTCCTTGCGGTACGGCGTGTACAGCGTGGTGGTGACGGCCGAGACGTTGTCCAGCCCGCGCCCCGGTGACTCGAGGAAGCGCACCCGATAGGCCAAGCCCTGACCCCAGTCGAGTTTCACCTTGTAGAACACGAATTCGCCGCGCTGCAAGGTGTCGCTGTAAACACCGGGCCCGTCGAGCGCGGTCGCCACGTTGAACGAGCCGCCGCCTGCCACCGGTTCGACCGGGCCGCTCGGCACGGTGAACGACACCGGTTCGGGTTGCGCCGCCGGGCCCGCGTCGGTGACACCCGGTTCGACCGCGACGTTCAGTTCCAGCGCCAATGTCGCCGGTGCGCTGTCCGCGACCCCGGCCCATTCCAGGGTGAAGTAGTACCGGCCGCCGCCCTTGCACTTGTCGGTGCGCTCCGTGCCGTCCTTCGGTTCGGTCGCGCCGGTCCATGTCGAGCTGACCGTGAGCGCCACCCCATCGGTGGATCGCACGGCGCTCTCGTGTTCGAAGACGTTGCAGTCCTGGCCTTCTGCGCCGAATACCCGCATGTACAAGCTGTTGTTCGCACGCACCGCGTCTTCACCGAGCGGAAAGGACACCGTGCCGCTGAAATAGGCGGTGGCCCCCTCGGGAACGTCGACGGCGTAGTAGCGCGGCTTCTTGTGGCCGATGGTGTCGAGGTATTGCCCCGGCACTACCACCGGTGCGTTCTGGTAGCCCTCGCCGCCTTCGACCGGTGTGCCCGCCGACGCGTACTCGCGCAGCGCCGCGGTACTCACACGAGGTAGCACCTGCTCGAGCGTTTTGCCGTCGGCGGCATCGGTGTAGGTGCCGCCGGTGGTTTCCGCGATGCAGGTCAGCTGGGCACGGGAGGCATCGTCGACACCGAAACCGATGGTGTGCATGACGATATCGGCGCCCTGGCCGCTGAGTTCGCGCGCGACCTCACACGGGTCCGGCGGTGAGCAAGTGTCCAGTCCATCGGAGACCAGCACGATCGAGCGCGGACCCTCGGTCGGCAGGGCGCTCGCCGCTGTGCGCAGCGCGGCGCCGATCGGGGTGAAACCGCTGGGTGTGATGGCGTCGACGGCTGCGGTGAGTGCGGACCTGTCGATGGTTTCGGCCGGTTCGAGCACCGAGACATCGCGGCAGCCCACGGCCTTCTCGGCATCGGTGGATCCGGTGCCGGTGCCGTAGACCGACAGTCCGACCTTCGCCGCGGCGGGCGCGGTCTGCACGAAACCGCGCACCGCGGTCTTCGCCGCGTCCATCTTGGTGCCACCACCGGGATCGGCGGCGAGCATCGAACCGGAGGCGTCGAGCACCAGCATGGTCGGTGCGTACTGGGTGTCCGTCGGCGCGGCGAACGCGGGAACCGCCAGCGGCAACAGCCCGATCGCTCCTGCCGTCGCCAGACCGACCATCTTCGCGAAACGCACGGCAGAACTCCGTCCCGACCCGCCGGATCTCGACGCATCAGCCAACGACCCTAGTTGTGCGAACCTCGCATAGGGAACCTTACGGACACGAGCGTCATTCCCACGCGCAGTTCGGTCCGAAGCTGACGCACGGCTCCGACGAGCCGTTGTACAGCCAAGCGAGCGCGTGGTTGATCGCCAACACGGTCTCCGGTGTCATCAGCGCCGACCCACTGTCGGCCACCGGCACCGCCTGCGGCGCGCTCGCGGCGCCGACGGGGATGCACGTATCGAGCATGATCCCGTCGCACGGCTGGGAGGAACCGAGCCCGATCTGCCGCAGTAGCGCATCGATCAGGGCACCACTGGACGATCCGGTCGTGGGCCCCGCGACCGGCGCCGTCGTCACATCGGCCGAGGCCATCGCGGCACCCGACATCATGATCGCGGCGGCAATGCCCGCACTCGCCAGAACTCGCTTCATCGTTGTCTCCTCATCGGCGGCCTCCGCAGCCGCGCGGTGAGAACGTTAAGCGGGCTGATCACACGGCGGCAGCCACCAATTCCAGTGGCACCGGAATCGGTCAGGCGGACAGGACGACCGCGCCGAAGGTTTCCGGATCGCCCTGCAGGACAACGCGGAAGGCGACGTCGCGGCGCGTCCAGTAGGCGGCGCAGTCGCGCATCGCGCTGTCGAACCAGGCGCGTTCGGTGGGGTCGACGGCGAGCAGATCGTCCGCAGTGCGCACCATCACCACGTAGCCGGGGGCATCGCCGACGAAATCGTCCAGGTCGCGCAGGCATTCGTCGAAGGCGTCCTTGTTGGCGCCGAAGTAGTACGGGAACTGGAAGGCCGCGGCGAATTCGTCGAACAGTTCGGCCATGGTGCGCATCTTGGCGCCGCGGAGTTCGCGGACGCGGTAGTCGGCGGGGGCGTCGTAGCGAACGCCGCTGAACTGGTTGGCATCCACCGGCAACGCGCCGAGCACCGGCGCTGTGGCGGCGGCCGGCGCCTCGGCGCTGGGACGAGCAAGGAACTGCGACAGCGTCATTCGCGGAGTCATCAGCGCATCCTCGTGAAGGTTTCGTAGTGGTCGCCGGTGTACCAGGCCGAGCCGTCGCTGCCGGTGACGATGCGTTCGGCGTCACGACCGCGGTTGGGCTGCTTGGGATTCACATCCCACTCCTGGTATTTCACCGCTGTGCCCGCCGAATCCTTGGGCGGCAGTCTGGTTCCGCGGTTCATGAACTGCTCGCCGCCCTTGGTGCCCTGCGCATTCGCCGAGCCGGGCCAGCGACCCGCATCGATTTCGACGAGGGTCACGTAGGCGCGATCGGGCACACCGGCGGTCTTGGTGACCGGCGAGGCCGACGAATTCCCGGCGGGCGGGCCGGGTTTCGGCGCGTTCGCGGTGGGTGTGACCCCCGCGACGGCACGCGTACTGGTGGTCGTGGTGGTGCTGTCGGTACCACTCCCGCCGAACAGAGTGAGGCCGATGGCCGCCAGAACGAGGACGAGTCCACCGAGCAGGCTGAGAGTCTTGCGTGAGAGTTTCATCGGTACTGGACAGTAACCGGCGCGTGGTCGGACCAGCGCTGGTCGTAGGCATCAGCGCGTTCGACGACGGCCTGCTTGGCGCGGCCGGTCAGCTCGCCCAGTGCCAGCTGGTAATCGATCCGCCAGCCGGAGTCGTTGTCGAAGGCGCGGCCACGGTAGGACCACCAGCTGTAAGGGCCCGCGACGTCGGGGTGCAGGGCGCGCACCACGTCGACATAGCCCGCGGCGAGCAGTTCGGCGATCCAGGCGCGTTCCTCGGGCAGGAAGCCCGCCGACTTCTGGTTGCCCTTCCAGTTCTTCAGGTCGACCTCGGCGGGGGCGATATTCCAGTCGCCGCTCACCACGAACTCGCCGGTGCGCGCCTTCAGGTACGCGCCGAGCTCAGCCATGAACCGGTACTTCTCGTCTTGCTTGGGGGTGTTCTCCTCCCCCGAGTGCACATAGACGCTCGCCGCGGTGACATCGTCGAAATCGGCCTCGATATAGCGGCCCGACGCCGCGAACTCGGTGCTGCCGAACCCGACGCGCACGGCATCGGGTGCGCGCCGCGACAGAATTCCCACCCCAGCGCGGCCCTTGGATTCGGGCTCGGCATGTGAGAGCACCCAACCCGCGTCGAGTGCGGGGGCCAACGCAGCGGCGGTCTGCGCGTCGGTCGCTCTGGTCTCCTGTAGGCAGACGATGTCGGCTTCGGTCGCCGCCAACCAGGCCAACATGCCCTTGGTCGATGCGGCACGGACCCCGTTAACGTTCACAGTCGAGAGGATTATCGGCACCGTACGACCGTACAATGCAGGCAGGGATGCTCCCCCGGACATTGTCGTCCAGGAAGGGGTGATTGACGATGACGTCACGCACCGCCAAGTCCACCGCCCGCCCCGCGCCCGTCGCGGCGCTGCACATCGGGTCCGGCGACCCGGTGTTGCTGTTGCACGGGTTCCTGCTCTCGCCACATTGTTGGGAGCAGGTCGCACAGCGAATGTCGGCCCATTGCGAGGTGTACGCGCCCGCGTTCGCCGGGCACTGGGGTGGCCCGAAGGTCGAGGGCTGGGCACTGGACGTGTACGCCCTGGCCGATCAGATCGAAGACCAGCTCGACGAGCTGGGCTGGCGCACCTGCCACATCGCGGGGAACTCACTCGGCGGCTGGGTGGGACTCGAGCTGGCTCGACGCGGCAGGGCACGCACGCTCACCACGATCGCCGCGGCCGGGGGTTGGGCATCGCCGTCGCTGAGCCAGGTCAGGGTCGGCATCAAGTTCGCGTCGATGATTCCCTTCATCGAAATCGGCAAGCGCCTCGGCGGTGTAGCGATCAACAACCCGCTCGTGCAGCAGGTGGCCGCCATGCTGGTCACCAAGCACACCGGCGCCGTCGCCCGCCGCGACCTCGCGACCACGCTCACCGCGGTCCTGCACTGCGACGCGATGATCCCGCTGATCCTCGGCAGCCTGCGGGCGCCGGGCATGGACGACCTGGGTGAGCTGAGCACCCCGGTGCGGATGCTGCTCGCCGAATACGACCGGATCATCCCCAACAGCGTGTACGCCACCCGCTACCTGCGCGAACTCCCCGAGTCGGCGGATCGCATCCTGGTGCACGGGGTGGGGCATGTGCCGATGCTGGAGGCGCCCGACCGGATCGCCACGCTGATCGCCGAGCACATCTACGCCAGCCGCGGACACCTGCGCGCGGTGTGACGAGATCCCGGCCGCGACGACACTGTTCGCGGCCGGTCCGCTTCACTTCCCGAGTAGACCCTTGGCGATGTGGGTCACCTGGATCTCGTTGCTGCCCGCGTAGATCATCAGCGACTTCGCGTCGCGGGCCAGCTGCTCGACCCGGTATTCGCTCATATAGCCGTTGCCGCCGAACAGCTGCACCGCCTCCATCGCCACCTCGGTGGCGGCCTCGGAGCAGTACAGTTTCATCGCCGAGGCCTCGGCCAGACTCGGCGGCTTACCCGCGCGTCCACGCTCGAGCACGTTGAACACCATGTTCCGCACATTGATTCGCGCGACTTCCATCTTGGCGAGCTTGAGCTGGATCAGCTGGAAGCGACCGATCTCCTGGCCCCACAGCGTGCGTTCGCGGGCGTAATTCACACAGAGCCGGTGACATTCGTCGATCACGCCGAGCGCCATGAACCCGACGCCGATCCGCTCCGCGGTGAAACTGGCTCTGGCGCTTTCTCTTCCGTCGCCGCCCTTGTGTTCTTCGGTCTCGCCGAGCAACCGATCCTTGCCGAGCCGGACATTGTCGAAGAACAACTCGCCGGTCGGCGAGGAGTGCAGACCCATCTTCTTGAACGGTTTGCCCTGGGTGAGGCCCTCCATGCCCTTGTCGAGCACGAAGGTGAGCACCTTGCGGTCGCGCTTGTCGCTGCCGTCGCGCTCGTCGAGCTTGGCGTAGACGATCATCACGTCGGCGCACGGGCCGTTGGTGATGAAGGTCTTCTGGCCGTTGAGGATGTAGTCCTCGCCGTCGCGTTCGACGCGAGTCTTCATGCCGCCGAACGCATCCGAGCCGGAATCGGGTTCGGTGATCGCCCAGGAGGCCACCTTGCGCAGGGTGACGATGTCGGCCAGCCAACGCTGCTTCTGGGCCAGGGTGCCGCGCGACATGATGGTGGTGGCGCCGAGCCCGATGCTCACCCCCAGTGCTGACACCAAACCCATACAGACGCCGGATAATTCGCTGATCAGCACGGCCATCATCGACTGTTGATCACCGAACGGACTGCCCGGCTTCTTGTCGCCCTCGCGCGGACCCGCCGCTTCCCTGGCGAGCATCTTCGCGACGGCGTCCTCACCCATCGCGTCGATCCCGAACTGGCTGAACAGCTTGCGCAGGATCGGATACGGCAGCATCTCACCGCTGTCGAGGGCGTCGAGATTCGGCCGGACCTCCTTGTCGATGAACGCCCGCACGGCGTCGCGGATCATCAGATCGGTCTCGGACCATTCGAACACTCTCGTCTCCTGACGCTCGCTCCGCCCAAAAACATACACGCGTGCTTGTTTTTGCGCGGCGTTTCGGTGACCCCGGTCACCATCGTGGCGCGTAACAGCGGCGTAACTAATCGGAAAATTCATGTCTACATCCATGCACCACCGTCTGTGAGTCGCCGATTTCGGGCGGCAGCGGATGAAGGAGAGAGGGAAATGGCCGGAGCAGATACTGCCGCCAAAGAAACACTCGAGGACTACACGCTGCGTTTCGCCCCGCGGAGCTACCGTAAATGGAGCCCCGCGGTCGTCGGCATCTCCGCGCTCGGCGGCATCGCCTATCTGGCCGATTTCGCGATCGGCGCGAATATCGGCATCGCCCACGGCACCGGAAACGCCCTGATCGGCATCGGTATCTTCGCCGTGGTCGTGATGCTCACCGGATTTCCGCTCGCCTATTACGCGGCGCGCTACAACATCGATCTCGACCTGATCACGCGCGGCAGCGGATTCGGCTACTACGGATCCGTGATCACCAATATCGTGTTCGCGTCGTTCACTTTCATCTTCTTCGCGCTCGAAGGTTCGATCATGGCCCAGGGCCTGTTATTAGGCCTCGGAATTCCCCTGTGGCTGGGCTATCTGGCCTCCACGATCATCATCTTCCCGCTGGTCATCTACGGGATGAACACCCTGGCCAAACTCCAGGTGTGGACCACTCCCCTGTGGCTGCTGCTGATGGTGGCGCCGTTCGGCTTCCTGCTGGTGCGCCACCCTGATTCGGTGGGTTCGTTCTTCGCCTACGGCGGGGAGAACGGTGAGGGCGTGAGCGTTTCGGGCGCGCTGCTGGCCGCCGGCGTGTGTCTGTCGCTGATCGCCCAGATCGCCGAGCAGATCGACTACCTGCGCTTCATGCCGCCGCGCACGCCGGAGAACCGGGCCAAGTGGTGGGGCTGGATGCTGCTCGCCGGTCCCGGCTGGGTGCTGTTCGGCGCGGCCAAGCAGGTCGTCGGCCTGTTCCTCGCGGTGTACCTGATCGCGAATCTGCCCGCCGCGCAGGGCATCGCCAACCAGCCGGTGCACCAGTTCCTGGAGATCTACAAGGACATGGTGCCGGGGTGGCTGGCCATGACGCTGGCGGTGGTGCTGGTGGTCATCAGCCAGGTCAAGATCAACGTGACCAACGCCTACTCGGGCTCGCTGGCCTGGACCAACTCCTACACCCGCGTCACCAAGACCTACCCCGGTCGCCTGGTGTTCCTGGTGGTCAACCTCGCTGTCGCGCTGGTGCTGATGGAAGCGAACATGTTCGACTTCCTCAACAACATCCTCGGCTTCTACGCCAACTGCGGCATCGCCTGGATCGTCACCGTGGCCACCGATATCGCGGTGAACAAGTACCTGCTGAAGATCTCGCCGAAGGTGCCGGAGTTCCGGCGCGGCATGCTCTACGACTTCAACCCGGTGGGTCTGGTCGGTTTCGGGCTGTCGGCGGTGCTGTCGATCATGACCTTCTTCGGCCTGTTCGGTGAGCTGCTGAAGCCGTACTCGCCGCTGGTCGCGGTGCTGGTCGCCTTTATCGCGACCCCGCTCACCGCGATCGCCACCAAGGGCAAGTACTACCTGCGACGCGCCGACGACGGCATCGAGGCGCCGATGTTCGACGAACACGGCAACCCCTCGGGCGACCTGCTCACCTGCCACGTCACCGGCATGGACTTCGAGCGCCCGGACATGATCGCCTCAGCGGTGCCGGGCCCCGAAGGCGAGATCCAGTACATCAGCTCGCTGGCGCTGTCCACGGACAAAGACGGAAAGCACCTGCTGCCCCGTCAGTAATTTTGGAGCGCTGGCGCGCTCGAGTTCGCGGCCCCTCCGGTCCCGTCGATCAGGCACCGTTGCTTGCTCCTTCGTCGCCTACGCAACGGCACCTGATCGACGGGACGGCCGCTGCGCGGCGGCCCCTCCTCGAGGTCGGGGCGGCGGGGCTGGTTTCAGATCAGTTTGCGGACCAGCGGCAGCGGTAGGGTACGCAGCGCGAAGCCCATCGGTACCCATGGCCAAGCGGGCACGTAGGCATTGGCGCGACGCTTCTCGATCGCGGCGATCATGGAGCGGACGCCGGTTTCGGTGTCCACCATGAACTTCGGCTGGTGCTTGACTCTGTCGTTCATCTCCGAGCGGATGTAACCGGGGTAGATCACCGAGACGTCGACACCCGGAATCGCTTCCGCGCGAACGCCTTCGGCGAGCGCCGCGACACCCGCTTTGGTGGCCGCGTAGGTGGTGAGCGTCTTGGGCATACCGCGCAGGCCCGAGATCGAGGAGATCATCACCAGATGGCCGCGACCCTGCGCGCGGAAGATCTGCAGCGCCGCCTCGCTTTGCGCCAGGGCGGCAACGAAATTCACCATCGCGGTCTGGCGGTTGGCCTTGTGGTGGCCGGTGCCGAGCGGCGCGCCCTTACCGAGGCCGGCATTGACGATCACCCGGTCGATGGTGCCGAATTCCTCGGCGAACTCGTCGAAGACGGTGAACACCGCGGCATCGTCGGTGACGTCGAGTTGCTTCACCGAGACGACCCGGTCGGAGTGGTCGGCGAGGATCTGCGTGCGCAGTTCGTCGAGGCGCTCGGTCCGGCGAGCACACAGGCCGAGGTCGTACCCGAGCGCGGCGAACTGGCGGGCCATCTCGGCGCCGAGTCCGGAGCTGGCGCCGGTGATCAGGATGGTGCCCCGGCTCACGACAGTGCCGGAATTCGTCGGGGGGTGATTCGCGATTCCATGTGCCCACGCTAACCACCGCGCGGCGTGGTCGTCGAGGATCGGCGACTATGTTGCCCGACCCGAGGCACCGCGGTTGCGCACGCCTTCGCTCCGGCGAGGGCGGCAGCCGCCGCAGTGCTGTCGGCAGGGTTCAGCGGGTCGCGACCAGCCTCGCCGCATTGGCCGCCGCGTCGTCGCCCGCTTCGTTGGCGGCGAGTTCGGCGTGGACCCGGTCGTAGTACCGGTTGATCTCGGCGTTGGTGGTCTCCTCGGTCCAGCCGAGCAACGGCGCGATCAGGCGGGCGACCTCCGGCGCGGCGGCGAGACCGCGATCGGGGACCTCGATGGAGATCCGGGTGCGGCGGGTGAGGATGTCGTCGAGATGCAGGGCGCCCTCGTGGGTGACGGCGTAGACGATCTCGGCGGCGATGTAGTCCGATGCCCCCGGAACCGGGTGACGCAGGGCGGGATCAGCGGCGATGAGGCCGAAGATATCGGTGCTCAGCGAACCGTAACGGCCGAGCAGGTGCTCGACCACGTCGACCGGCAGTCGCTGTGACACCGACAGGTCGGTCACCTCGGCGAGCATGTCGAAGTAGCCCGCCGCGCCGACGATGGGCAACTGCGCGGTCGACGAGGCGGGAACATCCCCACCCAGGCGCGCGACGGCAGCGTCGACGACATCGGCGGCCATCACCCGGTAGGTCGTGTACTTGCCGCCCGCGATCACGAACAGGCCCGGCGCGGGTTCGGCGACGGCGTGTTCGCGCGAGAGTTTCGCGGTCTCCTTCGTGGCACCGGTCATCAGCGGGCGGAGGCCCGCGTAGGTGCCGACGATGTCTGCCCTGGTCAACGGCTCGCGCAGCAACGCGTTGACGTGATCGAGGATGTATTGCACGTCGGCGGCGGTGGCCGTCGGGTGGTTCTTGTCCAGGGCCCATTCGGTGTCGGTGGTGCCGATGATCCAGTGTTCGGCCCACGGGATCACGAACAGGACCGACTTCTCGGTGCGCATGATCATGCCGGTGTGCAGGTTCAGCCGGTCGCGCGGCACGAGGATGTGCACGCCCTTCGACATCTGGACGTGGAACGGGAAGTCCACGCCGGTCATCTTGATCATGTCGTCGGTCCACACGCCGGTCGCGCTGATCACGGCGCGGGCCCGAATGGTGTGCGTCAGGCTGGTTTCCAGGTCTTCCACGCGCGCACCGACGACCTTGTCGCCGTCGCGTTCCAGCCCGATCACCTTGGTGCGGGTCAGCACCGTGGCGCCGTGTTCAGCGGCGGTCCTGGCGATCATCATCGTGTGGCGGGCGTCGTCGACCTGCGCGTCGTAGTAGCGGATGGCGCCGGTCATCGCGTCATCGCGCAGCGCGGGCGCGAGTTCCAGTGCGCCGGAACGGGTCAGGTGCTTGTGCATCGGGACGGTGCGCGCGCCACCGAGGGTGTCGTACAGCGCGATACCGGCCCCGATGTACGCGCGCTCCCACACTCGGTGCTGGAGCGGAAACAGGAACGGCACCGGATGCACCAGGTGCGGCGCGAGCGTATTCAGCAGCAGCCCACGCTCTTTGAGCGCCTCGCGCACCAGCGCGAAGTCCATCTGCTCCAGGTACCGAAGGCCACCGTGGATGAGCTTGGACGACCGGCTCGAGGTGCCCGCGGCGAAATCACGTGCCTCGACCAGGGTGACCGACAGGCCGCGCGACGCGGCGTCGAGCGCGGCACCGGCGCCGGTCACGCCACCACCGATGACCAGGACATCGACCTCGGCGGTGTCGAGCGTGCCGACAGCCTTCTCGCGGTAGGTGGGGTCCAGTTGCACAGACACGATGATCTCCTTCTCGAAAGTATTGTGGTGATTCAGATTTCGGCCCAGTCGAGGGTGCGCTCGACGGCTTTGAGCCAGCGGCGGTAGCCGTGTTCGCGTTGCTCGTCGGACCAGCTCGGATACCAGCGGACGTCTTCGGACCAGTTGTCGAGCAGTTCGTCGGTGCCGCTCCAGAAACCCACGGCCAGTCCCGCGGCGTAGGCGGCGCCGAGCGCGGTGGTCTCGGCGACGACCGGTCGCGAGACCGGGACGCCGAGTAGATCGGCTTGGATCTGCATGGCCAGCTGGTTCACCGTGACGCCGCCGTCCACCCGCAGCGTCGCCAGCCGGACGCCCGCGTCGCGCTGCATGGCCTCGACCACGTCGCGGGTCTGGTAGGCGATGGATTCCAAAGTAGCCCTGGCCAAGTGGGCGTTGTTGCTGTAGCGCGACAGCCCGACGACCGCGCCGCGTGCATCGGGTCGCCAGTACGGCGCGAACAGACCGGAGAAGGCGGGCACGAAGTACACGCCGCCGGAATCGGCCACCTGACCGGCGAGGTCCTCGATCTGCGCGGCGCCGGCGATGATGCCCATCTGGTCGCGCAACCACTGCACCGCGGAGCCGGTGACCGCGATCGAACCCTCCAGCGCGTAGGCGGGCTTGTCGTCGCCGAACTGGTAGGCGACGGTGGTGATCAGGCCGTGGTTCGAGCGCACGATCTCCGTGCCGGTGTTGAGCATCAGGAAATTGCCTGTGCCATAGGTGTTCTTGGCCTCGCCGGGCTGGAAGCACACCTGTCCGACACCTGCGGCTTGCTGGTCGCCGAGCACGCCCGCGATGGGCACCGACCCTTTGAACGGGCCGTCGGGTTTAGTGGTTCCGAACAGTTCCGGGTTCGCCGACGGTGCGATGGTCGGCAGCATGGCGCGTGGGATGCCGAAGATCGCGAGGAGTTCGTCGTCCCAGTCGAGGGTTTCGAGATCCATCAGCATGGTTCGCGAGGCATTGGTGGGGTCGGTGACGTGCACGCCGCCGGTGAGATTCCAGATCAGCCAGCTGTCGAGGGTGCCGAACAGGGCGTCACCGCGCTCGGCGTCGGCGCGCACGCCCGCGACATTGTCGAGGATCCACTTCAGCTTGCCGCCGGAGAAATACGGCGCGGGCGGCAGGCCGGTCTTCTCGCGGATGAGCGCACTGTGCCCGGCGGCGTCGAGATCGGCGATGATGCGGTCGGTGCGGGTGTCCTGCCAGACGATGGCATTGCCATAGGGGCGGCCGGTGCGGCGGTTCCACACGACCGTGGTCTCGCGCTGGTTGGTGACGCCGATGGCGGCGAGGTCGTCGGCCGTGAGATCGGCGAGCGAGAGAGCGGTCTTGACGACGGTGCGGGTGCGTTCCCAGATCTCGTCCGGGTTGTGTTCGACCCAGCCCGGCTGCGGCATGATCTGGGAGTGTTCGAGCTGATGGCGGGCTACAACGGTGCCTTTGTGGTCGAAAACCATGAATCGCGTCGAAGTCGTGCCCTGGTCGATCGCGCCCACATACCGGTTCATTTGTCGTCCTTCCCGGACCTCGCCATCGAGTCCGTCGATCGGGCACCTGGGCCCGGAACCCACGCTAGGAACGCGCGGACGCGCACACCACACGCACCGTTCGACAATGCTGAACGGTGGTAGGTTCGGGGCCATGCCTGGGCCGATCCAGTCGATCGAACGCGCCGCCGCCGTGCTGCGTCTGCTCGCGCGCGGATCGGGACCGCTGGGCGTCGGCGAGATCGCGACCGCCCTCGACCTGGCCAAACCCACCGCGCACGGCATCCTGCGGACGCTGCTCGGCGTCGGTTTCGTCGGGCAGGACACACTCACCGGCAAATACCTACTCGGCCCCGCGATCGGTGAACTCGGGACCGATCGGCTCGATGTGAACGAGTTGCGTTCGCGGGCGATCCACCGGGCCGACGCCCTCGCCTCCCGTTCCGGGGAATCGGTGCGCATCGCGGTGGCTCGGGAAACCGGGATCACGGTCATCCACCACGTCTTCCGGCCCGACAACAGCGTCCAAGCCTTGGCGGTCGGCGAAATACTTCCCGCTCACGCGACCGCGCTCGGCAAGGTACTGCTGGCCTACGACGCCGCGGCGGAAGCCGTTGCGCTCCAAGGGTTCACCCAGCGGACGATCACCGAACGCGACATGCTCGACCATGCCATCGCCGAGGTTCGGCGGCGGGGTTGGGCGGACGAAGTCGAGGAGCACCGCTCGGGCGAAGCGGGCATCGCCGCGCCCGTTCGAGCCAGAGGCGGGCTGGTCGTCGCGGCTATCGGCATCACCGGGCCGACGGATCGGCTGTGCGACAACCGCTTACAGGTGCGTCCCGCCGCGATCGAGCAGGTTCGCGCCGCCGCTCTCGCCGTGCACCGTGACCTGACGGCAGCGCAATGAGCTGGGCCGGTATTCCCGCCGCCGCGGCATCGGCCGACAACGAGAGCAGACGACGATGACCCAACGTTTCGTGCTCGCTATCGATCAGGGCACCACCTCGAGCCGGTGCATCGTCTTCGATCAGCACGCCCGGCTGGCCGGCATGGCGCAGCGGACCCATCGTCAGCACTACCCCAGGTCGGGATGGGTGGAGCAAGACGCGCTCGAGATCTGGCGGACGGTCGAGCGAATCGTGCCCGCGGCGCTGCGCGATGCCGGGATCACCGTGGACCAGGTGGCCGCGATCGGCATCGCCAATCAGCGCGAGACCACCGTGGTGTGGGATCGGCGCACGGGGCTGCCGGTGCGGCTGGCCATCGTCTGGCAGGACGTGCGCACCGAAGAGCTGGTCGATCGGATGAAGGAATTGCCTGGAGCACAGCGCATTCCCGAACTGAGCGGGCTGCCCCTGGCCACCTACTTCGCCGCACCACGGCTGCGCTGGCTACTCGACAATGTCGACGGTCTTCGCGCCAGAGCCGAACGCGGCGACGTCCTGTTCGGCACCATGGAATCCTGGCTCATCTGGAACCTGACCGGCGGCGCCGAGCACGTCACCGACGTGACCAACGCGGGCCGCACCCTGCTGATGAACCTCGCCACCCGCCAGTGGGACGCGGAACTGTTGCGGTTCTTCGATATTCCGCCCGCCATGCTCCCCCGCATCGAACCATCGACCGGCGATTTCGGCACTGCCTCCACCGTCGTGCCGGGCGTGCGGATCGGCGCCGCCCTCGGCGACCAGCACGCGGCCCTCTTCGGCCAAACCTGCTTCGCCCCGGGGGAAACCGAATGCACCTACGGCACCGGCGGCTTCCTCATGATGAACACCGGCACCGAACTGATCCGCTCCGAACACGGCCTGCTCACCACCATCGGCTACCAGGTCGGCCCCGAACCGGTCTACGCGCTGGAAGGCCCGATCGCGGTGACCGGGTCCCTGGTCCAGTGGCTGCGCGACATCGTCGGCCTGATCGCCACCGCCCCCGAAATCGAAACTCTTGCCAACACCGTCGACGACAACGGCGGCTGCTACCTCGTCCCCGCCTTCTCCGGCCTCTACGCCCCCCACTGGCGCAGCGACGCCCGCGGCTTGCTCATCGGTCTGACCTCCTATGTCACCAAAGGCCACCTGGCCCGCGCGGTCCTGGAGGCCACCGCCTGGCAGACCCGCGACGTGGTCGAGGCCATGAACGCCGACGCCGGTCTCCAAGCGAAGTCCCTGCGAGTGGCAGGCGGCATGGCGTCCAACAACCTGCTCATGCAAATAATCGCCGACGTCCTCGATACCCCTGTCATACGCCCCCTCGTCACCGAAACAGTCTCTCTCGGCGCCGCCTATGCAGCAGGCCTGGCCGTCGGCTACTGGCCCGATCTCCAAGGGCTACGCCGCAATTGGAAGGTCGCTGCCCAGTGGACACCGTCCCCGGACCGCCGCATCCGCGACAACGAGTACGAACGCTGGCAACGAGCCGTCCAACTCAGCGTCGGCTGGGCCCGCCCCGCCACAGCCGACTAGATCGCTCAGAAATGCTGTCTCGCTGGATGAAGCGAGGAGTCAGCCGAAAAGTTCGTCGGTGCTTGTGACAGTCACGGCCTGCGTCAACCACGCGTCGAGTTGGCCGAAGTCGCTGCACGCGGCAAGCTGAGCACGTTGCGCGGCCGAAAGCTCCAGCCCGCGAGCGGTCAGCACTGTGAGCACCGCGTGCGCGGCGTTCTCTGTGCGTCCCTCCTCGCGTCCCTCCTCGCGCCCCTTCGCCACGTACTTGGTGGCGATGCGGCCGCGGTACTGCGGGGTGCTCTCCATCAGTTCCTCCAGGCGTCGGCTTGCCGAGACGGTCAACGCGTCGTCGACCAGGTCCAGATACATTTTCGCATGCTCGTCGTCGGTTTTCATCAGCCCAGCCAAGAATGCGGCAAGGACCTCCTCCATGTGCGGCCCTGCGCCATGGGCGATCGCCGAGAGAGTCGCCCGCTCGGGACGACGTCTGGCCTCATCGGGGTCCGTCACGACGGGAAACCGGTCAGGACCGAGTACCAGCGGTTGAATGACCGATCCGACGGTATCGAGCTCGATCGGCTGCTCGGCCCACTTCGCGACTTTCCTGCTCGGCGTCACCACCAACAACACCACTGGGCAGCACAGCCGTGACCGCAGGGTGGTCAAATAGACTGGCCATTTCCAGCGCCGCACATCCGCCTTCGACAACTGCACCTCGACGCACACACCAAGAACGGGCATCTCCCGATGGTCATGGGTGCTGAGTGCTAGGTCACCGCGAAATTCCTTGGGCCCGACATCGGTGAAATCGCACGGCTCAGCCCGCATTTGCGACAAACCCGGCAGCGGAATCCTGAACTCCTCGGCCAGCAGCGATGGTGCGAGCAGGAGATCCGTGCGGAACAGGTCAAGCAAACCCTCGTGCAGGTGGCTCGGCATGTGGGGCACCGTATGTCGAGGTGAGTAAGGGTACCAATCGGTTACGGCGTGTTGTGTGCGGAGCGGCGTTGCAGGAACACCGTCAGCGTGAACAGCAGCACACCGGCTACGGCGAGGACGGCCCCGACCATCGCCGGGGCGGTGTAGCCGAGGCCCGCGGCGATCACGAGGCCGCCGAGCCAGGCACCCGCGGCGTTCGCCATGTTCAAGGCGGCGTGGTTGAGGGCGGCGGCGAGAGTCTGGGCGTCGGCCGCCACATCCATGAGGCGGGTTTGCAAGCCCGGGGCCAAGGCCGCGCCGGAGGCGCCGACGAGGAAGGCCCCGATCGAGGCCGTGATCGGATTGTGGGCGGCCAGGACGAAGCCGGCCAGGATCACCACCATCGCGATCATGGCGACGAAGATCGACCGGTCGACGCCGCGGTCGGCGAGGATGCCGCCACCGATATTGCCCACGATCATGCCGAGACCGAACAGCGCGAGCACGATCGGCACCGCGCCGATGGGCATGCCCGCGACATCGGTCATGGTGGTGGCGATGTAGGTGTAGACGGCGAACATGCCGCCGAAACCGATCGCGCCGACGGCCAGGGTGAGCAGCACCTGCGGGCGACGCAGCGCACCGAGTTCGGTCATCGGGTTGGTGATCTTCATGCTGGTCAGCGCCGGAACATAGCGCCACAGGGCGGCGACTGTCGCCACTCCGATCACGGCGACGACCACATAGGCGTCACGCCAGCCCAGGTGCTGACCGAGCCAGGTCGCGCCGGGCACACCGATCACATTCGCGACGCTGAGCCCGAGCATCACCGCGGCGACCGCCTTGGCACGCTGTCCGACGGGCGCGAGCGTGGCCGCCGCCAGCGAGGCGACACCGAAGTACGCGCCGTGCGGCAGACCGGACACGAAGCGGGCGAGCACGAGCGTGCCGAAGGTCGGCGCGAGCACGGTCCCGATATTGCCGACGGTGAACGCGACCATCAGCGCGATGAGCAATTTCTTGCGCGCCACCCGGGCGCACAACGCGGCGATCAGCGGCGCACCGACCACGACGCCCAGCGCGTACGCCGACACCGCGTGCCCGGCCGACGGCTCGGAGATATCGAAAGCCCGCGCGATATCGGGCAGCAACCCCATGGTCACGAACTCGGTGGTCCCGATCCCGAATCCACCCAGCGCCAACGCGAGCATCGCCGGGACATGCCAGCTGGTGCGTGGCACATCGAGGCGATCGGGGGCTGCGATGGAAGAAGTCACGCTTCCATGCAACGGGCACAGGTACCCGTTCGCTACCCGAGCAGAGCGTGAGTTACCCCACCCCACAGAAAACGACCAGGCAAGTTACCAGTGATCTCGCAAGAACATGGGTAACTCACCAAGTCGAGCAAACCCGAACATCGCCCTCCCGCCGGCCGCCGACGGAGGTCTCACCCCACTCGAGTCCGGCTCGAATACGCGGGGAGGCGGAACAGAAGGCGCTCGCACCGGATTCGGTGCGAGCGCCTTCATAGCCGTGCGGGTTCGCGGTCGCGAACCGGGGCTACATCACTTCAGTGCACGAGCCAGGTTGACGTCCAGCGCGCCGAGGAATTCCTCGGTGCTCAGGTAACCCTGGTCGCCGCCGACGAGCGCGGCGAGGTCCTTCGTCATCTGACCGCCCTCGACGGTCTTGATGACCACGTCCTCGAGCGCCTGCGCGAAGCCGATCACCTCGGGGGTGTTGTCCAGCTTGCCGCGGTGTTCGAGGCCGCGGGTCCAGGCGAAGATCGACGCGATCGGGTTGGTCGAGGTCGGCTTGCCCTGCTGGTGCTGGCGGTAGTGCCGGGTGACCGTGCCGTGCGCGGCCTCGGCCTCACAGGTCTTGCCGTCCGGGGTGAGCAGCACCGAGGTCATCAGGCCGAGCGAGCCGAAGCCCTGGGCCACGGTGTCGGACTGCACGTCGCCGTCGTAGTTCTTGCAGGCCCAGACGTAGCCGCCCTCCCATTTCATGGAGGAGGCGACCATGTCGTCGATCAGGCGGTGCTCGTAGGTGAGACCCGCCGCGTCGAACTCGGCCTTGAACTCGGCGTCGAAGACTTCCTCGAAGGTGTCCTTGAACATGCCGTCGTAAGCCTTGAGGATGGTGTTCTTCGTGGAGAGGTACACCGGGTAGTTCTGCTGCAGGCCGTAGTTGAACGAGGCCCGCGCGAAGTCCTCGATGGACTTCTTGAAGTTGTACATACCCATGACGACGCCGCCGTCTTCGGGCATCTTCACGACCTCGTGCACGATCGGCTCGCTGCCGTCTTCCGGCGTGAAGGTCAGCGTGACGGTGCCCGCCTCGTAGACCTTGAAGTCGGTGGCGCGGTACTGGTCGCCGAAGGCGTGACGGCCGATGATGATCGGCTTGGTCCAGCCGGGCACCAAGCGGGGCACGTTGGAGATGATGATCGGCGCGCGGAAGATGGTGCCACCCAGAATGTTTCGGATGGTGCCGTTCGGCGAGCGCCACATCTTCTTGAGGCCGAACTCTTTCACCCGCGCTTCGTCGGGGGTGATGGTGGCGCATTTCACGCCGACGCCGTACTTCTTGATGGCATTGGCCGCGTCGACGGTGACCTGGTCGTCTGTCTTGTCGCGGTACTCGATGCCGAGGTCGTAGTACTCGAGGTTCACGTCGAGATAGGGATGGATCAGCTTGTCCTTGATGAACTGCCAGATGATCCGGGTCATCTCGTCGCCGTCGAGTTCTACAACGGTGCCTTCAACCTTGATCTTGGACATGGATCTTCGTGTCCTCCTCGGTGGGTGCCCTTATTGCACGGCTAGGCGAACACGCTTGTGAGCGGACCCCAGCAGTTCCAACAGACAACGTATATGCCCCGCGTTGTCTGCGGGACGTGTGGTGCAAACAAGACGAGCGTACTGCTGTCCCCCACCTCACCGCGATGGGAGGGCCCGCTGTGCGGGACTCCTCGAAGCTACTCCGCCCCGACCGCGTGCCGGTACCCGATCGGGCCTTGACCGGCTACTCAGTAGTAACACGGCGAGGCCCGCGCACCGAGGAACGGTGGCGCGGGCCCGGTCGAGCAGGTCAGACCGCGATCGGTACGGCGGCCGCGTGCTCGTCGCCTTCGATCAGGTTCTCCGGCTTGTCGCGGATCATCACCGCGATCACCACGGCGGCGGCGAGGAAGAAGCCGGCGCCGATATAGAACGCGACGTCGTAGCTGTAGATCGAGGCGCGTTCGATCAGGTGGTCGACGGTGGGGTTGTCGGTGACGTAGTTCTCGGCGGCCTGGACCGAGAGGGTGGTCAGCAGGGCGGTGCCGACGGCGCCGCCGACCTGCTGGGCGGCATTGAGCAGGGCGCTGGCGACGCCGGAGTCCTCGGCGTCGACCTGATGCAGCGCGACGGCCTGCATCCCGACGAACAGCGGACCCATCCCGAGCGCCATCAACAACTGCGCGGGCAGCACGCTCAGCGCGTACCCGTCGCCGTAGCTCAGTTGCGCCAGCCACAGCAGCCCGACGACGCCGAGCAACGCGCCGACCACCATCAGCGGACGCGGCCCGAACTTGGGCATCAACGAACTGGTGATGCCCGCCGCGATGCCGATGCCCACCGGGAACGGCAGGAACGCGATGCCCGCCTTCAGCGGCGAATAGCCGAGGGTGTTCTGGTAGTAGAAGCTCAGGAACAAGAACATGGCGAACATCGCGATCGGGATCAGCAGCGCGGCCAGCAAAGCGCCGCCTCGATTGATCTCACCCGGAATTCGCAATGGCAGCAGCGGATTCGCCGAGCGCGCCTCGATGAGGACGAACGCTATGAGCAAGGCGAAGCCCGCCCC
The DNA here is from genome assembly GCF_001427185.1 of Nocardia sp. Root136. Taxonomy (NCBI): domain Bacteria; kingdom Bacillati; phylum Actinomycetota; class Actinomycetes; order Mycobacteriales; family Nocardiaceae; genus Nocardia; species Nocardia sp. Root136. The sequence goes on from NZ_LMFE01000007.1 coordinate 182,896, forward strand.
GAGCAGGCCGAGGGTGCTGCCCGCCAGCCACCCGTGTTCGGCGGCGCGACTGAATCCGTAGACGATCGACACCAAGCCGAATGTCACGGTGACGGCGCCGGGCAGGTCGTAGCCGCCGGTCCTCGGCACCGGGATATCGCGCGCGATCACCGCGACCGCACCGACTACCGCGATGAGCGCGATCGGCGTGTTCATCAACAGCGTCCACCGCCACGACGCGAACTCGGTGAGCGCGCCACCGACGATCAGCCCGAACGCGATGCCACCCGCGGTGATACCCGCGAACACCGCGAACGCGCGGGCCCGCTCCTGCACATCGGTGAAGATCACCGACAGCAGCGACAGGGCCGCGGGGGCGAGCAGCGCGGCGAACGCACCCTGCAGACCTCGGCCGATGAACAACTGCGGGCCGGTCTGCGCGAGCCCCGCCAGCGCCGACGCGGCGGCGAAGCCCACCAGGCCGACCAGGAAGATCCGGCGTCGGCCCAGGTAGTCGGCCATCCGTCCGCCGAGCAGCAGTAGCCCGCCGAAGATGAGCGTGTACGCGGTGAGCGCCCACTGTTTGTCGCCGTCGCTGATCCCGAGGTCACGCTGGGCATACGGCAGGGCGATCGTGATCACGGTGGCGTCGAGCACCACCATCAGCTGGGCGGCCGAGAGCACGACCAACGCCCACCACCGCATCGAATTCTGTTGTGAATCAACATTTTTCGTCAATACCTCGGTGCCGGTCACCAGGACTCCTCGTCGCTCGATTGGCGTGAACCAATTCTGGCACTACGAGACAATTGGCGTCAAGAGAAAAATGTCTGAACGCGCCAATTGGCCTACTTGGACAGATAAAGCCGCCGACACGGTAGGCTGAGGGAATGCTGGACTCGACCACTCCGATCAGCGCCGACCGGACGACCGAACCGGCTGCCGACGCGCCGCTGGGCCTGCGCGAGCGCAAGAAGCTCCAGACCAAAGCCGCGATCGTGACGGTCGGGCTCGACCTGTGCGACAGCCAAGGATTCGACGCGACGACGGTCGAGCAGATCGCCGCGGGCGCCGATGTGTCCCCACGCACCGTCAACCGGTACTTCGCGCTCAAGGAAGACATCGTGCTGGCCCCGATCGACGACTTCGGGGTCTCCGTCGCCGTCGCGCTGCGCTCCCAACCGAATACCGGCAACGAACTCCAGGCGCTGTGTGGCGCCTACCTGGCGGTGGTCCAGGCCGAGGCGGACGCGGACGGCATTCGGTTCATCCGCCAGTTCCTGCAGATGCAGCGCATCATGCGCACCAGCCAGTCGGTCAACGCGCGCGCGCTGGAATACGCGGAGAAGAAGAACGTCGCGGTGTGCACCGAACTCGCGCAGCGGATGGGCACGTCGCCGGACGACTTCACGGTGAAGCTGGTGGCCGGCATCTGGCAGATGCTGTGCCACCTCTCGGTCGCCGATACCGAACAAGCCTTGCTGAGCGGGTCACCGACGGTAGCCGTTCGGGTCACTCGCGACGCCGTGCTGCGCGCCTACCACGGCTTGCGGCAGGTCTGTGGCGCACCGGTGGACGACACGCCAGGCTTCGGCACACCGTCCGACGAGTGATCTTCGGCGGGAAATGCGGGGGAAGTTTCCGCCCGCGGGAGATCTCCGGTTAACATGACGGCAAGGTCATGAGTACCAGCGCCAAGCCCCGGCTCGCTGGTCGGCAACCCTCCAGCTGCGGTGGGGTGCTCCGGGTGATGACCGGGCTCTCGAAAGTCGAGAGCAAGCGCGCACTGCAGGAGGCCCCCATGTGTTGTTGCCAGTCGATCCGACCCAGTTGACGAGATCCCCCGGCTGACACCCATTTGGAGCACGACATGACTGACTCTTCCCTGCCCGAGAACTGGTCCTTCGAGACCAAGCAGATCCACTCGGGCCAGGCACCCGACGCCGCCACCGGCGCGCGGGCACTGCCGATCTACCAGACCACCTCGTACGCCTTCCGCGACACCGATCACGCCGCCGCGCTGTTCGGTCTCGCCGAGCCGGGCAACATCTACACCCGGATCATGAACCCCACCCAGGACGCGGTGGAGCAGCGCGTGGCCGCGCTCGAAGGCGGCGTCGCGGCGCTGCTGCTGGCCTCGGGCCAGGCCGCGGAGACCTACGCGATCCTGAACCTGGCGAGCGCGGGCGACCATATCGTCTCCAGCCCGCACCTCTACGGCGGCACCTACAACCTCTTCCACTACTCGCTGCCCAAGCTGGGGATCACGGTCTCGTTCGTCGAGGACCCCGATGATCTCGAGCAGTGGAAGGCCGCGATCCAGCCGAACACCAAGGCGTTCTACGGCGAGACCATCGCCAACCCGAGTAGCGCGGTGTTCGACATCCCCGGTATCGCCGGTGTCGCGCACGCGAACGGCCTTCCGCTGATCGTGGACAACACCGTCGCTACCCCGTACCTGATCCAGCCGCTGGCCCACGGCGCCGACATCGTCGTCCATTCGGCGACGAAGTACCTGGGCGGGCACGGCGCGGCCGTGGCGGGCGTGATCGTCGACGGCGGCACGTTCGACTGGACGGTGCGCGACGCCGACGGCAACGCGCGCTTCCCCGGCTTCACCGAGCCCGATCCCAGCTACCACGGTGCGGTGTTCGCCGATCTGGGCGCGCCCGCGTTCGCGCTGAAGGCTCGCGTGCAGTTGCTGCGCGATCTGGGTGCGGCGGTCTCACCGTTCAACGCGTTCCTCATCGCGCAGGGCATCGAGACGCTGAGCCTGCGGGTCGAGCGGCATGTCAGCAATGCCGAGACGGTCGCGAAGTTCGTCGCCGAGCAGCCGGGCGTCGACGCGGTGTTCTACGCGGGCCTCGAGTCCTCGCCCTGGCACGCGCGGGCCAAGGAGCTGGCGCCCAAGGGTGCGGGCGCGATCGTGGCGTTCGAGCTGGCGGGCGGCGTCGACGCGGGCAAGAAGTTCGTGGACGCGCTCAGCCTGCACAGCCATGTAGCTAACATCGGTGATGTGCGTTCACTCGTGATTCACCCGGCGTCGACCACGCACTCGCAGTTGACGCCCGCAGAGCAGCTGGCGGCCGGCGTCACTCCCGGCCTGGTCAGGCTCGCGGTGGGCATCGAGGGAATCGACGACATTCTGGCCGATCTGCGGGCCGGGTTCGCGGCGGCGACGACGTGACCGTGAGCACCGAATCGCCGATCGCCCGACCCGGAACCGGGGTGGCCCTGCTGCCACCGCCGGACGGGCGCGTCGGCGTGGTCGCCATCGGGGATGTGGCGCTGGAGAACGGCGCCGTCGTCCCCGATGTGCGGCTGGCGGTGCAACGCTGGGGCGAGCTCTCGCCCACCCTGGACAATGTGGTGCTCGTCGAACACGCGCTCACCGGCGACTCCCATGTCGTCGGTGGGCCCGACGGGGCGCCCGGCTGGTGGGAGGGCATGGTCGGGCCCGGCGCGCCGATCGACACCGACGAGTGGTGTGTGATCGCGACCAACGTGCTGGGCGGCTGCAAGGGCAGCACCGGCCCGTCCTCGCTCGCCTCCGACGGAAAGCCATGGGGCGCACGGTTTCCCGAGCTGAACATCCGTGACCAGGTGCAGGCCGAAGCGCAGTTGTTCGAGGTGCTCGGCATCGAGCGGCTCGGCGCTGTCGTCGGCGGCTCGATGGGCGGCATGCGGGTGCTCGAGTGGATCATCGGCCTGCCCGAGCGGGTCAGCGCCGCGCTCGTGCTGGCCGTCGGCGCCCGCGCCACCGCCGATCAGATCGGCACCCAGACCACCCAGATGGCCGTCATCACGGCCGATCCCGACTGGCAGGGCGGCGACTATCACGGCACCGGTCGCGCGCCGATGACCGGCATGGGCCTGGCCCGGCGCATCGCGCACCTGACCTACCGCACCGAGGGCGAACTCGACCACCGCTTCACCAACAAGCCCCAGGGCGACGAAGACCCGTGGACCGGTGGGCGCTACGCGGTGCAGAGCTACCTCGAGCACCAAGCCGACAAGCTGGTCCAGCGGTTCGATCCCGCCACCTATGTGCTGCTCAGCGAGGCCATGAACCGCCACGATGTGGGTCGCGGGCGCGGCGGTATCGCTGCCGCGCTGGCTTCGACATCGGTGCCGTGCGTGGTCGGCGGGGTCGACTCGGATCGCCTGTACCCCCTGAACACTCAGGCCGAGCTGGCCGAAGGTCTGCCCGGCTGCGCGGGGCTCGAGGTCGTGCACTCACGCGACGGGCACGATGGGTTCCTCACCGAGGCCGCCGCGGTGTCGAAGTTGCTCACCGAGACGATGCGCCTCGCGCGGGAGAACCGCTGACCTTCACGGTCCCGTCAGCAGGGCGACGATCGAGCGGACGTAGGCCTGAAGTCGTTCGCGCGGATATTCTTCCGGCTCGCTGACCCCCAGCCGACCGAGCATTTCGGCGATGGTGAGGGTCGAGTTCGCGAGTAGTCCGGCATCCATACCCGACCATCGCGGCAGCACGGAGATGCCCATGCGGACAAGCGATTCCGCGCGCTCCAAGATCTCGGCGCGCGAAGCACGAAGCGCCGCACGGTATTCGTCGGGCGCACTCGCCGGGGTGGCGAGGATCAGCCGCCAGCGGGTCGGATTCGCCAGTGCCACACCGACGAACGCTTCGACGGTCGCCGACGCGGCGGCCAAGGGATCGGCGCCGAGCAGGTCGTCGGGCAGGGTGTCGGCGATCTGATCCAGTCCCCGTTCCCGTTCGCGTTCCAGCAGCGCTTCGACGAGTTCGGCGCGGGTCTTGAACACCGTGTACAGCACAGGTTTTCCGACGCCCGCCTCCTGCGCGACGGCCTCCATGCTCAACTCGTGCAGTTCCATCCGGCCCAGGACGGTGAACGCGGCGTCGAGAAGTTGCGCGCGGCGCTGCTCCGGCGGCAGGCGCGGCGCATAGCGGCGTCGAGGTCGTTGCTCCTGCGTCGAGGTCACCGCCCACCTGCCTTTCGCTCGCCGACGATACCCGCCGACCCTGTCGTCACGAATCCTACGCAACCGTTGTATTCACGTCGAGCCATTGCTACGGTGGTGTTGTATTCAATTATTCCTCGCACTGCAAAGGGGCATGTGCAATGGCTTTCGATGCGTCGACTCTCCGTCGCGACGACCATGGCTTCTTCGGACCGGATTCCCCCACCTGGAAGGTGTGGGCGGCGCCGACCGCGCTGATCGGCTTCCAGCGCGCGGTCACTCTCGAACACTTCGATCCGTTCCTGACCGCCGCGGTCGCCGATTCACACGGGATCTACGACAATCCCGCCACCCGTCTCGACCACACGCTGTCCTACTTCCTGCTGGTCGCGCTGGGTGACGGCCGCACCGCCATCCAGGCCGCCGAGCACCTGATGAAAGTGCACGCGCCGATGACGGGCATCGAACCGATCAGCGGCAAGCGCTACAGCGCCAACAACCCCGACTCCCAGCTGTGGATCCACGTCACCGGGTGGCATTCGGTCCTCAAGGCCTACGAGATGTTCGGACCGGGGCCGCTGAGTCCCGCCGAGGAGGATCGGTACTGGGCCGAGTGCGTGATCGCCGCCGAGCTGCAGACCTGCAAGCCTTCGGATGTGCCGCGCGATCGGGCCGAGGTGCGCGCGTACTTCGAGCGCGTTCGGCCGCAGTTGTGCGTCAGCGAGCGGGCGGTCGAGGCCATGCATTTCCTGCTGTGGCCGTCGGTGAGCAAGGGCATGACGTTCGCGGCCGGTGGTCGGGTGCTGTCGCTGGCGACGATCTCGACGCTGCCCGCCTGGATGCGCGAGCTCGGCCGATTCGACATGCCCCGGGTCGTCGACGCCGCGGTGCGCGTCCCGGGGAAGGCAATCGTCTGGGCCGCCGCGCGTCGCGACAACCGTGGCCTGATCCTGGCCAGCCCGTACGTCGCGAAGATGACCGGACAGATCCTGGCTGCCCACGCCGGCGCCGCACCGCCACGAACCCGGACGACGATCAGCCCGAGCGATGCTCGCGCGCTCTACGGCAGCAACGGCACCCACAGCCTGTGGGACAGGACCTCCGCCTGAACTAGGAAACGCCGAGGGTGTTGATGGTGGCCGCCAGGAAGACGATGGCGCTGCCGAGCGCGGTCAGCGCGGCCACATCGAACGGACGGCTGCGGACGGCGAGCAAGCCCACCTGCACGGTCGGCAAGCACAGCCGGAACGCGGCGGCCACCAGGGCGGCGCTGCCGAAGATCAGCGCGCCGCGACGCCACCGATCCCAGGCGACGAAGCCGACCGCGATCACGATCAGCGCTGTCACCACGGTCATCGGCAGATGACTGCGCAGGTACTGCTCCCCCGCGCTCAACCGCGCGACCCGGTGCTTGCCGGTCGTCTCCGCCTCGTTCACGAGCCCGATTGTTCCAGATACCGCCTGCGCGCGGACGGGGTGGCGCATGACAGAGTGGTCCGCTGTGCTGCACCTGATCTTTCACGAGCCCGTGATTCCGCCCAATACCGGCAATGCGATCCGGTTGGCCGCGGGGACCGGCTGCGCGCTCCACCTGATCGAACCGCTCGGCTTCGATCTCTCGGAGTCCAAGCTGCGACGGGCCGGACTGGACTACCACGACCTCGCGGTGGTGACCGTGCATCCCGACCTCGCGACGGCGTTCGCGGCGATCCGGCCCGGTCGGGTCTTCGCCTTCACCACCCAGGCCACCACCCGCTTCACCGATATCGCCTATCGCGACAACGACGCACTGCTGTTCGGCACCGAGCCCACGGGACTGCCCGAGGAAGTGCTGACCGATCCCCAGATCACCGAGCAGGTCCGCATTCCGATGCTGCCGGGGCGACGTTCGATGAATCTGTCGAACGCGGCGGCGGTATCGGTGTACGAGGCGTGGCGGCAGCTGGGCTTTCCGGGCGCGGTCTGACTCAGTCGATATCGAAGCGCTTGAACCGTGAGGTGGCGCCCGCGGTCAACCGGACGGCGGACTTGGCGACGCCGAAATGGTCGGCGAGGAGTTCGATGGCCGCCTTGTTGGCCTTGCCCTCTACGGCCGGGGCGCGGACATAGAGGGTGAGGGAGCCGTCCTCGGCGGTTTCGACCAGGGGGCCCTTACGGCTGTTCGGTTTGATCGTCGCCCGCACTGTGGGCACCGGGGGTCTCCTTCGCCGACGCTGTCTGTTCGGTGGCACCTGACGCGGTGGTTGCCGGCGCGGGAGCCGTGGCCACCGGCGCGGCGGGCACACGCGCTCCGGCACGACGGCGCCTGCGCAGCAATCGCAGTGCGGCATAAAGCAATCCGCCGATCACGGCGAGGAAGCCCAGCCACGGCACGGCCTTGCCGACGAATACGATCGCGTCCTGCAACCAGTCGATCAGCGAGTGCCAGCCCGAGACGATGCCGTCCCAGAAGTTGTCCGGGTCGCCGGGTGCGTTCTTGTCGTCGGCGGTGAGCGTGATGGTGAGCGTCGACAGCGCGACCTGATCGTCGAGGCTGCGTTTCTGCGCGGTGAGGCTGTCGAGTTCGCCCTGCCTGCTCGACAGCGCCTCCTCCGCCGCGATCAGGTCGGCGGTGTTGGTGGCGCCGGTGATCAGCGCTTTGAGCCGATCGACGGAGGCTTGCAGTGCGCGGATACGGGCATCGAGGTCCTGCCACTGCATGGTGACGTCGTCGCGATTGGTGCTCACCCTGGTGACCGTGCCGACCCCGCCGAGGCCGGTGATGAAGGCGTCGGTCTTGTCGGCGGGCACCCGAACACTGAGCACGGCGCGAGCCGCGCGCTTGTCGGTGCCGGGTTGTTCGGTGCGGCTGTCGATTCGGCCGTCGACGGCATCGACCTGCCCGGTGACGGTCGCGGCGGCGGCGATCGGATCGGGTGAGGTGACATCCACCGACCCGGTGATCACCTCTTTCCGGTTCGACTGATCCGTCGGCGCCGGACTGTCCTTCTGCGGTGCGCCCTCCCGGAACCCGGGCGCCACAGCGGGTGCGGGCCCGCCGAGGACGGTGGGCGCCGACGCCCGACCTGCCTCGTCCTCACTGTCGTCATCGCCGCACCCGGCCAGGAACAGGAGTCCGAGCAACGCGATCATCACCACGGCAAGCTTGCGCATATTTCGCAGCGTAGTGCGTGGGTGGGTCGGTGACTCGTGTTCGAAGGCGGAGCGCGCTGTCAGCGGAAGTCACGGGAGCGGGCCACGATGGTCAGGTCCAAGTGTTCGAGGTGGTCGGCGACGAGGCTGGCCGCGCCCTCGGCGTTTTGGATGCGGCCACGGATGAGCAGGGCGGTGGCGTTCTGGGCGAGGCGGCGGTAGCGGGTCCACAGGCCGACCGAGCAGACCACATTGACCATGCCGGTCTCGTCTTCGAGATTGAGGAAGGTGACGCCCGCGGCGGTGGCGGGGCGCTGACGGTGGGTGACAGCGCCTGCCACCAGGATTCGCGCGCCGTCCTCGACGAGCAGTAGATCGCAGGCCGGGACGACACCGAGCGAATTCAGATGGGCGCGAAGGAACTCGGTGGGGTAGGTGTCGGGCGAGATACCGGTGGCCCAGACGTCGGCGGCGGCGAGTTCGAGTGCGCTCATGCCGGGCAGCGCGGGTGCCGCGACGGCCGGGCCGGTACCGGGCAGGAGGTTCGCGCGTTCCTGGGCCGCCGCTCCCGCCGCCCACAGCGCCGCCCGCCGAGAGCTCGTCACCGAGTGCTCGGTCGAGGTGTCGACCAAGGTGCTCAACGCGCCTGCGGTGGCGAGGGATTCGGTTTGGGGGATGGTCAGTTCGATGCGGCCGGTGAGGTCGAGCATCGAGGTGAAGGGGCCGTGTTCGGCGCGGGTGGCGACGATGCGGTCGGCGAGGTCGGTGCCGATGTGGCGCACGCCCGACAGGCCGAGCCGGATCTCGGTGCCCGCGTTCTCGAGGGTGGGTTCGGCACGGCTGGCGTTGATATCGGGGCCGTGCACGCGCACCCCGTGGCGGCGGGCGTCGGCAACCAGCGACTGCGGTGAGTAGAAACCCATCGGCTGCGCGCGCAACAACCCGGCGCAGAACGCGGCCGGATGGTGCAGCTTGAACCACGACGAATAGAACACGATCGCGGCGAAGCTCTGCGAATGGCTTTCGGGGAAACCGAAATTGGCGAAGGCGTAGAGCTTCTCGTAGATGCGGTCGGCGACCTCGCCGGTGATGCCGTGCAGCGTCCGCATGCCCTCGTAGAACCTGGCCTTCAACCGTTGCATCTTCTCCGGCGAACGTTTGGATCCCATCGCGCGGCGCAGCTGATCGGCTTCGGCCGCACTGAAACCGGCGACATCGACCGCCATCTGCATCAGCTGTTCCTGGAACAGCGGGATGCCGAGCGTGCGCGTGAGCGAGCGCTCCAGCGAGGGATGGTCGAACACCACCGGCTCCTTGCCGTTACGCCTGCGGATATAGGGATGCACCGAGCCGCCCTGAATCGGTCCGGGGCGGATCAGCGCCACCTCGACGACCAGATCGTAGAAATTACGCGGCTTGAGCCGGGGCAGCGTCGCCATCTGCGCGCGCGACTCCACCTGGAACACCCCGACCGAGTCCGCGCGTTGCAGCATCTCGTAGACGCCGGCTTCGGTGAGGTCGAGCGCGTGCAGTTCCACTGTCTCGCCCTTGTGCTCGCGCACCAGGTCGATCATGTAGTGCAGCGCCGAGAGCATGCCGAGGCCGAGCATGTCGAACTTGACCAAACCGACCGCGGCGCAATCGTCTTTGTCCCACTGCAGCACACTGCGCCCGGCCATCCGCGCCCACTCCACCGGACACACGTCGGCGATCGGTCGATCACAGATCACCATGCCGCCGGAGTGGATGCCCAAATGCCTGGGCAGACCGTCGAGTTCGCCCGCGAGTTCGAGAACCGTGTCCGGGATATCGGTGCCCGTCTCGGCGGCCACCCCGGACCAGCGGCTCACCTGTTTGCTCCACGCGTCCTGCTGTCCGGGTGAAAAGCCCAGTGCCCGTGCGGCATCGCGCACCGAGGACTTGCCCCGGTAGGTGATCACGTTCGCCACCTGAGCGGCGAAGTCGCGCCCGTACTTGGCGTAGACGTGCTGGATGGCCTCCTCGCGGCGGTCGGATTCGATATCGACATCGATGTCGGGTGGCCCGTCGCGCTCGGGCGAGAGGAACCGCTCGAACAGCAGTTGGTTGCCGACCGGGTCGACATTGGTGATGCCGATGGCGTAGCAGACCGCGGAGTTGGCGGCCGAACCCCGGCCCTGGCACAGGATGTCGCTGTCCTTGCAGAACTGGACGATGTCGTGCACCACCAGGAAATAGCCGGGAAAGTTCAGGTCCGCGATCACCGCTAGTTCGTGGTCGATCTGCTGATACGCCGTGGTGTTTCGCTGCCTCGGCCCGTAGCGGCGCGCCGCGCCCGTATAGGCGAGGTCGCGCAGCCAGGAGTTCTCGTCGTGGCCGGGCGGCACCTCGAACGGCGGCAGGTTCGGAGCGATCAGCCCCAGGTCGAACGCACATTCGCGAGCCAGCGTCACCGCGTTCGCCACCGCGTGCGGGTAGTCGGCGAACAGGTGCGCCATCTCCGTACCCGAACGCAGGTGCGCACCGCCGGTGGGAGCGAGCCAGCCCGCCATCTCGTCGAGACTGCTCCTGGCGCGGATCGCGGCCAGTGCCATCGCCCGGCGACGTTGCGCCGGTGACGCGAAATGCGCACCGGTGGTGGCGAGTACGGGAACATCGAGCCGGTCGGCCAGCGCGATCAGCAGGGCGTTGCGCTCGTCATCGGTGGCGATGCCGTGATGGGTGAGCTCCACACTCACCCGGTCCGAGCCGAATCGCTCGATCAGATCCCGCAGTGCCGCTTCGGCTTTCGGCAGCCGAATATCGCCACCGCGTAGATCGTGTTCGAGCGCGGTGCGCAGGTGACCTTTTCGGCAGCCGGTGAGAATGTGCCAGTGTCCGCCCGCCGCCGCGGCGAGCGTGTCGAGGTCGTAGCGCAGCACGCCCTTCTCCCCCGCGGCCATGTGCGCCGTGGTCATCTCCCTGGAGAGCCGCCGGTACCCCTCCTGCCCCCTGGCCAGCACCAGCAGATGCGGGCCGAACGGGTCGGGAGATCCGGTGCGCGGCACCGAGTCCGGCGCGTGCGCGTGTCCTCGCTCGACCGCGTCATCGGCAGTGGCTCGCACCCCGCCCCGAGGGACAGAACGGCGCCGGACCGCATCCCCTCGGCCCGGCGCCGCCTTCGCATCGGTTCCCAGTGACAGTTCGGCACCGAAAACCGTTGGCATTCCCCATTCCCTGGCCGCCTCGGCGAACCGGACGGTCCCGTAGAACCCGTTGTGGTCGGTGAGCGCGAGCGCTTCCAGACCGAGCCGCACCGCCTCCTCCACCAGCTCCTCCGGCTGACTCGCGCCGTCGAGGAAGCTGTAGGCGGAGTGGGTGTGCAGCTCGGCGAAGGGCACCGTCGGGCCGGTCGGCCGGTCGAGCCCGCCGGCGTGGTACTCGCCGCGTTTGCGTGACCAGGCCGGACTGTCGCCGCCGTCGCCGGGGTGCATGTCCTCCGCGGGCCTGCCGCTCGGCTTGCCCGAGAGTACCCGTTCCAGTTCCGACCAGGTCGGCGGACCGTTGCTCCAGCCCATGCACCCACTCCTCTCACGACCCCCGCATCACCACATCCCTTTCGTGTTGGAAGACAACTCAATTCGCGGGCAAACGCTCCATCGACCGCGATTCCAGCGCAGCCTCCACATGCCCGAGACCCGAGCGGATCACCGCGCCGTAGGCATCGTTGGCGAGCACATCCAGGTGCCCGCGCGCGATCGCCAACTGCATCCGCGCCATCTCGAAGTCACCGACACGGCGGTGACTGTCGGCCAGGTTCAGATACAGCGAGGGCAGGAACCCGCGCAGTCCCTCATCGAGCGGGATGCCCGGCCCGAACACCGCGGCCAGCGCCCGCTGGTCCCACAGCAACGCACCCTCCGGCAACTCCTGCACATCCGCCAGGTGATGTGCCACCACGCAGCGATGCAACGGGTCGCCACCTTCCCCTATCTCACTCCACAGCCTGGTCAGCGCCGCGCGCGCCGCATCAGGGTCGCCACCGCCGAGCCGCACCGCGGCATAGATGTCCGCCATCCGATCGTCCGCCATGCGCACCAGTATCGCACATACGTTCGAATAATGGGGAGAGGGATTCGAACATATTTTCGAGTTTCTCGAGGGCCCTGGCTCTCGAACTTACTTTGGAGTAAGTTCGAGGGAACGAGCTGCAAAGGAGCAGTGATGTCTCAGGTTTCTCCAGGTGAACGGGGCCGCAAGCGGCGCGATCTCACCGGCAGGCATGTCGTGATCACCGGCGCGTCCTCCGGGATCGGACGGGCCGCCGCACTCTCGGTGGCCGACAAGGGCGGGGTCGTGTTCCTGCTCGCGCGCCGCGCCGACGAACTGGCCGCGGTGGTCACCGAGATCGTCGACGCGGGCGGGCTGGCCTACGGCTACCCGTGCGATGTCACCGATTCCGAATCCGTGGATTCGGCGGTCAAGGCCATTCTCGACCAGCACGGCCACGTCGACATGCTGGTCAACAACGCGGGCCGGTCCATCCGCCGCGCCATCCACCGCTCCACCGACCGCCTGCACGACTTCGAACGCACCATGGCGGTCAACTACTTCGGCGCGCTGCGGATGACGTTGGCCCTGCTGCCACAGATGCGCGAGCGCGGCTTCGGCCACATCGTCAATATCTCCAGCGCCGGCGTGCAGGTGGCCACTCCCCGCTTCGCCGCCTATCTCGCCAGCAAGGCGGCCCTGGACAAGTTCACCGAGGTCGCCTCGGTCGAAACCCTCGCCGACGGAGTCACTTTCACCACCATTCACATGCCGCTGGTGCGCACCCCGATGATCGCCCCCAGCGGCGACCAGGGTCCTTCCGAATCCCCCGAGTGGGCCGCGGGCACGATCGTCCGCGCCCTCGCCGAACGCCCCAGGCGTATCGACGTTCCCCTCGGCACGATCGCCGAATACGGCGGCATCATCACCCCCAAACTCCGCGACCGCATCTTGCACCGCTACTACCGCGCGCTGCCGGATTCCCCTGCGGCCAAGGGTGAATCGGCCGAAGACACCCCCGCCGCCGTCTCGACCCCTCGGACAGATCCGAAAACCCGTTCCGCCGCCCGAAAGGTCACCGGTACCGCTCTGCGCCGCGCGGCTCGCTGGGTGCCCGGTACGCATTGGTGACCCCCACGTAGTCACTCAATTCGCCTCGGGCCCACAGGAATTCGGGGCACAGATTCCGGGTCCGCCCGCGATTCACTGCAGGTCGAGGGTGAAGTGGTGGGCGGTGATGGCCAGGTGGTGGCGCATGTAGAGGCGATGGGCGGCGGCTCGGGTGGGGCCGACGCCGGAGTCCAGGTGGATCCCCGTGCACCGCAGGCGCCTGGCCTCGGCGGTGAGCCAGTCGAGCAGGTGGTCGGCGTGGCCTCGACCGCGCACCGCGGGGAGGGTGGAGACGTCGTCGACGTAGAGGTGGTGGCCCCAGGCGGTGGAGTGGGATTCGCGGAAACCCGCCACCGATAGCGCTGTGGGAGAACCCGGTTCGAAGCTCCCGACCAGCCGGTAGCCCTCGGGACGGAGTTCGGTGTCGATGAACTCGGCCAGCCGCGATGTCGTCTCCCACCGTGGGCGTAGCTCCAGCAGGGCAGGGGCCGCCAGCTCGGTTTCGTCCTTGCCGATTTCGCGGATGTCACTCATGGAGTCGACGGTAGGGCCGCCGGGCGATCGTGCGGAAGAGCCATTCCGCCGGAGTTCCGATAGTCCACCGACCCTCAGCGGTCGGCGGACTGTTCGGGCTGGATGGTGGATGGCTCGCAGAGTTGTTCTACGGCAGCGGCTTCCAGGTAGGTGGCCGGCTTGGGGGCGGCGCCGCAGCTGGCTTGGCGGGGAGCGGCGGGGACGGTGCGGGCGGTGACGCGCCAGCGGCGGCCGTCGCGGTGGGTGACGACGGCGGCGCCCGCCAGGGTCGGGTCATCGGTGGGAGCCGGGTCGGGGTGGACGGTGAGGTCGGTGGCGCCGGCCGGGAACTGTTCGCGCACAGCCACTTCAGCGAGCTGGGAGATCGGGGGGTAGCAGCTGCGGCCGCGGAGACCGGTCAGGGAGACCTCGTCGACGTCGGCCGCTTCGAGCATCGCCTTGGCGGCAGGGGCGTCGACACGGCCGTAGGTGAGGCCGGAGGGAAGCAGGACGACCGCGGGGGCGAAACGGTGACCACCGGTGTGTGAGGCCTCCCAGACCCGGCCCGGGTAATCGGCGGCAAGGGCGGCGGCGATCGGGCGGCCCAACAGGGCACAGCACTGGTCGCGTTTACCGTGGGCGCAGACCAAGACCACCGGATCATCCACCCGCACACCGATTCCCGGTGCCGGTCCGTCGACGAGATGCAGGTCGATGTCGAAGAGTTGGCGCAGGTCGGTGATCTCGAACCGCTCACACCAGGAGCCCTCCGGCCGCGAACTGACCAGTAGCACCGTGCGGGTACCCGTGAACTCGTTGCGGCCCGGACGGCGGATCAGCGTCGGCCGAACCCGCGCCGCGGACGTCCGCGCCGCCAGTTCGGCGGTGATCTCCGGACCGAGCACCTCATCACCGATCACATCACCGCCCCACGCGCCGGGATGCTCGATACACAGCCATCCGGTGAAGTGCCCCGCGGTGCCGAGCAGCGGAAGGTCGGCCGCGGCCGCCGTACACAACATGCCCTCGAATGGGTTCACAGCGCTCCTCCCGCGACCGAGCCTTCCGGGCGATCCGAGACAGGCCTTGTTCACTGTAGAACCAGTTGAACGACCAATTGGAAGCCTGGGTCGAGGTCGGTACAGTGGTCGCCGTCACTTCGACAAGACAGGGTGGGCCGAACAAAGAAGAACCCCCACGACCTAGCTGTCGCGGGGGAAACTCCATGTGTTTACGAGGGACCTTGTCCTCGTATCTGTCATCGATGATAGCGGGGGGAAACCGGGATGCCAACACGCGCCACGATCATTGCCGTCAACAAACATCTCCACCCGGTACGACTCGCTACCTACAGTGCGCGCTGTGGCAACGACCCCTTCCTCGCGCTGGAACTCTACAAGTGGAACCTTCATCTATCGGCAGCCTTCCAGCAGGTCCTCGCCATCAGCGAAGTTGCCCTACGCAACGCCATCGATCAACAACTCCGTACCTGGAACGCCTGTCAACCACATCACACACGCACAGGCGCGACCCATGGCGCCGACTGGCTCATCGACCCCGCTCGGCCGCTCAACTCGCTGACCAGAGGATCCCGCAAGACCGCGACACAAC
The DNA here is from genome assembly GCF_001427185.1 of Nocardia sp. Root136. Lineage (NCBI taxonomy): Bacteria > Bacillati > Actinomycetota > Actinomycetes > Mycobacteriales > Nocardiaceae > Nocardia > Nocardia sp. Root136. The sequence goes on from NZ_LMFE01000007.1 coordinate 198,196, forward strand.
ACGCCACCGAAGCCGACGGCAACCGCGACTCGAAGCATCCACGCAAAGGCGCGGTGATCACCCACGACGACGTGCTCGCGCAGATCACTTTTGGAGTCTGGCCGAAACTTTTGCCGACACCGAATGCTGGTGATGCCAGCTATCGCGGCCGCCAGGTTTTGTGGCGAGATGCGTTGCGCCTTGCCTTCCCACACGCGGTAAACGACCCACACGGCCTTGTTGTTGCGGATCGAGCGAGCCGATTGCACGGCCTGCGCAACCGGGTCTCACATATGGAACCGCTCCTCGATGTCAACATCACGGCTCGCCACAATGACGCCTTGCGGTTGCTCGGTGCGATCAGTCCGGAAGTGCGTGACTGGTGCGCAGGGTTCAGCAGGGTGGTCGAAGTTCGACGGAAGTGCCCGGTCGAGCTGAGTCGTCACTCGTAGACGCCCTCGGCGTGCCAAAGGGCGGCGTCGTAGACGAGCAGGACGGCGCGGATTTCGGTGGGGTCGGCGTCGAGCTGGACTTGGACGCGCACGGCCAGGGAGGTGGGTTCGGCGGTGGACCACCATCGTTCGGCGACCGGCCACGGGCCCGCCCAGCCCAGCAGCGCCCATTCCTTGCGGCCCCAGCGCAAACGGGTGGGGGTGGCGGTGAACAGACCGCGGTCGGTGACCAGGACGGGGGCGCCGTCGGCGGCGGTCAGGTGCACGACCGGGCGGTGCAGCAGGAGCAGGGTGGGGGCGGGTTCGGGGAGTCGACCCGGCCAGGGCTGGGTGGGGTCGGCGGCGGGGGTCAGTTCGTCGCCGAGGGCGATCATGGTGATGCGTTCGGCGGGGCCGCGCCCGCCGCTGAGCACGCCGATGCGGACCGCTTCGCCGCCGAGCAGGCCCTGCACGCGGACCAGCGCGCGGCGGGCACGTTCGGTCTCCTCGCCTTCGCCGCCCCACAGACCGAGTTGCAGCGCACCGGCGGCGACCACCTCGACCGGTTCCAGCGTGAGCTCCACGATCGGGCCGGTGGGGCGGGCGCGGTGGGTGAGCCAGCCGTCGAGCTGCCAGCGGACACGGTCGGCGGTGTCGACGGGAGTGAGCGGACGGGCGCAGCGCCAGATCCTGGTGAGCTCCTCCCCCGCCTCGGTGCGCGCGGTGACGGCGAGCCGGGTGCAGGCCACGCCCGCCGCCGACAACACCGCGTGCAGCCGGGTGGACAGTTGCCTGCCCGCGAACGCGGCCGCGTCGACCCGGTCGATGGGCGGATCGCAGGCCAGCTCGACGGTCAGTTCCGGAGCGGGGCGGCGCGCCGACGGTGGGCGTTCCGGCAGGGCGCGGGCGGTGCGATGGGCGAGCACGGCGTCGGCGCCGAACCGGGAGGCCACTTCGGCCGGAGACAGGCGCGCGAAATCACCGATGCGGCGCAATCCCAAGCGCCGCAACAGGTCTACCAGCTCTGTGCGTTCCGGTGCGGCCAGGCTCGGTTCCACCGCGAGCTCGGAGACCGAGAGCCCAGCGAGGTACTTCGCGCCCTCCCCCGGCACCACGATCGCCCCGCGCCTGGCCGCGATCACCGCCGTCGACATGGCATCGGCGATCCCGATCTGCGCCTCCGCTCCCGCTACGGCGACCGCGTCGATCAACCGCACCACCGCGGCCTCCTCGGAGCCGAAATACCGTGCGGCACCGCGTGCTCCGAGCACGATGAGCCCGGGCCGCAACACCTCGACGCCCGGCACCGTCTCATCGACAGCTCCCACCACCGGCTCGAACAACCGCGCGTCCCGCTCCGGATCATCCTGCACGACAACAAGTCCCGGACAACACCCTTGCGCGTCCCGCCGCCGCATCCCCCGCCGCACGCCCTCGGCCCGCGCGATCGCCGAACACGCCACCACCGAACTGCCCCGCAACACCGCGATCGGCCGCTCCGCCGACACCCCCTCCGCCGCGGCCGCGGCCACCGCGGGCCAGTCCAGGCACCACACCGCCAGCACCCGATCGACACTCGTCACCACGACACCGCCGATCCACACGCCACACCACGTCCGAACCGAGACACCCGCCACGAATGCGGTAGGCGATCAGCAACCGCAACGGCGTGCCGAGAGCGACTCGGGAACAAACGGGAGACCCGCGGCGACTGTCCGGCGACCGCCGGACAGTCGGTGGATCCCCTCACGCCCATCGACCGGAACCCGACAACAGGTCGGCGGTCATGAGACGGCCTCGTGTAGCGCGGTGACTTCCGTTGCACCGCTCACGGTTTCGCGAGGCAGCCATTCGGTGCGCCCGACCTGGGCGCACAGGTCCATGTGGCCGTGGCGGGTCTGGCCCGCCTTGGCGCTGACGCGCACGTCGAGGCAGACCGAACGCAGGCGTCCGCGACCGGCCCCGAGGCCGCGGTAGCCGGTGACGCGGGAGTCCAGGCGCAGGGTCGGGTTGGCCCATTCGCCCGCGACGACGAGGGTGGCGCCGCGATTGCGGGCGCGGGCGGCGAGGACGCGACAGCGGGCGGGCGGGACGGCGAGGCCGCCGAGGCCGAGGACCACCAGGTCGAGGCCGTCGAGCAGGACCGCGGCCACCTCGGCGGGGTCGGGGCCGGGGTCGGCGATCACCGCCAGGTGGGACAACCGGGCGCCCATCTCCGCGGCGGCCAGCAAACCGAGCCGGGGCAGGCCGACCACCGCCGCGTGGCCGCCGTTTCCGGTGACGGCGGCGAGCAGTCCGGTCAGCAGGGAGTGCGCGCCGGTGTAGGCGACCACCGCCCCTTTGGGCAGCCCGCCATCGGGCAGCAGATCGGCCAGCGGCGGCGGAACCGGCAACAAATCGCGACGTAATTGCTGCTCACGCGGCATGTGCCCGGTCGCGGACTCACCGCGCCCCGGCACTGCGGCCATGCGCCTACGCAGCTCGTCGAGCATGCCACGATCGGGCGACAACGCTTCCGAACCCATCAACACCACCTACTTCCACGATGGACCCGCGAGCGGAAAACCGCCCCGCGCCGAAACGACAGCACCGTTTCAGCTATCGATCGTATTCGAATATACGTTCGATAGCGACCAGCGTGACACCCACCCCCACCCCGTGTCCACCGCGAAGCACCCCGAAGATCCCGGCCAGTCAGCGCCATATTCGGCTACCCTCGCACCCGTGACCGAACGTGCTCGTCCCCATATCGGCCCCGACTACCTGGTCGCGGGTCGCTACCGCCTGCAGTCCAAGCTGGGCGGGGGTGGCATGGGTGCGGTCTGGCTCGCGACCGATCGGTTGCTGAACCGGGAAGTCGCGATCAAGCAGGTGCTGTCCACCGCGGGACTGAGCGCGGCCGAGGCCGAGCGAATCCGCAGCGCCATCGTGCACGAGGGCCGGGTGGCCGCCAAGTTGTCGCACATTCACGCCGTCTCCGTGCACGACGTGGTGATCGAGGCGGGCGAGCCGTGGCTCGTCATGGAGTACTTACCCTCGCGCAGCGTGGCCAAGGCGCTCGCGCTGGTCGACACGCTGCCCGCGGTCGAGGTCGCCCAGATCGGCGCGCAGGTGGCCGACGCGCTCGCCGCCGCGCATGCCGCGGGCATCGTGCACCGCGATATCAAGCCGGGCAACATCCTCGTCGCCGACCGCGGCAACAGCGTGGGCCTGGCCAAACTCAGCGACTTCGGCATCTCGCGCGGCGCGGGCGACGCCCAGGGTGACGAACCCGACGGTGTGATCACCGGCACCCCCGCCTACCTCCCGCCCGAGGTCGCGCGCGGCGCCCGGCCCACCGAGGCCAGCGATGTGTTCTCCCTCGGCGCCACCCTCTACACCGCGCTGGAAGGCCAGCCGCCGTTCGGTTTCGACTCCGACGAGAACGACGTCGTCGCCACGGCCGCGATGGGCCGGATCATCCCGCCCACCCGCAGTGGCATCCTCACCCAGCCGCTGCTGCACATGCTCGAGCCCGCGCCCCAGCGCCGCCCGACCATGGCCGAGGCCCGCGACGAGATCCTCACCGCCGCCTTCGGCCCCGGCACCGGCGCCTACATCCTCGGTGTGCCGCTGCGCGCCGAAGACGGCACCATCCCCGCCTGGTCCACCCGCAACTCCGCCAGCGGCCTGCGCAGCCCCAACTCCTCCCCCCTCCCGCGTCCGCACCGGGCCCCGGTCGCCGCCACCGCCGCCGCACCCCAACAGCGCACCGGCAGCTTCATCGACAATCTGCCCAACGGCGCCCCCCTCGCCATCGGCGCGGGCGTGCTGATCGGCCTGATCATTCTGATCGCGATCATCATCGCCGTGATGTGATCATTCGATCCGTCGTCGGTGCGCCCAACGGGTGAGCGCATTGCGATTGGACTGCTGGGTCTTGCGCAGCACATTCGACGCGTGCGTCTCGACGGTCTTCACCGAGATGAACAAGGATTCGGCGATCTCCCGGTAGGTGTAACCACGCGCGAGCAAGCGCAGCACCTCCAACTCACGCGGGGTGAGCGAGTCCAATTCGGGATCGAGTGGCGGCTCGGGAACGGGCGAGCGCCCGGTGAACGAGTCGAGCACGAAACCGGCCAACCGCGGACTGAACACCGCGTCCCCGCCCGCGACCCGGCGGATGCCGTCGGCCAGCTCGGCACCGGAAATCGTCTTGGTGACATACCCGCGCGCCCCCGCCCGGATCACCGCGATCACATCCTCGGCCGCGTCGGACACGCTCAACGCCAAACACACCGGCCCCTGGGCGATTCCGCTCAGCACCGCCACCCCACCGCCATCGGGCATGTGCACATCGAGCAGCACCACATCCGGCTTCGCGGCATCGATCCCGGCGATCGCCTCGGCCACCGCCCCCGCCTCACCGACGACCTCCATATCGGTCTCGCGGCTCAGCTCGGCCCGCACCCCCGACCGGAAGACCGCATGATCGTCGACCAGGAACACCCGCACACTCACTACAAGACTCCTCAGTAGAACCGTCTCGATCGACCTGCTGTCATCGGTACCACACCGCGGTGTCCGGGCGTCGAAATCGGCTCGGGTTCGGTGCGATCGCGCACTCAGGGGTCGGTCGGATGGTCCTGCGTCGACGCGCGGTCATCGGTGGTCGGCTCATCCTCGCTCGCGACCTCGTCCGGCTCCGAGGTCCCCGAGTCGGTGCGCGGCATGACAATCCGCACCTCGGTGCCGCGCCCGAGGGTCGAGTCGATCTCGGCGGTGCCGCCGCGGCGCTCGATTCTGGCGCAGATCGACTTGGCCACCCCGCGCCGGTCGGCAGGCACCGCCGACACGTCGAAACCGGCGCCGCGGTCGCGCACGAAGATGCTCACCTGGTGGGGTTCGGTCTCGGCGAACAGGTCGATCTCGGGGACGTCGGCGTGCTTGGCGGCGTTGACCAGTGCCTCGCGGGTGGCGCCGAGCAGGGCGGTGAAATGTTCCTTGGGCAAGCCGGCGCCGGTGTCGCCGGGGTCCATCGCGACATCGCCGACGGTGACCGGGGTGACCTTCACGCCGTGCTGGTCCTCCACCTCGCCCGCGATGGTGCGCAGTGCGGTGGCCAGGCTGGACTGGGCGGGCGCGGTGTCGTCGAAGAGCCACTTGCGCAGTTCGCGCTCCTGACTGCGGGCCAGGCGGAGCACCTCCTGGGGGTCCTCGGCCTGACGCTGGATCAGCGCGAGCGTCTGCAACACCGAATCGTGCAGATGGGAGGCGATCTCCTCGCGTTCCTCGTTGCGGATGCGGGCGCCGCGCTCGGCATTGAGCGCGCGGACCATGCGCAACCACAGCGGCACCGTCAGCAGGCCGGCGCCGACCAGGGTGACCGCCACCGCGATCAGCGCGGACCCGAGCGAACTGAGATCGATCCTGGCCAGCACCACCACCCCGAGCCCGACCACGATCAGCGTCGCCCCGGCCACGATGCGCGACCAGGTGACCACCGAGGGTCGCGCGGGCAGCCCGAACAGGGCCCGTGGACCCGGCGCGGCCACATCGTATTCACGCCACACCAGCGCGGCGCCGACCGCGACCACCACGATCGGCGCGATCACCTGCGCCGCGGTCCCCTGGAACAGCCACCCCACCGTCACCGTGAGCCCGAGCCCGAGCAGGGCCAGCCCGATCGCCTGCCTGCGCTCGTCACCGGTCGGTTTCACGGCGTCCGCGCCACCGGGCGTGAAGATCCACAGCAGCCCGTAGGCCACCAGCCCCGCACCGACAATCGCGGACAGCAGCACGAACGCCAGCCGCACCTTGATCACATCGACGCCGAGATGGTCGGCCAGACCACCCGCGACACCGCCGACCACCCGCCCACCACTGCGACGGACCAGGCGCGGGGGCTCCGGCAACGGCGCACCCACCGGTTCGGGACCGGGGGCAGGCAGCATGGGCCGATAGCCGCGAGGCACGCCATAGCCCTGCGGGCCCCCCGGATACCCCGGCGCGGCCCGGTACTGCGGCGGCGGAAGGTAGTGCTGCGGCGCCCCATGAACCGCAGGCTGCTGTCCCCCGAACGCGCGCTCTACGAAACGACCGCGCGGCCGATGCCCACCGGACCGCGGATTCGCCGCGGCCCCCGGCCCATCGGAAGGCCCTACCGCATTACCCGGTTGAATCCCGTTCGCGGCCACCGGCGCACGACCCACCGCACTGTTGCCGACCGCGGGTCGAAACCCGTTCTGTGCGCCGGATGCGGGGTGCGCGTCGTTCCCAGGGACACTGCCGTACCCGTGGGGGTACCCCTGGGTGGCCTCGCGAGCGGGAACAGACGGATCCATGCTCTCGATAGTGGCACGCGGGGCGGGGCGCCGACATCAGGAAAGTCCCCGATATCGTCCCCGATATCGACGATCCGCCGCTGACCTGGGCGCCGACCTGTCCGGTCCGGACAAAAATAACGCCCTACCTGGGGGTATGGCCGATCCGGTGACGGACCGGAACGCCGGCGGCGGACCGCCGGACCGGAAACTCCGCCACAGGGTCCTCAACAGGTCTTTTAAGCCGACGGGCGGGCACTCCGAAAGCCCGGCCGCAGAAGCTCTTCCTACGTTGATGGCAGGCCGCAATCACGGCCGCCGCTTCAGGGGAGGAACACGTGAACATCATCACCACCGTGCTGGGCGCCGCTGCGATCGGACTGAGCGCCATCGGGATGACGCCGATCGCTTCGGCGACGCCGATGGCACCGCACGAGACGACCTATCACGGGCCCGTCGGCTTCGAACTCACCCTCGGCCATACCGAGGAGGCCTACCGGCTGGTCCCCCCGCTCAACGCGATGCCGACCAATCGCGAGGTGTTTCTCGACAACACCGCCTACGTCACCGCTCCGCCCCGCGCGACCGGCAAAGTCAGCTCCGGCTATCTCGTCGCCTGCGCGGTGGACCTGACCCTGTCGGTCGGGCTCGACGGCGGCATCTCGGTGGGCGCGGGGGCCACCATCGGGTTCGGCTCGTCCGGCCCCGATGTGTCCGCCGACATCGGCCCGTCCATCTCCGCCGGTCTCGATCTGAGCCTGTCGCTGGCGCCGGGCGAGATCAAGAAGATCGACGTGGGATCCATGCCCCTCGGTTCGGGCACCACCTATCTGGTGAACCGTGACTTCCATCTGATGGTGGGCAACTGCGGTGGGCCGCTCAACGTCTACTCGTGGGCGACGGTCACCGCGAGCACCGGACAGGTGAGCGCGACGAACTCGATCTTCGGCGACACCATGTTCCTGTAGGCCGAGCCGGGGCCCGGCGACTCGCCGGGTCCCGATCGAGCCGAATACCATGACCCTCGGTCGTTTTCATCGAACGGGGGGTTCCTTGACCAACAGTGACGAGCAGAGTTCTTCGCCGCGTGCGCTTTTCGCCCAGCGGTTCGCCGAACTCTATGCCGCGGCGGGCAATCCGACCTTGCGTCGGGTAGCCACGGCCACCGAGCGGCGCATGCGCGGGGCCCAGGCGGCCACGCCGTCACCGCAGCGGATCAGTGACTGGAAGGCCGGGCGTAATGTGCCCGCTCGCTTCGAATCGCTGCTGCCGGCGGTCCTCACGCTTGTCGAGATGACCGCGAAGGCCCAGCGCGATCTACCGCGCAAGCTCGCCGACCCACACGAGTGGCAACGGCTGTGGCAGGAGTCGGTCACCTGGACCGCAGCCGCGGGCGACGGCGAGACCTGCCCCTACCCCGGCCTGCGCGCCTACCTACCCGAGGAGCACACCTTGTTCTTCGGACGCGAGCAGGCCACCGCCGAATTCGTCGAACTGGTCCGCGCCACCACCGGCATCGTCGTGCTGATCGGCGCGTCGGGCGCGGGCAAGTCCTCGCTGCTCGCGGCGGGCCTGCGACCGGCCATCGACCTGCCCGCCGCCACCATGACGCCGGGTGCGACGCCGACCGCCGGACTCGCCGCGGCGCTGACCGACGATGTGCGGGTTCTGATCGTCGACCAGTTCGAGGAACTGTTCACCCTGTGTCAGGACGAAGCCGAACGTGCAGCCTTCCTGTCCGCGCTCGCCGACCTACCCGATTCGGTGACGGTCGTCCTGGCGCTGCGTGCCGACTTCTATGAGCAATGCCTGCACCAGCCGCTATTGCGGAACAGCTTGCAGCACAACAACTATCTGCTCGGCGCGATGTCCATGGACGAGGTGTCGCACGCGATCACCGGACCGGCGGCCGCCGCCGGACTCACCCTCGAACCCGGCTTGGAAGAGCTGGTGCTCACCGAACTGCGCGGGCTCGGCGGGCACCTCAGCGCCGACGGCCACGATCCCGGCGCGCTGCCACTGCTGTCACATGTGATGGCCGCGACCTGGCAGCAACGCGAAGGCCGCAAACTCACCGTCGCCGGGTACCGCAAGGCGGGCGGTGTCGCGGGGTCGGTCGCCGAGACCGCCGAGCTGGCCTGGAGCGAGCTGACTCCGGGGCAGCAGACCGCCGCGCAGGAATTGCTCGGTTCGCTCGTCACCGTCGGACAGGACGGGCGTGACACCAGGCGCACGGTCGACCGTGCCGAATTGCTCGGCCGCAGCGACGATCCCGACAATTCAGCGGAAGCGCTCGAAGTCCTCGCGGCCAGCAGACTGATCGCCCTCGACGCGGGCTCGGTGCAGTTCTCCCACGAGATCGTGCTGACCGCGTGGCCCCGGCTGCGCGGCTGGATCGACACCGACCGGGTCGGGCACCTGGTGCGGCAGAGGCTAGAGCACGATGCGACGGAATGGGAAGCAGCGGCACATGATTCAGCGCTGCTCTATCGCGGGACCCGACTCGACAACGCGAACGAGCACACCGGCCGGACACCGATCAGTCCGCGCGTGCGCACCTTTCTTCACGCCTCTCGGCGGTCGGCACGCAACAGTGGGCGCCGGCGGATCGTGGCGGTCATGGTTGTGTTCGCACTGCTCGCCACCGGGGTCATCGCGATCGACCGCAGCAGGCTCGCCGATCAGCGCGCGCTGGACCGCGACTACGCCGAACTGGTGACCGCGGCGCAACGGACCCGGACCATCGACCCCTCGATATCGGCCCAGTTCATGCTCGCTGCGTACCGAATTCGTTCCGATGAAGCCACGCGCACCCAGTTGCTCAACAGTCAGGACTCTCCGCTCGCCATCACCGAGCCCGCCCACGAGCAGGGGGTCGATACGCTGGCGCTCCGATCGTCCGACCGCCTGCTGGTCTCGATCGACTACGTAGGCGACACAGCTTTCTGGGATCTCCGCGATCACCTCGCGCCCCACCGTCTCACCACCGGGCTCGGAACGCGCGTCAACGAGTTCGAGTTCGTTGCGGGCAGCACCGACGTGGTCACCATCGGCCCATCCGGTACCCAGCTGTGGGATCTCGCCGCCCCGGAATCACCACGACTGATCCACACTCTGGACACCCTCCGAGCGACCACGATCGCCGTCGATCCGAGCGGAACGCGCCTCGCCGAACTCGAGGGGTCGACCCTGACCCTCTGGGATATCCGCGATCGGACGCGACCGTCGCGAATCGCCACACGCTCCCTGCCCGGCGAGCTCCACATCATCGGGTTCGGTTCCGAAGAAGGGGTTCTCGCCGTCGGCACCATCACGATCGACCTCGATGTTCCCGACTACGTGCAACTGTGGGACGTACGCGATCCAGCCGCCGCTCGTCCTGTAGGACCACCGATCTCCACTGCAGGCGACGACCAACTGCGAGGCTTCGCACTCAGTCCCGACGGTACTCGTCTTGCCGTGGGGTACTACGGCGCAAAGGGCACCGTCAACGCTCCATCGAGCCGAGTCGAGATCTGGGAGATCACCGACCCACATCACCCGACCTCCTATCGGACGTCGATGCGACTCGACAACGGTGTCTTGGCCTCGATCGTTTTCCACGAAGGCGGAAACCTACTCGCCACCAGTACCGGTAGCGCCGGACAACTGTGGAACGTCACCGACCCCGCACAGCCTGTCCAAGCAGGCCCCGCGCTGTCGGTGGCTCCGACCGGCTGCCCACAATTACGAGTCGCCCCCTGCGTTGGTGGACCGACGACAATGCTCTTCCTTCCCGGCGAACCAGCGCTGATCGGAGCAGGTGACGATGGACTGCTGCGTGTCTGGTCACTGCCGCGATCGACCATCGACGTGGTATCCGGGACGCCGTCGATGCCTGTGTTCGATCGAACCGGCGTTCGGATGGCCATGCTGTCCGGGACCAGCGCCGTGACGATCTGGGACACCACCGATATCCGTCGCCCGGTCCGCCTGTCCACTGTTCCCGGTTCACCCGGGCTGTCGAATATCGCGCTGAGTTCAGACGGACGCACGCTCTCTGTTCACGACCGTCCCGGCAAACAGCGAAAAGTCTTCGATCTCGGCGATCCACGTCGGCCACGCGCGCTGCCCAGCTGGCCGACCGGGGACGCCCAACTATCGACGGTCACAGGCAACCGGATGCTGCTGAGCTTCCCGAATTCGGTACAGATGTGGGATATCACCGACCGAACCACCCCGGTGCCCGTCGGCGTGCCGATCAACGCAACGATCGGCACGGTCTACAACACAGCCTTCAGCTCCGATAGCAGTCGGGTCGAGCTGGTGTTGCTCGATGAGCGGGACCGTCGGCTCCCCCACTATCTTCGCCAGATGTGGAATCTGGACGATCCGCAGCACCCACGATTGACCACCGAGTCCGAGATCAGCCGAAACACCATCATCCAACCATCCCACTTCCTACCCGACAACCGAACCGTCGCCGTCACGGAACCTGACCAGTTCGGCCTGCGCAACGTCGACGAACCCGACGCATTTACCCCACTAATCGACGTGGCTCGGGCTGAATCAGCACCGATCAGCGGGATGTCCGTCTCAGCGGACGGCACCGAGCTGGTCGTCTCGGGCAACGGGGTGGCCAAGCTGTGGAACCTCGATGACCCACGCGCACCGCGCAAACGAGCCGGACCGATCGGCCCCACCGACGGTCGCCGTCGACAGATGGCGATGCACCCCCACGGCGAACAGCTCGTGATCGTCACCGACAACGGCCAGCTCGGCGTGTGGGATCTCGACGCCGAGACCGTCGCCGCACGGATCTGCGCGTCGACCGGCCGACTCACCGAAGCCGTCTGGCGCGGGCAGGTCGCGAACGTCGCCTACCGCTCCCCCTGCCCCTGAACCCGGGCAATTATCAGGGTTACCCCCGATGTGCGAAAGGGGTGGCTCGGCACACCATGGATGACATGAGCAGAACGAGCTTCTCCGACCAGGTTCACCAGATGTGGCAGACGCGGCCCGTCCGGCTGCCTCGGCAGGGGCCGATCGCCGGGGTGGCGGCGGGTTTCGGGTTGCGGTACGGGGTGGACCCGGTGCTCGTGCGGGTGGCCTTCGTGGTGTCGACCATTTTCGGTGGGGCCGGGATCGTGCTGTACCTGCTGGCCTGGCTGGTGCTGGGGTCGGCGGGCAACGAGGTGTCGGCGGCGCAGGCCCTGTCGTCCCACGATCGGGGGTCGCATTCGCAGACCAAGACGATCGTGTTGATCGTCGCGCTGGCGATCGCCGTGTCGACCATGGGGCCGATCGGGCTGGGGATGGGCGGGGGCGGGGTGGTCAGCTTCGGGCTGATGCTCGCGGGCTGGTGGATGCTGTATCTGCGTCATCCCGAGCTGCCCGCGGGGTTCGATGCCTACCGCTCTCCGCTCGGCACGACGGGCTACCCGGGTGCGGGCTACCCGACCGGCGTCCCGGTGCGCGGCTATCCGTACAACCCGGAGGTACCGCCGACGGGGATGTACACGCCCTACACCAAGCTCCCCGACGCCTACGTGCCCGATCCGGCGACCGCCCGCACGGCCACGGCCGAATCGACCCCGCTGTTGCGTGTCGATGCCACCGAGACGGTCGTCCTGCACAAGGACATCGACGAAACCGGTGAAACCACGTCGGATTCGGTAGACACGGTCCGGATCACTGTGACGCCGACGGAAGCCGGCGAGCCCGAACAAGATGACGCGGATTCGGCGCCGACCAGCCGCCTCGACGTCACCGACGCGACTTCGGATGCACCGAAAGCCGCAGGCTTGATCGAGCAGACAGCGGATCCGGTTCGTCCGGTTGATGATTCGGCCGCGCCCGTCGATCTCGACAAGCGCGCGGACAGCCCGAAAGCCGAGGTCATCGAGACACCTGTAGCCGAAGTGAACTACGCCACCGCGGTTCTGCACAAGAATCTTCCCGGAACCATCTTTCCCGCACCGGAACCCGCTCGTATCAACGCGCAGGTGCCCAACGGCTGGGATCCGCTCGCCGTCGCCCCGCTCGCCTGGGAACTCATGGAGGCGGCCCCCCAGCACGCCCCCGTGGCACCACCGGCACCGAAACGTCCACGCTCCCGGCTGACTCCGGTGACCATCGGCCTGGCGATCCTCGCCGCGGCGCTGGCGGGTGCCGCAGCAGCCTCGGGCGTCGAATGGATGACCCCGGCACGGATCGCGGCCTTCGCCTTGGCCGTGGTCGGACTCGGCCTCGTCGTCGGCGCGTTCCTGCGGCGCGGGTACGGGCTGCTGATACTCACCGCCCCGCTGGCCGGTTTCGTGGTGTTGGCCTCCCTGATCGGGCCGATCGAATTCGACAGCGCCACCATGGGCGACCACAACTGGGCACCGGTCGCGCTCACCGAACTACAGCCGACCTACGCGGTGAACATGGGCTCGGGCACGCTGGACCTGCGCGAGCTGAACCTCACCGAATCCCGCACCGTCGAGGTGTCGGTGAACATGGGCGAGGCCACCGTCCTGCTACCGGAGAACATGACCGTGAAAACTACTTGCGAGGTCGACATGGGCGAATCACACTGCACCGACGGCATTTCCGGACCCAACACCCCCGGTGCCCCGGTCCTGGACCTGCGCGTCGCGGTGCACATGGGTGAGGCGGCGGTGAATCGTGGCTGAGCAGAACAGCGTCGAGACCCGGCGCCGACCCGCGTTCACCCTGCTGACCACCGGCCTGATCGCGCTGGCCGTGAGCGTCTGGGCACTACTGGGCGCACCCACCCCCGACGAGGGCGGCATCCTGCCCGTCGGCTGGGGCGTGGTGATCGCGGCCATCGTCATCGGACTGCTGCTCACGCTGACACCGAGCCGTAAACACCACTGACCGAAGGACGACCCAGGAAACCAGCAATGGCCCGTCATCGTGACGGGCCATTGCTGTTGGACGAGACCAGTTGGAGGACAAGGGCGATGGACCAATCCGATAAGCAACCGGAAACCCCGCTGGCGAAGGTCCTGCCACCGGCCACCCACCGACCGCACACCGGCGGCTTCCTCCTGGGCAGGCTCCTGCTCACCCAGGCGGCACCGCCACGACCGGTCTAGGTCACTCCCACTCGATGGTGCCCGGCGGCTTGCTCGTCACGTCGAGGACCACGCGGTTGACGTCGGCCACCTCGTTGGTGATGCGCGTCGAGATCCGTTCCAGCACGTCGTAGGGCAGCCGGGTCCAGTCCGCGGTCATCGCGTCCTCGCTCGACACCGGACGCAGCACGATCGGGTGACCGTAGGTGCGACCGTCGCCCTGCACACCGACCGAACGCACGTCGGCGAGCAGCACGACCGGGCACTGCCAGATCTGCTTGTCCAGACCGGCGGCGGTGAGTTCTTCGCGGGCGATGGCGTCGGCCTGGCGGAGCAGTTCGAGCCGGTCGGCGGTCACCTCGCCGACGATGCGGATGGCGAGACCCGGGCCAGGGAAGGGCTGGCGGGCAACGATTTCCTCGGGCAGGCCCAGTTCGCGACCGACCGCGCGGACCTCGTCCTTGAACAGCAAGCGCAGCGGCTCGACCAGGTCGAACTCGAGGTCGTCGGGCAGGCCGCCGACATTGTGGTGGCTCTTGATGTTCGCGGTGCCGGTGCCGCCACCGGATTCGACGACGTCCGGGTACAGGGTGCCCTGAACCAGGAACTCGACCTTCGGGTCGCTGCCTTCGACCGCGCCCTCTTCGATGACGATGCCCGCGACCGCGTCCTCGAACGAGCGGATGAACTCGCGACCGATGATCTTGCGCTTCTCCTCGGGATCGGAGACGCCCTTCAGTTCGCCCAGGAACTTGTCCACCGCGTCGACGGTCACCAGCTTGGCGCCGGTCGCGGCGACGAAGTCCTGCTGGACCTGCTCGCGCTCACCGGCCCGCAGCAGACCGTGGTCGACGAACACACAGGTGAGCCGGTCACCGATCGCGCGCTGCACCAGCGCGGCGGCCACGGCGGAGTCGACACCACCGGACAGACCACAGATGGCGTGTCCGTCACCGATCTGCTCGCGCACACTCTCGATCAGCGACTCGGCGATGTTGGCCGGGGTCCACTGGGCGGGGATGCCCGCGAGCTCGTGCAGGAAGCGGCTGAGCACCTGCTGGCCGTGCGGGGAGTGCAGCACCTCGGGGTGGTACTGGACACCGGCCAGACGACGCGCGCGATCCTCGAACGCGGCGACCGGAGCGCCCGCGGTGGTGCCGGTGACCTCGAAGCCCTCGGGGGCGTCGGTCACCGCGTCACCGTGCGACATCCACACCGGCTGGATGGTCGGCAGACCGCCGTGCAGAACACCACCGTCGATGTTCAGTTCGGTGCGGCCGTATTCGCGGGTGCCGGTGTGCGACACCGTGCCGCCCAGTGCCTGCGCCATCGCCTGGAAGCCGTAGCAGATGCCGAACACGGGCACGCCGAGATCGAACAGCCGCGCGTCGAGTTGCGGTGCGCCCTCGGCATATACGCTCGACGGCCCACCGGACAAGATCACGGCCAGCGGCTGCTTGTCGGCGATCTCTTCCACTGTCATCGTGTGGGGAATCACCTCGGAGAACACCCGCGCCTCACGCACCCGTCGGGCGATCAGCTGGGCGTACTGCGCGCCGAAGTCGACGACGAGGACCGGTCTCTGAGTATCTGCCACCGACACAGTTTAGTGACGGGGTGCGACGAGCAAGCAGCGGGCATCGTCGGAGCCCGGACTCGCCGTAGTGACTGTGCACGACGCGCCCACATTCTTGGGCGTGGCGGGGTGGCTCTGGCTATCCTCGTCCTCGTGCCATTCGCCCGCGCGATCGACGCCGACATCTACTACGAGGACAGCGGTGGCACGGGTCCGGTGGTGTTGCTCGCCCACGAATTCTTCATGGATCGCACGATGTTCGCCTCGCAACAGGCCGCACTCGCACCCGAATTCCGGATCGTCGCCTGGGACGCGCGCGGTCACGGCCGCACCAAAGACCAGCGGTTGCCCTTCACCTACTGGACCGCGGCCCGCGACGCGCTGACCGTGCTCGACTCGATCGGCGCCGAACGCGCCATCATCGGCGGTACCGCGCAAGGGGGCTTCACCGCCTTGCGGACCGCGCTGGTCGCGCCGGAACGGGTCGCCGCGTTGATCTTGATCAGTACCGAGGCGCACGGGCCGACCCTCGGCCAGTCCACCGCAACCCAGCGGTTCCTCGACGAGTGGCACGACCGCAGCTCCCGCGAGGAGGCCGCGGGCCGGCTGGCCGACTGGCTCATCGGCGACGACACCTGGTACCGCGACATCTGGACCCGGCGCTGGGTCGGCGACGCCCACAGCGGGCTCGACGCCGCCGTGGGCTGCCTGCTCGGGCGCGATTCGGTGCTCGACCGCTTGCGCGAGATCACCTGCCCGGCGCTGATCATCCACGCCACGCAGAGCGGGATCGCGGGCGCGAGGGCTCGCACGCTGGCCGACGGGCTCACCGCCTCCACCTTCGTGGAGATCGATGGCGCCCGCCTGGCCGTCACGATGACCCACCCGGAACCGGTCAATACCGCGATCTCCCGGTTCCTGCGGGATCGGGTCTCACTGACCCACGTGCGTTAGCGCTTTCAGCGGACGCTGAGCCCGACCTTCTGGAATTCCTTGAGGTCGGAGTAGCCGGCCTTGGCCATCGAACGACGCAGGCCACCGACCAGGTTCAGCGAACCGAACGGGTCGTCGGAGGGGCCGTAGAGCACGCGCTCGAGGTTCGGGCGGGCCACCGCGCCGTCGGGGCCGTCGAGCCAGGCCTCGTCGACCGGCAGGAACGAACCACGCGGCACCGAGGGGTGCGCGGTGGCCGAGGGCCAGTACCAGCCACGACCGGGCGCCTCGGCCGACGCCGACAGCGGCACACCGAGCATCACGGCATCGGCGCCACAGGCGATGGCCTTGGCCAGCTGACCCGAGGTGGCCACATCACCATCGGCGATGACGTGCACGTACCGGCCGCCGGTCTCGTCGAGGTAATCGCGACGAGCCGCGGCGGCATCGGCGATCGCGGTCGCCATCGGGACGCCGATGCCGAGCACCTCGCCGGTGGTGGTGGCGCCGGGGAACGAGCCGTAGCCGACGATGACGCCCGCCGCACCGGTGCGCATCAGGTGCAGCGCGGTGCGGTGATCGCTCACGCCGCCGGCCACGACCGGCACATCCAGCTCGGCGATGAAGGTCTTGAGGTTGAGCGGCTCGTCGCCGCCGACATGCTCGGCGGAGATGATGGTGCCCTGCACGACCAGCAGGTCGATGCCGGCCTGGAGCAGCGCCGGGGTCAACGCGCGGGCGTTCTGCGGGCTCACGCGCACCGAGGTGGTTACCCCGGCCGCCCGGACCTGCGCGACGGCGGCGGCGAGCAGGTCGGGCTGCATCGGCGCGGCGTGCAGTTCCTGCAGCAGCGAGATGGCCTTTTCGTAACCCCCCTTGTCGACCAGATCCAGCAGCTGATCGATCTTGGCCTGCACGTCGGCGTGGCGCGCCCAGAGGCCTTCGCCGTTGATCACACCGAGGCCGCCCTGGCGACCCAGCTCGATCGCGAACTCCGGCGAGACCAGCGCGTCGGTGGGGTGCGCGAGCACCGGGATCTCGAAACGGTAGGCATCGAGCTGCCAGGCCAACGAGACCAGCTTGGACGAACGCGTCCGTCGCGAGGGGACGATATCGACGTCATCGAGCTCGTAGGTCCGACGGGCCACCCTGCCCATACCGATTTCGACCATGTCACGCACAGTTGCTCCTGTGTTTTTGGAGCGCTGGCGCGCTCGAGTTCGCGGCCACCACGGACCGCCGGTCAGGCACCGCCGCTTGCTCCTTCGTCGCCTACGCGGCGGCGCCTGACCGGCGACCCGGCCGCGAACCGCCGCTGCGCGGCGGACCCTCCTCGAGGTCGGGTCGTGCGTGGCCAGGAGCGCCAGTAGGTGGCGGACTCGGAGCCTGCCTGCATTGCCCTTGTGCGCCGGGAGCGTACCTCCCGGCGCACAAACGCATCTATTGTACTCAGCCGCGCCCGGTGTAGTTCGGGGCCTCGACGGTCATCGTGATGTCGTGCGGGTGGCTCTCCTTGAGACCCGCCGCGGTGATCTGCACGAACTGCGCGCCCTGGAGGTGCTCGATGTTCTGCGAACCGGTGTAGCCCATCGCGGCGCGCAGGCCGCCGACGAGCTGGTGGATCACCTGGTTGACCGGGCCGCGGAACGGAACGCGGCCTTCGATGCCCTCGGGGACGAGCTTGTCCTCGGCGAGCACGTCGTCCTGGAAGTAGCGGTCCTTGGAGTACGACTTGGCCTGGCCGCGGCCCTGCATGGCGCCGAGGGAGCCCATGCCGCGGTAGCTCTTGAACTGCTTGCCGTTGACCAGGATCAGCTCACCGGGCGACTCGGCGGTGCCCGCGAGCAGCGAGCCGAGCATCACGGTGGACGCGCCCGCGGCGATGGCCTTGGCGACGTCGCCGGAGTACTGCACGCCACCGTCGGCGATCACCGGCACACCGGCGGCCTTGCAGGCGGCCACGGCTTCGAGGATCGCGGTGATCTGCGGCGCGCCGACACCGGCGACCACCCGGGTGGTGCAGATGGAGCCGGGGCCCACACCCACCTTCACCGCGTCGACGCCCGCCTCGACGAGCGCGGCGGCGCCGGCGCGCGTGGCGACATTGCCGCCGACGATCTGGATCCGGTCACCGACCTCGGCCTTGACCTTGGCGACCATCTGCAGCACCTGCGACTGGTGGCCGTGCGCGGTGTCGACGATCAGCACGTCCACTCCGGCGTCGGCCAGCGTCATCGCACGCGACCACGAGTCCTCGCCGACACCGATCGCGGCACCGACCAGCAGGCGGCCGTCGCGGTCCTTGGTGGCGTTGGGGTACTGATCGGTCTTGACGAAGTCCTTGACCGTGATCAACCCACGCAGGCGGCCGTTGCCGTCGACGATGGGCAGTTTCTCGATCTTGTGGCGGCGCAGCAGACCGAGCGCGGCTTCGGCGGTGACACCCTCACGCGCGGTGATCAGCGGCGCCTTGGTCATCACCTCGTCCACGCGGCGATCCTGATCGACCTCGAAACGCATGTCGCGGTTGGTGATAATGCCCACCAGCGCGCCGGTCTCGTCCACCACCGGCAGACCCGAGATGCGGAAGCGGGCGCACATCGCGTCGACCTCGGCGAGGGTATCGGTGGGACGACAGGTGACCGGATCGGTCACCATGCCCGCCTCGGAGCGCTTCACCGTCTCCACCTGGGCGGCCTGATCAACGGCCGAGAGGTTGCGGTGCAACACGCCCATACCGCCCGCACGCGCCATGGCGATGGCCATGCGCGCCTCGGTGACGGTGTCCATGGCCGAGCTCACCAGCGGCGTACGCAGGGTGATGTCCCTGGTCAGTCGACTGGATGTCTCGACCGAGCTGGGGATGAGATCCGAGGCGGCAGGCAGCAACAGCACGTCGTCGAACGTGAGGCCGAGCATGGCGATCTTGGTCGGATCGTCGCCCCCCGTAGGAGGGCGCACCGCGGTTCGTTCGCCCGACACGGGATTACTCATTCGGATCGACCCCTCCTGGTCGTCATAGCAACCGACGCGGTAGACACAGTGCGTCGGTGCTCGAGCGGAAAAAAGCTTTCGGATGGTCGGCAAGAACAAAGTCGCCGACGCCTGCATTCCATGGTATCCGGCGGCCGCGGACGCCTGTGAAGTGAGCCCTTCCGCAAAACTTGCCCGGTGCATCGCTGGCGCGATGCACCAAGTACTGCGTACCGTGGGGATGTGCGTGACCATCTACCACCTGGCCTGCCGCCGGATCCCTTCGCCGGAGACCCCTCCGATCCGTCTGCCGCGCTCGATGCGATCGAGCCCGGTGAGCCGTTGGATCCTCATGAGCGCCTCGCGGTCGAGGAAGATCTCGCAGACCTCGCCGTATACGAAGCCCTGCTGGCACACCGCGGAATCCGCGGTCTGGTCGTCAGCTGTGAGGATTGTCGGCAAGATCACTACCACGACTGGGACATGCTGCGGGCAAATCTGCTGCAGCTACTCGTCGACGGCACCGTCCGTCCGCACGAGCCCGCCTACGATCCCACCCCCGAGGCTTACGTCACGTGGGACTACTGCCGCGGCTACGCGGACGCGTCGATGAACGAGGCGTTCCACGGCGACGGCTTCGACGGGTTCGACAACTGAGCTCCGCGTCGACTCGGCACAGCTGAGTCTGTCGCGCACGCCTGCCCTCCCCCGCTCTCGGTCACGCGTGCGTGGGGGACCACGCAGGCCCGCGTCCGAACTCCCCCAGCACACAACGAAGGCCCCGAACCTGTTCGGGGCCTTCGTCTTTGTTCAATTCATCGTTCTACTACGAAGAGGGCACCGCTGGTGGCGACTGCAGGATCGTCGCCGGCGGGGGCACCTGCTGCGTGGGCGGCAGGATCGGCGGCAACGGTGACGACGTCGGGACCACCGTCGGCACGGTGACCGGCGGTGGTTCGGCGATCGTCGTCTGCGGTGTCGTCGGATCGACCGTGACCGGCGGCGGACTCACCGGCGGCTGGGTGGTCACCGGTGGTTGCGTCGGCTCGACCGGCGGCAACAGCGGCTTGGTCTCCGGGCCGGGAGACTGCAAGATGACCGGCGGCTGAGTGGACGGATCGGTGCTTTCCGATCCGGGACCGACCGGCGCCACCGGAGCAGTGGTGCCCGGGTTGGTCGTCGGGGGGACCTGTACCGGCGAGCTCGGCTTGCCCGGGGCGGTGGTGGTCGGCGGCAGTTGTGCGCCGACCTCCGGTGCGACCTTGATCAGCTGATCACGCAGCAGGTTCCAGCGCGCGATCAGATCCTCACGCTTGCCCTGGTCGTCGACCTGGCCCGCGTTGGCCGAAGCCTGTTCCAGCCTGGCCTTCGCCTGTTCCGGATTGCCCGAGGTGAGCAGGTTCTGCGCGGCGACCAGATCTTCGTCGGCGTACTGTACGACGGTGGACTGCGCCTGCTCACTGAACACGACCTCCTTGACCCGCCAGAGCGGATCGCCGGGGGCCGCACTGTAAGCGAAGGCCGTGATACCGCCGAACACCAGCGACAATGCCGCTGCTGCCCCGAAAATCGGGCGGACCAGTCGTAGACGTCCGCGCGAGGAAGCTCCGACTCGAACCTGCCGTGCGCCGATCTCCTGATTGACTGCCGCGAACACGGTGTCCAGATCAGGGCCCGCGGGCATCGGCTCGGCCAGAAGGTCGGCCCGCCAATCCGCGAGTAACGACGCCAGCTGGAACTCTTCGGGACTGTCGGTACGAACCGGACCGTCGCTTGCGATCGCGTCGATCAGCGCGTCATCGCTGCGCACCGCCGCGATGTCGACCGGTCCGGAGTCACCGGTGTCCTCGGCGGCGTAGGGACCGCTGTCGTGCGATCCGCGCTGCCAAACTTTCCGGTCGCCTAGACCGCGCTCGCCATCCCTAGCCATACATTTCACCTGCCCTCGCCACTTGTGACTTCAGTTTCGCGAGTGCCCTGTGCTGGGCGACCCGTATCGCTCCCGCCGTGCTGCCCACGGCGACTGCGGTTTCCTCTGCTGACAGACCCATGACCAAACGCAGGATCAGGATCTCTCGATGCTTCTCGGGGAGCGTTGCCAGCAGAGTGTTCATCTGCCTGCTCGTCTCCGAGTCGAGAGCCCGCTGTTCCGGCCCGTGGTCGGTGGATATGACATCTGGTACTTCGGCCATCGCCTCCGCCTTGTTACGGGCGGCGTTGCGATGGGCGTCGGCGACCTTGTGCGAAGCGATTCCGTACACGAAGGCCATGAAGGGCCGACCCTGATCCTGATAGCGGGGCAGGGCGGTCATCACAGCCAAACAGACCTCTTGCGCAACATCGTCCGCGGAGAGCTGTCCGCGCTCCGCGGCTCCGATCCGTGCCCTGCAGTAGCGAACTACCAAGGGACGGACCAGTTCCAATACCCGAGCTAAAGCGGTCCTGTCGCCCTGCGCAGCCGCAGCGACGGCGAGGTCCAACTCTTCGCCCATATGCGTCATCGTCAGAGATTTTCCTGGCGTTACGAGTGGCGCGGTCGAATGTGACCGAGCTTCCACCGAAAAGGCGGAACGGGACTAACAATAGCGACCCCCGGATCGGCCGCCAGCGGGCGTGGTCGCTTCTAACCGTGCTCACAGGAAGATCATCCGGAGCAATCACGCACCCAACGGGGCGATGTCCCCACCCCAGGCCCGCAGACGGGCGCCATGATCTGCGGCTTCGTTCGCCGCGTCGCGCGCTAGCGCTGGTTCGGCGACCCCCGAGCGCAGCATCGCGGTGGCCCAACGCAGTGGGAGAAGGCCGTTTTCGCGACAATCCGTGTCGACCCGCGCGGCCAGTTCCGCCGACCGGGCGAGGTCACCGGTCGCGGCGGTCGCGGCGGCGACGAGTAGTGCCGATTTCACCTGGTGGCGGACCGACGGCAGCGCCGCGGCGAGGTCGACGGCCTCGACCGCGTCGCGCAGCGCAGCGCTCGCTTCGCCGCCCGCGAGCGCGGTCTCGGCGCGCACCCAGTGCCAGCGCACCCCAGCTCGTGGGGGTGCGTCGGCGAGCAGTGGTCGCACGCGCCCGAGCAGCGTGCGGGCCAGGGCGAGTCGGCCGGTGCCGAGCGCGTCGGCCGCAAGCCCCGTATACGCGTCGGCGAGTGCCTCGGCGCGGGCCGCTCCGGTGGCGCCGAGCGCGATCGCCGCCGCGCGGCCGTCGAACGCTGCCGCGCCCGCGTGATCGCCGAGCTGGCGCAGCAACGATCCGCGGGTGCTCTCGACGAGGGATCGCAGCCCTGGATCCGCTGCCGTTCGGGCCAATATTCGCAGGTCAGCACGGGCGGCGGCGTAGCGACCCTGCCCGCCGAGCGTGACCGCGCGGTACCACCGTGACAACGGGTCCGCGGGCTCCGGCAACTCCGTAGCGGCCAGCCCGGGAGTGGGGCCGAAGGCAGTCGAAGCGAGTATTTCGGAACCGATATCCGCGGGTGAGGCCGTTGTCTGCACGCCGAGACTCTAGCCGCCACTCGCCCGGGACAGTTCGCGTGTTATGACGCGGAGACGGCCATTCAGCTAACAGTCAGCATTTCTCTCGAGCGTCGATGTTGCCATCAGGTAAATCTCCGCTCCTCGGTGCCACCACCGGAAAGTCTCGAATTCACATGCGTTTCGCGCAATTAACCTTCGCGCCCCGTTTTCGCCATCTACACGCAGTCCGGCCGCGGAGGGCGTTGTGATCCAGCACACCCACTCGCGGTGGGCACCGCCTGTGCGAACCAGGCTTCTACCGGCGCGACCTGGGAAGATCGGGGATGTCGCGGAGACGCGAAGACACCCGATCCATAGCCAACCGAACAGTATGGAGGGATCGGGTGTGAAATGTAAATAGTGAGTAGGTTAAATTTCGGCGTTGCAGATTTACTGAACTCATGCGCCGAACTATTGACGGAATTTCCCGCCTGCACCTAACGTAGCTCATCGCCACGGTTGGCGCTGCGCGAAATCGCAGCGACCTCCGAGCGGCACCGTCAGGCACCGTCGAGCCGGCCACCCTCCACCGGGTGGCGCGAAGACCTGCCGCACCACTCGCTCGACAACGCTGACGAGCTCGCGCCACAAGGAGTTCACATGCCCATGCCCACCCACCTCCCCGGACCGAACGCCGATGTCTGGGATTGGCAGATGCGTGGCTCGTGCCGCGGTCAGGACTCCGCGGTCTTCTTCCACCCCGACGGCGAACGTGGCCGCGCCCGCACGGCGCGCGAAATGCGCGCCAAGGAGATCTGCCGGGCCTGCCCCGTCCTCATGCAGTGCCGCACCCATGCCCTCAAGGTCAGCGAGCCCTATGGCATCTGGGGCGGCATGTCCGAGACCGAACGCGAGATGCACGCCCGCCGCAACCGGCGCCGGATGGCCGTCTGAGATCCCGCCGAGCCTGTCTGGCCGGGTTGGCAAATCCGTTCCAATCCGTTTGCCGTGGCGCGCCGAATCTCTAGCAAACAGCTGGCACCCCGAATAAAGACACCCCCGGTCGTGGGAAGGTCATAGCTTCGGGCTAGATTCGTGACCGATGACACAGAATGGGTTCCGAAGCGAAGCCTTTCCACCGATCGTGGATTCTGCGGTTACCGCACGCGCGGCCGAAGGAGTCGAGCTAGCTGCACTGCTGGAACGATGCAGTCTGTCCGACCAGCAGGCCTTTGCCGAGCTGTACGACCGAACGTCTGCGCGCGTTTTCGGCCTGGTCCTGCGGGTGCTCCACGACCCCGGGTACGCGGAGGAGACCACTCAGGAGGTCTATCTCCAGATCTGGCGTACCGCCACCAGTTTCGACCCCGCCAAGGGGTCGGCGGTGACCTGGCTGATGACGCTGGCACACCGGCGCGCGGTCGACCGGGTTCGCGCCGAGCAGGCCCACACCCAGCGCGAGGTCGCGTACGGGATCCGGGTGCTCGGCCACGAATTCGACGAGGTCACCGAGGAGGTGGAACGCAGACTAGAACAACAGGCCGTCCAGCGCGGGCTCTCGACCCTCACCGAGACCCAACGCGAGGCGATCTCGCTCGCCTACTACGGCGGGCGGACCTACGCGGAGGTAGCGCAATACCTCGGCATCGGGTTACCGACCGTTAAGTCCCGGATTCGGGACGGATTGACACGACTGAAGAAAAGTTTGGGGGTGACGTGAGATGAACGAAGCCCAGATCGATCTCGCGCACACCGTCGCGCTCGGATTGATCGACGACGAAGACCATCACGCGATCCAGACCATCATCGATACCGAAGACCCAACCCTGTGTACCGAGTTCTTGCGAGAGCTTCGCGATACCCGCGAAGCCCTCGCCCAGCTCGCGTCCGCAACCCCCACCCCACCGCCTCCGTCTCTGCGCGGCCGTTTACTGGCCGCGCTCGACAGCGAAGATCCGCCGGTAGCCAGCTAGCGGATAACGAAAGGCCCCCAGATCGCGCTCGCGATCAGGGGGCCTTCGTTGTTGTTCGCGCTAGTGCGAGTGACCGTGATGCCCGTGGTCGTCGTCGGCGTCGGCCGGCTTCTCCACGATGGCGCTCTCGGTGGTCAGGATCATCCGTGCGACCGAGGCGGCGTTCACCACGGCGGAACGGGTCACCTTGACCGGGTCGACGACACCATCGGCGAGCAGGTCGCCGTAGGTCAGGGTGGCGGCGTTGAAGCCTTCCTTGCCCTCGGAGACCTTGGCGACGACAACCGCACCGTCGAGCCCGGCGTTGCTGGCGATCCAGTACAGCGGCGCCTCGAGGCCCTTGCGAACCACCTCGACACCGACGGCCTTGTCACCGGTGAACGAGTCACGCAGCTCGGCCAGCGCGGCAGCGGCGATCACGAGCGCCGAACCACCACCGGGGACGATGCCCTCCTCGACCGCGGCCTTGGCGGCGGCGACCGCGTCGTCGACGCGGTACTTGCGCTCCTTGAGCGCGGTCTCGGTGGCAGCGCCGACCTTGATCACCGCGACGCCACCGGCCAGCTTCGCCAGACGCTCTTCGAGCTTCTCGCGATCCCAGTCGGAGTCAGAGGCCTCGATCTCGCGACGCAGCTGCGCGCTACGGCCCTTGATGTCCTCGTCGGAGCCCGCGCCGTCGATCAGCACGGTCTCGTCCTTGGTGACGACGACGCGACGCGCCTGACCCAGCTGCTCGATGGTGGCCTCGCGCAGGGTGACGCCGAGATCGGGGTTGATCACGGTGCCACCGGTGACGACAGCCAGGTCGTCGAGGAACGCCTTGCGACGGTCGCCGAAGAACGGCGCCTTCACGGCGACGGCCTTGATGGTCTTGCGGATCGAGTTAACCACCAGGGTGGACAGCGCTTCGCCGTCGACGTCCTCGGCCACGATCAGCACGGCCTTGCCGGACTCGGCGATCTTCTCGAGCAGCGGCAGCAGATCGGGCAGCGAGCTGATCTTGTCGCGGTGCAGCAGGACGTAGGTGTCCTCGAGCACGGCCTGCTGGGTCTCGGGATCGGTCTGGAAGTAGGGCGAGAGGTAGCCCTTGTCGAACTGCACACCTTCGGTGATGACGAGTTCGGTGTTCGTGGTCGAGGACTCCTCGACCGTCACGACGCCGTCCTTGCCGACCGTGGTGAGCGCCTTGCCGACCATCTCGCCGATTTCCTCGTCACGTGAGGAAACGGTGGCGACCTGGGCGATGGCCTTCTCGCCGGAGACGGGAGTGGCCAGCGCGAGCAGCACCTCCGACACCTTCTCGGCGGCAGCGGCGATGCCCTGGCCGAGGGTGATCGGGTTGGCGCCCGCGGCGACGTTCTTCAGGCCGCCGCGCACGAACGCCTGGGCCAGCACGGTGGCGGTGGTCGTACCGTCGCCCGCGACATCGTTGGTCTTGGTGGCGACGCTCTTGACGAGCTGTGCGCCGAGGTTCTCGAAGGGGTCCTCGAGGTCGATCTCACGCGCGATGGTGACACCGTCGTTGGTGACGGTCGGGCCACCGAAAGCCTTGGCCAGCACCACATGCCGGCCACGGGGGCCGAGGGTCACCTTGACGGCGTCGGCCAGCTTGTCGACACCGCGTTCCAGAGCCCGGCGAGCCTTTTCGTCGAACTCGATCTGCTTGGGCATAAGAGGATTCAGCTCCTGTTTGTGAACGCAATCCGCCCCGGGCCTGTGAAGACGCCGGGGCGGAACGCTGATGCGGCGTTGGCCTTACTTGGTGACGACGGCCAGGATGTCGCGCGCCGAGAGGATGAGGTATTCCCCACCCTGGTACTTGATCTCGGTGCCGCCGTACTTGCTGTAGATGACGACGTCGCCTTCTTTGACATCGACCGGGATGCGGTCACCCTTATCGGTGACGCGGCCCGCTCCGACGGCAATGACGGTGCCCTCCTGCGGCTTCTCCTTGGCCGTGTCCGGGATGACCAGGCCGGAGGCCGTCGTCGTCTCGGCCTCGTTGGCCTGGACGAGGATCTTGTCCTCGAGCGGCTTGATGTTCACGCTCGCCACGTTGAGCCCTCCACTTTCAGGGGAAATTCGGTTGTCCGGAACTGGTGTCCCGGACCGGGTTTCGGTCAGCTCGCGACCCTGCGCACAGCCCCGTCGTCGCGGGTGCCGGAGCCGAAGCCCAGAAGTCGACTGGCACAAGTACAGCTACACAGTGCCGACTAGCACTCTATACGTGAGAGTGCCAGCACTCAAGGTCGGGTTCTGCCGATGTCGCATTATCGACACGCCCACACTGGCCAGTGATCTTCACATCGCCTGCCACAATCTGTAACGTTCGCATAACAGGCTGTGACATAGCACAGGAAAGGCGCCATCCGCTCGGAGAGCACCATCGGCTTGAAGGGAGGTGAACATGCGAACATCCCTCGGCATCTCGGCCGGGAACGAGGTGGTGTGCTCGGCACTGGTCGCGACGGGGCCGGCCGGCGAGCAGAGTTTCGACTACCGGGTCGTTTCCGCAGATGAGGCACATTCCGATCTCGGCGATCTCGTGGCATCTTCGATCGAATTGATGACCACCCAGCTACCGGTGTCACAGGCCGCGATGGCAGGCGAACCGCTCGGTCGCTATTCCGGCAGCCACCGTCGGGTCGAGTCGGCCCGCTCGCGTCCGCCGACCAGCGTCGCCGTCGCCTACCGCAACAAGGAACAGGCACAGGCCATCCGGGCCGCGTGCGCCCGCCACCGTGATCTGCGGTTGGTCACCGAGGGCGCCGCCGCCCTCGCCTACCTGCGCCACACCGGACTGCTCGACCGCTACCCCACCGTCGCCGTGATCGACCTGGGCGCAACCGGACTCACTGTCACCGTGGCCGATCAGGTCGACAGTGTGGTCCTGCACTCCGAACGCACGCCGACGCTGAGCGGCAACGCGATCGACGAGCTGATCTACCACCACCTGGTGGACCTGCACTACGCCCGTCGTGGCACCCGGCCCAATCGCACCACCCTGACCAACCGTGGCCGCGCCGCCAAGGAACACCTGTCGCAGGCGCCCGTCGTCACCATCGATCATGTTGCGGGACAGGGGCTCGAGCTCACCCGCCCTGATTTCGAGGAGCTCATCGGCGGCCTGCTGCGCAATATCGCACTCTTCTCGTCGTCGGTGTTCACCCGGGCGCCGAAGTATCCCGACGCGGTCGCCGTGATCGGCGGGTGCGCCAACATCCCGTGCGTCATCGACATTCTCGCCTCGCGCCTCGACGTACCCGTGCTCACCGTGCCCGACCCCGAGGCCGTGATCGCCAAGGGCGCCGCGCTGGTCGCCGATGCCGCGGCGCCGTCCGGACTGTCGGGCGGCGCGAACTCCGACGCACCGAGTGGCACCTTCGCCAAGGTCGTCGGCACCCTCGTCGGCGCGGTGGTGGTGGTCGGCCTGGTGATCGGCTACGGCGTGCAAGCCGTCACGCCCGACACCCCCGATGTCACGCCGGCCGGCACGAGCAGCACCGTGCGTCAATCCCCCTCACCGACGGCGCCCTCCCTGGCACC
The DNA here is from genome assembly GCF_001427185.1 of Nocardia sp. Root136. NCBI lineage: Bacteria > Bacillati > Actinomycetota > Actinomycetes > Mycobacteriales > Nocardiaceae > Nocardia > Nocardia sp. Root136. The sequence goes on from NZ_LMFE01000007.1 coordinate 226,422, forward strand.
CGCCCCCGCCAATCGGGAGAGCACCGAACGCACCGGCGCCACCGTTGCCCCACCCGCCACCGAAGCGCCCAAGGCCACGACCGGGGCGCCGTCGACGAGCGCGAACGCCACCACCCCGTCCGCGCCCACCTCGACAACGGCCCCCACCCTGCGCCCCGACCCGAACCTCCCGCAGATCCCCTACCCCGAGTCCCCCCTCGGTCGCATGGACAGCGGCTCCTCCGCAGGCGGCGGGCAACAACGCCCCTCCACCCCCAACACCTCTCCCACGCAGGCGCCCGCCAGCAGCACCCTCCCGATCCCGTCGACGACCACGACAGACGAAATCCCCGTACCGCCGGCCGATTGACGAGCCGAGGCGACGGTTCTCCATGGGGCCGTACGGGCGGCCAGGACGGACGCTAGCCGCGCAGGGCGCTCACCGAGACCGGCAGCCCCGGATCCGTGGCGACAGTCAGTTCAGCGGGCAGCGCACCCGCCGCGATCACATGGGCCCCCAGCGCCGCGATCATCACACCGTTGTCCGTACACAGCCGCGGCTTAGGCACGCGAAGCGTCAAACCCGCCGCAGCACAACGCTCTTCGGCGAGTGATCGAATGCGCGAGTTGGCGGTGGCGCCGCCCCCGAGCACGATCGTGTCGACACCGACGTCGTTCGCCGCGCGCACTGCCTTCATCGTCAGCACATCCGCCACCGCCTCCTGGAAGGACGCGGCGATATCGGGAATGGGCAGCTGGTCGGCAGTGATGCCCTGACGCTGCGCGGCCTCGACGTAGCGGGCCACCGCGGTCTTGAGGCCGGAGAAGGAGAAGTCGTAGCGCGCGTCACGGGGCCCGGTCATCCCGCGAGGGAAGGCGATCGCGCGTGCGTCGCCCGAGGCGGCGGCAGCGTCGAGGGCGGGCCCGCCGGGATAGCCGAGACCGAGCAGACGCGCGACCTTGTCGAACGCCTCCCCCGCGGCATCGTCGACCGTGCTGCCGAGCTCGGTGATCGGCTCACCCAGATCCGTGACCTGCAGCAGATGCGTGTGTCCGCCGGAGACGAGCAGCGCCACCGCGGGCGGCATCGGCCCGTGCTCGAGGGTATCGACCGCCACATGCCCACCGAGATGGTTGAGCGCGTAGAACGGCACATCCCATGCCGCCGCGTAGGCCTTGGCCGCGGCCACCCCCACCAGCAGCGCACCGGCCAGTCCTGGCCCGATGGTGACGGCGAGCGCGTCGGGCTTGCTGATTCCCGCGGTCGCCAGCGCACGACGCATCGCGGGCACGATCGCCTCGAGATGGGCGCGTGAGGCGATCTCGGGCACCACGCCACCGAAGCGCGCGTGCTGGTCGACGCTGGAGGCGACCTCATCGGCGAGCAGTTCGACGGAGCCGTCGGAATGACGGCGCACGATGCCGACTCCCGTTTCGTCGCACGAGCTCTCGATCCCCATGACGATCACGACAACACCTCGTCCTGCCGACCGCGCGCGGCCCACTCGTCGGCCGCGGCGGTCAGTTCCGGACGCCGCATCGTGTACGCGTCGGCACCGCTGGGGTGGTAGTAGTTCTTGCGCAGCCCGATGATGTGAAAACCGTGCTTGGCGTACATCGCGATGGCGGGCGCGTTGTCGGTGCGCACCTCGAGGAACACCGGCCCGCCACGTTCGGCCGCCGTGGCCAGCAGCGCTTCGAGCAGCAGCGTTCCGATGCCACCCCGATGACATTGCGGGTCGACACCGATCGTGTGCACCTCGGCCTCGGGATGGGCATCGTCACCGAGCAGCGCGATGCCCGCGTAGCCGACCATCATCCCGTCGGCATCGCGCGCGGTGATGTAGCGGTTGTGCCCACCCGCCAGCTCGGACCGGAACGACACCGCTTGCCACGGGTCGTCCTCGGGAAACAGCAGGTGCTCCAGTTCGACGCAGCGGTCGATATCGGGCAGCGTCATGGGAGCGATCAGGTAATCGGTCACGGCACTCACGCCCCGGTTCGGTCGAGGGTGCGGAAGCTGTTCTCCACCGCATCGGGCCTACGCAGATACAGCGGCACCAGCGCTTCCGGCACGTCTCCGGCCAGTAGCGCGGACGCGGCGACGGTGACCAGCCCGGCAGGCGACGGCGTCTCGCTGGGTAGCACCGGTAGATCGAAATAGTCGACGTGCGCGGCCGACCCGGCGACGGCGGAGGCATCACCCACCGGCACCTCGGCGGCCTTGTTCACCTCGGGACCGGCGACCCGCGCCCCGTTCAGATACTTGGCCCAGTACACCTCGCGCCTGCGCGCATCGGTGACCACCAGCAGTTCGCCGGGATCGCGCTTCTCACCGATGGTGTCGGCGGCGATCGCGTCGAGACTGCACACCCCGTGCACGGGTAGCCCTAGTGCGTCGCCGAAGGCGGCCGCGGTGGCCATCCCGACGCGTAGCCCGGTGAACGGTCCCGGTCCCAGCCCGACGACGACCGCGTCGAGCTCACCGCGGCTCACCCCCGCTTCGGCCAGGCATTCCAGGATCTGCGGGGTGAGGACCTCGGCGTGCGCGCGGGCGTCGACCTTCACGCGGGCAGCGAGCGTCGCCACGGCGGGCCGGGTGCCGGGTTCAACGGCAGGTGACAGGTGCACCAATCCCGCTGTAACGGCGGGTGTCGCGGTGTCGACTGCTAGTACGAGCATGATTGTCTCAACAATACCGGGTGGTATCGGCGCTCGGCGCGCACCGGTGCGCGCGTGATCGCGCGTTATTCGATCCATTCCCAGATCGCCGTGCGCACATCGGATTCCGGCTCCCGGGCGAGTTGGACTCGCAAGTGCCGGTCGGCGAGGTGTTCGACCACCCCCTTGCCCCATTCCACGACGACGACCGCGTGGTGCAGGTCGGTGTCGAGGTCGAGCGAGTCCAGTTCGTCGAGGTCACCGGCGAGCCGATAAGCGTCGACATGAACCATCGCCACCCCGGGCGTGCCGTCCGGGCGCACCCCGGCCTTGTGCGCTCGCGCGATGATGAACGTCGGCGAGCTGACCCGGCCCGCGACACCGAGTCCGGCGGCGATTCCTCTGGTCAGCGCGGTTTTACCGGCGCCGAGCGGGCCGTCGAGAACGACCAGGTCACCCGGGCGCAGGGTGGCCGCCAGTTCGCGGCCGAACGCTTCGGTGTCCTCGACCGTGTCGAGCACGCGCTGGTGCGGATCAGCCACCGACGGCCTCCTCGCCGCGGGTGTCGGTGATCCCCGCGCGCGCCAGCAGCCGATCGAGTGCGGCCAGACTCACCTCGGGGAACTGCATGTGCGGCATGTGCGCCGCCTCACGCACCCGGACCAGTTCGCTGCTCGGCAGTTCCGCCGCCAGTTCGCGGGAGTTGCGGAACGGGATCACCACGTCGTGCGCGCCGCCGAGAATCAGCACCGGCAGTTCGCCCAGGACCGGCAATGCGGCCGATTCGTCGTGTAGCTCAATCGCTTTCAGGAATTTCTCGATGGTGCCGACCGGGGTTCGGTCGATCATCATCGTGGTGAATCGCGACAGTGTCGGACTCACCGGGCCGTGGAACGAGCTGACGTGCAGGATCGGCGTCACCACGTGCTTGCTCGCACTGCGGCTGAACTGCACCAGCGTCGGCGCCGTTCGCACCGCCAGCCGGAAGCCGTCGACCGCGGGGTGCCGAATCAGTTGCGAGATCCCGGTCGCGGTCACCTCGGCCGCCGCGGTGCTCAGTAGCCCGACCGCCCGCACCCGGGTCGCGAACAGCTCCGGGAACTGCGCGGCCGCCGCGAGCACCGCCATTCCGCCGAGTGAATGACCGACCAGCACCACCGGTCCCTTCGGCGCGCACTCGCGGATGACGGTGGCGACGTCGTGACCGAGTTGGGCGACCGTGCAGCTGTCGGTACTCGGCGTACCGGAGCGTCCGTGTCCGCGCAGATCGAAGAAGACCATTCGCAGCCGCGATCCCCACTGCTGCGCGAGATCACGGCGCTGGAAGTGGAACGACTCCATGCTGTTGCAGAATCCGTGCACGAAAACGACCGTGAACTCGGCGGAATCGTCACCGAAGGTACGGGTGGCCAGCGACACACCGTCGTCGGCGAGCACCGACCCCGGCTCGTCCTCGTCGATCAGGGCGAAGTTCTCGTCGCGATACTCGTCCCGTTCGGCAGGCCACCGCACCCGGGCGCCGATCTGGCGCAAGGTGTGGGCGATGGCGAGCCCCGCGAGCAGCCCCGCGGTCGCCAACCCGCCGCGACGGATCACCGTGCGCCGGGTCATCGGCCCGTCCCCACGTAGCGGCGGACCACGCGACCACGCGGCGCGCAGACGACCTCGTAGTCGATGGTGTCCAGCGCCCGCGCCCAGTCGAGCGCGTGTGGCTGTCCCGCGCCGCCGCCGAACAGCACCGCGCGGTCACCCTCCCGCACTCCGCCCGCGTTGTCGCCTAGGTCAACCATGAACTGGTCCATGCACACCCGTCCGACATTACGGTGTCGCGCTCCGCCCAACCACACCTCGAAACGCCCACTCAGCGACCGGAATACGCCGTCGGCATACCCCGCGGGCACCAGCGCGATCGTCGTGTCGCGCGGCGCGATCCAGCGATGCCCGTACGACACGCCCTCCCCCGCCGCCACCTGTTTCACCAGCGCGACCTCCGCCTGAAAGGTCATCGCCGGCTTCAAACCGAATTGCCCGAGCTCCGGGATGGGCGAGAGCCCGTACACCGAGATGCCCGGCCGAACCATGTCGAAATGCAGATCGGGTCTGGTCAACGTGGCCGCCGAATTCGACAGATGCACGAGCTCGGGTTCGAGCCCGTGTTCCTTGGCCAGCGCGATCGCCTCGATGAACCGCTCCCGCTGCTGATCCATCATCGGATGCCCCGGCTCATCGGCATGCGCGAGGTGGGAGAAGATCGCCCGCAACCGCACCACCTGCCCGTCGACGAGCCCCCGCAGCGCCTGCAAGAGCTGCGGATACTCCGTCACCGACACCCCGTTGCGATTGAGCCCCGTATCGACCTTCACCGTCACCGTCGCGGTCTGACCCACCACCAGCGCGGCTCGCTCCACCGCGCGCAGCTGCGCCAGCGAGGACACCCCGATCTCGAGGTCCCCCGCGATGGCGCCCGCGTAATCAGCGTCAACGGTATTGAGCCAGCAGAGAACAGGGGCCGTGATTCCCGCCGCCCGTAATGCCAGCCCCTCGCCGACAGTGGTCACCCCGAGCTCCCGAGCCCCCGCCCCCAACGCGGCCCGAGCCACCTCGACTGCCCCATGGTTGTACCCGTCGGCTTTGACCACCACCATCACAGCGGCCCCCTGCGCGTACTCCCGCAACACCCGCACGTTATGAGCAATGGCATCCAAGTCGACGACCGTCTCCACTTGCGCATTCACACCCCCGATCGTGCCAGGACCCACCGAATACCTCATACCTGGGCCATACCCCCGCCACGCTCCGGAGAACCACCACCGATCTCCCGCAACACCCGCACAGCTCCCCGGACATGCCCGAGCAAAGGCATCGCGGAGATGGGCGCCCCTGCCTCCTGGCCGCCATAAGCAGCCAAATTGGCGGCCAACGCATGAACCCGAGCCCCCGCGGCAGCAGCCCACCCCGCCTCACGCCCTGCGGCGAGCAACGCCCCGATAATCCCCGACAGCACATCCCCCGACCCCGGCGTAGCGGCCCAATCCCCGCCCGCGTCATTGACCAGCGTCGCTTCCCCAGGCGAAGCGATGATCGTCGCCCGCCCCTTGAGCAACACCGTCACACCCCAGTCCTCGGCCAGCCCCCGCACCGCGCCCATGCGATCACCCCCCACCGCAGCCCCGGTCAACCGAGCGAATTCGCCCGCATGCGGCGTGAGCACTGTGGGAGCCGAACGCCCCCGAACCAGCCCCGGCTCCTCGGAGAGAATCGTCAACCCATCCGCATCCACCAGCACCGGCAGATCAGAACCCAGCACCTCAGCCAACCGATCCCGAGCCGCCGAATCGGTACCACCACCTGGCCCGACCACCCAGGCCTGCACCCGCCCCGCCGCCGAGATCGACGAGCTGGCAACAACTTCGGGGAACTTCTCCAATACCTCGGCATCGGACCCCACATACCGAACCATCCCTGACGTAGCCGCCACCGCCGCCCCCGTACACAACACCCCCGCCCCCGGATACTTCGCACTCCCCGCACAGACCCCCGTCACCCCTTGACTGTATTTGTCATCAGCAGGCCCTGGCACCGGCCAACCGGCCCCCACCGCCGCCGGATCGAGCTGCACCAACCCAGCCTCTGGAAGCCGCAATCCGATCGGCACCAACACAATTCGCCCACAGCGCGGCACCGCCAACGCATGCACCGGCTTATAGGCGCCGAACGCAACCGTCACATCCGCCGTCACCGCGGGCCCGTCCACTGCGCCCGTCTCAGGATCGACCCCACTGGGCAGATCGACCGAGATGATCGGAACATCGATCGCCGCAACCACTTCCGCTGCATCCGGCCGCAACGGGCCTCGTCCGGAGATCCCCACGATCCCATCGATCACCAGATCAACTGAATCGAGCCGGTCGACCACCCGTCCCCCGGCCGCCCGCAGGGCTGTGAGCCCTTCTTTATGCGCCCGTTCAGGATTCAACAGAACGGCTGATACCCGAACACCCCGCCGCCGCAGAAAGACCCCTGCCCACAACGCATCCCCGCCGTTGTCTCCTGACCCGACGAGCAACCCCACTGACCGCCCGACCACTCCCCCGGTCCGCGACCGCAATTCGTCGACGACCATCCCTGCCAGCCCGAAGGCCGCCCGGCGCATCGGCGCACCCGCGGGCACCCGCGTGAACAGCTCGGCTTCCGCGGCCCGAACCTCGTCGACGGTGTAGTAGCCACGCCGATCCGACATAGTCGCCTCCCAGCTGCCCGAAACGGGCCGCCGACCGGCCCAGGATCGCTCGCAGACTACGCTCCACACCCATGTCGATGGTTCGTCACCGCGCCGCATCCGCCCGGTTTGTCGCCGGATTCGTCGTGGCCGCCGCCCTGTTGTCCGCCGGCTGTTCCGGCGACTCCGGAAACGCCGCCACCACCACAACCCGCAAACCCCGCCCGGTCACCACCACGACCAGCACCCAACAACACCCACCCACCAACCTCACGGTCGAGGTCGGCGGCATGAGTTACGCCCCCGCCGACGCCACCATCAAGGTCGGCGAGACGGTCACCTGGAAGTTCTCCGACAAGGTCCCCCACAACGTGCAGGGCATCGGCGACAAGGCGATGGGCCTCAACAGCCCCATCATCGACAAGGGCGAATGGTCCTACACCTTCACCCAACCAGGCACCTACCGCTACCTGTGCACCCTGCACCCGGACATGCGCGGCTCCATCACGGTCAAGTGAGCCTGCCGGCCTCGCGATGAGGCCGGCCCGAGGCCCTATTCGACAGTGACCGACTTGGCCAGGTTGCGGGGCTTGTCCACGTCGTAGCCCAGCGTCTGCGCCACCTCGGCGGCGAAGATCTGCAAGGGCACCGTGGACAGCAACGGCTGGTACAGCGTCGGCGCCGCCGGGATCTCGATCAGGTCGTCGGCGAACGGGCGCACCGTGTCGTCGCCCTCTTCGGCGATCACGATCGTGCGGGCCCCGCGCGCCTGGATCTCGCGAATGTTGCTGAGCAGCTTGGAATGCAGCACCGCGCGCCCCTTCGGCGACGGCATCACCACGATCACCGGCAGACCTTCTTCGATCAGCGCGATCGGTCCGTGCTTGAGCTCGCCCGCGGCGAACCCCTCGGCGTGCATGTAGGCCAGTTCCTTGAGCTTGAGCGCACCCTCCAGCGCCACCGGGTAGCCCACATGGCGACCGAGGAACAGCACCGTCGGCACATGCGCCAGCTCGCGCGCGATGGCCCGCACCTGCGGCGCGGTTTCGAGCACGCGCGAGATCAGCTTCGGCATCGACTCGAGCTCGGCGAACTCGCGAGCCACCTCGTCGGGGTACTTGGTTCCGCGCGCCTGGGCCAGCGCCAGACCCACCAGGTAATTGGCGGCGACCTGCGCCAGGAACGCCTTGGTCGACGCGACGCCGATCTCGGGCCCGGTCCGCGTGTAGATCACCGCGTCGGATTCGCGCGGAATCTGCGCCCCGTTGGTGTTGCAGATGGCCAGCACGCGCGCCTTCTGCTCCTTGGCGTGGCGCACCGCCTCGAGGGTGTCCGCGGTTTCACCGGACTGCGAAATCGCCACCACCAGCGTCGACCGGTCCAGAACCGGGTCGCGGTAGCGGAATTCGCTGGCGAGCTCCACCTCCACCGGCACCCGGGTCCAGTGCTCGATCGCGTACTTGGCGAGCAACCCCGCGTGATACGAACTGCCACAGGCGACGACGAACACCTTGTCGAACTCGCGCAGCTCCTGGTCGGCGAGGCGCTGTTCGTCGAGAACGATCCGGCCGCCCTTCTCGTCGACGACGAAATGCCCCAACAGGGTGTCGGCGACGGCGGTGGGCTGCTCCTCGATCTCCTTGAGCATGAAGTAGTCGTGGCCACCCTTCTCGGCGGCGGCGAGGTCCCAGTCGATGGTGAACGGTCGGCTGACCACCCCGTCGGTGTTGCCCGCGAAGTCAGTGACTTCGTAGCCGTCCTTGGTGATCACCACGGCCTGGTTCTGCCCGAGCTCGACCGCCTCGCGGGTGTGCTCGATGAACGCGGTGACGTCGGAGGCGATGAACATCTCGCCCTCACCGACCCCGACGACCAGCGGCGTCGACCGGCGGGCCGCGACGATCGTGCCGGGGTGATCGGCATGGGTGAACACCAGCGTGAACGCGCCCTCGAGGCGCTGCAGCACGGCGTGCACACTCGCGGTGAAGTCACCGGCGGTCGGGCCTTCGGCGTAGGCGCGCGACACCAGATGCACCGTTACCTCGGTATCGGTGTCGCTGAGCAGCTCCGCGCCCGTTTCCTCCAGCTCGCGGCGCAGCGGCGCGAAGTTCTCGATGATGCCGTTGTGGACCACGGCGAGCTTGCCGGAGACGTCGCGGTGCGGGTGCGCGTTGCGGTCGGTGGGCGCGCCGTGGGTGGCCCAGCGGGTGTGTCCCATACCGGTCGACCCGGCGAAACGCTCGGTCCCCGCCTCGCCCAGTTCGGCTTCCAGATTGGCCAGCCGCCCGGCCTTACGTTCGACCGCGAGAGCGCCGTTTCCGTCGAGGATCGCGACCCCCGCCGAGTCGTATCCGCGATACTCCATGCGTCGCAACGCGTCGACGACAACGCCGAGCGCATCCCGGTATCCGACGTAGCCCACGATTCCGCACATGGTCCCCCACCCTACTGATCGGATACTCTTCTCGCCGTGTCGGTGTCTGCAAAATCGCTCCTGAGCACCCTGTCCGTGCGCGGCCCTCACCGGGTGCTGCGCGGGAACCTAGGGATCGCAGGTCAGCCGGGTGTGGTGTACACACCCGAGTCCGGACTGAACCTGCCCGCTGTCGCGTTCGCGCACGGCTGGCTGACCAGCGCCGAGAACTACAAGAGCCTGCTCGAGCACATCGCATCGTGGGGTTTCGTGGTCGCCGCGCCCGACACCGAGCGCGGCCCGATCCCGTCACACCTCGACCTCGGCACCGACTTGCTCACCACGCTCGACATCGTCACCAAGGTCCGCCTCGGTGACGGCACCATCAGCGTCCACCCCGACCGCCTCGCCCTCGCCGGTCACGGCATGGGAGCCGGTGCCGCCGTGATCGCCGCAGCTCAACGCCGGGTAGCCACCGTAGTGGCCCTCTTTCCCGCCCCCACCTCCCCCGTCGCGGAGAACATCGCCCCCGAAATCGACACGCCCGGCCTGATCCTGACCGGCGACGACCTCGACTCGGTCAGCTCCAACGCCCGTGCCCTGGCCGCCGCCTGGTCCGGCACGTCGATCCTGCGCACCATCAACGGCGCCTCCCACAACGGCATCATCGAAGGCCGCCGCCTCTTCGCCGCCCTCGGCGCGGGCCGCTACGAACACAAAACCGACAAAACCACCCGAGCCCTGGTCACCGGCTACCTCCTCGCCACAGTCCTCGCCGACAAGAAGTACGCGGCCTTCGCCGACCCGGAAGCCGAGCTCCCCCACACGAAGGTGGTCGACCCGCACGCCGAGGTCGAAGTCGAGGCGCCGAAGTTGTCCATCGGCACGGTCGCCAAGCTCATCCGCGGCTAAAGCCTCCGGGCCGCATCCGCCCGGCGCGATCACCGCCCGTATTCGGCGTCGCGCTGACGATTCAGACCAGCCAACTCTTGCGCTGGTAGTACTCGGCTTCGGGATCGTCGTCGTCCAGTGGCGCAGCGCGGTCATTGGCGCGCCGAGCCGCGATAGATCGCGCGATGGCTTCGCGTTGCTCTCTGGCCGCGGCGTCCTGGCGCTCGCGTTCCTCCGCTTCGAGCCGTTCCCGCTCTTCGGCTTCGGCCGCTTCGCGCTCCCTGACCGCTTGAATCTCGGCGAGTATCTCGTGACCGTTGTTGTGCACGGCGAGGCTGTTGCGCATCTGGTCGTACTCGTCGTCCAGAATCTGCACCCGGCGAAGGAACTCGTAGGCGCCTTCGTCGATCCGCGATCGACTCATGACGAAACCCCCTCAATTCGTTGATTCACAGCGGTCCCGCCTCGGCCAGGACCGCACCGGAGTCACCCGGATCGGGCTGCTGGCTCACCGGATACTCTTCCGCCCAATGTTCGCCGTCGGGCTCGTTGTCCGCACTCGGCGTCGAGCCTGCCCCCGGCATGTTCTCTGCGGCATAGCCTTTGGCGTTGAGAGAACCGGTCGGGTTCGGTGTCGCACCCGAGGACGTCCCCTCATCAGTGTCTTCGAGACCGGTCGGCCCCTGGCCCGTGCCGGTCTCCGGTGTGCCCGAACCGATTTCGCCGCTGGTCTGGTCGTCGCTGATCACCGGGATGCCGTTCGCATCGAGCGTCATGCCGTATTCGTGTGAGTTTCCGGCAGCGTCGGTGGTACTCACCGTGAGTTGGCCGTTCGCATCGGTTCCCACACTGACTTGGGTGCCGTTCAGATCGAATGTCGCACCACCGGACATCAAGCTGCTCAACTGGCTCGAAATCGACGCGAAACCCTCTTGAACCGAGGTACTGAGCGAAGTCAGCCCGGAACTGATTGTCTCCGCCGTGGTGGTGACGAGTGATTCGAGTTCACTGACCGATGACACGAGCGACGTGAGACCGGTCATCACTTCGCTGACCGTATCGGTGATCTCGCTGATCGTATCGGTGATGTCGTCGTCATCGTCATCGTCGTCCTTGGTGGTCGACGGGTCCTCGGTGGTCGCCGGTTTGGTCGACGTGTCCTCTGTCGTCGACGGTGTGCCACCGGTCGACGTGTCACCCTTCGACGTATCTTTCGTTTGGGGCTGCTCCGTCGTCACAGGTGTCTGCGGCTTGCTGGAATCCTGCGGCATCGGGTATGCGCCGGTATCCAGTCCATTCAAGGCTTCGACAAGAACGCCGTAAATTCGACGGACCTCGGTATCGACTTCCTTACAGAGCTGAATGAATTTATCGTATGTCGCGTGGACATGAGGTATGAAGATATCAATCAACCACTGCTTAGCCTTCTTGCTTGCATCAGAAGAAGTATCTAGGTCATACGTCACCTCTTGGATGTACGCATCGATCGCAGTGCGACTCATCCCGCTGCTGTTCTGCTGCGGGATGTCAGGCGTATTTGGGGACCAGAAGCTTTGGACTGTAACCGCTTTGTGCCGCACAGCAGTGCGCAGCGCAGTCGAAACATAGCTGAGCTCCAGCGATATTGTCGCGGCTTCGATGCGATCTTGTTCGGCACGGACAATCTGCGCATTCAGCATGTTGGATGCGGAGTCGCCTGCCTGGCCCTGCCATATTGACGGCAACGCCGAGAGTTGCCGCCGCTGTTCGTCGATCTCGCCTGGCAGTTTAGCCATTACCTTGGATAGAGCGGTAGACATCCGGTCGATTGCCGCGATATCCATACCACGTTCAGTATCGTATTTGGCATAGATCGCGTCGAAACTTCCGTTCGTACCCGCCAGCAGTTCGGATCTACCCGGAACTTTCGTAACTGCCAGCGCTTTTCCATAGCGAGGTAGGTATTCAACGAAATACTGCAAACCTTCCGCTCCTAGGTCGAGCATCTCGTCTGCGCTACCCCCGGTCGGAATACTCGGCCAGCTCGGAGAGTCAGCCATGAACAACCCCGGACACGACCGAATATGTGGACACCAGCGTGCGCATCAAAGGTTCACCCCAGCAGCAGTTATCTTCTTGACGTTGGCATCATCGACCGTTGCGTAAGTATCGGCACTGGTACCGAACTGAACGCCCGTCTTGTCGATCGCGGTCTGCCAGTTCTTCAACCAGGTCTCGACCTTGCCGATCACGCCCCCGACCTTCGTCCCCTCCGCGCCGTAGTCGCGACCGGCTTGCGCGGCGGTGAAGGACCAGCCCTTGACATCGGCAGAGCATGTGCCGATGTCCGCCGCCGATGCCTTCAAGTTCGAGGCAGCCTTACGCAGAGCCGTCGGATCGACCGTAACCGAATTGCCCACTTCCCCCTCCTTCTGGTCAAGCGCCGGCAGGCGCACTACTCCCTTAGACGCGCCACGACCCGGATCGGTTCCACGATCACACGACGAATGCCGCTGTGCTCGGATTCGACCACAGCGACACCCTCGTGCGCTACTTCTCCAGATTCCCCTGATCCGTCTTCCGCCACTCCGACGTCCCGTCGGGATGACGGTGGTACTCCCAGGCGGCGTAGTCGCCGTCCTCCTCGACGACGGTGACGTGGTCGGCCAGGCCGTCGTGGTCGTAGTCGGACCAGATGCTGGTCGAGTCCGCGTCGCCGGTGGAGAGGGAGTCGACGACGCCGTCGTGGTCGAGGTCGAGGGATGGGTTGTTCAGTTCTACGGGGCCGAGGCCGCCCAGGGACGAGTGGGCGTCGATGTCGGGTAGGCCGAGGCCGGGGAACTCACCCGAGGTGACCATGACTGCTCCTCCAACGGGAAACTCGCGGATGACGACGTGGCGGGGTTGCCACCATCTTGTCATCCGCGAGCGGGTGCCGGGAGGTTCGGGGCTACTTGTTCGGGATGAGGATCCACATCGCCAGGTAGATCAGGAACTGCGGGCCGGGCAGCAGGCAGGACACGACGAAGACCAGGCGGACGACGTTGGGGTTCCAGCCGTAGCGTTCGGCGAGGCCACCGCAGACGCCTGCGATCCACTTGTTGCTGGTCGAACGGGTGATGCGGCGGGCGGGGGCGGTCATGATGTTGCCTTCCTGTGGAGCGGTGATATCTCCACTGTGCCTATCGAACACCCCCACCCGCATCGGTCCACAGACCTATCCGCACCCTGATTTCGACAGGCCCCGACCTCAGGGTCAGACCCCGAGACGGGCACAATTGTCGAGGTGAGCACGACATTGCACGCCAGCGGCCTGTCCGCGGGGCACGCCGAACGGACCCTGTTCGCCGACCTCGATTTCACTCTCGCCCCCGGCGATGTGATCGGGCTGGTCGGGGTGAACGGCGCGGGCAAGTCGACGCTGCTGCGGATGCTGGCCGAGCGCGAGCCGGGCGAGGGCACCATCGCGTTGAGCCCGCCCGATGCGACCGTCGGCTACCTGACACAGGAACCGGAGCGCATCGAAGGCGAGACGGTGCTCGAATTCCTCTCGCGCCGAACCGGAGTCGCGCACGCCCAGCAGGTGATGGACGCGGCGGCCGAACGTCTCGGCGACGGCGGCGACGACGATTACTCACCCGCGTTGGAACATTGGCTGGCATTGGGCGGTGCGGATCTCGATCAGCGCGCCGAAGAGGTCGCCGCGGATCTGGGGCTGACCAACGGATTGGCCAGTGGCCTCGACACTCCGATGACGGGCCTGTCCGGCGGCCAGGCGGCCCGCGCGGGGCTGGCCTCGGTGTTGTTGTCGCGCTTCGACATTCTGCTGCTCGACGAGCCGACCAACGACCTCGATCTCGACGGCCTCGACCGGCTGGAACGGTTCGTCACCGGCGTGCGGGTACCGCTCATGGTGATCAGCCACGATCGAGAGTTCCTGGCGCGCACCGTCAACAGCGTCCTCGAACTCGACCTGGCTCAGCAGCAAACAGGCTTCTACGACGGCGGCTACGACGCTTACCTCGCCGAACGCGAGATAGCCCGCAAACACGCCCGCGAGGCCTACGACGAATTCGCCGACACCAAAGCAGGTTTGGAGTCACGCGCGCAGATGCAGCGCAATTGGCTCGAGCACGGCGTGCGCAATGCCCGCCGCAAGGGCAAGAACGACTCCGACAAGATGGGCCGCAAAACCCGCGCGGAATCCACCGAGAAGCAGGCCGCCAAGGCCCGCCAGACCCAGCGCCGCATCGAGCGCCTCGACGTGGTCGACGAACCGCGCAAGGAATGGGAACTGCGGATGGAGATCGCGACCGCGCCCCGCAGCGGCGCGGTGGTCGCGACGGCCAACAACGCCACCCTCGCGCGCGGTGAGTTCACCCTCGGCCCGATCACCACGCAGATCGACTGGGCCGACCGGATCGTGCTCACCGGCGCCAACGGCTCGGGCAAGTCGACCCTGCTCGGTCTCCTGCTCGGCAAGATCGCACCCGATTCCGGTTCGGCCGCACTGGGTTCCGGGGTCGAGATCGGTGAGGTCGACCAGGCCCGTGGGCTGTTCCGTGGTGGCGACGCGCTGGCCGACACCTTCGCCGCGGCGATGCCCGACTGGCCCGACGCCGAAGTCCGCACGCTGCTGGCCAAGTTCGGCCTGCGCGGGCCGCATGTGACCCGCGCCTGCGACACCCTGTCCCCCGGCGAACGCACCCGCGCGGCGCTGGCCCTGCTCCAGGCACGCGGGGTGAACCTGCTCGTCCTCGACGAGCCGACCAACCATCTCGATCTGCCCGCCATCGAACAGCTCGAGCAGGCGGTCGACTCCTTCTCCGGCACGTTGATTCTGGTGACGCATGATCGCCGGATGCTGGATTCTGTTCGTGCGACCCGTCGTTGGCATATGTCCGGTGGGCTACTCACCGAGGAATAGGCACATGGACTACGCACCAGGCATCGATACCCGCATCACGCTGCTCGTCACCGGAGTGATCTTCCTGAGCGCCCTGTTGCTCGGGATCTGGAAATACCACGGCATCCGCGTCGCGGGCGCGGCACACGTCTATGTCGACATCGCCCATCGCGCCGCGCTGATGTACTCCTTCGCGGGGATCCTGCTCGCGGTGTTCACCGAGCTCAGCGCCTGGCCGACGATCGTCAACCTGACCGCGGACCTGGTCGTGCTCGCGTTCTTCGTCGGCGCGATCGCCAGCTACGCCCTGCACGGGCTGCGCCGTGACACCACCAACCAGTTCGACGGGCGGATCCCCACCGAACTACGGCTGTCGATGTACGGGCTGATTGTGGGCGAGATCGGCGGCTTCCTGGTGCTGTTCAGTGGGTTCGTCGTGGGGCAGTTCTAGAACGACCGCACCACAGCCGGTGCGGCGGCGCCGAACAGGTCGATTTCGGAACCGAGCTTGGCCCCGATCAGCCCCACACCGCAGGTGACACCGAGCACGGCGACCACCGCGATGAACGATCGCGAACGTGGCACCCGTGACGCCGCGAACGGGCGCGTACTCGCGGCCTGCTCATACTCGAACTGCCCGTAACCCTCGTCGCGGATCGGGGCCGTAGGCGAATAGCCTTGCGGCACTTCGCGGCATCCCGGTCGCCCACAGGCCCCACCACAGCGGTGCGGCTGATCGGCTTCGCCGTACTCGTACGGGTACTGGTCTTGATAGTTGCGGGCAGGCAGCGGCGGAACCATCTCGGCCCCCTTCGAATCGTGCTGCGCGCCAAAACAACCGCCTGCGCCGAGCAGCACACACGCGCCACGGGCACACAGGTCCTTACGGCGAATCTCGATACTAGTTGCCGCGCACCGGACCCGCCAGGCGACTAGACGGCGGCGACCCGTTTCGCCAGGTCATCGGCCAGCTGACGCGCCTGTGCCGGATCGGTGGCCTCCACCATCACCCGCACCAACTGCTCGGTCCCGCTGGGTCGCAACAGGATCCGGCCGGTTTCCCCGAGGATCCGCTCCGCCTCGGCGACGGCCTCCCGCACCTCGGGAGCAGCCGCGACGGCGGCCTTGTCGGACACCGCGACGTTCACCAGCACCTGCGGCACCGTGGTCATCACCGAGGCCAGCGAGGCCAACGTGGCCTTGGTCTGCGCCATCCGCGCCATCAACCGCAGGCCGGTGAGCACCCCGTCACCGGTGGTGCCGAACCGCGGGAACACCACATGGCCGGACTGTTCCCCACCCAGGCTGAACCCACCGCGCCGCAGTTCCTCCAGCACGTACCGGTCGCCGACGGCGGCGGTGATCACGGTGATCTCGGCGGCGCGCATCGCGATATGCAGACCGAGGTTGCTCATCACGGTCGCGACCAGCGTGTTGTCGACCAGCTCGCCCGCGTCGCGCATCGCCAGCGCGAGCACGGCCATGATCGCGTCACCGTCGACGGTCTCGCCCGCCGCATCCACCGCGAGGCAACGATCGGCGTCGCCGTCGAGCGCGATGCCGAGGTCGGCGCCGTTTTTCAGGACCGCGGCCCGCACATTGTCCAGATGCGTCGAGCCGCAACCATCATTGATATTGAGCCCGTTGGGTTCGGCGTTGATCGCGATCACCGTCGCGCCCGCCTCCCGGTACACCTGCGGGGCCACCTCGGCGGCCGCACCGTGCGCGCAGTCGACAACGACGGTGAGCCCGGACAGATCCTGCCCGGTGGATTCGAGCAGATGCTCGACATAGCGTTCGTGTGTGCCCTCGACGGAGTAGTCGCCGCGTACCCGGCCGATACCCGCGCCGGTCGGGCGCACGGTGACGCCTTCGGCGATCAGGGCTTCGATCCGCGCCTCGATGACGTCGTCGAGCTTGTGCCCACCCGCCGCGAAGATCTTGATGCCGTTGTCGGGCATGGGATTGTGCGAGGCGGAGATCATCACGCCGAAGCACGCGTCGTACAGGCCGGTCAGATAGGCCACGGCCGGGGTGGGCAGCACGCCCACCGAGAGGACGTCGACGCCGACGGAGGTCAGGCCTGCGGTCACCGCGGCCTCGAGCATCTCGCCGCTGGCGCGGGGGTCGCGACCGAGCACCGCGACCGGACGCTTCTTGCCGCGCGAGAGCACCTGTGCTGCCGCGGCGGCGACGCGCATCGCCAGTTCCGGGGTCAGCGACTCGTTGGCGAGCCCACGAACACCGTCTGTGCCGAACAGCCGTCCCATAAAACCCTCTACCTGTAGTTAGTCCCCGAATACAGCACGAGAGCAGGCGACCAGCCGTGCTGGAAGCCTGCTCTCGCACACGTGCTCCGCCGACCGTACCGTCTCAACCAAAGTAAGCGAAGACGGCGGTCGACAGTGCGTAAATCAGCGCTTCGAGTACTGAGGCGCCTTACGGGCCTTCTTCAGGCCGTACTTCTTACGCTCGGTGGCACGCGGGTCACGCGTCAGGAAGCCGGCACGCTTGAGGGCGGGACGGTCGTCCGGGGTGACCACGATCAGCGCGCGGGCGATAGCCAGACGCAGGGCGCCTGCCTGACCCGACGGGCCGCCACCGACCAGGCGAGCGAAGATGTCGAAGTTCTCGACACGCTCGACCAGAACCAGCGGGGACTTCACGAGCTGCTGGTGCACCTTGTTCGGGAAGTAATCCTCGATGGTGCGGCCGTTGAGCTCGAAGTTGCCCGAACCGGGCACCATGCGAACGCGAACAACGGCTTCCTTACGACGGCCGACGGTCTGCACCGGGCGGTCGAGGCCGAGCGGCTCGAAAGCCAGCTCTTCTTCGACGTATTCGCCTTCAGCGTAGCCTTCGCCGTCTTCGACGATCTCGACTACGACCTCATCGGTGGCGTCGAACTCTTCGGCTGCGAACTCTTCAGGAGCGGTCACTGGGCCACCTGCTTGATCTCGAACGGAACCGGCTGCTGCGCGGCGTGGGGGTGGTTCGGGCCTGCGTAGACCTTCAGCTTGCCCGCGATCGCGTTACCCAGCTTGTTCTTCGGGATCATGCCCTTGACGGCCTTCTCCACGAGACGATCGGGACGGGTCGCCAACACCTCGCCGACAGTGCGCGACTTGAGGCCGCCCGGGTGTCCGCTGTGGTGGTGGATGAGCTTGTCGTTCTTCTTGTTGCCGGAGATGGCAACCTTTTCCGCGTTGATGATGATGACGAAGTCGCCACCATCGACGTGGGGTGCGTAGGTCGGCTTGCCCTTGCCGCGCAGCAGGCCAGCGGCCTGCACGGCGAGACGGCCGAGGACTACGTCAGTGGCATCGATGACGTACCACTTGCGGGTGGTGTCACCTGCCTTGGGGCTGTACGTAGGCACAGTGGATCCCTGTCTGTCGTCGGTGTTGCCGGCCCTGTTGTGTGGATCGGGTTGCCCTGGCGGCCGGTGGAGACCCAGGACATCGAGGAGACGCCGACCCGCGAACGGTTCGACGTTCCACACGCCAACCGGCAACGATACCAGCCACGCATCACCGACCCACAATCGGGCGATGCTGATCACAAGCGATCGTCGACCGCGTCGCTAGATCACTACCGGCGGTCCCGGATCGGTCGCCCGCGCCGGGCCTGGAATGAGGTAGCGCAGGGTGTCGATGCCCGGGGTGACGCAGGCGTGGTCGTCGACGAGCACGCCGCGCGCGGTCGCGATGCCCTCACGCGGGACCGTGTTGGTGTACGGGGTGAACGCGCAGCTCACCGGTTCGGCGGCGGTGGCAACGGCGGGGTCGGGCTGGAATGCGACCAGCGCCAGCGCGCCGACCACAGCCGGTGCTCCGAAGAAGCCCTTCTTCACCTTACCGAGCAGTTTGCCGCGGCGGTCGTCGTCCTCGGAGTCGTCGTGTTCGAGCGCGTGCCGCGGTGCGCTGGAGGCAGGACGCGGCGGTTGCGCGGCGGGCGGACCGGCGACGAACCCGGCCGGACCCGGTGGCTGAGCGGTGGGCGGCGCAGTGGGTTGCGCACCCCACCCGACCTGGGCGGCGACTGCCTGACCGGGATGTCCCGAGGCCGGATAGTCGTCCTCCTCGTCGTCGAGTTCGGGCTCGGTCACCAGCAGATGCGCGGCGCCGAGGACCAGCGCGTGCATCGGATGGTCGGCCACGTGCAGACGCTGGCCGAGATGGTTCTGGAAGGCGAACCGCAGGGCATCGTTGAAGCAGACATTGCCTGCCAGCAGCACCGTCGAGGTGTCGGCGCCGATCGAACGGGCCGCGGCCATCGCCTCGATCACCACGTTGTCGGCCGTGCGGGCATCGCGCAGCGCCTCGGCGCTGACCGCGACCTCCGTCGATTCGGTCGGCTGCTCGTCGTCGCCGTGCACCGCGACCACCAGCAGCGCGCGCCCGTCGGAGTAGATCCCGGTGGCGCCGATGCCGGTGCGATGCCGCTCGCTGGGCGGGGAGACCAGTCCGAGCGCACGCACATAGCCCGAGAGCGCGACACTTTCCGGCAGCGGTTCCACGACCACGTCGAGCTGCTCGACGAGCGCCGCGTACACCTCGACCTTGTCCTCGGGCCAGCTGTCCGGATACGGCAGCGCCACCAATTGCGGCTTACCCTGCAGGTATTTTCCGATCGCCGCGAGCGGGTTGTAGAGCCTGGCCCGGAAGACGAGCTCGGCGGGCCAGGTGGCGCCGGCGATCACGATCTGCGGGTGGCCGAGGATGTCGCGCACATCGGCGATCGCCATCCCCAGGTCCGGTCGCTGCCGGTCGACACCGGCGGTGTGCAACCTGCCCGCGGCATCCGCGAGCAGGTAGGCGGGCGGGGTATAGGTGCCCTCGACCTGTACCGGCCGGACCGGGGTCGCGCCGCCACCCGCGGCCACGGACACCACGTCCCACCCCAGATGTAGGGCCCCAACTCGAACGGTCACAGGCTCAAGTGTGCCCGGTCGGCGACAGACACGCGCATCTTGCCCACCGAAATGGCGCTGACCTGCCGGATCATGCCTGTGACTTCTTCAGTCGCAGTCTGCTCCAGGTGAACAGGGCGATGATCGAGGTGATCACGATGAGCATCACGATGTCGAGAATCCAGATCCCGACCGAGTGGGTCCAGAGCGAGTCCTCCTGCGTACCGAGGACCAGCTCCTTCAAATCCACCGTCGACGCACCGGCCGCGTAACCCCAGCGCGAGGGGAACAGGTACGACACCTGCTCGAGGCCGACGCGGTCGGTCACCGGGATCAAGCCACCGGCCATCACCAGCTGCACCATGATCATCACCACGAGCATCGGCATGACCTGCTCGTTGGACTTGGCCAGGCTCGACATCAGCAAGCCGAACACCACGCAGCACACCGCCGTCATCGCGATGTCGAAATACAGTTCCACGCTGCCGTTCGGGATCAGCGAACCCTCGCCCGGCGGCTTCTTGCCGATGAACGTGATGCCGATCAGCACCGCCGACTGCAGGAACGCGGTCACGCTGAACACCACGATCTTGGCCATCAGATACGCCGAGGGCAGTAGGCCGACGGCACGCTCGCGAAGGAAGATCGACCGTTCGCCGACCAGGTCACGCACCGTGAGCGTGGCGCCCATGAAGCACGCGCCGAGGATGAGCACCACCAGCAACTGCTGCGCCTCACCGCCGCTGGCGCGCCCGAACGAACCATCGGGCAGCTGCACCAGCGGTGCCGCGGTGAACCCGTCACTGCCCGGCACTACCAGCGACAACGCACCGAGAATGAACGGCAACACCACCAGGAACGCCAAATACCCGCGATCGGCGAAGATCAGCCGCAGCTGTCTTCGGATCAGCGTCGAGAACTGACGCACGCCGTTCGACTGTGGCGGAGCGCCCACGTTGCCGCGGTTGGGTTGAGCCGGCGGCGGTGGCGGCACATACGCCTGCCTGGATCGATACTTCGCGAAAGCTTGATCGGGGTTGGCCGCGACCTCGGCGAAGATCTCCGCCCAGTCGCTCGTCCCCATCGCCGCACCGACGCCACCCGGATGTCCGGCGAAAGCCGTCTTGCCACCGGGAGCCAGCAGCACCACCTGGTCACACATATCCAGGCAGGCGACCGAGTGCGTCACCACGATCACCACGCGGCCCGCGTCGGCCAGCTCGCGCAGCATCTGCATGACCTGTCGATCCAGCGCCGGGTCGAGGCCCGAGGTCGGCTCGTCGAGGATCAGCAGCGACGGACCGGTGAGCAACTCCATCGCCACCGACGCGCGCTTGCGCTGACCACCGGACAGCCGGTCCACCCGGGTGTCGGCATGCTGGGTGAGCGAAAGCTCTTGCAGCACACCGTCGATCACCTTCTGCCGGTCGCTCTTGGTGGTATCGGGCGGCAGCCGCAGTTCGGCGGCGAAGCCGAGCGCCTGGCGAACGGTGAGCTGACGGTGCAGCACGTCGTCCTGGGGCACCATGCCGATGCGCGAACGCAGCGCCTCGTACTCGGCGTGCAGGTTGCGTCCCTCGAAGGTCACCACACCGCCGGAGGGCTGGGTGTTGCCCGCGATCAGCTTCGACAGCGTCGACTTGCCCGCGCCCGACGGCCCGATCAGCGCGGTCAGTGTCCCGCGCCCCGCCGTCATGTTCACATCGACGAGCAGTTGTTTGTTGTTCTCGACCGTGAACCCGACTCCGTGCACCGAAAGGCCCTGCTCGGCGACCGGCTTCTGCCGATGCGCCAGCGCGCCCTGGGTGACGACGAAGTCGATGTTGCCGATGGTGACGATGTCGCGCTCGTGCAGCACCGAGCGCTGCTGACGGTGCCCGTTGACGAAGGTGCCGTTGGCCGAACCGAGGTCCTCGATCACCAGGCCCTCGGGCGAGGACAACAGCTTCGCGTGTGCGCGCGAGGCCAGCGGATCGTTCACCACGATCTGGTTGTCCGAGGTGCGGCCGATACTCAGGCCGCCAGGCGGAATGCGGTCACCCCGCGCGACCGGTTCGGTCGACGCCGCTTTGCGGACCGGCGGCAGCATCGACGAATCGGCGCGGCGGGTCATATTGATGTTGTCCTGCGCCTGCGCGGGCAGCTGCGAGGTGGGTACGTATTGCGGTTGCTGTTGTTGCGGGCGCGACGGCGGCTGGAAGCCGGGATGCGGCTGCTGCGGACGCGGCTGCTGGTGGTGAGGTTGCTGGTGGTGCGGCTGGTGCTGTGGTTGTGAAGGCGGCGCGACCATGGTCGCCGCGTGGCGCGCCCCAGGCGCCGCGGGGACCAGGTGTAGCAGCGGCCCGGTGATCGCGTCACCCAGGCGTACCTGTGTGGGTCGGTCGATCGAGACGGGCTGGTTGAGCCTGCGCGCGTCGACGAAGACGCCGTTGGTACTGCCGTTGTCGGCGAGTACCCACGCGCCGTTGCTGAATCGAAGAGTGGCGTGCACACGAGAGACCAGCGGACTGTCCACGAACAGGGTGACCTCGGGCGCACGGCCCATGGTGATCTGCTGACTCGCTTCGAAGACTCGTTCGGTTCCATCATGGCGCACGGTGATGGTCTGCGCCCCCGGTGAAGACATGGAGCGGATACTATGCCATCGCCCGGACATCGGCGGTGCCCCCGAGACGGCTGTGAGCCCGATCCGGCGATCGACCTGCACGTGTATCCGGCCGACCAGGGGGACGTATGCCGAAAGCCCAAGTGTTCGTTGCGATCTCTGTCGTGCTATGCGCGCTGATGGGTGTCGGCTGCACGCGGGCGATCGAAGGGCACGGCGTCTCCATCTATGACGATCCGTTCCAGGTGGCGGGATTGCCGACCACCGGTGGGCCGAACGGTCCACGCACCGGCGTCGCCGATTCGCCCCTCACCGCGACCAATGGCGACGGCGGCGAGGTGGACAAGTTGGCGCTCAACGCGATCGACGACATCCAGTCCTACTGGCAGGCCGGCTTCGGCGCCGAATTCCCCGGTGAGACCTTCGCCCCGGTCGAGAAGCTGATCTCCTGGAACGCGCGCGCCGCCCGCAGCCAGGCGATCGAGTTCTGCAAGGAAACCACCTACCACCTGGTCAATGCCGCCTACTGCCGCAGCGACAACTCCATCGGCTGGGACCGCGAGATGCTGTTGCCCACCATGAGCGAGACCTTCGGCACGATGTCGGTGGTGATGGTGCTCGCCCACGAATACGGCCACGCCATCCAGACCATGGCCAAGATGGTCACCAAGAAGACCCCGGTTCTGGTGAAGGAACAGCAGGCCGACTGCTTCGCGGGCGCGTTCATGCGCCACGTCGCAGAGGGCAAGTCGAACCACTTCACGATCAACACCTCCGACGGCCTGAATTCCGTGCTGGCCGCGACCGTTTCGATTCGCGACTCCGATCCCGACGATCCGGAGAGCGTGCACGGTTCGGCCTTCGAGCGGGTCACCGCCGTGCAGATCGGGTTCACCGACGGGCCGCGCGGGTGCAAGGGCATCGACGAGGACGAGATCGACTCGCGCCGCGGCGCCCTCCCACAGAGCTTCGCCGACGACAGCGGTCGCGGCGAATACCCCGTCTCCAAGGAGAACCTGGTCGAGCTGAGCAAGGCGCTGCAGGCGATCCTGCCGGTGAAAGAGGCCCCGACCTACGACTACGCGGGCTCACGGATCGACTGCAAGGACGGCGCGGTCACCGACCCGGTCACCTACTGCCCCGCCAAGAACACCATCGCCACCGACGTACCCGGCCTGGCCGAACGCGGCGCCACCGACACCGACGACGACGGCCCGCTGCCGGTGAAGGTCAGCGGCGACTACAACGGCTATGTGGTGTTCATCTCCCGCTACACCCTGGCCGTGCAGCGCAGTCACGGCCAGCAGTTGACCGGCGCGAAGACCGGTCTGCGCGCGGCCTGCCTGTCCGGAGTGGTCACCGGAAAACTCGCCCAGCCGGGGCGGCCCGTGAGCCAGGGCGACATCCAACTGTCCGCGGGCGACCTCGACGAGGCGGTCTCGGGCCTGCTCACCGACGGCCTGGCCGCCAGCGACGCCGAAGGCAACACGGTGCCCAGCGGATTCTCCCGCGTCGACGCCTTCCGAGCAGGCGTCCTCAACGGCGAAACCACCTGCCTGTCACGGTATAGCTGAGCCTTTGGAGCGCTGGCGCGCTCGAGTTCGCGGCCCCGCCGGTCCCGTCGATCAGGCACCGTTGCTTGCTCCTTCGTCGCCTACGCAACGGCACCTGATCGACGGGACGGCCGCGAACCCGCCGCTGCGCGGCGGATCCCTCCTCGGGGTCGGGATGCGCGGGGGGGTGGGAGTGCGATCGGCGAAGGGGTTGTCAGCCGAATGGCGGCGGTGCGGCCGGTTCGTAGCGCAATACCCGGTTGCCGATCATCACCTCGGTGCCGGGGACGAGCACCATCGGCTGATTCGGCGTGAGCCGGACCCAGTCGCGGTAGCCGGGGTGCCGGCTGCGAGTTCCGTTGGTGGAACCGCGATCGATGAGTTGGACGTCCCAATTCACCAGGTGCACTTCGGCATGCGCGCGTGACATGCCACCGGAGGTGTCGTCGATGCGTAACGGGATGAGTCCGCGCTGAGCCGCGTCGGAGTGCTCCGGGTCACGCCCGATCACCGCGTCGGCGGCCATCAGATAGGTCATGCCGTCGTCGAGCACGAGCATGCCCAGCGGCGGGCGGACCACCTCGGCGAGCGCCTGGGTCTGGTCGACCGGCATGCCGCACACCGTGCAGAACGCCGAGCGGGGATCGCTGGGATGCGCACGCGCGCACTTGAACCCCATCACTTTCACGGCCAGCACCGTCGACTTGGCCGTGGCCTCGAGCCTGCGCTGCAGGTCGGGGTCGGGTTCGGGCGCGGGATTGGTTCCGGAGAGCCGGGTTTCGGCATTGTGCGGGTCGACGATCGGGGTGTCCACCGTGCCGGTGACAGCGTCCATCAGCGATGTCGCGGGCTGCATCCCGGTCGCGGGCTGCTCGCTGGGTCGCGGATCCGATTGCGCCGCACGCGGTTCCCGATCGATGCGCGCGGTAGCCGGTGGCGGCCTGCGTGTTTGCCCCACGGGTTCCGCGGTCCGCACGCGACTGCGCACATCGTTGGACCACATCACGGCCCCGCCAGCCTGCGCGATTCCTTCGACGAGCCAACCGATTCCGCGTTCCGGCGGCAGATCCGGGATGCGGCCCTTGGCATCGTCGACGAACAACGCGACCGCCTTCGCCGGCTCCGAGGCCACCCGATCGACGGTGAACGCGGCGTCGCTACCGCGGTAGTACTCCGGGCCCCGATCATCGGCGAGAACGGCAGTTACCGAGCCGTGCAAGAAGATAGCCACGCCCCCGTTGTCGGCGGCGGAGAGCACCCCGAAATCGATCGGCACACCCGGCGAGATCTGCTCGGCGTATTTCATCAGCCACCGAGTCGCCTCACGCGCCACCACCGAACCCGGCCCTGACGGCGCTTGCTCGTGCGCGTCACGCACCAACTCCGCCAGCGATTCCAGCGCGATCGCGGCAGTATCACCGGGTGTGAGCTTGCCCTGCCCGCGATGCGCGACCACGATCACCGCGCCCGCGACCCGCGCGACCGCGTGACTTCCGAGCACCACTTCGACCTGCCGATCCCTCACAGGTATCGGCCTCTACCGGAACTGCACAGCAGGGGGGTCGCCATGTCGTCCAGAGTATGGCAAGCACCCCACATCGGTCCCCCTGGGCGGGTTCGGTCCGGTAACTTCATACCGAGTAGCGATGGCGGAGGTACGCACCTCGCGGCGGACATCGAGGGGCTTGTGATGATCGGTTCGACCAAATTTCGCATCGCGCTCGCCTTGTGTGGCGCCCTGATCACCCTCACCGGCTGCGCGGTCAGCGGCATGCCGGTCGCCGGTGAGCCCGATGTGCGTGGCCTGGAGACCGGGACCTTCGCCACCGACCGGCACACCTACACCGACACCGCGGGCAACAGAGGCGCGATCGTCGAGGGCGCGCGGATGTCGGCGGCCGTGGTGCCCGCGCTGCGCATCGATCCCTCACTGTCGCACGGACGCGGCGGTGTGGTGATCCCCGACATCGACAGCGCGCTGGATTTCATCGCGAATGTCTCCAAACCTGTTCTGGAGAACCGCAAATTCGTGACCGGCTATGTCGCGCTCGGCGCCGACAGGGCCGATCCAGACGGCAAGACCCGCCCCGGCCCCGACGCGACCGCCCTGACCACGGCCTTGTTGCGTTTCCCCACCGCGTCCGCCGCCACCCTCGCCGCGCGCGAACTCGAGGAGGTCGACCTGGCGGTCTCCCCCGACAACCGCAAACTCACCTCCACCAAGTACCCCGACGCCTACCTCCATTGGCGCCCCGGCGTTCCCACCATCGGCGCGTTCCTCGCCCACAAGGAATTCGTGATCTCGCTGTTCATCCAGCGCCCCCGCGCCGACGCGACCGACCTCACGTCCTGGATCGACAAGAACCTCGCCGCCGAACTCGCCCAGCTCGCCGAGTTCGACCCCACCCCCGCCGAGAAGATCGCCGACCTGCCCGTCGACCCCGCCGGGCTACTGGCCCGCGCCGTAGTCGACGACCGTTCCGCCATGCACCCCGGCCAGTACTCCTTCGCCTCCTACGCCCCTGAACACCTCATCAACAAGGCCGCCGACCTCACCGCCCGCCAGAACCTCATCACCGCGACCGGGGTCGAAGCCCACGCGGTAGTCGAGGGCGGCGCCGTCACCCTGGTACGCGACCAGTCCGCAGGCCAATCCCTCATGCGGGGGCTCATCGATTCAGCGGGCCACTACGACCCGATCACCGCCCCCGCCGACGTCCCCACCGCGACCTGCCTGAAGCTCAACGACAACGGCAACAAAGAAGACGACTACCTCTACCGCTGCTACGTCGCCTACAAGCGCTATCTGGCCATGGTCAGCGCCGACGGTGAACCCGAAGTACGCCAGAAGATCACCGCCCAGTACGCCCTGCTGGCCAATAGCTTGTGAGTTGGCTCGGCCCCGTTCCTCGAAGTCGGTGACGTAGGATTCCGCCGACAATCGTTTCGGGGAGGAATGAGTTGCGAGCCACGAAAGCCGTCTGTGTCCTGGCGACCGCATTGCTGACCACTGTCGTCGCGGCCTGCGGTGGTCCCGACGAAGTCGCCGCCACCGACGCCCCCGTTGACCTCGCCACTCTCGATGTCGGCAACTACTCGACCCAACCCCGCCAAGTCGGGGTGGTCTCGAACCTGGACCAGGGCCGATTCATCGAGGCCGAACGCCTCGGCGACTTCGTGCCGGCACCGGCCGACATCGATCCCCGATTCATCCACACCAACCCCACGATCGCGTCGGTCTTCCTCGACGCCGAAGCCGCGCTCGGCAAGATCATGGCAGTCGACCAGTTCGCCGAGGTCGCGCCTGATTTCATCGGCGGATTCGTGAGCTCGGCAGAGACCGAGCCCAAGAATATGGGCCTCGACATGGTGAACGCGGTCATGATCTTCCCCGACGCGCAGCGGGCCGCCACCGCCGCCGCCGAGCTGGAGAAGCTCGATTTCGGCTACGCCCCGAACAACCAGCGCATCGAGATCCCCGGTTACCCCGCGGCGACCGCGCACTGGCAGCCCGACCAGCAGTCGATCGGATCCTGGTTCGCCACCGGCCATCTGGTGATCTACACCTGGTTCTACGACTACCTGAAGATCTACCTGGAGAAGGTCGACAAGCAGGTCCTGCTCGATCTGACCCGCAAGAGCCTCGACACGATCGTCCCCTCGGTCGCGAAGTTCACCCCCACCCCCAGCACCGAACTGATGACCCTGCAGCGCGACCGCGAGGGCATGCTCGGTCGTACCGCACCCCGCGTCCGCGAGGATTCCTGGATCAACCCACCCGGCGTCTACGCGGGCCGCACCGCCCGCCACTTCCTCTCCGACCCGGTGAGCACCACGAAGATGATCGACGACTTCGGCATCGACCTCTACGCCAACGACGGCGCCGAGGTCTACCGGGCCCGCGATATCGCGGGCGCTCAGGGTGTCCGCGACGAACTCGGCGGCCTCACCCGTAAATTCACCGCCTCCGCCCCTCCGAAGAACCTGCCGAGCGCCAAGTGCAAGGAATACATCGGCAGGCAGCAACGGATAGCGATCCGCTTCTATTGCGCGGTGTCCTACGACCGCTACGCCGCCTACGTCTGGTCGAACCAACTCCTCGACGCCCAGCAGCGAATCTCTGCCCAGTACGCCCTGTTGGTGAACGCGAAATGAGAATCCACTACGCCGCGCTAGCGGCCACCCTCACTCTCGTGCTGACCGCCTGCGGATCCACCCTGTCCGGTCAGGCGCTGCCCGGCGAGATCGATGTCCGAACCCTCGACGTCGGTTCGTACCCCACCGAGCCGATCAATGCCCACGACGACGATCCCATCCCGCCGTTCTACGAGATGTACGAGGTAGCGGCGATGCGGATCGCCGACTACGTGATCAACTCCCGCGACATCGACGCCCAGATGACCTACGGCAAACGCGCGACCACCGTCTCCGCCGGCGTGATGCCCTCCGCTCTCGGCGACGAGCCCGCGATGTCGGCCATCGCGAAGAAGTACAAGATGCTGTACGGCTTCGAATCCAGTGGCGCCTCGAAGGATTCACGCGTCGAAACCTATGGCGGCTGGCCGACGAAGAAAGCCGACAACAGGCTCACCGCCACCACCATGGTGTTCCAATTCTCCGATGCCGAGCGCGCGGCCGCCGCGGCGAAAGAGTTCTACGACACCGACTTCGGCATGCAGGAGGGTCGCAACCAGCCGGTCGCGATCGCCGGACACCCCGCGGCCCTGTCCCATTGGCGCCCGGACTCCCCCTTCCTGCGCACCGTCCTCCCCCACGGCCCCTATGTGATCGCCTTCCTGCTGTCGGTGGCCACCCCCGACCAGCAAGCGCTCACCGCCCTCGCCTCGACCGCCTATACCGAGCAGATCGAGGCACTCGCCGAAACCACCCCGCTGACCGACGAACAGGTCATGGACCTGCCCTGGGACCCCGACCACCTCCTGATGCGAACGCTCAACCCGGACCAACTGGCCAACCCCGAGGGCTCCGGCTACTACCTGGTCACCGGCAAACACGGCATCCTGCACTACTCCGGCGACCAACTCCCCACCGACCGCCACTACATCGACGAGCAGCTCACCAAGATGAGCGCCCAGCAGGTGGCCCTGTCCTGGGGCTCGATCGGCATCCGCACCCCCGACGCGCAAACCGCCCGCCGCGCGGTCACCGAGAAATTGTTCCCCTGGCAGGTAGAAGGCGAGGCCGCCAGCCCACCCAATCTCCCCGATTCTGCCTGCGTAGACAACAAACGTCCAGGCGCGTCGAAACGCTTCAGCTGCATCCTCGCCTACAACGAATACGTCGGAATAGTAAGCGGCAACCAGCTTTTGGACGCCCATCAACGTGCGGCCGCGCAATATGCACTATTCGCCAACAGCCGATAATCCCACACCGGCCGCCCCCTGCGGAGTCCGATATGCTCCAGCCGGGAGAGCGGCAGTGTGCGGCATTGAGTCAGGAGATCGTAAAAGATGGTGATGAGCCACGGCACCATCGTCGGGGGGTACCGCGTGCAGCGAGTGCTCGGCGCCGGCGGCATGGGCACGGTTTACCTGGCCAAACATCCCAGCCTGCCGCGGATGGACGCGCTGAAGGTGCTCAGCGCCGAACTCAGCCGTGACCCCGAGTTCCGCGCCCGTTTCGAACGCGAGGCCAACCTCGCCGCGGGCCTGGACCACAACAACATCGTCTCGGTCTACAACCGCGGCGAAGAACACGGCCAGCTGTGGATCGCCATGCAGTACGTCGACGGCACCGACGCCGCCGCCGAACTCGCCCGCGACCCGCACGCCATGACCCCGCTGCGCGCCCTGCGCATCACCACCGAGGTCGGCAAGGGCCTGGACTACGCCCACCGCCGCGGCCTGCTGCACCGCGACGTCAAGCCCGCCAACTTCCTGCTGTCGAGCAGCGACGGCGAAGAAGAACGCATTCTGCTCACCGACTTCGGTGTCGCCAAGTCCACCG
Organism: Nocardia sp. Root136; assembly: GCF_001427185.1. Lineage (NCBI taxonomy): Bacteria > Bacillati > Actinomycetota > Actinomycetes > Mycobacteriales > Nocardiaceae > Nocardia > Nocardia sp. Root136. Next base: position 256,507 of record NZ_LMFE01000007.1, read on the forward strand.
ACGACGCCACCGAACTCACCCAGACCGGCAGCTTCCTCGCCACCATCGCCTACGCCCCGCCGGAACAACTCAGCGGCGCCAACCTCGACCACCGCGCCGACATCTACAGCCTCGCCTGCGCCTTCTACAAACTCCTGACCGGCCAAAACCCTTACCCCGCAGTCCAACCCGCCATGGTCATGATGGGCCACCTCCACGAGCCCCCACCCCAGGCAACCCGAGTCCGCCCCAGCCTCCCCCACGCCATCGACCACGTCTTCGCCCGCGCGATGGCCAAGAACCCCGCCGCACGCTTCGCCACCTGCCGAGAATTCACCGACGCGGCATCGAACGCGCTGACTCCGGGCTTCAACCCCACCGGCCACAACACCTCGCCGACGTACCCGATCCAGGTGCCCGACATGCGGCCCAACACCGATCCGCGCACGTCGTACTCCACACCAGCGGGGATCTACCAGACCCCACAGCCCCAGCCTGAACGCCCGAAGACCAGGCGGTTCGCGCTCATCGGAGCAGCAGCAGCGGTAGTCGTCGCGCTGGCCGCGGGCATCGGGATATGGGCCATCAGCGACTCGGGCGGCAACTCGGGGACCTCGCCTACATCCGCCGCCGCGCCATCGGCCGCGCAAACTCCGCGGGAAAAGGCACGCGCCGAAAACCCTGGCTTCGAGGGTAAGACGATCACCATGGTCGACGTACTCTCCAACCGCAAAATGGCGATTTACCTCGGAGCCACTCCGCAGACTACGTTCCTGCAGGACCTGGGGTTCGTCTACAACCTCGAGTACACCAAGCGTGCCGACGAGACGTCGCCGCGTCCCTTGGACGAGGTATTCGATCGGGTCAAGGCCGACGACAATACCTACATTCTCGCTGTTCGTAGCGACGAAAAGGCTGGTGGTGGCGGGCTTTCCGGTTTGCCCGACGACCTCGCCCGGTCCAGGGCAACCGTCATCCCCGTCGACGATCCCGCGACTATATCCGCCATCCGCAACTGGTCGGAGACCTCCGAGCAAGTACTGCTCCAAAAGTTGGTGCCGGTGTTGCACAACAGGGTCAAGTGAACAAAACCTCGACGATCGGGGTCGTCTCCCCATCGTCCGAGATGCTATGTTGGCGCGTGCGATGCTGACGGTCGGCTAGGGACCACACGCGCGTCGCCGGGGGGATAAAGCTCTGATTGGCATGTCCTCCACTTGCGTATAGACCACTGGAGGGGATCAATGCGGGCACCATCGACATTTGTGGCAGCGAGCCTTGCTCTGATTACATTCGGAATTACCGGATGTGGTTCGGACGAGACGGCTAAGGTCGAGCAGCCTGCGCCTGCCGACATTTCGGTACTTGATGTCGGAGGCTACGCGACGACTCCGCGCACGATTGGTAAACAGAATATCGACCGGGCTCGCCTGACCGAAGGCCAACGCCTCGGCAACTATCTTCCCACGCCTTTCGAAATCGACAGCCGCTTCAAATTCCAATCCGCGCTGAGCTCGAACTCAGTGTACGGATTCATCGAGCGAATCTATACAGTCGGCGACACATTCACAGAGGACGCACCTGGATTTGTCGGCGGCTTCTACAGCTGGGCGCAGACACACGAGGACATTCTCGTTGCCGAGATCCTCTCGAATGCGGCAATGGTTTTCGACAGCGAGGCCTCGGCGACTGCGGCAGCAGATGCACTGGCACGTAGCCAACGTGCGAGAAAGGAAGGCCGAGTTGTTGCTTCGATCCCAGGCTATGCCGACGGACACGCGTTCTGGGACCCCGCTCGCCAAGAGCTTTTCACCGTCAAGGCACATAAACAGATCGTCTTGTACTCGGTAATCAAAGACAGCGCCAAAATTGAAGTCGGGACGACCGATTTCAATGCGATGAGCACCCTTGCAACCAAGAATTGGGCCGCCGTTCAGCCCCGCATCGATAAGTTTGATCCGACACCCGTCGACAAACTGGTGGACACGGAACTCGATCACGATCAACTCCTCGGTCATTCACTGTCGCGCCAAGGCGAAGAATCTCAGAAGAATCCACCAGGTATTTACAATCAGCAAGGCGCTCTGCACATTTCCACAAGGCCGGAGAGCGACAAGAAGCTCTTCGAAACCGCCGGAGTGGAATGGCTCGGGATCAACGCAACCGAGCTCTACCAAACCAAAGACGCCAAAGGCGCAGAGCTTCTCAGCGAAGAGCACAGCGCACTGAACAAGGCACTCCGGTCAGCTGATTCACCGAAGGGGCTACCCGCTGCCCGATGTGACGAACTGAAGGTCAAAGACTCCTTCACCATGAGATTCCACTGCACCGTCGCTTACGACCGCTATGTCATCGAAGCCCGCTCCAACCAGCTGATCGATGCCCACCAGCGGATCTCGGCCCAATACGCCATGCTCGCCGCCAAGGCCAAATAGCGAACCAGAAAAGGACTTGGAGACATAGCGATGAAACTCAGAGGGATCAAGAGTGCTGCGATCGCCCTGACCGTCCTTGCTGTCAGCGCGTGCGGACAGACCGTGGCGGGAAATTCGGGCGCCGGTGAAATCGACGTCCGCAAACTCGAAGTGGGAAAATACCCGACCGAGCCACTCGACTCCTACTACAAATTCTCACACTCGGTCCGAAGCGGTAAAAGCTTGGCCATCACCCGGCTCAGCGATCACGTTGTGATCGGCACCGACGTCGATCCAAAACTGCGCTACGGGACAGGCGTTCAGGAAGTACTGAAGCCCGAGGACGTCGCCCAATCCATGGCGGAGCCGAGCCGGGGGGTCGCCGAGCGGAACAAAATGCAGTTCGGATTCATCTCGGGTAGCAGCGATACCGAGGTCGTCGCCTTCCAAAAATCTCCGATGACCGCAACCTTGCTCACCGTTACCGTCCTACAGTTTCCGAGCACCGATGCAGCGGATACTGCGGCCCGCGAGTTCGAAGCGGTTGACTTCGAGGTCAATCCGGAGGAAAATAAACGTGTTGCGATTGGCAAATACCCTGCCGCGCAAGCACATTGGCGGCCGGGGACGCCGACAATCGGGTCGATCGCCGCGCACGGCAACTATACGGTGAGCGTTTTCGTATCGACGGGAAGCGCCGATCTACCGCTGCTCACTTCTCTGGTAGAGAAGACCTACGCAGCACAATTTCCCATGCTGGACACGCTCCCGCCCCTGTCACCAGAAGAGGTCATGCGCACGGATCTCGATCCGGAAGACATGAAGCGTCGAGTGCTGAACCCGAACAAGCTCGGGGTTCCGTCGTTGGGAGGCTTGGCCACCAACACCGTGCAGGGCTTCTTGCACTTGCAGACCGACCGCGAAGCGGCCAAGGCGCTGTACGCAGCTGGCAACGTCGAGTTCGTGACAATGGGTCAGGCGTACTCGGGGCAAACCTACAGCTTCAACACCAATGGGATCGCGCAGGGTTTCGGCACCGGATCCAGCCAACTACTCGACGGCGCCATCATCTACCGGAGCAGGGACGAGGAATCGGCGAAAGCTCTGTGGTCCGGCCTGGCCGCCGAACCGGATCCCTCGCTGACGCCGGCCGGCGTCCCTGACTCGAAGTGCGCCGATGAGCCCAAGCCAGGATCGAACGCCAAGTACTTCCTCTGTGTTGTCCGCTACCGCAACTACATTGGCACGGTGTGGAGCACACAGCCGCAAGACTCTCAGCAGCGCGCAGCGGCCCAGTACGCCGTGCTCGCCAATAGTCAGTAGCGCACATGTTTGGAGTGATCGCGTCATCCGTGCCGTTTCGGTAAGGTGAGGCGAGTCAGCCCACTAACCGTCGAACGGTCAGCACAGTGGGGAGGAGGGGGGCAGGGCTGACCACTGGGATCGGTCCGTGTCGGCTTGTACGACCGGGAACCGGCCGCTGACCAGGTTGAACGCCGCACCGGGCCGGTGCGCTCGACCGGAGTCAGCACTGAAACCAAACTTTCTGGCTATTGGATGGAACCGATCGAGGTCGGGCAGCGTCCAAGTATATGAACTGGGAAAACGATCCCAGACCGCAGCAGCCAGGATCGAACCCGAAAGGAAGCCAACATGGCAGGACAGCTCGACGCGAGTAACGAGAAAATCGGCGAGTTCGCGAAGGACATCAAGCAGAGGCACCTCGATCTGATGACCGCGATCCGTACTCTCAAGGCCAAGGAAGACCAGACCACCGCCACATGGAGCGGTGGGGCGCGTACCGCGTTCGACTCCTTCATGGAGCGCTACTACTTCCAGGCCGACAAGCTCAACGACAAGCTGCTCGAAACCTCAGAGAAGCTGGTCAAGGCCGGTTCCCAGTACGAAGAGCAGGACACCGACTTCGCCCAGCAGGTGAAGGCCCAGGTCTCCAGCCTCGACCTGCCCGCGCTCTGATCCACCCTCCAACCAAACTCTCAGAATAGGAGCTCAGATGGCTGCCAACGACCCCACTCGGATTTCCGCGAATTTCGGCGAAGTCGAGGCCGGCGCCCAGGCGATCGTTACCGAAGCGCGCAACGTCATGTCCATGCTGGAGGACTTCCACAAGTCGGTCACCGATTTCGTGACCAACAACTGGAAGGGTGACGCGAACGACTCGTTCACCGAACTGCAGACTCAGTGGAACACCCACGTCCAGCAGCTGAACACGACCCTCGAGGGCGCCGGTACGCTTGTCGGACAGGGTAACTCGGATCTGCAGGGCACCGACACCGCTCTCGCGGGTCTGTTCTGAACCCAGCACAACGCCAGTCAGGCCCCGGCTCAGCCGGGGCCTGACTTGTCTCACGAGCAGGACCGTCGAACCGCTTCGGAATTCATCGGGTGATCTGGTCGCCGGGGTGACACGGAAGATGACTACTGAGCGCTGATACGCACACCGCTCAGAATCGTGTCCAGGTCTGCCCGATAGCGGGAAACGTTGGCGACGGGGGTCTGGGTGGCTATTTGGATGGGGTAGAACTTGTCGCCCAGCGGATAGGCGAATTCCAGGTAGTCGTGGTGGGCGATGGCGTTGGTTCCGGTGGTGAGGTGGGCGGTGTTGCCACAGATCTGTACCTCTTCGGAACGTGTTCGGTGCCAGTCGGATTCGCTTGGTCGGAGAATTCGGAGGGTGTTGATCGCGGCATCTGCGGTCTTTGCCGGGCTGAAGGTGGCGACGGTGACCGTGGCCATGCCGAAAGGTGGGTCGGCGCCTTCGATGATGTCGAAGCGGTGGAGCACGAGGCCGCCACCTTCGACCGGTCGGGTCGACCAGCCCGGGGGCTGTGGTGCGTGGATGGTGAAGCCGGCCGAGTGGGTGGTGATGGCGGAGGCGATGTCAGCCGGGCACGAGGGCGCGTTCGAAGTCGTCAGGTCTGCGGGGGTGCAGGCCAGGGTGCACGATGCCAGCAGTGCGATGAGGAGGGTGCGGATCATGGCCCGACGTGGACGGCTCCGACAACCTGCTCACAGGCGGACATCACACCGGCCCACCCGTTTTCGGCGTATTGGCAGCCCACACTGACCTGGACGCCGCGTTCGACCAGCACCTGCCAGCGGACGGTCGATCCGTCGGCGGGGCGTTCTTCGTAGGAGAGGCCGGGGCGGCCCGCGAAGACTACGTCTCGGCGGACAGGGGTGACTGTGCCCGCCGGCTTCTTGGCGATTTGGGCGGCGAGGTCGGCGGCGACCTCGTCGTAACCCGCCCCGGCAGTGACCGGTTCCTGGGTGATGGTGATGCGGTGGCGGGCGGCGTCGTCGGGGACGAGGTCGGCACGGGCATCGGTGGCGGTGGTGCGACGCCAGCCCGCAGGGACTTCTACGATGACTCGACCGACTGTTTCGGTGGAAGGCTTCGGTTTCGGCTTCGACGATGTGGGCAGCGGCGCCGAACCGATGGTTGTCGGCACGGTGGTGGTCGCGACGGCGGCGGTCGCTTCCTGATCACCGGAGCCGAACAAGAAGAAGCCGCCGACAGCCGCTGCGGCAACGACAGCGACCAGGGCAGCGGCACCGATGTAGAGGGGACGACGATCGACCGGATTGGTGGCCGCGGCGCGTTCGCGAAGAGGTTGCATCCACTCGGCCGCCGGGGGGATGTTCGGCGTGTAGGCCGGGGTCTTCTGGGTCGGGCGGGCGAGGTCCGTTCCCGTCAGAGGACTTACGGGAACACCTGCACCGCAGACACTTTCGACGACCTGGGTGACCGCATCCAGTACCGCGGGATCGGTCGTGCCGAAGACCTGTACGACGTCGGCCGGGCGGTCGGTGAGCAGGCGGCCCAGAAGCGCCGCGAGCTGGCCGAAGCCGTCCTCGCCGGCGAGTTCCGAGGCCGCGAGATTGGGTTCGACCTCGACCGCCTCGACATGGGTGCCGTAGGTGTCGTAGGTGACCGATGAAGCCGAGGTCGACAGCATGCCGAACTCGATGATCGCGGTGCGGCGGCTCCGGCTGGCGGTGACATCGACCGCCGACGCCCGCAGCGCACAGGTCTCGAAGACGACCTCATGGGTGAATTGCTGTGCCGCGGTAGCGAACAGATCGAGCTCGGGCTGTCCCCACGAGGTGGGGTGCACGACGACGATCCGCTCACACAAGGGCGTGACGCGCAGGGTGTCGATAATCGCCCCGAGCACCGCGGACAGTGCCTGCCCCACCGTCGGCATCCGAGGAGGCAGCGCGATCACGCCACCGGCCAGGTTCTGCACCACCGACACCGCCTGGGTGGGCGGAGTCAGCGGCTCACCGACGACGAGATCGGAACCATTGCTGCCCAACACCACCGACGGCGCGACATCCCAATGAGTGGTGGCGCCACGCGCCCACACTTTGGCTTCGCTGACAACGAGCTCGACGACGGTCATTCCGCTTGCGGCATCCACGCGGTCTGGACCAGGCCCTCGGAATTACGCGTGACGAAGGTGCCACGCCCGGCGGGCTTGGGGCCGGGACGGGTAGTACCGACCATGACGCCTTCGTCTTTGCTGCAGCTCATCACCAGCGCGGCCGAACCGAGGTCCTTCATCCGGGCCAGCGTCGCCTCGTACATGGCGCGGCTGGCGCCGCCGGAGCGGCGAGCGATGATCAGGTGGAAACCGAGGTCTCGGGCGTGTGGCAGATGCTCCACGAGCGCCGAGACGGGGTTGCCCGACGAGGTGGCGACCAGGTCGTAGTCGTCGACGAGCACATACAGCTCGGGACCGGACCACCACGAACGCTCACGCAACTGCTGCGGCGTCACCTCGGGACCGGGGGTCCGCTTGGCGACATACGCCGCGAGGTCGGCCATGTTCTGGGTGAATTGCGGTGCGGTGGAACCGTATCCAGCCTGGTAGCCCTCGGGGATGATGCCCAGCATCGAGCGGCGGTAGTCGCCGACGATGAACCGCGCCTCGTTCGGGGTGTTCGACGCGGCGATGCCCTCGATGATCGAGCGCAACAGCGTGGTCTTACCCGACTCGGAGTCGCCGATGATGATGAAGTGCGGGCTCTCCGCGAAATCGATGTAAACCGGAGCGAGCTCGGCCTCGTTGATACCGATCGGGATACGCAGGCACTTGGTCGCCGGATCGACCCGCGAGGGCCAGTTGCCCGCCAGGTACAGCAGCTGTTCGCGGGGCAGACTGTCGGGCAGCATCCGGACCTGCGGTGCGGGACGTCCCGGCGTCATCCGAGCGATCGTCTCGACGGCACTGGACACAGCCTGACCCAGATTCGACGGATCGGCGGAACCGTCGATCCGCGGCAATGCCGTGAGCATGTGCAGGCACTCCGCGGTCATACCGCGACCTGGCCGACCCTGCGGAACCAGCGACGCGAACTTACGGCCGAGGTCGGAATCCATCGGGTCACCGAGGCGGAGTTCGATACGGGTACCGATCTGGTCCTTGAGCGCGGGACGGGCTTCCGCCCAGCGCGCGAGTGCGATCACCACGTGCACGCCGTACGAAAGACCCTGCACCGCAAGGTTCATGATGACCTGCTCGAGGGCGTCGAAATCCTGGCGGATCGAGCCGTAGCCGTCGATCACCAGGAAAACGTCACCAAACGGATCCTCGTGTGCGCCCGCGGCCGCGGGGCTCGACGCTGGATCCATCGAACGCAGTCGCCGGAACTCGACCATCGACTCGATGCCGAGCTGACGGAACTTCGCCTCACGGGTGCGCACGATCGTGGTCATCTCGGCGACGGTGCGCCGAACCTGGTCCTCGTCGAGACGGCTGGCCACCGAACCGACGTGCGGCAGGCCGAGCAGGCTGGTCATCGTGCCGCCACCGAAGTCGAGGCAGTAGAACTGCACCTGTTCGGCGGTGTGCGTCAAGGCCATCGCCATGATCATCGAGCGCAGAGCGGTCGACTTGCCCGACTGGGGACCACCCACGATCGCGACGTTGCCTCGTGAGCCCGACAGGTCGACGACGAACGGGTCGCGACGCTGGTCGTAGGGGCGGTCGACGATGCCCATGGGGGCACGCAAGGTGGCGATCGCGGCGTACTCGCCGGTGAGGATCGAGCGCGGCACGAGCTGGTCCATGGTCGGCGCCTCATCGAGGGGCGGCAGCCAGATCTCGTGGGCGGGCCTGCCGTGGCCCGCGATCCGCGAAACGAGCATGTTCAGGTTCGACATCTGCTCGTTCTCGTCGCCGAGAGGCTCCGGCTCGAACTCGGCTTCCACCGGCAGCGGCACCCGGTCCGCGGCACGGAAGCCGACGTGGGTCGCGGCGAAAGGCCGTGCGTTGACATCGATTTCGCCGCCGACGATGCCGGCGCTGGTGACCTCGCGCGCCGATCCACCACCCACATAAGCGCCCGAGACATACGAGGCCTGGAAGCGCTGGATCTCGCCCGAGTCGGACTTCAGGTAACCGCCGCCGGGGGTGCTCGGCAGGTTGTAGGCGTCGGGGACGCCGAGGACCTGGCGGGACTCGTTGGCGGAGAAGGTCTTCAGGCCGATGCGGTAGGACAGGTGCGATTCCAGGCCCTTGAGCTTGCCTTCCTCCAGACGCTGCGAGGCGAGCAGGAGGTGGACCTGTAGTGAGCGGCCCAGTCGACCGATCATCACGAACAGTTCCGCGAAGTCGGGGTGCTGGGTGAGCAGTTCGGAGAACTCGTCGAGCACGACGAACAGCGCTGGCAGCGGGTCCAGGTCGGCGCCCGCGGCGCGGGCCTTCTCGTATTCGGAGACGTTGGCGAAATTGCCCGCCTGCCGCAGGACTTCCTGGCGACGGTTCATCTCGCCGGCCAGCGCGTCTTTCATACGGTCGACGAGGTCGGCTTCGTCTTCGAGGTTGGTGATGACCGCGGCGACGTGCGGAACGCCGTCGAGGCCGAGGAACGTCGCGCCACCCTTGAAGTCGACGAGGACCAGGTTGAGCTGGTCGGGCGAGTGGGTGGCGAGCAGGCTGAGCACCAGGGTGCGCAGGAATTCCGACTTACCCGAACCGGTCGCGCCGATGCACAGGCCGTGCGGACCCATGCCGTTCTCGGCGGCTTCCTTGATGTCGAGTTCCACCGGGGCGCCGTCGGCGCCGATGCCGAACGGCACGCGCAGACGTTCGCGGCCGTAGCGGGGACGCCACGCGCTGGCCGGGTTGAAGTTGCCGATATCGCCCAGGCTCATCAGCTGCGACCAGGTGGAGATCGTCTCGGTCTCGTCGGTCTCGACGTCGCTGCTGCGCTGGGTGGCCGCGCGGTAGGGCGCGAGCCTGCGGGCGAGCTGCTGGGCCTGCTCGGCGCTGACGCGGTCGATGGTGGCGAAGCGTTCCTGGTTGCCGGTGGCGCCGCGACCGAGGCACTCGCCGTCTTCGACGACCATCTTGATGCCACGCGAAACGGCAAGGCGCGGTGCGTAATTGCACAGGTCGATGATGGTGACACCCTCGTACCCGGACTCGCGGAGCTGGTCGTCCTCGGCCTCGAGTAGACCGCCGTCGACGACGATCACCACGTGCACCATGTTCGGGTTGTTCGGCTGGTTACGCGAGTAGCGCACCCGGTTGCCGAGCAGCGGATGCAGGCCGCTCATGGCCTCGCGGATGGAGCCGTAGAACATGCGCTGGGTGCCGATGCCGTCCTGCACCTCGGGGTGCTGGGTGTGTGGCAGCCACTTGGTCCACTCCCACTCGCGGGCGGTGTCCGGGCCACAGACCACGGCGACGAGCACCTGGTCGGGCGCCTGGAACATGCACAGCTGCAACAACATCGCGCGCGTCATGTCGCGTGCCTGGGCACGGTCGCCGTCGAGGGCGACGGTGCCGAAGCCCTTCACCGCGATGGCGGTGGGCAGGTCGGGAACCGTGGAATGCGCGCGTACGAAGCGGCGCAGCGACACCGCCGCGATGGGCTCGAGTTCTTCGACGGGGCCGGTTTCCGGGGCCACCAGCCTGGTCGCCAGCCGCTGGCCGCCGAGGCCGATACGCGCGTGGCAGAAGTCCTTGTCGCCGGAGCGGCGCTCCCACATCCGGCTGGTGCCCGCGAGCATCCAGATCAAGCCGGGTTCGGGGTGGCTCCATTCGACGGCTGCGCGTTGCTGTTTGGCGGTCTCGTCGACATCTTTACGAACTTGATCGAGGTAGCGCAGGTAGTCCTTGCGATCCTCGTTGGCCTCCGCGGCTTTCGCGCCCTTGCCGCCACCCTGTCCGAACATGGTGACCATCGACATGATCATCATCATCGGGAACATCATCGACATCGGGTTGGACAGCATGCCGCTGCCCTGGGTGAACATCAGCGCCATCATGCCGACCATGCCGACCACCATCACGACGGGCATCAGCTTCATCAGCAGGCTGCCCGGGGTGATCCGCGGGATCTCCGGCGGCGGCTGCAACGTGACCTCGCCACCCGGTGTACGCGGCATCTCGCGCCGGGCACGGCGCTGGAACCTGACGGTGCTCATGGTCGAAGACTCCCCCTGCTTGACTACTCGCTCATCTGTCGTCGCGAACGGGCTCAGTGTAGAGGTCGCGGCCGACATGTCGTATGGTTCGTCAGGCATTCTGCTGTCCGAACGGTGGGTTCCGCAAACTGTCGACCGTTAAGAGCGGTCGAGCGGAAACACGAGGTAGAGACGGAACTGGGGGAGTTTTGACGCACGCGCGACTCGATCATGTGGAAGAGGACTCCGCACGCGGCATAGTGCGCGCGCCGGACCTTGCCCGAGTAACCATCCTGGCCAAGCACACGCAGGTAGACATGGCTATTCCGGTCGATGTACCGGTCGCTCTCGTCATTCCCAGCGTGGTCGACATGGTCGCGCAGCACAGCCGCTCGAATGATTTCGACAATGACGGCGAACGCTACGAACCCGCCGAATGGGTGCTCGCGCGTATCGGCCACCCACCGTTCTCGAATTCGCTGAGCCTCGGCGAACAAGGCGTGCGCGACGGCGAATTGCTCATGCTGGAGAGCGCTTCGCACGCGGCGCCGACGCCCCTGTTCGACGACATCATGTACAACGTCGCGGTCGCCGACGCCGAGCACTACCGCAGCTGGACGCCGAAGACGGCCCGCGTCACCGGTTCGGTCCTCGCCGCGATCACCATGCTGGTCGGCTGCTTCGGTCTGCTTGCCGCACCGGATGCGTTGCCGTTCTGGGTTTCCGGGTCGCTGGCGCTGTTCGTCGCGATCCTCTGCGTGGTAGCGGGCACGGTGCTGAGCCGCATGTACCGCGACACCTCGGCCGCGCTCGTACTCGGCGGCTGTGCGCTGCCGACCGCGTTCACCGCCGGCATGCTGCTGGTCCCCGACCATTACGGCGCGGCGCATCTGCTGCTCGGATTCGCGATGCTCGGCTCCATCGCGGTGCTCGCCTGGCGGGTCACCGGCATCGGGCTGGCGCTGTTCATCGGAACGGCGACCGTCTCGGTGTTCGGCGTGCCCGCCGCCCTGGTGGGGTTGCTCACCGATCAGCCGGTCAAGGCGATCGGCGCGGTCGTCGCCGCGCTCGGATTGGCGGGACTCTCACTCTCGCCGCGTGTTTCGATGCTGCTGGCCAAGCTGCCGTTGCCGCCGGTCCCCTCTCCCGGCACCCCGATCGACCCGACCGAGGACGACCCGGACGACCACCGCGCCCTGCCGACTCTCGACGCTCTGCGCGCGCGGTCGGAGCGGGCCCGTAACTACCTTGCCGGCCTGGTCAGCGCGACCACCCTGGTCACCGTCGTCGGCGCGCTGCTGGCTATCAACGCCGGCGCCGAAGATCCCTACTGGCCCGGTATCTCGCTGGCGCTGGTGTGCGCGGTGGTGCTGATGTTCCGCAGCCGCACCTACGCGGGCGCCGAGCAGGCCATCGTGTTGATCGCGGGCGGCTCGGCGATCGTGCTGATGATGCTGATCGGCGTCGCGCTCGAAATGCGCCAGCCCCTGGTCGTTTTCGGCACCGCGCTGGTGATTCTGATCTCAGCGCTGGTGATGGGTTTGATCGTGCCGAACCAGTCCGCGACACCGCCGATGCGCCGGGCCGTCGAACTGCTCGAGTACGCGTTCGTCGCCGCGGTGCTGCCGCTGGTGTTCTGGGTCGCCGATCTCTACTCGCTGGTTCGCGGGCTGTGAGGCTCGGCTTTCGACTGACGGCCGTTGCACTTGTCGTCGGGCTGAATGCCGGATTCGGTGTGAGCGGAACGGCTTTCGCTGATCGGCCGCCCGCGATCGATCCCGGGATGTTGCCCGCGGGTGATCCCGCCGCGCCGCCGGACAAGACCGAGCGCGGCAGCGGCACCAACGGACTGTGCTTCCGCACCCAGGCGAGCACCTCGCTGGCGGTGATCCCTCCCAGCCAGCGCTCTCTCGATCTGGAACGGGCGTGGGAATTCTCGCGTGGCGCAGGACAACTCGTCGCGGTGATCGACACCGGCGTAGAGCCGCACCCCCGCCTGCCCGATTTGTGGGCAGGCGGCGACTACGTGGCCGCCGGCGGCAACGGCACCGAGGACTGCGACGTGCACGGCACCGTCGTCGCCGGCATCATCGGCGCGACCAAGATCGACAACCAGGGCTTCTCCGGTGTCGCGCCCGAGGCCCGCATCCTCAGCATTCGCCAGACCAGCTCGCTCTACCAGTCCGAGGGCGCCGGGCGGAACAAGGGACCCGACGACTTCCCCGAGGGATACGGCAAGGTCTCCTCGCTCGCGAGCGCGATCCGGCGGGCAGCCGACTTCGGCGCCCGCGTGATCAATATTTCTCTCGTGGCCTGCAACAGCGGTTCCCCGGCCAACGAAGCGGCATTCGGCGCGCTCGGCGCGGCCGTGCGGTACGCGGCGCTGGAGAAGGACGTGGTGATCGTCAGCTCGGCGGGTAACTCCGACAACGCTTGCAAGTCAGGCAATCCCGGGCCCGACCCGCTCAAGCCCGCGCAGGATCTATGGAGCACGATCCGCACCTACGTCAATCCCGCCTGGTACGACGAGTACGTGCTCTCGGTCGGCTCTATCGGCGCCAACGGCGCACCGTCATCGTTCACCGTGCCCGGTCCGTGGGTCGGCATTGCCGCACCGGGAGAAGGCATTACGTCTCTCGATGCCAGGTCCTCGGGCATCTCCGACGGCAAGTACGACAACCAGGGCAAGTACATGGCTTACAGCGGAACGAGTTTCGCCTCGCCCTATGTCGCCGGTGTCGCCGCGCTGGTGCGCGACAGGTTCCCCGATCTCACCGCCAAACAGGTCATCGAGCGGTTGCAGGCCACGGCCCACGCACCGGCTGAGGGCTGGAATCCGTACATCGGTTACGGCGCAGTCGATCCCGTCGCGGCGTTGACCAACGAGGTGCCGAGAGAACTTCCGCCGAAGCAGGCGAGCCCGGCGCGCAGTCTGCAGCTGCCGGTGCCGGCACCGCCGCCGCCCGCGGACAACACCGCGCGCAATGTGGCCCTGATCGGTTCCGGCGCCATCGGCCTCATCCTGGTCCTCGGTGTGCTGGCGTCGTTCCCGATCCGCCGTAAGTTCGGGATGTCGGTCGACGATCTCTGACCTGCCCGACCAGAGAGCAGGGTACGGTCGGCGGGCCAGAGCCCGTCGACCCAGGTAGCCGCATGAATCCGTCAACGACCGAACGTCCACTCACCCGCCGACAGCAGTGGGAGCGCGCGACCAATCTGCCGTTGATGGTGCTCGCGGTGGTATTCGTCATCATGTATGCGTGGCGGGTGCTCGACACCGAGGTGTCACCCCGGCTCGATACCAGCCTCGTGCTGGCGGATATCGCGATCTGGGCGGTGTTCTTCATCGATTTCGTGGTCAGGTTGCGGCTGTCGGGCGACCGGCTGCGCTTCGTGCGCAAGCATCCACTCGACCTGCTGGTCGTGCTCGTGCCGCCGTTTCGTCCGCTGCGCCTGCTGCGGGCTTCGCTGCTGCTGCTCGACGCCCTCAACCGCGCGACGCACCCGCGCACCCGCCTGGTGACCTTCGTCGCCACCAGTTCCGTACTCATCCTGCTGCTGACGAGCCTGGCCTTCTTCGACGCCGAATACGGCGCCCCCGACAGCAAGATCGAGTCTTTCGGCGACGCGCTGTGGTGGTCGGCGGTCACGGTGACGACGGTCGGCTTCGGCGACGTCTATCCGGTGACCACCGAAGGCCGTTTCGTCTCCCTGATCCTGATGACGTTGGGCATCGGCCTGATCTCCTTCGCCATCGGCACCATGACCAGCTGGGTCGTCGAACAACTCAAGACCGTCGACGACGCCGCCGACCGCGCGGAGAGCATGCTCAGCGAACTGGTCGTCGAGGTCAAAGCCTTACGGATCGAGGTCGCCGAACTCCGTTCCGATTCCGGAAGGCCGACGACTCCGCCCGACTAATTCACCGCGGCGACAGGCTTTTTGGCGGGCGAGGGATCCGGCGCGACACCGTCGTGCGCGACCATCGCCTCTTCCCGGCCCATGGTCGGCCCACCCGCGAGCAGTCCGACGATCGGCCACGGCGCCGGTTCGGCGGTGACCTGCTCGAGGCCGAGCGCCTTGACCGCGTCGGCGTTCTTGATGCCGAAACGGACGCCGGTGTCGGCGATGTAGAACAGGCTGTCCTTGCGGCGGCTGTTCGGTTCGATGCCGGTGGACTGCACATAGGCGCCAGAGGCGGGCGGGATGAAGACCGTGTCCGCGTTGGGGCCCGCGCCGTCGGCCTGCGCGAGATCGACCATCTTCGCCTTGTCCGGGATCGGCAGATCGATGCCGGTGAGCAAGGTCAGTTCGGCGCGAGCGGTCGCGTCGGTGTTGTCGGTGGCGCCCGCGATCGGCTTCCACGACATGCAGCTGATGGGCTGGTCCTTGGCGGCGATCAGCGTCGGCCGGTCACTCGGGTAGTCCTGCACCTTCAACGACCGCACGATGGTCGCGTAGGTCCGGTCGGTCGACTGAATGGTCGTGCCGTTCATCATTGTCGGATAGAAGTTGCGGATGATCTGGGCGGTCAGCGCCGAGATCTCCTGCAGTCCGTCCTGGAGCACCACGTAGTTCTGGTTGGGCTCGTTGAAGACCTGGACAACGTCAGCGATCTTGTGGCCGCTCACGTTGTAAGCCGGTGTGCCACCCGGGTTGGCGATCGTCGGGGTGATCAGCGGCAGCACTTCGGGAATCGCGTTGAGCAGGCCCTCGCTGATGGGACGCGGAGTCACGCCGGTGATGCCGAGCGCGTGGGTGACAGCCGGATCGTCCATCTTCACGCGGGCACGCTTGCCGTCGTAGACCAGGTAGGTAGCGTCCTTGCCCTTCACGAGCATGGCCTTGCCCCCGTCCACCTTCGACGCCTTCGCGCCCAGACTCGGGTCACCGGCCAGCACCGACGTGGTCAGATCCGCTGTGCCGTCGGACTTGAGCTGATCGCACACCGTCCATGTGCGACCCTTGCCGCCCTTGTCGTAGAGGATCGACGACGGGGCGCCCGGAATGCCGATCAGCTGACCGCGCGGCTTCTTGCCGAGCTCGGATTCCTTGACGATCGCCGCTTTGGACGCCTCACCGGCCGCCAAGCGAGCCGAGGCCAGGTTCAGCGCGGGATGCACGACATTGTCGACCACCACGTAGACGCCGCCGGATTCCTTGGCGATCAGGATCTTGCTGTCGCCGATCTTGTCCTGCGGGCGCAGCAGTGCGAGCACACCACAACCTGCGAGAACCACGATGCCGAGCACCAGTCCGACCACGTAGGCACGGGTCTGCGCGCGCATCGGGTCGTGCAGCATTCGCACATCCCGGCGCACCAGGGCGTGCTCCATCCTCCGCACCAGGAAGCGGTATCCGCTGACCTGCCAGCGCGTTGTGGGTTTTGAAGGCATGGTTCCTCCCCCGAACAGTGCTCTCGTCCGGGCAACACAGTACAGTTCCCGGCAGCAGTTGTTCGCATTCGGCCATCGGTCGATCGACAATCGGGTACCTGGGGGAGAAACGAATGGCTGAGTTCACCGGGGCGGGACCGCGCCCGCTGTTCGGTCGGATTTCGCTGCCGCACCTACTCATTGCGCAGGTCCTCGGCCTGACCGCGGGGGTTGTCGCGCTGATCTGCGGGCTCGATCCGCTGGCGGCACTCGGCATCGCCATCGTGGTGGCACTGGTGCCGCTGATCCCGATCGGCAAACGCACCGTCCTCGACTGGATCTCGACCATCCGCCGGTATTCCGGCAAGCGCGAGTACACGCTCGGCGACACCGTCGACTTCCGTGACACCGACGGCCGCTCGCTCGGGCTGTACTGGGACGGCAGTCGCGTGGTCACCGTCGTCGAGGTGCTGCCGCCGCGCGGCGGGCTCACCAGGATCGCCCGCACTGCCGTGCACGCCTCACACCTGTTGCCGCTGCCCGAATTGGCCGC
This sequence comes from Nocardia sp. Root136, assembly GCF_001427185.1. Taxonomy (NCBI): domain Bacteria; kingdom Bacillati; phylum Actinomycetota; class Actinomycetes; order Mycobacteriales; family Nocardiaceae; genus Nocardia; species Nocardia sp. Root136. Next base: position 273,268 of record NZ_LMFE01000007.1, read on the forward strand.
GTGCCTCAACCAGCACGACATCCTGCTCAGCGGGATCGACATCATCAGCCACGGCCACCGCAGCCGGTCGGGTACGCCCGCGGGCGCGATCTACGAATCGCTGCTCGGCCCGCTGCCCGCGACCGCGCACCGCACGGTGTGGCTCGCCATCAGTTTCGACGCGGTGGCCTGCCCCGATGCGACGGCTCGTCGCGGTGGCGGCACCGATGGCGCTTCCCGCTCGGTCACCATCGCCACCCAGCGGATCATGCGCACGCTCGAAGACGCCGATTGCAACGCGCGCATCCTCACCGCGCCGGAGATCCGCAAGGCCGTGCAGCAGATCACCGCAGGTCTTGACCCGCGCACGCTGAGTCAGCGGTGGAAGTACGCCGAGATCGGCAACGCGGTGAATATCGGCAGTGCGGTGGATCCCAAGCAGTTGGGTTCGGATCTGCTCGCGCAGCTGTGGGTCGCCCCGTCGCGGGGCACCACCGTCGCCGTACGGCTGCGTCCCGGTAGCAATGCCGAATCCGTCAGCGTCGGCGCCGCATGGCGATTGACCGCGCGCGAACTTCCGGAGAAGACCAAGTCCAAGGGCATGGTGTCGATGAGCGGCCGTCATCGCGACGCGCTGCTGGCCCACCTGCCGATCGCGGTTCCCGGTGTGGACGACACGATCCCGACCATCGAGTACCCGATCGACATCATCGGCGCGCTGCATCTTCCGTCGTCGGGCTGCGGGCAACTGCTCGGTTCCGATGACGAGGGCAACGGCGTCGCCACCAGGATCGTCGGCGTCGGCATCTCCACCGTGTACGTGGCGGGCGAGTTGTATCTGGCCCAGCAGTTGGTGTTCCGCGCGTTGGCCGTCGGCGAGCGGGTGCTGGTGCGCACCGATCGCGCGCAGGCCTGGGAGCAACTGGTGACCACCGTCGGTAATCCGGAGCGGCTGACCATCGCCGTCGAAACACACCAGTCCGACGCGGGTTTCACCGCGACGGTCGTCGACGGTGGGCTCGCGCCCGCCCCGCACGCCGGTGTCACCACGATCTACCTCACCGGCGATCCGAACGGCTGGCCCGCGTCGCGCCCCGACCTGGAGATCTTCCAGCCGGGCGCGATCGGCAATCGCGTGGTTCTTCGCACGGGAACGACCAGGGTGAACCTCACACTGGTGTCGATCCCCCGCGAGTCGACCTACATCGGCCAGCCACGCGGTCAGCGCGCGATGGCCAGCGCCTGACCGGTCAGCCCGGATAGGGTTCGACAGTCCGGGCCGCCCGCAACGTGGTTCCCCACCAGTTCAATTGGTTCAGCATGCGGTCGCACGCGTCGATCGCGGCATCGTCGTCGGTCATGCCGGTCTTGTCGAAGCGGCGCTTGGCCTGGGCGAAGCTCACCGATTCGCGCACCGAGACCATGTGCAGTTCCGCGACCACCTGACGCAACTGCTCGACCGCGCGCAACCCGCCCGACAGGCCGCCGTAGGACACGAACCCGATCGGCTTGGCCCGCCACTCGTGCTTGGCGCTGTCGAGCGCGGTTTTCAGCGAGGCCGGATAGCCGTGGTTGTACTCGGAGGTGACGGCGACGAACGCGTCCGCCGCGGCCAACCTGGCCCGAAACGCCTCGACCTCCGGCGTTTCGGTGAGGTCGACGGGTAGTGCCAGATCACGCAGATCGAGCACCCCCACCTCGAATTCCGGCCGCTCGCCCAGCGCGGTGACCAGCCAGCCGGCCACCACGGGAGCGAATCGCTCGGGGCGGGTACTGGCGACGATGATCTCCAACCGCAGCGGTGCGTTCATGGCGCCGAGCTTATCGACACGCAATGCCCCGGTCCCGAAGCCGCTGGTCGACTCGTGCACGATAGAGCTGTCGGTTTCGTTCATGGGGCGCAGGGGGTCGCACGTGATTATCGGACGTTGGCAGTTGGTGGAGACGCTGGGGACACCACAGACCTGGTCGATGCTGACCGCGGGAACCACGCCGCGCGACTGGGCGTCGTATCACCGGGCGATTCCCGCTCGGCTGCAGCCGTTGATCGCGGCCGCGCACGAGACGGGTGCGCCGGTGGAGGAGGTCCTGCCGAAGTCGCGCAATCCGTGGTCGGAGTTGCGGTTTCGCGCTGTGCCGGTGCGGTCGCCCGATGCGGAAACGCACGCGGTGAAGGTGTGGGTCGGGCCCGACGTCCCGGCGGAGGAACTGCGTGTCGCTCCGTTCCAGGTCGACGCACAAGCGCGCGTCGTGCGCACCCATCCCGGTCTCGGACCCCACTTCGGTTCGACGCCGGTCGAATACAGCGGCGCCGAGCCGTTCGAGCGGATCGAGCGATTCGATCGCGCCCTGGAATTCGTTGCCGCGCTGCACCGTTCGGAACCTCGGAGCCGATGGTCGGGAGTCGCCACCGTGCATTCGAAGATCGGGCCGCGTTCGCTGTTGGTAGCCGCACGCAACGGCGGCGACGAACAGCGGCGGTTCGCGTGGCGTGGGGTCACCGTCGATGTCACCGACAGCATTGCCCCGCAACGCAAGTCGTTCGAGGCCTCGACGCTCGAGTTGCTGCGTGAATCCCGGCCCGGCCTGTACCTGGTCATCCTCGACACCGCGCAGGTTCGGGCGGTGCGGTGGGTCACCGAGCCGGTGCCGGGGCTGACATGGCGCGGGGTCGACGAGCGGACCGTCCCGCATCCCGACGACCGCCCGAGAATCGCCGCGCTGCGCGCCGAGGTGCTGGGCGGTGCCACGCGCGCCGGACTGAGCGGATTGCGGCTGGCCGCCGAGGCGGGTGGCTGGTTCACCGTCGACGTCGAGGTGTCACCGCTGCCGAGCGGCGGCGCGGCGCCTGCCTTCATCCTCGCTCAGTTGCAGGTCACCGCGCCGCCGGGATGATCAGGGCAGCTCGAAGGGCAGCGAAACCCCGACGTGCACGCGGCAGCGCTCACAGGCGTCGGTGCTGTCGACCGCGGTGACCGCGCGACGCAGGAGCTCCTTGAACGGTCCGAGATTCTTCTTGAACTCGGCGAACACGTCGACCGCGTGCACTCCGTGGCCCTCCTCAAGACCGGCGTCCAAGTCGGTGACGAGAGCGACTGCGGCGTAGCACATCTCGAGTTCGCGGGCGAGGACGGCTTCGGGGTGTCCGGTCATGTTGACCAGATCCCACCCCTGCCCGGCGAACCAGCGGCTCTCGGCGCGGGTGGAGAAGCGCGGGCCCTGGACGACGACCATCGTGCCGCGATCCTCGACCCGAAGCTCACCCGCCGACTTCACCGTGGCGGCGCGCAGGTCGTCGCAGTAGGGATCGGCGAAGGAGACATGCACACCGCCGCCGTCGAAGTAGGTCTGCGGACGACCCGAGGTCCGGTCGACGAGCTGATCCGGCACCGCCACGGTGCCGGGACCCCAATCGGCGCGCAGACTGCCGACCGCGCACGGCGCGAACACCCGGCGCACCCCGAGCGAACGCAGCGCCCACATATTCGCCTGATAGGGCAGAGTGTGCGGCGCGAACTCGTGCTGCTTGCCGTGGCGCGGCAGGAAGGCGACGGCACGGCCTTCGACCTCCCCGATCGCGACCGGCGCACTCGGCGCGCCATACGGTGTGTCGACCTCGACGTGCGTCGCGTCGTTGTCGAAGAAGTCATAGAAACCGCTGCCGCCGATAACGGCGAGTGCGGGCCGGGGAAGCGAACTCATGGCGTCGATTCTTCCGTCCGGGCCGACCGCGCGCAGCACCGGGGACTGTCATCTGACAATCGCACCGCGAAACTGTACCCTAGGGGGGTATTAGTTCGCCACGCGAGCTACCAGGCAGGCGAGGAGACCTTCGGTGACATCACCCACCCCCGACACCGCGACCGGCGACGAACACGCGGGCCACGCAGGCCACGGCTACATCACCGCCAAGGACGACTACCTCAAGCGACTGCGCCGCATCGAGGGCCAATCGCGCGGACTGCAGCGGATGGTCGAAGAGGAAAAGTACTGCATCGACATCCTCACCCAGGTCTCCGCCATGACCAAGGCGCTGCAGGCGGTTGCGATGGGGCTGCTGGAGGACCACATCTCGCACTGCGTCGTCGATGCGGCGGTTGCCGGTGGGCCCGAGGCCGAAGCCAAGATCAAAGAGGCCACCGACGCGATCGCCCGGCTGGTCAGGTCCTGATCGACCCCGTTGACGTGTTCTACTGAGTGTTGCCAGCAGGATGCTCGTCGATTCGCCACCGGGAGGACACGTCCATGTCTGTCGATTCCGCCGTCGTGTCCGCGCGATCGGAAGACGGCCGCTCGTTCATCGTCGACAACGCCGCGGCCAGCCCCTTTCCCGCCGGATCCCTGATCGTGGTCAGTTGCGGGGGGCGTAGGCAGCTCGCGCTGGTCGAGGAACGGACGGCGACAGCGCCCATCGGGCTGCGCGGCCGATTGATCGGCGAGCTCACCGACGACGGTGTCGACACCAGGGCAAGTCATGCCTTCGACGGCGGTGCGGTCAGCGCGGCCGATCGCGACACCGTCGCCGCGCTCCACCACACCACCGGCGCCGAACTGGGGGTGGGGGTGAGCCTGTCGGCGCCCGGCGGTCCGGCCCGTCTGCTCCCGACCCGCTTCAACCGACACACCTTCTGGTGCGGCCAGAGCGGCTCGGGCAAGACCTACGCGCTCGGCGTCGTCCTCGAACAGCTGATCGCCCATACCGCGCTACCGATCGTCGTCTTCGATCCGAACTCCGATTTCGTGCGGATCGGCGAGGTGGTTCCCGGCGCCACCGGCCCGACCGCCGACGCTTTGCGCGAACGCGATATCCGCGTGCTCCGACCGAAGGGCGACCCGCCCGGTCGCCTGCGTGCGAGGTTCATCGACATGACGCTGACCTCGAAAGCGGCTGTGCTGCAGCTGGATCCGGTGGCGGATCGGGAAGAGTTCAACGAGCTGATCCATCTGTCGGCAATGCTGGTCGGCGAGCTCCACGAGGTTCTGGTCCGCCTGCGCGCCGTCGACACCCCGGCTCGCCGCCGCCTCGCGATGCGCGTGGAGAATCTGGGGTTGCTCGACTGGGAGGTGTGGGCCGGAACCGATCGGGCGGTCACCGACATCGTCGCCGAACGTCCTGATGTGGCGGTCCTCGATCTCGGCGGATTCTCCACGCCCGCACAGCAACTCGTCGTAGCCCTGTCGGTGCTGGACGATCTGTGGGCACGGCGCGAGGAACGGCGTCCGGTCCTGCTGGTGATCGACGAGGCGCACAACCTCGCCTCACCCGGGCTCGATTCGCCGGTAGCCGTCGCGGTGCGCGAACGATTGATCCAGATCGCCGCCGAGGGCCGTAAATTCGGTCTGTGGCTCCTGCTCTCGACGCAACGCCCGTCGAAGGTGCACCCCGGCATCATCTCCCAGTGCGACAACCTCGCCCTGATGAAGATGACGTCACCGGCCGACCTCGCCGAGCTCGGCACCTACTTCGGCTACGCGCCGAGCGATTTGCTGGCCCAGGCGCCCTGGTTCCGACAGGGTGAGGCGTTGCTGGCGGGCGGATTCGTCCCGACGCCCACCCTGGCCAAGGTGAACAAGCGGCTGACCCGTGAGGCGGGCGCCGATGTGTCGGTGCCATTGCGTTGAGCACCGGCCAGGCAGGTATCTATGCCCGCGCAGGCTGGACCCGCACCGGCTCACGCCGAATGATCCGACCGCTCGACACCCGGAGAGGCTGCGAGCGCTCAGCGCGCGGCACAGCCGCTGTGGCCGTGCGCAAACTACGACTGAGATCCAACTCGGCGTAGAGCAGTCCCTCCTCCCCTTCGGCCAGCGGCGCGGCGAGTTCGAGCCCACCGGGTCCGAAGATCCGCGAGACCCCGCCACCGCCGCGGAGCAGACGCCGCTCGGGTGTGCGCGCGTCGACGACCTCCCAGCCGGCCACGGGCACGACCGCGACGGGCGCGATGACGTAGGTGGACCCATCCATCGCGTAGCGGACGCTGGCAGCCGTATTGAGATCGGGCCCCCATTCCTTGCCCTCGCCGTAGTACACGGTGAAGCCCGACCACGCCGAGACGTGGATCTGTTCGCGCTGATCGTGCAGCTGTCCGCGCAGGTCGGCACGAAGATGATCGGCTCCGCCGAGCACCCCGATCCGGCCGTGCACAGTGTCACGGACCAGTGGTCTCCCGCCTGGAGAGCCGCTGAAGACAGTGCGTTCGAGTCCGGTCGGTTCGGCCTTGCGAGCGACGGCGATAATGCCGTCGGCATCGATCAGGGCCTGGGACATGAAGACCTCGCGTCCGTCCCGCTCGGCGAAGCCGATCGAGACGTGAACGCCGGTGCGGCGGGCCGCGTACGCGATGGCGCGCAGTTCAGGGCCGTCGGCGGTCACCGCGTTGGCCAGGTACCTGGCCAGGAATTCCTCACCCCAATCCACCGAATTGAGCCACATCCACCACGGGAATCCGGGCAGGAAGGTCTCCGGGAAAGCGATTAGTTGCGCACCGCCGCGTTCAGCCATCTCGATGCATTCGATTGTTTGTTCGACTCCGGCGGACAAATTCAACCACTTCGGCTCGGCTTGCACCGCTGCCACACGTATCCGACTCATCGTGCCCCCTTGTCGCTCAACCCAGTGAAGAGTGTTCAATTCACCCTCTCGCAGAATGGCGCCGCACAAACTGTCATCCCGTGCCAGTCGACTGACCCTCCGTGCCAATTCTTTGATTGCTGTCGATGCACTCGGTCGAACGGAAGCCATCGTAGCCGTAAATGAGCCATGCCGAGGACACCGAAGTGTCGACCATTCTTTCGGTGTGGGCAGATCGAATTCAGTCGCTGTCGGACATGCGGTAATACGGTTGATCAGACGGACAACGAACTCGATGCGATCATGCGAAATTCGCCGGGAGTCATCCCCGTCTCCAACCGGAAGGCACGGAAGAAGTGGCGTTCGGAGGCGAAACCGGACGCGATCGCGACGGTCGCCGTCGCCCGATTGGGGTGGCGAACCAGCAGTGTGCGCGCGCATTCCACCCGCATGCGCCGCAGCACGGCACTCAGCCCGTCTTCCACATCACCGAACAGCCGATACAGCGTTCGGCGCGACACCAGACAGGCACGCGCGATGTCATCGATCGTCAGGCTCGGGTCGGCGCACCGGGCCCGCATGAAGGCGAGTACCTGCTCGCGGGTCAATGCCTGCGCCGGCTCACCCGACGGGATTTCCCCCGAGGCCAGTCGGACCGCGGACGCGAGCAGTTTGACCCCGTTGTCGGCCAGCACGGCCGCGTGACCAGGGGCGCTCTGCTGAATGCGGGCCAAATCGCGAAAGAAGCCGGCGACCACCCCGCCCGCACTGTCGGCGCTGACCGTCACCGCGGTCGGCAACGGGAAACAATCGGAACCCAGTTGTCGGCGCAGGACCTCGAGCGGTGTCTGTACGACGACCTGCGCCCACGAACCGCGCAGATCCCAGTGATACGGACGCGAGGTGTCGTAGAAGACCATCTCGCCGGGGCGCACCAACGCAACTCGATCGTCTTGGTAGAGCAGCCCGGAGCCTTCGGTCAGAATGGAGACCAAGAGGAATTCGCCATCGGTCTTCGCGATTCCGCGCCGGGTGCGGCGAATCCGCTGGGCGCTCGCGCTGACCGTCGACAGTTCGAAGCCTGGCTGGCTGCTGCGCTCGATCCGGCCGTGGAAGGCGTCCTCACCGGTCGGGTCGACCAGCAGCGGGACATAACTCTCCGAGAGCAGCGACTCCCATTCGGCGAACGATTCGCTAACCCCGGCATGGGACTGCGCGAACTGCATGGCAGCACCTCGCTTCCTATCCGAATCGAACAGCAAACACCTGGCGTCGCACGGTCATCGGGCTCGCCCAGCGCCGAGCCTGCCAGATCAACCGTTCAGTTTCCATCTAATGTTTCCGAATGGGATGATTCGCCGACATCGAAAAGGCGTCTAGCACTGCCGATTCCAGCGAATATCCATGACGAGTCTTTCATAGTGAAACCCCCATGTGAGACACATCACCATGCGCCGCATGGCCGTTCGGAACCTCAGAAATGGGTGCTGGAACGAGCTACTACTCGGTATTCACGCGGTGTCATGCCCGTCGCCGTCCGGAACGCGCGGTAGAACTGTCGCTCAGTGGCGAATCCCGACGCCGTCGCCACTGCCGCTACCGAATGGAAATCGGGCGCCGCCAGCAACACCTGTGCACGCTCCAAGCGCATTCCGCGCAGTACTCCCCCGAGCCCGCCCTCGAATTCCGCGACCACCCGGTAGAGCGTGCGCCGCGATACCCCGCACGCGTCCGCGATCCGCTCGATTGTCAAGCCGGGGTCGGTGAAGTTGGCGCGCAGATAGTCCAGCACCTGCTGCCCGTTCACAGCCTCGATCTGGGCCCTGCCAGGTTGCCCACCCGACGCGATCGTGGCCGCGGCGCCGAGAAGGTCGATCCCGCTACTCGCGAGCACTGCCGCGGATTCCGGATCGACGCGGTGCAACTCGGCGACCTGCCGGAAGAACCTGGCCAGCATCGGCCCGACGCCGCTGTCTCCGATCACCATCCCCGCAGGCAGGACGTCGGCACGAACCCCCAGATAGTCGACGACCTGCTGGCGGGGCACGCGAATGGTGAGATCCTCGATCATGCCCTCGGAGCGCCACCGAATCGGCTGTGCGGTGTCGTAGAAGATCATCGCGCCCGGCGTCAGCTCGACGCGATTTCCCGCGTGCTCCACCTGAGCGCGGCCGGCGAGTACCACGCTACCGATGACATGAAAATCGTCGGCTCTGGCAATATGCCGTCGCGTCCGTCGCAATTCGTGGCCGTCGGCAACCACAGTGCCAACGGCGATATCTCCGAAGTCAGCCGATCTGATTCGACCCTCGAACGGGCGCGGCACGGTGGGTGAGATCGACACTTCGGTGAGCGCGCGGGTGACCAACTGTTCCCAGTGCTCGAACGCATCCGACGCCGCGATCTGCGCGGTCGAGCAGATCTCGGGAAAACCCTCGAATGCTGTCATCGTCGGATTCCGCTATTCCACCGCGACTATCGGGACGCAGGCATCTGATACGACCGCTTCCCGTTCATCGAATGAGGCCGGGGAGGCTTCCATAGTCCGCACCTATTTCTATCGCCGTACCAACACTCGAGAGAAACCTAGCATCGTCACCGAAAAACACACTGCCAACGTGCACGGGCCTACCGCAATCGGGCAGTGCCACAAGGAAGTTGCGCAATTCTCAGGCTGTCGACATCACGTCGAAACGATATAAAATCGCCATTCGAATTGTCGAGTGTCACAAATTCGGGGACACGACACAGGGATCAGTCGCCACAGCAACCTTCATCGGGTACCGGAACCGTTCTGGTTTCCCGGGTTTGGATGTTGCGCGCGGCGAGCTCGGCGTCGGCGGGGTAGTCGACGGCGATGAGGCTCAGGCCGTGAGCAGGGGCGACTGTGACCGAGCTGGATCGTTCGGTTTCGGCGAGAAGGGTTTTGGTCCATTCAGGGGTGCGGCGACCTTCACCGACCGCGAGGACGGCGCCGACGAGGCTGCGGACCATCGACCAGCAGAAGGCGTCGGCGCTCACGTAGGCGGTGAGCAGGTCGCCGTCGCGTTCCCAATCGAAACGCTGGAGTTCGCGGATGGTGGTGGCGCCCTCGCGTCGGCGGCAGAACGCGGCGAAGTTGTGCAGGCCCAACAGGTTTCGTGAAGCGGCGCGCATGGCATCGAGGTCGACGCCGGGCTTGCACGGCACCACACCGCGCGCCTGCAACGGTTGCGCGCCGTAGGGGGCGGTGGTGAGCCGGTAGGCGTAGTGGCGGCGCATCGCGGAGAAGCGGGCGTCGAATTCGGCGGGAGCGGTGCGGATTTCGGTGATCCGCACGTCCTTGGGCAGGAACTTGGCCATGCGGTACAGCAACTTGTCGGCGTCGAATTCGGACTCCGTGTCGAAGTGCGCGACCTGCCCCTCGGCGTGCACGCCCGCGTCGGTGCGCCCGGCGACCGTCAGCTGCAGCGGCTCACGCAGCACCTTCGACAGCGACTCCTCGAGCACACCCTGCACCGTGCGCAACCCCGGCTGGCGTGCCCAGCCGGTGAAATCGGTGCCGTCGTAACTGATCCCGAGCCGCACCCGAGTCATGCCATCCTCCTGATTTCGCGCACGGAAAAGAACCGAGCCCGCCACCCACGAAGGGTGACGGGCTCGGCAGAACTCCTGAGAATCAGGCGTCCTTCTTGTCCTCGGTGGCCTCGTCGGCGGCCGGGGCATCAGCCACGGTCTCGTCGGCGACGGTCTCGTCGACGACCTCAGCGGCCGGAGCCTCTTCGGTCTTCTGCGAAGCGGCGACACGACGGGCCCGATCGGCCTCGTTGGTCACGGTCTTCTCGCGGACGAGCTCGATGATGGCCATCGGCGCGTTGTCACCCTTGCGCGGCAGCGCCTTGGTGATACGCGTGTAGCCACCCTCGCGACCCTCGAACGAGGGGCCGATGTCGGCGAACAGGACGTGGACGACGTCCTTGTTGCGGATGTCCTTCATGACCTCACGACGGTCGGCAAGGCTGCCGGCCTTCGCCTTGGTGATGATCTTCTCGGCGTAGGGACGCACCGCCTTGGCCTTGGCCTCGGTGGTCGTGATCCGACCGTGCTCGAAAAGCGCCGTGGCCAGGTTGGCGAAAATCGCCTTCTGGTGCGACGCCGAGCCGCCGAACCGGCGGCCCTTCTTGGGCTTGGGCATTGTGGGTTTCTCCTGGGCGTATTAAAGCTGTTCGGTTTCGGCGTAGTCCTGCTCGCCGCCGTCGGTATCACTGAACGTGCCGCTGTCGCTCCACGTTCCGGTGCTCGCGTCGTAACCCACCACGGAGGACGGGTCGAACGACGCCGGGCTGTCCTTGAGCGAGAGGCCGAGCGTGTGCAGCTTGACCTTCACCTCGTCGATGGACTTCTGGCCGAAGTTACGGATGTCGAGCAGGTCCGACTCGGTGCGGGCAACGAGCTCGCCCACCGTGTGCACACCCTCGCGCTTGAGGCAGTTGTAGGACCGGACGGTGAGGTCCAGGTCCTCGATCGGCAGACCGAACGAGGCGATGTGATCTGCCTCGGCCGGGCTGGGGCCGATCTCGATGCCCTCGGCTTCGACGTTGAGCTCACGGGCCAGGCCGAAGAGCTCGACCAGGGTCTTACCCGCCGAAGCGAGCGCGTCCCGGGCCGTGATGGAGTTCTTGGTCTCCACGTCGAGGATGAGACGGTCGAAGTCGGTGCGCTGCTCGACACGGGTGGCCTCGACCTTGTAGGTCACCTTGAGCACCGGGGAGTAGATCGAATCCACCGGGATCCGGCCGATTTCCGCGCCGGTCGCCTTGTTCTGCACGGCGGGCACGTAACCGCGACCCCGCTCGACGACGAGCTCGATCTCGAGCTTGCCCTTGTCGTTCAGGGTGGCGATGTGCATGTCCGGGTTGTGCACGATGACGCCGGCGGGCGGGACGATGTCACCGGCGGTGACGGTGCCCGGGCCCTGCTTACGCACGTACATGGTGACCGGCTCGTCCTCTTCGGAGGACACGACCAGACCCTTGAGGTTCAGGATGATGTCGGTGACATCTTCCTTCACGCCGGGAACGGTGGTGAACTCGTGCAGGACGCCGTCGATGCGGATGCTCGTGACCGCGGCCCCCGGGATGGAAGACAGCAGGGTACGACGCAGCGAGTTGCCGAGGGTGTAACCGAAGCCCGGCTCGAGGGGTTCGATGGTGAACTTCGAGCGGTTCTCCGCCACAACCTCTTCGGTCAGTGTCGGACGCTGGGAAATCAGCATGAGGATCTACTTCCTGTTCAGGGCATCCGCTATTTGATGCCTCGTCAGTGATTGCGGGGGCCGCTGTGTGAGCAGCCCCCACCAAAAGCGCTTACTTCGAGTAGTACTCGACGATGAGCTGTTCCTGCAGCGGCACATCGATCTGCGCGCGCTCGGGCAGCTGGTGCACCAGGATGCGCAGGCGGCCGGGGACGACCTGCAGCCAACCGGGGACCGGACGGTCGCCGACGGTCTCGCGAGCCACCTGGAACGGCAGCGTCGGGAGCGACTTCTCCTTGACATCGATGATGTCGTACTGGGAGACCTGGAAGCTGGGGACGTTCACGTTCACGCCGTTGACGATGAAGTGACCGTGGCTGACCAGCTGACGGGCCTGACGACGGGTACGAGCCAGACCGGCGCGGTACACGACGTTGTCCAGACGAGCCTCGAGCAGACGGAGCAGGTTGTCGCCGGTCTTACCCTTGAGGCGGTTGGCCTCTTCGTAGTAACGACGGAACTGCTTCTCCATGACGCCGTACGAGAAGCGAGCCTTCTGCTTCTCCTGCAGCTGCATGAGGTACTCGGATTCCTTGATCCGCGCACGGCCGTGCTGGCCGGGCGGGTAAGGACGACGCTCGAACGCCTGGTCGCCTCCGACGAGGTCGACGCGCAGACGACGCGACTTGCGGGTGATGGGGCCTGTATAACGTGCCATTTTGAGCTTTTTCCTTTCCCGCTATTAGACGCGACGCCGCTTGGGCGGACGGCAGCCGTTGTGCGGCTGCGGAGTGACATCGGAGATCGAGCCCACTTCCAGGCCTGCAGCCTGCAGCGAACGGATCGCGGTCTCGCGGCCCGAACCCGGGCCCTTCACGAACACGTCGACCTTCTTGACGCCGTTCTCCTGCGCCTTGCGGGCAGCGTTCTCGGCAGCGAGCTGCGCGGCGAACGGGGTGCTCTTACGCGAACCCTTGAAACCGACGTGACCCGACGACGCCCACGAGATGACATTGCCCTCGGGGTCGGTGATCGAGACGATGGTGTTGTTGAACGTGCTCTTGATGTGCGCGTGGCCGTGCGGGATGTTCTTCTTATCCCGGCGACGCGACTTCTGAGTCTTCTTCGGGCCAGCGGCCCGGCTCTTCGGAGGCATACGCTATCCCTACTTCTTCTTGCCGGCGACGGTCTTCTTCGGACCCTTGCGCGTACGCGCGTTGGTCTTGGTGCGCTGACCACGAACGGGCAGGCCACGACGGTGGCGGATGCCCTGGTAGCAGCCGATCTCGATCTTGCGACGAATATCGGCCTGAACCTCGCGGCGCAGGTCACCTTCGACCTTGTAGTCCGTGCCTTCGATGAAGTCGCGGAGCTTCGACAGGTCGTCGTCGCTGAGATCCTTGGAGCGCAGGTCCGGGCTGACGCCCGTCTCGGCCAGGATCTGGGCGGCGCGGGTGCGCCCGATTCCGAAAATGTAGGTCAGCGCGATCTCCATGCGCTTTTCGCGCGGGAGATCAACGCCCATCAGACGTGCCATGTGGCAGGTTCCTTAATGGTTGCGGAGGTCTGCTCCCCGTCCGTCCCCCCGTCTTCCACAGTGGTGGGGGCACCGGCCTCCGTGCCGGTGGATGGCGCGCACACGTACGTACGCGCTGGAACTGGGAGTGCTTCTTTCGGTCAGTCCGATCAGACGATCGGTGCCCGGTGGTGAGGCTGAATCAGCCCTGACGCTGCTTGTGGCGCAGGTTGTCGCAGATCACCATGACCCGACCGTGACGGCGGATCACCTTGCACTTCTCGCAGATCTTCTTGACGCTCGGATTAACCTTCACGTCAGTCCAATCTTCTATTGGTCCACACAGGTGGTGTGAACACAGTTTTTCCCCAGCCAGAAGACTGGGGAAGTCTGGTGTGCGTCCCGTTGCCGGGACACTGTGCGACGCCGCGCGCCGGTAGGGCTCGCGACGCCGTCAGGCATCACTTGTAGCGGTAGACAATCCGGCCGCGTGAGAGGTCGTACGGCGACAGCTCGACGACCACGCGGTCTTCCGGAAGGATACGAATGTAGTGCTGCCGCATCTTTCCGCTGATGTGCGCGAGAACCTTGTGACCGTTCTCGAGCTCGATCCGGAACATCGCATTGGGCAGCGGCTCGACAACTCGACCCTCGACCTCGATGGCCCCGTCTTTCTTCGCCATATCCTCCGCGATCCCGGTTACGCTCAACCTGAGTTTGGATTACCTCGTGCTGCTCACTCGCAAGGGCCGACAACGAACGGTCGGCATGCATGCGAACAGTCGGCGCATAGGTGCACCGCCGCTCAAGCTTACCGGGCCGGGCGGCCAGAGGCAAAAGTGCCCCGAACCGTACACCTCGACCGGGCCTCGCGCTGAGCTATCAACGGGCCGATCCGGAGCTACGAGGCGGCCACCACCGCGTTGGGGTTGTCGCGTAAACTCACCGACGTCGGAGAAGTGGGTCGATCAGATCGGGGGACCCTGGTGAGCGAGGCGTGCCGGTGAGCCGCAACAACGACAGCCTCCCCATGCTGCCGCCGTGGCTGTCGGAGAGCGACGTCACGCAGGTCGGGTACGAGGCTCCGGTCGAGAACCTGCCCCAGGACGACGAGATCGACGAGGCACCCAAACGCCGCCGCTTCATGAGCCGCGGCGACGATGCGCCGCGCAAGGACAAGGGCAGGCGCCGCCGTAAGGACCGCGAGTCCGAGGAAGAAGCCCCCGCCCAGCAGCACTCCTCGCGCCCAGCCGAGCCTGTCGACCAGCGACGCCCGGCCGAGCCGACCCATCAGTCCAGCTGGTCCGCTCAGCCGCCCGCGAACCCACTGATCCCCGGCCCGTCGCACCAGCAGCCCACCTACGACCAGCCGCCACACCAGCAGTCCGGCTATCCCGGCGAGCAACAGCCGCCCCAGGGTCAGGCCCCGTTCCAGCAGCCGACCCCGTATCAGCAGGCGGGGCAGTACCAGCAGCCCGACCAGCAGGCTGTGCCCGAGCAGCCGAGCGTCGGCCGACAGCCCGCCCCGGACCGTCTGACCGCGCCGACCAGCGCACCGCCGTCATCGATCGATCCAGCGCCGCGGCCGGACGCACATGGTCCGTCGTCCGCCCCTGGTCCGTCGGCAGCGGATCCGGCACCGTGGGCCGTCGGCCAGGCGTCGACGATCAGTCCGGCCCCATGGCAGACGGGTCAGCCGACGGCGGATCCCGCGCCGACTTCCGCCGCCGCGCCCCCGCCGATCCCGCCCGCGCCGTCACCCACCAGCGGGCATGCTCACGCGGGCCCGGAAACAGCCGCACCGACCACCGAGGCGGCGGATCACGCCGCGAACGCACTCCCGACGCGCACGCCGGCACCACCGTCGACCGGCTTCACCCCGCTGGGACCGAACCAGCGGCCCGATCTCCCCCCGCCCCCTCCCCTGCCCGACCCACCCGCACGGCCGACCCAGGCCCCACCACGCCTGACCGTCCCGCCGACCGCCGCCGAATCGCGGCCGGTCACCGCTGACCGGGAAGTGGCGCAGGCAGGCCCCGTGACCTCCCCACCGGCGACGCCTGGTGAAGAAGGCGGGCAACCCACCACACAGTCGACCTCCGCGCGCAGCGAGGCCGAGCAGGCCACACCGCCTCGCCCGGCCACAGAAGTGTCCGAATCATCCACGGCGACAACACCGACTTCCCCCGCGGAGTCGCCTGAATCGCAGACGACCGGTGCGCGTCACACGGCCGGATGGTCGATGCCCGACGAGCAAGCACCCGCGAACACCACTGTCGCCGCCGACAGCGCCGCGCAACCGAGCGTGGTCGAACCACCACAGCCGGAAACCGCACCGCAGCAACACGCAGCGCAGACACCGCAGACACCGCCGACCTCGACGCCCGAACCCTCCTCGGACGCCGGGCATTCGGATGCCCGATCCCCGTACCCCGCAGGCGAATCCGCACCACAGCACGGGTCGCCTTACAGCTCCGGCGAGTCCGTGGCTCCGCAACGGCCGACGGGAACCGAGCAGCGGTCGCCGTACGCGACGGGCGAGAACGCGCTGCCCACGACTTATCCTCCGACGCAATACAACTCCGTGCCCGGCGATCCCACGCCTGCCGTGCCGACGCATGCGCCGGATGGGCGGACCGAGGTCATCCGGTCCGATGATCCCCGGCTGCAGAATCGTGTGCCGAGTGCCGAGCACGGGCAGCCGAACCGGCAGAGCGGTGCCCAAACCGGTTATCGCTCGGGTGAATTCGTGCAAGCGGCCGACGCCGCGTCGCCGTATCCCCGTCCCGACGGCACCCCGGCCCAGCACCAGCAGCCCGATGGTCTGCCCACGTACGGACCCGACGGCGTCGCCCAGCGACCCGACGGTGCGACACCGCAGTATCGACCCGAAGTGGCTCCCGCACAGCAGTATCAACAGCCGAATCAGGGCGCGCAGCAGCAGTTCCCGGCACCGCCGTACCAGCCCGACGGCACACCCGCGCCGTACCAGCAGCAGCCCAACGGCCCGGCCCAGCAGTTCCACCCCGACGGCACGCCTGCCCAGCAGTACAACCAGCCCAACGGCCCCCAGTACCAGCCCGACGGCACCCCGGCGCAGCAGTACCAGCAGCCCAACGCGGCCCCGCAGCAGTACCAGCAGCCGGGCAACTACCAGCAGAGCCAGCAACCGCCCTATGGCCAACCAGGTTGGGGCGCACAGCCACAGGGCTACCAGCCCTCGCTCGACGACGTCCCGGTCAAGCGCGCGAAGAAGGCCCCTGGCAGCGGTTGGCGCAAGGCCGTGCACCACGTGTCCGGCGGTGCGATCAACCCCGGTATGTCCGCGGAGGAACTGCGTCTGCAGGAACTCGTTGCGCGCATTCGCCAACCTGTGCGCGGCGACTACCGCATCGCGGTGCTCTCGCTGAAGGGTGGTGTCGGCAAGACGACCACCACCACCGGCCTCGGCTCGATCTTCGCCTCGATCCGCGGCGATCGAGTCATCGCCGTCGACGCCAACCCCGACTTCGGCACCCTGTCACAGCGCGTGGCCATCCAGACCCGCTCGACCGTGCGCGACCTGCTGCTCGACCCGGCGATCCAGCGCTACTCCGACGTCCGCAGGCACACCTCCCAGGGCTCGAGCCGCCTGGAAGTCCTTGCCAGCGAGCGTGATCCGGCCGCGTCGGAAGCGTTCAACGATGAGGAATACCGGGCCGTAGCCCGCATCCTGCAGCGCTTCTACAACATCATCCTCACCGACTGCGGCACCGGCTTGATGCACTCGGCGATGAGCGGCGTCCTCGACCTCGCCCACTCGCTCGTGCTGATCTCCTCGGCCGCCATCGACGGCGCCCGCAGCGCCGCCGCGACCCTGGACTGGCTGTCGCTGCACGGCCACGACCACCTGGTCCGCAACGCCGTCGTCGTCATCAACCTGCCGCGTGAGGGCTCTCCCAATGTCGGCGTCCAGCAGCTACGCCAGTACTTCCTCTCCCGCTGCCGCGCCGTCCACATCATCCCCTTCGACGAGCACCTCTCCGAGGGCGCCGAAATCGACCTGCACCGACTGCACAAGACCACCAAGCGCGCGTACGTGGAACTGGCGGCGACGGTGGCCGACGAGTTCAGCGTCCACCACCACCGACTCGGCTGACCCGCACGCCCGCGGCCACACCGCGGGCGTGGTGCGGTCGACGCGCCGGCTCACCACTCGGGCAGCCGCCTGCGCCCGGCCAGTACGTCACGCACCAGATCGTCGTAGGCGTCGGCCAGTTCGGCCAGGTGGTGCCACGCGCAGTGCAGCATCTCGTCGTTGGCTGCCCGCGTCATCAGGGCGTGGTGCGCTCGCACAGAAGCCTCGGCCATCCGGTCGATGACCGCGCCGACGGTCTCCGTGTGCAGCGTCGCGCCGAGGCGGTGCTGCGGGATGGCCCGCAGGACCCAGTCGTCGATCGCCAGCACCAGTTCACTACGCCGACAGTCGATTTCGCGCAGGACCGCCGGATCGGTGTCGACCCGGCCGCCGCGCCCGACGATGCGTTTCTCGTGCAGCACGGCCAGATCGCGCGCGAACCACAACAGCGGTCCACCGACCACCCGATGTCCGCGACACGCCCGGACGAGAATGTCGGAGAGGGGTAACGGACCGGTAGCTGCCGGGAGCCCGGCGGTATCGACACTCCGCACTGTGTCAGGGAAAGCCATTACAACTGTTGAACTCTCCGAACCAGCCACGTTGCCTCGCCGTCATCGCCGCAGAGCACCGGATCAGGACGTTCATTACAATAAACCTCGCAAGCTTTCTGTCAAGCATTACTCGGCCGTAGGTAACCGATACGAGTACACTTCGTTACCTGCACGACCTACCGAGGAGCATGATGGCGGACGGTCCGACCTATCTCCGGATCGCGAACCTCCTCCGTGAGGAGATCCGCGCGGGCACATGGAAACCGGGCGACCGGCTACCCAGCCACTCCGAGCTCGCCGATCAGATGCAGGTCTCGATCACCACCTCACGCAATGCGATTCAGGTGCTGGTCGCTGAAAATCTGGTCTACACAGCGACTTCCCGCGGCACCATCGTGCGAAACCAGGAAGTCCTGGAGTCGGTGGTCACCGACCACATCCGTCGCGATCGGCCCCAGTCCTCACACGACATCTTCGAGGAGATCGCGCGCGCGGCCAACCGGGAACCGTCCAAGCAATTCAGCACCAGGATGGAACCCGCGAACACCGAAGTCGCGCGCTGGCTCGGCGTTGCCGCCGACTCCTGGGTGCTGGCCCGCACGGTGGTGCAGTACCTCGACAACGAACCGTGGTCGTGGGAGGTGAGTTTCTACCCCCGCGACCTCGCCGAAGCCGCGGGCATCGATTCCCCACACGACATCCCCGAGGGCACCACCCGCCGCCTGGCCGACCGCGGCTACGGCGAGACCGCCCACCGCGACACCGTGCTGGCCCGCGCCGCCACCGCCGAGGAAGCGGCGGTGCTCGGCGTCGCCACCGGCACCGTCCTGCTCGACCACCTGCGCATCGGCGCCAACCACGAACGCGTCACCCGTGCCACCCGACACCGCTCCCTGGCAGGCCGCAACCAGCTGGCCTACCAGCTCGGCGACACCACGGGCACCGACATCATCGCCCGCACCCTCGGCATCGCTCCTCGGTTGGCCGTCGCGCTGCCATGACGGTGCGCCTGCGCCCGGCCACCCTGGGCGACCTGCCGCTGATCTGCCGCCTGCGCGTGCAGCGCACGTCGTGGCTGACCGCACGCGGGTCGGATCAGTGGACGGTGGCGGGGCGCGGGCGGCCGATCGAGATCTTCGCCGGGGCGGTCGGGCGGGCGCTGGATCGGGGTGAGACGTGGATCGCGGAGATGAACGGTGAGTCGGCCGGGACGATCACGGTCAATCATCGGGCGGATCCGGGTTTGTGGTCGGCGTGGGAGCTGGCCGAGTCGGTGATCGTGCATTTCATGATCGTCGATCTGCGGTTCGCGGGTCTGCGGGTCGGTGATCACCTGCTCGCGCACGCGGCGCACCTGGCAGACCATGAACATCGGCCGTGGGTCCGCCTCGACGCGTGGACCACCAACACCGCGCTCCACAACTATTACCGCCGTGCCGGGTTCGCGCTGGCTCGGGTCGCGGGATCCGGCGCCTCGGGTCCGTCGAAGGCGCTGTTCGAACGACAGACAGGGACGTGGCCGCCCCGGCAGCCGCCGAGGTTCACCGCCACTGGCACGCAGCGGAGGTTCTCGGCGGCCTCGCTTCTGGACTGATCAGCGGTGTTCTATACCGGTGGCAGGTCCGCGATGTGAACCATTTCGATGCCGCGGCTGCGCGAGATCATGGTGCCGCGGCCCGGTGGCAGCTTGCTCGGGCGGACCTCGCCGATGAGTTTTCCTTCGTCGCGCGAGCCACTCATGATCAGCGTCTGCACCGACAGATTCTTCATCGCGCCCAGGATCGGGTCGTAGAGCGCCCGGGAGGCGCCACCGATGCGCCGGGCGGCCACGACGTGCAGACCGATGTCCCTGGCCTGCGGCAAGTACTCGATCAGTGGCGCGAACGGATTGATCGACCCGGTGACGACCATGTCGTAATCGTCGATGACGACATAGATCTCCGGGCCCGACCACCAGCTGCGATCGCGTAGCTGCTGCTGGGTGATGTCGGCGCCGGGGATCCGCTTGGACAGGTAGGTGGCGACTTCGGCGATCATCGGCCCGCAGGTCTGCGACGAGGTGGAGTAGCCGGCCAACTGCTTGCCGTCGAGGACGCCGAGCATGGTGCGCCGGTAGTCGATGAGGATCACCCGCGCCTCGTCGGAGGTGGACTGCTCGGTGATGCCCATGACGATGTTGCGCAGCAGCGTCGTCTTGCCGCATTCCACGTCCGCGAAGGCCATGAAATGTGGCTCGGTCCCGAAATCGAGTACCAGGGGCCGCAATTCGGACTCGTCGAGACCGACGACGACCCTGGTGCCGTTGAGCTCGGTGCCCTGCTCGCGCGCGGTGGCCAGGACCTGCTCACGCGGGAACCGCAGCGGGAGCATGCGTACCTCGGGTGCGCGACGGCCCTGGTAGAGCTCGACGAGACCGTCTTTGGCGCGCGCGACGCCGTCGGCGATGGTGCCGGGGTCGGAATCGGAATCCAAGCGCGGCAACGCGATCAGCAGGTGTAGATGTTCGGCGTTCAGGCCTCGACCCGGCCTGCCGACCGGAACCTGGTGCGCGACACGGCGACCCATCTCGGAGTCGGACGGGTCGCCGAGCCGGAGCTCGATTCTGGTGCCGACCTGGTCCTTGACCACCGGCCTGATCTCGGCCCATCGCGAGGCGCCGATCATCAGGTGGATGCCGAACGACAGACCCTGAGCGGCAATGGCGTTGATCTGCGCTTCGAGGAGGTCGAACTCCTCGCGGATCGCCCCCCAGCCGTCGATCACCAGGAACACATCGCCGAACCGGTCGGCGGCCAACGGATCGTTGGCGGCCGCGGTGGTGCCGTTGATCTGGCGCGCCTCGAACGCGGAGAACTTGCGCCTGCGGAACTCGACCATCGATTCGATGCCGAGCTCGGCGAAACGTTCCTCGCGCTGGCGCATCAGCGTGGTCAGTTCGGCGACGGTGCGGCGCACCCGGTCGCCGTCGAGGCGACCGGCGACCGAGCCGACGTGCGGGATGCCGACCAGACCCGCCATGCTGCCGCCGCCGAAATCCAGGCAGTAGAACTGCACCTGTTCCGGGGTGTGCGTGGCGGCGGCAGCCATGATGATGGTGCGCAGGGTGGTCGACTTGCCCGACTGCGGGCCACCTACGACGGCGGTATTGCCCAGCGCGCCCGCGAGATTGATCGTGAGCACGTCACGGCGCTGTTCGTAGGGCTTGTCGATGACACCGATCGGCATCCACAGCTGACCGTGCCGGTTGACGGGCGAGCGCCAGTCCGGATCGGGCAGCAGCATGTCGGCGGTCGGCGATTCCTCCAGCGGCGGCAACCACACCTCGTGCGCGGGCCTGCCGTGGCCGTTGAGCCGCTTCACGACGACATCGAGCAGCGAATCCGGCACGCCCTCCTCGGCAACAGGAACGGTGGGCGGCGGCGGTGGCAGCTCGGGCCTGCCGCGCACAGCGGTGTCCTCGGCCTCGACCCGTTCCGGTTCGGCGACCTCCACCGGTGCCGCGGTGAAGACCACCGGCCGCTGTCCCGCGACGGGCGCGCCGTCGTCATCGGTGATCGTGCCCGCGGGCGCCACGTACGGCCCCGACACGTAGCTGGCGTTGAACCGAAGCGGCTCGGAGGCATCGCTTTTCAGGTAGCCGGCACCGGGCACGCTCGGCAGGTGGTAGGCGTCGGTGATGCCGAGCACGGCACGGGATTCGTTGGCGGAGAAAGTGCGAAGGCCGATGCGGTAGGAAAGGTGCGATTCCAGGCCACGCAGCTTGTTCTCCTCCAGGCGCTGCGAGGCGAGCAACAGGTGCACGTGGAGCGAGCGGCCGAGTCGGCCGATCATCACGAACAGCTCCGCGAAGTCCGGTTTCTGCGAGAGCAATTCGGAGAACTCGTCGACCACGACGAACAGCGCGGGTAGTGGGTCGAGCGGAACGCCGGCAGCCCTTGCCTTCTCGTAGTCGGTGACGTTGGCGTAGTTGCCCGACGAGCGCAGCAGCTCCTGGCGCCGGTTCATCTCGCCTGCCAGCGCGTCCTTCATGCGGTCGACGAGGGAGAGCTCCTCCTCCAGGTTGGTGATCACGGCCGCGACGTGCGGCAGCGAATCCAGACCGAGGAAGGTGGCGCCACCCTTGAAGTCGACCAGGACCAGGTTCAACGCGTCCGGCGAATGGGTGGTGACCATGGAAAGCACAAGCGTGCGCAGGAATTCCGACTTACCGGAACCGGTAGCACCGATGCACAGCCCGTGCGGGCCCATCCCGTTCTCGGCCGACTCCTTGATGTCGATGTCGACAGGGGTGCCGTCGGGAGTGACGCCGATCGGCACCCGCAGGCGCTCGCGGGCCGTCCGCGGGCGCCACACACGAGCCGGATCGATCTGGGCCGCATCGGGAATGCGCAGCAACGCCATCAAGCCGGGATCGGCGGTGGTGCCCTCGCCGAGGCTGACGATCTGCGCGGCCGTCGCGAGCCGATAGCGCGCCAGGTTGCGGGCGAAGGATTCCGCTTCGGCCAGGCTGACCTCGTCAGCGGTGGCGAACCGCTCCACGCCTGCCGCGCTGCGCGCCGACACCGCGCCGTCGCTGACCACCAGCTGCAGCCCGCGCCGGGCCGCGAGGCCGTCGGCGGGCGCGGTCAGGTCGAGCACGGTGACCGAGTCGAGGCCGGACTCGCTGATGATGCGTTCGTTGCCGCTGATATAGCCGTCATCGATCACGACGACCAGGTGCAGTCGGCCCTGGGTCGGCTGCGGATTGCGCATGAAGCGTCCGCGTTCGAGCAGTTCGACCTGCATCGCCGACTCGAGCTCGCCTAGCGAGGTGTAAAGCATCCTGGACGAGCCGAGTCCGTCGCGCTGGCTCGGATGCTGCAGGTGCGGAAGCCATTTCGTCCAGGCCCAGTGCGCGTCAGGGTCGGCGCAGACGATCGCGACGGCGAGGTGGTCGGGTCCGTGGAAGGTGGCCAGTTCCATCACCATGGCTCGAACGAGCTCGCGGGCCTGCTCGGGATCACCGCCGATATTGATCGCGGGGAACGCGCGCGCCGAGACCGCGGTGGGCAGTTCGTGGACGACGGAGTGGGTGCGTACGAAGCGGCGCAGCGCGACGGTGGAGACCGGTTCGAGGTCTTCGAGCGGGCCGGTTTCCGGCCTGGCCAGTTTGGTGGCGAGCCGATGGCTGCCGACGCCGACACGTACGTGTCCGAAGTCGGGATCGTTGGGGCGGCGCTCCCACATTCTTCGGGTGCCGATCAGCGAGGCCAGATCGGCGGGCTCGGGATGGCTCCAGCCGAGGGTCTCCAGCTGCTTGATACCGGTGCCGCGCACCTCCTTTCGCACCTGGTCCAGGTAGCGGAAGTAGTCCTTGCGTTCCTCGTTGAGCTCGACGGCGCGCTTGGGGCCGCCGCCGCGCATGCCCGCCATCATGCCGACCATCGACATCAGCATCATCATCGGGAACATCATCGACATCGGGTTCGACAGCAGGCTTCGGCCCATCGTCGCCATCATCGCGATCATGCCGACGACCGCGACGACCATGATGACCGGCATCAGCTTCATCATCAGCGGCGACGGGATCGCGCGCTGGATCTCCGGCGGCGGGGTGAGCGCGACTTCACCGCCGGGGGCGCGCGGTGGCGCGATCCGGGGACGTCGGACGAAACCTTCGGTAGCCATCGTTGCCTCTACTCGAAATCCGAATTCAGGTCAGCCCGCCGCGCACGGAATGGAAAGCCGAGTGCGGCACCCATTCCGAGCACAGTGAGCAAGGTCAATGAGCCGATGATCGCCACCTGTCGCGGGCGCGGATCCGGCGCCGCGGGCGCGGCGGGGGCGGCGATCGGGTGGCCGCTGTCGGCGCCGGTGCTCACCGGGTCGGTGGGCAGCGGTGCGGTCAGCGCGGCGAGCGGATCGATCAGTCCGGCCCCGATCGCGTCATCGCGGCCACGCCCCGGCCCGTGTGCGGTGCGGATGATCCGATCGATCACCTGTTGGGCGTTGAGTTCGGGGAACTCGGCGCGCACCAGCGCGGCCAGACCCGCCACATATGGTGCGGCGAAACTGGTTCCGTCGACCGGCTGCACGCCCTGGGCGGTTTGCACGCCATCGACCAGCCCGCCCCCGCCCGGCTTGCTGTCGAGCGAGACGATGTTGCGCCCGATCGCGGCGACCCCGATCCAGGGCCCACGCAGCGACAGCGCCGACGGTGCGCCGTTGGCGTCCACCGATGCCACCGACAGCACGTACGGGGTGAACCACGCCGGAGTCGGGACGGTCGCCACCGCACCCCACCCCGAACCCTGGTTCTGGGTCTGGCACGCACCGCCCTGCTCGACATTGCCCGCGGCGGCGACCACCACCACATTGCGTTCGTAGGCGTACTTCACCGCGGCACCGAGCGCACTGTCCGCGGTATCTGAACCAGCCGCGGTGCAAGCGACTTCGGAGATGTTGATGACCGTAGCGCCCATGTCGACCGCGCGAACGACGGCCGCCGCGAGGGTGAGCACACTGCCGTAGCCGTCGCTGCGCAGCTCACCGGGCGGCTTGTCCGCGCCCTTGCGGTCCTTCGGTTCGTAGGCGAGGCTGAGCTGGCGGATCGAGAGGATCTCGGCCTCCGGCGCCACGCCGACGAAAGCATCGTCGGGCGACGGCCTGGCGGCGATGATGCCCGCGACCAAGGTTCCGTGCCCGTCGCAGTCGACGGTGCCGTCGGTATCGCTGACGTAGTCACCGCCGGACTGCAGGTCGGGCAGGCGATAGTGCCGGTTCACCCCGGTGTCGATGACGGCGACCTTTTGCCCGGCGCCGCGGCTGAACTGCCACGCCGCGGGCAGGTCGAGCACCTGCTGCGCGATCGGCGGCTCGCTCGGCGCGCTCCCGCGCAGCACCGGCTCGGCGCACAGCTCACGCTGTTCGGTGGGTTCCAGCGGGGCAGGTCGGACGCTGAGCGCCACCGCCGCGTCGAGCGCGCCCGCGTCGACCTTCGGTGGGGCGATCGCTACCGCGGGTGCGGGAGCCCCGGCCACCGCCGCGAGAATCGCCACGGCACTGGCAGACCGAATCAGGGTGCGCCACCAGGATATCCGGGTCATATGTTGCGAGCGGCCGAGTACACGTCCATGACCCACAACGCCAACGGGATCATCGTGATGATGAGCAGGTATTCGAAGATCTCGACCATCCGCCTCGTCACCGGCGTCACCTCGACGTGCGGGCCGACCACTCCGAAACCGACCACTCCGAGTGCGATGACCAGCAGCATCGCGATCGCGCCGAATTCGAGCGAACCGTGCCCGAGACCGAGACCGAAGACCACGGCGATCAGCGTCAGCGCACCGCCGGCGATCAGCGTCGCCGCCTGGCCGAGATCGGCGAAGGAGCGGCCACGCAGACACAGGATGATCGCTGTGACCACCGCCAACGCGACCCCGCCCGAATGCATCGGACCGAATGGGTTCACCGTGCCGAACGCACCGAGACCCGCGGTGGCCGCGCAGGCGGCGACCAGGCCGGTCTGGATCTGGTTGGCCACCCGCGCCCGTTCGCCGAGCCCGGCGGCCGAGGGCAGGGCGATCGCACCGATCGCGCCGATGCCCTCGATGGTCGGGCGCTGTTCGTGGTCGGCCGGGTCGATCGCGCCGCCCGCGGTCGGCACCGGCGGAATGGGCAGACGTGCGGTCACCGCGGCCAACCGCGGTACCGAGGACAGCAGCACGATCCCGGCGATCAGTACACCGGCGAACAGCTTCGGCGGCGCGGGCTCCCAGATCAGCGACACCGTCGCCGACCCCGCCGCGATCACACTCATCGTGATCGCCGCGGCGAACAGCCCGGCACCGATCCCGGTGACCCGATGACCCACGATCGCGGCGACGAGCAACACCACACTGCCGAGCAGGACATGCGCGGCGCCGAGTGCGCCCGGCACGAGCAACGCGCCGCCCCCGAACAGCAACAGCAACGCGTCCAGCGACAACCAGTTCCCGGTGATCGGGTCGAGGTATTTGCGTGCCGCGATCCCGGCCACGGCCGAGGTGAAGATCCCGGCGACGAGCAACACCAACGCCGGGACGAGCGGGTCGCCCGAAGCACGCGAGACGACCAGCAGCGCCAGTGCGGCAAGGATGGCGACGGTGGCGAGCACCAGTCCGGTCCAGCGCGCCGCCGAACCGGACCAACCGCGGAATTCGCCCGCGGTGAGCCGGGAGACGGCGTCGATCACATCATCGAACAGCGCGGGCGATTCCTTGCGCGTCACCGGGCTCAACACCAGCAGCTCGCCGTCGTAGACCTCGGCCTCGGTGAGCGTACGGTTCGGTGCGAGCGGGTCCTTTCCGAGTCGCGCGAGCGTCCAGTGCTGGGCGCGCACCGGCGCCGAATCCTCGTCGCCGTCGGGCAACCGGGGGTCACGCGAGCGGATCAGCGACACCAGATCGCCGATGAATCCGGCGATCGGCACAGTGGCAGGCAGTCCGATGTCGAGCTGCGTGTCACCCCCGATCACCGAGACACGGCATAGTTCGGGTTCATTGCCTAACAACGTCGACACCAGTGATGAACTCTCAGTCGTAGCTGACTACTTCCGTTGCAACCACCCGGCAGCGTTACCTAATCTAACGGACAGGGCAAGCCGGCGCGATCGTAGCTTCGTCGCCAGGGTTGAACGTAATGCACACACCAGACGAAGATTTCGGGGTCCGACACCACATGCCAGACATTCGCCAAGCCCAGCGTGCCTTCGACGCAGGTGTTCTGTCGCTCGGCCTGTCCATCGATGGCCAGGAGTCCGCGCGCGACAACGAGTACGCCAAACTGGCATTTCAGCGCGCCACCGAATGGGACCCGTCGATGTGCGACGCGTGGCTCGGCCGCGCCGCCGCCGGCGAGGTAACCAACGAAGTGCTGTTCAATCTGCACCGCACCAGCCTGGATTCGCTCGGGCGCGAACAACGCAGGCTCGGCCTCGCGCCGCGCGCGATGGCGGGTCGATTCCTGCCCGGTCTCTACATCGACTACCCGCTCGCCGGGCTCACCGAGATCTGGTTGGCTTGGGCCGCTCGCCAGATCGAGGACCAGAACTACGACCAGGCGGAGAAGGTGCTCGACGAACTCGCCGCCCTGCGCAGGGGTCGCGCCGAGGACCCGGACAAGCAGATCGACGACCGGATCAGCACCTACATTCGTGGTGTCCTGCACTACAACACGCAGCGCTGGTCGGACGTGATGACCGTGCTCGCCGGCTCCGCCGAGTGGACAGATCCGTTCCTGGCCACCGGCGCCCACGTGATGGTCGGCACCGCGTGCGCCCAGCTCGGCCTGTTCGGTGAGGCGATCCGACGGATGGAAGCGGCTGAGGCAGGGCCGATTCCGTCGGCGCGGTTCACCGCCATGTACAACCGCGGGCTGTGCCTGCGCGAGGCGGGCAACGAAACCGAGGCCCAGGCACTGTTCGAGCAGGTCTACTCACAGCTGCCCGACTTCACCGCGAACACCACGGCCATGCGTGACCGCACCTTCCGGATCGTGGTCACCAGCCGCGAATCCATCGACGCCAGAACGAACAAGTGGGATCCGACCTCGGCGCCGACCATGGCGCAGATGGACCAGGCCGATGCCGCGGACCGCGCCAAGACCGTGCTCGCGGCGGCCCGCGCCGAACTCGACAAGCAGGTCGGCCTCGCCTCGGTGAAGAACCAGGTCGCCAAGCTGCAGTCCTCGGCACAGCTGGCCAAGATCCGCGCCGGGAAGGGCCTGTCGAGCCAATCCCGTGGCCAGCACCTGGCTTTCACCGGACCGCCGGGAACCGGCAAGACCACCATCGCCAGGGTGGTCGCCAAGATCTATTGCGGGGTCGGGCTGTTGAAGACCGACAAGGTGGTCGAGGCCAAGCGCGTCGACTTCGTCAGCCAGAACCTCGGTGGCACCGCGATCAAATCCGAGAAGCTGATCGACAGCGCGATGGACGGTGTGCTGTTCATCGACGAGGCCTACACGTTGATCCAGACCGGCCTGTCCGGTGGTGACGCGTTCGGCCGCGAAGCTGTCGACACGCTGCTGGCCAGGATGGAGAACGACCGCGATCGGCTCGTCGTCATCATCGCGGGCTACGACGGCGAGATCGATCGACTGCTGACCGCCAACGACGGTCTGGCGTCGCGTTTTTCGAAGCGCCTGCAGTTCCCGTCCTACACCCCGGAAGAGCTCGGGCAGATCGGCGAGATCATCGCGGGCAGCCGAGACTCCCAGCTCTCCGAGGCGGCGCTGGCCGCCCTGATCGAATCGTGCGAGTACCTCTACAACCTGGAGAGCACCGACCAGAGCGGGCAGCCGCGTCGCGGTGTCGACCTCGCGGGCAACGGCCGTTTCATCCGCAACGTCATCGAGGCGGCCGAGGAGGAACGCGAGTTCCGGCTGGCCAACGATATCGACGTCGATCTGTCCGAGATCGACGACGACGTGCTGATGCGCGTCGAGGAATCCGATATGCGGACGGCGTTGGATGCCATCCTCGCCACCCTGAACGTGGGCCGCTAGCGCGGAGTCACTTGACGGCGGGCAGCGAATCGAAGCTGGTCAGTGCGTCTTTGGCCGACAGGGTCGGTCCGGGAACCAGCTGACCGACGATCGCCCACGGTGCCAGCCGCGGCTTGTCACCCAGGCCGAGAACGGCGGCGGTCGCGGCATCCGGCACACCGTAGCGAACCCCGTTGTCGGCCACGTAGAACAGGGACTCGCGGCGGGGGCTACCCGGCTCGGTACCGGTGACCTGGATGAACTCACCGGAGCCCGGTGCCAGGTACACCGCGTCCATTCGGTCGCCGGTGCCATCGGCACTCGACAGCACGACCGGGTCGGCGGAAGCCGCCAACGGCAGCTCGGCGCCGGTCAGCAGTGTGCGGGCGGCCCGCTCCGCGGGCCCGTCGACGGATTTACCCTGCGCGACAGCGGCTCCCGGCGTCTTCGACCAGCTGATACAGGCCACCGGCGCGTCCTCGGCGCTGAGCAGGCGCGGCTTGTGCTCGGGAAACTCGTCGGTTGGCAGAACGTGCACCACCGGCATCCGGTCGAGGGCGTCCGGCGCGACGACGGCGATCTCACGCATCCCGCGCGAGTCGGCGTTGCGCACCAGTTGCGCGGTGAACTCCGAGACCGGCTGCACACCGTCGGCCAGCACCACATACAAGGTTTCCTGGCCGTCTCGGTCTGTGCCCGGCACCGAGATGATCCCGCCTACCGGCACATTCGACAGCTTGCCCGGCCCCGGAGCGCCCGCCTGCGGAATCGTCGGCACCACCAGCGGCGGCCCCTCGGTGGTCGCACCGAGGAATCCGGTGCCCATCGGTCGAGGCTTCTGGCCCGACAGGCCGAGGGTCCGCGCGATCACCGAATCGGCCGGGTCGATCGCGGCCCTGACGCCCTGGTACACCAGGTAGGTCTTGTCGCCGCGCCGCACCAGCAGTGCGTCATCGGCGCGTGCCGCCCCGATCCGATCGTTCAGTGCGGGCTTGCCGACCAAGGTGGTGGTGAGCCCACCCGTCGCGCCCGAAGCGCTGCCGCTGGCGGAGAGCTGGGTGGTCTCACACAGCGTCCAATCCGAGCTCGCGCCCTGATCGGAACCGGGCAGGGCCGCCGGTGCCCCGGGGATGCCGAGCATCGGTCCGCGCGGCATGGCATCGAGCTTGTCGTCCTTGACCGCGTTCGGCGCTTCGGCGGTACCGGCGATCAGCCGGGCCGAGGCCAGATTCAACACCGGGTGCAGTGTTTTCGTGCCGTCCTTGGCCGCCACGACCACATACATCGCGCCGCTCTGTTTTCCGGTGACGATCAGCGAGTCACCGATCGCGCCCTGCGGCTTCAGGAAACCGAGAATGGCGGCGCCCGCGACGACGATCAGCCCGAGCACCGCGCCCACCCACATGGACCGGCTCTGCGAACGCATCGGATCGTGCAACATCCGCACGTCACGCCGGATCAGCGCATGGTCGAGCCTGCGCAGGAGGAACCGATAACCGTTGACCTGGGCCTTGGTTGTCAGCTGTGCCGGCACACGTTCTCCATTGCTGCGATGATCACGTTCTCGTTCGACACGGTACCGTAATTCCAGAATTGCCTTTCACCATGATTCGACGTATGCCAGCCAGGGACAACGATTTTGAACAATGGGATGAACGCCGGTGAAACCGGTGGCGACAACGTTTACGACACCTTGCGTGATCCGGAATTCTGGCTCTTCCGCATCTTCCCGCTGTGGGCCTGCGTGCCCGTCGCGGTGCTCGCCGCGATGGTGGCCTGGGTGGTGCTCGCCACGACGGGATCGGTGCCGGGCGCGATCGGCGCCGCGGTCGCGGTGCTGGTCATCGGGCTCGTGCCGATCCGGCGGCGCCCACCGGCCGTTCGGTTCGGTGGGTGGATCGCCCGCAGGCTGCGCGGCCGCACCGACACCATCGATCGCGCACCCGCCTTCGACGTACCGCTGGCCGAGGGCGGCGGCTGCGGGGTGCGCTGGGACGGCGATCTGCTGCTGACGATGCTGCGCATCGATCCGCCGCCGGACGCGTTGACGCTGCTGCGCCGCGGTTCGCTCAGCGCGGACCAGCTGTTGCCGATCACCGAGATCGCGCGCTGTCTGGATCAATTCGATGTTCAGCTCGTGAGCATCGATGTGATCGCGACCGGTGCGCGGACCGCGGGGATCGGGGCGGCGGCGCAGCTCTACGACCGCATCCTCGGTCCGCTGCCCGCCATCGCGCACCGCGCCTGCTGGCTGGTGCTGCGCCTGGACCCGGTAGCCAACGCCACCGCGGTCAGCAAGCGCGGTGGCGGCGCCGAGGGCGCGCTGCGCACGATGATCATCGCCACCCGCCGGATCGCCAATCGTCTCGCCACCCACGGCATCGACGCGGCCGTACTCACCGCCACCGAGATGAACAGCGCGCTGCGCCAACTGACCCATGGGTTCGATCCGCTGCGGCTCACCGAGTCGTCGCACGGGCTGGCCACCGAACAGCGCAATCGGCCCGAGCGCACCGCCTCCCTGCGTGAGCAGGTGACCGGGCAGCGCGAGCAGCCCGAGCACAATGAGCCGGTGACCGCGCCGCGTCATCTCACGCAATATCAGCTCACCGCGCCGATGATCGGTACCAACGGCTTCGCCGAGATCTGGTCGACCCCGAGCCTGTCGACGACGGTGACCCTGCGCCTGCACCCGGGTGCGCGGCGCACCGACCGCCGCGACGACAAGGCCGACACGGTGGTGCTCAACGCCGTCGTCCGATTCGACACCGCCGCACCGCTGGACCACAAGCCGCTGCCCGGGCTGCGTGAGCTGCCGGGCAGTCAAGGCCGGATCCTGCTGGACACCTTGCCGATCGGCGCTGCCGAGGACCTCGGCGGGCGCGACGGTTACCGCGGCACCCTCGTCGCGCTCACCGATATCGCCGTGCCGACCACCGGCTGCGGGCAACTCATCGGAGCCGACGCGGCCGGTCAGGGGATCGCCGTGCCGCTGATCGGTGAAGGAACCCGCCACGTCGACGTCATCGGCAACCTCGACCTCGCCCAGCAGGTGATCCTGCGAGCGACCGCGCTCGGCGCACACGCCGTGGTGCACACCGCCCGACCGCAGGCCTGGCAGTCGATGGTCGCGAATCTGGCTATGCCCCAGCTACTCTCGATCGCACCTCGCGCCGCGGGCGCCACCCCGCAACCGCAACTCGGACCGCCCCCGATGCCCGCGGCGCCGTACCCGGCCACCACCGTCCTGGTGTACGACGGCATCGCGCCGACCAGCCACCTCGGTGGCGCCACGGTGGTCGAAGTCCGCACCGCCGAACGCGACCCCGACGACTTCGCCCCGGATGTCACGCTGACCCAGGACCCCTACTCCCCCAACCGGATCACCGTCCGCACCAGTACCGGCACCGCGACCGTCACCATGGTCACAACCCCCGACGAGATGCACTACATCGGCGAATCACTGGCCGCGCGCTGACACGACGAAGGCCGACCGGTCACACCGGTCGGCCTTCGCAACAAGCGGATCAGAAATCCGCGAAACCGTCGCCGACCTTGCCGTCGGCCTCGAGGGCGCGGTTCAGCGCCGACTCGACCGCTGCGGCCAGATTGTCGAGCTTCGTGAGAGTGTCGCTCAGCTCCGTGTGCACGGAAGCGTGCGCCTTTTCGAAATTGGCGTGCGCGTTGTCACCGGTGAGGGCGGCCTTGAAGTTGGTCGCGGCGGTCTCCAGCTCGGAGATCTCGCCACGCATCTTGCCACCGAACTCCTGCAGGTCGCTGAACAGCTCGTTCATCGCCTTGGGATCGTAAAGAATGGTCATGCTCTAGTTCCTTGTCGTATCGATGCCGATTGCGATCGTGGAGAAGCGATCAGGTGTGGAGAGTGGTCTGCGGAGCCGAGCCGCCGGCGCTCGCGCCGCCGCCACCGAAACCGGCCTGGTCCATGTTCACGATGGTGCTCTTGCCGGAGTCGATGGCATCGTTGAACCGGTCGAACTTGGTGTTCAGGTCGGAGGCCTCTTGGTTCCAGATGTTGGCGACCTCGACGAACTTGTCGTGCGAGTCACCCTTCCAGCCCTTGACGACCGCCTGGGCGGAGCCGTCGATCTCGTTCACCGACCGACGAAGATTGCTGATCGTTTCCTGCAGCGCCGTCACAACATTGTCTACGCCGCCGGCTTCTACGCCTACTGATCCCTGAGGGGGCATTGTCGAACCTTTCCTTCTTGATGGGTGACACGGGAGTTGGCTATCTGGACTGCCACCCCCCACCGGGAAGCCCCTCGAGGAGCGCACCGATCGCCTGGGTGAGGCGGTGGTCGGTGCCCGGCGTGATGGTGGCCCACACCTGGCCGTCGGGCGCCGTCATCGGCGCTACGACGATCCGGCCGCGCGCGGTGTCGTACACCGCGACCGCGCCAGGAGCCAGGGTGGTCAGCCCGTCGTGGCGGACGGAGGCAGTGATCTCGGTGTAGCCGTGGCAGGAGCCGAAGGCCGCGCCGAGCACTGTCGCTTCGTGCGCGTCGATACCGAGCGCGTACATCGCGTCCACATAGTCGGAGGTGGAACTCGCGGCGTCGAGGCGTCGCGACAGATCGTCGGCGGAAACGCTGACGGTGGTGATGTCGGCCTGCGGGCAGGTGGGCAGCGTGGTGAGCAGCAGCCTCGTGAGTTCCCGGTCCGATCCGTCGATCCCCGGCGCCCATACCTCGAACGAGGATCCGGTCCGCGCGGCGACAGCATGCTGGGAACCGCGGCGCGCCAGGCAGATTCGGCGTTGCTCCGCTTCGCCGTAGCTGCGCGCGACCAGTTCGGCCTCGGGTGCGGTGAGCGTGAACATGGCCTCGGCCAAACCAGGCTCGACATCGCCGTATCCGTCGAACACGCCACCCGCGGTGAGTTCGGCGACAGCACTGTCGCGCGCGGCTTGCCAGGCGTCGATCGTGTCCTGCTGCGGTCCGACGGCGAGTACCAGCGGCAGCGTCTGCACGCCGAGGCGTTCGGCGACCGCGAGCAGCGAGTCGTTGGTCAGTGTGGTCACGACCCACCTCCCGACTGCGCGGTTCCGGACTGCGGTGCGACTCGCTCAGCGACACCGAGCACCGCGGGAGCCGCCTGGATCTCGCCCTCGGCCACCAGCTGATCGGATTCTTCGTAGGCCAGACCTGCCCGGGGGAAACGCGCCGTGTCCTGTCCACCCGCGGCGGACGCCATCGGCCCGGGTGCGATGGGTGTCGAGTGCCCGGCCGCGGTGGCGACCGGTGTCGGCTGCGCGGACGGGGCGACGGCGGTCGCGGACTGCGCGAAAACAGGTGCGCGATAGGCAGTTTGCACCGGTGCGGGCAGTGCGGGCAGACCGCCGAGTCCCAGCATGCCGATCCCCGGCATCGATGACGCTGTCGTCGCCGATGCGGTCTGAGCGCCGGACTGCTCTGCCGCCAGCGCGGCCTCGGGCACGATCGGGGGTGGCGGGACATGCAGCCACGGATCGGCCAGCGGCTCGGTGGCCGCTTCGTAGCTGCGCATCACCCGGGAGGCAACGGCTTTGGCCATATCGGCCTCGGCGTCGTTGTGTGCCGCGACGGCCTTGATCGGCGCGCCGAGCACCGCGCCGACCGCTTCCAGCGCCTTCTGCATCTCGGCGATCGCGGCGATGTCGGCGGTGTTGGGCATCGCCAGCGCCGCCACTTCGTAGGCCAGCACCTGCGCGTGCATTCTGGCAGCGTTGGCCGTCGCGGCGGCGGCCGTCTCCAGCAGCCAGTCGCGCAGGGTGGAAACCCGTTGCCACACTTCGTCACTGCGCCCGGACTGCCAGGCACCGCGCAGTGTCGTCAGCACCTGCTCGTAGTCGAGCACGGCCGCACCGAGGGCCGCGGCGAGCCGCGTCCACGCGGCGGCCGCGTCGGCCATCGGAATCGGACCGGAACCGGTGGTGAGTTCGGTGGCCAGCCGTTGGGGCTCGCGTGCCTCCCACACCACACCGGTGAAACCCGGCTGCGGTGGTTCGATCATCAGCCGCCGAAACCGGTGGTGTTGTCGGATTCCATCCGATCGAAATCGGTGACCTGCGAGCGCAAGGTGGCGGCGAACTTGCTCATCTCGCGCGTGCCTGCCTCGGCTCCGGTCAGATAGTCGTCGGCGACGCCGTTGGCGGTGGCCGCGGCGCGCGCGGACACCTCATCGGCGCCCGCCGGCGCGACATGCAGCGCGGGCGCGACCGCGGTCAGCTCGGTGGAGAGCCGATCGACGATGGCGTCCAGTGCCGACGCGGCCTTACTCGCCGCGGCCGCATCGAATTCGAAGGTGTCACTCATTTGCCACTCCTGTCGTCACAGTGTGAGTTCTTTGTCCGGTGGTGCTTCGGTGGTGGCGGCCTCCACAGCGCCGACCACCGGCATCGACACTCCGTCGATCGCGCCGACGACCTCGTCACCGTGATGGCCGGTGACGAGCTGGGTGTGCACAGCTTCGTTGCCGCCCCCTTCGGCGGCCCGCGCCATCGGCGTACCCGCACCCGCGGCACCGCCCATCGGCATGTAGCCGGGAGCGGATGAGCTGGTCGTGGCCGAGGTGGTGGTGCCGCCGGTAGCGCCGGTACCGCCCGTGCCCATGGCGCCCATGGTGGAAAGGCCACTGCCGCGGCCGCCCTGCCACGGGCTCAGCGGCGTCGCCGCGGCGGCCACGCCGCCGCCGCCGAAGCCGCCCATCGTGCCGCCACCGCCACCGCCACCGCCACTGCCTGCGGCGGCGGCTTCCTCGGCGGACAACGCCTCGTCGGCGGTGCCGGTGTCGGAGGTCGTGGTCTTACCGGTGGTCGCCGACAACGAGCTCGCCTGCTCGGTCAGCGAACTCAGCGAGGAGACCGCGGTGCTCGCGGTACTGATCAACGGCGTGATCATGCTCATCAACTGCGACAACGATTCCGACGAGTCGACACCGGTCGGCGCGTTGGTGATCTCGACCTTCTCACCGGCCTGCGTCATCTGCGCGCTGTGGCCGAGCAACTGGACCTTGGTCTCCGCGGTGATCGCGAGCGCCTCGGTCATCGCCTCGACGGTGGCGGCGACCAGCACACCCTGCCCGACCGGGGTCAGGGCGTAGAGCGGCGCCAGCGCCACGGTGGCCGAATAGCGTGCGATCACCGCCGCCAACTGGGTCGCACCGGTCGCCACACTGCCCGCCGCGCCGGTGAGTACCGCCTTCTCCTGCGTGCTCTGGGTGGCCAGCTTGGCGCCGTCGGCCTGTGCCGCTGTCGCTTTCGTCGTCGCCTGCGATGCCGCCGCGCTCTGCCACAGTGACATCACCGTCTGCAGCGCCGTGGATCCGAGCGAGGTCACCGTGCTCAGCACCGAGCTGATATTCGAGAACATCTCGGTGGGATCGACGGAGGTGTCGGTGCCGGTGCCGCCGAGCTGTCCGGTGCCGAACGCGGAGGCCAGCTGGGTGAGCGGCTGCATCAGCGCGGTCAGGTCGATCGTCGGCAACGGTGGCAGTTCGGGCAGCTGTACGAACTGGGGAAGTTGCGGAAGTTGCGGCAGCCCCATCGAAGTCAGCGCCTGGCTCACCGGCTGATCGAGCATCGGCGCCAGCGAGCTGCCGCGCATCAGCTCGAGCACCGTCGGATCCAGCGACGCGCCGCTGGTCGGAACTCCCCCGGGAAACGTCATGGCTACTTGTCGACCGCCGCGATACCGAGTCGGGCCGCCGCGTCGGCACCCTCATAGGTGGCGGCCGCCTGCGTGGCGGTGAGCGCCGTCCCGGCGTGCACGCCCGCCAGCTGCGCCACCGACGTCAGGTGGTTGGCTTGCGCGTACGCGAACGACATCAGGAACTCCTGGCCGATCAGGCCGAACACCGGCACGACCGCGCCGACTGTCGCCGCCTGATCGATGGCACCGGCTTGGGCGACACCCGCCGCCATGCCGGCCGACGCACCGGCGTAGGCACGAACTGCATCGGGAACTACCGCAACGTGATTCATGACCATTGTCCAATCTCGAAACAGCCCTTAGCGTTTCGTTACTCTATCTACCAGTTTAATGTCAGCGCTACGCATAGCGCCGGTAAAATTTCGTTGAACCTCATGGGTTCGCTTCGTTGAACGCCGTGATCGCACCGGCCCGTTCGGCGTAGGCGCGATAGGCCGCCGCGTGCGCGGTTTCCACCAGCACCCGCTCGAAATCCGCCGGCGAGAGTTTGCTGATCGCCGTCGAGAATTCCAGCCCGACCAGTGCGCCGTTGCCGTCGACGGTCACCGTCACCGCGCCGTCGGGCGAGGTCTCCTCCGCCCGAATCCCCTGCGTCGTCTCGGTCAGGTCCTGCAACCGGTACAGCTGCCCCTGCACGCGCGCGATGAGCTCGTCCATGGTCTCGACCATCTCGGTTACCTCCTTCTGCTTCGGCGCCGACTCATACCGAACGCAACCAACTGTCGGGCTCGGTGTCGTAGTCCTGCTCCTCGACGATCTCCGCCGCCGCGACCTCGGCCTCGGTCGGCAGACCGGTGGCAGCGAGCAGACCCGGATCGAACCCGGCCTCCGCCAGTTGATGTCGCCGCGCCAACCCGGCCCGCTTCGCCGATTTCCGGCACAACCGCAGTACCTCGGCCGCCAGCGCACCGGGATCGCCGCGCAACTGATCGGCATCGAGCGTGATCCCCACCGGCAACCCCTGCTCGGTGGTGCGCACCTCGATCCCCCCGGTCAACGACGCCGCGGTGAACTCGGTCGGAAACTCGTCCATGTGCCTCCCTCCTACGCTCGATCATCCTTGATGGCTCTGACAACTTCGGCGATCTGCGCGTTGATCAGCGAGACCAGCCGCCGACGATCGGCCGGCACCACCCGGGGCGGCGTACCCGGCACGATGACGTATCGCCCGTCGTCGACCACGTCACGCCAGACCAGATACAGGCGCAGAATGCCACGCGGCCCGAATCGCGACCAGCCCTGCTCGATCTCGATAGTGCCCGCGAGATCATCGGATTCCCGAAGGAACTCGGCACCGACCGCGGCGGAATCGTCGCCGGTGTCGTGCACGAGAGAGCGGCTGAACGAGAAGTCGACATCCGGGGCCGCGGTGTCGACGAGCTCGAAGTCACGGCGCCGACCCGGATCCGCCACCGGAAACAGCGATGCCACCGCATCGCCGAGGGCCAGCGCGTCGTGCCTGGTCACCGTGAAACCGGTGGAGTCGGACATGGTCGCACCGGGTTTCTGGCGCACCACGAAAGCGTTGTCGCCCTTGCGGACCGCGAGCACGCGCAGCGACCGCTTCGGATTCTCCGGTTCCCGCCCGTCGATTCCCCGCGCGATCACGCGAATGTCCGGACAGGTGAGCGCCTCGGTGAGCACCTCGAGCTCGCCGTTCGACCGGCGCCGAAGTGCCTGCCAGGCCTCGTGTTTGACACGGACACTGTCGGCATAGGTCCGCGCCGCGCCGCGATAGCTGAGCGGTTCGGGCAGACTCTCCTCCTTGAGCTCGTCGTACATCGCGGCGAACTCCACCGGCGTGAACTCCACCACCACCGTCATTGTTCGATGACCGGTCTCGCCACGATCGGCGCGGCGCCGAGCGCATCGTCGAGATGATCGACCGAGTCGAGGTAGTCGGCGCGCTTGTGTTCCTTCTGCTGTCCGCCCGCACCCGCGCCCGCACCGCCGCCGCCCATCGGCATACCGCCCATCGGCATGCCGGAACCGGCGCCCGCGAGGCCGGCGCGGCTCGCCATGGCTTCGAGGCCGGTCGCGCCGACGGTGGCACGGGGGAACAGACTCGACGCGTTCTGCAGACTCTGTCCGGACAGCCCGGCGCCCGCACCACCGCCCGAGCCGCCGCCTGCACCACCGCCACCACCACTCTTGGCCGCCGCGGTCATCTTCTTCGCCTGGTCCTCCAGCGAGGAGCTGAGACCGGCCAGGCCGGGCACCGACGACAGGGCGCTCTGATCCGCCCCTGATGCCGCCGAACTCGCCTGCTCCAAAGCCGACTGCGCGGCCGAACTCGCCTGCTCCATTCCAGAGGTCAACGCCGAGGCCGCCTGCTCGAGCCCCGACGACGATGCCGCCGCCGCGGCCTCTTCGGCGGCCTTGGCCGACTGCTCCGCCGCGGTACGCGCGGCGGCCTTCGCCGCGTCGGCGGCCGCTTTCTGAGCCGCGGTCTGCGATGCCGATTGCAACGCCGACATCCCGTTCTGGAATCCGGAGGACAGGCCGGCGGATCCCGCACCCGAACCACCGCCGGAGCCCGAACCACCGCCGGAGCCCGAACCGCCACCGGTACCCGAACCGTTCCCCGCCGGGTTGCTGCCCGTCGTCGGCGGGATCGGGTCGGGAAGCAGCGCGATCTTGCCCGCGGTGTTGTCGACGCCGAGCACATAGGTGTTGTTCATCGCCGTCGCGTAGCGCTTCTCGTGCGCCAGTTTCTTCCGCGTCTCGTACGCGCGCACCGACTCCGGTGACAGGTATCCCACGTCGGTGTAGTTCACGGCCTGCAGCGACGTCCTGGTCGCGTACAGCCAATCCGAGACGAACCCCAGCAGCGTGCCGAGCGCCTTCATGCCGTCGACCAGGTCCTTGTTGCCCTTGCCGTAGGCCGTGATCGCCGCTCGCGCACGGTCGGCGCCACCGCCTTCGCCGGGGCTACGCCAGCTGTTCTCGGTGGCGATCATCTTGTTCGACAGCCCCTCGAACTTCTCGTCCAGCCTGCCCGCCAGCCATGTCCAGTCCGTTCCGGCCTGTGCCGCGGTGACCTCCATGCTCGGGCTGCCGCTCAGGGAGGCGATGATCTTCTGGTAGTCGTCGTAGTTGAACTGGCTCGGGTCCTCGGCGTTGACGATCATCGGATCGAAGGTCAGGCCCTTGGGCGGCCTCAGCAGGCTGTCGGGAACCCCGCCGCCTTCCTTCTTCAGAACCGAGATGTCCATGCATCGCCCGAACGCCTGGGGCGCGGTGCCGAGCTTCTCGGTCTTGCCCTTGTCCGCCTCGATCCGCCCGCGCAGGGCGGCCAGGTCGGCCTTACCGCCGGCGTCGCCGCCGGTGTAGGCCTTACCGGAGGCAAGGAACGTATCGGCCATATCGTCGAGGATCTTGCCGTGATCGTCGAGGATGCCCTTGAGGTCGCGGCCCTTGGCCGAAAAACGGTCCGCCAGCCCCGCCGCGGACGGAATCACCGCGGCGAACGAGGCGAGCTGATCGACCTTGCCCAGCGCGGCCTTGACCGAGTTCACCCGAATCCGTACATCGATCGCCTCGTTGACCAGGCCCTCGATGACCTTCGGCTGCAATTCCAGTGCACCGCTGAGTGACTCGGCACGTAGCCCACTCCACGGATTGGGTGTCTCACCCATACGCGACTGTCCTCCTCATCACCACGGGCACCCCCTACGACGAGAGACCTGCCTGCGATCGATTCCTTCGACGTAGCAACGATTCTAATGTCGCAGATGTGAATACCGCATGTACAGAGCTGATCTCGTTGGCAGCGACATCCTGACAATCGCTCTCAGTGGTGCCGATCGGTCGCGATGTGGAAGTTCAGGTCCCGGCGATCGAAAGATGCTGGGAGATAACTGTTCTCGCGGATGTAGTCGAGAAATTCCGTCGGCAGGGCAAGCGCGTGTCCGGCGTAGTACTCGATGAAATCGGTACGCCAGATCCACACGCCGTCCGAGTGCAGAGAGGGCCCGCCGAGGATCCAGCCATCACCTGCCAGGAGGTCCGGTACCGCCGACATCACGTCGACGATGCCGGGCGCTGTGCGGAGATAGTCGAGGACCCGGGCATGTTCGCCGGTGCGATCCGGCATCAACGCATCCCGGATCGAGGGCAACTCGTCGCGTGTGCCGTCGTACATCTCCCGATACATGCCGAGCTGTTTCAGCTCGAAGACCTCACCGGGAGCGCCCGCCTCCAGCCGGTGTTCGATCAGCGTGCCGTGTTGGTCCCAGCGCTTGTGCAGGCGCAGCGAGCCGGGGCGGGCATACACGTCGAGCGTGGCGAGCGTCCCGTCGCGACGCCATTCCCGCCATTCACCGACCGGCAATCCCCGCTGCGTCGTGCCTACCGACGCAGGTGAACCGTCCTCGTACCAAGCCTGACTCGGCCCGTCGTCGAGACCGTCGACGAAGCTCCACCGCGCGGCGATCGTGCCGTCTGGATGGAGTTCGACCGCCTGCCCGGTGTACGGCTCGCCCCGGTAGCGGGTCGGCTCCTCACCTGAACTCAGGGCGAATTCCGGATCGTTGATATCGAGCGCGGGACCGTCGGTCATCTGCTCGTGTCCTTTCCTGTCGCGCCTGCCATCGTGAGCTCGAACAACGCGCTGTCGATATCGAAACCCGCGTCCTCGCCGAACAGTTCGGCCAGCGCGGCGCGGGTGACCTCGCCCTTCTCGGCCGCGGCGACCAACTGGACCACCAGGTCGAGCCGGTCGCCGGTCGCACCGATGACATCGGCGACCACGTCGACGACGGTCTGCGAGGTCCAGATGGCAGGGACGGCCGGCGCCAGCTCATCCGAGACAGGCGACTCACCGCGATGCCACGCACCC
Source organism: Nocardia sp. Root136 (assembly GCF_001427185.1). NCBI lineage: Bacteria > Bacillati > Actinomycetota > Actinomycetes > Mycobacteriales > Nocardiaceae > Nocardia > Nocardia sp. Root136. The sequence continues at coordinate 314,293 of NZ_LMFE01000007.1, forward strand.
TCGTCCCACCAGTAGCAGAACGACAGCAAACCGTCGGACGCGCGGCCGTTGAGCACCGGCTCGGCGACCCAGGACGGCGCACCCGCGAAGAGCTCGGGCAGCGGGGCGCCGCCCTGGTATGCCTCGCGCAGCCGTTGCGCGTTCCACACCCCGCCCGAGAGCACCGCGCGCCCGCCCGGCAACGCGCACAGGGTCGCGCCGCTGCGCTGCGCGCCCTCGAACTGGCAGATGCCCGGTGAGATCCGCGGGCCCATCGGCGATCCGGCCGCGACGAAAGCCGCGGCGAGCACGGCCCAGCGACGGGCGATCAGCGGGAACGCCGGGAAGTCCTGGTCCGGCTCCGACCGAATCGCCTGCTTGCCGAGCGCATTGTCGCGACGTGCCTGTTCGGCGGCGTTCCGCGGCGATCGCACCTGACGACCGCCGTGGCCGATATAGGCGGCCAACCAGACCGGCAACGTCGGACGGGGATAGACCTCGAGGTCGCTGCGATAGGCGGGGGCGGCGAACAGTTGGCCCTCGGGGAACGGGTCGGCGCCGTAGTCGTAGTCGACTTCCATCCGGCCGTCGGCAGTGAGCTCGAGCAGATACCGCCACCACGGTTCGTCGTCACGGTGCGCCGACAACCCACGGTGTTCACGTACCAGGGCGAGCACGTCCTCCGCCGGGAACGCCCGGACAGCGCGGCCACGCTCATCGGCGAACAGCACCACCGCCGACTCGGCGGTCACCGTCAGCGCGAACGACGCGGTCAGCCGCGACCACCCCGGCGGCCCGAGCTCGGCGAGCTCGAGACCGATCCGGTAACTCAGTGCCGACATCTGCTCCGCTACGTCCGCCACCGGCGGATCCGCGGTGCCGAGGGCGAAATCGACGTCCGGGTCGGTGGTCTGCTCAGCCATGCCGCTCCTGGAACCGGCGCTCGAAAGCGTCGATGTAGATCGAGGGCGCCACCGAGGACGACGAGCGTTCCAGCACACCGTCATCGGCGACGTAGTAGATCGCGCGGCCGATCGCGATCTCGCCCGGTTCGACCGGCAGGTACACCATCCACCCCACGGACAACCGGTCCGCCCGTAGCAGCGTCGACGGGTAGGCGGTGGCGTCCACGGCCGCGTCGTCCAGGTGGCGACGGACCCGGTCGATCGCCTCCCCTCGCGGCATCGGTGCCAGCCCTTCGCTCGTCGTCGCGCCGGCGAGAACGAGGTGGAACAGGGCACCGTCGACATCGAAAAGGCCTTCGTCGCCCAAGAGTTCGACGAGCGTGCCCCGAGTGACGATTCCGGCTTCGGCCGCGGCGACCAGGGTCGCGGCGGCCGTGCGCAGCGGTTCGCTCGGGTGTTCGTCGATCAGGACGGCGACCGCGCGCGCCGTGGCTGCCGCCGACCACACGTCGGGCAGCGCGACGGCGACGGCATCGGCGGCGGGCGACTCGCCCTGGTACCAGCGACCGTCTTCCCACCAATAGCAGAAGGACAGCAGACCGGCGGCCGCCCGGCGATCGAGCGTCGGGGTGGCCACCCAGGCGGGGGCGCCCGCGTACAGCTGGGGCAGCGGCGCGTTCTCGTTGTAGGCGGTGTCCAGCGCGGGCGCGTTCCAGACACCACCGGAGAGCACCGCTCGATCGTCGGCGAGCTGGTAGAGGGAACTGCCGTGACGCTCACTCGTGTCGAAACGGCCGACCGAGGGCAGAAACCGCGGCCCCCAGGTCGTTCCGACCGCGACCGCGACGCCGGCCAGTACCCCCCACCGCGCCACGAGCAACGGCAGCGGCGGGAGCCCGTCGACCGTTGTCGGCTCCGCCGCGCGGTCGGCGCGGGCCTGTACCGCCGCGGTCGCCGCCGAGCGCAGCTGACGATCGTCGTGGTTGAGGTAGGCCGCCAGCCAGCAGGGCAGGCGGGCGCGGGGGTAAACCTCGAGGTCCGCCCGATACGCCATCGGCGGGAACAGGTGGTCGACCGGGAACGGTTCGTCGCCGTAGTCGTAGTCGACCTCGATGTGACCCGAGGGGGTCAGTCCGAGCGTCAACCGCCACCACGGTCCGTCACCGAGCTCGGCCGAGCGCTCCCGGTGTGTTCTGACCAGGTCGAGCACCTCAGCGGACGGGCGCAGCCTGGTTATTCGCTGCTCGTCGTCGGAGTACACCGCGAGCACGATCTCAGCGGTCACCGTCAGCGCGAAGACCGCGTCGACCCTGCGCCAGCCGCTCGGGCCCTGACTCGCCAGCGCACGGGCGGCCCGGTGCATCAGGTCACGGGCTTGTTCGCCGATATCGGTGGCGACGGGGACGGCGAAGTCGACGTCGACCTCAGCGGATTCGGTGGGTGACGAGGTGGCTTCGGTCGGCTCGGCGGTCACGGGCCGCAGTGCCGACTTCGCCGCGGTGTCGTCGGTAGGGCTGGTCACCGGCTGTGCTTCTCGACCTCGATATTGCGATCGTCGGCGGCCAGCCTGGCATCGGTCACCAGGAACAACACGACCGAGACCGGCGACTGCGTCAGGACAACGGTCTGTGCCGGACCTGCCCAGCGAATCTGCGGCCACCGACCCGGGATTCGCGCGGTCGGTTCGCCGAGCGCCTCGGTCAGCGCATCGGTCATCTCGGCGAACGCCGTGCGGAGGCGGGCTGTGCCTGCCGCGTCTTCTTCGACGAAATCGGTCAGCCGGGTCTCGATGCGCACGGCTTTACCGTCCTCACCGTGCACTTTCCCGCTGCCGACCCCGAGGCCGGTGTCGAGCATGACCCAGTTCGGGTTGTTCGCCACCACGCGCCAACCGAACTCGGCCGCCAGTTCCGGTACCTCGGACAGCTCCCACGACCAGTCCAGGTCGCGCAGCCGGGCAGCGAGATCGGCCAGCTCGGTGGCCGATGGTGTGTGCCATTCGGTCACCCGTTCGCCTCACGATCGAGCTCTTCGAGCCTGCGCGCCAGCGCGGCCCTGCGCGCCCTCTTGTGCGAACCATCGAGTTGAGCGGCGAACTCGGCGCGCGCGGCGGTCACCAATTCCTCGGGCACCGCGGGGTGGACACGCGAGATCGCCCAGAGCGCGTTCTCGGTCTCGTTGTCCAAGCCGGTTTCGGTGCGGAGGCCACCGCCGCCACACACCGAGGCGAGCATCTCCTCGAAATTGGCCCGGATCTCGTCCTCGGTCGGATAGTCCGTGCGCATGCTTGCCTCCTCCTGGTTGTATCGGTCGTCATCGGCGAGCGAAGATTTCGGCTCGGTGGACCGGGTCGCGCAGCGCGTGCTCGATATACGCGCCCAGATCCATCTCGCGCGGCAGCGGCCGGTAGAACAGCTCGCAGATCATGGTGCTCGCATCGACGATCGCGAACCGCGTGCGCCGGTGATCGGCGGGGCCGTATTCGATGCGGACCGGACCGTCGAGGTCGATCATACGATCGCCGACCCGCAGCGCGAGCCGGGCGCCGTCCCGGTAGAAGACCACCTGGACACCACCCACATCACCGTAGACACCACCCACTCCGCCGGCCTCCGGAGCGGCTGCCCGCAGCGCGCCGGTAGCCGGGTCGAACTCCGCGCGCACGCCGTATCCGACGAACGGGCGCACGAGCACCGCCCCGTTCGCCGCCGTCGGCGGCGGCGCATACCCGTTGCCGAACGGCCGACGACGCGAATCGTCTCGACCAGCCTGCACCTGCCCCGGCGGAACCGGCGGCATGGGCGAGAACGGCATCTGATCCGACGGCGAGGCGCCGGGGTACGGCCCGGCTCCCGGCGGAACTACGGGTACCCCCATCGGTGGTGTCGGCAGGTCAGGAGTCGCCACCGGCGGTGTCGACAACCACGGCGGTAGTGGTGGCGTCGACGGCGGGGTCTGACCGGTCGTCGGCGGCGTGGGCCACGGGGCCTCCGGGGTCGGCCACGAGGGAACCGAGTTCGGCGGAACCGGAGGTGGCGAAGTCTGCCACGGCGGACCCTGATTCGGCGGACCCTGGTTCGGCGGTACGGGCGGTGTCGGAGTGGGGTTTGGCGGGGTGGGCTGCGGCTGCGTAGGTGTCGGCCAAGACGGAGTGGGGTTCGACGGGACCGTCGGCGCCGGAGGTACCGGCGGCATCGGCCACGACGGTGCCGGAGGCGTCGACGGCCACGATGGGACCGAGGGTGCCGGGGGCGTCGAGGGCGTCGGCTGCCACGGCGGGACCTGGGGTGTAGGCGGCCACGGCGGAACCGGGGGTGTAGGAGGAACCGTCGGCCACGGTGGGACCGGGTTCGGCGGAACCGGAGGTATCGGCGTCGTCGGAGGAGGCGGTGGCGGGGTGGGGCAAGGCTCCGTAGGTGTCGGCCACGGCGGACGCGGCGGCTCGGGCTGACGCGGCGGCTCCGGCTCACGCGGCGGCTCCGGCTCACGCGGCGGCTCCGGCTCACGCGGGTTCGTCGGGGTCAGGTCCAGGTCTGGCCAGCGGATCGGGTCGACGTGCATCAGGTCTGGGAATTCTGGGTCGAATTCTCTTGGGGGATGCGGGATGTGCGAACGGTAGGTGGGAGTCGGTGGGCGCGAGGGTCGCGGTGGGGTCGCGGCGGGGTCGGCGTTCGGCGGTTTGGGGGTTCCGCCGTTCTCAGGCGGGGTGGTGGTAGGCGGAGCGGGAGTCGGCTCACCGGGCGCGGGCGTCGGGTGGGTTGTGCTCGTACCGGGGTCAGCGCGGTTATCGGAGGACGCGTTGTTGTCGAAAGCCTCGAGGGCTTCCTCCCGCGCCTGCTCGAGTTTGTTCACCGAGCGCACATAATCGGCATGCGCCTCGATATCACCATCGACCTGATCCAGATCCTCGATGACCCGATCGTGCGCCGCAGCCGACTCCTCATCGGCACGCGCGAAGGCCTCGTCGACCGCGGCCGTCTCCCGCTGACGCGCAGCTTCGATCTGCGCCAACGGATCCGGTGCGGGCTCACTGGGCTTGCGGCCCGAGTGCGAGTTGTCGGGATCCGCGGGAGACGAGTTGTCGGGATCGGCGGGAGGCGAGTCGTTGCCCTCGCGACCTTCGGCCGGGTCGGTCGGCCCGTTGTCCGGCGGTCCGGCGTCGGGTGGTGTCGGATCAGGGGTCGTGGGCAGTTCGCCGGGGTGCGCCGCGGGCAGTGGCTCGGCGCGCATTGCCAGGTCGAGTTCGGCGAGCAGGCGGGCGAGTGTGTCGATCTGATCGGCGCGCAACCGGATCTCCCCGCGCAGCGCGGCGAGTTCGGCGATCAGCTTCTCCGGGCTCAAGCCTTCGTGACGCTCGATCCGGCCGTCGCGGTAGGCCTCGTACACCTTGGCGAAGGTGGCGTCGTCGGCGTCGGTGATGTCGACACCGACGATCCTGGCCCAGTCGCGGTTCGCGGTCGGGCGGCGTGCCGGATCGGTGGTCGGCAGTGGCCCACTGTCCGGTCTGGCCGCGGCCTCGGCCACGGCGGTGGCGAAATCGGTCTCACCGCGACCGCGCATCGCGTCGGCGACGACATCACGCAGGCTGTAGACGGCGTCCGGATCGTGCATCGGCAGTCTGCCGTCCACCACGCGCGGGTCCGCTGACTCGTCGCCGCGCGGCACCTCCGAATACGCGTCGACTCGGTGCAACGCGCTCGCGTATTCGGTGAGCGCGTCGCGCAGCAGGTCGTGCTGTCCGTCGCGCTCGAGCATGCGGATCAGCTTGCGCAGCTTCTTGGCCGACAGCCCGCTCTCGTTCACCGCGTAGACGCGTTTCCCGTTCGGCCCGTCGACGTACCCCGGCGGCAGCAGCGCCATGACCCGGGGGTCGATGTTCACCCGGGCGATGAACCGCTTCGGCACCAACCTGCGCGCGGTGTCCTCGGAGACGAGCCGCCGTGCCAGGTGGTCTCGTGCGGCGTCGACGGCCGCCGGGTCGATCTCACGCAACTGCTTGGCGTAGGCCACCAGGTCGCCGACCTGTTGCACGCGCAGCGCTTTCGCCGTCGCGGTGTCGGTGAGGGCGGCCGCCAGCGTTTCCGGGGTGAGCGCTTCTTGGGTGAGCCCGAGGCGCGTCGCCAGGTGACTGCGCGCGTCACTGACGTCGTGGAACGTTTGAATGTCGTTGGCGGAGCGGGTGAAATCGCTCAGCGCCTCGATCTGGGTGGCCCGCACGGCATTGTCGAGGCGCAGGTCCGGCACCAGCGCCTCGAGCTGAGACGGGTCGAGGGTGAGCGGGTGCAGGCCGAGATCGCGAACCACCTGGGCCAGCTCGGTCAGCATCGCGGCCGGCGAGCGTGGCACGGTGGCATCGGCGGTCGAGGTGGGCGTGACCTCGTCGGCGTTGAGCACCGCACGCCATGGCCCGTCGCCGTCGCGCAGCAAGGTCACGGCCAGTTCCCGACCGTCGACAACCTCCTGCCGATACCTGACGTCCGGCGTATCGGCAGGTTCGAGCCGAATATTTCCCGACCAATCTGTCTGCGCCAGCCGATAATCGACGACCAGCTCACGCCGGGCGAGCTGGGCGGCGAGGTCGGGGTCGGCGGCGAGCAGCCCCGCCAGCACGTGGTCGCGCTGGGCGACACCATCGACGATGACCAGCCGATCCGGCCCGTTCGTGAACGGGACGCGCACCGCCTGGTCGCCGAGCCGGGCACCGACCGGTGCGGCGCCGTCGTCGCCGTCCGGAAAGAGCAACCGCTCGGCCGCGGCCGCGAACTCCGCGACCCTGGCCGACCTGGCGATGCTCTCGGCCCGCAAACGAGAGAGCAGCGCGTCGGCGGCGGCCCTGGTCGCGACCTCATCGATACCGACATCACGGCTGGCCGCCCAGGTGGCCAGCTCGTCGCGAAGCTGATCGCGACGCAGCGCGTGCTCGAAGAACTTGCGCAGACCTTCGTCCCGACCGAGCTCATCGGCGTCGCCCCACTCCGGCAGCGGCTCGGCGCCGTTGCCGATCGGGGTGACATTGAGCAGGCCAGGATCGTGGCCGAACGCCCGGAGGAACTCGTCGCGGAGCCGCCCGAGCGGGTTCTGGTCGGTGAAGCTGACCGAACCGCCGATCGGCACGGCCCGGCCTGCCGGGTCGGGATCGTCGTACCGGCCGCGCTGCCGTGGCCGCGACGACTCGTCGAACTCGTCGTCGTCGAAGTAGTCGTCGTCGAAATAGCCGTCTTCGTCACGGGTTTCGCCGATGGCCGCCGGTTCGCGCCGCCCGGGCAAGCCCGCCGAATCCGGTCGTGCGTCGTCGCCGAGATCAGCTCCGCCGTAGGGCAGCGTCTGCTCTTCGATGAACCGCTGCACCGCGGCGGCCAGCCCTTCGATCGAGCCGACCATTCGCATCGCGCGGTACTGCTGCTCGTCGATGACTCGACGCAGCGTCTCCCCTGACTCGTCGGGCAGGTCGAGATCGAGAAGCCGTCGCGCGGCCTCGGTCAGCGTCTCGCCTTCGGGCGGGGGCCCGATGGGTTCGGGCAGTCGTGGTGCGGCAGGCGGCTCGTCCGCGAGCCGGTCCGCGGCCTCGGGCGAGATCAGGTCGTGCTCGAGCAGTGCGTCGATGATCCGATCACGCGCTCCCGCATCGGCATTGACGAACGCGAGCAACAGACCGTCGCGCGCTTCGTCGGCGGTGGTCCGGCCGACCTCGAGGTCGCTGGTGACCTGGGCGCGAACGTCGTCGGGGTCCACGTCGGTGTACCAGGGCTGATACACCGAGCCGTCGGGCAACCGCATCGGCAGGTGTTCGCCCGCCGAGTCGCGCATCCGGGCCGAGAGTTGGCCAAGGAGCGGGATCTTCTCCCGGTTGGCAATCCAGATCGGCAACTGCTGCGCGAGGCGAAGGAAGGTCGGATCCGGTCCACCGGCCTCCGGCGGTGCCTGGATCACCGGGATGTCCGGTGACGCGGGCGGTGGGTTCACCGGCGCGGGTGCGGCGCCGCCCGACTCGACGAGATCGGCGAGGCCACTGATGCCGTCGGCGATGGCGGCCTGTCCCTTGCTGTCGCCGACCGGGGAGCCGGACGGGTACTTGATCTGCTCCACATGCTGGGGCCATGACTCGCGGACGAACTGCCATTCCCGGCGCAGGCGGGAGGTCGGCGTCGCGTCGGCCGGCGGCGCGTTCTCTCCGACGACCTGCCACCGATCGTCGCCGTCCGGGCGCACGTTCAACGGCACCCGTTCGCCGTCGACCTCGATCTCCACTCGTGGCGGTCGGCCGACGGCGGTCGGCTCGATCGGTGTATCGGGCTGGTCCGGCGTCGATTCGCGCGCACCGTCGGGCTCCTCGCCCATGCGGTCGAACGGCACGTCGACCTGATCTCGCGCCGGGTTCGACGCGTCCACCCGGTCACGCGGGGCTGACGGATCGGCGTCTCGTTCGGCCGGGCCCGGGTCGACGTCGCCGGCGATCGGGAGGAGATCGCCGGGGTGCAGTTCCGGGTTCTCGGCGTATCTGGTGAGCAGCTCGTACAGGGCACGGACCGGCTTGCTCACGTCGTCCACGCCGCGGAACATCACGTGGGCGAATGCCTCGGCCAGCGCCTCGCCCGACCGGAGCATCAGGTCCTCGTCGAGGCTGTAGCGGCTGAGCATGTCCAGCCAGCCGCCGAAGTCGGCGTCGGGATCGCGTGTGCTCAGCTCGAGCAGATAGCTTTCGGCGAGATGCCGAGCATTCAGCTGCCCCGCGGTGTCGAGGACGTGCCCGAACTCGTGCAGGGCAACGTAGTAGACGGGTCGCTCCAGCGCGGACGGGTAGAACAGATCGGCGTCGACAGCATCACGAACCTGCTGGTGGAAGTCGTAGGCACTCGTCGCGTGGTCGTAGTTGAGGGCGACTTCCTTGCTGTGGTAGCGGCCGGATTCGATAGGGCCACGCTCGGTTTCGCCGAGTACGCCGAAGGGCATCGACCGGATCGCGACGCTGCGCAGATCGACGTTCGGGTGCAACCTCGCCATATCCACGGTGCCCCTGGCGAATTCCTGCACCACCGACCAATTGAGGCCGGGCAGGTCGAAGCCGATCGCCGCCATGTCGGGATAGTCGAGGATGCGGGCGAGTTCGTCGCGCAGCCGAGCGCCGACCTCGGCGGGACTCAGTCCGGTCCACTCGTCGGCACCGGGCACACCGAGCAACCGCTCGTTGTCGGCGGTGAAGGAATCGATGTCTTCGTCCGGCGGGCGCAACGGCTCGATGTCGTCGCCCATCCGGTCGTACCCGGGCTCTGCCGCGGGCTCGTTCGACGCCATCCGGTCGATGAATCGTCCGAATCGTCCGCGCGGCCGACTGCGGTCGGTCAGGTCGGCGGCACCGTCCTCGAGCATTCGGGCGATGCGGTTGCCCAATCGGACGGGATCGGCATCGGTCAGTCCGTGGAACCGGCTCGCGAGCACGTCCGAGGCGGAGGCGTCCCCGCGCGGGCGCGGCACTCGCCACGCACCGTTCCCGTCCGGCTCGAAGTGGACGTTGACTCGGACGTCACCGACCGTGAACTGGTGGTGCCGAAAGTGCGGCGGACGCTCGGACGCCGCGGTCAGCAACGGAATTCGCCGGGTGGCCAGGCGGTGCAGCACCTCCGACGGATGCGGGGTCGCGGGCACCGCGGCCGTTGGCGAGGCGGCGGCCCTGATCCCGCTGAAGTACAGATCGCCGGTGAAGGCGACGACGGAATCCCGGAACTCGCTCGGCTGCGATTTCCGTCGACGCTCCGTGTGTTCGGGACTGTCGAAGTGGTCCGGTCCGAGTTGCCGGAACCACTCGCCGAAGCCGAGGTCGGTCAACCCCTCGGTGCGGTACTTCAGATAGTGGTCGAGCATCTGTGCGAGGCTTTCGTCCACGTCGGGACGACGCATCGGGCCGAGCGCTTCGCCCTCGGTCAGGAAGCGAAGGGCAGGCTCCCCGCCCGGACCGCGCTCCGGCACCCAGCATTGGACGTCGTGCGCCAGCACGTTCCACACCACATCGGAGTATTCGGGGTTCCGTGCCGCCAGTTCGTGCAGGGCGGCGAAATGCCCACCCGGCTCGGCGACGACGTGCAGTCTGCGCCAGGAGAGGAACCCGGGCCGACGGAAAGCGGCGATATTCGACGTGAGGGACACCCCATCGGGATCCGATTCGAGTTCCTTGGCCAACGCCCGCTCGGCGAAGTCACTCCGCACGGCGTCATCGGTGCGCGCGAGGGCGGTGTCGGCCCGATCCCCGGCATCGGGTCGGCCCCAGTGCGGGTTCGCGCCGTCACCGCCGGCGCGTGCCACGTCGAGGACGATCTCGGCATGCTCGAGACCCACCCGGTTCACGTACCGGCGCAGCGCTTCTCGCCCCGCCTCCACGGCGACCCGGGCAGGCGGCGGTGCGTCGGCGTCGCGCCGATGCGCCCGCTCGGCCTTGTCATGGGCCTTCGTGTACGCGTCGGTATAGGCCCGTTCGGCCGGGCCGATCGGCACATAGTCGCCGAGATCGCGGACAGCGCGCAGGGATTCGATCTCCAGCGCGAGATACGGTGCGCGCGCGTCCCTGAGCGCTCGCGACTCCGGCAGCCGCGCCGGGCGATCCGGTCGGGCCGCACCGTCGAGCGGTGCCGGTGGGGTGATGCCGCGGGTCCGGTCCCAGTCCGCGCCGAACTGGTCACGGTAGCCACGGCCGTCGACGCGCGGTCCGTCCGCGTCGAGAGCGGCGCGCACCGCCCTGACCCCGGCCCGATGCGCGGCAGCCTGGAACAGGTCGTCGATGGTGACCGTCCCGAGCTTCTCGTAGGCCTTCTTCGCCGTCTTCATCGCGTCCGCGACGGCGTCGTCGTAGGTGCGACGCAGGGGTGATTCGTCGCCGGTGTCGATGAATCTGCCGCGCTCCGCGTCGTATCCGAACGACAGCGCCAGCGCGTCGGCCACCCGATCTGTCATCCGGTCGGCGTATTCGTCCCGGCCCAGGGTGAGCAGCTCGGGCAACCCCTCGGCCACGGCGGCCAGCTGGTCCGCCATGCGCGCGGCGAACACCATGTCCTTGGCCTGCTGCGCGGGCGAGGCATCACGGTCGAGCACAAGGGTGTTGGTGACCGGGTCGTAGCCGGGGGCGCGGTCGCGGCGGTCGGCGCCCGGCCGCGACCGATATTCGGGCTCGATGCTGAAGCGAACCGCCACCCCACGATCGGCGATCTGCTGCAGCGCCCACCTGCCCATCCGGTCGAGCGAGGTCCCGCGATGCCAGCCGTCGAGCAGCATCGTCGGTTCCCGATAGATCCGGTCCACATGGTCGACCAGAGCAGCGTGGTCGGCATTCGCCCGGGTGAGTGCTTCGCCGGCGAGTCCGGGATCGGACAACCACGCGGGCCGGACGTCGTCGTCGGCGGCATCGGAATCCCGGAGCACGTGCAGCACACCGGATTCGTCACCGTGCGTACGTGTTCGGGCCGCGTCGGCGGGTGCGATCCCCTGCCGCACGAGGTCACCTCGGACGGTGTCGGTGATCTCGTCGACGATGCGCGCGTGCTCCATCGTCGCCCTGGTGTGCTGGGCGGCCAGATCATTGAGCAGCAGAGCGTTGTCGAGGCCGTGCCAGATGTCGATGTCCATCGCCCGCAGCACCAGCATGTCGGTGATCGCGCGGCGAGTGCCGGGCAGTTCGTCGACGGGCAAGTTGAAGCCGCGCACCATGCGATCGGCGACCAGATCCCAGTCGGCTTCGATCCGGGTGAGCGTGCGCGAGGCCGCCGACTGATCGCGCATCAGTCGCTCGAGTTCGCGGGCCGCGTCACGATTCGACGGCACGTATTCGTCGAGTCCGGTCCTCGGCGTGGGGTTTTGATGCCGATCCCATTCGGCGCCCGCTTCGGCGCGTCGACTGAACCCGTCCGGGTTGTCGAAGTGTGGGTGGTCGAGCAACCGGGCGACGCCCGCTTCCCGGCCGATCTGCCGCGCTTGTTCGGGGCTCAGGGTCGAATCCCGGCGGGTGGCCGCGTCTACCGCCGCGTCGTAGGCCGCGAGGTAGGCCGCGTCCAACGTCTTGCGGGTCGCGACGTCCACCAGATCATGGGCAGTGCCGCTGAACGGATCGTGGCCTGCCTCGTTCAGCTCACGATGGAATTCGGCCTGCCTGCCGAAGGCCTCTGCCTCGGCACGGACGCGGGCGGTGATGTGGTCGTCCCGATCGAGCGCCCTGATCTGTGCGGGCGTCACCTCGACGCGGCCGCCGAGCACCGCATCGGCGAGGCTCGCGGCGCGCACCATCGCGTCGGCCTGCCCGACGCGGTCGCGGCCTTCGGCACCGACGACCACGTCCATCGTCCGGCCGTTGAACGAGTCCGGCGCGTTGTCGTCGAGCGTCCCGAAACGCACGCCCGCGTCGACGGCATCGAAGGTGGCCAGCGCTTCGCGACCGATGTCGGTGCGCGCGAGCAGATCTCGGACCCCGGTCGTCGCGGGATCGGGTGTGTGCAGCAGCCAACCGTACGGTTGCCCATCGCGCGGCAGCAGCACGTCGGGATCGGGGCCACGGAGGTAGCCGGGGCCGTCGAGCGAGGGCTCCCCCATCGTGTCGAACTCGGCGATCGGCAACGGGACATCGGCGAGGACATCCACGCCATCGCGCACCAGCAGCAGTTCGGTCACCGTGACCTCGCCGCGCGCGGAGGCGTGCACCAGGTGGTATTCGACCCGCAGGGTGCCGTCCGCGGCCGCCGCGCGCAGCTCGCGCACCGCCTCGCGCAGTGTCCGGCCCGCGTCGCTGTCCGGCTCGAGACCACGCGCCGCCATCTGGGCCGGGGTCTCGTTGAGGATCCTGGCCAGGTTCTGATCGATCGCCAGGGTGCGCCGCAGGTACTCCGGCGAACCCTGTTGCGCGTGTGCGGTTTTCGAGCCGCCGAGGGACGCTCCGACGCCCTTGGCCTCGACGACGATCAACGTCGTCGGCGCCCCGTCGACGGACCGGGTCATCGACGCGATATCGACGGTGTTCGCACCGTCGAAGGAACCATCGAACGGGGACAACAGGACCGCGCCCGGCCTGGTCTGCGGGTCGAGGGCGAACGCGCGCCCCGCCAGCTCGCCGAGGTGCTTGGAGACCTCGACCATCTTCGGACCGAGGTCGTTGTACTTCGTCGCCGCGACTTCCAGATCGGCGAGCGTGGCCAGCTTGCCCACCAGGTCTGCCTCGGTGAGCGATGGATCGGCGTAGAGCCGCGCCTGCTGCCGCTGAGTCTCGGGGCCGAGTCGTTCGGTCGTCAGGTCCGTGAGTCGCTCGATCCCGAACTCGGACTTCAGTCGATCGACGGTGTCACGGACCGCGTCCCGCTCGGCTTGCAGTTCCATCCGCTCGGCGGACGCGTCCCGCAATTGTCGAGCGAGGTCGGGATCGCTCACCTCGTAGGGGTGGGTATCGCCCTTCTGCGCCAGGTACTCGTACTCCTGCGCGGTGAGATGATCGCTGAGGAACTGGTTGCTCGCATCGCGGTAGCCGAAGTTCGCGTCGCGGTGGGTGTTCGGCGCGTCATCGCTGTGGTGCCAGGTGCCGTCCGGATCGCGGTAGCTGTCGGTGTGCGCGTCTGGGCCGTCCTCGCCCATGACGTCGTATCGCCCCTGCCCGGGTGGGGTATTCGGGTCCGGCGCACCGATTTCGGGCCGTGTCCCCTGCGGGGTCGGGGTCGGGTCGTCCGGGGTGCTCCGCGCAGGCGCTTCGAACGGGATGTTCGCGCGGTCACCGGTGAGGGGCGCGCGGTGACCGTCCCAGTGATCGCCCGGCATGCGCGCGACCCGGTCCTGAATTTCTTCCCAGGTGAGGTTGTAATCGTCGTCTTCGTAGCTGCGGCGGCGCTGCTCGGACCACTCCCACGCATCCCGCATCAACAGCAGGTCGCCAGGCTCGGGCTCGCCCCTGCTCAGTCGACCCCATGCTTCGGCCACATGCGCCAGCCGGTCGAGTGGACGCCACCGCAGCTGACCCGAATCCGGGTCGGTCATCAATATTTCGTGCTCCATCAGGAACTGCTTGATCTGGCGCACGTTGTCGGGGGTGAGTTCCGGGATGCGGCTCGGCAGCTGGTTCGCGATCGTGTCGGCGATGACATGGTTGGGGACGCCGGACTCCAGCCAGTCGTAGACCTGTCGCAGTGCTTCGCGGCGGGTCTCGGCCTCCGTGTCTTTGCGGCTGAACCGGGTTTCGGGGTCGGCGAGGCGAGCCCTGACCTCGTCGATCAAGGCCCGCTTCCGGGTCTCGGGATCGCCCGGCAGTCGGGCGGCGGCGTCGTTGAGCGCGCTCTTGATGGCGTCGACCATGTCCCGGGCCTGGGTCCGCTGGTCGGCCAGGCGCTGATCCCGCACCGCGTCCGCGATCGGACCCACATCGCCGTCGGTGCGCAGGAATTGGTCGTATTGCTGATCCGCCCAGCGCTGCACCTCGGCCCATGCGGCCCGTCGCGCGTCGCGCCGATCTCGCATCTGCGCCGAATCGTTCGGGTGGGCCACCACATCGGCGCGGTCGGGCCGGTTGACGAACGGCTGCTGGTCCGAGCTGAACCGGCGGATGAGGCGCTTGGGCTTGAAACCGGGCTTGATGCGGCTGGAGTCGTTCGGGTCCTGGAACCACGACCAGCCCGAGATCTTCACCAGTTCCACGGTGATCCGCAGCAGGTTGGACGCGGCCTCCGGCACGGGATTCGCGTGGCTGTCGAGCCCCGGGTCCAGGGGCGGACCGCCGGGAACCCGAGGCAGGAAGCCCTCATTGATGCCGGGGCCGTGCGAACCGCTGATCCCGTCCACGATGGCCGCCTGGGTCGGGCTGACGCCGACGCTGCTCACGCCTTCGGGCAGCGGCCTGCCTTCGAAGTGATCGGGCCGTTCGTCGGAGCCGCGCCGGTTCTCCCACCGGGCGCCTTCCGGATTGACGTCGTGCCAGGTCCCATCGGACGAACGCCACTGCACGACATCCAGATGCGTGCGCCCACCAGCGCTGTCACGGATCGTGTAATCGATGGTGGTGCGCCGCACCTGCGGTCCGTCGTTCGGCATGGCATCGACGCGGGCATTGCCTTCGCGGTCGGCGGTGATCCTGCGGAACTCCACCGTGGCGCGGTCGCGGGTGAAGGCCCTGACCACCGCGTCGGAGGTGCTCAGCGCACGCTGCAGAGCAGTCTCGTGGTCGGTGAGTCCGCCGTCGCGTGGCAGATAACCCAACGGATCACGCGGTCCGTAGACGACGATCCGCGGCGGTTCGCCGTCGATGAGACCGACGTCTCTGGTGTGCATCCGGCCGCCGTCGCCCTCGACATCGGTGCGGGCCGCACCGGCCACCAGCGCCATCTCGTCCTGGAGGCGGCCGATCCGATTGTGTGCCTCGTTCACGTCGCGGGCGGCGGTGGCGAGTGCGTCGAGTTCGGCGGTGCGGCTGGCGGGATGGTTGTCGCGCAGCTGATCGATCGTCGCGGCGAGGTTCTCCGGGGCGAGTGCGCTCTCGTCGATCGCACCGTCGGCGTCGACCAGGTCGAAGCGCTGCGCCAGATCGTCGCGCATGGCACGGTGCGGCTTGATCCGCAGCAGTTCGGCGGCCCGCTGCCTGGCCAGCCGATCCAGTTCGGGGCCTGCCTCGGCACTCGGCGGTCGTCCGTCGAGGGCGCCGCTGGCCTCGAGTTCGGCGATCTGGCGGTCGATGGCGGCGAGGTCCTCGCGCAGCTCGATGACGCGACGCGCGGCATCGTCGAGCTTGGCGGCGGCCTCGCGCCGATGTGCCTGGTCGGCCTGCGAGCGCCGCTCGTTGACCTGCCCGCCCGCTTCCTCACCGATCGGCGCGACCCGGGTGGGCCGCGATGCCGCCTCGTCCGCCAGCCGGCGCATCGTCTGCGCGAGGTCGGCCCTGGTACCGACCGCCTGCTCCGCATCGACGATCCCCATCAATCGGGTGACCCGGTCGTCCCGCTTGGCCCGCCAGAACTGCGTCTCGCGCGCCAACTGGTTCCGCTCGGCCATCAGCCGGTCGTACTCGGCCTTGGCCCATGCGTCGGCGGCGGCGAGATCTGGTTGCGACGCGGCGGGATCCATCATCCAGTCCGCACGCGGGTCCGGCGTCGACGGATTCGCGGGATCGTTCATCATCCACGCCCGACGCGGATCAACACGAGACGGATCCGCCTGCGACGCCGCGTCATCCAGCATCCACGCCCGACGCGGATCAACCGGCGCCGAATTCGACTGCGACGCGGAATCATCCAGCATCCATGCGCGACGTGGATCAACCGGCGCTGAATTCGATTGCGACGCGGGATCGTCGAGCATCCATGCGCGACGCGGATCAACGCGAGACGGATCCGCCTGCGACGCCGCGTCATCCAGCATCCACGCCCGACGCGGATCAATCGGCGGCGACTCGGCCTGCGACGCCGCATCATTCACCATCCAGCCCACGCGCGGATCCGGAGTCGGAGTGGGAGTGGGTGTTTCCGGTCTGTCACCGGCGGCGGACCACAGCAGGTCCGCGTCAGCCCTGAGCTGGCGGGCATTCCAGTCGGCTTGTCGAGCGCGGCCGCGCGCCGACTCGGCCGACTCGCCGTCGCGAGCGATCGGGTCGGACTCGGCGATCGCATCGGCAATTCCGTGGAGGAATTCCGCGCGGTTCGCTGCGAGATCGGCACGCAGGTCGGCGAGTTCGGCGCGTACGCGGTCGGCCTTCTGCGCCGGTGTGTCGTCGCCGGGCTCGTCCTCGCCCATCCGGTCGTAACCAGGCCTGTCGGACTCCGGGCGTTGATGCGGGTTGTCCGGCGACACCCCTGCCTCGGGCAGCCTGCGCAGGACCTCGGCGTGGAAGTCCGCGAAGTCGCCGCCGTTGGCCAGTGTGGCCTCCAGCGCGGCGCGAATCGCGACCGAGCGCACGAATCCGAAACTGTTGCCCTTGGGGTGCGCGCCGATGCCGACGCCCTCCAGCATCTGCCGCGTCATCGGGGGTGCGTCCCAGACGAAGACGTCCCCGGCCCGATCGCGATAGTCACGCAACCATTCGGTCACCCGGTGCGCGTCATCGATGTCGCGCACGTAGACCACGATCGCGTCGGGTCGCGTCGCGAGGGGACCCGCCACCTTCGCGGTCTTGACGCCGGTGAAGTCGTCGGCGTCGAGGAGCAAGTCGCGCACCATGTTTCGCATCAGCTCGGGTGCGGCATCCATGCGCGGGTTCACGTACACCCGGTACCCGGGGGAGAAGTCGGCTCCCGGCCGGTTGAAGTGCAGGAAGTGGAAATCCGGGTCGACGTCACCGACGGTTTCCGGCAGGACCATGCCGCGACCGTGCGGCGACTGGATCATCGCGTACTGGAGCTCAGGGTTGTTCACCAGGATGTCGGTGACGGCACGCAGGTAACCGGCGGGATCGGTGACCACGTTGGGTTCGTGCTGCAGCGCGTACAGGTTGTAGACATCCATGGCGCCGGGCATCGCGTCCCGATCCTCCCAGACCGCGTCGAGGAAGCTGTCGAGGCTCTCGCGGGACAGGCTCGGCGGTTCGATACCGGCCTGCTGGTACAGCGCCTCGCGCAGGTCGAGCAGATCATCGAACGACAGGTCAGGCCGATCCCTGCGCAACTCGTCGAGCGAGCGCGGCGGCCCGCTGACATCCGGGGAGTTGTTCGCGAGACTCCCATCGACCGCTGGGCCGAACGGAGCATCCCGCGGAAGATCGGGATTTCGGCCCGCCTCGTACGCCTCGTCGGGATCGTAGAACCGAGGCTCCGCCGGTCGACGCGAATCAGACTGCGGCGCAGGTGATTCCGCTGGGTTGCGTGGGTCGGGCTGTCGCGCAGGCGATTCCGCCGGGCTCCGCGGGTCGGGCTGACGGGCGGGCGATTCCGCCGGGTTGCGCGGATCGGGCGTCAGATCGCCGACACGTGGCGCCGGTCCCGCATCGCCGCGGTTCGCGGTGAACTGTAGACGGGGGTCGACGACGCGCGGCTCCACGACATTGCCCTGCGAGTCCATCAGGACGGCCGAGACCGTTCGCAGATCCGGCGGTGTCGGCCGCGGATAGGGATGGCGCGCACCGGTTTCGGGATCGAGGATCTCGACGCGGTGCTGCCCGGTCGCCGGATCGAGACCGACGACCATGGCGTAGGGCGCGCCGCCGACGATGAGCCCTTGACCAGGGCTCACGAACTGGTCGACGACGAAGGCGCGTGGCCCGGCACCGCGCGCGATATCGCCGGGGTCCGCGTCGCGGGCCATCCGCATCAATTCGTCGACGATCCCCTGGTGCCGTGGCCGACCGGCGCCGGGGTCGGCGAAGTCGCGCAGCGGTCCACCGAGTGCCGCCTCCAACTCGGCGCGTGACCGGCCGTCCTCGCCCATCCGGTCCATGTCCAGATCGTCGAAGTCTCGGGGTGACCGCGTCGAGTCCGCGGGCTGATGCGACGAGTCCGCGGGCTCACGGGCGCCGTCGGCGGTAGGTTCGGCGCCGTTGCGACCGTCGAATGTCTCCCATTTGCCCGCAGGCAATTCGGCGGGCTGGTCGGAATCCTGGCGGACGCGGACTTCATCTGTCGGTGCCTCCACCCGCGCACCGAGTAGGTCGGCGAGTGTTCGCGCGAAGCTGCCGTCGGCGCCGCTGTGGCAGGAGAGCAGCCGCACCGGAGTACCGGGAACATAGTGCGGGTTGTTCAGGATCGCCTGGGCGATGAGGGCCGGATCGACCGGGCCCGCCAGTCCCGGAATGGGCTGGCCTGCCCTGCTTCCGTGCAGGACGACGTCGTGCGCGCCCTCGTTGCGCACGTTGTTGCGGACATTGTGCGTCGCGGTGTCATTGCCGATGGAGGTAGCGGTCGGGGCGTGGACCACGCCCTGTCCGTTGGGCAGAAATGCCGCGTAATCGGGCGTGCTGCCGGCGATTCCGCCGTCGGCACCGTTGTTCCGGTCGGCGACGCCACCGCGATCGGCGCCATCGGTCGGTGCGACACCGGGCTCGCCGATCGGAACGCGGGCACGTCGACGGACGGGATTCGACGGCGCGTTCTCGCCGGGGGCGAGCGGCACGACCGGAGCCACCGCGTCGTCGACGGGCGAGGCCAGTCGCGTTTCCCCGGTGTCGACGCCGTTGCGCGAACTCGTCGCCACGTTGTCGGCATGGTCGGCGCGTACCGCAGGTTGGTTGTCCGCACCGGCGCGCCCGGTATCGGCGAGACCCGCGCGGCTGTCGGGGGTGGCCGCCACGGCGGCCGCGTCGTCGGGCGCACCTGACCGATCGGCCGAAGACGATTCGTCGGTCACCGGCGCCGAGTCGGGGGTGGAGCCGACGATCCCCGCTCCCGATGGCGAGTCGGGCCCGACAGCTTGGCGCAGATCCACGGCTGGACCCCGTGCCGCGGAAGATGCTGGGGCGCCACGGGTTTCGCCGGCCGCGGCAGCCTGAGAGGCGGGCGCCGGGTTGCCGGCGGCAGCGGGTGCCGTGTTGGTAGCGGGCGCCGGGCTACCAACGCCTGCGGGGGCCGGGTTGGCGACCGCAGCGGGCGCCGGACTGCCCACCGGGGCATGCGCGGCGAGCGGAGCGGCGGCGGCTGCTACCGGAGTGTGCGTCGCCCCGCCGTGCGTCTCGGCGGTGACCGGCGCGCTGGAGTCGGCGAGACCGCGCGCACCGAGGTCCGCGCCCGAAAGGCCGCTTTCCCCGGCCAGGACACCGGCCCGTTGCGCACCGTTCGGGTCCTGGGTGACCGGCGAATCCGGTTCGGTCCCACTGCGATCGGTCGCCGACGGCTCGGCGGCAGGTCGATCACCGTTGGCCGCATGATCCCCCTCGGCACGACCACCCTCGGCACGATCGCCGTCAGCACGGGAATCCTGACCGGTGAGTTGGGTGTCGGCGAAGTCCTCGCCTCGACCCGCATCGGAAGCACCATCATCGCCAGCGGCGGCAGCCCTACTCCCCGATCCACCGTCGGATTCACCGGTGGACGGGCTCGCGGCAGGGCGCATCGACGAGCCGTCGTTGCCGCCCGAGCCGAGCCCGGACGCGCCACTGGGCCTCACCCCATCGCCGCGGGACCCGCTCCCGGCGCCCTCACCCTCGCCTTCCGCGAGACCAGCGCGGCTACCTTCACCCACCCCCACCTCTTCGTCGCCACGCGCCGGTCCACCCTGCCCGGTGTCGTCGTCAGCGGCGGCGCGTGAGCCCTCGTCCGTACCGAGGCCGCTGTCGTCACCCTCGCCGACACCTCGCCCCTCGGACGGACTGATGCCGACGATGGCATCGATCTGATCGCTCAGACTCGGCCCGCTCATCGTGTCGACGCCCGGTGTGGTGATACCGCGGTTGCGGAACGCGTGCGCGCCGGTCCCGCTCAAGCTGGACAACAGACCGTTGGAAACGCCCGCCGTCAACATCAGCGGATCGTGATTCTTGGGATTGGCGGCGTGCTGGGCTCGATCCCACGCCGCGTCCCATTCCTCCTGGTTCTTCGCGTCGTGCAGGTCGATGGCGAGCTGTGTGCCGATCGCGGCGTAATTGCCCGCCTCGGCCCCGACGAAGCCGGCGGCGGGGCCGGTGATCGCGGCCTTGAGCCACCGATTCATCTGCGGGCCGAGGACGCGGTTGCTGAGCAACTCGCCCGCGGGCCCGGCGAACGCACCGCCCGCGGCCGAACTCACCATCGTGACCAGCAGCTGACGATCGTTGATCTGGTCCCGGTGGCCCTGGCTCACCTGCCAGGCCTGGGTACCGAGTTCCTGCATCGTGCCCAGCGTCAGGTCGATGGCCACATGCCTGGCGAGGAACTTCAGCACCGTCTTGACGAACGCCTGCCTGCCGAAGCGGATGAGGGCTCGCGTGGCCGCCTGCCCGATGATGCGGACCGCCAGCCGGGTCGCCAAGATGGCCGCGGTCTGCAGGGCGGGTGAGGCAGGCGTCGGCGGAATCCAGCACAGCGCGATCTCGAACGCCAGCAGCGCCAGCGACGAGTAGAACATGATCTTCGTGTACTCGACCTCGGTGCCGGTATCGAACACCGATTTGCCGACCTCGTCGAAGTACTCGGCCAATTTTTCCAGCGACTGATCGTCTTCGGACCCGTCGCCGGTGCGCATCGAGTTGAAGTCCTTGATCATCTCCTCGACGCCCTTGCCGAACGGGTAGGCCGTCAGCGACGCGGCTTTCGCGGCATCGATGTCGTCGAGAATCCCGCGCAGCTCGTCCGCGGCCGCCTGCCAGTCCTCGGCGAGACCGAACAGCTCGTCTTCGTTCCCGTCGGGCCACTCCATGCCGGCCGGATACTTGAGCCAACCCAGCTCATCAGGAAGATAGATCATGCGCGATTACGCGAGGTCACCAGCTCGAGTCGGTAGCCGAACCCGACCGATCCGGCGCTCCGAGCAGCTCATTGCCTTCCGAATTCTCTTGCCGCTCGGGTGAATTGGGGGCAGCGAGCGAGGCCTCCACCGCCTGGGGAACGATGAGGTCCGGCATGTCGGCGACCAGGTCGGTCAGTTTCGGCAGCCGCGAGCGGCCCTCCTGCAGCGGCGCCATCATTTCCTGGGTCAGCCGTGCGACCTCCGCCGACGCCTGCTGCGCGGCCTCGGTCATCGCCCTGGCGATCTCGGGGTAGGTGAGATCGTCGATGTCGGAGCTGAACTTGGTCTCGATGACCTTGTAATCAGCGTTCACCGACACCGTCACCCGCTTGCGGACAGTCGCGCTGGCAACGATTTTCGCGCGATCCCGCTGTATCTGCGCGATCCCGCGCATCTGCTCCTGCACGCCTTCGATGATCTCGGCGAGCTGGGCCTTTGCCTGTTCATTCGTCATGATTCAGCGACCCCTGATCAGCGCAAGCCCTCGTAGTTGCCCTTTTCCATCTGCTCGAGCAACCGGGCGCTCTCCAACTGCCCGTCGCACATCGTGCCCATGTTGCCCGCGATGGCTTTGGCGCTGTCGGTGGTGTTCTTCTTCGACGCTTCGTAGCCGTTGTCCGCGTCGCCCTTGAAGAAGTTCTGCCCCAGCGTGTCATCGCCCCAGCAGGAGCCACGCCCGGCGGCCGCCGCGTCCAGCCGTGCGATGACGCCGTTGATCTGGTCACGAACAGACCCGGTTTTGACGGCTGCCCTGCGGAACAGCAAGGGTTCGTACTCGAACTTCTCCACCATCGCGTTCGTGTCCCTCCAGCGTCAGCGCACCGATCTCACAACTCGTTTGCTGCGCAAAAGAATGGCAGCGGTGAGCGAATCCTTCGTTACACCAACATGAATGGAGAGTTCCCACCACATGATCGCTCCGCGATCACCGGTGGTGGCGGCTAGCAGAAGTAGCGCAGCAGCGCGTCGTAGAACGTGTCGTTGTCCTCGACCGCGGGTGGGGTGTAATCGATGGACCGCACGTACTCGACGAAATCAGCGGGGATCTCCAGCGGCTGAGCGGCTAAGTACTCGACCGAGTCCTCACGCCAGACCCACACACCGTCGGAGTTCAGCGACGAGCCGCCGGGGATCCAGCGATCCTTCTCGAACAGGTGAACCACCGCCTCCATCACGTCGAATCCGGCCGGGGGATTGCGCAGGTACGCGATGATCTCGGCGCGGTCGGGCAGTACCTGCTCGGTGCCGGATTCGGCGATCGAGGGCAGTTCGTCGTGCTGGCCTCGGAACATCTCCCGGTACATGCCAACGGGTTTGAGGATCACTGGGTCACATCCTGGATCAGCGTGCCCGCGGCGTCCCACTTTCGCCGAGCGCGCAGTCTGCCGGTGTCGTCGTAGACGTCGATCTGCTTGACGGTGCCGTCGGGGTACCACTCGCGCCACTCGCCGATCGCCCGGTTCCGCGCGGCCCTCCCGTCGGATTGGGGGGTGCCGTCGGCGTAGAAACCCTGGGACGGACCGTCTTCCATGCCGTCGACGTACGTGGTCAGGGTGAAGAGCGTGCCGTCGTCGTAGAGCTCGACCATTTCACCGGTGAACAGTTCGCCGCGGTAGTACATCAGACCGTCGGGGCCGGTCGCGTCGGCCTCCGGATCATCCATGTCGATCCGCCGGGGAGTCATCGATACCTGCCTTCCGTTCGCTTCGCGCCTACGGTGTCACACCCGCGTCGACCGTCGCATCCGGTGCGGTAGCGCCCGCGACGGTCAGTTGGAAATACGCGCCGTCGACATCGAAATCACCGTCGAACACCTCGGTGAGCACGGCGCGGGTGACCACGCCTGTCTCGGCATCGGCGACCAGTCGCCGCGCGGCCGTGTACTGCGACTCGGTCGGGTGGTCGGTCAGCAGACCGGCGATGATGCCCGCGACGATGTCGGCCGTCCACACGCCGGGGACCGCCTCGGCGAGCTCGTCGGCACCCGGCGAATCCGCGCGATACCAGTGCCCGTCGGCCCACCAGTAGCAGAACGAGAGCAGGCCGGAACCGGTGCGCGCGTTCAGGACCGGGTCCGCGACCCACGCGGGCGCGCCGCGGTACAGATCCGGCGACTCGGCGCCGTCACGGTAGACCGCGGCCAGCGCCGGGGCGTTCCACACGCCACCAGAGAGCACCGCCCGATCCCCCGGCAGCGCCTGCAGGGTGGACCCGCTGCGGCGCACGCCCTCGAAAACGCAGGTCGACGGCGCCACCCGCGGACCCCACATCGACCCGACGGCAACGAATCCCGCCGCGATCACCGCCCATCGCCTGGCGAGCACGCCGAAGTCGGGAAATTCGGTGTCGGTGGCACATCGCACCGGCACCCGCCCGGTCGCCTCGTCGTTCCTTGCCTGCGCCGCCGCCAGTTGCGGCGGACGCGACTGCCTGCCGCCGTGCCCCACATAGGCGGCCAGCCACAGCGGCACCTGCGCACGTGGATACACCGCGAGGTCGGCACGGTAGGCCTCCGGCGCGAACAGTTGGTCGTCGGGGAACGGGTCGTCACCGTAGTCGTAGTCGACGTCGAGTTTTCCCTCGTCGGTCAGTGTCAGCAGATAGCGCCACCATGGGCCGTCGCCGAGCGAGGCCGACAGATGCCGGTGGTCCCGCAACAACGCCAGTACCGACTCGGTCGGGAAGACCCGCGCCACCCGATCGTGCTCATCGGTGAAGACCATCGCCGTCGATTCACCTGCCACGGTCATCGAGAACGTCGCCTGCACCCGGCGCCAGCCCGGCGGCCCGAGCGCGGCTGTCTCGCGCGCGATCCGCCGGCTGAGCTCTGTGGCATTGTCGAGCGGCGACAGGGTAAACCCGACATCGGGTGCCTCGGGTGCCTCGGGTGCCTCGGGTGCCTCGGGTGCGGTGGTTTCGGCGTCGATCACCTCGGCGTCGGGTGTGACCCTGTCGGTGCTCGGGGTCGTCATCGCCTCGTCCTTCCATCTCGGCATCGGCCGCTCAGCCACCGAAGATCGTGGCCCGGCGAACCGGGTCGGCCAGCACATCGCGGACCATCAGTCCCAGATCCATCTCGGGCGGCACCGACCAGTAGATCAACTCGCAGCGCACGACACCGGCGACGACCACCGCGAGCCTGGTCTGTCGCTGCTGCGACTGCGCCCACTCCACACTCACCGACCCGTCCAACTCGATCCGCTGCCCACCGACCCGCAAACCCAACCGGCCCGCGTCCCGGTAGAACACCACGAAGACATTACCGAGATCGGCGAAGAACCCGCCCAGTGCGAGACCGCCACCGGCCGCCGCGAACAGCGATCCCGTCACTGGATCGAACTGCGCCTGTCCCCCGTTGCCGAAGTAGGGCTGCACGAAAACCGGCACATCGGCAGGGTTTTCCGCATGGTACGGACGCTCGGGCATTCGTCCGGCTCCCCGACCCCCGCCACCTTGCTGAGGCGACATGGGCATCATCGGCGGCATCATCGGCGGCTGGGCGCTCTGCTGGTACTGACCGCCTGCCGATGCCCGCGGTCCGGCGGACCCGGAATCCGCGGGGGTATGCCATGGCGGATAGGCGGGCAACGGGGAACTACCGGGACCAGCTCCGCCCGGCGCCCCATACCCCTTTCCGGTGGGCGGTTGCGCGGAGCCAGGGCCGCCCGCTCGATACTGCGGAGCTTGCCCCGCCGACTGATACCCAGCGCCCGGATCACCCTGCGGGTAGTACGGACCCTGCCCGTTCGCGGGATAACCGGACCCCTGCGACTGCCCGTTCGAGGGGTAACCGGACCCGTGCGGCAGCCCGGTCGACGGGTAACCCGTACCCTGCGGCTGCCAGTTCTGCGCATAGCCGGACCCCTGGGGGTATCCGGGAGCCTGCGACTGCGGCGAACCGGATGGATACTGCGATGCAGGCGGCTGCTGCGGGTACCCGGGAACCTGGTGCGGCGAACCGTACGGGTACTGCGGCTGCGGATACTGCGGGCCGGACGGCTGCTGCGGACGACCGGACTGCGGTTGCTCGGCGCCGTGCCCGTACGACGATTGTCCGTAGCTCGGCTGGGGAGGCGGACTCCCCACCCCCTGCGACTGACGCGCATCACTCTGTGGGCGTGGATCATTCGACTGCCCATGGCCGGATCGGGACTCGTCGCGGCCCCCATCGTGATCTTTGATCGCCGACTCGGGAACCGGCCAGCGCGCGGGCTCACCCGGCAACGGGACCGACAGGTCGTACTCGTACTCGTGCGGCGGATGCGGAATATGCGAGCGCATCGCGTGCCACGGCACACCGTGTCGATCGGTGGACCCGGAGGTGTCGTCATCGTCGGTGGACTCGGGATTCGGCGGCGGATCGTCGCCGTCAGCCGGATCGTGATCGCCGGAGACCGGCGGTGCATCCGGATCGGCGCCGACAGACGAATCGGGTTCGCCCGACACGCCCCGCTGGTCGGGAGCGCCTTCGGCGTGGGCGGCCGCGTCGGGCGTGCCGAGGTAGCGCCCGTCGAGTTCGTCGAAACGCCGACCGATCTCACGCTGAGCGGCATCGAGATCACCGGCGATACGGGCCCGCTCGGCCATATCGGCGCTGACCCGATCGAGGTGGTCGAGCAGTTCCCGATGCACCGCTTCGGCTTCGGCCGCGCGGCGGTCGAACTCCGCGTCGATGCGCGCGAGTTCGCGGGCGAGCACGGCATCGATTCGGCCGCGGGCATCGGTTTCGGGCACAGCGCCCGCGATGTCGTCGATCGCGGCGATCGGCGCGGCCAGCGCGGCGCGGGTCTGCTCCATTCGCTCGATGGTTCGGCGCAGATCCGCCTCGGCCTCCGCGGTGAGCAACCGATGGTGCTCGTCGAGCGCGGCCAGCTCGTGATCGACGGCCGCCTGGTAGCGCGAGGCCTCGTCTCCGTCGGCACGATCACCGGCCCCCATCCAGTCGACGCCGTCGCCCTGGTCACCGCGCGGCGGAGTGTGGTCGGCCTGCTGGTCGGACTCGGACTCGCGCAACCGTTCGGTCAATCTGCCGAGCAGTCCACGCCGTTCGAGCGAGTCGAGGCTCGCGGTGCCGTCCTGTAGAATCCGGGTGACGGCGGCCTCGATGGTGTCGGCGTCGGCGGCCCAACTGCCGGGCAATCGACGGCCGATCACGTCGGACGGGTGTCCCTGCGCGGTCGGCGGTGCCAGACGCCAGTTTCCGTCACCGTCGCCGACCAGCCACAGGGTGAACGGTCGCCCGCCGAGCTCGATGGTTCGCGCTTCGTACTGCGGTGTCGGTCGCGCCGGGTGCCCGTCCAACGGTGGCATCGTGAGCTGACGGGTATGCAGTTCGTGCGCGACAGCGGCCGGGTGCGTCGGACCGTACCGATCGGGTTCGGCAGCGTGCAACTGGTGGCCGATCGCCGTGAAATCATCGGCGAGCATCGAGACCAGCACGCGCCGCCGCCCGTGCAGGAAGCTGTCGGCGAACACACTCTGATCCTGGAAGCCGTTGGGGCCCAACTGCTTCAGCCATTCATCGAAACCTGTCCGGATCCGCCCCTCCCCGCGCAGGCTCAGGTAGCGAGCCAGCGCGTGCGCCACTGCTTCGTTGCGGTCGGGAGCCCGGAACGGCCCCTCGGCCTGCGACGCGGGAATATCGCGCAGCGACGGCCGCCCACCGGGACCGACCACCGGCACCTCGTAGCTGAGCCGATGTGACCGGTCCCAGAGCACATTCGAGTATTCCGGGTGGATGATGGCCAAGTCGTTGAGCACCCGCATGTGCTCACCGGCAGGCGCGACGATCACCAGGCGGCGGTAGGCGTCCCCCGCATAGGGCGTGGCGAGGGCGACGTAGTCGGTCAGGCGTTGCGCCTCGGGATGGCGTTGCAGGTACCGGTTGAGCGCCCGCACGGCCAGCGCGTCGGCCGCCGCGGGGTCCGCCAGGGCCGCGCTGTCGAGCGCGACCGGGTCGTCGGCGCGCAGCCGGTCGGCGCCCGCGTCGACCGGCTGTGGACGACCCCACCGCGGCTCGCCTTCGTGCAACCCACCGTGCACCAGGTCCATGGCGACCTGCGCGGTATCGATGCCCGCCTTGTCGAGGTAGCGACGCACCGCGGCCCGACCGGCATCCGCGGCGACCCGCTCGGGTGCAGGCGCATCGGGCTTACGCTCCGCGACCCGCTCGGCTTTACGAAGGGCTTTGTCGTGGGCGGTGGCATAGGCACGTTCGGCGGGACCGACCGGGATGTACTCCCCCGCGATGCGCAGCGCTCGGAAGGTCTCGATCTCGGTGGTGAACTGATCGGCCAGCCGCTCGCGGCGCTGCGGGGTATCGCGGGCGATCGCGGCCAGATCGCCCGGCTGATCGCTGGCCGGAATCCCATGTGCCCGATCCCAATTCGCACCGTGATGATCAGCGAGGCGGCGACCGTCGACAGTCGGCGCCAGCTCGGCGATCGACGCCCGCAGCGCACGCACACCCGCTCTATGGGCCGCGCCGTGCACAGCGGACGGCGTCGCGGTCATGTCCTTGCCGATCCGCGCGGCCAGCTCGGACGCGCGCTGATACTCGGCGGCGTAGGTCCGAGCGATGGCGTCGCCTTGTGGCACAACGGGATTGCCCTCGTCGCCGCGGGTGAACGCCCACGCCAGCCCGTGCGCTTCGGCCGCGCGATCGAGCATGGTCGCGACGTATTCGTCGCGCGACATCGTCAACCGTTCGATGCTGTTGTCGGCGAAGGTCCTTCTCAGCTCGACGGTCATCGCCGCCCTGACCAGTTCCCTTGCCTGGTCACCTCTTTCGCCGTTTCGATCGAGAACGGCTTCGTTGGTGACCGGGTCGTAGCCGATCCTCGCGTCGGGCTCGGTGCTGTAGCGGATCGCCACGGCGTTGTCGGCGAGCACCTGGGCCGCCCAGCGCCCCACGGGGTCGCCGTCCAGTTCCGCGAAGACGCCGCGCAGCTTCCGCTCGCCGATACCGTCGAGCTGCGGCGGCATCCGGTGCTCGACAAAGCGCGAGCGTGGGGCAGGTTCGGCCGGGATGTGGGTGGCCGGCGCGTCACTGACATAGAGCACACCCGTCGCGTCCCCACGCACGGTCACCGGCACACCGAGATCACCGCGAACCGCCGCGGTGAGATCGACGACCAGCCGTGCGCGTGCCGCGGTGACTTCCGCGTGCCGGTGCGTCAGCGCGTCCAGGACGTGCACTTCTTCGGTGAGATGCGGCATGAACACGTGGCGAACGCGTTCGAGCAGGAGATCTACCGTCTCGCGTCGGCCGGGTCCGAGTTCGTCGTCGCGGATGTTCATCCGGTCCTGCAGCCGGGAAGCCACCCGCTGCCAGTCGGTTTCGATGCGATGCAGTTCGCGGACCGTCGAAGCCTGCGCGCGCACCAACCCGTCGACGGTACGTGCGTGCGCCGGCGTCGACGGCACGTATTCGCTCAGCCCGGGCGGCGGGGTATGCGCGCGTGCGTTGTCCCATTCCTGGCCCGCGATATGCCGGAAACCGCGCCCATCATGCGGAAAGTCGGCCGCGTCGAACCGATCGCCCGCCAGCAACCGATCGACGCCTGCGGTCCGGCCGAGATCGAGGAGCCGGTCGCCGTCGATGCCGGGATCAGCCAGGCGGGCAGCGACTACGGCCTCGTCGAACGCCGCCAGATACGACGCTTCCAGATCCTGCCGGTAATGGCTGTCGATCAGATCGCGCAGCGGTCCCGCCGACACGTCATAGCCCGCGTCCGACATTTCGCGATGGAATTCCGCCTGCCTGCCGAGCGCCATCGCCTCCGCCCGCAACCTGGCATCGATATGGGCGTCGCGATCGAGACCGGCGATGCGGGCCGGGGCCACCTCGAGCTCACCGGCCAGCACCGCGTCGGCCAGCACTCCCGCCCGGACGACGCCCGCTCCCTGCGCGATCTGGCTGCGCCCTTCGGTGCCGATCACCACCGACATCGTGCGGCCGTCGAAGTGGTCGGCACCGTCGACTTCGAGGGTTTCGGGCGTGAAACGGATCGCGGCGTCGGCAGTGGCGAGCGATCGCACGGCCCGCGTGCCGAGATCACTGTGGGCGAGGACATCCCGGACTTCCGATGCCGCGATGTCGGTGGGGCTCGTCCGCCAGGTCGCGGGTTGTCCCGCGTTGTCGTCGCCGTAGCGGGGTCGCGGTTCGGGGTCACCGCCCATCCAGTCGACATCGTCGTCGGGGGTGCGGGCATTGTCGGCGGGCGGGGTCTTCGGCGGATCATCCGGGTCGGCGGGGGTTCCCGCGTCCGGCTCCGGGTCGTCACCGTCGTCGCGAGCCCGGTCGAGCGACTCCGCGCCCTGCTGCTGCTGCGCGTCGTCGAATTCCCGCATCATCCGCAGATGTTCCGCTTGCGCGGCGAGCTCGTCGGCGACCTGTTGCAGGTGGTCCATCGCCGCCCGATGCGCGGCCTCGGCTCGCGCCTCGCGCTCCTCGAATCCGGCTGTCATCCGGTCGATTTCGCGGGCACGAGCGGCATCGATGAGCGCCGTCGCGTCGGGGCGCCCATCGAGACCGACCACCGGATCACGCAGCCCATCGAGCACTTCGGCCAGCCGGTCGAGGCGACGCTCCGAATCAGCATCGGCATGCTCGGCGATCTGGCGCTGCGACTCGGTGAACAGCTCGAGCTGGCGGGTGACCGCGTCGCCGAACCGCGCAGGCACCGGCCTGCCGTCCGCCGCGAGGTCAGCACTGTTGTCCGGTGGCGTCGGATCGGGTTCGGCTTGATTAGGCAGCGTCGAATCGGGATCTACGGAGCCGCCCGGCGGCCCGGCGATCGGGTCAGGCGCTGGTGTCTGCCCAGCCGGTAGCGCCGGTCCGGGCGTCGTCACCGGGCCAGACGGAAGCGCCGGGTCGCCCGACGGCGCGGGCGGCGGGGTCGACGGGGGCGGGGTGGGGTCGAGCGCGCGTGGACCGTCGGATTCGGGCGCATGTCCGGGCGTCGGCTCCGCCGCCGTAGGTCGGTAGAACTCGTCGCTGAGTTGGACGAGTCGATCGATGAGCACGGCACGGCTGCGAACCTCGCCCCGCAGCGCGTTCAGCTCCGCTTCCAGCTCCTCGCGATCGAGTCCCGCGTGCTGCTCGGGCTCGGTGGCGCGGAAGTTCTCGTACGCGTCGGAATAGCCCTTCTCGTCCAGCGTGGTGAGGTCGAGCCCGACCAGTCGCATCCAGTCCGAGTTCGGCTGCGGCCGTTGGTCTCTCGAACCCGGCATCGTATCGGCGCCGAAGGCACGATGGGCGTTGTCGGCCAGCAACCGGGCGAAGTCGAGTGGGTCGCCGTCGGGGAACGCGGCCGCGATCACCTCGCGCAGGGCATGGATCGCCATGGGGTCGAAGATCGCCAGCGGGCCGAGGCGACGCGGGTCGGCGCTGCGGTCACCGGCCGCCACCTCGGAGTACGGGTCGATCCCGATCAGCGTGGCCGCGTACTCCGCCAACGCGGCCGCGATCGCCGGGTTACTACGCTCGCGCTTCCTGACTTCCTTGAGCAGCTCCTTCCAATCCAAGGACTCGGGATCCGGCCCGCGATCGAGCCGACGGGTCTCCTCGTTGGCGGTGACCGCTTCCGGTTGCAGCGCCTCCGCTTCCAGCCCGAGAGCGCTCGTGAGCTGGACGTGCGCGGCATCGACCTTGTCGGGGTCGACCCCGCGCAGTTGTGCGGCATATTTGGCGAGAGCCTCGTATTGCTGCCCACGTAGGGAACGCGGCTGGGTGCGGTCGGCCAAGAGTGCACCCAACCGATCCGCGGTCAGTTCGGCGGCAGTGAGCTCGAACGTGTCGGCCAGGCGACTGTGCGCGTCACTGACCGATGAGTATTCGCCGAACGCCCTCGCATAGCGCGCGAAATCGGCCATCCCCTCCAGCATCGCGGCCCGCACCGCATTGTCGACCCGCAGTTCGGCGACCACGTCATCGATGCGACGCACATCCAGCTGTCGATGCCCGAGCCCGAGTTCCTGTGCCACATCGACCAACTCGGTCAGCAACGCGGCGCGCGTCGGCGGCAGCGGCTGCGGCCCGCCGAGTGTCGCGCCGGGTTCGGGTGCCTGCACCGCCCGCCACTCACCGTCACCGTCACGCAGCATCGTGACCACCAACTCGCGACCGTCGCTGGTCTGCCGGATCTGCCGGACGTCAGGTGTCGCAGCGGGATCGAGGTGGATCGTGCCGAAGGCGTCGACGCGCGCGGTCCGGAACTCCAGTTTCAGTGTGCCCGCGGCGAGTTCGTCGGCGAGGTGGGGATGGTCGGCGAGCACCTGCGCCAGCGCGCTGTCACGGTCCAGCGTCCCACCGATGACCAACAGCCGGTCCGGCTGGCCTTCGCCGAGCGGCATCCGGGCGACCTGATCACCAAAGGTCGAGCCGACCGCGTCGTCGATGATCCGCAACACCGGTTCGGCCGCGGCGACGAACTCACCGAGTCGCTCGGCCCGCAGCTGCGCCGCCGCACGCAGATCCGCGATGATCGAATCCCGCTCCGGCCCTCGCATCGCGGCCGGGTCGACTTCGAAATGCCTTGCCCACGTAGCCAATTCGTCGAGCAGCTGCATGCGCCGGAACCCGTTCTCGAAGATCGCGCGCTGCGCCGAGTCGCCGCCGGGCTCGGTGCCGAGCTCGCGAAATACCGGCATCGGATCGGAGCCGTTGCCCACCGGGCCCGCGCTGATCAACGCGGTGTTGCTGCCGAACGCGGTCATCAATTCGCGCAGGAAGTTGCCGAGCGCGCTGTCGTTGTAGGCGAAGGTCAACTCGCCGAGCGGAACAGCGCGACCCGGCCCGCCGAGGTCGTCGAGCTGAGCGGGCAAGGAGTCACCCTCGGGCGGCGGCGCCGAACTCTCGAGCTCCGGTTGCCGGGTGCCGCCGTCGAGCGCGGCTCGCGGTTCGGGGTCGGACGTCCGGACATAGGGAACGGTGCCCTCGATCTCGGCGCGCCGGGCCGCAGCCGCCAGCCCTTCGACCGCCGCGGCGTCCCGCCAAGCCAGGTAGGTCTGCTCGTCGACCACTCGGCGCACGGTCAGCGGCGACTCGTCGGGGAGGGTGAAACCGAAGCGCGCCGCCAGCCCTGTCAACGAGTTGTCGGCCACGGGCAGGTGCGAAGAGTCGGGCGCGGGCAGCGGCTCGGCCCACGACGGGAGCTCGCCCTGCCGCAGCGCGTCGGCGTCCTCGAGCGAGATCAGGCCTCGCATATCCAGGTCGTCGATGATCTGGCGCCGCAGTTCGCCCTCGGCCCGGTCGAGCGCGTGCAGGAGCAGGTTCCGTGCCTCGCCCCTGGACATGCGCCGGGTGTCGAGTTGGTCGAGCGCCATCGTGCGCAGCTCCGCCGGATCGCCTTCGGTGAACCACGGCTGATAGGGCGTGCCGTCGTCGTCGTTGACCGGCACGTGCTCGCCCGCGACCTCGGGCCGCAGCGAGGAGAAACGACCAAGGATCGGTGCGTGGACGCGGCCTCGATAGAAGGTGATCGCCGTGGTGACGAACCCGGGGCCCATGACCGCGTGGCCGGAGTCCGGCGCATCCCGGAATTCCTGTTGGCCGGGCGGCGGCGTCGGACCATGGTGGATCGGGAGCTGGGGCCCCGCGTGCAGCTGCGGCAGCGCCTGCGCGCCATCGCGCAACGGCGTGAAGCCGTCGATGCCGTGCCCCGCCACGTGATCGGGATTCGCCCGACCGATGAGCCGGTCACGCAACCGATTCAGCATTCCGCGTAGCCCGGTCGCGGGTACGGGAGCGGGCGGCTCCTCCGGTGTCGCCGGGGTGTTGTCCGGCCTGGTGGCGAGCCGCCAGGTATCCGCACCCTCGGGCTCCACCCGCACAGGAATCGACTCACCGTCGACCGTGACATCGACGATGCCAGGCTCGTCTCTGCGCACCGGCGACGCCTCACCGGGTTCCCCAGGGGGCAGCGCGTTTCCGTCACCCTCGCCGGGCTCGGGGGCGCCCGCGGGCGCGAGTGGACGCGTCGGTGGCTTGTTCGCGCCCCCGGACTCGTCGGCCGCAGGCGGCAGGTGCTCGCCGTCGTCGTCATCGCGGCGGCTGCCGAGCCAGTCGATATCGTCGTCGGAGACGCGGTTTCGTTCGCCGTCTGCGCGATCGCGGTTGGCCGGGTCGTCGGACCGAACGCGCGCCGCGTCGAGATCGCTTGTCGTTCGAAGGTTCTCGGCCTGCGCGGCGAGATCACGACGGATCTGGTCGATGCGGTCGAGCACGGTCCGATGCCGCGCCTCGGCCTGTTCAGCGCGCCGCATGGCGAACTCGGTGTCACGCGCGAGCTGATCGGCCGACACGTCATCGATGCGCTGAGGCGGCGACACCCGGTCCTGCCCCTGGTCGAGGCTGTCGGGCCGCGCGGCCAGTTCTCGTTCGACGCGGGTCAGCTGATCCAGAGTCCTCGCCAATTCCGCATCGGCCTGCCGAGCCAGTGCGTCGAGCCTGGCATTCGCCTCGGCCAGCGTCGTATCCGCTTGCTGGGCGAGCGAATCGGCGTCTGGCCCGTCGAGGCGAGCGACACGGTCGGCGAATTCGGCTCCGGCGCTGTCCAATTCCTCGGTGAGCCTGCGATGTTCGGCCGTCGAGCCGTCCATCTCCTGCCGTGGCGTGACTCCGGCATCGGGCGGACCGGTGATCGCCGGGTCCGGCTGTGGCGTGAGGACATCCAGGCCGACCAGCGATTCGATCACCCCGTCGGCATTGCGCCGCACATGATCGAAAGGTGTGAAATCACCCGGTGGGTAGCGGTTCTGGTAGCCGGTCGCGCTGTCGGTGCCGGCGAGCAGGTTGGTGCAGTTGGCGCAGCACGGCGCGAAGATCCGCACACCCTTGACGAACATCGGGGAGTTGATGATGTCGGGGAGCGCGTCGACGTCGTCGCGGAGATGACTCCACTCCGGCGTCTGCTTCAACCGGGCCCGATCGTGCAATATCTGGTTCGTGGTCTTGACTTCCGCGTGGGCCAGCGGTTCGTCGGGGTGCGGCTGGGTGAAGGTTTCCGGGTCGTCGCCGCGAGTGTAGGAGCCCGCCCGCATCTCGTTCAGGCGCTGGTTCAACGTCGGATGCACGTCGACATCGGCGATCACGTCACCGACGCGGCCGTTGGCTGCCTCGTATACCCGCCCGGTCGCCCGGTCGATCCCGACCGACACCACCGCGCCCTGCGCCTTCTTGCTGAGCACCTTGTCCTTGGCGGCCTGCACGAAATCCGCCTGCCGTTCCAAACCGAGCCTGCGCACGAAATCGGCGACCGGCTCCCCGTCGACGTGGGTGATCAGCCCGTTCTCTCTGGTCGTGTGCGCTGGGTCGAGCACGCCGAGCAGGTGGGAATCGGTACTCGGTGGTGGCGGCACGGCCATCGTCGGCAGATCGGGATCAGGCCGCAGGAACGAGGTCGGCTCGACACGTGGTCCGTCCTCGCCCATCACGTCGAGGCCGTGCCGCCAATCGGCATCGTTGTTCAGATCCACCGGGTCGCGTGCGGGCGGCGCCGCTGAATCGCCGTCGACCTGCGGCGCCACCTCATCGGGGTCCGGGAACACACGCCACTCGCCACCAGGCGCGAGCCGCACGGGTGAGTCCGGACTACGTGGCGCACCAACCGGTTTCGTCGGCGCCAGCACGGGCGCGTCGATCCGGTCGGCGATGTATCGCGCCCACCCGTTGTCGTTACCGCTGTGGCACGACACCAACCGCACCGGCGTGCCTCGCACATAGTCCGGGTTGAGCAGGATCGCGTCGACGATCTGCTGCGGATGCACCTTCGACCGGTCACCGGGAATCGGCGCGCCGTCCTCGGAACCGTGCACGATGACGTCGTGCATGCCCTCGTTGCGCAGGTTCTGGCGTACCCGATGGGTGCGCGGATCGTCGCCGATGGAGGTGCTGTGCGGGCCGTACACAATCCCTTCACCGTTGGGCAGGTAGCTGTCGAAGATATCGCGCACCTGGGGTTCGTCGATCGTCTCCGGGTCCGGTTTGCGGCCGCTGCGCATTTCGTCGCCCGCGCCGCGGTTGGGGCCTGCACCGTCGGATCGTGTCCCTGCCTGCGCCGCCCCCGACGTCGGCTGCCCGCCCGGTGCCACCACCGGCAGGATCGGCGCGACCGTATCGCTGCGGCCGGCCCGCAGGCCCGCGCCGTCCGGCGTGACGGGCCCCGCGGCGCGCTGATCGGGGGCACCCGCCCGGCTTTCCGCGTCCGGCCTCGCCATGGATCCGTCGCCGATGCGCGGCCGTTCGGTGGAGGACTGCGGCGGCGCGCCGCGGGTCTCGGGCGCGCCTGCCCTGACCTCGTCGACGCGGGACTGATCGGCGCCGAGCGTGCGCAGTTCCGGTGCCGGACCCGAGCGCGCGGGCGTCGTCTGCGGCCCGCCTGGCTTCGCTTCGCCGCCGCCCTGCGTCGCAGCGGGTGCTTGACCCGTATTCGCCGGGGTCGCGGCCGGTTGAGCCGTATTGGCCGGTGCGGCGGCCGGTTGACCCGTGTTCGCCGGGGTGACGGCCGGTTGAGCCGCGTTCGTCGTGGCGACGGGCGGTTGACCGGCAGTCACCGGTGCGCCGTACGCGGCCCCGGTGGCCGCGGCCGTGCTGGTCGCACCGGCGGCGACCTCGGGGCCGTCCGCACGGGCGGGATGGAACCCGTTGTTCTGCGACCCGGGCTGCGTAACCCCGTCGTCGCCCCGCGTCGCCTCGCCCTGTTCAGGCAATCCGGCCCGATGATCGTCGCCGCGCTGGACAGGCGAATCCGACTGTCCAGCTGCCTGATTCGTGTCATCACTCGCACCGTCTCGACGCGGACCACCGTCATTGCGCGCCGGGGCGCCGCCCTCGCCCCTGGCGGAATCGCCCTCGGCGCGCGATTCGTCGACGCCCGTCTTCTGGGTGTTCTCGCCGGAACCTGCCCGCGCGCCATCGCCAGGATTCGTGGCGCCCTCACCCGGATCGGTGGCCGCCGCGGGCCGCACCGCCGAACCGTCGCCGGGTCCGCGGCCACTCTGTCCCGCGGTGTCGTCTCGCTGCTCGCCCCTCGTCTCAGGGTCGTCCCCGCGCGCCTCGCCTTCCGGGCCCGCGCCGAGCTCCTCCTCACCCGCTGCGCGCGCACGCGGTCCGCCCTCCCCCTCTGCCCGACCACCAGGCCCGTCCTCACCAGTCTGTCGACCGCCCGCACCCTCACCCGCGCCGATGTTCCCGAAATCCCCGAGCAGTGGATTGACCCGGTCGGCCAGACCGGAGCGGCCGCTCATCCCCGGTGCCATGTGCTGCCACGCGGTGTTCGCACCGACCTTGTTCACGCCCGACATGAAGCCGTTGCTGGCACCCGCGGTGAACATCAGTGGGTCGATCGAGCTCAACGAGTTCTTCGCGTTGTCCCATGCCGTGTCGAGGTCGAATCGGTAGGCGTCGATGCCGAACTGGGTCGCGGTCGCGGCGGCCAGCCCAGCGCCCGCGCCGACCAGCCCGGCAGCGGGGCCGGTGATCGCCGACTGCAACCACTTGTCGGTGACGCCGTTGTTCTTGAGCCACTTGCCCAGGGCTTCGCCCGCGGGGCCCGCCGCCGCACCACCGGCAGCCGAACTGATCGCGGTCACGATCACCTGGTCGACATTGATCTTGTCGCGGCTCCCCTTGTCGACCTGCCACTGCTGGACCAAGTACTCCTGCATCGTGCCGAGCGTCGCGTCGATCGCGACGTGCCTGGCCAGGAATTTGACGATGGTGTTGGCCGCGGCGCGCGCGACCCACCGCATGATCGCGGCCGTGGCGCGCTCCCCGATGAGACGCACCGCGATCCTGGTCGCGGCGATCGCGAGGCCCTCCACCAACAGCGCCGTCGGCGGCCACAGCCATGCCGCCGCCAGCTCCGCGGCCAGCAGGAGCAGCGAGGTCCAGAACATCATCTTGGTGTATTCGATTTCCATGGCGACGCCGTCGACCGATTCACCGACGAGGTCGAAATACTCGGCGAGCTTGCCCAGCGACTGATCACCGCTGCGCATGCTGTCGAGTGCCTTGGTCATCTCCGCGACGCCCTCACCGGACGGATACGCCTTCAGCGAGGCGGTTTTCGCGTCATCGATGTCGGGCAGGATCGCGCGCAGCCCCTCGGCGGCGGTCCGCCAGTCCTGCGCCAGCGCCCACATCTCGGTTTCGTCGCCGTCTGGCCACTCCATCCCCGCGACGATCTTGAGCCAGCTCAGCTCATCAGGCAGCTCGATCATGCGAGGCTAGGTCACCAGCTCGAATCCGTGGCGGCACTGGATCCGCCACGATTGCCCTGATCGTCGTTCCCGGCCAGTCGATCTCGTGCCTTCGGCGGGTCGAGCGACGCCTCGACCGGCTCCGGGATCCGCAGCTGCGGCATGCCGTCGACCAGGTCGCTGAGCTTGGGCATCCGCGCACGCTGCTCATGGAACGGTGCGGTCAGCTCCGCGGTCTTGCGGGCGACCTCGGCGGCGGCCTGCTGCGCGGCTTCGGTGACCGCCTTGGCGATCTCGGCATAGTCGAGGTCATCGATGTCGGCGGCGAACTTCGTCTCGATCACCCGATTGTCGGCATTCACCGTCACCGTCACCCGTTTGCGCACGGTAGCGGTGCCGATGATCTGCGCGCGCTCCTGCTGAATTCGCGCGATCGTGCGCAACTGCTCCTGCACCCCGTCCATCACGGTGTGCAGGTCGGACCTGGCCTGCTCGTTGGTCATCCGCGCCCGCCTCGGCCGCGTAGGCCGTCGCGGTTGCCCTGCTCCATGTCCCTGAGCAGCACCGCGCTCTCGTGCTGACCGGTGGAGAGATTCTTCATGCCGGTGGCCATGCTGCCCGCGTTGTCCACGGTGTTCTCGCGCGAGGATTCGTAGCCGTTGTCACCGTCCGGGCCGCAGAAGAAGTTGCGGCCGAGGGTGTCCGAACCCCAACATCCTTCACGACTCGATGTCGACGTGGCCAGCGTGTCCAACACGCCTTGGATCCGATCAC
The DNA here is from genome assembly GCF_001427185.1 of Nocardia sp. Root136. Classification (NCBI taxonomy): domain Bacteria; kingdom Bacillati; phylum Actinomycetota; class Actinomycetes; order Mycobacteriales; family Nocardiaceae; genus Nocardia; species Nocardia sp. Root136. Next base: position 352,500 of record NZ_LMFE01000007.1, read on the forward strand.
GGACGCGGCCGGTCGCGTCAGCGGCCTTGAAAAAAAGGCCGGAATCGAACTCGACATTCTCGTCCGTCATCGGTAGCCCACTTCCAGCGCCCGTACGGCGCACCGCACCAGTTCAGATCGTTCAAGACGACACTCTGACTGTAAGGCGAATTCCGAGTGACGGCAACGTAAACAGACCTATGCAGCGCGGATCGCGGTGCCGGAGAGCACCTTCGGCCAGCGGCTAGGCGCTCGCCTCCCAGTGCGCCTCGACGCGGACCATCATGCGGTCGATGCCTGCGTTGATCGCCTCGATCAGCGCAGGTCGCGACGTCGGCGTCGCGACGGGCGCGTCCGAGGGCAACTCGATGGTGTATCGGCCGTCGGCGGGCAGATCACGCCAGACCAGGATCTCGCGGCGCATACCGCGCGAGCCGAACATGGATTGATTCTGGAGGATATCGATCGTTCCGGTGCGGTCGGCGGGAATGTCGAAGAACTCGGCGCTCCGCTGGGCCACCGAGGTGTCGGCCTCCTCGAAGAACATCGAGGCGCGCGGCTGATACTCCGTGGGTTCGGCATCGGTCGCCAGGGGAACAAGGCCACCGCTGCCCGCACCGACTGCGGGCATCAAGTCGACGAGCGCCTCGGCGATACCGTACGGACCACAGTCGATTACCACGTAACCGCCACTGTGCGTGTAGGTTTCGCCCGGACGTTGGTAAACGAGGTACCCGTTGGCGCCCGCACGCGCCGCGCGAGCCTTCACCCAGTACTGCGGGTCGCTCTCCTGCGCGTCGTTCCAACCACGCAGTCGCACCCACACTTCCGGTCGTTCGAGCACCTCGAAGACAGTGCGCATCACCGGGTCGACGGTGTGCTGCAACCGTTCCCAGGTCTCGTAGCTCTCACGCTCGAAATCGGCGAGCAATCGCGTGTTCGTCTGGAAGGTGAGTGGACGCGGCAGCGTGCCCCCGACCAATCGTCGCCAGAGGACATAGAACTCGAGATCGGTGAATTCCCACGTCCGGGTCACTCGCCGGCCACCAATCGGGCAGCCGACGCGGACGAACCGTCGCCTCCGTCGAAAGCTTCGACCAGGGGCACAACCTCGGCCTGCGGGGCCGCGGCCACGAGACCGGTCAACGGCGCGCCGACCTCCTCCAGACTGGGGAGCAGGTTGGAGAAATCGGGCAACGAGGCACGGGGGAAGGCGCCCGCGGCCGACGCGGTCTCCGGCAGTTCTGAGGTGGTCTCGGCCGGCTCGGTTACCGCCGGCGCGTCCCCCACCTCGATCCCCAGCATCGCAGCCAACGGCTCCAACGCGGGGTTGGCCGAGATCAGGCTGTTGACCTCCGGCGAGTCCGACAGAATCGCCGCCAGGTCGGGGAACTGCTCGAACACCGAGCCGAGCTGACTCAGATCGGGCAGGCCCGCGGTCACGTCCGTCGAGATCTGCTGCAGCGCGGTCAGCACGCTCGGCAGCGCCTCGGACAGGGACGAGACCGTCGACGTCACCGCCGACATCAGCGAGGACAACATCTCGGTGCCCGAACCGGACCCGGAGCCGGTTTGCGTGCTGCCCGTCTGCTGGCCCACGATGCCCGCTCGCGAGGCGCCGGTGGCGGGATTCGTCGCACTCGACGAACCGGTACCCGTCGAACCCGAACCTGTCGAACCCGTTCCCGTGGAACCGGTTCCGGTAGGTGTCGACGGGATCACGCCGGCCTGGATCTGCTCGGCGGTCTTCTGCGCCGCCTGACCCTCTGGCGTGATCTGCGGCTGAGCAGGCGACTGCGCCGAGCCTGCACTCTGCTGCCCGGACCCGCCCTGCTGAGAACCGCCACCACCCTGCTGAGAACCGCCACCACCTTGCGACCCACCACCCTGGTTTCCGGACGGTTGCTGCGTACCCGAGGGCTTGTCCGATGGATTCTGTCCGTTATCGGACGGCCTGTCTTTCGGTTTCTCGACCGGTCCCGCCGGCGCGGCAGGTTCGGTGAAGACCGGGAAGAGCTTCTCGGTGTGGCTCAGACCGTCGACATAATGGATGCGATAAGCCTCGCGCTTGTCGCCTTCATCGTCGCCACAGCCACGCGGCTCGCTCTCGCTGAGCGGCATCGCCACCTTCGTCGAATACAACCAGTCCGCTGTGTACCGCAGGTTGGCCTCGGTCATCCGAAAGCCACCGGACAGCTCGTATACCGACTTGGCGTAGGTCTTGATCGCCTGCAATGCGGTGTCACCGCCCTGGCTTTCCCAGCTTTCGGTGGTGATCTTCTGCAGCTTCACCTCGAGCTGCGATGCGGCCTTGTAGACCTCGGTCGCCATATTCGCCCAGACCGTCGCCGCGTCACCGACCTGGGCCCATTGGATCCGAACGCCGAGTCGATGGAGCTCCCCCCAGTTCATGCTTTCCGGCGAGGCTACGTCTATCGGCTCGATCTCTTTGGGCTTTGCCGTCGTCTTGACTTTGGGCACTGTCGCGACGTCGACGTCGGCTTCGTGCCTCTTCACGTCGTCCGCGTCGTAGTAGCCGGGGCGATAGTCGTCGCCCTTCTTGCCCATCGACGTGCCCAGCTTGTCCTGCTCCGCCGTCGAGGGCTTCACATCTCCGAGTTTGGTCTTGTCGGCTTTCAGCGCGGCGATCTCTGTGCTCGACATATGATCCGCGCCGGTATAGGTGTCACCAGCTGACTTGAACAAGTCCATCATGTCGGTCAACGAGTCGACGTGCCGTTCGAGACATTCCTTGGCATCCCACGCCTCGATCTCGAACCTGGTCGCCAGCAGCGGGCCTGCGATAACCTCCGACCCGCCGAGTTTCTCACCGTCGAAGTGCCCGAAGTTCTCCGCACTGACGATCTTCAGGCAAGCGTTGAACACCTCGATCGCATCGCTACACGCCTTGGCTGCATCGAGTGCGGCACCCGTCTCGACCCGCACCTTCGCCCTACCGGCCAACCCCGACCAGGGAGTCTCGTTACCCACGCACTCGCTCCTCGATGCACACCACCGACGACTCTCGCCGACGGGCTCGATCGTGTCGGAGTCTAACGACCACGACGAAACATGCACAGCCCCAGCAAGTCACGCTTCGACGAACATCGCACCGGCTGGTTTCACCGCTCGAATCGCACATCGAAGCGAAGCCGGCAATCCGATCACGATCCGACGGCCGAAACCGATCTGTGACAGACTCGATCGAAGCGCAGGCGGCCGTCCGACGGCTGACGAACGAACGAACGATAGGGCTCAGGTAGACGTCGCGATGGAACTGCTCATGACCAACGTGGACACGTCGACTCGGCTCAGGTCGACGTCGCGACGGAACCGCTCATGACCGACCTGAGCGACCTCGAACGGCGCGTCGCGGCCAATCGCGCCAACACCCGCAGCCAGCACTCCGACGACTATTTGCGCCTGGCCGGTTCACTCACCGAACTCGCCCAGGGCCTGCTCGCCACCCGCGATGACCCGTCGGGGCGCGATCGCACCGCCGAGGCGCTGGAGCCCGCGCAGGAAGCGGTGGCGATCCGGCTGCACTGGCTGGTCGGCGGGTACGTCTCCTACGAGTACGCGGGTGCGTTGCAGGACGCGCTTCGGTTGTTCGAGCAGGCGACGCGGTTGGTCGGGCATCGCCAGCTCGCGACCAACACCATTCGCAGCGCCTGTTCAGCGTATCGGCAGGTAGCGCAGGACTACCCGGATGTTTCGGCCATGTGCGCCGACGGGTTGTCCAAGTGCGGCGTGTGGTTGATGCGGCTCGATCACGATGCGGCGGTGGCGGCGAGTGAGTCGGCGGTGCGGATTCGCGCGGCCATGTACGCGCGCGCTTCCGAACAACCCGGCAAGTATCTGGCGAGCCTCAGCACCCTGCTGCGCACGCTGATGGTGGGGCGCTCGCGCAAGCAGGCCATCGCGAGCTATCGCGCGTTGTATTCCGAGGTCACCACGACAGCGAGTACCGCGAAATTGCGGGAAACCCGGGTCGAGGAACTGGATCTCACGGTCAAGACCACCCAGGCATTGATCAAGCTGGGCGCGCCGACCCTGGAACGCGCGGGGCGGCTGACGCAGCAGCAGATTCTGTACCAGTCGGGCGGCGACCTGGCCACGATCGACGAGATCAACTGGCGGTTGGCGCTCGTGGGCCTCAAGCCCCTCGCGGCAGGGGCGATGCCGGAGCCGCCCTCGCGGCCGGTGGAGATCTCGGCGACCTACGGTGCGATCGCCGTGCGATGCTCGGCGCCGGACGCGCTCGACCAGGTCCGCGCCGCCATCGTCGCCGCGTACGCCCAGGACAAAGCGGAGCCTGTCGATGCCGGTCGATTCGCGGGTGTGCACGACAAGCATTGGGGCGTCAAGGAACCCAAGACCAACCTGGACACCGAGCTCGGTGCCGATGTGGTGCTCGTCGAGAAGTCCTCGGGCAGCTGGATTTCGGTGAAGAGCCTCAACTGGGAGATCGGCGCACTCGGCAAACACCCACTCGCCGTTGCTCTCTCGAAGAAATGGCCGGTCCTCACCGTCGCCACGATCGAGAAGATCTCCTACGAACTGTGCCTCTACGACAACGGCATCGCCACCCAGTACGCGGCTCTCGGCAGACCCTCCGGTCAGGCGCCTCTCGACGCCCCGCTGGCCCCACTGGATTTCGCGACCCTGGCCGACTACGGCGCCGACTACGCCTCAGAAACCCAGGTCAGAGCCGCCTTCGGTAATGCCGAAATGTTCGCCAAAGTCACCGAACTCCCCGGCGCAGGCATCCGCCAGGCCGCGGAGAAGGCCCCGCTCACCGACTACGGCCCGAATATTCTCTTCTTCGGCAAGGACTGATCCGTAGCAACGAAAAGCCGCTGCCCCCATCGGGAGGCAGCGGCTTCGTCGTGTCAGGAGTCGCGTCCGCTTGATCCGTTCCAGCGGTACTTCACACCGCTGGAACGGATATGCCGCCCCGGAAACCTGTGGAGTACGGCCACCCGGCATGATCGGAGTCGTGCGAGTACTGCTGCAGCGTGTGACCAGTGCCCAGGTCAGCGTCGACGATCAGGTCGTCGGACGCATCGACCCGGCGGCCACCGGTGTCCCCCACGGTCTGCTCGCCCTCGTCGGCGCCACCCACACCGACACCGACGCCAACGCGAAAGCCTTGGCCGACAAGACATATCGTTTGCGAATCCTCGACGGTGAACGCTCCGCCGCCGACCTGGACGCCCCCATACTGGTGGTCAGCCAGTTCACCCTCTACGCCAACACCGCCAAGGGTCGGCGCCCCTCCTGGAACGCCGCTGCCCCCGGCTCGCTCGCCGAACCCCTCGTCGACACCTTCGCCGAAACGCTTCGTGAACTGGGCGCCACCGTGGCCACCGGAAAATTCGGCGCGCACATGCAGATCGAACTCACCAACGACGGCCCGATCACCGTTCTGCTCGAAGGCTGACTTCGTCGGCGACTACTCCGGGCGCAGGGTGAGAATGCGCGGCCCGTCCTCGGTCACCGCGACGCTGTGCTCCCAGTGCGCGGCGCGCGAACCGTCGGTGGTGACCACGGTCCAGTCGTCATCGAGGGTCTTGGTGTCGGTGGTGCCAAGAGTCAGCATCGGCTCGATCGCCAACACCGACCCCACCACCAGGCGCGGGCCCTTACCGGGCGCGCCTTCGTTGGGCAGGAACGGATCCATGTGCATCTCGCGCCCGATGGCGTGGCCACCGTAACCGTCGACGATGCCGTACTGACGACCGTGTGCCTGCTCGGCCGCGCGTGTGCCCAGCTCGATGGCGTGGGAGACATCGGTGAGCCGGTTGCCCGGCAGCATCGCCGCGATGCCTGCCTCCATCGAGAGCTTGGTGGCCTCGCTCAGCAGCTGATCGGCCTCGATGATGTTGCCGATGCCGAACGTCCACGCCGAGTCGCCGTGCCAGCCGTCGAGGATGGCGCCGCAGTCGATGGACACAAGATCACCCTCGGTGAGAATCTCACTCGCCGAGGGGATCCCGTGGACCACACGGTCGTTGACCGAAGAACAGATCGAGCCGGGGAAGCCGTGATAACCCTTGAACGACGGGACTGCGCCCGCGTCACGGATAGTGGCCTCGGCGACCTCGTCGAGCTCCAGCGTCGAAACGCCGGGCTTGGCCGCCGCGCGAACGGCGACCAGCGTCGCGCCGACGATCGCGCCGGCTGCCTGCATGGCATCCAGCTCGCCCGCCGAACGGAACGGCACGACCTTCTTCTTACGGGTGAAGACCATCCGGCCTCAGTACTCCGATCCGCTGATTACTGGCCGAGCGCCGCGAGCGCCCGGCCGTTGACCTCATCGACTTCGCCGATGCCGTCGACGGTCACGACCAGACCGTCGTAGTGCTCGAGCAGCGGCTCGGTCTCCTCACGGTAGACCCGCAGCCGGTTGCGGATGACGTCCTCGGTGTCGTCGGCGCGCCCACGGGCGAGCATGCGCTCGACCACGGTGTCCTCGGCGACCACGAAGCACAGCACGGCGTCGAGTGTGGTGCCGTTGTGCTCGAGGATCTTCTTCAGCGCGTCGGCCTGGTCGACCGTGCGGGGGTAACCGTCGAGCACGAAACCGTTCGCGGCATCGGGCTCGCCGACGCGGGCCTCGACCATGCGGTTGGTGACGTCGCTGGGGACCAGGTCGCCCGCGTCCATGTACTTCTGTGCCTCACGCCCGAGGGCGGTCTGCTGGCTGATATTCGCGCGGAAGAGGTCTCCGGTGGAGATGTGCGGAACGCCCAGCTTCTCTGACAGCAGGACGGCCTGAGTACCTTTGCCGGCACCCGGCGGACCGAGCAGAACAACTCTCACTTGAGGAACCCTTCGTAATTTCGATTCATCAGCTGGCTCTCGATCTGCTTGACCGTGTCGAGACCCACGCTGACCATGATGAGCACCGCGGTACCGCCGAACGGCAGGTTCGCGACCGCACCCGAATTGCCCATGTCGAGGAACAGGTTCGGGAGCACTGCGACCAGACCGAGGTAAATCGAGCCAGGCAGGGTGATGCGGCTCAGGACGTAGTTCAGATAGTCGGCGGTCGGCTTACCGGGCCGGTAACCCGGGATGAAGCCACCGAACTTCTTCATCTCGTCCGCGCGTTCCTCCGGGTTGAAGGTGATCGCGACGTAGAAGTAGGTGAAGAACACGATCAACGCGAAGTAGATCGCGATGTAGACCGGGTTGGAAGGGTTCACCAGGTATTTCTGGATGATCTCCTGCCACCAGCTCGGCTCCGTCGCCGTGCTCGATCCGGTCAGCTGCGCGATCAAGTTCGGCAGGTAGAGCAGCGAGGACGCGAAGATCACCGGGATGACACCGGCCTGGTTGACCTTCAACGGCAGGTACGTCGATGAACCGCCGTACATCTTGCGACCGACGACGCGCTTGGCGTACTGCACCGGAATCCGGCGCTGACCCTGCTCGACGAAGATCACGGCCACGATGATCGCCAGCACGGCGGCACACACGAGACCGAAGACCAGACCACCGCGGGTATCCAGGATCGACTTGCCGTCGAGCGGGATACGCGCCGCGATACCGGCGAAGATGAGCAGCGACATGCCGTTGCCGACACCGCGCTCGGTGATCTGCTCGCCGAACCACATGACCAGCGAGGCGCCGGCGGTCATCACCAGCACGATGATGATCATGCCGAAAATGCTGGTGTCGGCGAGGATCGGCTCGTTGCAGCCCTGGAGGAGCTGACCGCGCGAGGCCAGCGCGACCAGGCCGGTGGCCTGCAGGACCGCCAAGGCGACCGACAGGTACCTGGTGTACTGCGTCATCTTGGTCTGGCCGGATTGGCCTTCCTTGCGCAGTTCCTCGAACCGCGGGATGACAACGGTCAGCAGCTGGATGATGATGCTCGCGGTGATGTACGGCATGATGCCGATCGCGAACACCGACAGCTGCAGGAGCGCGCCACCGGAGAAAAGGTTGATGAGCTGGTAGATACCGGCGGATTCACCGCCGGAGACCAGCTTCACGCATGCCTGGACGTTCTGGTAGTCGACGCCGGGGGACGGCAGCGCGGCACCCAGCCGGTACAGCGCGATCAACCCCAGCGTGAAGAGAATCTTCCGCCGTAAGTCCGGAGTCCGGAAGGCCGATACGAAGGCGGAAAGCACAAATCCTCCTGGCGAACGACATGGTCATGCCATGCGACATCGGTTTTACGGAAACGTCAGCCCATGACAAGTGTTGGCAGCCAACGACTGAACTCTAACAGTGACACCGGACGAGTTTGCCACTCGTCCGGTGTCGACTGCTCTTCAGAGTACCGTCAGGCCAGTTCGGTGACAGTGCCACCGGCTGCGGTGATCTTCTCCTTGGCGGAGCCGGTCACCTTGTCGGCGGTCACCTGGATGGCGACACCGATCTCGCCGTCGCCGAGAACCTTGACCAGCTCGTTCTTGCGAACGGCGCCGGCCTCGACGAGCTCGGCCTTACCGATGGTGCCGCCCTGCGGGAACAGCTCAGCGATGCGGCCAACGTTGACGACCTGGTACTCGACCCGGAAGCGGTTGGTGAAGCCGCGAAGCTTCGGCAGACGCATGTGCAGCGGCATCTGGCCACCCTCGAACGCCGCGGGGACGTTCTTGCGTGCCTTGGTGCCCTTGGTACCGCGACCGGCGGTCTTACCCTTGGAACCTTCACCGCGACCCACACGGGTCTTCTCGGTCTTGGAGCCAGGGGCGGGACGCAGGTGGTGCAATTTGATGGTCATGTCTAGACCTCCTCAACTGTTACGAGGTGGCGCACGACGTTGATCAGACCGCGGTTCTGAGCGTTGTCCTCACGAACCACCGACTGGCGGATCTTCCGCAGACCAAGCGTCCGCAGGCTGTCGCGCTGGTTCGACTTGGCACCGATCGTGCTCTTGATCTGAGTCACCTTGAGATCAGCCATGTCAGGCTCCCTGTCCTGCACGCGCACGCAGCATGCCCGCCGGAGCGACATCCTCGATCGGCAGACCGCGACGCGCGGCAACCTCTTCGGGACGCTGGAGCATCTTGAGCGCGGCAACTGTCGCGTGAACGACGTTGATCGCATTGTCGCTACCGAGCGACTTCGACAGAATGTCGTGGATACCGGCACATTCGAGCACGGCACGGCACGCACCACCGGCGATCACACCGGTACCGGGCGAAGCCGGACGCAGCATGACCACACCGGCCGCCGCCTCACCCTGAACCGGGTGGACGATGGTCGAGCCGATCATCGGGACGCGGAAGAAGCTCTTACGAGCCTCCTCGACACCCTTCTGGATGGCCGCGGGAACTTCCTTGGCCTTGCCGTAGCCGACGCCGACCAGACCGTTGCCGTCACCGACGATCACGAGGGCGGTGAAGCTGAAGCGACGACCACCCTTCACGACCTTGGAGACACGGTTGATCGCGACGACGCGCTCGAGCTGGTTCTTCTCGGCCGCGTTACCGCCACGGTCGTTACCACCGCGACGATCGCCACCGCCACGACGGTTGCCCTCGGGGCCACCGGCGTTGCTGTTGTTGTTGCTGTTCGGTCCGGCGGGTCCGCCGCCGCCGTCGCGCCGCTGACGTCCCGGCATCAGACGTTCCTTCCGTTGGAAATAATGGTCATCAGAACTTCAGCCCGCCTTCGCGAGCGGCATCGGCCAGCGCCGCGATACGGCCGTGGTAGTCGTGACCACCACGGTCGAACACGACCGCCTCGACACCGGCAGCCTTGGCACGCTCGGCGATCAGCTGACCGACCTTCGCGCCCTTGGCGGACTTGTCACCTTCGAACGCACGCACGTCGGCCTCGATCGAGGAAGCGGCGGCAATGGTCTTGCCCACCGAGTCGTCGATCAGCTGAGCGTGCAGGTGGCGCGCGGAGCGGTTGACCACCAGGCGCGGACGCTCGGTGGTGCCTTCGACCTTCTTACGAAGACGGAAGTGACGGCGAGTCTTCGACAGACGACGCTTCGTCGAAGCATCCTTGCCGAGCGGAATCCGCTTGGCCTTCTGGTTAGCAGTTTGCGCCATGATCACTTACCCGTCTTTCCGACCTTGCGGCGAACGACCTCGCCGGCGTAGCGGATGCCCTTGCCCTTGTACGGGTCGGGCTTACGCAGTCCGTGGATCACAGCGGAGATCTGACCGACCGCCTGCTTGTCGATTCCGGACACCGAGAATTTGGTGGGCGATTCCACCGCGAAGGTGATGCCTGCCGGGGCCTCGATCGGCACCGGGTGGCTGTAACCGAGGGCGAACTCGAGGTTCGAACCCTTGGCCTGAACGCGGTAACCGACGCCGAAGATTTCCATCTTCTTCTCGTAGCCCTTGGTGACACCCTCGATCATGTTGGCGATCAGGGTGCGGGAAAGGCCGTGCAGCGAACGGTTCGCACGCTCGTCGTTGGGACGAGCAACCTCGAGCTCATTGCCTTCACCCTTGGTGACGACGATGGGCTCGGCCACGGTGTGGGAAAGGGTGCCCTTGGGCCCCTTGACCGTGACAACCTGGCCGTCGATGTTGACGTCGACGCCGGCCGGAATCTCGATGGGCTTCTTACCAATACGCGACATTAGTCCTGACCTCCCTTACCAGACGTAGGCGAGGACTTCGCCCCCGACGCCCTGCTTGGCCGCCTGACGGTCGGTGAGCAGACCGGTCGACGTGGAAATGATCGCCACGCCGAGGCCGCCGAGGACCTTGGGCAGGTTGGTGGACTTCGCGTACACACGCAGACCCGGCTTCGAGACGCGACGCAGGCCCTGCAGGCTGCGCTCACGGCTGGGGCCGTACTTCAGATCGACGACGATGGCCTTGCCAACGGTCGCGTCTTCGGTGCGGTAATCGGCGATGTAGCCCTCACGCTTGAGGATCTCGGCGATGTTCACCTTGATCTTCGAGTGGGGCGCCTTCACCTGATCGTGGTACGCCGAGTTGGCGTTGCGCAGACGCGTCAAGAAGTCTGCGATCGGATCAGTCATGGTCATGGTTAGACCTCGACACCTTTCTCGCTGCGGTTCCCATACAACATCTCCCGCACGCTCGCGCGCAGGTGATCGTGGGCCTACAACAATTCGGCTGGTCCGGTCGGCACTTGCCGACCGGATGAGTTCTCTTGCGAGCTCTCGGCGCCTGGCACGGTCCCACTCGCGCCGGAGCGCGCAGCGGACACAGATCTGCCCAGGCAACCGCTCTAGTGTAGGCAATGCCGTGGTCAGGACCAAACCCGGGGGGCGACGAACCGGGGCGATATCCGTCACGCGGCCGTGTGATCGGCCTTCGCGCCCGTCTTGTAGGTGATCAGGATCGCCGAGGCCGAGACACCGGCGGCGACGATCAACATCATCTCACCGCCCACCACCATGCTCATCAAGCCACCGAGCAGGGCGCCGACGGCGAAGGCCGCGTACTGCAGGCCGTAGCCGAGCCAATCGCGCGAGCTACCGCCGCTGACGTGGCTTTCGATGCCCTGGCTCAGCTTCACGACCGTTCCGGTGGCGTAGCTGAGCGGAACGCTGGTCTCGCCGTTCTTGACGAACGCGGTGTTGAGCGCACCCACCGCGAAGGCGACGAACGCGATCGGGATGAACCCCACGTCCTGCCCGCCGGTGCGGTCGAGGGCGTAGTCGACGACCGCGGCCACGGCGAGCGCCACGGTGGTCACCACGGACGCGCCGTAGTGACCACTGCGCCACAGCCGCCGCCGGAGCATCGAGGCCACGAACACGCCGAGTCCGAACGAGAAGAGCAACGTAATAGCGCCGGTAGCCAGCAGTTGATCATTGTCGAACCAGCCGAGAACGGCACGCTCGGTATTACCGGTCATGAATGTGACGAAATATCCGGCGGAATGCGTATATGCGGCGGCGCCGATAAATCCGGCCAATATCGAAAGAAATGCCACCATCGGCATCGCGCCCGCGGGAATCCCGCGTAGCGGCGCCCGGTGGGCCACGTCACGAGGCTTGTTTTCTGTGGTCAGAGTCACAATTTCACATCCTCTGCATTTACTCCGGCAAGGGATCGACACTGACACCCATCTGCACGCTGCATTGTCGCGCAACGCCCTCGACAGTAGCCACGAAATAAAATTCCGACCAGCTCGGAGATCACATTCTCGGGAAAGACACAGGATTATGAGGTGCCGGCAATACCGAAGTAACCGAGAATACGAAATCAATTCCGCCTACGCGCACGCGGACATGCGACGATGCTGCCGCAAGGTGGGCGGCCGATTCCCACCATGGATCGAATTGTGTTCGATACCAACCACTTTGCGTTCGTGAGCGCTGCTCACGAGTGTGGTAGCTTCGCGAGGTTCGTCGGATCTGCGCAGGAGGCTCTGCCGTTGTCTTCCCACTGTGCGCGCCGCCGGGGCTCGGCTTATCTGCTCGCCGTACTGCTCGGGATCGGCGCGCTCGCCACACCCGCGCGCGCTTCGGCCGATCCCTACGTCGACCAGCTCGCCGACGCGGCGGCCACCCCGGCGCTCGGGTGGGAGGGTTGCGCGGACGGATTCGAGTGCGCGTCGGCTCAGGTGCCGCTGGACTACAACAGCCCGCAGGCCGCCCAGATCGACCTGGCTGTCATCAAGTTGCCCGCATCCGATCCCGCTCGGCGCATCGGAACACTGTTCGTCAACTTCGGTGGGCCAGGGCCGTCCGGCGTCGACCGTCTCCGCGAGCGGGCCCGCTGGCCGTGGCTGTTCTCCGACGAACTGCGCGCCCGGTTCGACCTGGTCTCCTGGGATCCACGCTCGGTCTCGCGCAGCGCGGGCACACAGTGCTTCCCCAGCGCCGCCGAGCAGGACACGTACCTGGGTTCCTTCCCCGGCACCCCCACCGATCCGCGCGACGAGCCCGCCTTCTTCGCCGCCTCCGCCGATATCGCCGCCCGCTGCGCCGAGAACGCGGGTCCGATCCTGCACCACGCCTCCACCGCGAACACCGCCCGCGACCTTGACCTGTTACGCCGGGCGGTCGGTGACGAATCCCTGACCTACCACGGCATCTCCTACGGCACCCAGGTCGGCGCGGTCTACGCCAACATGTTCCCCGGCCGGGTCCGCGCGATGGCGCTCGACGGTTCCCTCGACTTCGAGGGGAATGCGAACGGCCACGGCACCGACGGTGTGAACCTGCCCCTCGATACCCGTCAGGGCGTGGCCGCGGGCATCGCCGAAACCTTCGACACCTTCCTGCGCGACTGCTCCGCCGCGGGCCCACGCTGCGCGTTCGCCGCGGGCGACCCGAAACTCAAGTGGATCGCGCTGGCCGAACGAGCACGCCTCGCCCCCATCACGGTCGACGGCACTCTGTGGACCTTCTCCCAGATAGTGAGTGCCGCGGGCAGCCTCTCCCGCCCCGACCTCTACCCAGACCTGGCGACTTTCCTCCAAAGCCTCTTCGACGCGGCAACGGTGCTTCCCGCCCGGGTCCCCGACGCCCTCTTCGCCGAGAACCACCCCGCCAACCGCGTCGAGGCCTTCTATACGATCCAATGCTCCGACAGCACCGTCCCCACGGATCCCGCCGTCTACAGCAGAGTGGCCGCAGCCGAAGACCTCCAGTCGCGCTACTTCGGTCGAACCGCCGTCTTCAACGCCACTCCCTGCGCCTTCTGGCAGGCCGAGGACCGAGACCGCTACACCGGCCCGTGGAACCGCGAAACCGCCGCCCCGATCCTCGTCCTCAACAGCCGATACGACCCGGCCACCCCGCTACAGGGCGCCAAATCCGGTGCGGCCCAACTGAACCGGGCCCAGGTAGTCGTCATCGAAGGCGCGGGCCACAGCTCCATGTACGTCCAGAGCACCTGCGCCGAACACCTCAAACGCGACTACCTGTTCACCGCCCAACTCCCGCCCGCCGGCGTCAGCTGCGGAATCGACCGCTCACCGTTCAGCTGAACAGGCAGAGCAGATCGTAGAGCGGCGGCTTCTCCACGCTGCCCGTGGAGAACAACAACTGCGCGATCGGTGAGCAGATCAACTGCGTCTCCGACGACCCCGATCCACCCCCGGACCCGGAACCGGCGCTGGGGGCGGCGGATGCGACAGCAGGCGCCCCGAGGAGCGCGACGGAAAGAACAGCGACTGTGGCGAACTTCTTCATGCGCTCAGAGAACACACCGACCGTCACCCTTGGAGTGAAATGCAAACATTTCATCCAATTTGATGACACTCCACAATCCCGAATCGTGCCGGACAGACGCACGAAGGCACGGACTCCCGTCGGAAGTCCGTGCCTTCGTCGATATTTCGCCTAGGCGGCGGGTGCGCTCACGAGGAGCGCAAGCTCACCAGGAGCTCTTGTGCACGCCCGGGAGCTCACCGCGGTGCGCCATTTCGCGGACGCAGATACGGCACAGGCCGAACTTGCGGTAGACCGCGTGCGGGCGACCGCAACGCTGGCAGCGGGTGTAGGCGCGGACGGCGAACTTAGGCTTGGCCTCCGCCTTGATGCGCAGTGCTTTCTTAGCCATGTGCTCAGTTCTCCTTGAACGGGAAGCCGAGGTGCTTCAGCAGCGCGCGGCCTTCTTCGTTGTTGGTCGCGGTGGTGACCACGGTGATGTCCATACCGCGCGGGCGGTCGATGGAATCCACGTCGATCTCGTGGAACATCGACTGCTCGCTGAGGCCGAACGTGTAGTTGCCGTTGCCGTCGAACTGCTTCGGCGACAGGCCGCGGAAGTCGCGGATACGGGGCAGCGCGATGGACACGAGACGGTCCAGGAACTCCCACATACGGTCGCCACGAAGGGTGACCTTCGCGCCGATCGGCATGCCCTCACGCAGCTTGAACTGCGCGATCGACTTGGTGGCCTTACGGATTTCGGGCTTCTGGCCGGTGATCAGCTCGAGGTCCTTGACGGCACCGTTGATCAGCTTCGCGTCACGGGCGGCGTCGCCGACACCCATGTTCACGACGACCTTGACGACGCCAGGGATCTGCATCACGTTGGCGTATTCGAACTCGCCGTTCAGCGCGTCCTTGATCTCGGCGCGGTAGCGCGCCTTCAGCCGGGGCTGAGTCTGCTCAGAGGTGGTCATGTCAGATGTCCTTCCCGTTTTTACGGGAGATCCGGACGCGCTTGCCGGACTCTTCGTCGGTGCGGTAGCCGACGCGAGTCGGGTTACCGTCGGAGTCGACGACCATCACGTTGGAAACCTGGATGGGGGCTTCCTGGGTGACGATGCCACCCGAGGACGCGCCACGCTGGTTCGCGGAATCCGCGACGTGCTTCTTGATGCGGTTCACGCCTTCGACGAGAACCTTGCCGGTCGCCGGGAAAGCCTGAATGACCTTGCCCTTGGCGCCCTTGTCCTTGCCCGAAATGACGAGCACGGTGTCACCCTTGTGCACCTTCATAGTCAGAGCACCTCCGGGGCCAGCGAAACGATCTTCATGAAGCGCTTGTCACGCAGCTCGCGGCCGACCGGGCCGAAGATGCGGGTGCCACGAGGGTCGTTGTCCGGCTTGATCAGCACGGCGGCGTTCTCGTCGAACTTGATGTAGGAACCGTCCGGACGACGACGCTCCTTGGTCGTGCGAACGACGACAGCCTTGACGACGTCGCCCTTCTTCACGTTGGCGCCGGGGATGGCGTCCTTCACGGTGGCGACGATGATGTCACCGATACCGGCATAGCGACGCGACGAGCCACCGAGCACGCGGATGCAAAGGATTTCCTTCGCCCCGGTGTTGTCGGCGACGCGCAGTCGCGACTCCTGCTGAATCACTTCAGCACCTCCTGGACCTGGATGTATACGTACGCCGGATTGCCGACCCGACGCACATGGTCAGTCACCCTCCGGACGCGCGCCTGCCAGCGGAAATACCTTCCACTGGGGGTTCACTGCCGGATTGCGAGGGCATAGCTCCCGCAGGCAACCGTTCTAGTGTAGGTGAACCCCCGGCACGAACCGAATCGGGGTGCGTCGACCAATCTGAAGTAGATATGTTTCAAACTGGCTTCGTCGCGCACGGCCCGTTGCTAACGTCCCGCCATGAACATCACCCGGCCGATGAAGCACCGTCTCGCGACCACGGCCACCGCGTTCGCCGCCGTCGTCACCATGGTCGCACCGCACGCAAGTGCGGGTCCCGTCATCGACATGCTCACCGACACGCTGACTGTCGGCTGCACGTCGAAGATCGACGTGGTCGGCCTCGACAACTATGTCGGCGCGCAAGTCGACTTCCTCGCCAACGGCAAGTTCTTCGCCAGCGACACCGTCGAGCTCGAGGTGAACGTCGCGGGCGTCACCGTCGCCAAGGCCACGGCGTTCTATCACGTCGAGACCGAGGTGGAGGTCCAGCTGTCGCTGCTGCTGCACGCCACCGGCACACCGCTGGTGACCAAACGAGTACCCACCGTCATGAAGATTCTGAACGCGGGCAGCGGAGTGGCCTGCGACCTGGCGACGGGTAGCTCGGGCAGCGTCTCCTGACGACAGCGGCCGAGCGAGGCCCGATCAGGGCTTCGCTCGGCCGCTACTCGACCAGGTCGAGGTTGTATCAGCCCGCTACCGGTGCCAGTTCCCACGGACCGTCACCCGTGAGGGTGAGGACTTGGGTGTGGTGCTGGTCGACCGTGCTGCGGTGGGCCACCGAAACGATGATGGTGTCCGGCACTTCGGCGCGGAGCAGGCTGTACAGGGAGTACTCCAGACCCTCGTCGACGGCGGAGGTCGCCTCGTCGAGGAAGACCACCTTGGGGCGGGTCAACAGAATGCGGGCAAAGGCCAGGCGCTGCTGCTCGCCCGGGGACAGAATCTTCGCCCAGTCGGCCTCTTCGTCGAGGCGGTCGGCGAGATGGCCCAGGTGGACCTTGGTGAGAACCTCGCGAATCGTGTCGTCGGTCGAGTCGTTGGACTCGGCCGGGTATTCGACCGCGGTCCGCAGATCGCCGAGCGGGAGATAGGGGAGCTGGGACAGGAACAAGGTCTCCGTGCCCGCCGGACGGCTGATCTCGCCGTCGCTGTAAGGCCACATCTGCGCGAGCGCGCGCAGCAACGTGGTCTTCCCGCTACCGGAGGCGCCCTTGATGACCAACGCGTCAGTGGGGACGAGCCGCAGGGTCAGGTCGTCGATGAGCACTTCCCCGTCGGGCTTGCGGACATCGACCTTGTCGAGGCGCACGGCGTCGTCCAGGTCGACGGCGGCGAGCTTGGGCAGTTCACGGGATTCGCTGCTGGCGATCAGCAGGCCGTCCAGACGGATGAGGGATGCTCGATACTCGGCGAAGTCGTCGTAGGAATCACGGAAGAAGGACAGGGAGTCCTGGATTTCCCGGAATGCCGTAGCCGTCTGGTTCATCCCGCCCAGGGTGATCGCGCCGCTGAAGAAGCGTGGCGCCTGGATGAGATAGGGGAACAGGTAGGCGGACTGGGTGACGACGAAGTTCCAGCCGACGAACTTGAGCATCCGGTAGACATAGGCCCACTGCACCCGGATCACTTCGGCGAATCGGCTGAGCAAGCCGGCCCGTTCGACGTTCTCGCCCCGATAGAACGCGACGCTTTCCGCCGCATCACGCACCCGGACGAGCGCGTAGCGGAAGTCGGCGGTCGTACGCTCTCGGAGGAAGTTGATCCGGATCAGTGGGTGACCGATCCAGAAAGCGATCACGGTGGACACCAGGACATAGGCGAGCACGATGACCAGCGCTGCCCGAGGAATCGTGACGCCGAGAATGGTCATCGGCCCCGACAGATCCCACAGCACCTTGGTGAACGACACGACAGAGACAATGGCCGTCACCGCGCCGAGCGCCAGCGTGCGGGATTGCTCGGTGAACGTGATGGTGTCGGCCTGGATTCGCTGGTCAGGGTTGTCGATCGTGCTGTCGATGAACCGGGAACGATAGAAGGCGCTGCCCGCCATCCAGTCCGTGGTGACCCGATCGGTCAGCCACACCCGCCAGCGGATGTCGAAGGCCAGTTTGGCGTACAGGTACACCAGCTCTTTGACCGTCCAGATGGTGATCAGCAGGGTGAACAGCTTCGCCGAGTCCCAGAACCCGGTTTTGGCTTCCGAGAGTGCCGCGTCGTCGCCAGATTTCAACGCTGATGCGGCGAGCTGGAACGAGGCGAACATGTCGTTGCCCCAGTAACTGAGCAGCACGCTCAATCGCACCGTCAGCAGGGCCATGAACAGCAGAGCAGCGACGAACAGCCAGACGCGCCAAGCTCCGGCGCCACGGAAGTAATTACCGCTGACGGACCAGAACTGGCGACCCCACTTCGTCAGCCTGAGCAGCAGTGCGGCGATGACCACGAACGCCACCGCGGTGATGAGGAAGGCGATCCCGAGCCATTTCAGACTCTCGAACCACTCGACGCTCCAGTCTCTAGACGTCTCCACGCACGCATCCCATCCCTGACGGCCGAAATCCGGCGCAGTCTAACCCGCCGAACCGGTCTCCGCCGGGCCGCAGCTCGGCCCATCGATTGACCACCGAAAATCGACGTAGGTTAGCCTTGGCTGACTTATGCTGGAACAGGCTCTTCAGGGCCGCTCGAGGAGCACTCCTCGAGATAGAAGGGACGCAACGATGACTGCTCGGACTTCACGCGGGTGGCGCCGCATGGCGGTGGCCGTGCTGGCAGGCACCCTCGCCTTCGGCGGTGTCACGGCCTGTAGCTCATCCGACGAGTCGTCGACCGGCGGCGAAGCGGTGACCATCACCCACGCCCGTGGCGAAACCAGCGTCCCCGGTACCCCGAAGAAGATCGTCGCCCTCGGCAACCAGTGGCTCGACACCTCGCTGGCGCTCGGCGTGGTCCCCGTCGGCTACATCGACAACGTCTCCGCCGTCTCCAAGAGCACCCCGCCGTGGACGCCGGAGTCACTGAAGTCGGCCACCGCCCTCAACACCACCGGCAATCTCGCCGAGCAGGTCGCGGCGCTGGAGCCGGACCTGATCCTGGCCGACCCGTTCATCGCCGACCAGAAGACCTACGACGACCTGTCCAAGGTCGCCCCCACCCTGCCCGCGCTGACCAAGGACGCCGTCACCCCGTGGCAGGACCAGGTCACCGCGCTGGGCAAGGTGCTGCACAAGGAGTCCGACGCGAGCGCGGTGATCAAGAAGGTCGACGACAAGGTCGCCGCCATCGCGACCGCCAACCCCGGCCTGAAGGGCAAGACCTTCGCCAGCACCTGGCTCGCGAGCCCCGCGCAGCTGATGGTGCTGACCGACCCCAACGACGGTTCGGCCAAGGTGTTCACCGCACTCGGCATGGGCATCCCGGCCAACCTCGCCGCGATGCCGGCCAACCAGGGCCGCCTGGCGCTGTCGCCGGAGAAGGTCGACGAGCTCAGCGCCGACCTGCTGCTGGCCGGCTACTCCCCCGGTCTCGACGAGAAGTACCGGCAGCTGCCGGGTTACGCCGATCTGCCGTCGGTGCGCAAGGGTTCGGTCGTGTTCCTGACAACCCAGGAGATCAGCGCGATCAACCAGCCGAGCGCGCTGTCGGTGCCGTACATGCTGGACAAGCTCGAACCCGCGTTCGCCGCCGCCGCGAAATAGGTTCTGCCCCAGACCGGTTCTACCCCCGAGGATTTCACCGTGCTCGCCTCCGCTTACCCCGCCCAGACCCGCTTCGCCCTGCGCGCGGGCGTCACCTGCCTCACGACACCCGCAGGCGCGGTGCTGCTGAACCCGCCGCGCAACGAGAAGCTGACCGGTCTGGGCGCGGGGGCGCTGCAGGCGCTGAAAACCCTCAACCAGGGCCCGGCGACAGCGGCGGAAATGGCGACCGCGGCGGCCGGCGACGACATCACCGCGCTGATGCGCAAGCTCACCGACGGCGGCTGGCTCTCGGTGACAGTCCGCGACGGCGGCCGCGACCTCTACAGCATCCGCCCCTTCGCCGACCCCGCCCCTCGCCCCGCGGTGGCCCTGCCCACCTGGTCGGCGACGCTGTCGAAATTCGCTGTCCTGCACCGTGACAACCAGGGCTTCGTGCTCGAACACCCGCAGGCGTGGTGCGATCTGCGCATCCACGACCCGCGCCTGCTCGCCCTGCTCGACGGTCCCCTCGCGGCCGATTCGCCGGTGCCCGCCGCCGTGAAAACCCAGTTCATGGCGGACCTGCAGTGGTGCGGTTTCCTGGTCGACGGCGACGAGGAGGAGCGTGAGTTCACCACCCGCTCCTGGAACACCCCCGACCTGTGGTTCCACCGCCACAGCACCCTCGGCGCCCGCACGGTGACCTGGGACGACTTCGGCCCCACCCGCTGGGCCGACGGCCAGTTCCCCGAATTGCCGCTGCGCCGTGCGACATTCGCCGGTGAACCGATCGCCCTTCCGAAGCCGGACCTGATGTCGCTGCGCGTCTCCGACCCGAGCCTGGCCGCCGCCATCGAGGACCGCGTCTCCACCCGCGCCTTCGACGACGCCGCCCCCATCACCTCGGTTCAACTGGGCGAGTTGCTGTTCCGCACCGCCCGCACCCGCGAAGACGGCTCCCGCCCGTACCCCTCCGGCGGCGGCGCCTACGAACTCGAGATCTACCCCGTGGTTCGCAACGTCGCAGGCCTGGAAAACGGCATGTACCACTACGACTCGACCGACCACGCCCTGCGCCCGGTCGCCCTCGCCGACGCCCCCGCCGTCCAGAAGCTCCTCAAATCCACCTCGGCCACCCTGGCAGGAGGCGCGCAACCCCAAGTCCTGCTGCTGGTTTCGGCCCGCGCGGGCCGCGTCATGTGGAGCTACGAACAGGTCGCCTACGCCAACATCCTCAAGCACGTCGGCGTCCTCATGCAGACCGTCTACCTGGCCGCCACCGCCATGAACCTCGGCGTCGTCGCCCAAGGCTTCAGCGACACCTCCGCTTTCGCCGCCGCCACCGGGCTCGACGAACTCGAAGAGTGCAATGTCGGCAGCATCATCGTGGGCTCACCGGCCCGCTAGCGGTAGAGATCTACGTCACACCATGCAACCCTCGACGGGTCTCGCGCGTCCAACCATATGACGTGCATTCCGACAGATCGAGGGTCTCATGAACGAGGACTGGTCGGCGCCGACCCAGGCGTCGAACAACGCTTTGCGCGCGCAGATCGATGCGATGCTGGATACCTTCACCGCGGAGAAGTCGGCTCTGCTCGACGCTCGGTCCCAGGCCGGCCAGCTCGTGACGGCCTGGTCGGCGGACAACTTGGTCCGCGTCTCCGGCACCATCGCGGGGGTCTCGGAGGTCCACATCGAGCCGGACGCATTCAAACGATCGACCCCGGAATCCCTCGGCCGATCGGTGACCGAGGCGATCACCGAGGTGGCCGCGCAAGCCGCCCAGGCCCAACAGCAAGCTCTCGCCCCACTGTCGGACATGACCGCGAACATGCCGGACCTGCCCGACCTGATCCCGGGCGCCCCCAGCATGAAAGACCTCATCGCCCAGCTGACCCCGCCACCACCACCGGCCCCCGAACCGGTCACGGACTCACCCCACAGCCTCGTCGATGACACCGACGACGAAGAAGGCGAGTACTTCCGCAATCGCGGATACCTGCGATGAGCTCGCTGAAAGCCGACCCGCAAGCGCTGCGCGGCACTCAGCCGTCGTTCACCTCGGTCGCCGACACGATCACCACCGGCGCCCAGAAGCTGGCGGCCGTGATCGCGGCGGAGGGTGAGTGCTGGGGCAACGACGAGATCGGCCAGTCGTTCGCCAAGAACTACACCCCCGGCGTCGAGCCCGGCCAGAAGGCGGTGACCGGGCTGGCGACGGTGATGACCCAACTCGGCGAGAACATGGTCACCGTCGCCGAAGCGTTGCAGGCCCAGGACACGACGCGCGCCGGTGAAATCGACAAGGCCACGGGGTCGCTGTAAATGGGCATCGAGATACCCGACGAGCTCGCCTGGGTAGCCAAGTACATTCTCGGGGCGGGTGATTGGCCCGAAGGTGACGAAACGGCGATGCGCCGAGTCGCTGACGGGTGGACCGCCATGGCGAACACCCTCGACACGGTCGACGACAACGCCGCCCTCGCACTGAACGCCGCTCTGACGGCGCTGTCCGAAGGCGAAACCCACACCGCCATCACCGCTTACCGCGACAAGTTGCTGTCGGGCGACGAAGCGACCTTCGCGGCTGTTCGCAAGTGGTGTGAAAAACAGGCCGAGCTGCTCGAAGACGGCGCCAACGATATCGAGCACACCAAACTGGTGATCATCGCGACGATGGTCATCGCCGCGGTGGAGATCGGTGCGGCGATCGCGACCTCGTGGACAGGTATCGGCGCCGTAGCCGGCGTGGCAGCCCGGGTGGCCGCCCAGGTCGCGGTGCGTGTGGCGATCAGACAACTCATCGCCCGCATGCTCACCCGCGGCGCCGCGAAGGCAGCCGCCCGGTTGGCTCTGCGTGGTGCCGCGTTCGAAGCACTCGAAGAGGGCGGCACCGATCTCGGCGCACGCCTGATCCAGGTAGCCAAGGGCGACCGCTCCAGCGACAAATTCGGCTGGACCGATCTCGGCCTCGCCACCTTCGGCGGCGCAGTCGGCGGCGCGGCAGGCGGTCTGCTCGGTGGCGGCACCGGCGCACTCGGCGATGTCGCGTCTTCTACCGCGGGCAAACTCGCAGGCAAGGTCGTCGGGGGCACCGTCACCGAACTGGGCGCCGACCTCTCCGCCCAGGTCGCCACCGCAGGAGTAGGCGCGGCCTTCCTCGGCCAGGAATTCAAACTGGATGTAGGCGTGGACACCTTCACCAGTGCTGGAGCGGGTGGTGTCCAGAGCGCGCTCGAATCCAGCAGTCATGGCGGAGACAGCACGGCTCCTACCGTTCCCGATCTGGGCACCGACGTTCCCGGCTCTACCACGCCCGCGGGGACCGATACCCCGTCCGGCGACCAGAGCCCGAACGGATCCGGAAACACCAGCCCGAACGCGCCGACAAGTCCGAACAACGGCGACACCGGCGGATCAACGAACCCCGCATCCACCGCTCCTACCGGGGACGGCGCGTCCCCGCAAAACGGTTCGCCCAACACCTCGACACCGGGAGAATCCGCACCCACGGCCCCGAATGACAACGGCGCGAACGGAACTCCGCCCACTGGCGACTCCACACCGTCGACCCCGAACAACAACGGATCCGCTGGAACACCCGACGCCGGGGAAACCGCACCCTCCTCCACCGGATCCCCCGCCGCAGGCGACACGACGCCGTCCAGCCCGAACGGCAACGGGTCCAACCCGACCCCACCGACCGGCGACACCACACCATCGAACCCGACCAGCGAAACCCCCACCGGGACCCCCCAGAGCAGCGACTCACCGGCGGCCCCGAACAGCAACACCCCGACCGAAACGCCGTCGACCGGCGACACCTCACCCTCGGACAACCCCACGGCCGCACCCCCCACAGGCGACACCTCAACGCCCGACCCCACCGGCTCATCACTGGACCTCCCGGCCCAGGATTCCTCGACCCAGCCGAACACCCCTACCGACAACACACCGAATACCGCTACCGGACAACAGAACCCGACTTCGAGCGACAACGGTCAATCCAGCAGCACCTCGACAACACCGGCCAATCCCCAACCCACGACACCAGCCCCCGCCAACACGCCGGATTCGACCACCGAACAACCGACCACATCAACCCCCGCGACACCAACCACGCAGGAGTCGACCCCCCAGCAATCACCGACTTCGACTCCCGCCGCAACCACCGCTTCGCCGATCTCCACAACCTCCCAACCGACAACCCCCTCGAACAACCCTGCCGACACCACTCGCCCGTCCTCCAACGACACATCGACAGCTGCCGCCACCACTGCGACAGCCCCCCAAACCGCAAACCCCACAACAACACCCACCACAACCCCACCGCCGACTGCCACGCCGACGTCCACGCCGACACCCCCGATCAGCCAAGTCCCATCGCCGGCGCCGTCATCGCCCAGATCGACCACGACGCCCCCGGCAACCACCGGAACCCCACGCCCCACGGCTACAACTCCCGAAACGCACCCGGCGACCAGCCTTGCCAGTCGGCCGAGCTTCACCACGCCCACCGACCCAGCTGAGACGACACCACAAAGCACTACACCCACGACAACTCCGACACCTGCTCCGACCGACCGATCACCCGACCCGGGTTACAGTCCCGATGCCCGCCCGTTGCGCGACGCACTACGCAATCAACCGCCGCACGACGGCCGAACAACAACCGTCGGCACGAACCAGAATCCGACCCAACCGCGCCCCTCATACCGAATTCGCCGTTTCCAGGTCGGCAACCGATGGGTTTCGGTAGCCACGATCCGCGCCCATATCCCCAACACGCACTTGATGTCTCCAGCCGAATTGAGCCAGGAGATCGAATTCGCCCAGCGCGCAGTCGATGCCGCCTTCAATCATGCGCAGGATCTTCGCGGCGGCGACCAGTTCCTCGTCGATCTCGAGCTGACAACCGACCCCGCTGCCGCCGATCTGCGGCTGAATTTGCAGCAACACCCGTTCGATCTGTCCAACGATCTCCGCGAGCACATGGGCTTGCCTCCGAGCACCCCGGACACGCCGCTGAGCCCCGACGACCTTCGCTCGATCAGCAACGACATCGCCCGAGCCAACACACCGTCGCCCCTGGCCGACATGCCCGGGACGCGAGTATTCGCTCCCGGCTACCTGCGCGGCGTCGAAATTCCCCAGCACCAGCACGCGGTCGAAGACGCCCTACGCGACGGCAACAGGTTCATGGTCGGTGCCGACCCCAGAACAAACCCCTACGGGCGGTTGATCAACGACGGTGGGCCACACGTCACAGGCCGAAATATCAACTGCCTCGACGCCTCCCTTGCCGCACTGGCGTCGTTCAACGGACGACCAGAAGTCTCTGCGCCTCGAACGGTGGACTTGCTCCCCGACGGAACTGTCAGCCGGCAAGGAGAACGGAACGGCCCAGCTCGCGCGGCAACATGGCTCGGCGGCCAGTGGCAGACCTTCGCAAACCCCAACCAGTCCGTCCCGGACCGGTTTCAGGCCCTTCACGACTGGATCAGCCAGAGGGGACCCGGTTCGTCGGCACTGGTCCTCAACGACTGGCAGGGCGGCGGCGGGCACGCGACCGCTATCGTCTACCCGATCGGTGCGACCGGCCCAGTCTGGTGGGACCCACAACAGCGGACGTTCTCAGATTCTCCACCAGCGAGCCTGACGTCTCAATCCTCTTCGTTCAGATTCATGACGGTTGACCAGCAGGGAGCAACGAATGGAGCCGCCACAACTCCGAACAGCGGAACAAGTGCGGGAGTACCTGGCTCAGATATTCCCAACGCGGGAATTCAGCCTCCTTCAGAGCCGACACGCGTGGATCTGCCGAGAGATTCTGACCCCGACGGAGATCGCGGAGGGGACGGATCTAGGCCTGGCGAGCTACGCGGTGGACAAGGAGACCGGGGTGGTCACCACCCAGTCGAGCCTGGCACTGACGACGATCGGCGAGACGTACGACGCAGCGATCGAAACCGGGACTCCGATCCAGGCCGAACAGATCTATCCCCCATTGAATCGACTGACGCTCCAACAGATCCGGCAAGACCCGGAGACTATCGAGTACCTGGTGACGGTCGAATCGATAGCGACAACCCCGCCGACACGAGAAGACCTCAGTCTGACCATCGACAAGGTGACCCTGGAAACCACTCCGTATACGCCATTGGCACCAATGGTGGCAGCGAGGGCGGCGTGGAGTCGGCAGCGCAACGGCACGTGGCCGACAACGGAGACATTCGAGGTGTAGTCGGTACGTCGGACGCGAGCCGCCCGGCCGATCCAGGAATCGACGGAACGGTAGCGAGGGACACCGGGGTCACCCCAGCACTGTCCGGTTCGACTGCGCCGTCCGACCGCGGTCCGAGCACGACGAACGGTCCGGCTGATCAGGCTCGCCGAGCCCGCGAACTGTTACGCACGGAGACCCCCGAGATCGGACGATCCGTCACCGTCAGAGCCCCCAGCGGGGGCCGCAGGTATCAAGTCGACCGCTACCCCAATGCGCTCGGCCAGCCGGTCACCGTCGCACGCATCAACGTCAACGTCGCGTCTGGGCCAGGTTTCGGATCCCAGTCGTTGGCGGACCTCTGCGAACAGCTACAACAAGCAACCGATACCACGTTCAACCAGGGCAGCCAGTTCCCCAACGGGGAATGGTTCATGGTCGACCTCGTTCCCGTCGATAACCCGGCCGATGCCGAGTTGCGGGTACGGGTGGACGACACGGGGCGAGCCGGCACTACTCACCCGAACGCAGACGTCACGGATCTGATGTCACAGCTGCGCAATCAGCTCGGGTTGGCTCCGAGTTCCACCGGATCCCTCTCGCCGAGCGATCTTCAACAGCTCAGCAACGAGATCGACCGTGCCACGCTCGTCCCGCCTTCCCTCCCGCCCTGGCTCGCGCACGCGGCTGAACCCACCACCGGCATCGACGCGCAGGCGACCGAGAACCAAACGACCTCGGGTCCGGACTCGGACAACGCGGCGGTAGCAGGCCACGACACCAACGACCAGTCCCTGCCCGCCGCCGACTACTTCCAACCCAACGGGCTTCCAGTAACTACCGACGAGCTCGTCCATCCAGATATGGAGGAGGCCGAACTTCGACGACTACGGGCCCTCGACAGCCAACTGTCGACCATCGCGAGTGATCACAGAAGCAGGACGGGGGCGTTTCCCGATCCACCGCCCGGCGTCGGCCGCGGCAATGCCGCTGTGGACGCGCTGTTGCCCCCCGGCTGGGACCCGTTTCACGGAGTCGGACGTGATGCCTGGATGCGGTCTATCGCTGGACCGAACGGGGGTCCCGCCTGGGCCGACGGCGATCTATATCCGCAAGGGTTCTCCAGTCCGACCGACCGTCACCCGGCCGTCCTCCAACCGGGCGAGGTCATCGACCGATTCGGTGGGCCCAATGGCAGGTTCACATCGCCTGCGGGTGTTCCTTACCCGCAACGAGCACTGCCGCCGACCAATCTCGATGGCGACTCGTACCACCAATACGAGGTCCTTCGGCCATTGCCGGTGTGGCAGGGCGGCATTGCTCCCCAGATGGGAGAACCTGGGCGCGGTTCCCAACACCATCTTCCAGTCAGCGTGCAGGCACTTATTGATGCCGGGTACCTCAGAGAAGTCGACCCGCTGCCTCATGCACCTACTTCCGGATCTGACGTCGACGCCCCGACAGCGGATGGCCTGGAAGAACGTGGCAACCCCGCAGCGTCTCCCACAACCCATCCATTCACGGACGACCGTCCAGGGTTCTCGATTATGTCCGCGACCGACCGCTTCTACCAGGATGTGCAAAGCGTTCGGCCGCTCGCAGGGCACTACGATGTTGTTGCGCATGGACGGCCGGACAGCGTGAACATGGACTCGACCGGAGGAGGAGCTATGTCGGCGCGAGAGCTGGCCAATGTGATTCGCCACCGACCGGACTATGTACCCGGAACTCCCATCCGGTTGTTGTCGTGCAATACCGGACGGCTCGATGGCAACTTCGCACGAAGTCTTGCCCAAGCGCTCGGCACGCCGGTAGTGGCGCCGGATGGATACCTCTACACGTCCCGAGGCAGACTCGGCGTTGATGCCAGACTGCGGAGTATCAGTCCGTGGCAAGTACCGCGGCTGCCCGATACATGCCATCGATTCCACCCCGATGGAAGAGTCGAGGAATTGGACCGTTCCGAGTGGGAAGGCTGAACCTTGAAACTACTCCCCAATTTTTCGGAGGACCCCCGCGAGGGAATCGAAGGGTGGCCAGAAGTCAGCTTGGCGGACCTCGTGGGACGCCTCGACGAAGAACTCCGAGAACCGCTTTCGCACTACCTGCTTGAGTGTCAGTCGCTGGTGTCGACCCAGTCGATGGCCGACCCGCTCGACCCGGCACGAGACCATGGTGTTCCGACCGGGATGTCGAGCGACGGCACCTGGGTGTGGTCCACATACTGGGGATACTTCGTGCGGGAGTACGGGATCGCGGTTCCCACCGAGTTCATCGACCACGCCCGATCGCGCAATTTCGCGCCGGTGACGCTCGACGATGCCGAGCAGGAACGCATCGACAGCGCACTCGAAGCAACGTTCTCCGACTGAGCTAGAAGAGGTTTCATCGTGAACATCGACGAACTCACCATGATCTTGCGGGGTCTTGGTGTTCCCGACTCGGTTGCCTCGGTCGGGAGACTTCGCGACGACCACTACTGCTTGGTGCCGGGCCCCGATGGCTCGTTCGAAGCTTTCTGGTACGAACGCGGCGGCCCACATGACCTGTGCGTATACGACAACGAAGCCGCTGCCTGTTTCGGGTTCCTCGGGTTGATCGGCGGAGCGCTCGACGGGTCACAGCCACTGGGACCCGGTCGCGGTACGGCCGGGTCGGTCGGCGGCGCGTCGATCAGTAGTCCGGCCGTTCAGTCGATTCTCGATGACGGTGATCTGTTCGGCGGCATGCGTGAAGCGCAGTGGGCAAGAGAGTTCGTGGTATCGGAAGATGTCGGAGCTTCGGCGGGCCGAAGGCTGCTCCGCTGGCCCGATCCGACACTTCATCCCGATGGCTTCGCGACCGCCACGGGCCGGACACCAACTCGGCTCGACCCGGGCCGGATCATGGACTCGTTCGGCACCACCTTCACCCGACTGCTCTACGACATCGGTACGCCCTTCGGCGCACGCTCACTTCCGATCGACTACGCCGAATCCGGATACCGGCGATGGAAGGTCCTCACGCCCACACCAGTGTGGTCCGGCCCCGTTGCACCATGGTTCGCCAGACCAGGTGGCGGAAACCAATACTTCACCGTGATGCCGGTCGTCGATCTGGTCGGCTCAGGATTCATCGAGGAGATTGCGGTATGACTCCGAACGACGATGTGTTCTCCCAGAATCCGATCAGCCAACTCAGCAGGTTCTCCCACGTCGACTCGCCCGCAGCTCTGGTCTCGGAAGGTGCACTGCGCGAACAATCTTGGTGCCTGATCGAGGTAGAAGACGGATGGTGGGACGTCTTCTACTACGAACGCGGCGCTCGAACCACAAAACTCGGCCGCGCCAAGACCCGTCTCGCCGCGCTCCGGCTACTCGGCGGGCGTCTGCTCTACACCGACATCCTCAATCGCGCCACTGGCTGAAGCGGGCCGTGGATGCCCCGACAGTGTCGAACCGCTCGCCGGCCGCGAAGAACAAGTAAGGAAGGCAGGCCTGTGGCGATATATGTGGTCTTTCGGAAGACTTCGGAAGATTCGACGGGGGTGACCTACGAGTTCGGTGGGGCGGATCACCGATTCGATCGGGCGCTGAAGATCAGTGCTACGGATTATTCGGTCGAGGTGGAGGACGGGCGGGGCGACAATATGACTGTGCGAGTGGCGGGGATGGCTATACGAGGGCATAGGGCAGACGGAGTCTGGCCCAAGGCTGGTATTCACCAGGCGTGAGTCGGCGGCGCGGGCGTAAGGTCGCGCTTATGGCTTGTAGGATCACCGAACTTGTCATCGATTGTGCCGACCCGGAACTGCTGGCCGACTTCTGGTGCGAAGTGCTCGGCTATGTCGTGCTCGACCGGGACGAGGGTGACGTCCAAATCGGCGCGCCAGGAACCGAATTCGGCGGACCGCAGCCCACATTGCTGTTCAGCCTCAGCATCGACCCCAGACGGGGGAAACTGCCGATGCACCTCGATGTGAACGCCACCGACCGTGATCAGGACGAAGAACTCCAGCGTTTGCTCGCCGCGGGTGCCCGCAATGTCGATATCGGACAGACCGGCACCGAAACCTGGCACGTGCTGGCCGACCCGGAGGGGAACGAATTCTGCCTGCTGCGGCGGCGAGTGGGGCCGGCGTGAGCCGATGCGTGGCTGGAACGGCTTCGATAGTCGGTCTTTAAGCCTGCACTGGCCGCAGCCAACTATTACTCAGGCGAGGATCGGTTCGGTTCCGTCGAAGGGTGGGTAGGTGTCGCTGGTTGTGCGTTCGGCGGCGGCAATGTAGACGGCCAGGGCCTCGCGGGATCGGGTGAGGCGGTCGATCTGGTCGTCGAGGCGATGGAGGCGGGTTCGCATGGCGGACAGTAGTTCTGGGCAGGCGGGGAGGGTGGGGGTTTCGCCTTCGGCGCAGGGCAGGAGGTAGGCGATGTCTTCGGAGGACAGGCCCGCGCCGAGCAGGTGGCGGATCTGCTGGACGCGCAGTGGGGCGGTTTCGTCGTATTCGCGGTAGCCGTTCGGGCTGCGGTGCGCGGACATCAGGCCCTGGGCTTCGTAGTAGCGCAGTTGGTGGGTGTTGACGCCTGTGCGGGTACTCAGTTCGCCGATTCGCATGGCATCCTCACTTGACCTTCATACCGGTATGAACGTTGATGATGCTGCCATGAACAACGCAACCGACACATCTGTGACCGTCATCGGACTCGGGCTCATGGGCCAGGCGCTCGCCGGCGCGTTCCTCGCCGCCGGACATCCCACCACCGTTTGGAATCGGACGCCCGCCAAGGCCGACCGACTGGTCGCCGAGGGTGCGCGGCTCGCGCCGACCATCGGTGACGCGCTGCGAGCGGGCTCGATCACGATCATCTGCGTCTCCGATTACCCGGCCGTCCGTGAACTGTTCGACACCACAGAGGTCGGCGACACGACCTTGCTCAATCTGACCTCGGGTGACTCGGCACAGGCCCGCGAGACCGCCCGCTGGTTCGCGCGGCGTGGCGCTCACTACCTGGACGGCGCGATCATGGCCATCCCGCAGGCGATCGGAACACCCGACGCGGTGATTCTGCACAGCGGTCCACAGGCCGACTTCGACACTCATCAGTCAACGCTGGAGGCGCTGGGCACCGTCACCTACCTCGGCGCCGACCACGGCCTCGCTTCCCTGTACGACGTGGCGGGGCTGACCATGATGTGGAGCGTCCTCAACGCCTGGCTCCAGGGCACCGCCATGCTCAGAACGGCCGGTGTCGACGCCGCGACGTTCGCCCCGTTCGCGCAGATGATGGCGGCCGGGGTGGCCACCTGGCTGCCCGGGTACGCCGAGCAGATCGACAACGGTTCCTATCCCGCCGAGGTGGCGGCCCTGGAGACCGACGCGCGAACGATGGCCCACCTGATCGAGGAGTGCGAGGCGCTCGGCGTCAACGCCGAACTCCCGAAGCTGATCAAGGCGATTGCTGATCGCTCGATCGCCGCAGGTCACGGCGCCGAGCAGTATCCGGTGCTGATCGAGGAGTTCAGCAAGCCTCGCAACGGTTGACATCCCCACCCACTCGCCTATTGGCCACGTATCGAGCTGAGAACCCCGTCCAGCAGCCGATCGAACTCCGCGACGGACCCGAAATCGGTCAGCTGTGGAGCAAGCTCGGCCATGGTCGGGAACTGGGTCGCGTCGATAGCGGGCACCCTGTCGGCGCTGTCGGGCGACACGCTGAGGACAGCCAGCAGATAGCCGTTGAGGAAGCTGAACAGCAGCAGTGGCGTGTCCGCGATCGCGCGCTCGGGCAGACCGGCTGCGCGCATCGCGGTCAGCAGTCGTTCCAGTGCCGCGAGGGCCGTCGGCGAAGTCTGTGGGCGCGTGGCCAGCAGTGCGACGACGTGGGGGTGTCGATAGGCGGTCGCGCGGTAGCTGTGCGCCGTCGCGCGAGCGATCTGTGCCCAGTCGTGGGTCGCCTCTTCGTCGACGGTGACCTCGGCGAGCACCGCTTCCGACACCGCGTCCAGCAGTGCGGCCTTGCCTTTGATGTGGCTGTAGATCGACATCGGGTCGACCCCGAGTTCATCGGCAAGGCGCCGAACGGCGAAGCGTTCGAGACCATCTCGGTCGACGAGTGCGACAGCGGCGGCCGCGATGCGTTCGCGGGTGAGTCCCGCCGAGGTGCCCCGCGTACGTCTGGCCAATCTTCCATCCCTTCGCTTGTCAAACCTACGTCGTAGGATATACCGTCGAACGCAAATCTACGGCGTAGGTTTACGAGCGAAACACGGAGGCGATATGAACGACGCGACTGGCGGTTCCATCGGGAACCGACCCGAATCCGGGAGTTCGGCTCTCGCCGCGATGTATACGGGTCTCGGACTCAGCGTGATCACGACGATCGTCCCGTACGCCACTCGACAACTACTGGCCGAACACATCCGAGACGGCTACCCCAGCTACACCCAGACCCAGGTCGACTCGGCGGTCGGAACCTACCTGGTCGTCCTGACGACCATCGGCGCGCTCGGAACGATCGCCTGGCTCTGGTCGATCTGGACAGTGCGGGCGGGACAGCGCTGGGCCCGACCGATCGCGACAGCGCTGGCGGCGCTCGGCGCCACCGTGGGGCTGACCGAACTCCTCACCAGGGATACCTCCGGCGATACCGGGCTCCCGCCGCTGCTCGGCTGGGTCCTCATGACCCCGTCCCTGGTAGGCCTGCTGGCGGTCGTACTCCTGTGGCGGCAACCGCCACCCGACCGGCGCGGGCGCACATCCACCGCGAACCGCGAGGCCACCGCATGATCGCGCCGGGCTCATCCAACCGGAGACGACCTCGACAGCCAGGTCAGCCAGCGACCTCATCGGGCGTGGTTGCGCTGAGGTCCAGTGCGTCGGCCAGAGTTGTGATCGCCTGAGCCCACAATTCTGCCAAGCGGGCGGCTCCAGTGTCGGTGAACAGGGATGCGCTCCAGCGGAAGTTGGTGGTCAGCGCGGAGCCTTCCGGCGTGGCGCCGATGCCCGCGATGACATCGACCGCGTAACGCAGGGGTAGATCCGGTTCCGGGTCGAGCGGAAGTGCGGTGTCGTGTTCGCCGACGAGCAGTGACCAGGGGTCGGTTTCGTTGCCGCTCAGGTCGATTCGGCCGAGGTAGTTGAACTCGACCTGGGGTTCGGCGGCGGTGCGGAGTTCCGCGGAACGGTTGACGTAGCGGAGGAGTCCGTAATCGAGGCCCTGGTTGGGGATTTCGCGCAGGTGCGCGGAGACCGAACCGAGCAGGGTGCGAGCGGCGGCGGGGTCCGCTTGTGCGCGTGCGACATCCACCGCGTTGTCGCCGACGCCGAGGCGTACGGGGAAGACACTGGTGAACCAACCGAGGGTGTTGGCCGTGTCGGTGCCGAGGGTGGTGTCGGCGCGGCCGTGGCCTTCCATGGCGATCAACGCACCTGCGGCCGGGTCGTTTCCGTTGTCGGCGTGGAGTGAGGCCATGGTCATGGTGAGGGCGGTGAGGAGGAACTCGCGGACGCCCTCGTCCTTGCCGACGCGGTTGAGCAGGCGCTCGGTGACCGCGACCGGAGTCGCCACCGTGCTGACCCGCAGGCTGGACCAGGTGTCGGTCGCCGGGGCGGGGTGCCGGGAGCCGAGTGCGGCATCGGGCTCGCGGACCTGTGTGGTCCAGTAATCGCGCTGAGCGAGGACTTCCGGCTCGGACGCGCGCTGCCACATGGCCTCGGACCACTGTCGGTACGAGGTGAACTCGGGCAACATCTTCGGCGTCACGCCCGCTTGGATCTGTTGCCAGGCGGCGGCCAGTGCGTCGAGCATGATGTGCCAGGACACGACGTCGACCGCGAGGTGGTGCACGGCGAGTAGCAGAATGTCCGCGACATCGGAGCCGGCGCCCCGGAACCACACGGCGCGCACCATGTCCCCCGTGCGGGGGTCGATGGCGTCGTTGGCGATCCGCGCGAATTCGGTGATGGCCGAGCCGAGTTCGTCACCGGAAAGGCCCGAGGGCGCTTCGATGACGAGGTCGGCGGCGTTCACCACGCCGGGCGCCCGGGTGACCATACGCGGCCCGTCGGTGGTGTCGGTGAGCACCGCGCGCAGGGTGTCGTGCGCGTCGAGCAACGCCTGGAGGGTGGATTCCAGTGCCGCGCGGTCGATTCCGGCGGGCAGACGCAGCAGCGCGGTCTGGGTGAAACGACGGTAGTTGCCGTATTCGTACATCCAGGAGACCACCGGCAGCGGCGGCACCACACCGTAGGCGTCGGCGCCGGACTGCGCGGCGGCGGCCGGTGCGTCGTCGACGGCGGCGGCGAGTTCACGAATAGTCGGGCAGGCCAGCACCATTCGCGGATTGAGGGCGAGGCCGCGACGGCGGGCCTTGTTGACCAGGGAGATCGCGACGATGCTGTCGACGCCGAGTTCGTAGAAGTCGGCGTCGATGCCGGGTGCGCGGCCGTCGAAGAGTTCGGCGAAGAGCTCGCTGAGCGCGATCTCCGTTGCCGTCTCGGCGGCGGCGTTGCTGTCGGCGACCGAGAGCGACTGCTCGGCGAGCTCGTTCAGCGCGTGGCTGTCGAGCTTGCCGTTGACGTTCACCGGCAGCTGATCCATGACGACGATGCGCGCGGGAATCATGTACGCGGGCAGGCGTTGCGCCAGGTCGGCGCGCACGCGGCTGACGATCACGGCGCGACCGGCCTTGCCGACGACGAAGCCGACCAGCGACGCACCACCGGCACGGCGCACCACGGTCACCGCGGCGGTGTCGATATCGGCGGAACGGCGCAGCGCGGTCTCGATCTCGCCGACCTCGATGCGATAGCCACGCACCTTCACCTGGGCGTCGGCGCGCCCGAGGTAGCCGAAACGGCCACCGGGAAGCCTGCGCACGAGGTCACCGGTGCGGTACATGCGCTCGCCGGGGCGCGTGGGGTCGGCGACGAAACGGTCGGAGGTGATGGCGGGTTTGCCGAGGTAGCCGCGGGCCAGCTGCACGCCCGACAGGTAGAGCTCGCCGACGATGCCCTGCGGGACGGGTCGCAGCCGGGAGTCGAGCACGTAGCCGACCATGCCGCCGTTGGCGGTGCCGATCGTGGGGATCTCCGAGGTGGCGACAGGCGCGACCACGGCTTCGACGGTCGTCTCGGTGGGGCCGTAGCAGTTGTACACAGCCGTCCCGGGCAGGGCGCGCAGTCGTGCCCACAGCGCGGTGTCGATGGCCTCGCCGCCGAGGGCGAGCACCGACAGTTCGCGGTCGAGCAGGCCCGCTGCCGCCAACTGCGCGAGCATCGACGGCGTGGTGTCGATCATGTCGATGTCGAATTCGGCCATGCCTGCGACGATTCGGTGCGCGTCGCGCATCTCCTCGGCGTCGAACAGGTGCAGGGCCTGTCCAGCGAAGAAGCCGACCATCGGCTGCCAGGAGGCATCGAAGCCGAGCGACCAGGCGTGGGCGATCCGGAGCGGTCGGCCGAGCCGGGCCGTCGCCGGGCGGTAGAAGCGCTCCAGGTGATCGGCGAAGTAGCCCGCCAGCGCGGCGTTCGTGCCGACCACTCCCTTGGGCTCGCCGGTCGAGCCGGAAGTGAAGATGATGTAGGCGCTGTGGTCGAGTTCGCGGTGGACCGCGGGCGACTGTGCGGGGCGGGCGGCGATCCGGTCCACGACCGCGGGCGCGTCGAGCGCCAGCACCTGGACCGATTGCCCGAAGTCGATGCCGGCATCGTCGTTCACGGACACCGTGTCGAGATTCGTGCCGTCGAGCAGTGCGCGGTTCTCACCGAGGACAAGGGCCAGCGTCGGGTTCGACTGGCGCAGAATCGATGCGATGCGACTCACGGGGAGCGTGATGTCGACCGGGACGTAGGCGGCGCCCGCTGCGAACGTCGCCAGGATCGCGATGATCGAGCGAGGACCACGCGGGAGCATCAGGGCGACAACGGTTTCCGGGCCGACACCGTGGGTGACGAACTCGCCCGCCATCCGGCAAGCCTCGTCGTGCAGCGCACGGTAGGTGAAGACCTCGCCGTCGGTCGTGGTGAGCGCGATCGCGTCCGGAGCGGCCGCGGCCTGCTGCTCGAACAGTTCCCACGGCGTGGCCGTCGGTGCGGCCGTGATATCGGTTGCGGCGCTGCGGAGTTCGGCGTGTTCGGCCTCGGAGAGCAGGTCGATCGACTCGGTGGTCGCGGTGGCATCCAGGGTCGACAGGGTGCGCAGCACGGTGAGCATCCGGGCGCCGAGGTCGGCGGGGTCGAGGTGACCGAGGAGGGCGGGGATCGCCTCGACGAGGACGAGGAGTTCGCCGTCGCTCAGGTGGGAGACCACCGTGAGCGGGTAGTGGGCGAGGCTTTCCATCTCGATCGGGCGGAACTGCGCGCCGTCGGGGGCGGTGACCGTCTGGATGGCGTCGTCGATGGGGGCGTTCTCGAAGACGAACAGGGTGTCGAACAGGGCGCCGTGGCCCGCCGCGCGCTGCAGGGTCGACAGGCTGAGGTAGCCGATGTCGCGCATGGTGGCCGAATCACGTTGCAGGCGTGCGCATTGCGCGACGACCGGCTCGACGGGATCGAGGCGGTGCACGACCGGAACGGTGTTGATGAACAGCCCGACCATGCCTTCGACGCCAGCGAGCTTCTCGGGTCGGCCGGAGATCGTGGTGCCGTAGACGACATCGCGACGGTCGGTGATGCGACCGAGCAGCAGCGTCCAGGCGAACTGGACCGCGGTGTTCAGCGTCATCCCGTTGCCGCGCGCCCACTGCTGCAACTGCTCGGTTTCGGTGGCGGACAACCGGAGTCGCGTGGTCTCCGGAACCGCGGAGCCGCGATCACCGGCGCCGTCGGCCAACACCAACGGTGCGCTGACCTGCTGCAGGTATTCGGCCCAGCGGCGAGCCGCGGCGTCGTGGTCCTGGGCACCGAGCCAGCCGATGTAGTCGCGGTAGGGACGGGGCGCGGGGAGACCGTCGAGGGCGCCGCCCGCCTGGTAGACGGCGAGCAGTTCGGTGAAGAACACCGCCACCGCCCAGCCGTCCATGAGGATGTGGTGGGCGGTGAGGATCATCCGCTTGCGCAGCGCGGGCGCGTCGGTGACGTCGAGCAGCAGCACTCGCAGCGCGGGACCGCGACTGAGCACGAACGGGACGCGGCGCTCGGATTCGGCGATCGAGTCGAATTCCGTGGACAGCGCGGCCCGTTCGGCCCACGGCAGCTCCGCGCGTGACGGGATGATCTGCACCGGCTTGGGCACATCGGTGTCCCAGAACGCGGCCCGCAGGTTCGGATGACGGTCCAGCATGGCCTGCGCGCTGCGGTGCAGCAGGTCGGTGTCGAGCGGGCCGTCGATATCGACCACGAATTGCATCGTGTACAGGTCGATCTCGGTGCCCGTCAGCCGGGACAGGGAGAACAGCCCCTCCTGCAGCGGGCTCAGCGCGAGTACGTCTTCGATCTGCGGCGCACTCATGCTGCGTCCCTTCCTAACTGCTCGTTCATCCCGACGTTCGTGCTCATCCCTGTGCGGACCAGGCGGCCGTCAGCGCGGACAGGGCGTCGGATTCCAGGCCCGACGCGCTCATCGGCGCGTGCGAAACCTGTTCGGGCTCATCGGCTCGAGTCGCGCCACCGGCGGCAGCGTCTACGGCGGCGGCCAATTCGGTGATCGTGGCGCACTCGAAGACCATCTGCGGCGACAGCGGCAGGCCGAGGGCATCGGCGCGGGCCGACCACTGGATGGAGATGACACTGTCGCCGCCGAGGGCGAAGAAGTTGTCGTCGCCGACGACCTCGTCGATCTCCAGCAGTTCCTCGATCAGGGCGATCAGGGTGCGCTCGGTATCGGAATCGGTCGCGGCACCGGTGGCGACGGCGCTCGTCGCTATCGGGGCAGGCGGGGCGAGCAGGCGCTCGAGATCCGCGGCAGGCAGCACCCGCAGGTCGGCGACCGGCAGGTCGGGTGTCTCGGCGAAAGCGCGCAGCGTGGCGGCGAGCGCGTCGGCGATCAGCGCGGCCGTGGCCGGGTCGTACAGATCGGCGTTGACGACGACGCGCACATCCATGCCGCCGTCGGCGGTCACGTTCAGGCTCAGGTTCAGATCCAGGAACGAGACGTCGAAGTCGGCGGGCAGCACGGTGACGGTGGTCTCGCCCGAGGAGGCGAAGGGCAACGTGGTCGGTGCCCAATCGGCGCCGCGGAAGTGGATCATGCTCTGGAACAGCGGGTTCCGTGAGCGTGAGCGACGCGGGTTGAGCGCTTCGACCAGTCGCTCGATCGGGAGCTCCTGGTGGGCATTGGCGTCG
This sequence comes from Nocardia sp. Root136, assembly GCF_001427185.1. NCBI lineage: Bacteria > Bacillati > Actinomycetota > Actinomycetes > Mycobacteriales > Nocardiaceae > Nocardia > Nocardia sp. Root136. The sequence goes on from NZ_LMFE01000007.1 coordinate 390,478, forward strand.
AGCACCACATTGCGTGCCCGAAGCACGGTGTCGTGCAGGGTCGGCGCGTTCGACAGGTCGTTGCGCAGCACGACCATGTTGGCGAACAACCCGATCATGGCCGTTGTCGACGGATCGGTGCGCGCCGCGACGGGAGTGCCGAGGGTGATGTCGGTGCCGCCGCCGAGGGTGTGCAGCAGGGTGGCGACCGCGGCCTGGCACACCATGAATTCGGTGGCGCCGCTGCGGATCGCGAGCGATTCCAGTCCGGAGCGAACGGCGGCGGGCAACGAGAAGTTCACCACTTGACCGCGCTTGCCGAGCACCGGCGGACGCTGCCGATCGTGAGCGACCGCGATCTCCTCGGGGACGTCGGCGAGCGCGGCACGCCAGTAGTCGATCTGGTCGGTGGCGAACGCGCTCGGCGCGGCCTGGTCGAACAGTTCACGCTGCCACAGTGCGTAGTCGGCGAACTGGACCGGCAATGCCGCCCAGTTCGGGGCGACGCCCAGCTCGCATCGAGCACGGTAGGCGGTGGTGAGGTCGTCGAGCAGCACGCCGAAGGACGCGTGGTCGGCGACGATGTGGTGCACGAGCAGCGAGAGCACGTGGGTGTCGGCGTCGAGGACGAGCAGTTCGGCGCGGATCAGCGGCTCACCGTCGAGGGTGAAGTGGTAGTCGGCGATCTCGGCGAGTGCCTCGGTGAGCTGGTCGGACGCGATCTCGCGCACCGGCAGCGGGACCGGAGCGGCGGGGTGCACCACCTGGTAGGGCACGCCGTCGTGTTCGGGGAACGTGGTGCGCAGCGACTCGTGCCGAGCGACCACGTCGTCGAGTGCGGCACGCAGCGCCGCGATGTCGAGTGCGCCGTCGAAGCGCATGGCCAGCGGCAGGTTGCCGACCGAGCCGGCACCCTCCATCCGATACTGGAACCACATCGCCAGCTGCGAGTACGACAGCGGAACACGCTCGCCACGCGCGCGCCCACCGATCGCGGGGCGACCGGTGTCGGTGGTCTCGCTCTCGGTCGCGGCGGGGGCGTCGTCGAAATCGTTGTCGACGGCGTCGAGGTCGATGTCGAATTCGGCCAGGAAGCGGGCGACCAAGTTGGCGGCGAGGGCGGCGGGGGTCGGGCTGTCGAAGACGACGCGGACGTCGAGTTCCACGCCGAATTCGGCGCGGACCTGGGCAACCAGCCGGGCCGCGAGCAGCGAGTGGCCGCCGAGCTCGAAGAAGGAGTCCTCCGCGCTGACCTCGTCGAGGCTGAACAAGGCGCCGAACAGGGCGCAGACCTTGCGCTCGGTGGCCGTGGCCGGGGCGCGGTGGGTGCGCACCACGGCGGGGGTCGCCGCGGGCAGGGCGCGCTTGTCGAGCTTGCCGTTGACGGTGAGCGGGATCTCGGGGATCACCGCGAACGCGCTGGGCACCATGTATTCGGGCAATCCGCTGGCCGCGAACGCGTGGACCTGTTCGAGGTCGACGGTGCCATCGGCGGGCACCACATAGGCGGCCAGCATCGCGCCGATGGCCGGGTCCTCGGTCACCACGACAACGCAGTGGGCCACGGCGGGATGCGCGGCGATCGCGGCTTCCACCTCGCCGAGTTCGATGCGGAAACCGCGCACCTTCACCTGCTCGTCGGCGCGACCGACGAACTCCAGCTCACCGAAGGTGTTGCGGCGCACCAGGTCGCCGGAGCGGTACAGCCGAGCGCCCGGGGTGAACGGATCGGCGACGAAACGCTGGGCGCTCAGCGCGGGTCGGTCGAGGTAGCCGCGGGCGAGCTGCTCACCGCCCAGGTAGAGCTCACCGACGACGCCGTCGGGCACCAACTGGAGCGCCTCGTCGAGGACGTAGGTGTAGACGTTGCGGTTGGGGATGCCGATCGGCACCACGCCGGTACCCTGCGGGCCGGAGACCGGCATGTGGGTGGAGCAGACCACGGCCTCGGTGGGGCCGTAGTGGTTGCGCAGTTCGGCGTCGAGGGTGTTGGCGAAGCGGTCGGCGACCTCGCCGGGCAAGGCCTCGCCACCGACGGGGATCTGGCGCAGCGACTGCCATTCACTGATCTCGGGCAGCAGCAGGAAGGTGCTCAGCATCGACGGCACCATGTGCAGCACGGTCACCTGGCGGCGGCTGATCAAGTCGGCGACATAGCGGATGTCGCGGAAAGCGTTGGGCTTGGGCACGATCAGCTGCGCACCGACGGTCAGCGTGATCGCGATATCGACCAGCGACGCGTCGAAGCTCACCGACGACGACTGCATCAGCCGGTCGGCGGGGGTCATGTTCCAGTCGGCGGTGAAGCAGACGATGTGTTCGGCGATCGCGTTGTGCGGCACCGGAACACCCTTGGGCTTGCCGGTGGAGCCGGAGGTGTAGATGACGTAGGCGAGGTTCGACGGGCGCAGTGGCCGCAGTCGCTCGGCATCGGTGGGCGCCGTCGCGGGCAGCTCGGACGCCGCATCCTCGGCGGCAGCCAATTCGACTGCCCCGAGCAGTAATCGAGGATTCGCGTCCTCGACCAGGTACTCGATGCGGTCCTCCGGGTAGGCCGGGTCGATCGGCAGGTACGCGCCACCGGCCTTCAGCACCGCGAGCACGGCGACGATGAACTCGACCGAAGTGCCGAGCCGAAGGCCGACGATGTCTTCGGTGCCGATGCCCTGCTCGATCAGCCAGTGCGCCAACCGATTCGCGCGAGCGTGCAGCGCGGCGTAGGTGAGCTCCACATCATCGGAGACCAGCGCCCGCGCCTCGGGATCGGCGGCTGCGGCCGACTCCAACAGGGCGACAAGGGTTGTCGCCTCTTCGTCGACGAGCACGCCGTGCGAACGGTCGAGCAGCGCGGCGCGATCGGCGTCGCCGAGCATGTCGAGATCGGCGAGCCTGCGCTCCGGGTCGCGCAGGGCGCTGTCGAGGAGACGACCGAAATGGACGAGCAGCTGGTCGACGAGGGCATCGGCGAGCACGTCGGTCTGGTACTCGGCTTCCACCACCGCGCTGCCGTCGGCCTCGAGCACCACGGCGAAGGCCAGCGGCACCTGCGCGCTCGCCGCGCCCAGTTCGAGTTGGGTGGACCGCACGCCGTCGATGGCGAAACCGTCGGCGCTCTTGCGCACGCTGAAGCCGAGGCGGACCAGCTGATCCATGCCGTCGCGTCCGGCGACACGGTCCGGATTCGCTTCACGGACAACACGATCGATGCCGACCCCACGGCGCGCGAACGATCCGGTGCAGGTGTCGCGCACGCCGGCGACCAAGGTGGCGAAATCGTCGCGGCCACCGATTCCCGCGCGCAGCAGCAAGGTGTTGCCGAAGTAGCCGATGAGCTGTTCGGTGCCGACGGGACGGTCGGTCACCGGGATGGAGACCAGGAAATCGTCGGCGGCGGTGTAGCGGTGTACGAGGGCGTCGAAACCGGCGAGCAGCACCATGAACGGGGTCGCGGCCTGTTCGCGCGCGAACTGTTCGGTGCGCGTGACGAGGTCGGCGGGCAGCCGGTGGGTGCGGCGGCGGGCGTGCCTGCCCGCGCCTGCCGAGGCGGCGCCGGGGAGCTCGAGCGGTTCGGGCAGCGGGCGAAGGGCGTCACGCCAGTAGGCGACGTCGTCCTCTGCGGGCTCGGCAGTGGGCGCGATCGCGGCGAACTGCACCGTGTCGGGCTGGGAGTCGGCGGCCGACGCGTCGGCCGCGGGTGCGCCGAGCCGGTAGGCGGCGTTGAGTTCGGCGAAGAAGATGGCCCAGGAGTCGTCGTCCCAGCAGATGTGGTGGATGGTGAACAACACGACATGCTCGTCGACCCCGGTGCGGATCAGCGTGGCACGCAGCGGGAGCTCGGTGCCGAGGGCGAAGGGGCGGGCGAAGTCACGCTGGGCCAGCACCTCCACCCGCAGGTCGCGACCCGATTCCGCGAGCTCGGTGACGTCGTGGGTCGACCAATCGGCGCGGGCATCCGCAGTGAACACCTGGAATGGAGTGCCGTCGACATCCGCGCCGTAGGTCGTGCGCAGGATGTCGTGGCGCGCCACCACCGTGTCGAACGCGGCGTGCAGGCGGTCGGCGTCGAGCGGGCCGGTGAGGCGGTAGGCGACGCAGATATTGAGGGCGGTGTCGTCGGCGTCGCGGGTCTGCAGGAACCACATGCGGCGCTGGCCGGGGGTGAGCGGGCGCCGCTCCCCCGCCGGGATCCTCGGTACCGCCACGGGTTCGGATTGCACGACCGACATGCCGCGTTCGCGCAGCTTCTGCTGCAGCAGCAGTTTGCGGCGTTCCGCGACGGACAGGGTGGCTTCGGTGTCAGACATGTTCTTCGGCCCCTCAGCCCTGGTTGGTGTTCTGCGCCATGAGCAGCACGACATCGTCGAGCGATGCGCCGCCGAGAATCGCCGCGACCGGCAGATCGCGATCCAGCTCCGCCTTCACGCGCTTGCGGAAGTCCAAGGCCTGCAGAGAATCGAGTCCGAGTGCGACCAACGGCATGGTGGCGTCGATGGATTCGGCGCTGTCACCGCCGATCACCTTGAGCAGTTCGGTGCGCATGCGCAGGTCGAGCGGGAAGCTGTCGATGGGTGCGGCAGCGACGGGAGCGGGTGCGGCCGCCGGAACCATGTCGGCGGGTGCCTGTGTCACCTGCGGTGCCCGCGTCTCGGATTCGAGGCCGGTGAGCACGCTGGCCTGGCCGAACGCCCCGAGCACCTCGCGCAGGAAGTCCCAGTCGGCGGCGATGATCATGCCGTCGCGAACCGGCGCGGCCAGTCCGGCCTCGATCGCGTCGGCGGGCACCATCGGGAACACGCCTGCCTCTTCGACCCGGGCGAACCCGGCATCGTCGAGCGGACCGGCCACACTCCACAGACCCCACTGCAGGCTCGCGGCGGCGATGCCACGGGCGCGGAGTCGGCGGGCCGCGACGTCGAGCATGCGGTTGGTCACCGCGTACAGCACCTGCCCGCGTCCGCCCAGCGTCGCCGCCATCGACGAGCACAGCAGGACCCGGCAGTCCACGGTCAGCGCGACCGCGTCGATCAGGTTGTCCAGGCCGCGCAGCTTCGCGGCGGCGGCGGTGCGCACGGCGTCGCCGGTGATCTGCTCGAGTTCGGCGTCCACGTAGTTCACCGCGGCATGGATCACCAGATCCACGGGGCGATCGGCGATCTCGGCGCCGAAGGCGGACGCGGCCTCGATGTCGCCGACATCGCAGGACCGCACCACGATCTCGGTGGCGCCGATCGCGCGCAGCCGAGCCAGTTCCGGTGCCAGCGCGTCGGTTTCGCCACTGCGGCTCAGCAGCGTGACCTGGCCCGCACCCGTGCGCGCCAGGTGATCGGCGAACCGCAGACCCAGCTGACCGGTGCCGCCCACGATCACCACGTGATCGAGATCGGTGCCCAGCGAGCCGGTTTCGTCGGTCGTATCGACGACCAGCCGCTTCACGAACAGCTTGCCCACCCGCAGCGCCAACTCGGCCTCACCGCTCGAGTGCACCGCGCCGACGATCTTGGCGGCTTGCGCGGGCGCGGATTCGCTCGCGGCGAGATCGAGATGGCGGAAGTGGATGCCGGGGTGTTCGATTCCGACACTGCGGAATCCGGCGCTGACGCCCGACTGGAACAGTCCGGGAATCGGGTCTCCGTCGTGCACGGTCTCGCCGCCGGTGGTGAGCAGCCAGCACTCGCCGCCGGGTCGCAGCGCGGATACCGCTGGGGCCCAAGCACGTTCGGCATAGAAGTCGACCAGCGCGTCGATCGCACCGGCACTGTCGTCGTCGGGGCTCGGCGGAAGCAGGACGATCACGGTGTCGGTCGGCAGTTCGTCACCGCGTCCCCCCGGCGCGACAACGCGCGCCTCGGCGCCGTGGCGGTCCGCCGCGGTGACCAACGCGGCGGCCAGCTCGGCGCATTCGCCCGTGTGGTCGACGATGAGCAGGCGACGCGGCGCGGTCAGCGCGCGACGCTGTAGTGGCGTCCACTGTTCCACCAGCCGTTGGGGTTTCGGGGTGGTGACGGCGAGTTCGGCGGGAGTCTCGTTGGTACCGAGGGGTGCCCAGAGACGCTTGGGGTTGGTCACGGTGTGCGGGAAGTCGCGCAGCGGGAGGGTCACGGCGTCGTCGACTCGCAGCGCGTCCCAGCGGTAGTCGATGTCGAGCACTGCGACCTGGGCGAGATTGCGGGTGAACTCCGACAGGCCGTCCGCGGTGCGCAGCGAGGTACCGAGGACACGGAAGTCGCGCGCGGGCAGGCCGGGACGGTTCGGGACGAGGCCGAGGTTCTCCTGGATGGCCAGCTGCAGCACGGGGTGCTCGGCGACCTCGATCAGCAGGTCGACGCCGTCACTACCAGCGCTGATCACGGCCCGGTCGAACCGGACGCGGTTGCGCAGGTTCCAGAACCAGTACTCCTCCTGCTTGAGGTCGGGGGTGATCTTCTCGCCGAGGGTCGCGCCGTAGCAGGCGATCTCGGACTCGGTGAAGTTCGGTGTGCTCATCTCGTCACCGAGGAAGCCCTCGAAATCGGCCCGGACCTCGGCCACCATGGACGTGTGTGCCGGGAAGGCGACCCGGATCTCCCTGGCGAACTGACCGCGCGCGGTGGCCGCGGCCACCAGATCGACCACGGCGCCGCGTTCACCGGAGATGGCGATGATGTGCGGCGAGTTGACCACGGCGAGTTCGGCCCACCCCGAGTGCCGCGCCATCAGCGCTTCCACACTCTCGCGGTCCATCCCGAAGACCGCCATCGAATAGCCGCGCGGGGAAAGCCGGTCCGCGAGCAGGGCGCGATGGGTCACCGCGAGCACCGAATCACGCAGCGTCATCACACCGGAGACCGCGCCCGCGGCGAGCTCGCCCTGGCTGTGGCCGACGGTCGCGTGCGGATCCACACCCGCCGCTCGCCACAGCGCGGCCAGGCCCGTCATGTGGAACATCAACGCGGGCTGTACTTCCCACACCGTGTCCTCGTACTGTCCCTCGTGGCCGAGCAGGTAGTGCAGCGGCTGGGAGTGCCCGAAGCGTTCGGCGTGGATGGCGGCGCACTCGTCGACCACCGCGCGGTAGTCGGCCGACAGCTCATAGAACGTCGCGCCCATGCCGGGCCGCTGACTGCCTTGACCTGGGAAGACGAACCCGACGCGACGCGTACTCGCCGGCACGTCACCGTGCACGACGAGCGCGTGCTCGGCGCCGGTCGCGATGGCGTCGAGGGCGGAATGCAGCTCGTCGGTTGCCTGCGCCGAGGACGCCGCGCCACCCGAGTCGGCCGCGTCCGGGTCGGTGGCCGTCCGCGCGGCCAGGATCAGGGCCCGGCGACGACGGGCCGTACGGGTACGGAATAGCATGTCCGCCAACCGTTCCGGAGTCGCCTCGGGGTGCGCGGCGACGTAGTCGCGCAGCGCGGCGGCCTCGGCGCGCAGGCCGTCGACACTGTCGGAGGACAGCAGCACGGGAACGCTGCCGTCCGGCAGGCGGTACTCAGCCATGGTTGGTCTCCTCCAGCACCGGCAGGCCGACGATGGCGTGCGCATTGGTTCCCGCGACACCGAACGAGGACACCGCGGCGTAGCGCAGGCCGTCCGCGCGCGGCGCCCAGTCGGTGAGTTCGGCCGCCAGCCGCAGACTGGTCGCGTCCCAGTCGATGTCGGTGGTCGGGGCGTCGGCCCACAGGCTCGGTGCGATGGCGCCGTGCGCACCGCACAGCAGCACCTTGATCAGCCCGAGCATCCCCGAGGCCGCCTGGGCGTGGCCGGTGTTGGACTTCACCGAACCCAGCAGCGGGCCGTCGGCGCGATCGGGATTGCCGTAAGTCGCTGCCAGCGCGGTCAATTCGAGTGGATCGCCCACGGCGGTGCCGGTGCCGTGGCCTTCGATCAGGCCGATGTCGTCGGCACTGATTCCGGCCGCGGCGACCGTGTCCTCGATCAGCCGCTGTTGCGCGCTCGCGCTGGGTACGGCGATCGGGGCGCCCGCACCGTTGTGGTTCACCCGTGAACCGAGCAGCTGCCCGTAGATCCGGTGGCCGAGCGCCTTCGCCCGGGATTGCCGTTCCAGCACGATGACTCCCGCGCCTTCGGCCCACAGGGTGCCGGTCGGGTCGGCGGCGTAGGAACGGCAGTGGCCGTCGGTGGCCAGGGCATTGTTCTTGGAGAACTCGTAGAACGCGCCGGGTGAACCCATCACGCACACCCCGCCCGCCAGCGCCCAGTCGCACTCGCCCGCACGAATCGCCGAGGCCGCCTGATGCACGGCGGTCAGCGACGACGCGCACGCGGTATCCACACTGATCGAAGGACCGACCAGGCCGAGCCCGTGCGAGATCCGCCCGGCCACCGCACCGAGCGCGGTACCGGTCGCGCGGTAGCCGCTGTACTCGTTCACCGAGCCCACCCGGGGCCCGTACTCGGCCGCCGAGACACCCATCCACACACCGGCCGAATCACCGTCGAGCGCGCCGGGATTGATGCCCGCGTGCTCGAGCGCGCGCCAGGCCACCCGCATGGCCACCCGCTGCTGCGGATCCATCGCCACCGCTTCGCGCGGTGTGATGCCGAAGAACTGCGCGTCGAACTCGGTGGCGCTGTCGAGGAATCCGCCCGCGTCGCGGACCGGCGCCCAGCCCTCGAGCCTGCCGAGGGCGAACAGTTCGTCGAGCGGCCAGTCACGGTCGCGCGGGAACGAGCCGATCAGCTCGCGCCCGGCGGCCAGTGCCGACCAGAAGTCGGGCAGGGTGTCGACGCCGCCGGGGGCTTCGACGCCCATCCCGACGATGACGATGGGATCGGAGTTCATCGCGCGAGCGCCTTGCCGACAAGCACCTCGGCGATGCCGTCGATGTTCTCGTCGAGGTAGAAGTGGCCGCCCGCGAACAGGTTGACCTCGATCTCGGCGGTGGTGCTCTGGTCCCAGCCGTAGAGGTCACGCGGGCCGACGAACGGGTCGTCGTCGCCACCGAGGACCAGCAGGGGTACCGCGACAGTCACCTCGGGGCCGCACGAGTAGGCGTCGAAGGCACGGTAGTCGGCCTTCAACACCGGCAGCGCCATCCGCATCACCTCACGGCTGGCCATCACGTCGGCGCCGGTGCCATTGAGCGCGCCCATGTGGTCGAGCAATTCGTCGTCCTCGGTGGGATGGCCTGGGAGCTCGGCGATTCGGTGCGGCGCGGCGGCCGCGGAGACCACCAGCAAACGCACGGGCAACCCCGCGGCTTCCGCCAAACGGACGAACTCGAACGCGACGATGGAGCCCATGCTGTGGCCGAACACGGTCAGCGGCGCGCCGGTGTTGTGGGCGGAGTCGCGGAAGGCGTCGAAGGCACCGGCGGCCAGCTCGGGCAGCGTGTCGGCGGCGGCTTCGCGCGCGCGGTCCTGACGGCCGGGGTACTGCACGATCACGGTGTCGAAGTCGGCGGCCGTACGCTTGGCGAACACCCGGTAGGCCGAGGCGCCCGCGCCCGCGTGCGGGAAGACGATCAGCGGCGGGAGGGAATCGGTCCTGGGGGCCTGAAATTGCCTGATCCAGCCGAGTTCTCTTGCCATGTCGCTCTCCCTCACCGGCCGCACAACGCTGCGCTACCGTTTCGCACTGTCCAACGCCGTGCTCGCGCACGGGCCCGCCCGGCGCGGTCGTCCGGGACCGGGGTGAATCCTGTTGCACCCGAATCCGACCGGACTCGTGGACGGCCCGCTATTACCGGGCGATCGGTCGGGCAACAGTAACACCCGGCCATTAGTATAGGCTAGCCTTACCCATCGAGGTGACCAAGGTTACGATTGAACGGAGCACCGAGTAGATGAACCCCGCCGGGACCCCCACCGCGCTGCCCCGCGAGCAGACCGATCTGCCCGCCGAGGTGGCCGCCGCGCCCGCGCCCGCGCTGCCCGTTTTCGCGGCACCGTTCAGCCTGCGCCTGGCCGATCCCGACGGCACCGATCCCGAACTGCTCGCCGAATGGATGGCCCGTCCACACCTGCTCGAATCGTGGGAACAGGACTGGGACGCCGAACGCCGCCGCGACAACTTCCGCGCACAACTGGCCGGAACCTATTCCCGCCCTTGCATTCTCAGCCTGGACTTCGCCCTGCTCGGCGAGCCCGAACTCGGTGTACGCGATATCGCCTACCTGGAGTTCTATCGCGCCGCCAAAGACGAGATCGGCCGCTTCTACGACAGCGATCCCAGCGATATCGGCTTCCATATCGCCACCGCTGACACCGCGGTGATCGGCAAGGGCATCATGTCCGCCTGGATTTCCTCCATGACCACCGCCGTCTTCGCGGCCGATCCCGATTGCCGCCGTGTGCTGGGCGACCCCGACCACCGCAACGTGGCGATCGGCCGCAGTCTGGCCAAGGCCGGGTTCCAGCTGATCGGCGAGATCGACGTCCGCCCAGACCGGCGGATCGCGTTGCAGTATGTGCCTCGCACTCCGGAAGACGTCATCGCACCGCGCTGAGCGCGAACCCAAAAGCCCCTTCTCGTCGACTTTCTCGACCAGAAGGGGCTTTTGTCCATACTCAGCGAGAGACAGCGCCCGCTCGCGCCCGAGCGGGCACCGTCTGCAGCACCCGGTCCGAAAGTTCGCCGAGGCAACTGAGGTTCGGGAAGCCCGGCCCCTGCGCCATCGCGGCCATGTTGGGGAGATAGAGCTTGCCGCCGAGCCCGGTGACGGCCAGGTCGTAGCCGATCGACGATTCGATCCGCGACTGCGTCAACGCTCCGCCGACTGCGAGTTCGAGCAGGTCCGCGGTGCGCTGATCGAACATCTCGAGGAACCACAGCGGCTGGCCGCCGGTCGCATCCACCACCAGATCGAAGTTGTGCACCTGATCGGCCCGCAACTCGTTGCTCAGCGTCAAGGCCAGCGATTCCCCCTGCGGCGCGATCTTCGTGACCCGGCCCTGCAGGTGATGAACGCGGTTGTCGCCCAACAGGCTTTCCTGCACGCGCACCGAGAACACCCCGCGGTCGGTGCGCCGGATCACGTCGCGGCGTTCCTGAATGCTCAGCGCCGCCCACTTCACCGGATCGCTGAACAGCGAGTTCTCGAAGAAGCTCTCGCCACGGGTGTAGAGGGTGGCCAGCGGGGAGATCACCGAGATGGTGAGCATCTCGTGCCGAACCAGCTCGTCCAGCGCCGAGCCGCCGGTCTCGCCACCACCGATCACCGCGGCGCGCGAGGCGGCGGGCAGCGTGCGTTTGCCCGCCCTGTCCCAGAATTCGGCGATGCTGAGCACGCGCGGATGGTCGAGCAGGGCCCGGCTGCTGCGACCGGGGCCGGTGATCATCAGGCCGTCGGCGGTCAGTTCGCTGCGCGCGCCGTCGGCGTCGACCACGTCGACCTGCCACTGCTCACCATCGCCGTGACTGATGCGCTCCACCCGACCGAGCACCAGCTCGAGGTCGATGGACTTCGCGACCCACTGCAGGTACTTGGCCCACATATAGTGCTGCGGACTGGGCCTGCCGCGGTCGATCCACTCGGCGTAGGTGCCGTGTTCGATCAGGAACGTGGTCCAGCTGAAGGCGGACATCGCATGGTCGATATCGCGGTTGCGGCCACGCGCCCAGGTGGAGTGGTACGGAAAGCCGATGTCCTTCTCGGGACTGGTGCCGAGACGGTGCTGCCCGTCGGTCCAGCCGCCGGTGGGCAGCCAGTTACCGCCGACGGCGTGCGCCTCGACCACGACAACGCGCGGTGCGGGCATTCCGAGCGAGCGCAGAACGTGCGATTTAGTCGCCACCGCAAGGGCTTTCGGCCCCGCGCCGACTACCAGGAGGGTTTCCACCGGTTCGTTCTCCACTCTCTCACGCACCAGCCCATATTTGCATAGGCTTACCTTATTTAACCACCGAAGCGGACAAACAAGTGTCGTTAGGCTAACCTAACGACATGGGTAAGGGATTGAACGGTCTGATAACCAAGGCCTGGGGCGGTGCCGACTACCGGCTGACGGTGACGTCCAACGAACAGATCACCGACAAGTTCGTCCGCATCGGCTTCACCGCCGGTGGCCTGCTGGCCGACCACCCGGTGCACCCGACCCAGTGGATCCGCCTGTGGATTCCCGACGCGACCAGCGACAAGCTGCACCACCGCGGCTACACCCTGGTCGACCAGAACCCTGACGCGGACACGATGAGCATCGACTTCGCCCTGCACGACGGCCCGGCAGCCGACTGGGCGCGCCGCGCGAAGCCGGGCGACCCGCTCGACGCCACCGTGCTCGGCTCGGACTTCCAACTGCCCGAGCAGACACCCAGCGAGTACATCATCTTCGGCGATACCGCCTCCCTGCCTGCCATCAACTCGCTGCTCGACGCCATCGGCGACACCCCGGCGCGAGTCTGGCTGGAATGGCAGTACGAGTCCGACCAGACCATCCCGGTCAACAACAAGCCCCACCACACCCTCACCTGGGTCCAGCGCATCGACGACGGCCGCCTGCTGCGCGAGGCCGCTCAGGAAATCACCTGCGTACCGGGCACTTACGGATGGGTCACCTGCGACGGGCACACCACCCGCTCGATCGTGAAGACCCTCAAGACCCAGCACGCCCTGCCCAAGACCTCGATCAAGGCGCAGGCCTACTGGAAGTAAGCCCCGCGAGGCGGGTAGCGACGCGGCGGGATTTCGGCAAGGGTGGGCCGAAAGTTGTCCCCTGCCTGCGAGGAGAGCACCGTGTCCATTCTCGACGCCGCCACCCCCTTCGGCGAAGAAGTCGGCAAGCGGCTGGCTGAGGAACACGTGATCTGGTTGACCACCGTCGGTGCGGACAGCACTCCGCAGCCGAACCCGGTGTGGTTCCACTGGGAGAACGACGAGTTCCTCATCTTCACCATGCCCGCGGCGAAGAGGCTGCGCCACCTCGCACACAATCCGCGGGTCGCGCTGAATTTCAATGCCACCGAGTCCGGCGGCGAGGTGGCTGTCTTCACCGGCACGGCGCGAGTGGACGAACCTCCCACCGAGGACGAGATCGCTCACTACGCACGGAAATACACCAAGGGTTTCGTCGACATCAAGATGACCCGATCGGAATTCTTCGAGACCTACTCGGTGCCGATCCGCATCGCCCCGGACCGCCTGCGCGGCTTCTGAACTGCCGCGGTGCGTGCGCGGGATCCCGGCGAGTACTGTGGCGATCTCCGTCCGTATCACGGTGGGGAGCCGACATGCAGTTCAAACAGTCGAGCAAGCTCGCGAACGTTTCCTATGAAATCCGCGGCCCGATAGCCGAGCACGCCGCTCGACTAGAGGTCGAGGGACACCGGGTGATCAAACTCAATACCGGTAACCCGATGCAGTTCGGGTTCGACGCACCGTCGGAGCTGCTGCGCGACATCATCGCCAACCTGCCTGCGTCGGCGGGTTACGCGACCTCGAAGGGGTTGCTGCCCGCTCGGCGCGCGGTGGTGCAGTACTACGAGGACCGCGGCGTGGACGACCTCGATATCGAGAACGTCTTCCTCGGCAACGGCGCGTCCGAACTCATCATGATGGCGATGACCGCGCTCATCGAGAACGGCGACGAAGTCCTCGTCCCCGCACCGGATTTCCCGCTGTGGACCGCCGCGGTGCACCTCAACGGCGGCAGAGCGGTGCACTACCTCTGCGATGAGGGCGCCGACTGGTACCCCGACATCGCCGATATCGCGGCCAAGATCACCGACCGCACGCGGGCCATCGTGATCATCAACCCGAACAACCCGACCGGCGCGGTGTATCCGACCGAGGTGCTCGAGCAGATGCTCGAGCTCGCCCGCCAGCACAATCTGATCGTCTGTTCCGACGAGATCTACGACAAGATCCTCTACGACGACGTGGCCCACACCGTCACCGCCTCGCTCGCGCCCGACCTGCTGTGTCTGACGTTCAACGGCTTGTCCAAGGCCTATCGGCTCGCCGGGTTCCGGTCCGGCTGGCTCACCGTCTCCGGGCCGACGCGTCATGCCGAAAGTTACCTCGAGGGTCTGACGATGCTGTCCGGGTTGCGGCTGTGCGCGAATGTCCCAGCGCAGCAGGCTGTTCAGGCGGCGCTGGGCGGACATCAGAGCATCCACGAACTCACCCTGCCCGGCGGGCGACTACTCGAACAGCGTGACCGTGCGTGGTCGGCACTCAACGCGATTCCGGGTGTGTCGTGCGTGAAGCCCAAGGGCGCGCTGTACGCCTTCCCCAAGCTCGACCGCGCGACCTACCGGATCGACAACGACGAGAAGTTCGTCCTCGATCTGTTGCTGGCCACCAAGATTCACGTCGTCCAAGGCACCGGCTTCAACTGGCCCACACCCGACCACTTCCGCATCGTCACCCTGCCGCACGCCGACGAGCTCGACCAGATCATCGGCCGGATCGGCGAATTCCTCTCCACCTACCAGCAGTAATATCGGCGGCTGGCGCCGCGGTTCTCGGCGCTTGACTCCACCTCTTCCCTCCCTACGGGCACTCCTTCGTCGCACCCTTCGGTCAGTCCATCGGCGGAGGCGCGCCGAGAACACCTCGGCGGTCTCGCTGGACCGCCGAGGTGCTCCCGGTCAGGCGGAGACCGGCTCCAGGCGCCAGCCGGTTGCCCGCTCGCGCTCGTTCCAGAACGCGGCGTAGCGGCCGTTCAGTGCGAGAAGCTCGGCGTGCGTACCGCGTTCGGCGATGCGGCCCTTGTCCAGGAACAGGATCTGGTCGGCGTGGGCGATCGTCGAGAGACGGTGCGCGACGACGAGAACCGTTTTGTCCCTGGTGAGTTGGTGGATGCCACGGACCACGACGGCCTCGCTGTGCGGGTCGAGCGCGCTGGTGGCCTCGTCGAGCAGCACGATCGGGGCGTCCTTGAGCAGAGCGCGGGCGATCGAGACCCGTTGACGCTCACCGCCGGACAGCGAGGTGCCGCCTTCGCCGACGGTGGTGTCGAAGCCGTCCGGCAGCCGTTCGACGATCTCGTCGACCCTGGCGGCGACCGCCGCGCGGTGCAGGTCGTCGTCGGTGGCGTCGGGCTTGCCGATGCGGATGTTGTCGGCGACCGAGCGGTTGAACAGGTAGACGTTCTGGAAGACCAGCGAGAGCTGGTCGAGCAGGGTGTCGGAAGGCTGTTGGCGCACATCGTGTTCGCCCACCGAGACCGCGCCGGACTCGACGTCGTAGAAGCGGGCGGCGAGACGCAGCAGGGTGGTCTTGCCCGAACCGCTCGGCCCGACGATGGCGGTGGTGGTGCCGGCGGGGACGGTGAAGGTCAGGTCCGACAGCACCGGTTCGCCGGGGCGGTAGCCGAAGCTCACCTCGTCGAAGACCACCGCGGGCGCACCCGGGGTGACCGGTTCGGCGGCGGCGGGCAGCGGCGATTCGGCGAGCAGGTCGGTGATGCGATCGGCGGCCGCGGCGGCCGAACGCAGGGCCGTGCCCAACTGGGCGGCCTGGTTCACCGGTTCGATGAAGCGCGCGCTCACCGCGATCAGCGCGATCGCCGCGGCAGCCGAGATCGCGCCATCGGTCACCTGGACGACCGCGATATAGGCGAGCACCAGGAATACGGCCTGCACGAACAGCGCGAACACGGTCAGGCCCGGCACGGTCGCGACCATCATCTTCAGCACGGCCGAACGCTGCTGTACCAGCGCCGAATCCAGCTTCTTGTTGCCCGCGCCGACCGCGCCGAACGCGCGCAGTACCGGCTGGGCCTGCGCGAACTCCACCACCCGCGAGTCGGCTTCGGCCGCTGCGGCGTGCAGCCTGGCGTCGGCGCCGGTGTAGGCGCGATTGGCGAGATTGTTCACCAGGTAGAGCACCGGTGCGGCGAGCAACATCGCCACGCCGACGCGCCAGTCGATGAACAGCATCCCGATCGCGACCACCAGCGGCACGATGATGCCGGTGAGCACCTTGGTGAGCAGATAGGCGATCAGGCCCTGCATTTCACGCACCTGCTCGACCATCACCCGCGAGAGCGGGCCCGCGTCGCGATCTTCGAACCAGCCCAGCGGCAACGCGTTGAGCTGATCGCCGAGCCGGGTCTGTAGTCCGCGCTGCATGCCGAGGCCGATGCGCAGACCGATCACGGCCTGCAGGTAGCCGAAGACGACCACACCGGCCACGGCGGCGGCCATGCCGAGCGCCCACAGCCACGCGCCGCTCAGGTCGTCGTCGAACAGCGCTTCCAAGACAGGCACCAGCAGCAGATACGCGATGGCCTGGCACAGCGCCTGCACGACGATCACTCCGAGCAGCCGCGAGATCAGGGGGGCGAACTCGTCGGGGACGAGCCGGAAAACCTTGCGAATCATCGTGTTTCCTCCACCAGAGCGAGCGCGCCGAGGGCAGCTTCGTTGATCTCCCACAGCCGCTGATACAGGCCGCCCGCGGCCCGCAGTTGCTCATGCGTGCCCTGTTCGACGAGAGCTCCGTTGTCCAGCACCAGAATCCGGTCGACACCGGTGATGGTGTGCAGACGGTGCGCGATGACCAGCACCGTGCGCCCGGCGACGAGGGCGGCCAGCGCGTCCTGGACCGCGGCCTCCGACTCGGGGTCGGCGAACGCGGTCGCCTCGTCGAGGACGAGCACCGGGGTGTCGGCCAGCAGTGCGCGAGCGATCGACAGGCGCTGCGCCTCACCACCGGAGAGCGTGGCGTCGACGCCGATCTCGGAGTCGTAGCCGCGCGGCAGCGCCAGGATCCGGTCGTGGATCTGGGCGGCCCTCGTCGCGCGCTCGATGGCTTCGGCGTCCGCGTCAGGGCGGGCCAGCAGGAGGTTCTCGCGAATGCTGCCGCGGATCAGGCGCACATCCTGGAAGACGAATCCGACTGTGCGGTAGAGCTCTTCGCTGGTGAACTCGCGAATATCGCGGCCGTCGATGGTGATGCGGCCCGCGCCCACGTCGTAGAAGCGGGGCAGCAACTTGGCCAGGGTCGACTTGCCGGAACCGCTCGGGCCGACCAGGGCGGTGATGGTGCCGGGGGTCAGTTCGAGGTCGATGCCGCGCAGCACATCATGGCCGGTGCGGTAGGCGAACTCGACGCCGTCGAAGCGCACGATGCCGGTCTGAACGCCCGCCGGTGTTTCGGCGATCTCCAATTCCGGGGTCTGCAGCAGTTCGTGCAGTCGCAGGGCCGCGGCGCCACCGGCGCGCAGGGCCTGCGAGCCGTAGCCGAGGCCGAGCAGCGAACTGCCGATGCCGAGCCCGACCAGCAGGAACGGCAGCAGATCGAGCGGGTCCACCCAGCCGAGGCCGACCCCGGCGAGGCCACCGAGGACCACGACCAGCATGACGAACACGGGCATCACGACGATGTCGGAGGCCGCCTGCACGCGAATGATCGGCGTCTTCATCCGATGCGCCGCCTGAACCTGTCCTTCGACAGCGTCCTGGAACTCCTTGTGCGCTTTGCCCGCCTGACCGAACGCCCGCACCACCTGGATGCCGTCGACGAACTCGACCGTGGCGGCGGACAGGCGACGCTCCCACCGGGTGTACACCGCGAGGCGGTCGCGGCCGTCGCGGTCCATGATCTTGCTGAACAGGAACATGTAGGCGATCAGCGGAATCATCAGCACCAGCGTGAGTCGCCAGTCGACGGTGAACAGATAGCCGAGGGTGACCAGCGGGACCACCAGCGCGCCGATGAAATCGAGGCGGGCATGCGCGACCAGGAAGTGCAGGGCGTCGACATCGTCGCGCAGATAGCCCTTGACCTCACCGGAGCCGCGCTCACCGAACCAGCCGAGCGGCACCCGGGTGAGCTTGGCCGCGAGCAGCCTGCGCAGCGTGAGCTGGTAGCCGGCGTCGACGGCGTGCGACCAGCTGAGCGCGACGACCTGCAGGAAGGCCCGCACGACGAGCACGAGCACGGCAGCGCCGAACAGCCACCACACCCGGTCGGTGTCGGCCGGGGAGTTCAGCAGTTCGCGGCAGGCCGCGACGATCAGCAGGAACGGGACCACCGAGCACACCGAGGCGAGCGCCACGATCAGGCTCGCCACCGTCAGCATCCCCGATACCGGTGCCAGAATCTCCTTGCGCGCCAGCGCTTCCCGCTGCTTCTGCGCTTTCGCTGCCGCCTTGGGCAGCCGGTTCCCCGACTCCGCCCCCGGTGGCGGCGCTACCTGCACCGTCATATCGTTCTCGCCTCTCGACCTGTCCGCGGCAACTCCGCAGAAGGTAGGTTAGCCTAAGTTGATCGGTTGTGGCCGATCGGGGAAGG
Source organism: Nocardia sp. Root136 (assembly GCF_001427185.1). NCBI lineage: Bacteria > Bacillati > Actinomycetota > Actinomycetes > Mycobacteriales > Nocardiaceae > Nocardia > Nocardia sp. Root136. The sequence goes on from NZ_LMFE01000007.1 coordinate 408,639, forward strand.
TTGTGTGAACTGCCAGTCAACCCGTCGGCACAGCGCAATTTCGCGCGTAATTTCCTCCCTACTTCTTGATTTCGCGTAGCGGTGGGAGAACGAAAATGTTTGTCACGTCAATCATTTCAGCCATTGCCGATTGCCATTCCGATCCGGGAAAGCTGTCGCCCGAACAGGCGCATCGGGCGATGCAGATACATCTGGAATGCAGCGTCGACCTGTGCCGGGTGCGACGGCGTGCGCGCCAAGTCCTCGTCGAAGCGAAACTGATGGTGCTCGATCAGCGGGCGGGCTAGCGATTGGGCGGCGGAATTCAGGGAATGCGTTGGCCATGTTCACTCCCCTGCCACCTTCGGCCGCCTGGTTGCATCGTGACGCGCGCACCGGATTCGAAGTGACATATTTCCGCGACGATGCGCGCGGACTTCTCGTCGAGGGGTGTGCGACGGCGGTCGAGGACGGGATCGTCTGGGCGATCGATTATCGGCTGCGGCTCGACGGGGGCTGGAATACCCGGTCGGCACAGATCGTCGGGCGCTATCCCGAGGGCAGGCGGTCGGTGCATGTGCAGTCCGATGGGTTGGGGCGCTGGCAGGTCGACGGCACGCTCGTGCCCGAGTTCGACGGGTGCCTCGATATCGATCTCGAGGCGTCGGCGTTCACGAACGCCTTGCCGGTGCATCGCCTCGGGCTCGTGGTCGGTGACGCGGCCGACGCGCCCGCGGTCTATCTCCGGGCCGCCGACCTCACCGCGGCCCGGCTACCGCAGCACTATCGCCGCATCGCCGACGGGGCCGGTCAGCGCTACGCCTACAGCGCTCCCGACTTCGACTTCGAGGCCACCCTGGACTACGACGAGTCGGGCCTGATCGTGGAGTATCCGGGAATCGCGACGCGCACCGCCTGAACCCCACGGCGGAGCGCGTTCACCGGACAGACCACACTTGCTTCATGCGACGTAGGCAGCAGCCGCCGCTGCCGAAACGGCACGGCCTCGATCCCGCCCGACTCCGGCTCCCGGAGGACGGGCAGTGGGCGACCGTGCGCGACCACCTCGTCGAGCGGTTGCCGCGGGTGGATCCGGCCAGGATCGACGCGATGCTGGTGGCGGGTGAGATCGTGGATCTGGAAGGTCCGCTGGCACCGGACGCGCCGTTCGTGCCGGGCGGCGCCGTGTGGTTCCACCGCGATCTGCCCGTCGAGACCACGGTGCCGTTCGACATCGGCATCGTGCACCGCGACGACGACATCCTCGTGATCGACAAACCGCATTTCTTGGCGACGATCCCGCGCGGCCAGCACATCCTGCAGACCGCGCTGGTGCGGTTGCGCAACGACCTCGAACTCCCCGACCTGATCCCCGCGCACCGACTGGACCGGGTCACCGCGGGCCTGCTGCTGTTCGTGGTGAATCCGGCGCGACGCGGGGCCTATCAGACGATGTTCCACCGTAAGACCGTGCGCAAGGAATACGAGGCCATCGCCCCCTACGATCCCGCGCTCGAACTGCCGCGGACCGTGCGCAGCCGGATCATCAAGGAGAAGCAGGTGCTCGCCGCGTATGAAGTGGACGGCGAACCCAATGCCGAGACCGAGGTGGAGTTGGTCGAGCACCGCGACGGGCTCGGACGCTACCGTCTTCGCCCGCACACCGGGCGAACCCATCAGCTGCGGATCCATATGAACGGGCTCGGCGTGCCGATTCTCGGCGACGATTTCTATCCGGTGATCACCGATAAATCGGTCGACGATTACACACGGCCGTTGCAATTGCTGGCGGCTTCGCTCGAATTCACGGATCCGGTCAGCGGTGCGCCGCGGCGGTTCGAGACCCAGCGCACGCTGCGGGCGTGGACCGATCCGGCCGGATGGTCCGGCTCGGCTGTCGAATAGCTCACAGCGCGGCGAATCCCGACGATCTTGATGGGCGCACTCCGGGCCGCTCGAGGCCGGAGTCGGCGCGTTGTCCCGCATTCACCGGACCGTTTTCCTTTCGTGATATTTCCGTACACTCGGTCGGGTGCCCGTACCCGCCATCGCCGATTCCCGGCCGAAGCTGCATGCCTACATCGACATCGCTGTTGTTGTCGTCGTGCTGGCCGGTACCAATCTGATCGCGCACTTCACGACGGCCTGGGCCAATATCGTCACCGTGCCCATCGCGGCGTTCGCGCTGTTGGCGCTGATGCGCAAGCGGGGGCTTGGCTGGGCTGAACTCGGACTGTCACCACGACACTGGAAGCGTGGGACGGTGTACGCCCTCGGCGCGGTCGGGATCGTGTTGACCGCGGTCGCGATCGGCGCTCTCCTACCGCTCACCAGGCCGTTCTTCCTCGCTGACCGGTACGCGACGATTTCCGGCGCCCTCATCGCGTCGATGATCGTCATCCCGTTGCAGACGGTGATCCCCGAAGAGCTCGCGTTCCGCGGCGTACTCCACGGCACGCTCGATCGGGTCCTCGGCGTCCGCGGGCTCTTCGCCGCGGGCTCGCTGATGTTCGGACTCTGGCATATCGCGTCCTCGTTCGGCCTCACCTCCGGCAACAAGGGACTGTCCAGCATCGTCGGTGGCGGCCTGCTCGGCCAACTGATCGGCATAGCGCTGGCCGTCGCTGCCACCGCCGCCGCTGGCGTCGTGTTCACCTGGCTGCGACGCCGTAGCGGTAGCCTCCTCGCGCCCATCGCCCTGCACTGGTCGCTCAACGGAGCGGGCGCGCTCGCCGCCGCCGTCGTCTGGCACGCCGCCCTGCGCTGAACTCACGCCAGGAAGTCGATCACCACGCTCTCAGCGGGAGTTGTTGTGTAAAAGTCGAACGCCGCGGACGCCTGGTGGTCGAGTGTCCAGAGGTTTGCCGCCGAGCCTATCGCCGCGTCGTGACCGCGTGGAATACTGGCGACCGATTTCTGGCATGACAGCATGCCAGATGTAGCGGTTTCCACCGAGAGGGCATTTTCGCCATGACACGTACGCACACCGGAAGGGTCGTCGCGGTGACCGGCGGTGCCGCCGGGATCGGGCTGGAGATCGCGCGGCAGTTCGCGGTCGCGGGAGCTCGGGTGTGCCTCGGCGATCTGTCGGGAAACGCGGCGCGCGAGGCCGCGGCCGGGCTGCCGGGAACGGTGCACGGGTGCGAACTCGATGTGACCGATGAGCGGTCGTTTCACGATTTCCTCGCCGTCACCGAGGCGATACTCGGGCCGGTCGATGTGCTCGTCAACAATGCCGGGGTGATGTGGGTCGGGCCGTTCGATACCGAACCCGACAGTGCGACGGCGCGGATGCTCGCGGTGAATCTGCACGGGGTGATCCGCGGGGTGCGATTGGCGGCCCCCGCGATGCGGACACGCGGGCGGGGGCACATCGTCACCATCGCGTCTCTCGCGTCCAAGGTCTCCCCCGCCGGTGAAGCGACGTACGCCGCGACCAAACACGGGGTCCTCGGCTATCTGACCGCGGTTCGTGAGGAATTGCGCGGCAGCGGCGTGCATCTGACGGCGATCATGCCGGGCGTGGTCGACACCGAGTTGGCAGCCGGAACCGCTACGGGCGCAGCACAATTACTCCAGCCCAGTGATGTCGCCGCCGCCGTTCTCGATGCCGTCGAACGGCCGCGATTCGAGGTGACATTGCCCGCGCATCTCGGACCGGTGGTCGGCCTCGTCGGCGTGCTGCCACAGTGGTTGCGCGACATCGTCTTGCGGCGGACCGTGCCGAATCAGGTTGTGGCGGTGGCCGGATCGTCGAACCGCTCCGCCTACGAGAAACGGCTGCTCCGCGGCGAAACCGATTCCTGAATCCCGGCGTGTCGCTACCGGGGATTCGACGGTATCGACTCGTTGTCGTTGACCGGGGCACGGTCGGCGTTTACGCTCTCTGGCAATCACACATATGTTCGATAGTCCATATGTTCGAGTGGCGGAAGGCGCGATATGTCCGACGATCGGTTGAGCGAGAATGCCGCCATCGCGCCGAACACCGAGATCACAGCGCTCGCCCAGCAGGTCGCGACAGCTCGCGACAAGCTCCCCCTGCAGCACGACACCGCCCTCTACGACGCGCTCTCCGACGACGAGATCCGCGCCGAACGGGAGTTGGCCGAATGGATTCGCACACAACGACGCAAACAACGTCGACGTGCCGTTGGTGACGAACTCGCCACCGAACAACGTGACCGCCGCACCAGCGCCCTCATCCGCCGCACCGACGAGGCCGACGCGCGCTGGCATCGCAAGGCGCTGGCCGCACGACGAAGAGTGTCTAGCGCCGACGCGCGCCTGGCCCAGCTGTACCGGCGGTCGGAATGGTCATCGCGTGCGTTGATCGCCGTCGTCGTTCTCGGCATGGTCTGGGCCGGGGTCAATGTGCAACGCAATCTCGTGCCGAGCGGCGACATGAGCGACCCGTTGTACTGGCTCAGCTATGGCATCGAGGCCATGATCTCGATCCCGATCATCGTCATCATGGTCACCGCGACCACCGCTGCCCGCTGGGGACGTGAGCTGGAACGCGGCAAGGTGATCGTGTTCGAACTAGCCCTGCTCGGCACCACCATCGCCTTGAACGCGGGTCCCCACCTGGCCGCCGGATCCTTCGGTCGCGCAGCCGAATTCGCTATCGCTCCGGTAATGGTGGGTGTGGTGATCTGGTTGCACGCGTGGGTCTCGGCTCGGTACGCGATGTTGATCGAGAGCGCCTCCGTCGAATTGCCCGGGGACGCCGGGTATGCCCATGTCGAACGGATCGTCGCGACCGCGTTTCCGCAAAAGGCGACCTCGCTGGGTGATGACAGGCAAGCGCTCGCGCACACCGTGATGAACGGCGTTGCGCCCGAGCTCCGATCGCCGCTGTCCGACCTCGCCGCTGTCGGCTCGACCGCTCCGGCTGCCGCCGAGGTGCACGACACCCAGTCCTGCGCGATGCCCGAGAAGGATTCCCGCGCAGCCGAAACGGTTCGCGAGACCATCGCGTCGTCCGAGCAGACGATCACCGCGGATCGCGAGGCGGTCGAATCACCTGTCTTGCCGGTAGTCCCGGAGCCGGTGGTCGGCGATGCTCCCGCACCGACCGTTGAACCTGTCGTCGCCGAAGCCGAAACCATCGCGGCATCGGCCGCCGAGCGCACCTACCCGCACAGCCTGCGCCGCCCCTCCGCCGACAAGCCGCACGCCCCCGGCACCCTCGAGCTGATCCACAAGGCCGCGGCCGACCATCGCCGCAACGGCTCCGAGCACTCGACCCGGACCAACGGCGCCGCCCCCACCTTGCGCCGAATACCGGTCACCACCGTCGCCCATGCCACCGCGGGCGACGCCACCGGTACCGATCCGGTTCCCGAGGCGACGATGCACGCCGGCACCGTCGCCCGTGACCCTGATGGCGACACTCCACCGATCACCGATCCGGTAGCGGTGCACAATGATCCACAGCCCTCCGCAGTGGAGCCGGAGCAGCTGACCCTCACCGCCGAACCTGCCGAGCAACTGGTCTTGCAACCGGAACCCTCGCCGGGTGCACCGGCAGCGCCCACGCAGACCTCCGAGCAGACAGCGCCCGAGCCCACAGAACCCGTGTCCCCCGAGCCGGTCGTATCCGCCGCCGACACCGTCCCGGCCGAGCCGGTCGATCAGGTCGATACGGACCTCGACGACGACGAAGACCTCCTCGCCCCGGACGATGTCGACTTCGACGAAGACACCGAGGTCCGCGCCCTTGCCCGCCGCATCGCCCACCGCAGCCCCCTGCGCCTGACTCTCGACCAGATCGAGGAGATCCTCGAGCTCACCGACCAGTCCTGGTCGGCCCGCAGCATCGGCAGCGAAGTCGGCGTCCCGAGCAGCACCGTCACCAACATCGTGGAATTCGCGCACAAGATCCGCCAGCCCTACGCCTTCACCGGCTGACCCACGAGACACAGCGAAGGCCCGCCCCCGGAAAATCGGGAGCGGGCCTTTTGCGATGCGGGTCGTCCAACGACGAAGGCCCGCTTCCCAGTAGGAAACGGGCCTTCGAAGAAACGATCTCGATGGATCGAGGAGGGACCTTACTTGGCCTTCTCCAGGACCTCGACCAGACGCCAGCGCTTGGTGGCCGACAGCGGACGGGTCTCCATCAGCTGAACGTGGTCGCCGACGTGGGCGATCTCGTTCTCGTCATGCGCCTTCACCTTGGAGGTGGTGCGAATGATCTTGCCGTAGAGCTTGTGCCGGTGACGGTCTTCCAGCTCGACGACGATCGTCTTGTTCATCTTGTCGGAGACAACGTAGCCGCTGCGTACCTTGCGGCTGTTGCGCTCTTCGGTGTTCTCGCTCATGCCGCATCTCCCTTGCCAGCGGGTGCCGTGGCCAGGCCGAGCTCGCGCTCACGCATGACCGTGTAGATGCGCGCGATCTCGTGGCGGACGACGCGCAGACGACGGTTGTTGTCGAGCTGACCCGTTGCCATCTGGAAGCGCAGATTGAACAGCTCTTCCTTCGACTCACGCAGGCGGGCGACGAGCTCCTCTTCGTTGAGCTCGCGGAGCTCTGCGGCCGGTGTTTCGGTAGCCATCAGAACTGCTCCTCCCTGGTCACGATCCTGCATTTCATCGGGAGCTTGTGCATCGCGCGGCGCAGGGCCTCACGAGCAGTCTCCTCGTTGGGGTAAGACATCTCGAACATGACCCGACCGGGCTTCACGTTCGCGACCCACCACTCCGGCGAACCCTTACCGGAACCCATGCGGGTTTCGGCCGGCTTCTTCGTGAGCGGACGATCGGGGTAGATGTTGATCCAGATCTTGCCGCCACGCTTGATGTGGCGGGTCATTGCGATACGCGCCGACTCGATCTGACGGTTGGTGACGTAGGCGGGCTCGAGAGCCTGGATGCCGTACTCACCGAAGGCCACCGCCGTGCCGCCCTTGGCCATGCCGGAGCGACCGGGGTGGTGCTGCTTGCGGTGCTTGACCCTACGGGGCATCAGCATGCGTCAGCCCTCCTTGTTCTCTGCCGGAGCCTCCGCCACTGCAGTGGCGGCGCGCCCGACCTCGGTGCTGGTCGCGGTGGTGCCAGTGGCGCCGGACCGACGAGGGCGGCTCGGACGCTCGCGGCGCGGGCGATCCGGAGCAGCGGCGGCGGCGGTCAGTTCACGACGACCACCGACGATGTCACCCTTGTAGATCCAGACCTTCACGCCGATGCGACCGAAGGTGGTCTTGGCCTCGTAGAGGCCGTAGTCGATGTCCGCACGCAGCGTGTGCAGCGGAACGCGACCTTCACGGTAGAACTCCGAGCGCGACATTTCGGCGCCACCGAGGCGGCCCGAGCACTGCACGCGGATGCCCTTGACGTTCGGCGAACGCATGGCCGACTGAATGGCCTTACGCATCGCACGACGGAACGCCACACGGTTGGACAGCTGCTCGGCAACACCCTGAGCAACCAGCTGCGCATCCGATTCGGGGTTCTTGACCTCGAGGATGTTCAGCTGAACCTGCTTCTTGGTGAGCTTCTCCAGCTCCGAGCGGATGCGGTCGGCTTCCGCTCCACGACGACCGATCACGATGCCGGGACGCGCGGTGAAGATATCCACACGGACGCGATCACGGGTGCGCTCGATCTCGACCTTCGAGATGCCTGCCCGCTCCATGCCTGTGGCGAGGAGCTTGCGGATCTGAACGTCTTCCTTCACGTATTCCGCGTACTGCTTGTCCGCGTACCAACGCGACTTCCAGTCGGTGGTGATACCGAGGCGGAAGCCATGGGGGTTAATTTTCTGTCCCATTTACTTTGCCCCTCCCTTCCGGCGGCTACGAGTGGCAGCGCCGGTGGTGGGCACGCTCTCGACCTCGATGGTGATGTGGCTGGTGCGCTTACGAATCCGGAACGCACGGCCCTGGGCCCGCGGCTGGAAACGCTTCATGGTGGCGCCCTCGTCGACAAAAGCAGTCGAGATGACCAGGGTGGCCGGGTTGAGGCCGAGGTTGTTCTCGGCGTTCGCCGCGGCCGAAGCCACGACCTTGGCCACGGGCTCGCTGGCAGCCTGCGGTGCGAACCGCAGAATGGCCAGCGCGTCCTCGACTCGCTTGCCGCGGACCAGGTCCACGACGCGACGGGCCTTCATCGGGGTGACCCGAACGTGCTTGGCGGTAGCGCGTGCAGTCGGGTTCTGAACCGTTTCGGTATTGGTTTCAGTCATCGCCGCTTGCTCTTCCGGTCGTCCTTGACGTGGCTCTTGAACGTCCTGGTCGGCGCGAACTCACCGAGCTTGTGGCCGACCATGTTGTCCGAGATGAACACCGGGACATGCTTGCGACCGTCGTGGACGGCGAAAGTGTGTCCGATGAAATCGGGGATGATGGTCGAGCGACGCGACCAGGTCTTGATGACCTGCTTCGTGCCCTTTTCGTTCTGCACGTCCACCTTCGCGAGGAGGTGGTCGTCGACGAACGGGCCCTTCTTGAGGCTGCGTGGCATTTCTTACCTCCTCCTTAGCGCTTCTTGCCGGTCTTACGACGGCGAACGATGAGCTTGTCGCTCGGGCGGTTGGGCTTGCGGGTACGGCCTTCAGGCTGACCCCACGGGGAGACCGGGTGGCGACCACCGGAGGTCTTACCCTCACCACCACCATGCGGGTGGTCGACCGGGTTCATGACGACACCACGGACGGTGGGACGACGGCCCTTCCAGCGCATACGGCCGGCCTTGCCCCAGTTGATGTTCGACTGCTCGGCGTTGCCGACCTCGCCGACGGTGGCGCGGCAGCGCACGTCGACACGGCGGATTTCACCCGAAGGCATACGAAGGGTCGCGTACGGCCCTTCCTTGCCCAGCAGCTGAATGCTCATTCCAGCGGAACGAGCCATCTTGGCGCCGCCGCCCGGACGCAGCTCCACGTTGTGAATCGTGGTACCGGTCGGGATGTTGCGCAGCGGCAGGTTGTTACCCGGCTTGATGTCGGCCGTGGGGCCGGACTCGATCGGGCTGCCCTGCTTGATGCCCTTCGGCGCGATGATGTAGCGCTTCTCGCCGTCGGCAAAGTGCAGCAGTGCGATGTTGGCGGTGCGGTTGGGGTCGTACTCGATGTGAGCGACCTTGGCCGGGATGCCGTCCTTGTCCAGTCGACGGAAGTCGATCAGACGGTAGGCACGCTTGTGACCGCCACCGCGGTGACGAGTGGTGATGCGACCGTGCGCGTTACGACCACCGGACTTGGTGAGCGGGCGCAGCAGCGACTTCTCCGGCGTCGACCGGGTGATCTCGGCGAAGTCCGAGACGCTGGAGCCACGACGGCCCGGCGTTGTCGGCTTGTACTTACGGATTGCCATGAGTTCTTCTCGCTTTCTGGAGTCCCAGGCGCTTACGCGACCGGTCCTCCGAAGATCTCGATGGGCTTGCTATCGGCCGAGAGGGTCACGAGTGCGCGCTTGGTGTCCTTGCGCTTTCCGTAACCGAATTTGGTCCGCTTGCGCTTGCCCTGACGGTTGGCGGTATTGACGCTGGTGACCGTGACGCCGAAAACCTTCTCGACGGCGATCTTGATCTGCGTCTTGTTCGAATCCGGGTGCACCAGGAAGGTGTAGGTGCCTTCCTCGATCAGCCCGTAGGACTTCTCCGAGATGACCGGTGCGAGCAGGATGTCGCGGGGGTCGGCGATGGTGCTCACTTGCTCTCCTCCTGGGCCGCCTCGGCGGGACCGTGAACGAAAGCGTTCAGGGCCTCGACGCTGAACACCACGTCGTCGCTGTTGAGCACGTCGTAGGTGTTGAGCTGATCCGGGGCGATCGGCAGCACGTTCTGCAGGTTCGCCACGCTCTTCCACGCGGCGACGTCCTCGCGGCCGACGACGACCAGGAACTTCTTGCGGCCCGAGAGCTCGGCCAGGAAGTCCTTGGCAATCTTGGTCGACGGGTTCTGACCCGAGACCAGTTCGGTGATCACGTGGATGCGCTCGTTGCGGGCCCGGTCGGAGAGGGCACCGCGCAGGGCGGCGGCCTTCATCTTCTTGGGGGTCCGCTGGCTGTAGTCACGCGGCTGCGGGCCGTGGACGGTGCCACCGCCGGCGAACTGCGGCGCACGGGTCGAGCCCTGACGGGCGCGGCCGGTGCCCTTCTGGCGGTACGGCTTCTTGCCGCCACCACGGACCTCGCCACGAGTCTTCGTGGAGTGGGTGCCCTGGCGAGCAGCGGCCAGCTGAGCGATAACGACCTGGTGCATCAGCGCGACGTTGGCGGTCACGTCGAAGATCTCCGAGGGGAGTTCGACGGTGCCTTCGGTCTTGCCGCCTGCGGCCTTAACGGTCAGCGTCAGGTTGGCCTTCTTGTCGAGGCTGGTCATGCGTGCGCACCACCCTTCACGGCGCTCTTGACGATCACGATGTTGCCCTTGCGGCCGGGGATAGCACCCTTGACCAGGAGCAAACCGTTCTCGGCATCGACCTTGTGAACCGAGAGGTTCTGCGTGGTGACGCGGTCGTTACCCATACGACCCGACATGCGCATGCCCTTGAACACGCGGCCGGGAGTGGCACAGCCACCGATGGAACCCGGGCGACGGTGCACAGCCTGCGCACCGTGCGAGGCGCCCTGGCCCTTGAAGCCGTGACGCTTCATGGTGCCGGCGAAGCCCTTGCCCTTGCTGATTCCGGTCACGTCGACGTAGGTGCCCTCTTCGAAGACATCAGCCGAGAGTTCCTGGCCGATCTCGAAGGTGGAGGCATCCGCGACGCGGATCTCGGTGACGTGGCGGCGCGGGGTGACACCGGCCTTGGCGAACTGGCCGGAGACCGGCTTGTTCACCTTGCGCGGGTCGATGGCGCCGAAAGCGATCTGAACGGCCGAATAGCCGTCGCGCTCCACGGTACGAATCTGGGTGACCACGTTCGGGCCCGCCTTGATGACGGTGACCGGGACGACGCGGTTCTTCTCGTCGAAGACCTGGGTCATGCCGAGCTTGGTGCCCAGGATTCCGGCCTGGGGCCGATTCTTGTTGTCAGTCATGTCTCGAGTCCCCGTCACTGAATGTTGACGTCGACGCTGGCCGGCAGGTCGATGCGCATCAGCGCGTCAACCGTCTTCGGCGTCGGGTCGAGGATGTCGATGAGGCGTTTGTGCGTGCGCATCTCGAAGTGTTCGCGCGAGTCCTTGTACTTGTGCGGCGAACGGATGACGCAGTAGATGTTCTTCTCGGTCGGCAACGGCACAGGCCCGACCACACGGGCGCCGGTGCGGGTCACCGTTTCCACGATCTTGCGCGCTGACGCGTCGATCGCCTCGTGGTCATAGGCCTTGAGCCTGATGCGGATCTTTTGTCCCGCCACGCTAAGTGTCCTTTTCTCCGCTTTCCTTCGTGGTCACAGGAGCTGGCTCCCGCACCACCCTCAATTTGCACAGCCCGAACACAGAAAGACGCCTCAGCGTGGTTTCCCACTAAAGACCCGCAACCAGGGCGCACCAAAAGGCACTACCTAGTCCTCGCCGCTGTTCATCTGTCATGGTTCTCCGGTCCACGCGGTCGGGCGTGTCGCCCTAACTCTTAATCTCCGACCCGGGTCAGTTACTCACCATGGGCCGGAAGTGCGTGGTTCCGAACGTATCCACACCGGCGAACCGGCGAGATACAAACTACTGCTCCCCTTGCTCAGGTCATCCGCTCCGAAGAGTTGGGGATCCTGCGCAAGGCAACCCGAACAGTATGCACCATGCCGACGACGTCCTTCAAATCGGGGGTCATGAGGTATCGATCACGCCACCACAGGGGCTACTACCTGGACCGCACCGCCGGCTGGGCTGTACCGAGCAATGGTAGCTGGCTCGTCGCCCCCGCTGGTCACCGGAGGGTTCCCCGCCACCTTACTTCTGAGTAAGATAGCAACCATGACACAGGAAACCGCGACCTTCCGCGGCTGGAAGAAGCTGCCCGACAACCGCATCGGACACGCGCTGTTCTCGCTCGGCATGGTCGCCCGGGTCCCCTACTTCGGCACCGTGCTCCCCCAGGTGGTTCGCCTCGAGCCCGGCGTCTGCGAGGTGACCTCCCCGAAGTGGTTCGGCATCCACAACCACCTCGGCACCTTCCACGCGATCGCGGCCTGCAACCTCGCCGAGGTGGCGATGGGCATGCTCAGCGAGGCCACCGTTCCCACGACCCATCGCTGGATCCCCAAGTCGATGAACGTCCAGTACCTGGCCAAGGCGGAATCGGGCCTGCGCGCGGTGGCGAAACTCGACGAGATCCCCGACTTCTCGGCGATCACCAAGGGCCAGGAACTCACAGTCCCCGTCTCGATCTACGACAAGAGCGGCATCGAGGTCGTGCACGCCGACATCACCACCTGGGTTTCGCCGCGCTGATCCCGGCGCGGGAACCATTGCATCGGTACGGTTGTGGCTCAGGCCACAAAAGACGGGGAGTCCGATGTTGGAAGTCGCCCATGTGACGCGCCGGTTCGGGGACAACGTCGCGGTCGATGATGTGTCGTTCGCGGTCCCGCCCGGCGCGCTGACCGGATTCGTCGGGGGCAACGGGGCGGGCAAGACCACCACGATGCGAATGATCATGGGCGTGTTGGCCGTTCAGTCCGGCGAGATCCGGTGGGCAGGCAGGCCGGTGACCGAGCTGGATCGGCGCTCGTTCGGATATATGCCCGAGGAGCGGGGGCTCTATCCCAAGCAGCCGGTGTTCGACCAGCTCGTGTACCTGGCCCGCTTGCGTGGGCTGCCCGCCGACGAGGCGAAGGCGCGCACCGAAACCCTGTTGGAGCGGTTCGATCTGGGCTCGCGCGGCAAGGACAAGCTCGAATCGTTGTCGCTGGGCAATCAGCAGCGCGTCCAGATCGCGGCGGCGGTGATCGCGCAGCCGACGGCGCTGATCCTGGACGAACCGTTCTCCGGGCTCGACCCCGTAGCCGTGGATTCGATGGTGGAGTTGCTGCGCGAGTACGCCGATCAGGGTGTGCCGGTGCTGTTCTCCTCGCATCAACTGGATCTGGTGGAGCAGCTGTGCGATCAGCTGGTGGTGCTCGCCTCGGGCCGGGTGGTCGGGCAGGGCTCGGTCGACGAGCTGCGGTCCAGCGGTGGCTCACGGTATCGGCTGGTGCTCGAGGGTGATGCGGGGTGGCTGCGGGACTATCCGGGGATTCGCGTGGTCGAGAGTGTCGGGCCGCGTGTGTTGTTCGAGATCGACGGCGGCGGCACCGACGGGGTGCTGAAGGAGGCGCTGTCGCGGGGGTCGGTGCGCGAGTTCACCGAGGCCAGGCCGACGGTCGCCGAAATCTACCGGGAGGTGACAGCGTGAACGGCGTGTGGCGGATCGTGGCCGCGAGGGAGATCGCGGTGAAGCTGCGTGACCGCAACTTCGTCATCTCGACTGTGGTGACGCTGGTGGTGATCCTCGCGTCGCTGGTTCTCACCGGGTACCTCAGCAGCAGGCCCGACAAGATCGACGTGGCGATCACCGGTACGGACACCTCGGTCGTGCTCGAGACGGCGAACACCCTGGCCTCGAACGCGGGGACCGACGTGAGCTTCATCGCGCGACCCGTCGCCGACCAGGCAGCGGTCGAGCAGTTGGTCCGCGAGGACGAGGTCGACGTGGGCCTTGTACCCGCCGACCCCAGCGGATGGCAGCTGATCGGCAAGACCGCCGAGGACGACAACGCCACCACCTACATCACCGCCGCCGCACAGCAGATCGCGTTGCAGCGCAATGCCGCTGTCGCGGGCGTCTCGCTCGACGAGCTGGCCCGCGGTGCGACCGTGACCTACGACCTGCTGGAGAAGGGCGCGATCGACCCGGGCCTGGCCAAGATCGTCTCGTTCGTCTTCGCGTTCCTCTTCTATCTGGCGTCGGTGCTGTTCGGCATGTCCATCGCGCAGAGTGTGGTCGAGGAGAAACAGAATCGCATCGTGGAGATCCTGGCCAGTGCGATGCCGTTGCGGCAGTTGCTGATCGGCAAGGTCGTGGGCAATGCGGCACTGGCGTTCGCGCAGTTGGCCCTGTTCGTCGGGGCGGGGTTGGTCGGGTTGGCGGCGACCGGCAAGGGTGCTCAGCTGGGCCAGATCGCCGGGGCCGCGGGCTGGTTCATCGTCTTCTTCCTCGTCGGCTTCCTCGCCCTGGCGAGCCTGTGGGCCGTCGCGGGCGCGCTCGCCACTCGCAGCGAAGACCTCCAGTCCACCTCGACTCCGCTCGGGCTGCTCATCATGATCGTGCTGTTCGCGGGCATCTTCCTCACCGGCACGGCCCGTGTCATCGGCTCCTATATCCCGATCATGTCCATCGTCGCCATGCCCGCCCGCCTGGCCGAGGGCACCGCCGCCTGGTGGGAACCCTTCATCGCCCTGGCCCTGATGGCGGTCGCCACCTACGCGATCGTCGTCGTCGCCGAGAAGATCTACCGCCGCTCGCTGATGCAGACCCAGGCTCGCCTGACGATGCGCCAGGCCCTGGCCTTGGAGGACTAGGGCAGCATCGGGGCGAGTGACGACCGGGTCACTGGTGCTTGCGTGGTGCCGGGTGGGGCCGATTGAATGCGGACGTGAGTGTTGTGCGGGAATTCGATATCTGCGTGGTCGGGCTGGGGCCGACCGGGCGGGGGTTGGCGCATCGAGCCGCGGTGGCCGGGTTGCGAGTGGCCGCGGTGGATCCGCGGCCGGAGCGGTTGTTCCCGCCGACCTTCTCCTGCTGGATCGACGAGTTGCCGGCGTGGTTGCCCGCGAGTGCGATCGCGCAGCGGATCGCGGCGCCGACGGTGTGGACCACAGGCGAACATCGGATCGAGCGGCCGTATTGCGTGCTCTCCAAAGCGGGGCTGCACGCGGCGTTGGCCTTGGACGACGCGACCGTCTTCGCGGATCGGGCGCGGCGAGTGGACGCCCACGAGGTGGAGCTGGCGGACGGGACGGTGATCTCGGCGGGGGCGGTGTTCGATACGCGGGGGCTGCCGACGTTGGGCAAGCGCAGGGCCGCCTCGGCCCACGGAATCTTCGTCGACGCCGAGACCGCGGCGCCGATGGTCGCGGAAGGCGAAGGGCTGCTGCTGGATTGGCGGCCGGAGAACGGCGCGGGCCCCGACGAGCCGCCGTCGTTCCTCTACGCGGTGCCGCTCGGGGACGGCACGGTGATCTTCGAAGAAACCAGCCTGGGATTGCGCGGTGGGATGCCGCAGCACGAGTTGCGCAAGCGCACCCTCACCAGGCTCGCGGCCCACGGGATCACCCTCACCGGCGACGAACCGCACGAGGCCGCCCACTACCCCCTGGATCAGCCACCGCCGAAGAAGGGCACCGCGGTGGCGGTGCCGTTCGGCTCGCGCGGCGGGATGATGCACCCGTGCACCGGCTACAGCGTGGCCGACTCACTCGCGCTGGCGGACACCGCGGTCGCCGCGGTGCAGCGCGGCGAGAATCCGATCGAAGCGCTGTGGCCGTGGCGGGCCAGGGCCGTGTACTGGATGCGGATGCGTGGCCTGTGGGGTCTGGGTCGACTCACCACCGACCAGTCCATCGCCATGTTCGACGCCTTCTTCACCGAATCCGAACGCCGCCAGCGCGCGCTGCTCTCGGCCCACGACGACTACTCCGCGCTCGGCGCCGCCCTGTTCAACACCGTCGCCCACACCTGGCCGTTCCGGTGGCGCTACGACCTCGTCGGCTGGACCAACCGCGACCGCTGGGTGGACTACCCCTTCGCACCCGCAGGCGCCGACTCACCCAGCCGATAACGCACGGATCGCCGCCACAGCGTTCGTGACGGCGATCAGCATGCGACGGTCTCAGGACGACTCGGCGGCCTTCTTGTAGCCGACGATCGCCGGGTAGGCGAAGACCACGACCATCCCCACCGTCCAGGCGACGGTCTTGAGCAGCGGTTCAGCGACCGGCCCACCGTAGGACAGCCCCTTCATCGCATCGATCGCACAGCTCATCGGCTGATTCGCGACCACGTCCTGCAACCAGGTGGGGTAGGCGAAGACCGGAACGAAGCCGGTGTTGAAGAACATCAGCAGCGTATTGAGAATGCCGATGAGGCTGATCAGCATGACGCCCTCGGTGATCGTGGCCAGGGCGGTCACCATCACCGCGAACCCGATGCCGAACAGCACCGGAACCAGGACCAGCGCGATATTGGCGAGCGGGTCCTCCATGAACAGGAAGCCGAGCGGCACCGCGACGAGCAACACGATCAACGTGGTGATCAGGATGCGCAGCATCTCGGCCAGCAGCCGACCGGTGAGCAGCGAAGCCTTGTTCAGCGGCATCGTGTAGAACCGGCTGAGCAGTCCCGATGCCTTCTCCCGTTTGAACCCGAGCGCACTCACCACCGCGCCGGTCATGGCCGCGACCAGGGTCAGCAGCGCGGCCTGGCCGTAGATGCTGGGAGCGCCGGTGGCCGCGGTGATGGAGTCACCGAGCACGATGCGGAACATCAGCAGGGTCACCGCCGGGTAGGCGATGGTCTGGATGGTCGTCGAGGGGTCACGCAACCACACCATCAGCAGCCGCTTGGTCTGGATGAGGCTGTGGGTGAACCACACCGACACCGAACTCTCCGGCTTGGGATGCACCACCGGCAGGTCGGCCGCGGCCTCCTCGACCGACGACTTCTCGATTGTTGTCATGATCGCCTCACACTCGCCCACACAGCCAGTGGGAGGAAGAAAACAGCCAGTCCGCCGAGCCACGCCAGCGACACCCACGTGCCTGCCCAGCTCAGATGGCCCGCGGCCATATCGCTGAGGGTCTGGGCGAACTGGGAGATCGGCTGGTTGCGCGCGAACGGCCGCACCCACGCCGGAAAGCTGGCCTCCGGCACGAACCCGGTCGACATCATGCCGAAGATCAGGATCGGCAGGGTGAGGGCCTGGCTGAGCGCCTCGGGGTTCTTGGTGAGGCTGCCGAGCGCGTCGGCGCCGAGCGTGAGCACCACGCCGACGGCCAGCGCGAATCCGCAGAACGCGAGCGCCTGCAACCAACCGCCGGTGAACCGGAAGCCGATCACATAGCCGTAGGCGACGGTCGCGATCAGCGAGACGATCGACCGCACCAGACCCGCGCAGATCCGCGACATCAGCGGAACCAGCGAACCGATCGGCATCGTCTGGAGTCGGGTGCTCAACCCGGTGAGCGCTTCGAACGCCGCGAGCTGTGCGTTCGACATCATCGTCATGGCCATCGTCTGCAGTACGACGATCGGCATCACGTACTGCGCGTAGTCGATGCCCTGGACCTGCATCACGTACTTCAACGGCAGGTAGAAGGCCACGGTGACCACGAGCGGGGTGAGCACCGCGACGATCAGCTCACCCTTGGTGGCCATGGTGCGCACGATGCGCCCGGTCAGCGCGCGCCACTGCGCGAAACTGCTGGGGTGCACAGCGGGTAGCTCGGCGAACAACGTGTTCGCCGCGGGGGTGGACACGCTCACTAGTGGCCGCCCGAGTGACCGGTGATCGACAGGAACACGTCGTCGAGCGAGGGCCTGCGCAGCGCGATGTCGGCGAGGTCGATGCCCGCGTTGTCGAGCCTGCGCAGCGCCTCGGCGAGGGTGGCGGCGCCGTCGGGGGCGGGGATGGACAGCTTGTCGGCGCCGTCGATATCGGCGGCGACGACGGCGGGCACCAGGTCGCCGAGGGCCCGCACGGTCGCCGGGAGGCGGCTCAGGTCCAGCGGGACGATCTCGCAGTAGCTGCCGCCGGTCTTGGCCTTGAGCTGGTCGGCGGTGCCTTCCGCGATGACGGTGCCCTTGTCGATGACGATGATGTTGTCGCTGAGGACGTCGGCCTCTTCGAGGTACTGCGTGGTGAGCAGCACCGTGATGCCCTGGTTCTTGAGCGCGGTGACCAGGTCCCACACGCCCTGCCTACTGCGCGGGTCGAGGCCGGTGGTGGGCTCGTCGAGGAACACCACCTCCGGTCGCACGACCAGTCCGCAGGCGATATCGACGCGACGGCGCATGCCGCCGGAGTAGTTGCGCACGGCTCGCTTACCCGCGCTGACCAGGTCGAACTCTTCGAGCAGCACCTCGGCGCGCTTGCGGGCGGCCGATTTGGTCAGGCCCATCAGGCGACCGAACAGCTCGAGGTTCTCCCGGCCGGTCAGGTTCTCGTCGAGGGCGGCGTACTGACCGGTCATCATGATCGAGCGACGCACGCCTGCGGCGTCGGTGAGCACGTCGTGCCCGGCGACAACGGCGGTGCCGGAGTCGGGGCGCAGCAGCGTCGACAAGACCTTGACCATGGTGGTCTTTCCCGCACCGTTGGGTCCGAGGATGCCCAGCACACTGGCCTTTTCGGCCTGGAAACTGATGCCCTGCAGGGCGTGCACGTCACCGAACGACTTGCGCACGTCGGACACCAGCACCGCGGGTTCACTGTCGCGCGACGCGACGCCACCTGCGGGCGAATCCACTGAGATCGAACTCGGCATCAACTCTCCACCATCGGCCGGGTGCGCACGGCCCTGAACGAGACGAGCGCACGCGGAAAAATTCTTCCCGGTAAGTGATCCATACCGTTCGGCGCGATGTTACCGGTCCGGCGGTTTTCCCGGCCCAGGTCCGCGTCGATGCGCCCAGTTTGCCGGGGCATCCTTCGCCTGCCCCAGTGGCGTTACTCACGTGGGCAGTGCAAGGGCAGTGCGTTGACCTTGTCGGCCGGGCCGCACACCCATACGCTGACAGCGGGGAAACACTCGTCTCACCGGCCCGCACGCGGGCGTGTTCGATCTTGTGGGGAGGTGACCATGGTCGAGTCGGCTTCCACTGCCGCGCCGATCGGTCGATCCGATGTGCTCACGGCCTTCGATCCGCGCACCGGTGAACAGCTCGCGCAGTATCCCGTCCACGGCACCGCCGAGGTCACCCGTGCGGTGCGCACCGCCCGGGCCACCCAGAACTGGTGGGGGGAACTGGAATTCGGTGAGCGCAAGCGCCTATTACTCGACTGGCGTCGTCAGATCGCCCGCAACGCAGGCGAATTGGTGGAGATCCTGCGCAGCGAGACCGGCAAGCCGGAGGCCGACGCCACCCTGGAAGTGATGCTGGCGGTGGAGAATCTGGACTGGGCCGCCCGCAACGCCGCGCGCACGCTGGGTCGCCGCCGCCTGTCCACCGGCTGGTTCACCCGCAATCAGCACGCCTCCGTCGGCTATCTGCCGCTGGGCGTGATCGGCGTGCTCGGCGCATGGAACAACCCGGTGTTCACGCCGATGGGTTCGATCGCCTACGCCATGGCCGCCGGTAACACGGTGGTGTTCAATCCGCACGAGCTCAGTACCGGTGTCGGCACCTGGCTGGCCGACAGCTGGGCCGCGGTCTCGCCCGAACAGCCCGTACTGCAGGCGGTTACCGGTAATTCGCGGACCGCGACCGCCCTGTGCAAAGCGGAGGTGGACAAGATCGCCTACGCCGGGCCCGAGGCCCGCGGACGCGAGGTGATCGCCCTGTGCGCCCAGTCGCTCACGCCGGTGGTGGTGGAGAACAGCGGCAAGGGCAGCATGATCGTGCACGTCGACGCGATGCTCGACGCGGCAGCGGAGGCTGCGGTGTTCGGCGCGATGGCCAACGCCGGGCAGAACTCCTCCGGCATCCAGCGCTGTTATGTCGCCGATTCGGTATTCGACGACTTCCTGGCCAAAGTGGCGGAGCGGGCGGCCAAGCTGCGTCCCGGCGCCGACAATCGCGCCTCCTACGGACCGATGATCAATGCCGCCCAGGTCGACGTGGTGCGCAGACAGGTTCGCGACGCGCTCGCCCACGGCGGGCACGCGGTGCTGGGCGGACTCGATTCGTTCCGCGACCCGTATGTGGAGCCGATCGTGCTGGCCGAGGTCCCCGAAGACAGCATCGCGATCACCGGCGAGGGCATCGGCCCGGTGCTCGTGGTGAACCGGGTCGCCGACCTGGCCGACGCGGTCACCCGGGTCAACGCGGCGGGCAACGGCATCGCCGTCACCATCTTCACCCTCGACATCCCCAGCGCCGAGTTCATCGCCGAACAGCTGAAAGTGGGTGTGGTGACCGTGAACTCGTCGACCGCGTTCACCGGCATCCCAGCCCTGCCGTTCGGCGGGGTCGGCGAATACGGCCAGGGCCACAGCCACGGTCAGCAGGGTCTGCACGAATACAGCCGCACGATGTCGATCGCCCGCAGGCGCTACCGGGCGCCGATCCGGCTGTCCACCTTCGACCGTCGCCCTGGGCACCTACAGACCGCGAGAGCGATCTTCCGCCTCCGCCACGGCCGCGGCTGACCTGCTAGTTCTCGTCCGCCGAGCCGCTGCCGAGCAACACCGCGTCGGTGAGCGCGGTGAGGCGGGCCAGTTGTTCGGGGCGCGAGTCGAAGCGCAGCAGGCGACCGACGTCGATGATCTGGCCGACGGCGGCGTGCACGCGGAAGCGCGCTTCGATCGGGTCGTCGTCGAGCAGGTTCGCCCATTCGAGGATGTTCTGTCGCTGGATGGCGCGCAGGCGGTGTTGCTCGGCCTGCGGGAGGTTGCTGAACTCCGCGTAGTAGACCGGCATGATCTCGGGCGTCGCGAAGGTGAGGCGAGCGTGCTGGTCGGCGATGCGGCGGGCAGCGTCGGCGCGGTCGTCGCTTTCGGCCAGCGCCTCGCCGATCGCGACCGCGAGTCGGTCGGCGGTGCGATGAAAGGCCGCCGCGAGCAGGTCGGCCTTGCTGTCGAAGTGGCGGTACACGCTCGAGGCGTTGATGCCGACGGCGGCGCCGATCTCCTCGATGCCCGATTCGTGATACCCGTTGCGACCGAAGATCCGGATCGCTTCGGTGAGCAGCTGTTCACGTTTCGACGTCACCGGCAGCCCACGGGTCTGCTTGTCGGGCTCGGCCTCCGCCGGCGTCGGCGGCAACTCGGCGCGCACGATCGCCCAGGCCATCTGGAGCTGCACCCCGAGCATGCGTCCGTGCGAGAGGGTGGTGCGGTGCGCGGCGATACTGGCCAGCGAACTCAGCGCGCCGACCGCGAGCAGGATCACGTCGTCGGCGCTCGCCTCCGGCCGCACCTCGGCGATCCGCGCGGCGACGTTCGACTCGAGTTCGCGATAGAACGCGCGAATGCGCACCCGGTCATCGGGCTCGAGGTAGCGGCGTTCCCAGCGGTAGAGCCCGGCCTCGCGACGGATGTCGATATTGCGTTCGGCGACGGCGGTGAGCACCGCGTTCAGCCTGGCCTCCGGGCTCAGCGACGGGTCGTCGGCCGCGGCGGCGACATCGCGCAAACCCCGAGCACCCTCCTCGGCGGCGGCCACGAGCAGCGCGTATTTGTTGGCGAAGTGGCGATACAGCGCGGGCCCGGAGATACCGACCTCGGCGGCGATCTCGTCCACGCCGACCGGGTAGTAACCCCGCGCGCTGAACGCACGGGCGGCGGCCCGCATGATCTGCATCTTGCGGTCCTTCGGTCTGCGGCGCACGACGCGGGCAGGTGCGGTCGTCGGCTCGCGGGCCTGTTCGGCCTCACTGCGATCGGCGACCATGCACTCACTTTCCGTTACGCGAACCAGGTTGGACCAGTCAACCTAAGTTAACCACAATTCGCAAACGTCGAGGGCAGGTCGAAGAAATGGAACCGCCCCGGCAGCGACGTACTCGCTACCGGGGCGGTTCGAGAGAAGATCCGTCTACAGGCCGAGTCCGCGAGCCAGCGTCGGCCACGACAGCTTCAGCTCGTCCTTCCAGTAGCCCCAGGAGTGGGTGCCGCTGGGGCGGAAGTTGAAGGTCGCCGGGATACCGAGTTCGTTGAGCCGGTTGGCCAGATTGTGCGTGCAGTAGTTGGTGCCCGCCTCGATGACGCCACCGATCACGATCTGGTTGGCCAGGCCGTAGGCCCCTGGCAGCGCGTACGGACCGTTGAGGGTGTCATACGGGCCGGGCAGACCGTTGCCGGTGGAGATGTAGAGATCGACGCCACGCAAACCTTCGGCATTCACGTACGGGTCGTTCTCGACCCATTCCGCCGAGCCCTCCGGACCCCACATGTTCAGGGTGTTGCCGCCGCCCCAGGTCTCGACCGTGAGCTTCACGAACTCCGAGCCGACGGGATCGGAGGTCTGCGCGCAACCGCTGTAGGCCGCGGCCGCCTTGTACAGGCCGGGCTTGGCGATCGGCAGCGCGAGCACAGTGGTGCCCGAGGTGGACAGGCCCGCGATCGCGTTGACGCCGTTGGTGCCCAGCGCGCCGTCGACCAGCGGGGGCAACTCCTCGGTGAAGAAGGTCTTCCACTTGTTGCGCCCGACGACCGGGTCGTCGTTGATCCAGTCGGTGTAGTAGCTCCAGGCGCCGCCGATCGGCTGGATGACGTTGACGTTCTTGTCGCCGAGGAACTCGAGCGCGTCGGTCTTGGCCACCCACGACGCCGAATCCTCGCCGCCGCCCGCACCATTGAGCAGGTACAGGGTGGGACGCGGGACCGAGGCGTCGGCGGGGCGCTGCACGTCGACGATGATGTTCTGGTCCATGGCCGCGGAGTACACGTGCAGTCGCAGACTGCGCGAGTCCTTCACTTCGGCCTTGACGATCTTGGAGCCGTCCTCGGAGACCGGGTTGGCGAGCAGGCTCTTGGAATCGATGATCGGGTCAGCTGATGCCGGGCTCGTACCGATGCCGGACATCAGTCCCGCCGCCACTGCCGTTGCCGCGATCATCGCCGCGGCCCGGGAGCCACGACGCCGGGTGTGCCGACGCATCAATTTCGCACCTTCGCTTCGTCTCGAATTCCGATTCGGTCCGTGCTCCCCTGCAGGGCACGAAGTTGCAACACGCCAGACCCTACGGGTTATCCGGTAGCTACAACAGGGGTAATCGTTACAACAGCGCGGTCACATCATGCCTCACCGGCACCACTGATGTCATCGCGCCCCGGCGTAAATGTCACCGCGCCCCCGCAGCACGGTCACCGGCGTCGAGCAACTCCGCCAACCGTGGCCCGATCTCGGCCAGCGCCTGCGGCGAAGTCATCTGATCATGCACCACCGCGACCGGCCGATCACGCACCGCGCCGTCGACATACGGGGCCCAATTCGCCGCTGCCGCCTCGTGTCCGAGCGCGCTGAAGTACTCGAGCCTGCCGCGGAACACCGCGGGCCGGTGCTCGGCGATCAATTCGGCCGAGCGCACCGCGCTGCGATAGATCCGGCGCACCCGTTCGGGGGTGAGCACGGCCATGTTGGCCGGGATGATCGCGTGCAGCGCGGCCAGTGCGTCCTCGCTGAGTTCACGCACGCCCGCGGCAGGCAGCGCCGCGCTGATGTCGACGCCGAGTTCGGCGAGCGCGTCGCGGACCGCGGTGTGGAAATCGGGCACGTCGATATCGGGATGCGAATCCAGCATCGCCAGCAGCGACACCTGCTCCCCCGCCGCCTGGAGTTCGGTCGCGACGGCGTGGGCGAGTACGCCGCCCAGCGACCAGCCCATCAGCCGGTACGGCCCGTGCGGCTGCTGGGTCCTGATCTCGGCGGCGTAGCGGCGCGCCATCTCGGCGAGCGTGCCCGGCAGGTAGCCCGCCTCGCTGAGCGCGGGCGACTGGAGGCCGAAGATCGGCCGCCGGGCCGGAATGTACTGCGCCAGACCGGCATAGCACCAGGACAACCCGTACATCGGGTGGATACAGAACAGCGCGCCGCCCGCCTCGGTGCCGTGCGGCACCCGGTTGCGGATGGCCAGCAGGACACCGAGGGCGTCGTCGGATTCGAGGTCGGAGGTGAGATCGTGTTCGCCGCCGGCGGACTGGGTGGCGTCGATCCGCTCGGCCAGCGCGGCGACGGTGGCGTCGGTGAAGAACCACTGCACCCGCACCTCGGCGCCGACCCTGGTGCGCAATCGGCTGATCGCCTTGGTGGCGACCAGGGAGTTGCCACCGAGTTCGAAGAAGTCGTCGTCGAGACCGACCTTGCCCGCGCCGAGCACCTCCGCGTAGACCTCGGCGACCGCACGCTGCAACGGCGTGGTCGGGGGTCGGTAGGCGCGGGTGGTGAAGGCGGGGACGGGCAGGGCTTTGCGGTCGAGCTTGCCGCTGGCGTTGAGCGGCAGGGAAGGCAGCAGCACCAGGCTGGCCGGAACCATGTACGACGGGAGCGCCGCCCTGGCATGGGAGAGCAACGCGGACTGATCGAAACCGACAGTGGTGGCGCCGCTTTCGATCGAGTAGCCCTCGGGGCGAGCCGCCGCGCGAGCTTCCTCGACCTGCGCCTCCGCGGGCACGATGTAGCCGACCAGTCGGTCGCCCGTCGGGCCGTGCACGAGCGCGACCGCGGCGTGCCGGACGCTGTGGTGGTCGCGCAGCACGGCCTCGACCTCGCCGAGTTCGATCCGCTGTCCGCGCAGCTTCACCTGGAAGTCACTGCGGCCCAGGTATTCCAGGCTCTCGTCGGAGGTCAAGCGCACGACGTCGCCGGTGCGATAGAGCCTGCCGCCGCCCGGACGGGCGACGAAGCGTTCGGCGGTGAGCGTGGGAGCGCCGAGGTAGCCGCGGGCCAACTGCACGCCTTCCAGGTACAGCTCCCCCGCGGTCCCGGGCGGGACCGGTCGCAGTTGACGATCGAGCACGTGGACGCGGGTGTTCGCGACCGGCGTGCCGATCGGAATACCCACGGCGGGACCGGCTTCGACCTGCGCCGCGGTGACCACGGTGGCTTCGGCGGGTCCGTACCAGTTGACCAGCGTCGCCTCGGGCACCACCTGAGCGAACCGGCGGGCGGTCGAGGACGACAGCGCTTCACCCGCCGCGAAGACCCAGCGCAGCGAGGGGAATTCGCCGCTGTCGCGATCGGTGAGGAACGCGTCCAGCATCGACGGCACGAAATGCACGGTGGTGACGGCGCGTTCGGCGATCACCTCGGCCAGGTAGGCCGGATCACGGTGCCCGTCGGGGGCGGCGATCACCACGGTGGCGCCGGTGTGCAACGGCCACAACAACTCCCAGGTGGCGATGTCGAAGGTGACCGGGGTCTTGTGCAGCACCACGTCGCCGGGGCCGTGCGGGTAGGTGCGCTGTGCCCAGCGGAACTGGTTGACCAGCTGCCGGTGCGTCAGCATGACGCCCTTGGGCGTTCCGGTGGACCCGGACGTGTGGATGACGTAGGCGAGATTGTCCGCCTTCGGCATCTCCAGATCAGCCACTTCACCACTGAGAGCGTCGATCTCGATGACGGGAATGCCCGAGGTGGTCGTGAATCCGCCGCTGGCGAGTACGCAGATCGGCGCGGCGGCGGCCAGCACCCGCTCGGTCCGCTCGGCCGGATGGTCCGGATCGACCGGCACATACGCCGCCCCGGTCCGCAGCACCGCGTAGATCGCGGTCACCAGGTCGATCCCGCGCCGCATCGCGACCGCGACGAGCGTCTCCGGCCGGGCTCCCTCGGCTCGAAGCCCGGCGGCGAGCGCGCGCACGCGGTCGTCGAATTCCGCGTAGGTGTAGACGGTTTCACCGTCGATCAGCGCGGTGGCGTCCGGTGTGCGCTTGACCTGCGCGTCGAACAACGACAGCAGGGTGGCCTCGTCGAGCAGTTCGGGTGCGTCGGTGGCATTGACCGCCGCCAGCGTCGCGCGCTCCTCCGCGAGCAGCACGTCTATCTCGGCGATCCTGGCCTGCGGGCCGGCGGTGAACCTCGCCAGCAGCATCGAGAAGCGCTGCGCCATGGCATTCGCGGTGTCCTCACCGAACACATCGCGCAGGTACTTCACCGATACCCGGAGCTGGGAGTCGGCGACGATCTGCACGGTGAGCGGATAGTGGGTGCCGTTGGCGGCGTCCATCCCGGTGACGGCGGCCGACCCGGACGCGGCCTGCGCGAGCCCCTCGCGGTCGACCGGGAACGATTCGAACACGACGAGCGAATCGAACAGCGCGTCGATGCCCGCGATCTCCTGGATCTCACCGAGGCCGAGGTAGTGATGATCGAGCAGCGCGGCCTGATCGTCCTGCAGCTTGCGCAGCAACTCGGCGACGGTATCGCCGGGACGCACCCGCACCCGCACGGGAATCGCGTTGAGGAACAGCCCGACCATCCGCTCCACACCCGCGAGCTGGGCGGGCCTGCCGGAGACGGTGGCGCCGAACACCACGTCGTCGCGATCCACCAGCCGGGCGATGAGCAGACCCCACGCCGCCTGGACCACGGTGTTCACCGTGACGCCGAGGCTCGCGGCGAGCTCGCTCAGCGCGGTGGTGTCGGAGGGCGAGAGCGCGAAGCCGGTCTCCCCCGTGCCCGTGGCGATCTCGCGGCCCTGATCGACGGGCGCGAGCGGAGTGGGCTCGGCCAGGCCCGTGAGCGCGGTGCGCCACGCCGTCCTGGCGGCTTCGAGATCCTGGTCGACGAGCCAGGCCAGGTAGTCGCGGTAGGGCGCGACCTTCTGCAGACGCCTGCTCCGGCCGCCGATCATGTACGCGGTGAGCAGTTCCTGCAGCAGCAGCGGCGTCGACCAGCCGTCGATCAGGATGTGATGGCTGGTGACGAGCAGATGCGCGGTCCCCTCGGTGCGCACCAGGGTGAACCGCAGCAGCGGCGCGGCGGCCATGTCGAAATGCGTGGCCAGGTCGGCGGCGCGAATGCGCTGGTAGGCGGCGTCGTCGGCATCTATGACCTGCCACGGCACGTCGATGTCGTCGAGCACCACCTGCAGCGGGGTGCCCGCGGCATCGGTGGCGAACGCGACGCGCAGGTTGTCGTGCCGGTCGAGCACGGCCTGAGCCGCCTCGTGCAGTCGTTCGGCATCCACCGACGGGTCGAGGTCGAGGACGAACTGCGTGATGTAGGGGTCGACCGAGTTCTCCGCGAGCAGCGCGTGGAACAGCATCCCCGACTGCAGCGGGGTCACCGGCCAGACGTCACTGAGCAGCGGGTAGCGCCGGACCAGGCGCGTCAGCTCGGTCTGGCCCAGACGCACCAGCGGGAAGTCCGACGGCGTGAATCCGCCCGCGCCGGGCCGCAATCCGTGCTCGGCGAGTCCACCGAGCGCGCGGATCCAGTGTTCGGCGAAGGTCTTGACCGCGTCCGCGGTGAGTACGGCGGTGGCGTAGTCGAATCGGGCGACCAATCCGTCGTCGGTGGCGTCGACGGTGAGCACCAGCGCCAGGTCGTCGGTGGCGACGTCGGTGTGCACACGCGCCGGGCGCAGATCGCGCATGCGCACCGCGAATCGGCCGCGGTCCAGCGTGCGGACACTGTCGGAGGTCTCGGCGTCGAGGTAGCGGAGCAGGCCGAAACCGGCGCCGTGGGCGGGGACCGCGCGGCGCAGTTCCTTGATCTGGGCCAGGGCCGTCCCCGCGGCCGGACCGCCGACGAGCGCGTCGGCGACGTCGATCCCGTCCAGGCGCAGTGCCAGCGGGTAGTCGGTGGTGAACCCGCCGACCACGTCCTCGGCGTCGGGCCGACCGAGCAGGCGCTGGTCGGCGCGCAGCCGCACCACCGTGCCGATCACCCGTGCCGCGGTGGTCTCGGCCCCGGTGTGCAGTGCCAGCGCGGCGGCGGTGAGCAGCACCTCGTCCACGGTGGCGCGGTAGGCGTCGGCGACCGTGCGCACCGCGGTGGTGCCCTCACCGGTGATGCTCAGCGAGACCCGGTTGCGCTGGTGCAGATCGACGGATTCGCCTGCCCTGGAACGGATCGCGCGGTGCCAGTACTCACGTTCGACGCGCGCCGCGGGGGTGGACGGGTACTCGGCGAGTCGGCGTACCAGATCGCCGAGTCCGGCATCGGGCGCGGCGGGCGCGGCGTGCCGGCCGCGACTCCATGCGGATGTCAGCTGGTCGATCACCGCGCGCCACGAATTCTCGTCGAGGACAAGGGCATTCGCGACGACGACCAGGGTGGCCGAGCTACCGGCGTCGCCGGTGAGCACGAAGTGGATATTGCGCCCCTCGTCCGGGTCGAGCGCCGCGGCGGCCGCGGCGACGATGTCGTCGACGGGCAGCGAGGACTCACCGTCTTCGGTGTCGAGCCTGCGGAAGGCGCCGCCGGTGCGCTCGTCGGGCGGCGGGATGCGCAGCACCGGGATGTCGCCGGTGCGGTCGAGCAGCGCCCACAGCATCGGATGCTGGCTCATCACCGCGGCCGCGGCGGCCGCGACGGCCTGGTCCGGGCAGTCGGCCGGGACCTCGAGCAGTACCGCACGGGGTTCGACGACGCTCGCTCCCGCTTCGATGAGCTGGGCGGCGGTCGCGGTGAGCGGGAGCGTGGCGGACGGAGCGCTCGGTTCGACAGTGACGTCGGCGCGTCCGGCCAGCGCGGCGACGGTGCGCGCGTCGAACAGATCACGCGGGCGCAGCACCACGCCGGCCGTCGTGGCCCGCGACACCACCTGGATGGCGGTGATGCTGTCGCCGCCGAGGGCGAAGAAGTCGTCGTCGAGACCGACCCGGTCGTGGCCGAGAACGTCGCCGATCACGCGGGCGATGGTCTTCTCGGCGGCGGTGCGTGGCGGGCGGTATTCGCCGCGAACGGCGGCCGGGTCCGGCAGCGCTCGCCGATCCAGCTTGCCGACGGGGGTCAGCGGAATTTCGTCGAGGACGACGATCGCGGCAGGCACCATGTAGTCGGGCAGCACCTGCGCGGCGAGCGCGGTGAGCTCGGCGGTGTCGAGAGCCCGGCCCTGATCGGCCATGACGTAGGACACCAGCATGGTCGAGCCGCTGCCGTTGTCGCGGCCGAGCGTGGTGACCCAGGCGACGCCGGGTGCGGCGGCCAGCACGGCGTCGATCTCACCGAGCTCGATGCGCAGACCACGGATCTTGACCTGGAAGTCGTTGCGGCCCATGAACTCGAGAACATCGCCGCGTCGGCGGACGAGGTCGCCGGTGCGATAGAGGCGTGCGCCCGCGGGGGCACCGGGCCGATCGCCGAAGGGGTCGGCGACGAAGCGCGACGCTGTCAGAGCCGGACGCCGGTGGTAGCCGCGGGCCAGTTGGACACCGCCGAGATAGAGCTCGCCGGTGACGCCTTCGGGGACCGGACGCAGGCGCTCGTCGAGGATCAGGGCTCGGGTGCCACGGATCGGGCCGCCCATGTGGACGGCGTCGCCAGGACACAGCGCGTCGCTGATGGCGGTCATGACGGTGGTTTCGGTGGGTCCGTACCCGTTGTGGAAATGCCGCTTGGGCAGCATGTTCCAGCGTGCGGCCAGGTCGGCGGGCACGTGCTCGCCGCCGACGATCAGGGCGCGCAGACCGGGGAGGCCGTCGGGGTCGAGGGTGGCCAGAACCGAGGGGGTCAGGAAGGTGTGGGTGACGCCCTCGGTGCGGATCAGCTCGGCGAGTTCGGTGCCTCCGACGGATCCGGCGGGAGCGACCACGAGGGTGCCCGCCCCACCGATGGCGAGCAGCAGTTCCAGCATGGACGCGTCGAACGACGGTGAGGCGAAAGCCAGTGCACGCGTAGCGGAGTCGAGGAGGTAGCGCTGCTTCTGCTCGGCGCAGAAGTTGGCGAGGCCGGCGTGGGTGACGACGACGCCCTTGGGCAGACCGGTCGAGCCGGAGGTGTAGATCATGTACGCGGCATTGCCGGTGTTCGGCGGCGCGAGCAGTTCGATCTCGCGCAGGCCGACGGTCGCGCAACCGGCGATCTCGGCGGTGAACGCCCGATCGTCGAGCGCGACCCAGCCGCCGTCGCCGGGCAGCGCGGGCAATTCGGCGAGTTCGGCGGCGAGGGTGATGCCGAAGACGGCGCCGGAGTCGGAGACCATGTGGCTGATCCGCTCGGCGGGGTAGCCGGGGTCGATCGGCACGATCACCGCGCCGGTCCGCGCGATCGCCCACACCGCGAGCACCGATTCGACCGAACGCCGAATCGCCACGGCGACAGCGGCTTCCGGACCGGCGCCGCGCGCGATGAGACCGCGCGCGAGCTGGTTGGCGGCGGCGTCGAGTTCGGTGTAGGTGAATCCGCGACCGTCGCCGCGCAGGGCGATGCCGCTCGGATTGGCGCGTACCGCGTCGTTCATCAACTGCGCGAGGGTGCGCTCCGGCTCGGCCGCCGGGCCCGCGAACGTGATCTGCGCGCGGAATTCGGTGGGATCGAGCAGGTCGATATCGCCCACGGCCAGGTCGGGGTCCGCGGCCACGGCGGCGAGCAGACGGACGAAGCGCTGACCGAAGCTCGCTACCGTCTCCGCGTCGAACAAGTCTGTCGCGTAGCCGAATTCGGCGAACATGCCGCCGTTGTCCTGCTGCTCACGCACGGTGAGCAACAGATCGAACTTGGCCTCGGCGGTGCGGGCGTCCAGCGCCCCCACCGTGATCCCCGGCAGCTCGAAGGCCACCGGCGCGAGGTTCTCGAACGACAGCGCCACCTGGAACAGCGGGTGCCTGCCCGCCGAGCGCGCGGGCTGGATCGCCTCGACCACCCGCTCGAACGGGACGTCGGCGTGGGCGAAGGCGCGCAGGTCGGTGTCGCGGGTCTGTGTGAGCAGCGCGGTGAACGGATCGCTCTCGGTGATCCGGCTGCGCAGCACCAAGGTGTTGACGAACATGCCGACCAGATCGTCGAGCTCACGCGCGCCACGGCCCGCGATCGGGGTGCCGATGGCGACGTCGTCGGTGCCGCTGAGCCTGGCGAGCAGCACGGCCAGCGCGGCCTGCACGACCATGAACACCGTGACGCCGTGCGCGCGGGCCAGTCCGGCGAGTTCGGCGTGGAGTGCGGCGTCGATCTCGAAGGTGCTGGTGGCGCCCGCGAACGACTGGACCGCCGGACGTGGCCGGTCGGCGGGCAGCGCGATTTCCTCGGGCAGCCCGGCGAGCTCGTCGTGCCAGTAGGCCAGCTGGGCGGCGGCCGTGGAGGTGGGGTCCGCTTCGTCGCCGAGTGCGTCTCGTTGCCACACCGCGTAATCGGCGTATTGCAGCGGCAGCGGCGACCACGCGGGCGGCGAGCCCGCCGTGCGCGCGGTGTAGGCGAGGACGAGGTCGCGGGTGAGCGGGCCCATGGAGAACCCGTCCGCGCTGATGTGGTGGGCGACGAACACCAGGACGTGGTCGTCGGCGCCGAGGCGCAGCAGCCGCAACCGGACCGGCGGCGCGGCGGTGACGTCGAATCCGGTGGCGACGGTCCGGCGCACCTCGTCGGCGAGCTCATCGTCCGCGACCTCGACCGGCGTCAGGTCCACGCGCACCGCATCGGGCGCGAGCACATCCTGGATCGGCACGTCCCCGCGCGCCGGATAGCGGGTGCGCAGGACCTCGTGCCGGGCGAACAGGTCGGCGACGGCGAGGCTGAGGGCGGGCAGGTCGAGCGCGCCGGTGAGGCGGATCGCGGCCGGGATGTTGTAGACGGTCGCGTCGGGATCGAGCCGGTTGAGCAACCACATCCGCTGCTGCGCCAGCGACAACGGCACCCGCTGCGGGCGCGGTCCGGCGAGCAGTCGCGGCGCGGTCGCTTCGTCCGATCGGTGCACGCGCAGTGCGAGATCGGCGACCCTCGGCGCTTCGAACAGCAGCCGGACCCCGATCGAGCGATCGAGCGCCGTCCCGATCCGCGCCGCGGCCCTGGTGGCGAGGAGCGAGTTGCCGCCGAGGGCGAAGAAGTCGTCGTCGGCGCCGACGGAGGCGACGCCGAGGATCTCGCCGTAGACCTCGGCGACCAGCTGTTCGGTGTGGGTCGCGGGGGCACGGAAGGCGGCGGCCTCGAAGACCGGCGCGGGCAGCGCCTTTCGATCCAGCTTGCCGTTGACGGTGTAGGGCAGCTCCTCGAGCGCGACGAAGGCATCGGGCACCAGATAGGTCGGCAGCTTGTCCCGCAGCGTGGACTTCAGCTGCGCGACATCGAGATCCGCGCCGACCACGTAGGCGACCAGCCGATCACCGAAGTGCGGGTCGGTTCGGGCCAGCACCGCGGCCTGAGTCACCTCGGGCAGTCCGAGCAGGACGGCTTCCACCTCACCGGGCTCCACCCGGAATCCACGGACCTTCACCTGGAAGTCACTGCGGCCCAGATAGATCAGCTCGCCACCCCCCGCGCGGGCGACGAGGTCGCCGGTGCGGTACATGCGCGCGCCGGGCTCGAACGGGTCGGCGACGAAGCGTTCGGCGGTCAGGGCCGCCTTGCGCAGGTAGCCGCGAGCCAGCTGGATACCGCCGAGGTACAGCTCGCCCCTGATGCCGGGGGCGACGGGGCGTAGGCGCTCGTCGAGGACGTAGACGCGGCTGTTCCATTCGGGACCGCCGATCGGAACGGTCAGCACGTCGGCGGTGCTGACCCGGTGATCGGTGATCGAGACAGCAGCCTCGGTGGGGCCGTACAGGTTGTCGATCCTGGTGCCCGGCAGGGCCTTCAGCAGGCGCTGGGCCAGTGTGGCGGGCAGGGATTCGCCGATCGCGAGGATGCGGGTCAACGGACCGACGCGGCCCGAACCCGTCAGCCCGGCGCCGTTCTCGTCGTGCGAGTGCGACTCCCAGTAGCCCGACAGCGCCTCGAGCAGGGAGGGCACGGCGGTCAGGGTGGTGACGCCCGCGTCGGTGATCAGGGCATCCAGGTAGGCGGGATCGCGGTGGCCGTCGGGGGCGGCGATCACCAGGCGGCCGCCACAGACGGCAGCGGACCAGAATTCCCAGACCGACAGGTCGAAGGTGGCGGGGGTCTTCAGCAGGAAGGCATCGGCGGCGGTCGTACCGAATTCACCACGGAGCCACTGCAACTGATTGACCACCGCAGCGTGCGGCACCGCCACACCCTTGGGGCGACCGGTGGAGCCGGAGGTGAAGATGACGTAGGCGGTGTTCTCCGGGTGCAGCGGTGCACGGCGGTCGGCGTCGGTGATCGGGCGCGGATCAGCGGAGGCGATCACCGGGTGGTCGACCCGCACCACCGGCGCGGCGTCGGTACGGAAGCCCTTGGTGAGCACGCAGATCGGGGCGGCGGTGTGCAGGATGTAGTCGGTGCGATCGGCGGGCTGATCGGGGTCGATGGGCACGTAGGCGCCGCCGGATCTGGTCACCGCGTACATCGCGACCACGAGATCGATCGAACGCGGCAGGGCGAGGGCGACCAGCGACTCCGGGCCGACTCCGATCGAGATCAGGTGGCGCGCGAGCCTGTTCACCCGTGATTCGAACTCGGCGTAGGTGAGCTCGAGGCGACCCTCGGGCAGATCGGCCACGAGCGCGACGGCTTCGGGCCGGGCCACCATCGGCAGGTCGGCGAGCGTGCCGCCGGGCACAGCGAGATCGGCTGCCCCGCTGACTGTTTCAGAGGCCAGCTCGGCGGCGGTCCGTAGCTCGATATCGCCCACCACCACGGCGGGTTCGTGCACCACGGCGTCGAGTACCAGCGCGAGCCGGTCGGCGAAGGCTGTCACCGTCGCCGCGTCGAAGAGATCGGTGGCGTAGGTGAAGAAGCCCTCGATGCCGGTGGGCGCCCCGTCCGCGTCGTACCCGTCACCGACGATCAGATGCAGATCGAATTGCGACACAGCCAGTTCCGCGGACACCGGCGCGATCCGCAATCCAGGCAGTTCCAGTTCGGCCCGGTCCACGTTCTGGAAGGAAAGCCCCACCTGGAACAGCGGATGACGTGCGGTGGAGCGCGGCGGATCGAGCACCTCGACCAGCCGCTCGAACGGAATATCAGCGGCGGCGAACGCGGCGAGATCGCGCGCGCGCTGGGCGGCGAGCAGTTCGGCGAAGGTGGCGCCACCGTCGTAGCGGGTGCGCAACACGACGGTGTTGACGAACATGCCGATCAGATCATCGAGTTCACGCTCACCGCGTCCGGCGACGGGAGTCCCCACCGCGACATCGGCGGCGCCTGCCAACCGCGCCAGCAGCACCGCGAAGGCGGTGTGCAACACCATGAACACGGTCGCGCCACTCTCCCGCGCGATCCGGGTGAGCGCGGCGTGTGTCTCGGCGCCGATGCGCACCGGCACCCGGCCGCCCACGAGCGAGGCGACCGCGGGCCGTGGGTAGTCGGCGGGCAGTTCCAGCAGATCCGGCAGGTCGGCTAGTTCGGAACGCCAGAACGAGAGCTGCTCGGCGCCGGCGGAATCCGCGTCGTCCTCGGCGCCGAGCCGGTCCAACTGCCACAGCGCGTAGTCGGCGTACTGCACCGGCAGCGGCGCCCGATCCGGGGCATGGCCCGCGGCGCGGGCGAGGTAGGCGGTGGTCACGTCGCGCACGAGCGGCACCATCGATGAGGCATCGGCGGCGATGTGGTGCACCACCACGGCGAGCACGTGCTCGGTGGGCGCGTCGGGTCCGCTGCCGGTGATGTCGAGCAGCCTGACCCGCAGCGGAACCTCGGTCGTCACGTCGAACGCGGTCGACGCGAGTGCGGCCACCTGCGCTGTCGCGTGGTCCGCATCGATCCGGTGCACGGTGACGTCGAGGTCCACCGCGTCGACCGGCAGGATCTGCTGGATCGGTCCGTCGGCGGTGTCGGGGTAGATCGTGCGCAGCACCTCGTGGCGGGCCAATACGTCGTGCAGGGCGTCGGTGAGGGCGGGCACATCGAGGGTGCCGGTGAGGCGTAGCGCGAAGGGGAGGTTGTAGGCGGCGGCTCCGTCGTCGGCGCCCTGGTCGAAGCGGTTGAGGAACCACATGCGGCGCTGGGCGGGCGAGAGGGGCAGCACGTCGGGTCGGGGCAAAGTGCCCAGTCCAGAGGTCGGTTCCGCCACCACATCGGAGCCGAGAACAGCGGCGAGCGCGGCGACCGTGGGGGTTTCGAAGAGCGTGCGCACGGCGACGCGGCCACCGGTGGCGGCGCCGAGCCGGGCGACCAGGCGGGTGGCGATCAGCGAGTTGCCGCCGAGCGCGAAGAAGTCGTCGTCGGCGCCGATATCGGTACGGCCGAGGACTTCTCCGAACAGACCGGCGACGAGCCGCTCCTGGGTGGTGCTCGGTGCGCGGAACGCCCGCGCGGTGAAGCTCGGCGCGGGCAGCGCCTTGCGGTCGAGCTTGCCGCTGGGGTTGAGCGGCAGCTCGCCGAGCACGGTGATCGACGCCGGAACCATATAGACCGGAAGGGTTTTGGAGACAGCGGCCCGAAGCCGGTCCGGCTCGGTGCCGTGGCCGTGGGCGGGCACCACGTAGGCGACCAGCTGGTCACCCAGCTCGGTCGCGACGACCAATGCCACTGCCTGGCTCACGGATTCGTGCGCCAACAGCGCGGTCTCGATCTCGCCGAGCTCGATCCGCTGACCACGGAACTTCACCTGGAAATCGATACGCCCCAGGTAGTCCAGTCGATGCGGGGCGTTCGAGGTGGGCCGTCGCCACACCACCAGGTCGCCGGTCCGGTACATCCGCGCGCCCCGCACGGGGCCTGGAGTGCGCGCCCCTTCGGACCCGCTGCCGGACACCGAGGCGAAGGGATCGGCGACGAAGCGATCGGCGGTCAGGCCGGGCCGCGCGAGGTACCCACGGGCGAGCTGATCCCCCGCGAGATAGAGCTCTCCCGCGATGCCGGGGGGCACCGGCCGCAGCCGCTCGTCGAGGACATAGACACGGGAGTTCCACTGCGGCAGCCCGATCGGCACCGAGCGCTCGCCCGGACGGGCGGGCCAGTAGGTCACCGAGACAGCGGCTTCGGTCGGACCGTACAGATTGTGCAACCTGGCCGAGCTGACCGCGGCCATGGCATCGACGGTCTCCGCGGGGAGCGCCTCACCGATGACGAAGATCTCGCGCAGCGACTCCAGGTCGGCGTGGCCCGCCTGCCCGGAGTCCTCGGCCGCTGCCTGGGCGGCGAACATCGTGAGCATCGACGGGACGAAGTCGGTGACGGTGACCTGGTGCTTGCCGATCAGGTCGATCAGATAAGCGGGGTCGCGATGGCCGTCCGGAGTGGCCAGCACCAGTTTCGCGCCGACGCGCAGCGGCATGAAATAGCCCCACAGCGACACGTCGAAGGTGGTCGCGGTCTTCTGCAGGTACACATCACCCAGCGCGAGCGGGTACTTCGCCAGCATCCACACCAGCTGGTTGTGGATGGCGGCGTGCGAGATCGCGACACCCTTGGGCTTGCCGGTCGAACCCGAGGTGAAGATGACGTAGGCCGGGTTCTCGGGACGCAGCGGCGCGCGCAATTCCGAGGGCAGGACCGGATCACCGGGTACTCCGACGACATCGAGATCGTCGAGCAACAGCGACGAGGTGCCGTCCGGGACCGCGATGGCATCGGCGCGGGTGCTCAGCACACACGCGGGCCGGGCGGTGTCGAGGATGTAAGCGATGCGCTCGGCCGGGTGGTCGGGGTCGAGCGGCACATACGCGCCGCCCGCGGTGAGCACCGCGTACATGCCGATCACCAGTTCCGGTGAGCGGCGGATAGCCAGGCCGACCAAGCTTTCGGGACCGACGCCCTGCTCGATCAGTACCCGGGCGAGGGCGTTCACGCGCTCGTCGAACTGCCGGTAGGTCAGCTCCGTGTCCGCGTAGACGAGCGCGGTGGCGTCCGGATGTATCTGCACCGCACGGCGATACGCGTCGAGCATCGGCTCCGGCGGCACCGGATGACGGGTGTCGTTCCAGCTCACCAGGGTCTGCTCACGCTCGGCCTCGGTGAGCAGATCGATGTCGGCGATCGCGATATCGGCGTCGGTGGCGACCGCGTCGAGCAGATGGGTGAACCTGGCCGCCAGCGATTCGATGGTGTCGGCATCGAACAGATCGGTGGCGTAGTTGAACGACGCGGCCATCGGCTCGGTCGGATCGGCGCCGGGCACGATGGTGAGCTGCAGGTCGAAACGCGCCACCGCACCACCGAATTCGACCGGTGTGGCCTCGAGGCCGGGTAGTCGCAGGTTCGGCAGGTCGAGGTTCTGGAAGAACAGGGCGACCTGGAACAGCGGGTGATGGGCCTGCGAGCGAACCGGATCGAGCAATTCGACCAGGCGCTCGAACGGCAGGTCAGCGTGGGCGAAAGCGGCGAGGTCGGCGCGTTTGGTCGCGCGCAGCAGTTCGGCGAAACTCGCTCGCGGGTCGAGGTGCGAACGCAGCACCAGCGTGTTGACGAACATACCGATCAGGTCGTCGAGTTCGCGGGCGCCGCGCCCGGCCACCGGGGTACCGATGGCGATGTCGTCGGTGTGCGCGACGCGACCGAGCAGCACCGCGAAAGCCGCATGCACGACCATGAATTCGGAGGCGCCGCTGCGCTGGGCGAGCGCGGCGAGCGCGGTGTGCACCGTCGCCGGGATCTGGAAACCGAATTCGGCGCCGCGGCCGGTGAATACGGGCGGGCGAGGACGATCGGTGGGCAGGTCGAGGCGGTCGGGCAGGCCCGCGAGCGCGCTGCGCCAGTGCGAGATCTGGGCGGTGGCAACCGAATCCGGGTCCGCTTCGGAGCCGAGCAACTCGCGATGCCAGAGCGTGTAGTCGGCGTACTGCACCGGCAGCGGCTGCCACCTGGGTCGCGAGCGGTTGCGACGGGCGAGGTAGGCGCCGAGCAGATCACGCAGCAGCGGCGCCACCGAGGCGCCGTCGGCGGTGATGTGGTGCAGGGCCACGGCGAGCACATGGTCGTGCGGCCCGAGCTCGGCCAACGCCACCCGGAACGGCACACCAGCGGCGACGTCGAACCCGGTACCGGCGAATTCCGCCAGCCACAGCGGCAAGTCGTCCTCGGTGAGCGAGTCGACCAGCACATCGGGGACAGCCTCGGACATCGGCAGCACGACCTGGTGGCCGACACCGTCGACCACAGCACCGTCTTCGCCCGCGCGCGCACCACGCTCACGCTCGTCGGCGTTGTAGACCGGGTACCACGTGCGCAGCGATTCGTGCCGACCGACCAGGTCCGTCAGCGCCGCGTGCAGCGCGCGAGGGTCGAACGGTCCGGACAGGCGCAGCGCGAACGGGATCGTCTCGGCCGTGGAATTCGGATCGAATTGGTTGAGGAACCACATCCGCTGTTGCGCGGGCGAGAGCGGGATCAGTTCGGGACGCCCGCGCGGCGCCAGCGGCGCGTGCCCGCCCGCGCCCTTCAGCGGCTCCAGCAGCGTGGCGAGTCCTGCGACAGTGGGGCTTTCGAAGACGTGACCCGCGGGTACCCGCGCCGAGAGCTCTGCCCCGAGGCGCGCCGCCGCCCGCGTGGCGAGCAGCGAATTGCCGCCGAGCGCGAAGAAGTCGTCATCGGCGCCCACCGGGTTCTCCGGCGCGAGCAACTCGGTGAAGATGTGCGCCACCAGCTCTTCCATCGCGCCCGAGGGCGCACGGAATTCCTCGGCCCGCAGGGTCGGTGCGGGCAGCGCGGCCCGATCGAGTTTGCCGACGGGAGTCAAGGGGATGGCGTCGAGCACGGTGAGCGCGGTCGGCACCATATGCGCGGGCAGACCGGTCCTCGCGTGCTCGAACAGCTGGTCGGTGTCGATTCGCGCGCCGGGTGCGGCATGCACGTAGGCGGCGAGAATCGTGGTGCCGTTGTCGAGTTCGTGCCCGATGGTCACGGCGAAGTCGACGGTGTCGTGCGCGGTCAGCACGGTATCGATCTCACCGAGCTCGATCCGGAACCCGCGCACCTTCACCTGGAAGTCGTTGCGCCCCACGAACTCGATCGCACCGTCCACCCGGCGACGCACCAGGTCGCCGGTGCGATACATCCGCCCGTCGGCCCCGGCGAAAGGGTCGACCACGAAGCGCGACGCGGTCAATCCAGGCTGACGGTGATAGCCACGCGCCAACCCGTTGCCCGCGATGTACAGCTCGCCGATCATCCCGTCGGGCACCCGAACCAGGCGCTCGTCGAGCACGTACTCGGTCACCCCACGCAGCGGCGCACCGATGTTCATCGTGTCGCCCACCACCAGCGGCGCGCTGATATTCGTCACGATGGTGGTCTCGGTCGGCCCGTAACAATCGTGGAACCGGCGCGAATCCGTGGCCCAGCGTCGGATCAGGTCCGGCGGGCAGGCCTCGCCACCGGTCGTGACCACGGCCAGCGCGTCCAGCCCGGCCGGATCGAGCGAGGCCAGCGCGGCAGTGGTGATGAACATGTGCGTGACGGCCTCGCGACGCAACACATCGGCCAGCTCTGCGCCGCCGAGAATGCCTGCGGGTACGAGCACCATCGCGGCCCCGGCGCCCACCGCCATCAGCAGTTCGAGCACCGCCGCGTCGAACGAGGGCGACGCGAAGTGCAGGGTGCGTGAGGTCGGCTCGATCGCGTAATGCGCGCGCTGCTCGGCGCAGTACCCGGCCAGCCCGGCGTGCGTCACCACAACGCCCTTGGGCAGGCCGGTGGAACCAGAGGTGTACACCACGTAGGCGGGGTGCTGCAGCCGCAGCGGGCGCACCCGGTCGGCGAAGGTCACCGGATCGCCGGACTGATCGTCGGTGGCGCGACGCACGCCGTCGTCGTCTAGACACAGCCAGTCGAGCGCACCCGGCAACCGGTCCACCGCCGCACCGACCGCGACGCCGAGCACAGCACCGGAATCGCCGAGCATGTGGCTCACGCGGGCGGGCGGGTAGTTCGGGTCCACCGGCAGGAACGCCGCACCGGTCTTGGTCACCGCCCACATCGCCAGCACCGATTCCGGCGAGCGCGGAATGCCGACGGCAACCACGTCCTCGGGACCGACGCCGCGGGCGATCAGCAGCCGCGCCAGGCGGTTGGAACGTTCGTCGAGCTCGGCGTAGGTCCAGCGCACCGGCGCCGAGACGCCGTCGTCCCAGGAGAGCGCGAGCCCACTCGGGTTCGACTCCACGGCCACGGACAGCAGTTGCGGCAGCGACTTCCCGCGCTGCCGGGCGCGGGCGCCAGACGCCCGGTTCGCCCGGGTCACGACAGTTCCGTCCGATCGACGGAGTCGACTTGCCGTTGCCCGGTCATGCACACCTCGTACCGATATCGACGCGCACTGCCACTCATCCGCACCGCGCGCGGACCAGCCAGTGTTCGTTCCACCTATCCATCCATCCCGACTACCGTGCGCCGCTCGTGCGGCTGCCCGGCGTTGCCGATCATCTCACTGAGCGCGACAATCCTCGCACCGGTCCCGTCGCCGGGCTCGGCGACGGCCACCGCGGCCTCGGTGAACACGTGGCTCACCTCGTCCGCACCCCCCTGGTCTGCCCCCATCACCAGCGTCGCACCCGCGATCGCGGCCGCGACGATCTCGAGCACGCCCGCCACCGAATCCGGTCGACCAGCCGCTCGCGTCCGCGATTCGAAGTTGAGCCCGGTGCGCTCGGCGACCTGCTCGGCCGCGGTCGCCAACTCGTCGTAGCTCAGCGTGCGGCCGCCGCCGACGAAAGCCACGTCGTCGCCGCGCAGCGCGCGGGTGCGATGGGCGTAGCCGATCGGGCGCGGCGATTCCGCGGCCAGTTCGGCGCGCAGTGCCGGGTCGGCGAGGTCGTACCAGTCCAGGCCGTCGGGTGCGTCGAGGATGTCGATGGTCAGGCCGAGCTTCACCTCGAGGCTGCCCGGCAGTCGCGCGTTCATCGTCATCAGCGGCACCACCGCGGCGCCGGCCTTGAGCACCGCCCAGGTCGCGATCGCCGCATCCACCCCGCGGTCGAGGCGCACCGCGACTCCGGTGCCCGGCCCGGCGCCGCGGGCGATCAGCGAGCGAGCCAATTGCGAAGAACGGGCATCGAATTCGGCGTAGACGATCTCTGATTCGCCCAGATCGAGAGCGGGCGCGTCCGGGTCCTCCTCCACCGCCGAGGCCAGTTCCTGCGCCAGCGCTGCGCCGTTGGCCGACGGCGCGGGCGCATAGGCCGCGGCGGTCAGTTCGCGTTCGCGTTCTCTGGCATCACGCAGGTCGATGTCGCCGACTCGCACCGTGGGATCGGCGGCGACCGCGGTGACGATCTCGGTGAGCCCGCGTGCGAAAGCCGCGACGGTGTGCTCGTCGAAAAGGTCGGTGGCGTAGGTGAAGACGACGCCGATCTCGTCGGGTTCGCCGGTCGCGGACAGACGCGGTTCGACATTGACCTGGAGGTCGAACTTGGCGGGCCGGGCCGCGAGGTCCATCGCCTCGATGGTGAGGCCGGGCAGGCGGAGCACGGGCGTCTCGTTGTTGTGGAACGAGAGCACCACCTGGAACAGCGGGTTGTGCGACACGGTGCCGGTCGGGGCCACCTCCTCGACGACTCGCTCGAACGGCAGGTCGGCGTTGGCGAACGCGGCGAGGCCGACTTCACGCGCGGCGCTGACCAATTCGTCGAATCCGCGGCGCGGGTCGACTTCGGTGCGCAGGGTCAAGGTGTTGACGAACATGCCGACCAGGTCGTCGAGTTCGGGTTCGCCGCGTCCGGCGATCGGGGTGCCGATCGCGATATCGGTGCTGCCGGAGATCCGCGCGAGCAACACCGCGAGTGCCGCGTGCACGACCATGAACAGCGAGGCGTTGTGCCTGCGGGCGATCTCGGCGAGGCCGACATGGACGTCGGTGGGCAGCGTGGCGCTCACGTCGGCGCCGCGCAGCGAGGCGTGCGAGGGGCGGGGATGGTCGTGCGGGAGTTCCACCGTGCCGAGATGTCCCGCCAGGGTGTGCCGCCAGAATTCCAGCTGCCTCGCGGCGGTGGAGTTCTCATCGGATTCCGCGCCGAGAACCTCGCGCTGCCACAGCGCGTAGTCGGCGTACTGCACGGGCAGTGGCGCCCAGGCGGGCGAGCGGCCTTCGACGCGGGCCCGGTAGGCGATCACGAGGTCACGCGCCAGCGGAGCCAGGGAGGCGCCGTCGGCGATGATGTGCTGCACCACCACGGCGAGCACGTACTCCTCCTCCGCGAGCGGATCGTCGGCGCGGGCCGTGAACAGCCCGGCGCGCAGGGGAACTCGCTCGGCGACGTCGAAACCACCGGAGAGCAAGCGGATTACCCGTTCGCGCGGATCGTCGCACTCCTCGAGCGCGAGGCCGGTGGGCAACACCGCGCTCACGGGCAGGATCTCCTGGTACGGAACAGCTTCGGCGTCATCGGCCGGGAAGCGGGTACGCAGCGCCTCGTGCCGTTCGAGCACGTCGGCGACGGCGTAGCGCAATGCCGAGGTGTCGAGCGCGCCGCGCAGCCGCAGGACCAGCGGGATGTTGTACGCCGGTGAGTCGGGATCGATGCGGTTGAGCAACCACATCCGCTGCTGCGCGGGCGAGAGCGGAATGACGCCTCGATCCTGCGCCGGGATCAGCGGCGGTCGTGGCGCGGTCACCGAACCCGGGCGCACGCGCGCGGCGAGTGAGCCGACGGTCGGCGCCTCGAACAGGTCGCGCACCACCAGGTCGGTACTGAGTGCCTGGTCGATGCGGGCGATGGCCCTGGTGGCGAGCAGCGAGTTGCCGCCGCGGTCGAAGAAGTTGTCGTCGAGACCGATCTCGGGCACGCCGAGCAGGGACGCGAACACCTCGGCAACGCTGAGTTCGATGGGTGTGGTCGGCGCGCGGAAGGTGGTGGCGGCGGTGAACTCCGGTGCGGGCAGGGCCGCCCGGTCGAGCTTGCCGTTGGTGGTCATCGGCAGTTCGGGGACCACCACGACAGCGTCGGGAACCATATAGCCGGTGAGGAATTCGGCGACGGCGGCGCGCACCTGCACCGGGTCAAGTGCCGTGGCCACGCGCACACCGGAGTCTTCGTCGGCGAAGCCCGCGCCGCCACGTTCGAAGCGTGCCCCTACCGGGCTCTTCGGACCGGCAATCTCGGGCTCGACCACATCTGTCGCCGCGACGACGTAGGCGATCAGACGGTCACCGGCGTGCTCGTCGGCGCGCACGATGACCGCCGACTGACCGACGCCGGGCACCCGGAGCAGGGCGGCCTCGATCTCACCCGGTTCGATGCGGAAACCACGCAATTGGACCTGTTGGTCGCCGCGGCCGCCGTATTCGAGGGTGGGGGTGCCGCGGAAACCGATCCAGCGGCCGAGATCACCGGAGCGGTAGCGGCGCGCGCCGGGTTCGCCGAACGGGTCGGCGACGAAGCGGGTGGCGGTGAGGCCCGGCTTGCCGAGGTAGCCGCGCGAGAGTTGGTTGCCCGCGATGTAGAGCTCACCCGCGACGCCGAAGGGCACCGGGCGCAGCCGATCGTCGAGGACCACCACCGACAGCCCTGGCAGTGCGCGGCCGATGAGGCTGCCGGGCAGTTCGGCGGCATCCTCACGCCGCTCCACCGCCGCATCCGCTCCCCCGACGTCCGCCCGCTCGGCCACGATCTCCGCCGTCCGCGAAGTCAGGACCTGGTGGGAGACATGGACCGTCGTCTCGGTGATGCCGTACATGTTGACGAGTTCCGGCGCGCCATGACCGTTGCCGTACCGGTCATACCAGCGGTTGAGCTTGCGTGGGTCGAGGGCCTCGCCACCGAAGACCACGTAGCGCAGTGGCAGCGGG
The DNA here is from genome assembly GCF_001427185.1 of Nocardia sp. Root136. Classification (NCBI taxonomy): domain Bacteria; kingdom Bacillati; phylum Actinomycetota; class Actinomycetes; order Mycobacteriales; family Nocardiaceae; genus Nocardia; species Nocardia sp. Root136. The sequence goes on from NZ_LMFE01000007.1 coordinate 451,872, forward strand.
GTGGCGCCCGCGGCCTGTGCGGCGCGGTCGGCTTCGTCCAGTTGCGCGAAGGCGGTGGGGGTCTGACTCAGCACCGTCACGTGTTCGGTGGCCAGCAGCTCGCGGAATTCGATCGGCGAACGGGAGGTCAGGTGGTCGACGACGACGACCGACGAGCCGCCTGCCAGCGCGCACCACAGTTCCCAGATCGAGAAGTCGAAGGCGAAGGAGTGGAACACCGTCCACACGTCGTCCTCGTCGAAGGTGAACAGCAACTGGGTGTTGGCGAACAGCTCGAGCACATTGCGATGGGTCACGCCGACGCCCTTGGGCAGGCCGGTGGAACCCGAGGTGTAGATGACGTACGCCAGGTGATCGGGGTACAACCCGGCGCGGCGTTCGCCGGGATGCAGCGGGGCCTCGGAGTAGACGGGCTGCTCGTCGAGCAACACCACGGGCAGATTCGCGAGGGAGGTCAGCAGGTCGTACTCCGCCGAGGTCGACAGCAGCACAGCGGGTTTCGCGTCGGCGAGGATGTAGCCGAGGCGCTGCGCCGGGTATCCGGAATCGATCGGCAGATAGCCCGCACCCGACAACAGCACCGCGAGCAACGCGACCGGCAATTCCTCGGTGCGCGGAACAGCAACGGCCACCAGGGTTTCCGGGCCCGCGCCCTGCGCGATGAGCGCACGCGCCAGCGCCGACGCCCGGCCGAGGAGATCGGCGAACGTGATAGATCGCTCCCCCGCTCTGATCGCGATCGCATCGGGTCGCTGTCGCGCCTGGGCGGTGATCAGATCGGCGAGGGTCACCTCGGGAACCGCGATGCCGGGCGAATTGCCCTCGCGCAGCACGAGTTCACGCTCACCGGGCGCGAGCACGTCGATGTCGCCCACAGGCTTGGCCGGATCGGCCACCACCGCGGCGAGGACCCGCGTCCAGCGGTCGGCGAAGTCGGCGACCGTGCCGCGATCGAAAAGATCTGTGGCATAGACGAACGTGGCCGCCATGCCCTGCGGTGCGCCGTCGACGCCGATGTGTTCGGTGAGCTCCACCTGCAGATCGAACTTCGCCAGCGGCACCGCGAAATCGGCGGACGACACGGCGAGGCCGGGCAGGGCGAGATCGGAACGGGCCAGGTTCTGGAAGGTCAGCATCACCTGGAACAGCGGGTGCCGTGCCGTCGAACGCACCGGCTCCAGCAGTTCGACGAGACGCTCGAACGGCACGTCGGCATGTCCGAAGGCCGCGAGATCACGCGATCGAACTTCGGTGAGCAACTCGGCGAAGTTCGCCGCCGGATTCACCTCGGTGCGCAGGACCAGGGTGTTGACGAACATGCCGATCAGCTCGTCGAGCGCCTGCTCACCACGGCCGGCGACCGGGGTGCCGATCGCGATGTCGCGGGTGCCGGTGAGCCGGGCCAGCAGCATGGCCAGCGCGGTGTGCACGACCATGAACAGCGTGGCGTTGTGCTCGCGGGCCAGCGCGGACAGGCCGGCATGGACCGAGGCGGGCACCTGGATGCTCAGCGAGCCGCCCGCCCGGCTCGAGACCGCCGGACGGGGGCGGTCGGTGGGCAGTTCGAGCTGTTCGGGCAGGCCGGACAGGGTCTGTCGCCAGAAGGCCAGTTGCGCGGCGAGCAGTGAACTCGGGTCGTTCTCGACGCCGAGCAGTTCGCGCTGCCACAGCGTGTAGTCGACGTACTGCACCGGCAGCGGCGGCCACTGCGGCGCGCCGCCACCGCGTCGTTCGGCGTAGGCGGTGAGCAGATCCCTGGTCAGCGGCGCGAAGGAGAATCCGTCGGCGGCGATGTGGTGCACCACGCACACCACGACGTGCTCGCTGTCCGAGATCGCCAGCACCCGAACCCGCACCGGCGGACCGGCCGTGACGTCGAAGCCGGTCAGCGCCGCGGCGCCGATCGCCTCGGTCAGCTCGTCCTCGGCCACCTCGACGACGTCGAACTCGGGCATCGCGGCCGGGTCGCCCGCCGCCAGCACCAGCTGGTGACCTTCGCCGTCGAGCACGGCGCCGTAGCTCTCGGAACCGACGCCGCCGGACACCGGATAGACCGTGCGAAGAACTTCGTGGCGGGCGATCAGGTCGGCGATCGCGGCGCGAAGGGCGGGTAGGTCGAGGCGACCGGAGAGCCGGACCGCGACCGGGATGTTGTCCACCGCCGACGCGGGGTCGAAGCGGTTGAGGAACCACATCCGCTGCTGGGCGTAGGACAGCGGGATCAGTTCGGGGCGCGGACGGGGCGTCAACGGGAGCGCGTGCGCCGACAGTCGTTGCTGCTCGGCGCGATTGGCGAGACCGGCGACTGTCGGCGCCTCGAAGACCGCCTGCACCGGCACCCGCACATCCAGCGCGGCACCGATGCGGGCCACCGCCTGGGCGGCGAGCAGCGAGTCGCCACCCAATTCGAAGAAGTCGTCGTCGGCGCCGACCCGGCCCGCGCCGTCACGCAGCAACAGCGCCGCGAACACATCGGCCACCACCTGCTCGGCCGGGGTGGCGGGCGCGCGGAAGCCGCGCACGGTGAACACCGGCGTCGGCAGCGCGGCGCGATCGAGCTTGCCGACCGGGGTCAGCGGCACCGCGTCGAGCACCATGATGACCGACGGAATCATGTACGCGGGCAACGTTTCCGCGAGGAACTCCGCCAGCGCCCCGGTGTCGACCGTGTGGCCGACGCGCGGCAGCACATAGGCGACCAGTGCCGTCGCACCCGATGACATCGTCTTGCCCAGCGTCACCGCGTAGTCGAGGTCGGGGTGCGCGGTGAGCGCGTTGTCGATCTCGCCCAGCTCGATCCGGAAGCCGCGCACCTTCACCTGGAAATCGGTGCGGCCGAGGTATTCCAGCGTGCCGTCGTGTTCGTAGCGGCGGACCAGATCGCCGGTGCGGTACAGCCTGCCCGGCCCGAACGGCGAGGCGACGAAACGTTCGGCGGTGAGCCCCGGCCTGCCCAGATACCCCTGTGCCAGCGCGGGGCCGGACAGGTACAGCTCGCCGACCACCCCGGCGGGCACCGGCCGCAGCCGCGCGTCGAGCACGTACAGACCCATGCCGGGCACCGCGGTGCCGATGGTGATCGGCGCGTGCGCCCGCAGCGCCGTGGTGCTGGTGGCCAGGATCGTGGCCTCGGTGGGCCCGTAGCCGTTGTAGAACGCGCGCCCACCGGTCGCCCAGCGGCCGACGAGCTCAGGACCGAACCGGTCGCCCGCGACGATCACGGTCGCCAGATCCGGCAGCCCGGCCGGATCGACGGACTCGAGCGCGCCCGGGGTGATCAGCAGGTGGGTGATGCGCTCGCGACGCAGCAGGTCCGACAGTTCGAAACCGCCGAACACCCGTGGCGGCGAGATCACCAGGGTGGCACCGACGCCGAACGGCAGCAGCAGCTCGAGCACCGACACGTCGAAGTTCGGCGAGCAAACATGCAGCACGCGCGAATCGGGTTCCACGCCATAGTGTTCGCGCTCGGCGGCCACCAGCGTGGCCAGCCCGGCATGGGTCACCTCGACGCCCTTGGGCTTGCCGGTGGAGCCGGAGGTGTAGATGACGTAGGCGGGATGCCGTTCGTCGATCGGGCGGACCCGGTCGGCGTAGCTCACCGCGTGCGCGGGCCGTACGGCGATGCGTTCGGCGACCACCGGGTCGTCGAGTTCGATCCAATACGCGGTGGTGCCGAGGCAGGCGCGATGGGCCGCGGTGGTCAGGCCGATGGTCGCGCCGGAGTCGGCCACGATGTGGGCGATTCGGTCGGCCGGGTAGGCCGGGTCGACCGGCACGTACGCGGCACCGGTCTTGGCGATGGCCCACACGGCGAGCACGGATTCGATCGATCGAGCGATCGCGATCGCGACGACATCGCCCGCGCCCATGCCACGATCGATGAGTTCACGAGCCAAACGCGAGGATCGCTCGTCGAGCTCACGATAAGTGAGCTGGAGTTCCGCACCGGGCATCCCGGTCGGGTTGTAGCGCAGCGCGATCGAATCGGCCGCGGATTCGACGGCGGCCGTGAGTAGCTGACCGAACAACGGAACGCCGGTAGCACGTCGGCGACCGGCACGGCCCGTGCGGCGGGGGGTTTCCACAGACCAATACACCTCTCGCGTCCGGCGGCCGAGTCGGACACAGCATAGCCACACCTACATAGCCGCTGCCGACCGTCGCCGAGGTGTGCGCCACGACACACCAACTCTATCGCAACGGAATCGTAATGCCCATCGAGCCCGTTACGGACACATATCGACGGATCCGTGCGCACCCGCGACGACCTGGGCAATTGCCGCTGCGAACGTGGCTACCGCCACAGTCGAGAGCATCTGCTGGTGAGTGGCCTGGACCGGGTGGTCAGCAATGATTCCGCTGACGAACGGCCGCCATCGCGAGGCGCCGTCCCCCAGCTTTTGGGGGGTCCGCACGGCGGTGAAATAGGTGAGATCACCCTCGAATCCGGTGTGTTCGAGCTCGGTGAGCAACGCCACCGAGTGCAGCGCGCCGCGGTACATGCCGACGAATTGCGCACGCGAGATCGGCGCGTCGCCCGCCAGCGCGTCGTGCAGCGATTCGAGCGCCTCCTCGCCCAGCTCGGTGAGCCGGTCGGGTAGCTGGTGCTCGGGGATGCCGAGTTCGACGAGCACGTGCCGCAATTCGGTACCGAAATCGGCGAGTGCGGCGCCGGGGAGGCTGTCGAGCATCGTCAGCGATGCCACCGTTTCACCCTCGGCCTGTAAACGGGTCGCGACAGCCTGTGCGAGCACGCCGCCGAGCGACCAGCCGAGCAGCTGATAAGGGCCGTGCGGTTGGACGCCACGGATTTCGGCCAGGTAGCGATCGACCAGTTCTTCGGCCGACGTGGGCCGGAATTCCGGATCGCTCAGCGCGGGCGACTGGATGCCGACCACGGGCAGATCGTCGGGCAGATACGGCACCAGGCTCGCGTAGGCCCATGCCAGACCGGAGACCGGGTGCACACAGATCAGCGGCGGGCGGGTGCCGCGGCGCGCGATCGGGAGCACGACCGAGAGAGCGGCTTCGAGGTCGGCGGCGCCTGCCGGTCCGTCGCTGATTCTCGCGGCGAGACCGGCGACGGTCGGGTCGGCGAAGAACGCCGCGACGGTGAGTTCGACGCCGGTGTGCTCGCGTAGGTGGTGCACGACGCGGGTGGCCAGCAGCGAGTTACCGCCGAGGGCGAAGAAGTCGTCGTCGAGGCCGGGGGTTCGCGCGCCGAGGACCTCGGTGAAGACGGCGGCTACGGCGATCTCGTGATCGGTCTCGGGTGCGCGATAGCGGCGCGGTTCGAGGACCGGCGCCGGGAGGGCGGCTCTGTCGAGTTTGCCGTTGGCGTTCAGCGGGAGGTCGTCGAGGACGACGAAGGCGGCGGGGACCATGTAGGACGGGAGCACCTGCGCTACGGCGGCTTTGGCTTCCGTGGCGGTGAGCGAGGTTCCGGACGCGGGGACGACGTAGGCCACGAGCCGGTCGCCGAGTTGCGGATCCGTCGACGCGATGACCGCTGCCTTGGCGATCCGCGGCGCGGCGAGCAGGGCGGCTTCGATCTCGCCGAGCTCGATGCGGAATCCGCGGATCTTCACCTGGAAGTCGGTGCGACCGCGGTAGTCGAGCTCGCCGTCAGCCGTCCAGGCGACGAGGTCGCCGGTGCGGTACATGCGCGCCCCGCCGGGTCCGGCGAAGGGGTCGGCGACGAAGCGGTCGGCGGTGAGGTCGGGGCGGGCGTAGTAGCCGCGAGCGAGCTGCGTGCCCGCTAGATACAGCTCACCTGCGACACCGGGCGGGACCGGGCGGAGCCGGGCATCGAGGACGTAGGCGCCGCTGTTCCACACCGGTCGACCGATCGGGACCGTGGCGCGATCGTCGGTGGTGACGCGGTGGTCGGTGATGGAGACCGACGCTTCGGTTGGGCCGTACAGGTTGTGCAGTGCCGCCGAGGTCGTCGCCAGGAAACGCTGGGCGGTAGCGGCGGGCAGGGCCTCGCCGATGGCGAGTACGCGGCGCAGTGAACGCGGGAGCGCGCCGCCGGATTCGGTGAGCAACGCGTCGAGCATCGAGGGCACCACGTGCAGGGTTGTCACCGATTGCGTGGCGAGCACCCGCAGCAGATAGGCGGGGTCGCGGTGGCCGTCGGCGGCCGTGATCACCAGGCGGCCACCACAGCTCGCGGCCGACCAGAACTCCCAGACCGAGAGGTCGAAGGTAGCGGCGGTCTTCAACAGGACCGAGTCGTCGCGGCCGAGTCCGAAAGCGGCTGTCTTCCAGAGCAACTGATTGACGATCGCGCCGTGCGAGACCGCCACACCCTTCGGCTTGCCGGTCGATCCGGAGGTGAAGATGATGTAGGCGGTGTTGTCCGGACGCAGCACGCCGACGCGCTCGCTCGCTACGATCGGCGCGGTCGAGACCGCGGAAGTATCGATCGTGTCGATGGCGATCACCGGCGCCGACACAGCCGCGAATCCGTCACGCGTGGTGGTCAATACGCAGGCAGGCGCCGCCGTATCGAGGACGTGAGCGACGCGGTCGGCGGGCTGATCCGGGTCGACGGGGACGTAGGCCGCGCCGGTCTGCGTCACCGCGTACATCGCGACGACGAGGTCGGTGGAGCGCCGGATCGCCAGCGCCACGCGGTCCTCTACTCCCACGCCCCGCGTGATCAGATGTCGCGCAAGCTGATTCACCCGCGCGGCGAAATCACGATAGGTGAGCTGCGTGCCGTCGGGATCGACGAGCGCCACACCATCGGGGTCGGCTGCCGCGCTGTCAGCGAACAGCGAGGCCAGCGTCGCGGACGGGCACGAGTGGTCGGTTGCGTTCCAGTCGTGCAGGATTCGTTCCCGTTCGGCATCGGAGAGCAGTTCCAGCTCGTCGACCGGACGTTCGGGCGCGGTGGCGATCGCGGTGAGGACTCGCACGAATCGGTCGGCGTAGGTCTGGGCGGTCGACGCGTCGAACAGGTCTGTGGCATAGGTGAATACGCCACTGATCCCCTGCGCGACGCCGTCGCTGTCGTAGGCGTCGGCGACGATGGCGTGCAGATCGAACTGGGAGACCGCGAGGTCCACGTCGACGCCCTCGACCGCGGTCTCGCCGAGTTCGAGGCCGGTGCGGCTGAGGTTCTGGAAGGACAGGCCGACCTGGAACAGCGGATGGCGGGCCGTGGAGCGGGCGGGGTTGATCGCCTCGACGAGGCGCTCGAACGGGAGGTCCGCGTTCGCGAACACCTGGAGGTCGCTGTCCCGTTGGCGGGCGAGGAGTTCGGTGAACGACTCGCCGGAGGTGAGGGTGGTGCGGAAGACCAGGGTGTTGACGAACATGCCGATCAGGTCGTCGAGCGCGGCCTCACCGCGGCCGGCGACGGGAGTACCGACCGCCAGATCGTCGGTGCCCGCCAGCCTCGCCAAGGTCACCGCGAGGGCGGTGTGCACGACCATGAACAGCGTGGCGCCCTGCCTGCGCGCCAAAGCCAGCAGAGCGCGGTGGGTTTCGGCGTCGACCTCGATCGGTACGCGACCACCGGCGAAGGTCTGCACGGCCGGACGCGGCCGGTCGGCGGGCAGGTCGAGCTGGTCGGGCAGCCCGGCCAGCGCCGCGCGCCAGTAGGCGAGCTGAGCCGAGGCCAGCGACTGCGGATCGTCCTCGCTGCCGAGCAGGTCTCGCTGCCACAGCGCGTAATCGGCGTACTGCACGGTCAGCGGCGCCCACTCAGGCGCGCTACCGGCCGAACGCGCCGCATAGGCCAGCATGAGGTCCCTGGTCAGCGGCGCGAGCGAAGAGCCGTCACCGGCGATGTGGTGCACCACCACCGCCAGCACCGAGGCGTCGGCGTCGAGCTCGAACAGCGCGACTCGCAACGGCACCTGGGCGCGCACATCGAACCCGGACGAACCGAACTCGTGCATGGCGGCGGTGAGCTGATCGGGCGCGATCGAGCGCACCTCGAGCCGGGGCGTCGCCTCGGTCTCGGCCAGGATCTGCTGGATCGGCCCGTCGTCGGTCTCGGGGTAGATCGTGCGCAGGGTTTCGTGCCGGGCGACGAGGTCGGCCACGGCAGCGCGCAGTGCCTCGACATCGATCGCGCCGTGCAGCCGCACCGCCATGGGGATGTTGTAGGCGACCGATCCGGGGTCGAACTGATTGAGGAACCACATCCGCTGCTGGGCCAGCGACAGCGGAATCCGCGCGGGCCGCTCCCCCGCCGCCAGTGCCGGACGAGCACCCGCTCCGGCGGATTCGGCGAGTCGACGTGCCAGCGTTTCCACCGTCGACGCCTCGAACAGCAGTCGGACCGGGAAGTCGGTGTCCAGCGCGGCGCCGAGTCGGGCGGCCACCTGGGTGGCCATCAGCGAGTTGCCGCCGAGGGCGAAGAAGTCGTCGTCGAGGCCGAGCTGGGTGTCGCCGAGGTCGAGCACCTGGGCGAAGGTGCCCGCCACGATCTGCTCCACCGGCGTAGTGGGAGCGCGGAATTCGGCGTGCTCGAGAATCGGTGCGGGGAGCGCCTTTCGGTCGAGTTTGCCGACCGGGGTGAGCGGGATGGCGTCGAGTTCCATCAGCACGGTCGGCACCATGTGCGCGGGCAGACTGCGCTCGGCGAAGGCGGTGAGGGCGGCGGTATCGACGGCAGCCCCCGGTGTGGCGTGCACGTAGGACACCAGAATGGTTGCGCCGCTGTCGAGTTCGTGGCCGATCGTGGCGGCGAAGTCGAGGCTCTCGTGCGCCGAGAGCACCGCGTCGATCTCGCCGAGTTCGATCCGGAAGCCGCGGATCTTCACCTGGAAGTCGTTGCGGCCCACATAGTCCAACGCACCGTCGGCCGTCCAGCGGACCAGGTCGCCGGTGCGGTAGAGGCGAGAACCGGCCGGGTCGAACGGATTCGCGACATAGCGCGAGGAGGTGAGTCCGGGGCGGGCGTGGTAGCCACGGGTCAGCTGGGCGCCGGTGATGTAGAGCTCGCCGGTGACGCCGGGCGGAACGGGACCGAGCCGGTCGTCGAGGACATATTCGGCCACGCCGTTGATCGGGCCGCCGATGGTCATCGGATCGCCCGGTTTCAGCGGCACACTGATATTGGTGACGATGGTCGTCTCGGTGGGCCCGTACACATTGTGGAACTCGCGCAGGGTGCCGTCGGCGAGCGGTATCGCCCAGCGCCGCAGCAGATCCGGCGGCACGGACTCACCACCGACCGCCACCACCCGGAAATCGTCGAGTCCGTCCGGATCGATCGAGGCCAGCGCGGCCGGGGTGATGAAAACGTGGCTCACCCGCTCGCGCCGCAGCAGGGCGGCCAGATCGTCGCCGCCGTAGACACTCGGGTCGACGATCACCATCGTGGCGCCTGCCCCGATCGCCAGCAGCAGTTCGAGCAGCGAGGCATCGAACGACGGTGAGGCGAAGTGCAAAGTGCGCGAGCCGGATTCGACACCGTAGTGGCGCGTCTGTTCCGCGCTGAATCCGGCGAGTCCGGCCTGGGTCACCGCGACGCCCTTGGGTAGGCCGGTGGAGCCGGAGGTGTAGATGAGGTAGGCGAGGTCCTCGGCCCGCACCGGACGCAGCCGGTCGGCGGTGGTGATCGCCGCACCGGAGATATCGTCGAAGAAGGGCTCGTCGCCGTCAGCTAGCCGACCCGGCTGGTGACCGTCGAGTGGCAGCCACCGCACCTCGGCGGGGAGGCGGTCGGCGACCGCGGCGACGGTCAAGCCGAAGACGGCGCCCGAGTCGGTGATCATGTGGGCCACGCGGTCCGGCGGGTAGTTCGGGTCGACCGGGACGAAGCCCGCGCCGGTTTTGGTGACGGCCCAGACGGCGAGCACGGACTCGACCGAGCGCGGGATTCCGATTGCCACCAGGTCGCCCGCGCCGATGCCGCGGTCGATCAGCAGGCGGGCGATGCGATTGGAGCGCTCGTCGAGTTCGGCGTAGGTGAGGCTGCCGATGGTGCGGGTGGCGTCGGCGAGGACGACCGCGAGACCGTCGGGATTGGTCTCGACCGCGGTGGCCAGCAGCTGCGCCAACGCGGTGACGCGCGGGCGACGCGTACGTACCGGTCGGGTTCTTGCCGGTCGTGTCATAGCTGTTCCACCTCACCCATCACCGAAACTTGTTGTCTCGCACCAGCTCCCACATGTCGGCGCGAAGTGCCGAGGTCATGCCACCTGAGCGCGCGAGTCCCCGAGTACCAGCACCACATCGGCCGAGCCCGGATTGCCCGGTGCGGCGTCGTCGGCGATCAGCGCCTGCAGATCGCCGAGTTCGGCGGTGTGGAGTGCCTCGATCCCGGCCCGATCACCGAACACGTGGGTTACCCACTCCTCGGCCAGCGCCGCCGACAAACCGTCCACCGCAGCCGGCACCAGCACCATCGATGCACCGGCCACACCCGCGGCGACCGGCTCCACCAGGGCGGTGAAGCTGTCCACAGCGCCGTACCCGAAGGTTCGCGCTTCGAAGGTCAGGTCGGTGTCGGCGCGCACCCGCGCACCCGCCGTGGCGAGTTCGTCGTAGCTGCGGGTGCCGTCGGCGCCCACGAACACCGGGTCGCCGCCGCGCAGGGCGCGGGTGCGGTCGGCGTAGGTGACCGGGCGGGCGGAATAGGTGGACAGCTCGGTCTTGATCGCCGGGTCGTCGAGTGAGATCCAGTCGACGCCACGGGATTCGCCGACCGTGATGCTCAGCTTCGCGATGGGTTCGGTGTGCGGCTGGGCGCCGGTCACCGGGACCACGGCCGCGCCTGCCTTGAGGATCGCCCAGACCGCGACGGCCCAGTCGACACCGCGCGCGAGATCGACGGCCACCCCGTCGCCGGGGCCGAAGCCCCTGGCGATCAACAGCCGGGCCAGGCGTGCGGAGCGGGCGTCGAGCTGCTCGTAGGTCAACGCGTCGTCGCCCCAGACGAGGGCGGGTCCGTCGGGATCATCCTCGGCGGCGGCGGTGAAGGCCTGCGCGAGCGTGGTGCCGCCCGACGGGGTGCTCGGCGCGGGCGCCTGTGCCGCGCCTGCGAGCAGCCGGGCCCGTTCGGACTCGTCGAGGATGTCGATATCGCCGATGCGGATCTGCGGGTCGGCGGCCACCGCGGTCAGGATGCGGGCGAAGCGGGCGCCGATGCCGCGCACGGTGGCCTCGTCGAACAGGTCGGTGGCGTAGTTGAACAGGGTGACCAGCTCGTCGGGATCACCGGCGGCGGTGAAGCGCGGTTCGACGTCCACCTGCAGGTCGAACTTGGCCGCGATCGCGGTGTCCAGGGCGTTCACGGTGAGGCCGGGCAGTTCGAGCGCGGCCGCCTCGTTGTTGCTGAAGGTGAGCGCCACCTGGAACAGCGGGCTCTGCGCACTGCCCCGACCCGGCGCGACGACCTCGGCGACCCGCTCGAACGGCAGGTCGGCATTGGCGAACGCGCCGAGATCGGTCTCACGGGCCACGTCGACGGCCTCGTCGAAGGAACCGGCCGGATCGAGGGTGGTGCGCAGCGTCAATGTGTTCACGAACATGCCGACCAGCTCATCGAGCGCCCGCTCACCGCGCCCGGCGACAGCGGTACCGATGGCGATGTCGGAGGTGCCCGACAACCGGCCGAGCAGCACGGCCAGCGCCGCGTGCACAACCATGAACAGCGACGACTTGTGCTCGCGCGCGAGGTGATTCAGCGCGGTGTGCACCTCGGCGGGCAGACGCAGCTCGGTGGTGGCCCCGCGCAGCGTCGGCACCGAGGGACGCGGGCGGTCCTGCGGCAACTCCAGCAGCGCAGGCACGTCGGCCAACTGCTCGCGCCAGTAGTCGAGCTGTGCGGCGGCCAGGGATTGCGGCTGTTCGTCGTCACCGACGACCGCCCGCTGCCACAGCGCGTAGTCCGCGTACTGGACTTCCAGCGGTGTCCACGCCGGGGCCTGGTGCGCGGCACGAGCCACATAAGCGGTCATCAGATCGCGAGCAAGCGGCGCCAACGACGCACCGTCGGCCGAAATATGGTGCACCACAACAACAAGCAGCCGGTCCGCGGAAGTTCCATCCGTGAGCAACCGCGCGCGCAGCGGAACCTCACGCGTCACATCGAAGCCCGTTCCGGCCAATTCGGCCGCACGAGTGAGGATGTCGGTGGTCGTCTCGACTTGGAGCCCGCCGGGCAGCGCTTCGGCCACGGAGAGAATTTCCTGGACGGGCATACCGTCGGCCACCACAGCGGCGTCACCACTGGTCTGTGCGCGACCGGAGCCGCCGGAGGCCTGGGTACCCGCGTCGCCGACCACTGGGAAGTAGGTGCGCAGCGACTCGTGCCTGCCGAGTACATCGGTGACCGCCGCGTCGAGGGCGGCGATGTCGAGTTCGCCGGTGAGGCGGATCGCGAAGGGGATGTTGTAGGAGCCGGAAGCGGGGTCGACCTGGTTGACCACCCACATGCGCTGCTGGGCCAGCGACAACGGAATGCGCTGCGGGCGTTCGGTGGCGACCAACGGCGGGCGCGCAGCTGCACCGCTCCCACCGCCGATCCGCGCGGCCAGGGCCGACACGGTGGGCGTCTCGAACAGGTCGCGGATGGCCAGCTGCGCGTCGAGCGCCTCGTTGATGCGGGCGATCGCGCGGGTGGCCAGCAGCGAGTTGCCGCCGAGGGCGAAGTAGTCGTCGTCGGCGCCGACGCGGGCCATGCCGAGCAGTTCCGCGAAGACCCCGGCGACGATCTCCTCGGCGGGGGTGGCGGGCGCGCGGAACTCGCCCGCGGTGAAGGCCGGGGCGGGAAGAGCCTTGCGGTCGAGCTTGCCGCTCGGGTTCAGCGGGAAGCTGTCGAGCACCGTGACAACGGTCGGAACCATGTAGGCGGGCAGCGATTCCGCCACCGCCGTCCGCAGCGCCGCGGCATCCGGCTGTTCGCCGGGGCGCGCCACCACGTACGCGACCAGATGCTGGCCCGATGCGGTGTCGAGCACCAGCGCCACGGACTGGCTGATCGCCTCCTGCGCGAGCAGAGCCGTCTCGATCTCGCCGAGCTCGATGCGCTGACCGCGGAACTTCACCTGGAAGTCGGTGCGGCCCAGGTATTCCAGCGCAGGCTCGGCCGACGCCCCACCCCAGCGCACGAGGTCACCGGAGCGATACATCCGCGCGCCGGGCTCGAAGGGGTTGGCGACGAACCGATCCGCGGTCAGACCGGGACGGGCGACATAACCGCGCGCCAGCTGGTCACCGGCCAGATACAACTCGCCGACCACACCGGCGGGCACGGCACGCAGCCGCGAATCCAGAACGTAGACACAGGTATTCCACTCCGGCACACCCATCGGCACCGAACCACGATCGGAATCGCTTGCGGGCCAACGCGTCACCGTGACGGCAGCTTCGGTAGGTCCGTACAGGTTGTGCACTCGCGCCGTGGAGACGCGGGCGACGTCGGCGACGGTCTCGGTGGGCAGCGCCTCACCGGCGGCGAACACCGCGCGCAGACTCGGGATCGAACCGGCGGTGGTGTGCGCGGCGAAGACCGAGAGCATCGACGGCACGAAGTCGGTGAGCGTGACACTCTGCGCCGCAATGGTTTCGGCGAGGTACACCGGGTCTCGGTGCCCGTCGTGGGTCGACACGACCAGCTTCGCGCCGGTCCGCAGCGGAAGGAAGTAACCCCACAGCGACACGTCGAACGTGGCGGGCGTCTTCTGCAGGTACACATCCGACGGACCGACCCCGTACTCGGCGCCCATGTACATCATCTGGTTGACGATCGCCGCGTGCGACACCGCCACACCCTTGGGCCGCCCGGTGGAACCGGAGGTGAAGATGACGTAGGCCGGATTCTCGGGCCGAACCGGCTCGGTCAACTCGACAGGCGCGGCCGAGAACTCGTCGAGCGGTACGGAATCCACCAGGATCACCGGCACACCCGCAGGCACCTCGATCGCATCCGCGGTGGTGCTCAGGACAGCGGCGGGCGCGGCGGTATCGAGAATGTGCGCGATGCGATCGGCCGGATGATCCGGGTCGATCGGCACATACGCGCCACCGGCGGTCACGATCGCGTACATCCCGACCACCAGGTCGAGCGAACGCCGCACCGCCAGTCCGACCAGGGATTCGGGACCGACACCCTGTGTGATCAGCAGCCGGGCGAGCCGGTTGACCCGCTCGTCGAACTCCCGATAGGTCAGCTCGGCACCCTCGTAGGCGACGGCGACGGCATCGGGATATTCGGCCACGGCACGCCGATAACCGTCGAGCAACAGCTCCGGCGCGAGGTCGCGGCGAGTGTCGTTCCACTGCACCAGGATGCGGTCCAGCTCGGCGGGTTCCAAGAGCTCGATCGCACCGAGCGGCTCGGCGGGTGCGGCGACGATGGCGGCCAGCAACCGCTGGAACCGGTCGGCGAACCCGGCGACGGTGTCGGCGTCGAACAGGTCGGTGGCATAGGTGAGCCCGACCCCGATGCCGTGCGGCGCACCGTGGCGATCGGTGTCCTCCACCATCTCGAACTGCAGGTCGAACTTGGCGAACGGAATGGTCAGCTCGACGCCCGCGACGGTCAGTCCGGGCAGCTCCAGGGCGGTGCGCGCCATGTTCTGGAAGGCGAGCATCACCTGGAACAGCGGATGGCGCGCGGTCGAACGGGCCGGGTCGAGCAGTTCGACCAGGCGCTCGAACGGCACATCGGCGTGACCGAAGGCCGCGACATCGACCGCACGGGTCCGGGTGAGCAGCTCTTCGAAGCTAGCCGCCGGATCGACCTCGGCGCGCAGCACCAGAGTGTTGACGAACATGCCGATCAGGTCGTCGAGCGCGGCGTCACCGCGACCGGCGACGGGCGTGCCGATGGCGATGTCGGTGCTGCCCGACAACCGGGCAAGCAGTGCCGACAGCGCGGCGTGCACCACCATGAACAGCGTCGAATTATGGGCGCGCGCAAGCTGATCGAGCCCGGCGTGTACCTCGGCCGGAATCCGGAAGTCCAGGCTCGCCCCACGGTAGGAGGCGGTCGCGGGCCGTGGCCGGTCGGTGGGCAGCTCGAGCTGATCGGGCACACCGGCGAGCTGGGTGCGCCAGAAGTCGATCTGCTGGGTCAGGATCGACTCCGGGTCGTCCTCGGTGCCGAGCACCGCGCGCTGCCAGAGCGTGAAATCGGCGTACTGGACGGCCAATTCGGGCCAGCCCGGCGCGTTGCCCGCACTGCGCTGGACATATGCCGTCATCAGGTCGCGCGTGAGCGGGCCCATCGACACACCGTCACCGGCGATGTGGTGCATCACGCAGACCAACACGTGTTCGGTCGCGCTCAGCCGCAGCAGCCGCAGCCGCAGCGGCGGGGCGACGGTGACATCGAAGCCCGCGCCGACGGTCTCGGCGACCAGGGCGGCGATCGCGTCCTCGGTGGCGTCGTCGGCCGCGAGGGTGGGCACGGCGCGCGGGTCCGACAGCGGCAGTACCAGCTGCGTGCCGACCCCGTCGACCGGCGGATACATCGTGCGCAGCACCTCGTGGCGCGCCACCAGATCGATGACCGCGACGCGCAACGCGTCGACATCGAGAGCACCCGACAGGCGCACCGCGATCGGCATGTTGTTCACGGCACTGGCCGGATCGAACTGGTTGAGGAACCACATCCGCTGCTGGGCGAACGACAGCGGGATCGCATCGGGGCGCTGCTGGGCGACCAGCTCCTGGCCCGAACCGGTGCCGATGTGGCGTTCGACGCGTTCGGCCAGCCCCGAGACCGTACTGACCTCGAACAGCACCTGCACCGGAATCCGGGTGTCGAGCGCGGCGCCGATGCGCGTGGCGGCCTGCGCGGCCAGCAGCGAGTTGCCGCCGAGCTCGAAGAAGTCGTCGTCGGCGCCGACCCGGATCTCTTCCGGCGCACCGGCAGTCAGCAGCTCGGCGAAGATACCGGCTACCACCTGCTGCACCGGAGTTGCGGGCGCGCGGAACTCGCGCACGGCGAAAACAGGTTCCGGCAACGCCTTTCGATCCAGCTTGCCGACCGGCGTCAGCGGGATCTGGTCCAGGACCATGATCGCGGCCGGAATCATGTAGCCGGGCAACGATTTCGCGAGGAACGCATCGAGCGCGGCCACGTCGACGGTGGCGCCGGACGACGGCATCACGTACGAAACCAGCGCTGTCACACCGGAAGGCAAGGTCTTGCCGAGGGTGGCCGCGAAGTCGATATCGGGATGGGAGGTGAGCGCGTTGTCGATCTCACCGAGCTCGATGCGGAAGCCACGGATCTTCACCTGGAAGTCCGAGCGCCCCATGTATTCGATGACGCCGTCACCGGATTCGGCGCGGCGCACCAGGTCTCCGGTGCGGTACAGCCGCGCGTTCGCGTCGCCGGATTCGGCGCCGAAGGGGCTGGCGACAAAACGTTCCGCGGTCAGCGCGGGCCGGTTCAGATAACCCTGTGCCAGCGCGGGACCCGACAGATACAGCTCGCCGATCACGCCCGCGGGCACCGGCCGCAGCCGGGAATCCAGCACGAACGCACCGACACCGGCGATCGCGGCGCCGATCGTCACCGGCGCGGCCGGGTCCATCGGCGGGGTGCTGGTGGCCAGGATGGTGGCCTCGGTGGGGCCGTAGCCGTTGTAGAACTCTCGCTCGCCGACGGCCCAGCGACCGACCAGTTCCGGGCCGAACTTGTCGCCCGCGACGACCACGACCCGCAGGTCGTCCAAGTCCGCCGGGTCGACCGATTCCAGCGCGCCCGGGGTGATGAGCATGTGCGAAACCTGTTCGCGGCGCAGCAGATCCGCGAGCTCGAAGCCACCGAACACTGCGGGCGGGGCGATCACCAGGGTGGCGCCCGCGGCGAAGGTGAGCAGCAATTCGAGCACCGACACGTCGAAGTTCGGCGAACACACGTGCAGCACACGCGAGTCGGTGGTGACGCGATAGTGCGCGCGCTCGGCGGCGACCAGACCGGCCAGACCGGTGTGGGTCACCACCACGCCCTTCGGCTTGCCCGTGGAGCCCGAGGTGTAGATGACGTAGGCCGGATGCCGCTCGTCGAGACCGCGGATCCGGTCGGTGTAGGAGATGGGGTGCGCGGGCTGGGCCGCGATGTGGGTGGCCGTCTCGGCGTCGTCGAGTTCGAGCCAGGTCAGCGCCGTGCCGAGCACCTCGCGGTACGCGCCGGTGGTGAGCCCGAGCACCGCGCCGGAGTCGGAGACGATGTGGGCGATGCGGTCGGCCGGGTAGTTCGGGTCGACCGGGACGTAGGCGGCGCCGGTCTTGGCGATCGCCCACACGGCCAGTACCGACTCGATGCCGCGGGCGATGCCGATGGCGACCACGTCGCCGGGCCCGATGCCGCGGCCGATGAGCGCGCGCGCCAGCTGCGAGGACTGCTGGTCGAACTCGGAATAGGTGAGCTGACGCTGGTCCGCGGGGTCGCCGGAGGGGTTGAACCGAACCGCGACCCGATCGGCGGCCGATTCGACGGCTCCCGTCAGCAACTGCCCGAAGGTCGGACTGCTCGATCGGCGACGGCGGTTACCGCGGGCAGAACGACGGGCAGTTTCCATTCGGGTTCATTCACCTCTCATCGAGCCTGAACGCGCGGCGATCCCGCACCGTGCAGATCGAGCCATCATATAGACCGGCAACCCAGCGGCCGAGTCAGCGTGCCCCCGGTACTCGGGGCCCAGAGGACTATCGGATCGGCCCGCGCACGTGTTGCCGCTTCAACAGCAAAGTGACGGGGCTCATAAGAACCACCGTCACTCGCTCTGCGGAGAAAGCTCCGCGCTCACACCGCTCAGTGCGCGGAAGGGCCCCACTCCAGCGGGACACCCTTGGCGGCGAGGTACGGCATCGGGTCCATCTTGCTGCCGCCCTGATCCCAGATCTCGAGGTGCAGGTGCGGGCCGGTGGACTGACCGCGGTTGCCGACGGTCGCGATGACATCGCCCGCGTTGACCCGCTGGCCCTCGCTGACGAGCATGTCGTTGACATGTCCGTAGACGCCGGTGGTGCCGTCGTCGTGCAGCACCCGCACCCACAGGCCGAAGCCCGACGCCGGGCCCGCCTCGATCACGGTGCCGCTGGACACGGACTTGATCGGGGCGCCGATCGAGTCGGCGAAGTCGAGGCCGTAGTGCATGGCGCCCCAGCGGGCGCCGAAGCCGGAGCTGATCGGGCCGGCGACCGGGCGTGCGGCCTGCGGCGGCGCGACCTGGTGCTGGATGCCCTGCAGGATGTCCTCGACCTGCGACAGCGGGCCGGAGATCTCGGGGGGCAGGTTGCCGATGCCGAAGGGCGCGGCCACGGGGGCGGCGATCGGCGCGGCGATCGCACTCACCGGGGCGGTCTCGACATGCGCGGCGACTTCCTGCGCGGCGACCAGGTCGACATCCTGGCGCGCCGACTCGGGGGCGACCGATTCCGCGACGCTGTCGTCGTGGGTCGGCAGCAGCGGCGCGGCGAAGGCCAGGGCCGGGGCGATCTGAGCGGTGACGCCGACCAGCGCGCCGGCGGCGACCGCGGCACTCGCGGCGACGCGCACACGATCCGAACGCGATGCCTCGGCGCGGTGCCTGCTCCTGCTCGGGCTCCGGCCATCCGCGTGTGCAAGCAGGGCCTGCACGGAGATGGATTCGGGACCCACACGGTGCTGCGACAAGATCTCGTCCTAGCGTCCGACAACAAGGAAACGAAGCCGGTCTGCGACCGGCCCGGAGACCACCTGGGCGTTCTCCACTGTCGAACTATGTGTAACGGTTCGGCATACGTTGTGACGGGAACTCTACCCGGCCGTGACCATTCCGCAACCTTCTGTCACGAAAACGCAGGTAGATGACGTGCCGCACAGTAACAATCACGGTGTCCGACCCATCACACGGGCTGTCACCGGGCCTGAACACGGCCCCGACGGACCAGACTCGACCCATGGTGATCGAGACCTTGACTGCCCCCATCGTTGCCGCGCCCATGGCCGGCGGCCCGTCCACACCCGAGTTGGTGGTCGCCGTGGCGGCCGCGGGCGGGTTCGGACAGTTAGCCGCCGGATACCTCGGCACCGAGGCGGTGGCCGCGCAGATCGAGGCGACGAGAGCTGCCACCGCGGCGCCGTTCGGCGTGAATCTGTTCGCGCCAGGGGCGGTGGCAGATCCGGCTGTCTATGCCACCTACCTCGCCGAACTCGGCGCCGAGTTCCCGCTCGGCACCCCCGAGCACGACACCGACGGATGGGCCGACAAGCTCGATCTGCTGGTGGCCGATCCGGTAGCGGTGGTCTCGACGACCTTCGGCTGCCCCACCGCGGTGGAGGTGGACCGGCTGCACGCGGTCGGCTCGGAGGTGTGGGTGACGGTCACCTCGCCCGCCGAGGCACTGATCGCCGTCGACGCGGGCGCCGATGTGTTGATCGCCCAGGGCGCCGAGGCGGGCGGCCATCGCGCGACCTTCCTCGACGACCCCGCCGACGACCCCATCGACCCGCCCGGTCTGCTGACCCTGATCCAGTTGCTCACCGCCGTCACCTCACGTCCGCTTGTCGCGGCGGGCGGGATCGCCACGGGCGCCGGGGTGGCCGGGGTGCTGGCGGCCGGTGCGTCGGCGGCGCAGATCGGCACCGCGCTGCTGCGCTGCCCCGAAGCGGGCACCAACGCCGTGCACCGCGGTGCGATCGGCACGCCGGAACCGACGATGCTGACGCGCGCGTTCACCGGACGTCGCGCCCGCGGCATCCGCAACCGTTTCCTCGTCGAACACACCGCCGACGCACCGGCGGCCTACCCCGAAATTCATTACGCCACTGCCCCGTTGCGGGCCGCCGCGCGAGCGGGCGGCAACACCGACGAAGTGAATCTGTGGGCGGGGCAAGCTCATTCGCTGAGCACCGGGCAACCGGCAAGCGAACTGGTCACCGACCTGGCCGCCGACGCGAAAAGCGCACTCCGAAAAGCACTTTCGGAACGAATTCAGGGTTATTGACAACGAATTTCGTTTAGACTCGGACCTGGCATCGCATCCCGCCGACCACCCCCCAAGCAGGAGGAGAGCGCCATGTCCCTCGATGTTCCCGCCGCACTACTCGAACGCGCCGAAAAGGGCGATATCGACGACGCCGAATTCGTCGAATGTGTCCGTACCTCACTGCCTTACGCATGGGAGGTGGTGAGCCGGGTCGCGGACGACCTGCGCACCGGCACCGATGAATACGCCGACAATCGGGTGCCGCCGCCGGACGAGGTGGCCCGCGGTCAGCTCCTGCGCGCCCTGGCCTCCGATGCCATTCGTGGTGGATTAGAGCGGCATTTCGGTGTGAAGCTGGCCTTCCAGAACTGCCACCGGGTCGCGGCGTTCCCGCTGTCGGCCGTCGGCGGGGAGACCTACACCCGCTACATCAGCCCGCGCGCCCAGCTCCTGAACCAGAGCCCCGAGCTGCGCAACTGCTGATTTTTCGGCGGCTGCTATTGCAGCACAAAGGCGGGCGTGGAAGCGATTCCACGCCCGCCTTTCTTGCTGCTACTTCATCGCGGCCCGAAGGGCCGCGATTCGAGCGCGCCAGCGCTCCGATTACACCGTGACGACGTCGAGCTCGCCTTCGGCGTACTGGGCGCGCAGGCGCTTCTTGTCGAACTTGCCGACGCTGGTCTTCGGGACCTCGGCGATGAAGGTCCAGCGCTCGGGCAGCTGCCACTTGGCGAACTTGTCGGCCAGGTAGTCACGCAGTTCGGCGGCCTCGGCGGCCGCGCCTTCGGCGAGCACGATGGCGACCAGCGGGCGCTCGTCCCACTTCTCGTCGGGCACACCGATGACGGCGGCCTCGGCGACGGCCGGGTGGCCCATCACCGAGTTCTCCAGGTCCACCGAGGAGATCCACTCGCCGCCGGACTTGATGACGTCCTTGGAGCGGTCGACCAGCGTGAGGTAGCCGTTGGGGCTGATCTTGCCGACATCGCCGGTGCGCAACCAGCCGTCGTCGAACTTGTCCGGGTCGATCTCCGCGCCGGTGGGCGAGTAGTAGGAGCCGGTGATCCACGCGCCGCGGACCTCGAGCTCGCCGAGGGACTCACCGTCGTTCGGCACGACCTTGCCGTCGTCGCCGACCAGACGGGCCTCGACGTTGGCCGGGAAGCGGCCCTGGGTGTAGCGGTATTCCCAGGCCTCGTCCTCACTGACACCGGAGGGCGCGTGCGCGACGCTGCCCAGCGGGGAGGTCTCGGTCATGCCCCACGCGTGCAGGATGCGCACGCCGTGCTTCTCCTCGAACGCGCGCATCATCGCGGGCGGCACCGCGGAACCGCCGACCACGGCGGTGCGAAGGTGCGAGATGTCCTGCGGCGCGGCGGCCAGCGCGGCCAGCACGCCGCCCCAGATGGTGGGCACCGCGGCGGCGAAGGTCGGCTTCTCGGCCGCCATCATCTCCAGCAGCGGGCCCGGCTGCAGGAAGCGGTCCGGCATCAGGACGTTCGCGCCCGACATCAGCGCCGCGTACGGCAGGCCCCACGCGTTGGCGTGGAACAGCGGCACGATCGCCAGCACGTAGTCCGAGCCCTGGAAACCCATGCCGTTGGGCGAGTTCACCTGCATGGCGTGCAGCCAGTTGGAGCGGTGCGAGTAGACGACGCCCTTCGGGTCGCCCGTGGTGCCGGAGGTGTAACACATTGCGGCAGCGGAGCGTTCGTCGACGACGGGGAAGTCGAAGTCGGCGGACTGGGCGTCGAGCAGCTCGCGATAGGAGTGCACCGTCACGCCGTCGGGCGCGGTGAGCGCGGCGGCATCGCCGTTGACGACGATCACGTGCTTCACGGTCTTCAGGTTCGGTAGGTACTGCGCGAACAGCGGCAGCAGCGTGCCGTCGACGAGCACCACCTTGTCCTCGGCGTGATTGGCGACGAAGACCAGCTGCTCGGGGAACAGCCGGATGTTGAGCGCGTGCAGCACCGAGCCCATCGCGGGCACCGCGATGTAAGCGACCATGTGCTCGTTGTTGTTCCACATGAAGGTGCCGACGCGGTCGCCCTCTTCGATGCCGAGCCCACGCAGCGCGTTGGCCAGCCGAGCCGAATCCGCACCCAGCTCGCGGTAGGTCATGGTGCGAACACCGTCACCGGTCCATGTGGACACAGTCGAATCGCCCTGGAAAGTTGCGGCATAGTTGAGCAGTTTGGCCAGCGAGAGCTGGTCGTCCTGCATGGTGCTCAGCATCGGTGCTCCTTCAAGTCCCTGCCGTGGCATGAGCCACGTCACACCGGATGTTACCGAAAGGTTTGAACCTCGCAATCGTTTCCTCCGACAACATTCCTGCAGGTCGGCTGGTCATCGCGAACCAGGAGGCGCTTCATGGGGCGGCTGACCATCGGGGCCACTATGGTGCGACGGCACGCCCGGGCCTGCGTGTTCGGCGTTGTGCACAGCGTCGACTACCAGCCTGCGGACGTGGTCGTTGTCGAGGCTGTAGAAGATGGTCGTGCCCTCTCGGCGGGTTCGCACGAGACGGGCCATGCGCAGTTTCGCCAGATGCTGGGACACCGAGGGCCCCGGCTTGCCGACCCGGTTCGCCAGTTCGTTCACCGAGAGTTCATTGTCGGCAAGCGCCCACAGGACCTGGACTCGCGTCGGGTCGGCCAGCATGCGGAACACCTCGACCACCAAGCCCACCTGATCTTCGGCCAGCGGCGAGCGGTCATCTGCATTCATGCGCAGATAATAGATCGCCGACCGCGGTCCCCCGTAACCACCGATCCGAGGTTCGTCAGACCGACATGCCCAGTGCCGACGCGAGCGTCTGGCCGAGGGCGCCGACGAACGCGTCGAAGGCACCGGGATCGAGAATCTGGCTGTATACATCGCGGTTATGGCAGCCCGCCGGTGCAGGCACGCCGTTGAGTCGGTCGTTCAGCCACATCGCGACCGAGCCCGCGCCCGAGACAGCCGCGATGCCGTGTTCGCTGAACAGGTCGCGGGTGTAGGAGACCGTCGCGGCCGGATCCTGGCAGTAGGTGTCGTAGAGCTTGTTGACGGCGTTGATCGGCATCGCCTCGTCCAGCGGCGCCTGGTAGATGTAGAGCGGGGCGGTCGGGGTACCACGGTTTCCGAGGGTCAGTTCGTCGAGCACCGTCTGCATTTCGGGAGCGCGCATCGGGTCGCCGGGATAGTCGAAGAGGCCCTTGATGTTCACGAACGGGAACGCCGCGAATTGCACCGCGACACATTGCTCTTCGTGCACCACTCGCAGACCCTTGCCGAGCGGGTTCATGTACTGGTCGATGAATCGGTCGACTTCGGGATATTCGCGAGCGACACCGAACAGCCCGCCGAGAACGGCGCCGCCGAAGGTCGACGTCGCGTTGTTGTAGTCCACGGCGGCCCGGATATCGGCGAGCAGGCCGCCGGTCGCCGAGCCGACCAGGTTCAGTTCGGGCGCGTACTCCTGCTGTAGTTCGGCGGCATGCGCGGTGGGAATCGCACCGCCGGAGTATCCCCACATCGCGGTGCGGGTCGCCGCGCCGGACAACCCGGCTCGATCGAAGTTCTGCGCGGCGCGAATTCCGTCGAGGGTGATCCGGCCGCCGAGCGGACCGACGGCGTAGGCCGCGTCGGGGCCCTGATGATCGGGCACCACGACCGCGTGCCCGAGTTGCAGCATCGACTGCACCTCGATGAATTCCAGCCCGATCACGCTGTTGAGCGGATTCGGCAGCGATCCCATCTGCAGGGCGTAGGACGGCGCGCAGTTCTGCGACAACGAATCCTCGGCGAACTGGAAGGAGACCAGACTGCGCTCCCCGCTCGGTGCGGGCCGATGCGGCACGATCACCGTCGCGACGGCGGGAATCGCTTCGCCGCGAGTATTGGTGCTGCGGTAGGACAACTGCCAGGCGCGCACGTCGATCGGTATCAACCAGAAGTTGGCCAGGTTCACCTGTCGCGCGGACAGAATCTCGCCGGGTGCGGCCGCGGCCACCCGGGCCGGGTCCGGGTTGTAGAAGGCGGGGTCGAGGAACGGCGGTGCGGGCGGCACCGGGAACGGCAGCGGCGGGGCCACCGGCACCGGATCCGCCACGGCCGGACTCGCCACGGCGGGGCAGGTCGCGACCGTGAGCCCGGCGATCAGCGCCAGGCATGCCCCCGCGAGCACCCTGCCGGTGCTGCCTGTGGTGGCGATCTTCATATTCGGCTCCTCGAATCCCCAGGTGGCGGCGTGTGCCAACCATAAAAGAGAGTGATTGTTTCCTAAGTGGGACGACTGTAGGACGAGGAGAGCCACTGTGTCAACGATCACGTCCCCCGGGGATCGCCGACGGCCGCCGGAACGGCAGGATGATCGGCCATGACCGCCGCTACCCCACGCCCACGCCGCACTCAGGAGCAACGCCGTGCCGCGACGGTGGCCAAACTCGTCGACGCGACGATCGCGGCGATCGGCGAGCTGGGGTACCAGCGCACTACCGTCCAAGAAATCTGCGGGCGCGCCGGACTGTCCGTCGGCGCGATGTTCCGCCAGTTCGACAGCAGGCTGGACCTGATCGTGCGGACCGCGGACGAAGTCTTCGCTCGCCAACTCGCCGCGTTCCGAGCGCTGATGGAACACCTGGGCGCACAAGAGGATTCGCTCGACACCGCCCTGCGATTCCTGCGCGAGGCCCAATCCTCCAACATCACCCACGCGCTGCGTGAGATCTACCTCGCCGCCCGCTCCGATGCCGAATTGCGCGCCCGCATCGAGCCGACGGTGGCGAGCTACTACGCCGCGATGGTCGACGGCGTCGAGCAGACCGGCGTACTGAGCCAGTTCCCCGACGAGCTTCGAGAATCCGTCTTCTTCCTGCTCCTACACCTGTTTTCGGGCGAGGCGATCGTCCGCCCCGTCTATGCCCGCCCGGACCTGGATGCCTCGATCCTCACCTTGATCGAAAACATGCTCAGGACCTACGCCGAGTCCCTGCCCACCGGCGATTAGTTACCTGCGTGATCGCCCCGTCGCGACCGGATTCGCTCAGCGCAAAGCGATCTCGGCGAGCGCGGTCCAGTCGGCCAGCACTTGTTTGCGACGAACGCGGTCACGTCCGACCATCTCGTCGAGAGTGGCGCCTCGGACCAGGTTGATGGTGAGCCAGAAGGTGCTCTCCAAGCGCTCACCGGTGATGGCCGGGTCGATCAACCCGGCACAGCGGTCGAGCAGCTCGACGGTGAGTTCGTGCTGCACCCGCAGCATTTCGCGGCGCAGCGCCGCGTCGTTGGCGATTCCCACATACAGCTCCACCGCGGCACGACCGAGCTTGCCCGAGAAGGTAGCGGTCACCAACTCCACCAGCACAGCGCCCGCCGACGTGCCGTCCGGCATCGCTTTCGCCTTGCGCAGCATCGCTTCTCGCTGACGATCGGTGAGATGGCCGATGGCCTGAGCGAAGAGTTCACCGCGCGTGTGGAACTGATGCAGCTGCGCACCACGTGTCACGCCGGCCCTGGCCGTGATGTCGGCGATGGAGGCGCCCGCGTAGCCGACCTCGGCCAGACTCTCGATGGCGGCATCGAGCAGCAGCGTCCGGGTCCGCAGACTCTTCTCCTGATGCTTGTTCGGTGGCAGCGCAGACATAACTCCAGTATAGGGCTACAAAATTACATGTCACGTTGCACGCAATTCAGTGCTCAGCGTACTGTCATGAGCATGGCTGTAGACCGGATGTTGCCCACCGACGAGGCACGCGAGCTGATCGAACTGACCCGCGACATCGCCGACAAGGTGCTCGAGCCGCGTGTCACCGACAGCGAGAAGACCGGAGTCTTCCCGGACGGCGTGTTCCCGGCGCTCGGCGCGGCCGGGTTGCTCAGCCTGCCGTACCCGGAGGACTTCGGCGGCGGCGCCCAGCCGTACGAGGTGTACCTCCAGGTGCTCGAGGAAATCGCGAGCCGCTGGGCCGCCGTCGCCGTGGCGGTGAGCGTGCACGGGCTGTCCTGCCATCCGCTGTTCACCTACGGCACCGACGAGCAGAAGCAGCAATGGCTCGACGGCATGCTCTCGGGTGAAACCATCGGCGCCTACAGCCTTTCCGAGGCCCACGCCGGTTCCGACGCGGCCGCGCTGCGCTGCCGCGCCACCCCCGTCGACGGCGGCTACAACCTCAACGGCACCAAGGCCTGGATCACCAACGGCGGCCGCGCCGACTTCTACACCCTGTTCGCCCGCACCGGCGAGGGTTCGCGCGGCATCTCCTGCTTCCTGGTCCCCGCCGACACCGCGGGTCTGAGCTTCGGCAAGCCCGAGGAGAAGATGGGCCTGCGTGGCATCCCCACCACCACCGCCGCCTACGACGACGCCTTCCTGCCCGCGCAACGTCGCATCGGCGAAGAGGGACAGGGACTTTCGATCGCCTTCAGCGCCCTCGACGCGGGCCGCCTCGGCATCGCCGCCGTCGCCACCGGTGTCGCCCAGCGCGCACTCGACGAAGCGGTGGCCTACGCCAAGGAACGAGAAGCCTTCGGCCGCAAGATCATCGACCATCAGGGCCTCGGCTTCGTCCTCGCCGACATGGCGGCCGCCGTCGACACCGCCCGCGCCACCTACCTCGACGCCGCCCGCCGCCGCGACGCCGGCCTGCCCTACTCCCGGCAGGCCTCGGTCGCCAAACTCGTCGCCACCGATGCGGCCATGAAGGTGACCACCGACGCGGTCCAGGTCTTCGGCGGCTACGGCTACACCCAGGACTTCCCGGTCGAGCGCTACATGCGTGAAGCCAAGGTCATGCAGATCTTCGAAGGGACCAATCAGATCCAGCGCCTGGTCATCGCTCGACATCTGGCAGGGTAGCTAATCTGTAATGCACTGATCATCGCCGGTTAGTGCGTTTGGGCAACTGTTCAGTAAACTGAACAGCATCTCGAGACCTCGACGAAATGAGGCACGCGATGCTGTGGTGGTTGATCGTGATCGTGATCGTGTCGGTGGGCGCTCTGCTGTACCTGCGTGCCGAACAGAACAAGCGCAACGCGCGCGAGCTCGAGGAGGCACAGGCCGACGCGAGGGCGACTATCGAGCGGCTCGGCGGGCAGGTCTACCAGCTGTCGCCGAGCAACGAAGCGGCCCGTCAGGCGTTGGCCGACGCGTCCGAGCGGTACAACGCCGCAGGCGGCCAGATCGACCGCGCGAGCTTGCCCGTGCAAGCCCAACTGGCCAAGCAGTCCGCCCTGGAGGGCCTCTACTACATTCGCGCCGCCCGCACCGCGATGGACATGGACCCCGGTCCGCCGATCCCGGCCATCGCAGGCCAGGACATCGCAGGCCAGGTCGACGAGAAGCGCACCGTCGCCCACAACGGCCGCACGGTCACCGCGTCGCCCTCCCCCTCGGCAGGCACCCCGAACTACTTCCCCGGCGGCCGCGTGGCGGGTCGCCCCGTCCCGGCCGGGTGGTACTCCGAGCCGTGGTGGAAGCCCGCGCTGATCGCGGGAGCCTGGGGTGCGGGGTCGGCCCTGCTGTTCACGACGATGTTCGCCGGAATGGGCGGGGTCGGCTACGACGCGCAGGCGTTCGAGGACGGCACCGGCGACGTCGCCGCCGATCCCGGATACGACCAGGGCGGATACGACCCCGGCAACTCCGATACCGGTTTCGACAGCGGAAGCGGCTTCGACAGCGGCGGCGGCGGTTTCGACGCCTTCTGATCTCCACCCAACGGGCCTACTCCACCGACCTCGGCCCCACGCTATACTCAGCTCGGCCAGCCGAGGCTGCCACGCCTTCGTAGCTCAGGGGATAGAGCAACCCTCTCCTAAAGGGTAGGTCGCAGGTTCGAATCCTGCCGAGGGCACCACAGACCATCGAGGCCCCACCCCATGTCCTAAAGGGCAGGTCGCAGGTTCGAATCCCGCCGAGGGCACCACAGTCTGCACAGGTCAGACTGAGTTCTTTCGCAGGTCGAAGCCCTTCCAAGCAATCCGGTACGCAGAGAGTACGCAGCAGCAATTCCGTCCGAGCAGTGTCGAGCTTTGACGCGACGTCCGCTACCAGCAGTTCCGCGCTCTGGGGGCCACTACGGGCCATGGGCGTACGTGAAACGGGTGCACGCCGGCGTCGATCACTGGCGACTCCCGACCTCGTCGGCGAGGGTGAATACTGCGGTGGGCTGGTGGCGGGTGAGCCAGCCTTCTCCCGCGAGGCGCATACGCAATGCCTCAGTTCCCGGCCGATCCCCGAGCATTCCGAGTTCGGCAGCAACCTGCGCGGTGCGCAACCCGCCGTCGGCGCGGGCAAAACACCGCCATGACACCGACGACATCGTTTGTGCTGGTGCGGATCTCAGTGATCGTCTCGCGCGTGATCTGCCATCCCGCAGACGAACCGTAAATGAGCACAGGCGGGTAATGATCCGCCGCAATGTCGAGCCGCTCGGCTACCACTCATCGGCTAGTCGAGTGCGGTCCGCCCCTGAGGAGGCGGGGTGGCGCGAAACAAACTTGATGGCCATGCCGAATTCCGGACGGGGTGAACGCGACGCTTCACAATCACTCCGTAACACGTGCCCAGGCATCTCGAACCGCGGACAGCGCGGTCTCGGCGCTGATCGCCAGTCGAGTCTGCCCGGCCAATTGCGCGTTCCAGTCGTCCTCGTCCGGTGCCCGATCGAACAATTGCGGGGTGGGGAGCCGGTTGGTCGGGCCGTACCTCCGGTACAACGCTCCCGCAGCGCCGTCGATCGCGCCGATGTCGTTCAGCGCCCAAAGATCCCACAGGTCGCGTGATGCGCGCCTGTCGTGCCATGTTGCGGTCTTCCCGGCAACAAACGCGGGCAATGTGGGCACGAGAGTTCGGCCGGTGGCACATCGCTGTAGCGCTGCTCGAGGTCGCGGAGTTCAGTCGGCCACACCGGTCTGCCACGTGCCGACAGCAGCTGGATCTTGACAGACACACCGGATGCGGAGCGAAGGTGGGCGGCGCCGGTATCCGGGACATTGCTCAACGACGGTGCCCATTCCAGCCGACCGTAGGTCCGCGCGACCGATCGCGGCAAAGCAGCGTCGAGTTCGGCTGCCAGCGCCGTTCGGTTGTCCAGCGCAACCAGATCGATGTCCTCGCTGAGCCTGCCACTCGCCAGATATGTACGGGCAAGAGCAGTTCCATCGATGAAATACAGTCGGTCGCCGAACCCGCGGCTGATTGCCGCTAGCAGATGGGAGATCAGATGGTCGCGCTCGACCTGCTCCGGCGGAACTCCGAATTGAACCGCGACACCGTCACGTTCGTCGATGCTCATATCCCACCCAACTTTCCGCACGTCGAAGCGCCGCACCCCGCCGCTGGTCCGTAGCGAGCTGTGCAAGTCTCGCCGAATCACTACGACGGTAGAGCGACTCGATCGCCGGACGAACCTCTGCCTCAGCGTTGCCCAGTTCCGGGCGCCGGGCAAGATCGAGCACGGTCTGCTCCGGCGTCGTGACCAGCACCGGTCCCAGCTGCGTTTCGACCCGCTCCGCGTCGAGTGCTTCGGTATCGCGGCGGACGAACCGGACCTGTGCCGAGCGGTCGGTCAGTGCAATCGGCCGGTGCTGGCCCGGAACCGCGACAACCGCGGTCGCCAGTGCACGAGGCACAGCTCCCAGCACGCGGGCCGCGCTGATTCCCATGACAATGGCCTGATCCGGCCCGTAAATCGAAGATGCAATACCCGCGGCGGCTGCCTCGAGGCCAGGCAGCCAGGTCCGGCCGACATAGTCCGGCGGGACGATGATGTAGTAGCCGTAAGCAACGCGGTGCAGCACGCCCCGATCGACGAGCCGTGCGATCTCGGGCCGCGGTTGGGCGTAGATGCCTGCCAAGTCCTGCGGCCGCAGGGTTCGAAGCGGTGCCCGCCAGAGCTCACTGGGCAGCACGGTGCTGCGATGCTCAGCCATCAGCACCACCTCCCGAAGAGTGTGCATTCAGTTGGCTATTACCCAACGAAATGCATACTACCGGATCGCTGTGGCCCTTGTTTCGAGTGTCCTGCCTACGGGAGCGGTAGGCAGGAGCTTCCGGTGTTCACACCTCGCCCGACGACCTCGACCGTCACGTACCCCGTAGAGGTGACCTGCCCGGGTTTGAACTGCTGGGCGAAGACGTTTTGGCTACCGGAGTACACCGGGGTCCACTCGAAGGTCGCGGTGCCGTTCTCCGGGTGGTAGACGGCGACCCCGAGCCGCTCACCGTTGCCGGGGACCGAACCACCGCTGATGCCGACAGTCACCTCGCCTGCCTCGGAAACCGGTGCGTCGACCCCGACGGTCACCGTATAGGCGCACCCGGTACGTAGTCCTTCGGCCGGCTGCTCCACGCTCACTCCGGTGACCGCGGCGGTCGCGTGCGGCGCGGCCATGATCATGGTCGGCACGGCACCGAACACCACGGCGAGGCCGAATCTGCGAGTACGGACGTTCATTGGCGATCCTCTCGTTTGCACCCACTGTGCTCCCGATCACCGCCCGGCGCCAGACCCGCCTCGGTTTTCGCAGAGCGCGTGGTCCACCGATTCTTCCGCCGCGCGCAGTTGCGCGAACCCCTTGCTGTGCGTGACATCTTCACCGACCGCGAGGGTGGCCGACAGCGAGACGACAGCGCTGCGGTTACCGTCCTCGGTCACTCCTACGTTGGTGAGAAAGCCCGTCTGGCCGCCGTTGTGCATCCAATAGGTCCCGCCACACGACAGCGGCACCGAGAACAGGCCGAGACCGTAGCCCGCACCCGGCCAGACCTGCCCGATCACGCCGTCGACCGGCACCGTTCTCCTCATCTGCGCCAGTTCCTCGGGTCGTAACAGCTTGCCGCCGAGGAGGCTTCGATAGAACGTGCCCACATCGGCGGTGGTGGAGAGATAGCCAGCGGAGGCGTCAGCGTCCACCAACTCGGTGACGTCGATCAGCGGCCCGTCGACCTCGAATTGCTGGTAGCCCCTCGCGTGCGGGGTGGGCAGCACGGCCGTGTCACCGGGCCAGTGGGTATCTCGCAGCCCGAGCGGTTCGAGGATTCGCGCACGGACCTCGTCGTACCAGGGACGGTCGACCGCCCGCTCGATGATCATGCCCAACAGGACGTAGCCGACGTTGGAGTAGGACCACCCCGTGCCCGGTGCGAAATCGGGTGCGTTCCGCATGGCCGATGCCACGGTCTCGCGCGGGTCGCGCACCTGATAGCGAAGCCGGTAATAGTCGTCGACGGTCGCCATTTCGGGCGCGCTTTCATGAATACCGCTGGTGTGCTGAAGAAGTTGACGGACCGTGATCCCGTCTCCGTCGTTCCCGTTGCCGTGCACCGTATCCGGGACCCACTGCTGAACGGTGTCATCGAGCGTGAGACGCCCCTCGCCGACCAGCATGAGGACCACGGTCGCGACCATCGTCTTGGTCAGACTGCCGATCCGGAAATGGCCAACTGGTGACACCTGTTCCGAAGTAACGGCATCCGACTGCCCCGCCACCCGGGACCGATCGGTACCAGCCGCGACATCCACAACCCTGGCCTGTACTCCAGTGGTGCCGAGCGCCGCGATCGCATCGACGTCGCGTTGCAGGATGTCGGGCTCGACCCCACAGCCACTGACTACCGAGACCAGAGCAAGCACTACGGCCGTCATCACAGATCGCATCGGGCGCCCCTTTCGCACAAGCGGCAACCTATCGACGGCCCACGCTGCGCGACATCACCCCGCGGTACTGCATCACAGTCCCCTCGGTACCGATCTCGACCGCCCCTGGTATCAGCTCGAATGGTCGTAGCAGCGATTAGGATCGTGGCGGTGGGATTGGTGTTCGAGACCCGACGGTCGGACTCGCCGTGGGTGGAGTCGGTCTGGACCTGCCGGAGTGAGCAGGTCGCGGAGATGACCTCCGTGGCGACCGAGACCTGGGGATTGGTGTTCTGGGAGCAGCAGGGCGTGCCCTGTGCGGCGGTCACCGGACCCGAAGTCGCCACCGGCACCGCGCCCGTTCCCGAGGAGGCGGACTTCGTCGGCATCCAGTTCGCGGTCGGTACCTCGCTGCGCGCGGTGACCGCCACGACGCTGGTCGACAGCGGGATCGTCCTGCCCGACGTCACCGACCGGGGTTTCTGGCTGGACGGCGCCCACTGGGAGACTCCGCACGTCGATGACGCGGAGGCCCTGGTTCAGCGGCTCGTCGACCACGAGGTCGTGGTCCGCGATCCCCTGGTCGCCGACACACTGCGCGGCATGGCGCCGGCGATCACCGAACGCACGCTCGAACGTCGATTCCGGGCGGCGACGGGCCTCACCCAGGGCGCGGTGCGTCAGATCGAGCGGGCGCGCACCGCGGCGCTACTGCTGAGCGCGGGTGAGATGCCGGGCGATGTCGTCGACAAGCTCGGCTACTACGACGAGCCCCACCTCGCCCGCGCGCTGCGCCGATTCGTCGGCCGGACGGCGCGGCAGCTGCGCGAGGGCGGCAGTGGTGTGATCGCGCTGGATCTCACTCAGCGCACGACGTCGTAGACGAGCTTGGCGACGCCGTTGGAGTAGGTCGCCGAGTCGCGCAGGCGCAGTTGCTGTTTGGGTCGATCCGCCCGGCCGAACAGGCTCTTGCCCGCGCCGAGCAGCACCGGGAACACGAGCAGGTTGTATCGATCGATCAGGTCGGCGTCCGAAAGACTTTCTGCCAGTGCGGCGCTGCCGTGGATGTAGATCGGCCCGCCCTCGGTCTGCTTGAGCTTTTCGATGTCCTCGGTCGAGCGCAGGAGGGTGATCTCGCCCCAGCCGTCGATCAGCGCGTCGTCGGTCAGCGACGAGGAGACAACATATTTGGGCAAATCCTTGTAGGCTGCGTGATCCTCGGAATCGCGCCAGATCGGGGCGAACGCCTCGTAGCTGCGACGGCCGAACATCAGCGCGGTGGTATCGGCGAGCTCCTCCCCCTTGAGCGAAAACGCCTCCGGCACGAACTCGGTCTCCATCACCCACCCGCCACTGCGATGCCCCTCGACCTTCCCGCCGGGCGAGTCGACCACACCATCGAGCGACATGAACCCTGTGTAAACCAGTTCGCGTGCCATCACAATCCTCCTGAATACGAGCGTCGGAAACTGCCTGCGGTCAGCCTAGGGAACCCTCCCCTACCCTGTCTTGGACGAAACCGACACGGTTGTTCCTCGCCCGAGGTAGCACGAGCCGAGCGTTCGATCGCCTGCGCGCCGGGCTGGAGCCTTGAACCGTGGCCGGTTCGCCCCACCCCGCACGTCGCTAGCCGTCGACGTCCACAGCCGGTGCCTGCTTTGCGTGGATAGCGATGCGGCGTGCGGCAATACGAGCTGACCGACGGTCGCGGCTTTCAGCGGTGCGACGGGTGCTGGTCGATTCGTGTTCGCGGATCGGCTCGGCGGCCTCCGCTCGATCGCCTCCCCCGAAACGATCACGAACCCGGTGCACCGCAGCGGCGACCACGTCCCACAGATAGGCCGCGACAACGAGCAGGATCAGACCCGCGCCCGCGATCGCGAACACGGGCCCGAATGCGCTCTCTATCAAAAACTTCCACACAGAACCAGTTCCCCCATGCATGTGCGGCGGTGCCGCGCTGATGACAACTGGCGAATGTTACAGCCGACGGGACATAACCGCGACCGTGCGGGTCGCGGTGGGTGTCAACCGATCGGGCTGGGTCAGCGTTGGCGCCAGCTCAGCGGGCCGGGGAGGTCGACGCTGTTCTTTCGGGTGCGGGAGTTCCAGGACCATGGGCCGATTTTGATGCCCCAGGACGACAGGCCCGCTTGGGTGAAGTTGAACTTCAGCGGACCGAAGGATTTGCGTTGACGGAACTTGATGGGCATGAGTGGCCTCCCTGATCGCCACCAGGATAGCCGATCTGGTTACGCCCCATCGGTTTCCGAACCTCTACGACGACGAGCGACGGCGAACATGGTGAAGCCGGCGGCGAGGGCCACGGTTACGGCGAGGGCCAGCAGGATCAGGGGGAGGGTGGCCATGGCGTCGGTTCGGCTCGCGCCGCTGCGGCGGATCAGCAGAGCGGCGACCAGGGGTCCGATCATTGCCAGCGCCGCGGCTATCGACAGCAATCCACCGGTGACCAATTCGACGGAGTCGAGTCTGACATCGACTAATGACCGCATCGGCCGGATAGGTACTGACATGACCTCCCCTTTCGTTGGTATCTGAAAGGTACCGCGCCGAATGGAATAACCGCCGCCATAAGACCAGCCGTCGCGTAAATCGATATCAGCAAATTAATAGCGACTGAAAAGTGTCAGCGGTCGACGGGGCTATTCGGCCGCGCGACGCTCGGATCGCGCCCGGGCCCGGTCGTGGGCTTCACGCAACATCTCACGGATTGACGCGTCGGTAGCGGCCCCCGGATTCACCACCGCGAGCCAGTTCGCGGCAGCGTAGAGGGGGTGGGCGACGACGGTGTCTTCGAGACTCGCGTCGGTCGGGGCGGCCGCATCGGTGAAGGTCGTCTTGCTCACGGCGATGTTGACGCGGAAGCTGCCGGGGCGGTTCAGGTCGGAGGTCTCGTCGCCGGGGTAGTCCTTGGTCACGATGGTGGCGAAGGGCTGACCGGCGGGGACGACACCGTCGGGGGCGTAGTAGAAGAAGGTGTCGCCCCAGGCGATCTCGGGGGCCTCACTCCCCTCGGTCGGCTGCATGGCCAGCACTCCACCGAGGCCGGTCACGTACTCGATGATTTCCTCGATTGTCATGCCTCGAGCGTCTCATCCAGACGCGGCTTGCTCCAAGAACCGGTCAGCTGACGCCGACCAGTTCCCGCGCGGACAGCGCGTCGACGGCGTCGCGGGCGGCCGATCCGGGATCCACCGTGTACACCACCAGCATCTGATCCGCATCGCCTGGCAGGTTCAATGTCTCGTATCCGAATTCGATCCGGCCGACCACTGGATGGTGAATAAGTCTGTTGCCGTGCGAATTACCCGCCGGGGGTTGGATCGACCAGATGCGGTGGAACACCGGATTGCCCGCGGTGAGTTCGTCGATGAGCGAGGTCAATCGGCGATCGCGCGGGCAGCGGGTCACCTGGCGACGCAGGTAGGCGGCGGTCTCCGCGGCGACCGGCTCCCAGTCGGGATAGAAGATGCCCGCGTCGGGGTGCAGGACCGTGAAGCGAGCCAGATTACGTTCGGATTCGGCGGCCGCGAAACCGAATACCTTGTCGCCCATGGCATTCCAGGCCAGTGCTTCCATGTGGCGGCCGAGCACGAACGCGGGCGTCGTGATCGAGTCGAGCAGCAGTCGGGTGCCGGAGCGGATCGTCGGGGCGTAGTTGTAGTCGGGGTCGGCGGGGCGGACCAGCGTGTAGAGGTGGTCGCGCTCGGCAGCGTCGAGACGCAGGGCGCGGGCGACGGAGTCGAGCACCGAATCGGGGAAGTCCTCGCCGCGACCCCGCTCCAGCCGGGTGTAGTAATCCACGCTCATTCCGGCCAGCTGGGCGACTTCCTCGCGTCGTAGTCCGACCATCCTGCGGCGACCGTATTCGCTCAGTCCGACGGCGGCGGGTTGGATGCGGGCTCGCCGGGTCCGAAGGAACTCGCCGAGAGCGGGTGACGACATGGCAGCCAGCGTAGAAGGTAGATGCGCGCTCGCGTGCATCGCGTCTTGCGAAGGGATTTGTTCGACCGGTTAACGAGGTGCGGCGTGGCGGCGAAATACCAGGTAACACCACGTCGAGGGAGGACGCCGAAGTGTTGATTCGATCCGCACTCACCATCATCTCCGGGGCCGCGCTGGCAGTCGGATTCCTGACAGGCGGGCAAGCCGCCGCCCAATCGGGACTCGGCGATTACACACCGGTCGACCCCGTCGAGTACCAGGTCAGCGAACCCGAATACGCGGGCAGCGTCTTCTTCACCACGCCCGACGGCCGGCACTGCGCCATCTACTGGAACAACGGCCCGGCCGGGTGTGACGCCGTCCCGATCGACGCGCCCGCGGGCACCGACCAGCTCCGGGTGGGAATCCTCGAAGCGGCGCACTTCGTCGACGCCGACAGCCCGATCTTCACCCACCCGGCCGCGAAGGTGCTCCCCGAAGGTCACCGGATCACCCGGGAGAACACCACCTGCGGCGTCGGGTACCAGGGGACGGTGAGCTGCGAGGTCGGCGAGCACGGCTTCACCCTGTCGGCCACCTACAGCGTGCTGCGCTGACCCGTTTTCAACTGCTCGATCACCGCGGTGATGCTCTGCGCACCGTGCCCGGCAGCGACCGCACGGCTCAGCAGCTCGTGCATCGGGGCGTGCCAGGACAGGTCGACGCCCGTTTCGGCGCCGAGCCGCGCATCGTCGGCGGCGGCGGTGTGGAACAGCTCGACCGACGAGCCGAGACGGGTGTAGTCCTCGTCGTCGATTTCGCCCGCCAGGACCGGCAGCAGCGACTCGATCATCTGCAACCACTTCACCGAATAGGGCACCATCGTCGAGGCGGGAAGCCCGCGGGAAGCCAGCACCGCCGCGCCCTCGAAGAAGCCGAGTAGCGCCGGGAGCAGGGTCGCGCCGACTGCGGATTCGTAGAGCGCGGCCAGATCCGGTTCAGCGCCGAGGAATTCGAGTTCGCCACCGAGAACGCGCAAGGTGGCGGCGTGGGTGTCGAACACGTCGCGATCACCGCCGAAATACAGCAGCGTGTTCGGATCGCCCACGGCCGCGGGCACATTCTTGATCGCACCACCGAGAAAGCGGGCGCCCTCGCACCGTGCGAACCGGGCGAATCCCCGTGCTCGGTCGGGTGTTCCGCTGTTCAGGGTGATGAGATCGCGACCGGCCAGCCCGTCGACACCGAGCAGGCTGTCGCGCGTGGCGGCGAAGGTGGTGAGGCAGGAGATGATCACCGGGCTCGCGGCGACGGCATCGGCGATGTCGGGGTGCGCGGTCGCGCCCGCGGCCGCCAAGGCCGCCGTTCGTTCGTGGCTGCGGTTCCAGACCTGGGTGCGGTAGCCCGCGGCGAGGAAGGCGCCGGCCAGCGCGCTGCCCATCGATCCGGTGCCGAGCACCGTCACCGATTCCTTGATCATCTCGACTCCTGTCCTGGCGGGGCGATCGGACGATCTCCCCGGACCGAGTGTCGATTCGGGCCCTCACGCGGACAAGTACGCACTTTCGCCATCAGTTGCGCACCGGCAGGTAAGCGACCAGGTGACAGGTATCGGGGTCAGCGGCACTGTGCCTGGTGTCACCGGCGGGGAAGCGGGGTCCGGATTTATGAACGTTGCCAATGCGAAGACGAGGATGCCTGTCGCTCGCGCCACACAGTCGTAGAGTCTGGGTATGTCGGACCCCGAGATGACCGAGTTGGTGCAGCGCAGCGTCGAAGAGGCGCTGCTCGGTGGACCGCGGCGGTATACGCGCACGCAGGTGGCCGAGCAGTCGGGGGTGCCGGAGGCGGAGTCGCGGCGGCTGTGGACGGCGCTGGGATTTCCGGCCAATGAGGACGATCAGGTCGACTTCACGCAGATCGACATCACGGCGGTCACCAACTTTCGGAGCATGAAAGTTGTTCCCGCGTCGAATATTCGGCAGCAGGCCGCAGCTGCTCGGACCATCGGTCAGGGCATGGCGCGGTTGGCGGAGTGGCAGGCCGACCTGGTGCTGGCCGAGATCAAGGCGCGCGTCGTCGCGGGCGATCCTGCGATTCCACTGGCGGAACGGGTCAGTGCCGCAACGGAATCCACCATGGCGAGCATCGATCAGTTGCAGTCGTATGTGTGGCGCAGGCACCTGGCGGCAGCGGTCGCCAGGTCGAGCGAGACGCAGGGCGAAGGCTCGTTGCGGACGCTGGCGGTGGGATTCGCCGACATGGTCGGCTACACCAGGCTTACCAGACACCTGCACCACGACGAATTGTCCACGCTCCTCGAAGCTTTCGAGTCGACCACCACCTCGGCGATCACCGACAACGGCGGCTGGGTGATCAAGAACGTCGGCGACGAGGTGATGTTCGCCGCCGAGACCGCGACCGCCGCCGGCCACATCGCGCTGGCCATCCAGGAATCGACCATGCTCGTCGGCGGCACCCCGGAACTGCGCGTCGCCTTCGCCTACGGCGAGGTGCTGCAGCGCTTCGGTGACCTCTACGGCTCGGTGGTCAATATCGCCGCCCGCCTCACCGGCGTCGCCCGACCGGGCAACATCCTCATCGACGACGCCGCCGCGGATGCCCTCGACGGCCACCCCGATTTCGCCATCCGCCACCTGCGCAGCGTGCGCGTGCGCGGCTTCAACCGTCTACGCCCCCACCGCCTGCGGCAGGCATGATCGGCCCGTGCGACGTTGCGCCGCGGCTCGCTGACCAGCCGTCGAGCAGAGCGGGAACACCATTGCCTAGGGTGTCGTAGTGGACTTGGATTGGCGCAGCGTGCGCGAGGAATACACCGTGTTCGCCGATGACGCGGTGCTCGCGTTGAACAAGCCGTCGGGGATCTCGGTGACCGGCGAGCGCCACGACACCGATCTGGTGGAGTTGGCGCAGGCGGCGGGGACGCAGCTGTATCCGGTGCACCGGATCGACAAGGTGACCTCCGGACTGGTGCTGCTGGCTACCGATCTGGCCGCACACGGACCGCTGACCAGGCAGTTCAACAATCAGACCGCGCGTAAGGCGTATCTGGCGATCGTGTCGGGCGCCGAGCTGCCCGATCGCGGCGAGATCGATCTGCCATTGAGCGTGGGGCGCAAGAATCGGGTGCGTATCGCGGCGCCGAGGGAAGCGATCAAGCGCGAGGGTGATCGGTGGTTCATCGAAGAGGCAGACCTGCTGCCTGCGAAGAACTATCCGTCGCGGACCTTGTTCAGCACCGTCGCCCGGCACGGCGATCACGCGCTGCTCGCCGTGCGGCCGGTGACCGGGCGACGCCATCAGATTCGCGTGCAGCTGGCCTGGATCGGTCATCCGATCCTGGGTGACCCGCTGTTCGACCGCACCGCCGCGCTCCCCCGCACCCACCTGCATTCCTGGCGACTCGGCCTCGACGCCGCCTGGCTGACCCCACCGGTCCTCGACCTCGAGGCCACCCCCGGACCCGACTTCTGGGCGCCGGTGACGCGCGACCCCGACGAGGCCGCGCGGCTACTCGACACCGCGCGGCAGCTCATCGGCGGCTGACCTCGACCGGCGGCCACCGGGGGCTATTCCACGAGTCGCCAGTCGCTGTCACCCGCGTTGCGGGCAGTCACCTCGATCGTGCCCGAGTCGCCCTGCGCATCGAGTGCTGTGCAGGTGAAGGTGCTGCCGACCTCGACGATCTTCAGTCCCTGCCCGCAGTCCACCGTCACCGGAAAGCCCACCTGGCTCGCGACATCGGTGGTGAGTCCGTTCGCGGTCGCGGCGAGGTCGAACACGACGTCACGGGTCGTGAACTTCACCGCGCCCTCGTCGTTTTCGACCGTCACATCGACGCGTACGTCGTTGCCGCCGAGGTCGGCGACGCAGACGAAGGTGTCGCCGGCCTTCGGATCGTCGGCCAGTCGTGGACATTTCACCGAGGAGACCTTGCGCGACATCGACGCGTAGGCGTTGTCGAGCTCCGTCGTGATGTTCTTCTCCAGCGCCCCGTAATCCGGGCCGCCGATCGAGACCGACGCATTGCACCCGAACAGGGCGAGCGTCAACGGAATCGACAAGGCACTCAGTACGACTCGGGTACCGGGATGACGCACAGCATCAGTGTTGGACACATAGACAAAGTTACGCAACGTCGAGCCTCGAACGTACGAGAATGCTCGCGCAGGTTTCCCGCTAGTGCATCGGCGCGCGACGCACGCCGGAACGGCCCGATCCGCGGGCGTGAAAGGTGACACAGACCACTGAACAGGTTTTCGGCCGTGGTACGGCTCATGAAGACGAAAAATCGCAGGTCATCTAGCCTGGAGAGGTGTCGATGAGTCATACCGGCGCACTCTGACGCAACGGAGCGATCCCAGAGAAGAAAGCGACTGCCGATGATCCTGGCGGCTCAGCTCAGCGATACCCACTTCGACCTCAGCGCGCGCAACACCGAACGGGTGGAGGCGGTGATGGGGTACCTGGCGGACCTGCCACGCAGGCCCGACGTCATCCTGGTGACCGGCGATATCACCGATTCCGGCACGCCGGAGCAGTACGCGCAAGCACGCCTGGCGCTGCAGGGCGGTGACATCCCCGTGTACCTGCTGCCCGGCAACCACGACGACCGCGTGAACTTCCGCACCGTCCTGCTGGGCGAGCCCGCCTCGACCACCCCTGTCAACAGCGTCCACCGCGTCGGCCCGCTCACCGTCATCATGCTCGACTCGAGCATCCCGGGCAAACCGGCCGGCCTGCTGGGCGAGGACACCTTCGACTGGCTGCGCGCGACGCTCGCCGAGGCGCCCGACGGCCCCATCCTGGTGGCCCTGCACCACCCGCCCAAGCGGGTGTTCAGTCCCGTGGTCGATGTCATCGCGCTCGCCGATCCCGGCCGACTGGCCGCTGTCGTGGCAGGCGATCCACGCGTTGTCGGCATCCTCACCGGCCACGCCCACTCCCCCATCGCGACGACCTTCGCGGGCAAACCCATGATCACCGGCCCCAGCACCGCCTCGGTCCTCGGCGGCGAATGGGAACTGACGCTGCCCCACCGCGTCATGGACTATGCCCCGGACCCGGCCATCGCCCTGCACGTCATCGATGAGAACTTCGGCCTCACAACGCATTTCCGCACAGTGGCGATGGGCGGCTGGCTAGCCGAGCCCCCGCCCGCCTGAGCATCGGCTGTCTCGGGCACACGGCAGCGACGACGACGCGGTGCTCGCCGGCGACGAGTCGGTGGCCCAACCGAGGTCGGTGAAGGTTCACACCGCCACGGATTCACGCACTTCGGCGGCGACAACGAAGGTCTCCTCGGCGACCAGCTCGTGTAGCAACGCTTCGTCGACCGAGGCGGTGAGCGCGCCGGTCTGGGTGGACATCGCACGCAAGGCGGCGATCTTGCGGTCGAGCGCGGCGCCGCTCAGCGTGTGGTTCAGCGGGATCTCGGCCCGGGGCACGCCGAGGGGGCGAAGCGGGCTCATGTACATGTTCCACTCCTCGTAGAGCGGCATGAAGCGCGCGAGTTTCTCGGCGGACGGCACCGCGTACAGCAGCCGTCCGGGGCGCCCCGCGGATCGCCAGGCGTGGGTCACCCAGCGATGGACGGCGATGTGGTCTAGATGGAAGGTCATGCCCTCCGGTCCGAATGTGAGAACAGTGTCGGGCCTGACTTCGGCGAGCAGATCAGCGGCCCAAGCATTTCCGGCCAGATCGTGCATCGGGAACTCGCCGTCGGGAAAGTCGTCGACGCGGTGTTCGGTTATGCCGAGAACCGCCATCGCGGCAGCGGCTTCCCAGCGACGAACCCGGCCGAGGCGTTCTGGCGGCCAGTTCACCGAGTCTTCGGTGCCCATCTCGCCGGCCGACGCGGTGGCGCACACCACTCGTTGACCGTTGTCGCGCGCGGCCGCCATGATTCCGGCGGCCAGGTAGGTTTCGTCGTCGGGGTGGGCCCAGATCGACAGGATCGTGCCCAAATCTTCGATTGCGATCATGGGTTCAGCGTGCGAGGACGCCCTGTCAGCGGGCTGTCAGGCGCCGCGCGGTCGGTGACAGCGCACGACAGCGGCGTAACAGCACGCCACCGAACAGTAACTCCCATGACTCAGACGATCATCGAATCCCGCACCATCCCGACCGACATGCTGGAACGGTTCCGGTCTCGCGCGGCCGCACACGACCGTGACAACACCTACTTCGCCGAAGACCTCGCGGAGCTGCGCGGCATCGGCTATCCGGCCGCCGCTGTCCCCGCTGAACGTGGCGGCTGGGGTCTGGACCTGGCCCAGCTCGCGGCGAGTCAGCGCCGCCTGGCCGCCTACGCCCCCGCCACCGCGCTGGCGATGTCGATGCATTCGTACTGGATCGGCATCGCCAACGAAATGGCACGGGCCGGTGACGACTCGCTCGACTGGATCTACGACGAGGCGCTGGCGGGCGAAATCTTCGCGGCTGGCCATGCCGAGCCGGGCAACGACATTCCGGTGCTGCTCTCGACCTGCCGGGCCCGTCGTGTCGACGGCGGGTACCGGCTCACCGGGCACAAGCAGTTCGGGTCCAACGGGCCCGCGTGGAAGTGGTTGGGCGCGCACGCTCTCGATGCCGACGCCGAAGGCGGACCGAAGGTGGTGCACGCCTTCGTGAAACGCGGATCCGACGGTGCGACAGTAGTCGAGAACTGGGACACGCTCGGCATGCGTCCGACCCAGAGTCACGACACCCACCTCACCGACGTCTTCGTGCCCGATGTCCGAATCGGCTGCGTGATGCCTGCCGGTGATGCCGAGCATCCGTTCCTGATTGGGATGACGATGTGGCCGCTGTCGCTGATCGGGGCCGTGTACCTCGGAATCGGCGACCGGGCACTGGAATTGGCGGTTGAGAACGCGCGACGCAAGAAGTCGATGGCGATCGAACGTGGCGCGTACGCCTACAACCCCTTCGTGCAGCACCAGATCGCGTCGATGTTTCTGGAGCTCGACGCCGCCGACGCGGTGCTGACCAAGTTCACCACGGACTGGGTGACCGGTGCCGATCACGGGGCCGACTGGGCGCCGAAGGTGTACTCGATGAAGTGGCGGGCCGTGGAAGCCGCCAAGCGGGTGGTCGATACCGCACTCGATGTGGCGGGCGGGGCGGCGATGCTCTCCGGCAACGAGCTCGAGCGGCTCTACCGCGATGTGCGGTGCGGCGGTTTCCATCCCGGCAACGACGCGCTGACCCATGAGATGGTCGGCAAGGCGGTGCTCGGGATTCTGGGCGAGCAGCCGCGCTGGTGATGCCGTTGGCCCGCAGGAGGATTCACGCCTGCGGGCCGAGGGCCGTGAAGGTGTAGTCGAGGATCTCGTCGTTGTCGAGTTCGGCTCCGAGGCGGCGAGCGCGGTCGAAATCGTTGGCGCCCAGAGCTGTTCGCAAGCGGTGTGACAACTGGTCGAGAACCTCGCGATCGGATCCGAGGGGCTGATCGGCGGTGGCGGCGCGGATGGCACCGTCCAGGACCGCCGCCTGTTCCGCCCGGCCCAGCTGGTCGAGCAGCAGTGCGATCGAGCGCAGCATCACCCACTGGGTGGACCACATTCCGGCGCGCTGCCAGCCGCGGATCAGCGCGGGATAGGCCGCCGCGGCCTCGGCCGTTCGACCCGAACGCACATCCAGGGAAGCGCGCGAGGCCCCGGCCACACCGGTCACGAATGTGGTGCCGGTGGCTTCCGCCATCCGTAGCGCCCGGTCGAGCAGGTCGCGCGCCCGGTCCTGGTCGATGTCCAATACGGCTTCGCCTGCGCAATAGAGCACGTAAGCCGCGTAAGGGGAAGTGACGGAGCCGATTTCGTCGACCAGCGCGGCAGAGCGTCGTTCTGCGGTCGGATCGCCTGCGTAGCCGAGCAGCATGATCCAGGTCGCCATATCCATGTTCGGCGACGGCCGATCCGGGATGACCCCGGCGCGGCGATACCACTCGGCGGATTCGTCGAAGCGGCCCGAGAACAGGTCACAGACGCCATAGGCGCCGTAGGCGTTATAGGGCGGGTCGTCGCAGACCGCGAGCGCGCGACCGGCTCGTTCGTAGGCACCCGACAGGTCGCCTGTCATCCAGCGCGCGTACGACGCCGCCGCCGAGACCTCGGCGGCGAGGCGGCCGGTGGCGTCGGGATCGGCCGCGATCACGAGTTCGGCCCAGCCGAGGACATCCGGACGCAGCCTGAGCAGGCCGTAGTCCATCAGGGCCGCGACGAGACGGGCGGCGTTCGCGGTGTCGCCGTGGTCGAGCAGCCAGTGCAGGGCGCGCTGGAGCTCGGTGATCGCGTCGTCGATCCGGGAGATGACGGTGGCCGAACGGGCGAGTTCGCGACCGGCACGCTCGACCCAGTCGACGAAATAGTGAGCGTGCCGGGCACCGGTGTGGTCATCGGCGGTCGCGCGTT
This sequence comes from Nocardia sp. Root136, assembly GCF_001427185.1. Taxonomy (NCBI): domain Bacteria; kingdom Bacillati; phylum Actinomycetota; class Actinomycetes; order Mycobacteriales; family Nocardiaceae; genus Nocardia; species Nocardia sp. Root136. The sequence continues at coordinate 495,775 of NZ_LMFE01000007.1, forward strand.
CGGTTCGGCCGAACGTGCGCAGAGTTTCGAGCAGGGCGTAGCGGCGGCCGGGCGCGCGCGAGACCAGTGATCGTTCGGTGAGTTCGGTCAGGCTGTCGGCGGTCGGACCCAGGTCGGTGCCGCAGACCGCTGCCGCGGCGGCGACATCGAAAGGTCCGGAAAATACCGACAGGCTCGTAAAGGCTTCCCGCAGAGCCGGGTCGAGCAGATCCACCGACCAGGCCACCGCGGCGGCGAGCGAACCGTGTCGGGTCGCGGTGCGGTATCCCGCCGACAGAAAGTCGAATTGACGGTCCAGCCCGGCCGCGATCTCGTCGACTTCGTGCGAATACATCCGTGCCGCAGCCAATTCGATAGCGAGCGGCAGCCCGTCCAGGCGGGAGACGATCGCGCAGATCTGGTCGACGGCAGCGGGGTCGAGGACGAGCTCGCCGGTCGCCGATGCGGCGCGTTCCAGGAAGAGTTCGACCGCGGGGGACCTATGGCCTCCGACCTGGAGCGGGGGCACGCGGCGCACATGTTCGCCGGCTACACGCAGGCGTTCGCGGCTGGTGGCGGCAACCCGCACACGTGGGCAGCGGCGCAGCAGCAGGTCGACGAGTGCGGCGACAGGTTCGATAACATGCTCGCAATTGTCAAGGAGAACAAGCATTTCCGTGGTTCCGATGACGCCTACGATGCGCTCCGCGAGTGGGATTCCAGGCCGTACGTCGATGGCCAGTGCGGCGGCGACCGCTGCGACGGCTCCGTCGGCATCGGTCCCGGCCAGTTCACACCACACCACCGAGGTATCGGTGTGCCGATGTCCCAGTTCGAGCAGCATCCGGGTCTTGCCGACGCCGCCGGGACCGACGAGAGCCACCAGGCGGGTGTCGGCGAGCAAGGCCTCGGTCTCGGCCAGCAGGTCGTCGCGCCCGACCAGGGAGGTCACCGACATCGGAAGTCGCTGGGACGCTTCGGTCCCCCGGTCATCGGCGAGCAGCTGCTGGTAGCGCCGCTGCAGTAGTTCCGAGGGCTCGGTACCGAGTTCGTCGGCGAGGAGTCGGCGGAACTCGTCGTAGACCCGGAGCGCGTCGGCCGTTCGGCCGGTCGCGACCAACGCCTCGATCAGCAAGGCGCGCGGGTGTTCTCGCAACGGATACTCGTCGACCATCGCACGCAGCTCAGCGGCCAACCCGTCGGTCCGACCGTCGGCGAGCCGCTGAGCCGCATCGACCTGCCCCGCTCTGACCCGGAGTTCTTCCAGCCGCGCCGATTCTGCCCGTGCCTCGTCCACCATGTCGAGTTCCGGATACGCAGGTCCGACCCAACGCCGCAGGATCGCCGCGGGCGATCCGTCACCATCGAGAATCTTGCCCAACTCGTCGACGTCGACCACGATCCGCTCCGGATCCAGCCGGTACCCGTTCCCCACCGACCCGATCACCTCCGGCATCACCCGACGCAGACGCGACATATGACTGTGCAACGCGGCCGACGGATTGTTCGGCCTGCCTTCCGGCCACAACAACTCGATCGCCGCGTCCACCGACACCACCGCCCCACGGCGCAACACCAACAACGAGAGCAACCGCCGAGGCAGCACCCCGCTGGGCGTCACCTCGCCGCCGTCGGGCCCCCACACCCGCAACGGCCCGAGCACAGCGCACCGATACCGCTCGGACCGAACGCCACCGGACACTGTTCCGCCTTTCCGCGCCTTCAGCGCGTCGTCCGGGAGCTCGACTGTGCGCCCTCGGCCGACGGTGTCACGAGGCGGCCGCGAGGTCGAACAGCCAGTTCATCGAGCAACTCCATCGTTCGGAGGACGACTGGATTGTAAGACTCGGAGTCCTTGATGTGCGCGCAGATCGTGCGACGTGGAGTCGGGTTGGTCAGCTCCAGCGCACAGGCGCCGGACGGCAGATCCGTGGCGCCGAGGCGAGGGACAACGGTGAGGCCGACACCGCGCGCCACGAATCGCAGCGCGGACGGGTAGTCGGTGGTCTCCACGACGAATCGGGGGGTGAAACCCGCTGCGGCGCAGGCATTCAGCATCGCCTGCCGGCAGGGTCCGTGGCTGGTGTCGTTGTCGATCCAGCGGTACTGCTCGAGTTCGGCGACGTCGACGGTGGTGCGCGCCGCGAGCTCGTGGTCGCCGGGGACCACCACCACGTACGGCTCGGTGATCAGGTCGCGGTGGGAGTAGCCGGAGACCTGGGTGGGTTTGTCGAGGCGCACCGTAAGGGCGATGTCGGGGCGGTTGTCCGCTATCGCGGCCAGTTCGTCGACGATCCGGAGCCGGACCCTGGTGTCGGGGAATTCGTGGGTGAGGGTGGCGACCACGTCGGGCATCCAGTTGGTGCCCGACGAACTGAACGAGTTGATCGTGATCCGGGCGGCCTTGCCCGCCCGTAGGTCCGACACCGTCGACCCGAGCGCGGTCAACTCGTCGAGCACCTTGGCGGCCTCGCCCGCGATCACCCGCCCCGCCGGGGTCGGCTCCACACCGCGACCCACTCGTTCCAGCAATCGCAAACCGGTTTCCCGCTGGAGCGCGGTGAGGTGCTGGGAGATCGCCGACGGGGAATAGCCCAGCGTGGCCGCCGCCGCGGCCACCGAGCCGGTCGCGACCACCGAGCGGAAGATCATCAAGCGGTGCGTGTCGATCATGGGACTCCTCGATTCAGTTCTACTGAATATTAGATGGCGAATACCCGCTTGTGCTTACCTCTCCATGGGTCCACCGTAGAGGCATGAAGTCACACCTGCCCGCGCTCGCCCTGGTCGCTGTGATGCTGGCCTGGGCATCGTCGTTCGTGATCATCCGCGGCATCGCGCCCTACGTCTCGCCCGCGGCGATGGCGTCCGGGCGACTGCTGGTCGGTGCGATCGTGCTGGTGCTCGTGCTGGTGTTTCGCGGCGGCCGGATGCCGCGCGGCCTGGCGCTGTGGCTCACGATGGCTTACGGCGCACTGTGGTTCGGGCTGTACACGGTGCTGGTGAACGCCGCCGAACAGCATCTCGACGCGGGCACCACCGCACTCCTGGTGAATATCGCGCCCATCGTGGTCGCGGTGCTGGCGGGCTTGTTCTTGAACGAAGGCTTCCCGCCGCTGCTCGTGGTGGGAATCGCCGTCAGCTTCAGCGGCGCCGCGATCATCGCGTTCACCGGACCGGGGCAGCGCGACCGCGTCGGCGTGCTGCTCGCGGTGGCCGCCGCCCTGCTCTACGGGATCAGCGTGGTGGCGCAGAAACTCGTCCTGCGCTCCACCGACCCGTTGACCGCGACGGCCCTCGGCGCGGTGGCCGGTGCTGTCGTCTTGCTGCCGTGGGCACCGAAAATGGCACACGAACTGGCCGAAGCACCCCTCTCCGCCACGGTCGGCGTGGTCTATTTGGGCCTGGTCTCGACCGCCCTCGCCTTCCTGCTGTGGGCCTACGCCCTGGCCCACACCCCTGCGGGAGTGACTGCCTCATCGAGCTACGCCGTCCCCGCGCTCGCCATCGTGATGTCATGGATCTTCCTCGCCGAGGTCCCCACCCCCACCGCACTGCTCGGCGGCGCACTGTGCCTGACCGGCGTCGCGATCGCCCGTTTGCGGCCGAGTATGTTCCACCGACGCCCACAGACCGCACCGGTACAGCAGGACGGCGCGGCCCCGGCGTATCGGTAGCCACCGCTGCCATCTACGGCAAACCCACACAACCTCCACATCAGCCCCACACCCGCAACCGCAGCCCCCTGGCAGACTGGACACGTGAGAGACAAGCCCGTGGGTCTGCCCAGCGGTCCCCTGCGCCCGATCGAACTGGCAAGCGGCGCGGTGATGGCCGGACTCACCGTCGGCCTCATCACCGTCGGCTCACTGGTTCCCATGGCCGCCGCCCTCCAACTCGTCGCGGCAGTGCCCTTGGGCCTGCTCGCCCAGCGGTATCGATTGCGAGCGCTGGTCACCGCCACTATCGCGGCGACGCTGGTCACGTTCGTGGCCGCAGGCGTGATGCCTGCGCTCGGCGTCATGGGCGCGGCCACCATGGCCGGAATCATCGGAACGGTGAAACGCCGTGGCGGCGGATTCCCCGCGGTGCTGGCTCTCGGAGTCGTCGCGGGCGTGGGCTGGGGAGTGTTCTCCGTCGGCAGCCTGCTGGTCTTCTCGCGAACCAGGGACCTGTTCTTCGAAGCGTTCCGCAACACTGCCAAGGGCATCGAGAATTTGGCGGGCCGGACGCCTGCGCTGGAGCCGCTCGGCCGCATGGCCGCCGAGGCCGTCGACGTGGTGCTGCGCTGGTGGTGGATCTACATCGGGACCACGGTGGCGCTCGGCGTGCTGGTCAGCACGGTGATCTCCTGGTTCGTTCTCGGGGCGGTACTCGATCGACTGGCCTGGCTGCCGGGCAGCGATCGGCTCGACGCGCCGCCCGACGATCGGCCGGTGGGACCGCTGCCGGTGTCTCTGCACGGGGTCGGCTATCGGTACGAAGGCACCGATATCGATGCGTTGGCCGATATCGATCTCACCATCCGGCCGGGCGAGTTCGTCGCCGTCGTCGGGCACAACGGATCCGGCAAGTCGACGCTGACCAGAGTTCTGGCAGGCAGGCCGCCGACATCGGGCGCGGTGGACCGCCCTGGTTCGGCGGGCCTTGGCGCGCTCGGTGGGACCGCGCTGGTCCTGCAACGTCCCGAGAGCCAAACTCTCGGCGTCTCGGTCGCCGACGATGTCGTGTGGGGACTGTCGGCGGAATCGGCCGCCGAGGTCGACGTCGACGCGCTGCTCGCCGAGGTCGGCCTCGCCGACATGGGCGCCCGCGAAACCGCCACCCTCTCCGGCGGCCAGCAACAGCGTCTGGCCGTGGCCGCCGCGCTCGCCCGCCGCCCGGCTCTGCTCATCGCCGACGAAGCCACCTCGATGATCGACCCCGACGGCCGCCGCGAACTCGTCGCGTTGCTGGCCGAACTCCCGCGCCGACACGGCACCGCCGTGGTCCTGGTGACCCACCACGAAGCCGACGCGACCGCCGCCGACCGGGTGATCCACCTCGCCGACGGACGCATGGTCGACCATCTCGCGAGCTGGCCACACCCCGCCCGCGACCAGCGCCGCAGGCCGATGGGCGCCCCCGTGCTCGAACTCGCCGACGTGCACCACACCTACAACCGCGGCACGCCGTGGGAGGCACCGGCCCTGCACGGCGTCGACCTGTCGGTCCACAAGGGCGAGGCCCTCCTGATCGTCGGCGGCAACGGGTCGGGCAAGTCGACGCTGGCCTGGATCATCGCGGGGCTGATCGCGCCGAGCTCGGGACGTTGTGAACTGCGCGGCACCGCGGTCGACAAGCAGGTCGGCGGGGTCGCGCTGGCCTTCCAGCACTCCCGGCTGCAACTACAGAAGCAGACCGTCGGCGCCGAGATCGCCGACTGGGGTGGACGGGCGACCGGGTCGGGCGCGGTCGGGCAGGCACTGGACGCGGTGGGCCTGGATCGCCGCCTCGCCGCTCGTTCCGTCGAGGAACTCAGCGGCGGGCAGGCCAAGCGGGTGGTCTTGGCCGCCATGGTGGCGAGTCGTCCGCAGGTGGTCGTCCTCGACGAACCACTGGCGGGCCTGGATCCACAGGGTCGCGCCGAGATCGTGGAACTGCTTGCCCGGCTGCGGGATTCGGGTCTGACGTTGGTCATCATCTCCCACGATGTCGCCGAGATGTCCATGGTCTGCGACCGCACGGTGCACCTGGACGGCGGCGTGGTGGTCTCGGCGGACGGCCACGCGATCCCGAGAACCGAACGCGCACTGGAGAAATCGGCTTTTGTAGCCGGTCTGCCCCTAGGCCGTCGCGGCGACGAAGGCGCGACGGCACACACCAGCGCACCGAAAGGCACCACCCCATGAGCACAGTGCTGCTGCGTGAAGTACCGGTCGACAGCGTCGTGCACCGCCTGTGGGCAGGCACGAAGATGATCGCGGCGTTCCTGATCAGCCTGCTGCTGATGTTCCTGCCGTCCTGGCCGGTACTCGGCGTGATCACGGCTTTCCTGGTCCTCATCTGGGTGCTCGCGCGGCTGCCGCTCGGCGCGATTCCTCGACTGCCGTGGTGGTTCTGGGGCCTTGTCGTGCTCGGCGGTCTGATCAACGCGCCGATCGGGATGAAGGCGGTGCTCGGCTACATCCAGATCTTCGTGTTCGGACTGGTCCTGGTGGCCGCCTCGTTCCTGATCGCCTTTACCACCCCGATGGGCGAGATCGCCCCCGCACTCGCCAAACTCGGTGCGCCGCTGCGTAGATTGCGGCTGCCCATCGACGAGTGGGCCGTCGTGGTGGCGCTGACGCTGCGCGGATTGCCGCTGCTGTTGGACGAGATCCGGGTACTGCGCGCCGCTCGCAAGCTGCGGCCCAAGGACAACCTGCTGCACCGCGCCGCCGACAACCCGCTCATCGACATCCTCACCGCGTGCATGGCGGTGTCGTCGCGGCGGGCGGGCGAACTCGGCGAGGCGATCACCGCACGTGGCGGCACGGGGATGCTGACAGCGCACCCGAGCGCACCGCACCGTCGGGACGCGATCGCCCTCACCCTCGTGGTCGCGGTCTGCGCGGGCGCGGTGCTGCTCAGCAACGTCATCGGCTGAGGCACGCCGCAATACCCCGAATTCACTGCCCCGAAACCCTATGGCGAGATATGGTTCGTCACGAAAATCGAGCTAGGCAGCTTCACGCGCCGGTCACGAGCTTTCTCGGGGGAAATCACGCCACGGCGCTTGTTCGAACACTCACGCCTGATGAACTCCAGATGGGAAATGTTCATATGATCATCCGCAAGATCGCCGCGGCCGCCATCCCGATGCTCGCTGCCGCCCTGGTGGGCACCGGAGTAGCCGGCGCCGACCCGGTGACGCCGAACGTCGAGTACCGCACCGAGGTCGTCGGCAACACCCTCATCACGACCCTGACGCACGGCACCTTCACCGTCACCGGCGGTGCGGTCGACATCCGCGACGAAGCGGGCGCCACCCTGGTCTCGATGCCGCTGTCGGTCCGCGACGGCAAGTTCGAATACCCGCTGCCGCATACGGTTCGCGACGAGGGCCACGTACTCGAGCTGACCGCGGTGAAGGACGTCGCCGCGGCGAAGCCCAACCTCACGCCGGTCGCCTCGCCCGCCGAGAACTACGCGGCACAGGCGAATTTCGCGTCGACCTTCGGCCTGGCCACGGCCGTCGGCAGCTTCGTCGGCATGGGCCTCGGCGCGGTGATCGGCCTGGTCGTCGGCGGTGTTCTCATCCCCGGCATCGGCGCGATTCCGGGCTTCGTCACCGGCGCCAGCGTCGGCGGCATCATCGGCACGCTCATTGTCGGTGGACCCGCGCTGGTCATCGCCGGTATGGATCTGATCAACACCCTGCAGGCACCGGCAGGCTCCACACAGTGGGCCACGCAGACCAAATAGTCTGCGCCACAGTGTGATTCCCCCGCCGCACCGACGCCTACACTGGCGTCGGTGCGACAAGGAAACGGACTCGACATTCCCGAAACCCTCGGCGATCTGTGCGCGCCCGACCGGATGGCGCTGATCGTCTACGACATGCAGGTCGGTGTCCTCGGCCAGCTGCCCGACGGGCAGGAGATCACCGATCGTGTCGTGCGAGTGGTCGAAGCCGCCCGGCGCGGCGGCTATCCGGTGATCTTCCTGCGGCACTTCTTCCCGCCGCGGCGACTGACCGGCGTGTACGGGATGCGGCTGCTGATGAGCTGGCAGAACGCCGAATCCGTCGACGACGTGGCCTTCATTCTGCAACGCGATACGCCCGCGTTCGAGCTGGTGCCGGAGCTGGTGCCGCGCGAGGACGAGCTGGTCTTCGACAAGATGTCGATGTCGGCGTTCGAGGGCACACCGCTCGCCACACTGCTGCGCGATCTGAAGATCGGCTCCTACGCCATCGCCGGGGTCGCGCTCGAAATCGGGATCGCGCCCACCGTCACCCACTCCACCGATCTGGGTTTCGTGCCCGTGGTGATCGCTGACGCCTGCGGCGGTCGCGACAAGGAAGCGATAGCGCGGGCCTATGACGACTTCGCGTTCCAGGGCAATGCGCTGGTCACCGATATCGAGACGATCTCCGGCCTGATGGCCGGGAACTGACAGCGCGGCAAACAGTCAGCGTGCGGATTCGGCGGGCCGGTGATCATCGGCCCGCCGAGACGATCAGGCCTTCTCGCGCAGGGCGTTCTTGGCCGCGTCCTGGGCGGAATCCACCTGGCCGCTGAACTTGCCGCCGGTCTTCTCGTCCACCACGTCACCGGCCTTGTCGATGACGCCGTCGACCTTGTCCGCATGCTGGGCGGCCAGGTCCATCGCCTTGCCGGCCAGGTTCTTGAAATCCACCGCGCACTCCTCGTTGATTCGACACCGGGTACAACGCGATTACCGTAGCAACATCGCGGATTTCACGGGTGAGCATCATCGTGGCGAACTCGTCACACCGTCCCACACGGGGTGCCACAGGCGTCCGGTGTCGGTCCACGCCTGGAAGCGGACCGTGCCGGTGAGCTCGGGGGTGACCCATTGCGCGTCATGGCGTTCGTCGGCGGTCATCTCGTTGGTGAACGGTGAAGTCGCGCGCCGCAGCCCGGCCAGCTCGGCAGCGATCCGCCGCGCCTGTTCGTCACCGAATCCGGTACCCACCCGGCCGACGTAGATGAGACCGTCCTCGTGCGGCATCCCGAGCAGCAGAGACTTGAACGGTCGTTTGTCGCTGCGCCGCCACCCGCCGACCACCACCTCGCGCGAGCGCCAGTTGCGCTGCTTGAGCCAGGTCTGGCTGCGCTTGCCCGGCTGATACACCGATTCCAGCCGCTTGGCGACGACCCCCTCCTGCCCCTGCTCGCGGCTGGCCTTCATCGCCTCGGCCCCCGAACCATCCAGCAACGCAGTGACATTCATCGATGGCGACAGTTTGCCCAGCGCCTCGAGCACGGCGCGGCGGTCGGTGTACTTCTTGCGCAGCAGGGAGGTGCCGTCGAGGTAGAGCACGTCGAACGCGACGAACACCGCACGGGCCGAATCCGCTTGCAGCGCCGAGATATCCGAGAGTCCGTCATCATCGAGCACCACCGCTTCGCCGTCCAGCACCACCTGGTGCCCGGCCAGTTCCTCGCCGAGAACAGCCAGGCGCGGATACCGAGCGGTCACCGTGTTGCCCGCGCGACTGCGGACGGTGACCGCGCCGTCGTCGATCTCGACGATCACCCGGAAGCCGTCCCACTTGGTTTCGAAGGCCCAATCCGTGGGAGTCAGCGATTCGACATCGCCCGCGGTGGCCAGCATCGGCGACAATCCTCGCGGGAAAACTTTGTCCACCAGGGGTTCCCGACGTGCTTGATCGCGCATCAGGTGCATGAGCCACTGGTCGCCCTTGGTCTGGATGAACGCGTAGCGGCCGGACACACGCTCTCCGTCGAGTTCGACGATCACCTCGTCGGAGCGCCACTTCTCGGTGACATAGGTGCCCGAATCCCAGATCGTCATCTCTCCCGCGCCGTATTCACCCTGGGGAATCGCGCCGTGGAAGTGAAGGTATTCGAGCGGATGGTCCTCGGTGCGCACGGCCAGGCGATTGTGTTTCGGTTCCGTCGGCGGGCCCTTCGGCACCGCCCAGGAGGCGAGGACGCCGTCGTGCTCGAGGCGCACATCCCAGTGCAGGCGACGGGCGTGATGTTCCTGGATGACGAAGCGATTGCCGGGGCCCGGTTCCGGCGTGGCCTCGGGGACCGGCTCGGGCGTGCGCTTCGGGTCGCGCATGCTGCGGTACTTTGTCAGCGAGTCGGGGCGGGCGGGCAGTGGCGGATCGAGATCGGCCAGCAGGTCGCCGTCGGCTTTCCAGCGGGCGAGTACCTCGTCGAAACGTAACTGACGCAACGTATCCGCGTCTTCGATCTCGGCCCAGGCGCGCGGGGCGGCGACATCGGGTTCGGCGCGACCGCGCAGCGAATAGGGGGCGATGGTGGTCTTGGCGGCGTTGTTCTGGCTCCAGTCCAGGAACACCTTGCCTTTTCGGGCCACCTTCGCCATGGTCGCCGTCACCAGATCCGGGTGCAGCGCTTCGAGATTGGCGGCCACCTGCTTGGCGACGGTCGACGCGCCACGCGAACTCAGCGGCCGATCCAGCGGCACGTAGACGTGGATGCCCTTGCTGCCGCTGGTCACCGGGAACGCCCGCATGCCGATATCGGCGACCATCTCCCGCACGGCCAGCGCGACCCGCGCGCAGTCGGCCAGCCCGGCACCGGAACCGGGGTCGAGATCGAACACGATCCGGGTGGCCGGGCCGCGGTTGTTCGCGTCGAAACGCCATTGCGGCACATGGATTTCCAGCGCCGCCTGCTGTGCGAGCCAGGCCATGCCCGCCTCGGAATCGATCAGCGGGTACACCACCCGGCGGCTGGAATGCTCGATCGCGGCGCGGTGGATCCACGCGGGCGCGTGCTCGGGCAGGTTCTTCTCGAAGAAATCGGAGTGGTCGACGCCGTTGGGCCACCGTTTCCTGGTGACCGGGCGACCGACGAGATGCGGCAGCGCCGCCTCGGTGATCGCCGAATAGTAGGCGATCACTTCGCCTTTCGTGGTACCGGTCTCCGGGTACAGCACCTTGTCGAGGTTGCTGAGCTCAACCTCGATGTCCGGTTCACCCGGTGCACCCCGAAATTCGCGGCGGACCATCGACGTCATCGCCAGTGGCGGGGACCGCTAGCGGTCCCCGCGCACCGAATCAGGCCTTGGGTCCGGGATCTGTCGGAGCGGGGCCGCCGTTGGTAGTGCCGGGGCCTGCCTGCGGGGGCACGACCTTCTTGGCCGCGTCCTTGCCCTTCTCGATCTTGTCGCTGTACTTGCCCTTGGTTTTGTCATCGATGAAGGTGCCGGCCTTGTCGACCGCCTCATTGATCTTGTCGGCGTTCTGTTCGACCGCTACCTTGCCCTTACCGAGCAAGCCCTTCAGCGTATCCACGAGACTCATCTGACCGTGTTCCTTTCAAGAGGAGATTCTGTGCCGCTCGGTGTTTCATCAGCAAATCTGATCGAACGTAAGCACACATCAGCACTGTCGCGGCCCGACCGCCGACATGGATCGAAATATGTCTCACCGCTATGACATCGTAACCGCTATAGGTGAGCAGCAACGAGACCCAGCGGGAAGGAGTTGATCGCTGATGTCGAGGTTCGACATCCCTGACGGATGGACGATGCAGGCCTACCGATTCGCGCTCGACCCCACCCCGCGACAACAACGGGTACTCCGATCGCATTGCGGTGCATCCAGGTTCGCGTTCACCACATGCTCGCCCTCGTCAAAGCGGTGATCGATCACCGCACCGCTGGGGCCATCCGCAAGTCCGAGCCTGCGCAAGCGGGCGAGGCAGGAGGCTGTGAAAGGTCTACCCCGACGCAGCGTGAGCTGGATTCGGCGGGGACCGCTTCACCGCAAGGCGAGGCTGCCTGATGGAGCATCACTCACGTTCGCTCACCACAGGCAACACTCACTCCACATCTTCCCACCACGAATCCCGTGGTGGGAGGTCATTCGGAACCACCCTCTGGCCCGGCTTGGGCACTACTACCGGAGTACCCGCGTCGGCGGCGGCCGACACAAAGCGTCGGACCGGTTCGGACCAACCGTGGAAAGCCAGATTGAACGTGGCCCAGTGGATCGGGACCAGCAGTCCATAGGAAGCGTCGCCCAGGCACAGGTCGGCGTGCGCGCGCACCGCCTCTTCGGGGTTCATGTGCACATCGGTCCAGCGCTCGTCGTAGGCGCCGATGGGCAGCAGCGTGAGATCGAAGGGGCCGAGTACAGCACCCGCCTGGGAAAACGCCTTCGTGTAGCCGGTGTCGCCGCCGAAGTAGACCCGCTTGGTCGGGCCCGACAGCGCCCACGACGCCCACAGCGTGGTGTTGCGGACCAGGCCGCGGCCGGAGAAATGCCTGGCCTCGGCACAGGTGATGGTGAGCCCGCGGTCGTCGGCGTCATGGCCGAGCGAGACCGAGCCACCCCAGTCGAGCTCGATGATCCGGTATTCGGGCACGCCCCACTGGCGCAGGTGCGCGCCGATGCCGGTGGGCACGACGAACGGCGCGAGCTGGGTGCGGACGAGCTCGTCGACGGTGGCTTTGTCGAGGTGGTCGTAGTGATCGTGGGAGATGATCACCGCGTCGACCTGCGGCACCTGCGACAGCTCGCCGGGGACCGGGTGCAGACGGGCCGGGCCGACCACCGGGGACGGGGAGACCCGTTCGCTCCACACCGGGTCGGCCAGCACGCGGTAGCCGTCGAGTTCGACCAGCGCGCTCGCATGCCCGTACCAGGTGACCGCGAGGTCGGCGGCCTGCTCCGGAACGGCGGGGGTGACCAGCGGGACAGGGTTCGCCGGGCGACCGATACTGCCCTTGGTGAGCCCCGACCAGATCAGCGACGGTGCGGCGCCGGCGGCGAGCATGGAGCTCGGCTCGGTGTTGTGGAAACGGCCGTCGCGGTAGGAGGATTTGCCGATCGCAGTCGGCGCGATCGCCGACGGACTCGCGCCGATCGAGGTGGGCAGACCCCAGACCGCGCGTGCCACCCAGGCAAGACCGAAGGTGCTCGCCACCGAACCCGCCAGGCGTGTGATGCGCATCAGCGGCCCACGAACTTCGCCGGGCGCTTCTCCTGTCGGGCCAGGCGGCCCTCTTTGGCATCGTCGCTGCTCCACGCGGCTTCCAACGCGGCCCGCTGCTGATCGCTCGCCGGATCGCCGGTGCCGTCGTCGTTGAGCATCAGTTTCATGGCTTGCAGCGACAGCGGCGCGAGTGCCGCGATGGACTTGGCCCAGTCCTTGGCATCGGCGAGCGTGCCGAGCTTGTTGGCGAAGCCGTAGGCGTAAGCGTCTGCGGCGGAAACGGATTCGGCGCCGAGCAGGATCGTGCGGGCGGGGCCGCCACCGATCAGGGCCGCCAGCCGCGATACCGTCCAGCGATCCACCGAGATGCCGAGCTTGGCCGCGGGCACCGCGATGTAGGCGTCGGGCTCGATCACCCGGAGGTCCGAGGCCAGCGCCAGCTGCACACCCGCGCCGAGCGCGCCGCCGTTGATCGCTGAGATCACCGGAACCGGAACGGATTCGATGGTGTGCAGCATGTCGAGCAGACCGCCGAGGAACGACTCCGAGTACACCCCCGACAGATCGGCGCCCGCGCTGAAGATCGGCCCGCGGCCGGTGAGCACGATGGCGCGCGCACCTTGCGCCACCGCGTCGAGTACCGCGGCGCGCAACTGGCCGACCAGGTCGTCGTTGAGCGCGTTGCGCCGTTCCTCGCGCTGCAGTTCGATGGTGACCACATCACCATCGCGAGTCACGCCGAGCATGCATCCTCCCCAGAATCAGCGGATTTCGTGGATGTTCACACTCTGCCACAGCCCGCCGACAACGCCCCGCAAGGCGATAGCATCGACCGCTGTGGTCGATGACTATTCTGCCCCAGACATCCTGGTGATCGGTGCGGGTCAGGCGGGACTGTCCGCCGGTTACCACCTGCGCAAGCTGGGGCTGGCGCCCGAACGCGATTTCCGCATCGTCGACCACGCACCGGGGCCAGGGGGCGCCTGGCAGTTCCGATGGCCGTCGCTGACCCTGACGACGGTGAACCGAGTGCACGATCTGCCGGGGATGTCGTTCGCCGAGACACTGCCCGCCGGATCGGCGTCGGCGCGAGCGGCCACCGCGGTGCCGCACTACTACGAGCTCTACGAAAAGCGCTTCGACCTGCGGGTTCAACGACAGGTGACGGTGAAAGTAGTGTGCGATCGGACCGCTGACGGCAAGAGCTGCGCGGGCCGCGGCGAGGTACTCCAGGTCGAAACCGAGGGGGCGGGCACCCTGCGTGTGCGGGGGCTGATCAACGGCACCGGCACCTGGGAGCACCCGTTCATCCCCCGCTATCCGGGCGCCGATACCTTCGCGGGCCGCCAACTGCACACCCGCGACTACCGCACGGCCGACGAGTTCGCGGGCAAACATGTGGTCGTCGTCGGTGGGGGAATCTCGGCGGTGCAGTTGCTCGACGAAATCTCGCTCGTGAGTTCCACCACATGGGTTACCAGGTCGGAGCCACGGTGGCGGGAGACGCCGTTCGCCGAGCAGGACGGGCGCGACGCGGTGGCCTTGGTGGAGGACCGCGTACGCGCGGGACTGCCGCCCGGCTCGGTCGTGTCGGTGACCGGACTGCCACTCGACGAGCGATTGCGGGCCGCGCGCGAGCGGGGTGCGCTGCGGCGGTTGCCGATGTTCGAGCGGATCGAGCCCACCGGCGTGCGATGGGCCGACGGCAGTTTCCAGGCCGCCGACGTCATCCTGTGGGCGACCGGTTTCCGCAGCGCACTGGATCACTTGGCGCCGCTGCGGCTGCGCGGACCCGGCGGCGGGATCACCATGACCGGGCGATTGGCGACCCAGGTGGCCGTCGACCCGCGCATCCATCTCATCGGCTACGGACCGTCGGCCAGCACGATCGGCGCCAACCGGGCGGGCCGGGCAGCGGCGCGCGAACTGACCGACTACCTCGGGATCAGTCCAGACCGACGCTGAACGTCGCCGGGTCGCCGCCGACCCGCTTGCCCGCGTCGAGGCGGCTGATCGACTCCATCGCCTCGGCATCGAGCTCGAAGGTGAACACGTCGAAGTTCTCGGCGATCCGCGACGGCGTGACCGACTTCGGGATGACGATATTGCCCAGTTGCAGGTGCCACCGGATGATGACCTGCGCGGGCGTGCGCTCGAGTTCCTTCGCGATGCCGACGATGGTCGGGTTGTCGAGCAACGCGCCCTGCCCGAGCGGGCTCCACGCCTCGGTGGCGATCGCGTGATTGGCGCCGTACTGGCGCAGGTCACGCTGGGCAAGCGTGGGGTGCAATTCGATCTGGTTCACCGTGGGGACCTCGCCCGCGTCGGCGATCAGGGTCTCCAGGTCGATCACCCGGAAGTTGGAGACACCGATCGAGCCGATCCGACCCTGCGCCTTCAGCGCCTGGAACGCGCGGAACGTGTCGACGTAGCGTCCGGCGGACGGGACCGGCCAGTGGATCAGATACAGGTCGAGATAGTCCAGGCCGAGGCGCTGCATGCTGGTATCGAAGGCGCGCAGGGTGCTGTCGTAGCCCTGGTCGGCGTTCCACAGCTTGGTGGTGATGAAGAGTTCGTCGCGGGGAATCCCCGATTCACCGACGGCGCGGCCTACGCCTTCCTCGTTTCCGTAGACCGCGGCCGTATCGATGCTGCGGTAGCCGACCTTCAACGCCTCGGCCACCACCCCGGTGACGTCTTCCGCGGGCACCTGGAACACACCGAAGCCGAGCTGTGGGATCACGTTCCCGTCATTGAGCACGATGGTGGGGACAGGGCTGCTCTCGCTGCGGAAGGTCACCCTCTCGAAGGTAGAAGTGGTTCGGTGTGGCGTCAACGACGGCGCGTCGCGTGTTTCCCCCTCGCTCGTAGCGGGGCGCTGGTCAGGGGATCGCCCTCGGTTCAGTACCCGGCTCCGGCAAGTCCGATTCGCCGGTACCGGGCCTGCCGCATCGTGCGCAGTTCGGCGGGCTCGTGGGTGCGCAGCGCTGCCAGTTCCGCGGCGATCGCGAGAACCGTGCGGCGAGCGAAGGCGACGGGTTCGTCGGCGGCGTCGGGATACTCCTCGACGATCTGGTCCACCACACCGTCTTCGAGCAGGTCCGCCGATCTGATGCCCTGCGCCGCGGCCATTTCCGGCGCGTGCGTGGTGTCGCGGAACACGATGGCGCTCGCACCTTCCGGCGGCAGCGGGGCGAGCCAGCCGTGCCTGGCGGCGAGCACCCGGTCGGCGGGCAACAGCGCGAGCGCGCCGCCGCCGGTGCCCTGACCGAGCAGCACCGAGACCGTCGGGGTGTCGAGGGTGACGAGATCGGCAAGGCAGCGGGCGATTTCGGGAGCGAGGCCGCGTTCCTCGGCTTCTTTGGACAGAGCAGCGCCGACGGTGTCGATGACGAGCACCAGCGGCAACCGCAATTCACGCGCCAGGACCATCGCGCGCCGCGCCTCGCGCAGGGCCGCCGGGCCCATGGTGTGCTCGCCCTCCTGGCCGGACCGGTCGTGTCCGAAGACGACGCACGGTTGTCCGGCGAAGCGGGCGAGGGCGAGCAGCACCGTGCGATCGGACTCGCCACGGCCGGTGCCGCTGAGCGGAACCCGTTGCGTCGTATGGCGAAGCAGGTCCCGAATGCCCGGTCTGCCCGGCCTGCGCGAGCTGAGCACCGAATCCCAGGCGCTCGCAGTCGGATTCGCCGGTGTCGCCGGACTACGCACCGGCGCAGCCCAACCCGGCTCGGTCGTCACCGGAACAACGGCTCCGCCCGCGACGCTCATCGCCCGGTGCGCGATGCGGCGAAAGATCTCCACCGTCACCACTCCGTCGATCACACCGTTGCGATAGAGGTTCTCCGCGGTCTGCACGCCGGGCGGAAAAGCCCTGCCGTACAACGCCTCGTACACGCGCGGTCCGAGGAATCCGATGAGCGCGCCGGGCGCGGCGAAGGTGATGTGTCCCAACGAACCCCACGAGGCGAACACTCCACCCATCGTCGGATCGCGTAGGTACACCAGATACGGATGGCCCGCCGCCTTGTGCACAGCCACCGCGCCCGCGATCTTCACCATCTGCACGAAAGCGACTGTCCCCTCCTGCATCCGAGTGCCGCCGGAGGTCGGCGAGGCGATCAGCGGCAGGCCGAGTTCGGTAGCGCGCTCGACCGCGCGCACGATTCGCTCCGACGCGGCCACCCCGATCGACCCGGCCAGAAACGCGAACTCACAAGCGATCACCGCGACCCGGCGCCCCCGCAACAACCCCTCCCCCGTCAACACCGCCTCATCGGTACCCGCCCGTTCCGCCGCGGCGACGAGCTCCTGCCGATAACGCGGCGACATCACCGGCTCGATCGGCGCACGATCCCAGCTCACGAAAGAGTCCGCGTCGAGCAACTGTTCGAGCAGGTCATCGGCCGACATATGCACGCTGTGAGCGTAGCCGGAGCGAGTTCGAGTGGTTCACACAATCATGACGTTACGTTGCAACACCTTGACTTTCTATTGTGTTTTTACAACACTTTGTTAGGTGAGCCCAGTCAGACGAGGGGAAACCCTGCCGATCTTCAATCGCATCGCCGTGTTGCGCGCGGAGCATCGGATGAGCAGGGCGGCGCTTGCCGAGGCCGTC
Organism: Nocardia sp. Root136; assembly: GCF_001427185.1. Taxonomy (NCBI): domain Bacteria; kingdom Bacillati; phylum Actinomycetota; class Actinomycetes; order Mycobacteriales; family Nocardiaceae; genus Nocardia; species Nocardia sp. Root136. The sequence goes on from NZ_LMFE01000007.1 coordinate 513,022, forward strand.
AACGTCAATGTCCAGACGATCGGCGCGCTCGAGCGTGGCGATCACTATCCGAGCCTCGATCTGGCGATGCGCATCTGCGATGTGTTCGCGCTGCCGGTCGAAGTCGTGTTCTCCCGCAAGGAATTCGGGCCGTTGTCGGCCGAGCTCTACCCACGCACGAAAGGCGAGATGCCATGACCAGCACGCTCATCGACCGCTACCAGAATTACCGCGTCCGGCGCTGGCTGGCCCAGGAGCAGCAGACCTCGGGGATGTTGAGAAGCTGGCGACCGCTGCGTCGGCGGCGGATTCTCGTCGTCGTCGTGACGATCGCCCTGCTCGGGCTCGCGGGCGCGGGGGTGATCCGCGCGCTGGACCTGTCCGGCGCGCCCGTGGTCGCGCTCGTCTCGGCGCTGCTGTTCCTGCCCAGCTGGACGATGTTGCGGATCGCGTCGGGCGGGCAGGACCACGCACCCGACCAGATGCTCGACGAACTGGAGATCACCGAACGCAACAAGGCGCGTTCGGTGGGGCTCGCGCTCACTCAGTCGCTGACCATGCCGCCGCTGGCGTACCTGATTTTCGGCAGCACGTTCTCACCGGAGACCGACGCCTACAACATCGCCTACGCGGGCGGACTGATGATGCTGGCCACGATCATGGCAGGCGGCTGTGCGCCGGCGATGATCCTCGGCTGGACCCGGCCCGATCCCGAACCAGAGTCCTGACCGAGCACGGCCCGAACGAGGGCGGGGCTGCGGCCTTCATCGCGGCAGCCCCGTCTCACGTCAGTAGCCCTGCATGACCTTGCGCAACGCGTACTCGGTCAAGGCGACCAGGGCCTGCTTGGCCGGTTCCCGGCGACGGGCGTCGATCGACATGATCGGCACGTCGGCGGGAACCGCGAGGGCCTGGCGGATGTCCTCGAGCGGGTACTTCGGCGCGTCGTCGAACTCGTTGAGCGCCACCAGGAACGGCAGCCCGCGGGCCTCGAAGTAGTCGACAGCGGCGAAGCTGTCTTCGAGCCTGCGGGTGTCGACCAACACCACGGCGCCGATGGCGCCGCGGATCAGGTCGTCCCACATGAACCAGAACCGATACTGGCCCGGCGTACCGAACAGGTACAGGACCAGGTCGTCGGCGAGGCTGATGCGACCGAAGTCCATCGCCACCGTGGTGGTCGATTTCTGCGGAATACCGGTCAGGTTGTCGATTCCGGTACTGGCGTTGGTGACCAACGCCTCGGTGCGCAGCGGAACGATCTCCGACACCGCGCCGACCATCGTGGTCTTACCCACGCCGAAGCCGCCGGCGACCACAATCTTCGCCGAAGTCGGCTTGGCCGTGCGGGTGTCGACCTGCGCCGTCGAATCAAATACGCCGGAGTCCACTGAGAACCCTTTCGATCAGCTCGCGACGTTCATCGTCGCTGGAATCGTCTTTCAAAGTTGCCGAAACCCGGACATGACCGGCCTCGATCAGGTCGGCTACGAGTACCCGGGCCACCCCGATCGGGATGTACAGCTGGGCAGCTATCTCGGCAACGGACGGCGATTGCCTGCACAACTCCACGATGGACGTTTCGAGGTTGTTCAGTTCGTACTGCCGCTCCATGGCGACCGGATGCGATGCGACGAGTGCCTCCAGCGCCAACTCGACCGCCGGCCTGGTGCGGCCGGCAGTCAAGGAGTACGGGCGAACGAGGCTGGGCTCGGCGCTCCCCATGCGGTGATCGTCTATGTCCATCCCACCATCAGGAACCCATCGTGACGCGAGGCGTGGCCTGGACCGTCTGGCCAACGCGCTCGACCAGAAGTGCCATTTCGTAGCCGACCTGACCGATGTCACACGAGGTGTTGGTCAGGACCGCTAGATATGAGCCGTCGCCGACTGCCATGAGCAGCAGGTATCCGTGCTCCATCTCGACGACGGACTGGAGTACCGTACCGCCTTCGAACAGATTCGACACGCCGACGGACAGGCTGGCAAGTCCGGCGGTCACAGCGGAGAGCTGCTCGGCGCGGTCGACCGGGAGCTGAGCGCTCGCGGCCATCAACAGTCCGTCAGCCGAGACCAGGACGGCATGGGCTACGCCAGGAACCTCGTTGGCGAAGTTCGAAACCAGCCAATCCAGCTGACGGTTCGTACCACCTAGATCGGGGTTCATCGGTCTCCTTTATCTCCGGTTAGGTTCATTGCCTTCATTGCGCGGCCATCCCGGACGCCCTGCTGGTGACGACTCAGGCTGTTGCGGATCGTGGCGGGATCGCGTTGCTGCGGAGTGCGATCGGCGGTGCCGCTCACACCACCCGGCACAAGCCTCCCGCCCGGACTGCGCTGAGGCAAGCCGGCGGCGGTACGCACCTCGGACTGGGCTTCGCTCGCCGCGCGAGCAGCCTCCCAGCCGTCATCACCGGGTGATTCGAAGGACGCGGCCATCTGGTTCCGGTCGGAATTCTCGTCCGTGAGCCACGACGACATCATCTCCGCGAAGATCGGTGTTCCGCCCATCACGGAATCACCTTCCGGTGCCGGCTGCAACCTGGTCTGGAAGAACGACGCAGCCTTGACCGGATTGGACCGGAAGCTGTGCCGACCCGGATCACGCCCTGCCGACGCAGCGTTATCCGGCCCCGCAGGGTCCCGATCCCGTTGCGGCAGAGCCACTCCTGGCCCGGCGGTCGCCTGCGGTACAACACTAGCCCCGGGATCGCGCTGCGGCAGCCCATTCGGCGCAGCCGCACGTTGAGGCAGTCCGTTGGGTGCGTCCCGCTGCGGTTGACCCGCGGCCGGGGCGCGCTGCGGCAGACCGTTGTCGGCCGGATCCTGCTGCGGCGCAGGGGTTGCGCGCTGCGGCAGGCCGTTGGCCGGACGGGCGGGCTGGGCCCGCTGCGGCAGTCCGTTGGCCGGATCACGTTGGGGCAGACCGCCGGTCTGCTCACGCTGCGGCAGGCCATTGGCCGGATCACGCGATGGCAGACCACCGGTCGGCTCACGCTGCGGGAGGCCGGTCGACGGGTCACGTTGGGGCAGACCGCCGGTCGGCTCACGCTGCGGCAGACCGCCGGTCTGATCGAGCCTGGGCAACCCACCGGACTGATCCCGACTCGGCAGACGCGGCGCGGGATCGCGTTGCGGCAGACCGCCTGCGGGATTGCCACGCTGCGGAAGACCGGTCGACGGATCACGCTGCGGCGGCGTGGAATCACGCTGCGGTGCGGCGCTTGCCTGACCACGCTGCGGCAATCCGGTCGACTGCGATGGATCACGCTGCGCACTCGCGGGGTCACGCTGCGGCAGACCCGTTGCCGGATCACGCTGCGGAAGACCACCGGTCGGCTCACGCTGCGGGAGGCCGGTCGACGGGTCACGCTGCGGCAGACCACCGGTCTGCTCACGCTGCGGCGGCCGCGGTGCCTGGTCGCGCTGCGGCAGCCCGACCGAAGGATCACGCTGCGGGGCGCCGTTGGCGCCCGGCGAACGCTGCGGCAGACCACCGGGGGTACTCCCCCGCTGCGTCTGTGCCGGATCGCGCTGAGGCGGTGCCGAATCACGCGGCGACTGAGCCTGCGGCTGCGCGGAGTCGCGCGACGGCGCACCGTTGGCACCCGGCTGACGCTGCGGCAACCCACCACCGGCCTGCGGCGATCCACCCAGCTTCTGCTCGGTCGGACCCTGCTGACCCGGCCCGGCGGGCGGACGCGGCGGGCCACCCGGTGCCAGATTGCGCTTGGGCAGATTCGCCGCGGCGAGCTTGCCGCGCTGCGGCACGTTCGTCTGTCCCGGCGCGGGCGGGCGCAGCGACGGCGACGACTGCTCGGTCGCGTCCTGGGCAGCGCCCGCAGCCATCGAGTTACCCGGCTGACGCTGCGGCAACCCACCACCGGCACCCGCCGGGGTCGGCCCGCTGACGCCGGGATCCACGGTGACCATCACGTTGCCACCCGGGGTGCGGGTGATCGCGCGGGTCTGCATGGTGCTCGGCTGCTGCTGCGGGTTCGGCTGCTGCTGCTGGGGCGGTGTCTGCGGACTCGGCTGTTGCTTCTGCAACTGCTGCGGCGGGATCACGGTGCCGCCGGCCACCGCGACGATCAGGCCGACCGGCACGTGCACGGTGACGGTGACGCCGGGATCGCGGGCGGTATCGAAGGTCGGGCGAAGTCGCACGGTGAGACCGTGGCGCTCGGCTAGTCGGCCCACCACGAACAGACCCATGTGGCGAGCGGTGTCGGGACCGGGCTCGGCGGTCTGGCCGAGCCGGTGGTTGATCTCCGACATCTCCGCGGGCGGCATACCGATACCGCGGTCGGCGACCTCGATCAGCAGACCCTGGTCGTGCGCCTGGGCGAAGGTGAACTTGACGTCGGTCTCGGGCGGGGAGGCCCGCAGCGCGTTGTCGAGCAACTCGGCGAACAGGTGCGCCATGTCGGAGGCGGCCGGTTCGACCAGCGAGCCGCGCGGTGTGGCGCCGAGCTTGACCCGCTCGTAGTCCTCGACCTCGGAGATCGCGGCGCGCAGCACGTCGGCGATCTCGACCGGAGCCGACTTCGTCCGGCGCTGCTTGGTACCGGCCAGAATCAGCAGGTTGTCACCGTTGCGGCGCATGCGCGCGGCGAGGTGGTCGAGCCGGAAGAGGTTCTCGAGCAGGCGCGGGTCCTTCTCGTCGTACTCCATCGCCTCGATGAGGGTGAGCTGATGGTCGACGAGCGACTTGGAGCGCCGGGCCAGGGTCTCGAACATGTCGTTGACCTGCGAACGCATCTGCGCCTGGTCACTGGCCAGACGCAGCGCCTGACCGTGGATATCGTCGACGGCGCGGGCGAGCTGGCCGATCTCCTCGTCGGAGCGCACCGGCATCGGCTCCAGCGGCACGTCTTCGGGCGCGGCACCGTTGCGGAGCTGGGCGACCTCGTGCGGCAGATCGGACTCGGCGACGCGCAGCGCGGCCAGTCGAAGGCGGTGCAGCGGCACGATCATCGAGCGGGCGACGAACACGGCCAGCAGCAACGCGGCCAGGATCGTCGCGATGACGACCGCGGTATAGGTCCAGGCGCCGGTGGCGGCCGCGCCTGCCAGCTCGTCCATCGAGGACTCGATGGCCTTGGTGGCCTCGTTGACGACGCCCTCGTAGCCGATGAGGCTGGTGTACAGCGAAGTGCGCAGGTCGCTGACGGGCAACTTGCCTGCCTGCACTTCGGGACTGCTGATCAGGTTCTTCCGGACGTCGGCCTGTGCCTTCAGGTCGGCGATGACCCGGTCACCGGCCGGGAAGCGGATGGCGAGCACTTCGAGCAGGTGGTTCTCGGTGCTGACGCCGGTGAGAAAATTCTGCGATCCGGTCGGCAGACCACGCAGCATCTCGGAGAGCCCGGCGAGCTCGTCGACGAGGAGCGAGCGGGTGTTGAGAGAGTCGACCAGTCGCAGCTTGGCCGTATCCATCACTGGATCGCTCACCTGCGCCACGGTCGTCTCGACGATGTCGACGCTTTCCTTACGCATCTGCTCGACCGAGGCCAGCGCGGGCTCGGCCGACGTGGTCAACGCCGTGCCCTGCCCACGCACCGTCTTGGCCTGGGTGATCATCCGCTCCAGCGCGGAGTGCGCCTTCGGCAGATCGATCAACTTGCCGTGGGCGACTTCGGCCGTAGCGATGGCGGCGTCGAGCTCGGTGAGGTCCTTCTCGGTGACCAAGCTGATTCCGGGGCCTGCGGGCACCATCTGGCTGCCTGCGACCTTCGCGGTGCTCGCGCTCAGCGCGGTGACCGAAGGAATCGTGTCGATCTGCTCATTGATGCTCGACAGCCGGTTGGCTTCCGAGAACTCCGAGGTAATTCTCGACACGCCGAGCCCGACCGCGACCGCGAGTGGCACGGCAAGCACGGCCGTAACCTTCCAACGCAGGTCCCAGTTGCCGAGCGCCCAGCGTTTACTGCTGGACCTAGCGGCGTCACGCATCTCCCACTCACTTTCCAAACTGGCCTCGTACCGTACGCCTGAGGCGAACCTCCACAGGCGCGATGGTGGCTCGCCAGTGGCTGCTGGCCGAGAACTACGGCTGGCCGAGAAATTGCGTCTACGACTGCCCGAATAAGTGACATCGGATTCTAACGGATCAATAACTTCTTGGCTGACTCCCGGTCGAGGTCCGCTCCATGACCAGCCTGTTGTAGGCAAAACCAAAGGTCGCGGCACCCCCTCGGGTGTCGCGTGAAGTCTGCCACAATCATCTGGATCTATCGAGCGGGCATCGAAGCGAGGCTAGGGAGTCACGGGGTTGGACACCGAACACGAGTACCGGCCGGTCTATCAGACCAGCCTGGTCGACCCAGCCGACTTCTGGTCCGCCGCAGCTCAGAGCATCGAGTGGGATGTCGAACCCCAGCAGATCGTCGATGCCGCCGATAAGCGATCGGCCCGATGGTTCCCCGACGCCCGCCTCAATACCTGCGTGAACGCCCTCGACCGCCACGTCCGAGCGGGCACTGTCGACGAGGGTGGACATGCTGATCGACCCGCCCTCATATATGTCTCCGCTATGACGGACACCACCACGATTTACACCTACGCCGAATTGCTCGACAAAGTGGCCGAGTTCGCCGGGGCCATGCGCGATCTCGGTGTGGTGGCCGGTGATCGAGTGGTGATCTATCTGCCGATGATCCCCGAAGCGGTGATCTCGATGCTGGCGTGTGCCCGCATCGGCGCGGTGCACTCGGTGGTGTTCGGCGGGTTCGCCGCGCCCGAACTGGCTGCCCGCATCGACGACGCCGAGCCGGTCCTGATCGTCACCGCGTCGGGCGGGCTCGAACCCCATCGCCGGATCGACTACCCGCCGATCGTGATGGCCGCGCTCGACCTCGCCGAGACCGCGTCGGTGCGCACGGTGATCGTCAAGCAGCGACCCGAGTTCACCACGATCGAGTTCCCCGCCGCCCTGCCCGCCACCGACGTGTTGCCGCCCTCGGAGCAGACCGTCGCCGCCCGCTGGATCGATTGGGATGCCTGCGTCGACGGCGTCGCGCCCGCCGATCCGGTCTCGGTGGCCGCCACCGATCCGCTCTACATCCTCTACACCTCGGGCACCACGGGAAAGCCGAAGGGCGTGGTGCGCGACAACGGCGGACACGCGGTGGCGCTGGCCTGGTCGATGCGCAATATCTACGACGTCGGCCCTGGTCAGGTGTTCTGGGCCGCCTCCGATGTGGGCTGGGTCGTCGGCCACTCCTACATTGTCTACGCGCCCTTGCTGGTCGGCGCGACGACGGTGCTCTACGAGGGCAAGCCCGTCGGCACCCCCGACGCGGGCGCGTTCTGGCGGATCATCGACGAGCACGACGTGCGGGTGCTGTTCACCGCACCCACCGCGTTGCGCGCGATCCGCCGTGCCGACCCCGACGCCACCGCGGCCAACCGCTACGACCTGTCCCGGCTGCGCGCGCTGTTCTGCGCGGGCGAGCGGCTCGATCCGGCCACCCTCGAGTGGGCGACGAGCACCCTGCTCGCCGAGCATCCCGACACCCCGGTGATCGATCACTGGTGGCAGACCGAGACCGGCTGGCCGATCTGCGCCGACCCGCTCGGCCTGCAGGAACTGCCCGTCAAGCCCGGTTCGGCGAGTGTGCCGGTGCCCGGCTACCGGCTGCGGGTACTCGACGCGAACGGCAACGCGGTGCCCACCGGAACCGAGGGCAATATCGTCATCGGGCTGCCGCTGCCGCCCGGCTGCCTGACCGGGTTGTGGCGCGACCGGGAACGCTTCATCCGCTCGTACCTGTCGGCCTTCCCCGGCCACTACCTCACCGGCGACTCCGGCTACTTCGACGAAGACGGCTACCTCTACGTCCTGGGCCGCAGCGACGACGTGATCAACATCGCCGGGCACCGACTGTCGGCGGGCAGCATCGAGGCCGCCATCGCCGGGCACGAGGCCGTCGCCGAATGCGCGGTGATCGGCATGCCCGACGAGCTCAAGGGCAGCCTGCCGCTGGCGTATGTGGTGCTCAAGCAGGGCGTCGACATCGACCAGCAGCAACTGCGCGCCGAACTCGACGACCGGGTCCGCGCCCAGATCGGTGCGATCGCCACCCTGCACGACTCGATCATCGTCACCGGCCTGCCCAAGACCCGCTCGGGCAAGATCCTGCGCAAGACGATCCGTCAGCTCACCGCGGGCGAACACGTCGAAACCCCGGCGACCATCGAGGATCCCCACGTCCTGACTGCCCTCGCCGACCGCATCCTCGCCAACCCCCCACTCGGCAGCATCACCACAACCGCCACCCCTGAACAGGACAACGACCCGGTTTCCCCTGCTCCGTGAACACCCGAGGTCCTTCACAGCCCCGCAGGGGCGTCTCGGCCGCCTCGATCTGGACTGACCAGAGGGTGCGACGAAGGAGTGCCCGCCGGGAGGGAAGATCGAGGCCGACAGGCCGAGACCACGCGGCCCCCGGGCCGCCGAAAATATAGGCTCACGGAGTGACTTCCTCTACGGTCCTCGTCGTCGATGACGACGAGGACGTTCTCGCCTCGGTCGAACGTGGCCTGCGACTGTCCGGGTTCCGGGTGCTGGTCGCGCGCGACGGCGGCGCCGCGCTGCGAGCCGTCGCCGAGCAGGCGCCCGACGCGGTGGTCCTCGACATGAACATGCCGGTCCTCGACGGTGCGGGCGTCGTCACCGCCCTGCGTGCGATGGGCAACGACGTACCCATCTGCGTGCTCAGCGCCCGCGCCTCGGTGGACGACCGGATCGCGGGCCTCGAATCCGGCGCCGACGACTACCTGGTGAAGCCGTTCGAGCTCGCCGAACTGGTGGCCAGGATCAAGGCCCTGCTGCGCCGTCGCACCGACACGCCCGACCCCGTAGCGCCCGGTGCGCTGACCGTCGGCCCGCTGCTGGTCGATGTCGCGGGATATCGCGCTCTCCTGCGCGGACGCGAAATCGAGCTCACCAAAAGGGAATTCGAATTGCTGTCCACGCTCGCCCGGAATGCCGGTGTGGTGTTGACGCGCGAGCGACTGCTGGAATTGGTGTGGGGTTACGATTTCATAGCAGATACGAATGTGGTCGATGTGTTCGTCGGATACCTGCGCAGGAAACTCGAAATAGATGACACGCCAAGGATTTTGCACACGATTCGCGGGGTGGGTTTCGTACTCCGGGAATCGAAATGATCCCCGAGCCCCCGAAACATCTTCGCAGACAATCGTTTTCGCTCCGGACCAGAGTCGCGGGAGCGGCTGCGGCAGGTGCGGTCATCATCGTCACGATCGCCGCTTTCGTGGGTTTCCAAGCAATCGAACGCAATAATGTGACCCAAACCGATCAGCAACTGGAAATCGCTTCGCGCATCGTGCTGATCGAGCCGGTGCTGGCAACCGGTTTCGTCAACCTGACCGGCCTGCAGAACACCATGGCGCTCACGGTGCGCGACGACGGCCAGGTGACCGCGTCGAGCTCCACCCAACTGCCGGACCTGCCCCCCGGCTCGCAGACCGTCGAGCTACACGGCCAGCCCTATCGGGTGCTGACCACCACCGAGAACCAGCCCACGGGCCGCACTGTCTCACTGGCGATTCCGACCACCGAGGCCACCAAGGCGACCGACGACCAGCAGCGCTGGGTCCTCGCGGGTGCGGCGATCGCGGTGGCGGCCGCGGCGGCGCTGGGCTGGTTGCTCGCCGGGCGCGCGGTCGGCCCGATCGTGAAGCTGACCAGGCAGGTATCCGCCCGCAGCGCGGGCGGCGAGCCGGACGAGCACGATCGACCGGTCGACGGCTCCGGTGTCGACGAGGCGGTGAAGCTGGCCGACGCGGTGAACACCATGCTTGCCCGCGTCGACCAGGCGCAGGCCGAGACCGCTGCCGCCCTGGAGACGGCCCGCGATTTCGCCGCCGTCTCCGCCCACGAACTGCGCACCCCGCTCACCGCGATCCGCACCGACCTCGAGGTCCTGCGCACCCTCGACCTCACCGACGAACAGCGTCGCGAGATCCTCGACGACCTCGCCCGCAACGAGACCAGGGTGGAAACCACCCTGTCGGCGCTCGAACGGCTCGCCCGCGGCGATCTCACCGCCGAAACCGATCACGTCCCCACCGATGTCGCCGACCTGTGCGACCAGGCCGCCCACGACGCCATGCGCCACAACCCCGGCCTGTCGGTGCGCATCGACACCGACGCCGAACTGGTGACCCGCGGCCTGCCCGCCGGCCTGCGCCTTGCCGTCGACAACGCGCTCACCAACTCGGTGAAGCACGGCGGCGCCACCGCCGCCGTCGTCTCGGCGCACCGCACTCCGCACGGTCGGATCGTCATCGCCGTCGACGACAACGGCACCGGCGTGGCGCCGGAAGAACGCGCGGCGGTCTTCGCACGGTTCGCCCGTGGCACCAACGCCGCCAAGGGCGGTTCGGGTCTGGGCCTCGCGCTGGTCGCCCAACAGGCCCAGTTGCACGGTGGGCTGACGTACTTCGAGGACAGTCCGCTCGGCGGCGCCCGCCTCGTCATCGACCTGCCCGCTCGCCCGGCCCGGTAGAAACACGAAAGCCCCGCACCCATCCTGATGGTGGGTGCGGGGCCGAGCTCGCTACTACTTGTCGCTCTTGAAAGCGTCCTTCACTCTGCCCGCCGCGCGCTCGGCAGCAGCCTTCACGTTGGCCGCTGCCTTCTTCGCTTCCGCCTCGATCTTCTCGCCCTCGGCCTTGGCCTTGGCTTTGGCATCGTCGGTGTCGGACATCGAACCTCCACTCTCGTGAGTTCCGCGCCTGACCCGGCACGGGTGAAGATACTCGCGAGACTACCGCACAGTTAACGCGCAGCGACTGAAGCTTTTATCAGGGCAGAACCTGCGGGATCGCGTCCGGGATGACCAGACCGATGACCGCGCCGAGCACCGCGCCGGTGATCGCCATGGAGACGCCCGAGGTGAACGCGCAGACGAAGTAGCCGATGATGAACGCGGCCAGTGCGGGAATGCACAGGATCGCCGCGGTCAGGAAGCCGACGGTGGCACCGGCGGCCGCACCGTTCTGGACGGGATCGTGGTTGCCGGCCTCGGGGTTGGTGGCGATGCTCTTCAGCTCGTCGGTGGTGGCGGCGGACAGCTGCGGGGCGATCTGCAGGGTGCGACCGTCCTCGGAGATGACCGAAGCCAGCGCGACGTTGTTGCCGCCCGCGGTGGCCAGCGTCAGCGGAAACTCGCTGACCTTGGCGCCCGCGGCGGAGATGACGGCGACGTTGGCGGAGTCGGGCGAGAGCACGAAGGTGCCGTTGTCGACGGTCGCGGAGATGGTGCGCAGATCCGGCGAGACGACGGTCTTGTAGCCGACGCCCTCGGAAACGCCTTCGCTACCGAGCGCGGTCGCGATCTCGCCCTGGCGCTCGACGGTGACGTCGGCGGCCGCGGTGCCCGTGGTGACGAGCGAGGCGGCGACGGCCAGCGGCAGTGCGGCGAAGACCGCGCGGCGACCGGCGCGAGTGATGGTGTGCTTGAACATTATTCGGTGCTCCCTCCCGATGCTTCCGAAGAATCCCCGAACCCCCCGGACGAATCGAAAAAATCTCGATGTCGATTGACTCGAGAGTTGTACCGAACCACCACAGGATTGCGTAACCCGTTGTGACACAAGGCATAGTTTGAGGAGCCAGCTATCGATGAGCGACCGCTCACCCCGCTCGGCCGGCACACCGACAGCTACCCGCAACCAGCCCTTCCTCAAAGAACTCTCAGACATCTCCCATCTCCGGCACCGGAATCCGGGGATACCTTCACCGATGTGATCGACAAACGCGCGCGTCTGCTCTGCCTTGCCACTGCCCTCGCGCTGGCGGGCGGTGCTGTCGCCTGTACGGGCAAGGAGGCGGCGCCGACCGGGATGGCGCTGGTCAATGCCGATTCCGGGCCCACCGGGGAGCGTGTGGCCAAGGCCGTGCAGGACGCGGGCGGCTACGAATGGACGCTCGCGAAGCCCGGAGAGATCGACGAAGACGATTTCGCCGCCGTGATCACCCTGCCCGCCGATCTCACCGCGTCGATGGCCACCCTCGCCACTCCGGAACCCAAGCGCGCCAAGGTCACCGTCACCAGCCACGAGGGTGCCGACGCGAACACCGTGAACGGCGCGGTGGACGTGGTGACCCACCGGATCGGCGCGTCCGGCGTCGACGCCGCGCTGGCCGCGGTCTCGCAGGCACGCAACCAGATGACCTCCGTCCAGTTCACCGCACAGCTGCTCAGCGCGGGCGTGAACGCCGCCGCCGACGGCGCGAGCCAGTTCAGCGGCGGTGCGGAACAGATGCTCGGGTTCCTCGACTATGCGAAAGAGGGCGCGGGCCAACTCACTTCGGCCATCGAGCTGCTGAACCAGACCGTCGACGGCGCCGCCAAGCAGGCCACCCAGCTGGCCGATGCCCTCGGCGCCACCGGCGTCACCATCGCCGGCGTCCAAGCCGGCGCGGCGGCCATGGGCTCCGGCCTCGACCAGATCCTGCCGCTGCTGAGGGCCCTCCCCTTCGCGGGCGACCCCCAACTCGCCGACATCATCACCAAACTCGAAGCACTACGAGGAGTGTCGAACCAGGCGGGCACCCAACTGGACGGCCTCAGCGAATTGACCGGCGCCGCAGTCGATCCCAATACGGACCTGGGCACCCTCCTGCGCACCGTCGTCGCCCGCCTCAACAGCGCCCGCGACCAACTCACCCAGGGCGCCGAACTCGCCAAGGGCCTGCCCACCCTCGCCGAACAGGGTGGCGCCCAACTACTCTCGGCCGTAGAACAACTCACCGGCGGCGTAGGCGCCCTACAGAACATCGTCGGCAACCTCAACACCCAAACCGGCAAGGCCCTCGAAGCCCTCCCCCCACGAGGCCAGTCCCAACAATCCGCCCTCGCCCTGGCCCTCACCGACCCCGTCGAAGTCGTTCACGAGTAGTGCCGAGGTGGCGGCCCAGTCGGTAAGCTCGGCCCATGACGATCCAGGCCGTGGACTCGCTACCGCATCAGATGACGGAAGAGCAGTACCGTCAGCTCCCCGAGGACGTCTCCCGGGAGATCGAGGTTGTGCACGGGCACGTCATCCTCTGCGAATCGCCGACGCCTGAGCACAACCGCATCGCTCGCCGACTTGCCGGCGCGATGGAGGATCTGCCGAGCACCGAACCGTGTATACGCGCCGAGACCGACATCGATGTGGTGCTCTGGCGGGTTCCGAAGTTCACCTTCCGGCGGCCCGAGGTCACGGTGTACCGATGCCTGGACCAGCCGGGAGACAAACCGGAAGCGGGTGACGCGCTGATCGTGGTCGAGGTGTCGTCGCCGTCGACAGCGGCCGAGGACCTGCTCGACAAGAAGGCGCAGTACGCGCGAGTCGGCATTCCGCTCTACCTCGTGGTCATGCTCGATACGAAATTCGAGATAGCCGAGGTGCTCGAGTTCCGGCTCGACGCGCATGCGCGCGAGTATCGGCTGCATCAGATCCACCGTGACGGGCTGGTCCGGCTCGAGCATGTGATCGTCGGCGATATCGCGTTCGCTGAGCTCACACGCTGAACAAAAGCGGCCCGGTCGGTGGATCCGACCGGGCCGCGGTGGTTTTCAGGGTCAGGGCAGGACCTGGGGGATGATGTTCGGTGCGGCCACTCCGACCACCGCGCCGATCAACGCGCCGATCAACGCGTTCGGGAGACCCACCAGGCCGACGCACGGCAGGTAGAGGATCATCGTGGTGATCATCGGGATGCAGACGACGGCGGCGATGAGCGCGCCGATGCCGGCGCCGATGGCGGCGGCGTTCTGGACCGGGTCGGGGAATTTCGCGGTGGGGGTGGTCGCGATGGTCTTCAGTTCGTCGCTCGCCTCCGAGGTGGGCCGCGGCGTCACCGTCATGCTTCGCCCGTCGGCCGCGATCTCGGTCGCCATGGCGATCACATTGCCGCTGACCGTGGTGAACGAGGTGGGGACCTCCCCGATCGGATCGCCGGTCGCCGACTCGACGATGACCCGGCCCCGGTCGGGTGCGAGCAGGAACCGGCCCTCGTCGACCGAGGCGGAAACGGTGCGCAGGTCCGGCGCGACCGTGGTGCGATAGCCCTCCCCCGCACTCGACAATCCCGCCGCGTACCGCGTCTGCTGATCAACCTCCGCAGACGAGACGCCGGCCAGACTCACCGCCACCGCGACGGGCAGCGCCACGGCCAGCGCGCGGCGAACAACCTTGTGTTGGAACATGATCGAGAATCTCCCTCCCGAAACTCCCGAAGAACCCGGCCCCGGGCGAATCGAACAAGTCACTGTCATGGACAACGCATTGGAAACGAATCACACGGGAGCCATCGGGGCTCCGTCATACGCGGGGCACATTACCCGGCGACTCGAGAGGCCGATCTCCTACCCCTGAAACAGCAACGGCCCGTGTCTCCCTGGGGAGACACGGGCCGAAGAACTGGTATCAGTTCGCGTTGAGCAGGTCGATCACGAAGACCAAGGTCTTGCCGGAGAGGGCGTGGCCCGAGCCTGCGCCGCCGTAGGCGAGCTCCGGCGGGATGACCAGCTGACGACGGCCGCCGACCTTCATGCCGGGGATGCCGTCCTGCCAGCCCTGGATCAGGCCGCGCAGCGGGAAGGTGATGGATTCGCCGCGATCCCAGGAGGAGTCGAACTGCTCACCGTTGTCGAACTCGACGCCGACGTAGTGCACCTCGACGGTGCCACCGGGCACCGCTTCCTTGCCTTCGCCCTCGATGAGGTCGGTGATGACGAGCTCGGTGGGCGCGGGGCCCTCCTGGAATTCGATCTCCGGCTTGGTCATGCGGGCTATCCCCTTCGATAGATTGCTGTACCCAACAAGTTTGCCAACAACAGCTGGTTCGAAACTAGCGGTTGTCGATCGCACGATAGTCGCGTTCACCGTAGCCGGTGTAGATCTGACGCGGGCGGCCGATCTTCAGCGGCTCGGAGTGCATCTCACGCCAGTGCGCGATCCAGCCCGGCAGGCGACCCATCGCGAACAGCACGGTGAACATGCGGGTGGGGAAGCCCATGGCGCGGTAGATGACGCCGGTGTAGAAGTCGACGTTCGGGTACAGACGACGCGACACGAAGTAGTCGTCGGTGAGGGCGGCCTCTTCGAGCTGCTTGGCGATATCGAGCAGCTGGTCGTCGCCACCGATCTTCGACAGGATCTTGTCGGCGGCCTGCTTGACCAGCGTCGCGCGCGGGTCGTAGTTGCGGTAGACGCGGTGCCCGAAGCCCATGAGCTTCACGCCGTCTTCCTTGTTCTTGACCTTGCGGATGAATTCCTTGACGTCGCCGCCGCTGGCCTTGATCTCGTCGAGCATCTCGAGCACGGCCTGGTTCGCGCCGCCGTGCAGCGGGCCCCAGAGCGCGTTGATGCCACCGGACACCGAGGTGAACAGGTTGGCGTCGGAGGAGCCGACGAGGCGCACGGTCGAGGTGGAGCAGTTCTGCTCGTGGTCGGCGTGCAGGATCAGCAGCATGTCGAGCGCGGCGGCGACCTCGGGGTCGACCTCGTAGGGCTCGGCCGGGAAGCCGAAGGTCATCCGCAGGAAGTTCTCGACCAGCGACAGCGAGTTGTCAGGGTAGAGGAACGGCTGACCGACCGACTTCTTGTACGAGTACGCCGCGATGGTCGGCAGCTTCGCCAGCAGGCGGATGGTCGACAGCTCGACCTGCTCGGGATCGCGCGGGTCCAGCGAGTCCTGGTAGTACGCCGACAGCGCGTTCACCGCGGACGACAGCACCGGCATGGGGTGCGCGTTGCGCGGGAAGCCGTCGAAGAACCGCTTCAGGTCCTCGTGCAGCAGGGTGTGGCGACGGATGCGATCGGTGAAGTCGTCGAGCTGGGCCTGGGTCGGCAGCTCGCCGTAGATGAGCAGGTAGCTGACCTCGATGAAGGTCGAGCGGCCCGCCAGCTGATCGATCGGGTAACCGCGGTAGCGCAGGATGCCCGCTTCACCGTCGATGTAGGTGATGGCCGACTTGGTCGACGCGGTGTTCATGAAACCGGGGTCATAGGTGACGTAACCGGTGCTGGCCAGCAGCTTGCCCAAGTCGAGCCCGTCGTTACCCTCCGCGGCCTTGGTGACCGAGATCGGGAACTCGCCACCGGGGTACTGGAGTACCGCCTTGGCGTCTTCGGTGACGTTGGTGATGTTCTCAGCGGGCACGGAAGGATCCCTCTCAGGCTAGAACCGTAGGCACCGGTGCGGTCGGCACAGGTGCGCTTGCGCTAACGCTAGCTGTTGTTCGGTCAGGACGAGCAATCAGGGTTGTCCTGTCCTGTTCTCACACCGGTCACGTGCGGCGGTGAGGTCGACGCATAGCCGGGGACCTGCGCCGATCCCGTTTTCCGCACCCTCGACGCGGCGGTGTCGAACGATTGCCCGGCGCGCGCAGCCGATGCCCGAATCCGATTGCCGCACAAGTCAATTCGCGGCCACAGTGGAGGGCGCGCGAGTGACGCGGTAGCGAACGAAGGCGGGGAACGCCAGCGCGGCGAGCACCACTCCGATCACCACCAGGACGCCGCCACCGGCAGCCGCTACAGCAGTACCCATGCTGGCCGCCGCGAAACCGTGGGCAACGTCACCGATCCGCGGCCCACCTGCGACGACCACGATGAACACGCCCTGCAGTCGCCCGCGCATCTCATCGGTGGACACGTTGAGCAACATGGCCGTGCGGAACGCCGCCGAGACCATGTCGACCGCGCCGCCGAACGCCAGGAAGGCCACCGCGATCCACAGCCACACGCCCAGTCCGAACCAGTGCCCGGCCAACCCCACCGCGAGCCCGAAGCCGACCATCGCCACACCCCACAGCGCGATGCACACGATCACCGCCAGCCCCTGCCTGCGCACCCGCGGTATCCACCCGGAGAACACGCCGCCGATCACCGAACCCGCCGCGATGGCCGCGAACAGCAGGCCGAGCGCCACCCCGCCCTCGGCCGGATCATGGAAGGTCTCGTGCGCGATCTGCGGGAACAGCGCGCGCGGCATGCCGAACACCATGGCGATGATGTCGACGACGAACGAGGCGAGCAGGATGCGCTGGCCCCCGAGATAGCGAAAACCGTCGAGTACCGCGCGCAGCCCGGCCCGGCGCTGCTCGCCGGTCGGTGGGAAGGGGGGCAGTCGCCACACCGCCCACAGCGTCGCGAGCAGGGCGATCGAGTCGATCAGATACAGCATCGGCAGGCCGATCACGGGGATCAGCACACCGGCCAGCACCGGCCCCGCGATCATCCCGACGTTCTGCACGGTCATGCTCAGAGAACTGGCCGATGCCATCTGCTCGGGCGGCAGCAGTCGGGCGATGAGGGCGCTGCGGGTGGGCTGGTTGACCGCGAAGAACGCCTGCTGGGTGGCGAAGAGCCCGAGCACCAGCCACACATTGTTCAGGCCGAGCGCGGCCTGCGCCCAGAACGCGACCGCGGTCAGACCGGTGCCCGCCGTGGTGAAGACGAGCAGGGTGCGCCGGTCCATCACATCGGCGAGCGCACCGCCCCAGAGTCCGAACACCACCAGCGGAATCAGGCCGAACAAGCCGGCCAGGCCCACGTAGCCGGAGCTGCCGGTGATCTGGAACAGCTGCTGCGGTACCGCGACCACCGAGAGCTGCGCGCCGATGACGGTGACGATATTGGTCGTCCACAACCTGCGATAGTCGCGATTACGCAGGGGTTCGGTGTCGGCGAGCAGCTTCACTCGGCGCAGATTAGCGACTGCGACACGGTCATCCCATGTTTGCGCGCAGTGACATCGGCCACCACCGATTACGGCTGCAAGCGTTCGATCGTTGTGGTCTGCCCGTCGATCCGCACGACGATCCGGTTGTGCAACCTGCCGTGCCTGCCCTGCCAGAACTCCACCTCGTCGGGGCGCAGCAGGTAACCGCCCCAGAACGGGGGCACGGGGATGTCGTCGACCTCGGCGAATCGCGCCGTCGTCTCGGCCAGCACGCGATCGAGTTCGGCTCGCGAGGACACCGGCCGCGACTGCTGTGAAGCCCACGCACCCAGCCGTGACTCCCGTGGCCGCGCCGCCCAATAGGCCGCGGTCACCTCGGCGGACACCCGCTCGGTCACGCCGCGCACATGCACCTGCCTGGCCAGCGCGGGCCAGACGAAGCTCGCCGCCGCGTACGGATCGGCGGCGAGCTGGGTGCCCTTGGCCGAGTCGTAGTTCGTATAGAAGGTGACGCCCTCGGGCGAGAGTCCTTTGCACAGCACCGTGCGCGCCACCGGTCGCGGCGCGGGGCCGGTCAGCGAGACCGTGGCCAGCACCATCGCGTTGGGTTCGGCGACGCCGGCGCCTCGCGCCTGCTCGATCCAGCTGCGCAGCAACGGTTCCCAGCCACCGGCCACCCAGGTCTCGTCGAGATCGGGTTCGGTGGCGGCGACGATCAGGGGATTGCCGTAGTCGACACGCATCGCGGCGAGGTCGGGCGCGGTGGTCGCGGCGGGGTCCAGGTCACGCATAGGGGCGAGATTACTCCGCGGTACGACCGGGTCTAGGGTTCAGAAATATCGGCATGCCCCTGCAAGGAGAGTCACCATGACTACCAGCTCGGTACCACAGGATTTCGTCAGCGGATTGGAAGGCGTGGTGGCCTTCACCACCGACATCGCCGAGCCGGACAAGGACGGTGGCGCGCTGCGATATCGCGGCGTCGACATCCAGGATCTGGTCACCGACCAGGTGACTTTCGGCGACGTGTGGGCCCTGCTGGTCGACGGCGAGTTCGGCCGCGGCCTGCCGCCCGCCGAGCCGTTCCCGCTGCCGGTACACACCGGCGATGTGCGCGTCGACGTGCAGGCAGGACTGGCCATGCTCGCCCCGATCTGGGGCTACGAGCCACTGCTCGACATCGACGACGAGACCGCCCGCGAGAACCTCGCCCGCGCCTCGGTGATGGCGCTGTCGTATGTGGCGCAGTCCGCCCGCGGCATCTATCAGCCCGCCGTTCCGCAGCGCAAGATCGACGAGTGCGACACCGTCACCCAGCGGTTCATGACCCGATGGAAGGGTGACCCGGACCCACGCCACACCGAGGCGATCGACGCCTACTGGGTGTCGGCGGCCGAGCACGGCATGAACGCCTCCACCTTCACCGCCCGCGTGATCGCCTCCACCGGCGCCGACGTGGCGGCGTCGCTGTCCGGCGCGATCGGCGCCATGTCCGGCCCGCTGCACGGCGGCGCCCCGGCTCGCGTGCTGCCGATGATCGAGGCCGTCGAGAAGTCCGGTGACGCGCGTGCGCTGGTCAAGGGCATCCTCGACCGCAAAGAGAAGCTGATGGGCTTCGGCCACCGCGTGTACCGCGCCGAAGACCCGCGCGCCCGCGTGCTCCGCGCCACCGCCCAGCGCCTCGACGCCCCGCGCTTCGAGGTGGCCGCCGCGCTGGAGCAGGCCGCCCTGGCCGAGCTGCGCGAGCGTCGCCCGGATCGCGCCATCGAGACCAACGTCGAATTCTGGGCCGCGGTCATCCTCGACTTCGCCGAGGTCCCGGCGCACATGATGCCCGCGATGTTCACCTGTGGTCGGACCGCGGGCTGGTGCGCGCACATCCTCGAGCAGAAGCAGCTGGGCAAGCTGGTCCGCCCCGCCGCGATCTACACCGGGCCCGGCCCGCGCACCCCGAACGAAGTTCCGGGCTGGTCCACCATCTCGCAGCACTGAGTCGGCTGAACCGGGCGCCGGATCATCGACGCCCGGTTCACTCTCAGCTACTTGTCATCTCTAATGATTGATCTGCGCGTATGCGTCCGACGCGCACAGGAGCCGGATCGGCGATAACATCCCAGCGAACATGTTCGTGAGGGGTGGATTGTGGTCAGCAACGGTTTGTCGCGACGCCGACTGTTCGGCGCCTGCACCGCTCTGACCGCCGGTTTCGCTACGGGATGCGCTGTCGCACAAGGTGATTCGGTTGCTTCCGAGATGACGAGTCGCACCGTTCCACCGGCGAGCGCACACCCGATCGCCACTCCCCAGGCTGTGCCACCCCTTTTCCCTGCCCAGGTGGCAGCCCGGCACGCAGGCACGATCCCGCATCAGTGGGGCGTCGACCTGCCCGGCATCACCAGCAGCTTCCCCGCGGGCGGCAAACAGTTCGCGCTCACTCTCGATGCGTGCGGCGGGCCGGGCAACAGCGATATCGACCAGGCGCTGATCGACCTGCTGATCGCCGAGCAGGTGCCTGCCACCCTGTTTCTCAACAAGCGGTGGGTCGATGCCGATCCGGGTCGGGTGCAGCGGCTCGCCGCGAATCCACTGTTCGAGCTGGCCAATCATGGTGCCGCGCATAAACCGCTGTCGGTTTCGGGGCACTCGGCCTACAAGATCGCGGGCACGGGTTCGGCCGAGGAGGCCGCGTACGAGGTGTGGGACAACCATCAACGGCTCACCGAACTCACCGGCCGCGCGCCCCGCTTCTTCCGCGCGGGCACGGCCCACTACGACGAGGTGGCGGTCGCGATCGTCAACGAATTGGGTGAGACCCCACTGGGTTTCACCGTGAATGTCGACTTCGGCGCGACTGCCTCATCAGCGCAGGTCAAGCGTGCCATGAGCGCGGCCGCTCCCGGTGGTATCGCCCTGGCCCACATGCACCGCCCGCGCTCGGGCACCGCCGCGGGCATGGCCGCCGCACTCCCGGCCCTGCGGGCCGCGGGCTTCACCTTCGTCCACCTCTGACGAGTCAGCACAACTCCACCGGGTGAGTCGCTAGCGAGTCAGCGCCTCGAAGTCGAGCGCGACCGAAGCTCCCCGATCGACGGTGAAGAACGCGGCCGCCAACCGGGTCCCGAGTTCGATCTGCCCGACCGCCGACAGCGGCACCGGCTGAATCAACCGCACCCGCCACGGCAACGGCTCGTCCCAGGCCCGCATCTCCAGATCCAGCCGGAGCACCGGATCATCGCGCCCCGTGTAATCGGCCGCGATCGGCGCCACCGCGAGCACCGTCGCCTCGGCCCGTCGCCCATTCGCCAAGATCTTGGCCGCCGCCTTACGCCCCGACTCCGGCACCTCGGGCACGAACAGCACCACTCGCTCCCGGTCCCCGGGGTCTACTCGACAGCCGACCACGTCGCCGGTCTGCATCCACTCCAGATCCTGGCTACGCACCCGCTGCCGGACCCGCGCGTCGTAGGCCAACTCCCCCGGCACCGAAACCCGCACGCTGAACCGGTATCCGCCCTCGCCACGCCGAGTCCGCACCGACAGCACACTCGCCATCGCGGGCAGCCCCCTGATCAGCAGTTCCCGCCTGCCGCTCTCCGACAGCAACCCCGGCCGCCTCCCGAACGCCCAGGCACACCGGTCGAGCAGGGTCCGACCCGAGTCGGCCACAACGAGGCTCATGGCAGCAGAGTAATGCGAACGCCCTTCGCGCAAGGGCAAATTCCCCGCACTCACCGCATCCGCGTGGTCAGCCGAGGGCGGCGATCCCGGCGAGGATGAAATCGATTCCGGCGAGGAATTGTTCGCGGTCGTCGTGCTCGCGCAGCTGCTCGGCGATCTGATGGGCGAACGGGAATTCCGCCGGATCGTGCTGTGTCCAGCGGGCGGCCACGGCCGCGAGGAAGGCCGAGCGGTCTCCCTCCGGCACATCGAGTCGAGCGTTCGCCGCGTTCTGCCCGGCGACGCCGAGGATATAGTTCACCAGCGCGGACGCGGCATTGAACATCGACCGTTCGGGGACGCCGAGTATCCGCAACTGCGCGCCGATGCGCTCGTAGATCCGCAGCATCGCCAGCTGCCACGGCACCCGGACGAGCTGGGCGCCCACCCACGGATGGGCGTCGATCGCGTCGAACATCCCGAGCGCGACGGCACGGATCGCGGTGAAGGGCTCCGCCCTGTCGTCCGAGCTCGTGAGGACACGGGCGATGACGTCGTCGGACGCGGCGGCGAGCAGATCGCCCTTGTTCTCGACATGCCAGTAGATCGCGCCGCTGCCGGTCTCCAGACGCGAAGCCAGGGCGCGGAACGTGAGCGCGCGTTCGCCGTCGGCGTCGAGGATCTCGATCGCGGCGTCCACGATCCGCTGCTTCGACAGCGCGTCGGTGCGCCGGGTGGTCCGTGGGGGACGTGTCGCCATACACACCATCTTGACACTTCTGGAACGGCGTTCCAAACTGGATCTATGGAACGCCGTTCCAGGCTACGAAGGGAAGCACTATGACGACACCGGTCACGATCATCGGCGCCGGCCTCGGCGGCCTCACGCTCGCCCGAGTCCTCCATGTCCACGGGATCTCCGCGACGGTCTACGAGGCCGAGCCGTCGGCGGGCGCTCGCACCCAGGGCGGCCAGCTCGACATCCACGAACCCGACGGCCGATTCGCCCTCGCCGCGGCGGGCCTGACCGCCGAATTCCACGCGATCATCCACGCGGGCGGCGCGGCCTCCCGGATTCTCGACCGGCACGGCGAGCTGCTCCTCGACGAGCCCGACGACGGCAGCACCGGGCGGCCCGAAGTCCTGCGCGGCGACCTGCGACGCATCCTGCTCGACGCCCTGCCCGCGGGCACGGTCCAGTGGGGCAAGAAGCTGACCGGCGTCACCGCTGTCGGCGACGGCCACCACGAGCTGACGTTCGCCGACGGTTCGATCGTGCGCACCGCGCTCCTCGTGGGCGCCGACGGCGCCTGGTCGCGGATCCGCCCGCTGCTCTCGGAGGCGCGACCCGCATACGCGGGCGCCGTCTTCGTCGAGACCTACCTCTACGACGTCGACAACCGGCACCCGACGGCGGCAGCGATCGTGGGCGACGGTGGCATGTTCGCGCTCGCACCGGGCAACGGCATCTCCGCGCACCGCGAGGCGGGCGATGTCATCCACACCTATGCCGAGCTCGCCCGCCCCGCCGACTGGCTCGACGGCATCGACTTCACCGACCCCACCGCCGCACTCTCCCGGGTGGCAGCCGAATTCGACGGGTGGGCGCCCGAACTCACCGCGCTGATCACCGACGGCGACACCCCGCCGGTCCCCCGCGCGATCAACACGCTGCCCGTCGGCCACCGCTGGGATCGCGTCCCCGGCGTGACCCTGCTCGGCGACGCCGCGCACCTGGCGCCCCCGGCCGGCGATGGAGCCAACCTCGCCATGCTCGACGGCGCCGAACTCGCCATGGCGATCGCCGCGCACCCCGGCGACGTCGAAGCCGCGCTCACCGCCTACGAAGCGGCGCTGTTCCCCCGTAGCGCCAGGGCGGCCGCGGACGCGCACCGAATCCTCGACCTCTGTGTTGGCGACAGCGCGCCGCACGGATTGGTCGACTTCATGACCGGCGTTCCCTGAACAACCGCGACGAACGCGAGTGGGCCGCCTCACAGCCTCTTCCCGACCCGCCCCCGTGCGCGTCCGAGCTTCGGCGGACCACTAAACTCGCCCCCATGACCAGTGCGTTCCCGACAATTCCCGCTGACCTCAAGCCCGCCGACGGACGGTTCGGCTGCGGCCCCTCCAAGGTCCGCCCGGAGCAGCTGCAGTCCCTGGTGACTGTCGGCGCCTCGGTCTTCGGCACCTCGCATCGCCAGAAGCCGGTCAAGGACGTGGTCGCCCGCGTTCGCAACGGCCTGCGTGAGCTGTTCTCCCTGCCCGACGGCTACGAGGTCGTGCTGGGCAACGGTGGCACCACCGCGTTCTGGGATGCCGCCGCCTTCGGCCTGATCCGCGAGCGTTCGCTGCACCTGACCAACGGCGAGTTCTCCTCGAAGTTCGCCTCGGTCGCCAAGGGCAACCCCTTCATCGGTGATCCGATCGTCGTCAAGGCCGAGCCGGGCAGCGCGCCCGAGCCCGTGTCGGACCCCTCGGTCGACCTCATCGGCTGGGCCCACAACGAGACCTCCACCGGTGTGTCCATCCCGGTGTCGCGTCCGGTCGGCTCGGAGAACGCCCTGATCGCCATCGACGCCACCTCCGGCGCGGGCGGTCTGCCGGTGAACATCGCCGACTCCGACGTGTACTACTTCGCCCCGCAGAAGTGCTTCGCCGCCGACGGTGGCCTGTGGATCGCGATCATGAGCCCGGCCGCGCTGGCCCGCGTCGCCGAGATCAAGGAATCGGGTCGCTGGACCCCGGAGTTCCTGTCGCTGCCGATCGCGGTCGACAACTCCTCCAAGGACCAGACCTACAACACCCCGGCGCTGGCCACCCTGCTGCTGTTCGCCGATCAGATCGAGTGGATGAACGCCAACGGCGGCCTCGACTGGACCGTGAAGCGCACCCTGGATTCGTCCTCGCGCCTGTACTCGTGGGCCGAGTCGAGCTCGTTCGCCACCCCGTACGTGTCGAACCCGGCGCACCGCTCGCAGGTCGTGGGCACCATCGACTTCGACGACGCGGTCGACGCGGCCCAGGTCGCCAAGATCCTGCGCGCCAACGGCATCGTCGACACCGAGCCCTACCGCAAGCTGGGCCGTAACCAGCTGCGTGTGGGCATGTTCCCGGCTATCGACCCGGAAGATGTTTCGCAGCTGACCCGTTCGATCGACTGGGTCGTCGGTCAGCTCTGAGATAAGACCGACATCGGGCCGGTGTGCGGCGAACTTTTTTCGGTTCGCGGCACACCGGCCTTCTTTGTCATGACTGCACACATTCGCAATATTCGCCGAGTTTCGACAGATCTCGGTACCGAGATTTGATGTTGATCTATCACCAAAACCCCTGTACACAAGCCGAATTCGTTGGGTGAGCCGCTCAGATTAGCCCCCTGGGCAGCCTTGGCGCGCGATTTAAGTCGTGCGTGTCTGCTGCCACGGCCAAGTAATGTGCACTACTGTCTAGGAAAGTGGGCGGTGTCGTAGCCGACGCGATAGGGAGGTAACGGTGCGTGAACTTCGAGTGATCGGGGTGACGCCCGACTCCACGCACATCGTGTGCAGCGACACCGAGTCCGGTACCAAGTTCCGGTTGCCCGCCGACGACAAGCTCCGCGCGGCGGCGCGCGGCGACCTCGCACGATTCGGCCAGATCGAGATCGAAACGGAGGCGACTATGCGTCCTCGCGATATCCAGGCCCGTATTCGCGCTGGAGCGTCCGTCGAGCAGGTCACGGCAGAGTCCGGCATGCCGGAATCCAAAGTCGAGCGATTCGCCTACCCCGTCTTGCTCGAGCGTGCGCGCGCAGCCGAATTGGCGCAGAAGGCGCACCCGGTGCGCCCCGACGGCCCGTCGGTGGAAACGCTGCACGAGATCGTCACCGCGGCCTTCACCGAGCGCGGCCACACCATCGAACAGGCCGAGTGGGACGCCTGGAAAGACGAAAAGGGTTTCTGGGTCGCCCAATTGCAGTGGCGCCACGGTCACTCCGAGATCGCCGCGCACTGGCGCTACCAGCCCGACGCGCACGGTGGCTCGGTGTCCCCGCTCGACGACCCGGCCAACGATCTGATCGATCCCGACTTCGGCCGCGCGCTGCGTGGGCTGGCGACGATCCTGCCCACGCCGGTTCCGGCCGCCTCGCCGGTGCCGGAGCCGCCGACCTCGGTGGAGCCGCGTCCGCGCGAGCAGATCGCCGCACCGGCGGCCCGGCCGCAGAGTCGGCCCGCGCCGAACGTGGACGAGTACTACGAGCAGCGTCAGGTCGCGGCAGGCGGTGGGACGGCGGCGATTCCGGCCGCACCCATCCCCACGGCGCCGATCCCCGCTGCCGCTCCGAAGCCCGCTGCGCCGATTCCTGCCGTGCCCGCCGCGCCGAGTCAGCCCGCGGCGCAACAGGAGAAGCCCGCTGAGGAGCCCGCGGTCGAGAAGCCCGCACCGAAGCCCGCACGCACCAAGCGCGGTAAGGCGCCCATGCCGTCGTGGGAGGACGTCCTGCTGGGCGTCCGCAGCTCCGGAAACTAACGAACTCCGAGATCTCGTCAGTGCATGGGTAACTCACCGGGTACGAGCTGAGGTAACACACACCTCCGTCAGCCGCAGACGCCGTCGTGCTACCCACCTAGATCTGGCTTGAATACGCGGAGTGGCGGACAAGGAGGCGGAACAGTGGCTTCTACGCTCTGGTACGTCGATACCACTGATCCTGTTTCCGTCCTGAAAAGTCAGGTCGAGGCGGATCCTGTCGCGGCGGCGGCATTGGCCGGGCAGCTGTATGCCGACCACGACGTTCGGCCGCACATGGTCGGGACGCTGGCCGGGTGCGCCGCACCGGATCGGGACGAGGTCTACATCGGGTGCTATCCCGGACTGACCGTGGTGTGCACGGCCGAGGCCGCGCTGGTTCGGCCGACGAAACTGCCCGACCTGCTGGTGCGACCGCTCGCTTCCGAGCACACCTATCTCGTGTCCTACGACGCGAAACTGCACTGGGGCGCGTTCGCGCATTGGGAGCGCGGCGAATTCCGGCGGTCGTTCAGTTCCACCCGGGTGGACATTCTCGAGAACGAGGGGCTCCCGATGGTGTGGGAGCGGACGTTCTGGGCGGGTGAGCATCCGGTGCCGTGGCGGGGCGAGGACCATCCCGAACCGCAATCGCTGCCGTTCGATCCACCGGATTTCGCCGACGCCGCCAATGCCGAATGGCTCGGTTTCCAATACCTGACTCCGGCCGCACCCGGGCAGCCCGCCCCCGTCGACCTGGCGGTCTGCGGTTTCACGCTGTATCCGAAAGGCCAGGCGCCCGAACAGAAGCAAGTGCCGATGGGTCGCCCCGGTGCGGCGACGCGGCGTAAGCGTGGGATCTTCGGGTGGCTGCACGGCGCCGATCGGGTGGTGTGACCCTCAGCTGATCACAGAGACGATCGCGGCGATCCAGCCGAGCACCACCGCCGCCGCCGCACCGGCCAGCACCCACCGCACCACCGGCGTGAACCGCCATCGCCACGCCGTCGGCGCCACCCCACCCGCCGCCACCACGTTCACCCCGATCGCCAGCAGCGGATTGACCGCGGCGAGCGCACAGCCGAAGGCATACACCGCGACCCCACCGAGCAACGCGACCAGCACGACAACGGTGCCGCCCGCCACCCACGGCACCGAATCCGCTTGGGCCCGATACGGGCCGTCGCATTCCTGGCTCATGACCTGCGCACTCGTTCGTAGAACGCCATCGCCGCCGCGGTCGCGACATTGAGCGAATCGGTGCCGGGTGACATCGGGATCCGCGCACGGATATCGGTGGCGCGCATGGCCTCTTCGGTCAAGCCGGGGCCTTCGGCGCCGAGCAGCAGCGCCACCCGCTCCCCCGTCATCGCCGTCGCCAGATTGACCGCTTCGGGATTCGGCGTCAAGGCGATGATCTGGAATCCCTTGTTCCGCACGAGGTCGAGACCTTCGGGCCACTGCGGCAATTGCGCGAACGGCACCCGGAGCACATGCCCCATCGATACCCGGACCGCCCGCCGATAGAGCGGGTCGGCGCACCGGTCGCCGAACAGCACCGCATCCGCGCCGAGGCCCGCGGCATTGCGGAACATCGAACCCAGGTTCTCGTGATCGTTGACGCCTTCCAGCACCGCCACCGTGCGCGCGCCGTCGAGCACCTCGTCGACCGTCAAGTCCGCTGGACGCGGCGCGACGGCGAGCACGCCGCGATTGAGATGGAATCCGACCACCTCGGCCATCACCTCCGCACTCGCGCGGTAGTACGGCAGATCACGATCGGCGAGATCATCGGCGAGGGTCTCGAAGCGCTTCCCGACTCCGAGCAGCGCGTTAGGCGTGAACCGCGAGTCGAGCATCCGCTGGACGACCACGACGCCCTCGGCGATGACCAGGCCCTTGCGGCCCGGCAGGTCCGGCCTGCGGTCGGCATCGGACAGGTCACGGAAGTCGTCGACGCGCGGGTCGGTGGGGTCGTCGATATCGATCACTTCGGCCACCGGCTAATCCTGGCATGCTGGAAGCATGAAGATTGTCCAGTTGATCTTGAATGTGCTCTGGGTGGTGCTGTGCGGATTCTGGATGGCGCTGGGGTACCTGCTCGCGGCACTGATCTGTTTCATCCTGATCATCACCATCCCGTTCGGGATAGCCTCGCTGCGCCTGGCCGGGTACGTGCTGTGGCCGTTCGGACGCACGGTGGTCGACAAACCGAGCGCGGGCGCGGGCTCGCTGATCGGCAATGTGATCTGGTTCGTCTTCGCGGGCTGGTGGCTGGCGTTGGGCCATGTGTTCACCAGCATCGCGCTGGCGATAACGATCATCGGGCTGCCGTTCGCCTGGGCGAATCTCAAGCTGGTGCCACTGTCGTTGTTCCCGCTCGGCCATGACGTGGTGTCGGCCGACGCGGTGCGTTAGGCGAGCCGATCACTCCGATTCGGCGACGATCTGGTTCATGATGCCGACGGCTTCCCCGAGCACCGCGATCTGCTCGGGGCGCAGTCCGGCGAGCTGACCGGTCATCCATACCTCGCGGGCATTGGTCTCGTCGGCGATCAGCGCGCGGCCTGCGGGCGAGAGCGAGACGATGATCTGCCTGCCGTCGGTCGGGTGCGGGCGGCGTTGGACCAGGTCGAGGTCGGTGAGCGAGGCGATGACGCGGGTCATCGACGGTGGTTGCACGCGTTCCTTGCCTGCCAGCGCGCCGGGCGTCATCGCGCCATCACGAGCCAGCGTCGCCAAAGCCGACAGCTGAGTAAGCGAGATCTGCGCGTCGGAACGGCGTCCGCGCAGGTGTCGCGTGAGCCGCACGACAGCCAGCGAAAGGTCACCGGCCAGGGAGCGGACGTCCGATGGCGTTGTCACAGTGCAGAACTCTACGGTAAATCCGGCTGGGCTGACGGGTTTCACACCGCTACTGTTTGGGTATGGACGCCGGACCTGTCAGTCCCGAGATACCTCAGCTGCCCCGAATCCTGGTCGACCCGCGCCCCGTAGTGCTGGGTGGCTTCGCCCTGTGGGCTATCGCGACCGTGGTCGTGTGGATGAACGAGAGCTGGGCCGATGCCCTCCCGGTGTGCCTGATGGGGCTCGTGGTGGGAGTGCTGGGGTCGTCGATCTTCCTCGCGCAGCGGCGTTCCGCGCGACGTGGCGACAAGGGCGCCCAGGTGGGACTCGACACCGACTAGGCCACCTCGAATTCGTCACTGGTCCCGGTGAGGGGACGGAGCGTGCCGTCGGCGCCCAATACGTCGGCGTAGTGCACGAATCGGTGCCTGCCCGGTTCGGCCGTCGCGGGGATATCCCAGGTGAAGCGGGCGATCGAGACCGCGTCGCCCTCTTTGCGCCAGTGGAAACGGACGTCCCACTCGCCCTCGTTGGCTACCCGCGCCCAACCCGCCGGAGTCTGTCGCTGCACGTGCAGGAAGGTGTCGCCCCGGCGCGGATTGTGCTTCGGGTGGGCCGAGACGAATTCGACCACCGCCTGTTCGCCCCGTCGACAGGACGCGGGCTGGACCAGGACATCGCCGAACCCACGACCCGGCGGGGTCGCGTCGGGGCCCGGCACGGCGGCGAAGTTCGGCTGCAGCGCGGAGACATCGCGCGGCGCAGGGCCGCGACCGACGGTCTGCCCCGCCGCGAACGCCTCTGCCAGTCTCGTGAATTCCTGCACATACCCGCACAGTGTGTAGCGGCCGAACAGCGTCGAGGCGCCCTCGTACTGTTGCGCGTCGTACTCCTCCGGCGTGGTGACGTATTCGTGGTAGCTGTTCGAATAGCCCTGTAGCAGCACCTGCTCCAACTCGACGCCGAGCACCGCCGCCACCGCGCGACGCACGCGCAGCCCCGCGACGATCGTGAATTCCCCGCCGGCCGCGGCCAGATACAGGTCGCCGATGCGAACCAGCTGGATCGGCACCACATTGGGCACCCACGGCACCGGCGGCATCAACCCGAGCGGGGCGAAGATCGCTTTGGGGGCTTGGGCGTCGGCGAGCCAGGCGGGGTGCGGATGGTCGATGCCGCCGAGGAAGTCGACCATCGGGTTGCGCACGCCTTCGGGAATCGGGCCGCCGGGCAGGCCGGGTCCGTCCTCGACACTGCCCGCCGCCAGGGAGACGCCAGCCGCGGCCGGGGCGGTGCGTCGCGGGGCGCCGTCGGGGGTGAAGCGGCCGTCGATCGTCAGCGCGGCGAGGTCGATGTAGCAGAGCATCGAGGCCACCTCGGCCCGCTGCGCGGTGCCCTGCGCCGCGGCCTGTTTCGCCGCGTGGTGCTGGCGTTCGCCGAGGATCCTGGTGTTGGCGAACTCGTCGGTGGTCGGTCCGTTGCCGGGCGTGAGGCCGAGATTGGGCGACATGTCACCGGCATTGGTCTGCGCGAAGGCGGCGATGAAGTCGGCGCCGTCGAGGTGGCGGACGCCGTGTTCGAGGTGTTCGGCGGCGTAGCTGGCGTAGCCCTTGTTGTCGGAGCTGATCAGGCGGTTCGCGTTGGTCATCGAGGTGTTGTGGGTGGCGAACCAGGTGAGCGCACCGACCTGACGGCCTTTCCTGGCGAACTCCAACGTGGTCACCGCCGGGTCGATCGCGTCGGGGAAGACCGCGCGATCGGCGGCCGGATTGCGGTCGAAGGCCACGCGCGAGCGGTTCACGCTGGCGTCGTGCAATTGCGCGCGGCCGAGGGTGATGGAACCCGGCGCGACATCCGCGTCGGCCGCGACGATCGCCTCCACGATCCCGTCGACCTCGGCGTCGAAGACCTGCTGCTGGAATCCCATCGTCGCCAGCGTGTAGGCGTAGTCGTGTGCGGAACCACCGCAACTGGCGTGGGTGTGCGTGGAGGTGAGGACGACATTTCGTTCGGAGTATCGATCGCCGAAACGGCGGGCGAGCGCCAGCAGCACCGCGCCGTGGACCGAGCCGAACAACGCACCGTTCTCCACCGCGACGAGTGCGATCCGATTTTCGCGCGCCCCGATCACGAACGCGCGAGCGCGCGGGCGCAGATGAATTCCCGCTGTGGCCTGTTCGAACTGCGAGTAGCCCATCATGCCGCATTCCGCGGCCGGGCCCGTGAGGTCGGCGATACCGAGCCCGAATTCGAATCCCTCCGGATTCGCATGTGCGACCGGCATTCCCATGGTGGAGATGACGGGCAGGGCGCTGGCACTCAGTGCCGAGGCGGCAAGCATCGTGCGGCGGGACAGGGACATCGGGCGACTCCTTCGTAACTTCCATTTCGGAGACAACCACATCAACTGGTCAAATGTCCAGGATTTTCTGGCGGACCGGCGAATTGACTGTTCGTGGCGTGGGCGCTTAACTCGCACAGTGTCCTCCCGATTGAGCGTCGAAGAACGACGAGCCCACCTGATCGAGGCAGCGATCGGTCTCGCCGAGAAAAAGGGCGTGGCGGGCGTGACCACGCGCGATGTCGCCCAAGCGGCCGGTGTCTCGTTAGGTGTGGTGCATTACTGTTTCGAAAACAAGGACGCGCTGATGACCGAGCTGGTCAAAGCGCTCTCAATGGAATTGCGCGATTCCGTCGATGCCGATGAATCGGTATGGGACGACGCCGGAACAGGAAAAGAAGCACTTCAGAAATTGGTGCGCCGCGGTTTGGAACTGATGTGGCGCAACATCGAAGCCACTCCCGAACGACAGTTGCTGACCTACGAGACCACCACCTACGCGCTGCGCGAGGGTGAGTCGACACCGGCCAAGCTGGCGATCGCCCGCGAGCAGTACGGGTTCAACGACAGCACCATCGCCGATGTGATCAACCAATGCAGCGGGGCGACCGAAACGCGATGGAACACACCGGTGCCGACGCTGAGCCGATTCATGCTCAATGTGATCGACGGGATCGTGCTGCGGTGGCTGGTCGATGACGACAGCGAATCCGTGCAGACTCAGCTCGATCTGCTCGCCGAGATGATCACCGCCCACGCGGCATAGGTCGACGCGGATCTACCCGCGCGGCACCTGCACGTGGACGACATCGCCTTCGCACCACCACGGGACGCGGACGGTGCCCGAGAGCGCGCCCCGCAGATGCACTTCGAGAGTCTCGTGCAGGACCAGCTCGCCGGTGCTGTCGCGCGGAGACCACAGCTGGCGCAGCACTACGCCCAAAGGTTCTGCGGCCCAGGTGCTCCGGCGGCCGGTCCCGAGCACCTCGCCGCTGATCTCCTCCGAGACCAGCGGGAGATCGAGCAAGGTGGCCAGCGCCTCGGCGTGTGCCGTGTCGCCGACGACGAGGCGTTGTGGCGGGACGACCAAGCCGAAGCAGGGCTGGTCGAGAACCATGGCGGTGCTCGCGTCGACGACGTCGCCGGACAGGGCGCGGATCTGCTCGGGGAGATCGAGTTCGCGCGGATCGAGGACGCCGGCCGCGACCGCCGCGGCAAGGCGGGCATTGGTGCGGGCGATCACCTCGGGGGCAGGCGATTTCGACGGATCGGCCAGCGCGTCGAGCAGTTCCTCGGCCAGCTCGGCGGACATGACGTCGGGGCGGACGAGCGCGGGGCGCAGCGCGTCGAGGTCGGTGCCGTCGATGCCGAATGCCGCGAACACCGGTAGGAGCCCGGCGAATTCGTTGTCGTCGGGGTGGTGGAGTCGGCCGAGCGGGATGCCGTCGATGTGGGCGTGGCGGTGCAGCCACCAGGTGGTGTAGCCGTCTCGATCGGCAAGCAGCGCGCGGGTGCGTGGCTCGGACAGCAAGTGGCGCAGGGCTTGTGGCCAGCGGTCTTCGTCGACCAGGTCGAGGTCGCGTACCGCGGTGAGCTCGCGGGGGTCTTCGGAAAGGCTGTTCCACCAGGACTGTTCGTCGTCGAGGTCGTGGTCGGGGCCGATCGGCTCTGGATCGGTGAGTACCGCGAAGCCCCAGCCGACACCGATCGCGCGCAACGCTTGCTCGCCGTACTCGGCGACGACGGTGTCGGCGACGGTGCCGAAGGGGGCATCGGCCGCCAGGACCTCCGCCAGCGGCGCCCCGGGGAGCAGCAGCTCGTCGGCGGGGCTCAGTTCGCCTGTGTCGTCGAGCAATTCGAGAAGGCCGAGCCAGTCGGGCAGCGAGCCGGCAGAGGCGTAGGGCGCCAGCTGGAGTACCGCGGCGACCGTGTCCGGGTCGGCCGGATCGTGCTCGAGCAGGTCGTGCAGAGCGGGATCGGTGAGCAGGTCGTCCGAACTCGCGCTGCGGGCACCCAGGCGACCGAGGAGCGGGTGCGTGGCGTCCGGGTGGACCAGGCGAGCCCAGTGCACCGGCACGGCCACCGTGAGCTGATCATCGAGCACCACGGTCCGGGGGCCGGTGACCAACCGTCCGTCGGTCAGCGGGACGGCCAGCGCGCCGAATTCCTCGGCGGTCCTGGTATCGACCACGAACGGTTCGAGGGTCGCGTAAAACCGCCGCCACCACCGTGGTTCACGGTGCAACCCGCTCGACAGCTCGGCCAGCGCGGCAGGCCCGAGCCGATGGACGTCGAGGACCGCCAGCTTGTCCTGACCGGCGCGGCCGGACAGCTCCGGAATCACCAGCGGACCGGTGATCTCGGCCAGGATCGCGGCCAATTCCGGTGTGAGATCGGGGAATACGCTCGCCCGTGTGGGCGTGCTACACGGCGAGTTCGCTGCGGCCGGTTCGTACGTGGACGACTCCGCCGACGCGAAAGGGTCGCTGTACGGTGCGGATTCGCCCGGTCCGAACGTCGTCGTGGGGTGAGAGCCGTCGGCCTCGTCAGCCGCGAACAGATCCATGAGGTCGGGGACAGCCTTGCCGACCGGCGTGGATTCAGCGGGATCGACGGAGGCGGAGATGCCGCCGGGCGCTACCGATTCGCCCGTTGTGCCGCCGGGTTCGGCATGGTCCGGTGCGGGCTCCATGGGGTCCCACGAGTCCGCCGGTTCGGCGGTGCGGGCGGCACAGACCGGGAGCCAGGGGTTGGTGCGAAGCTCGGTGATCAGCGCTTCGCGGAGGAGGGCGTCGGCTTCGCTGCGGGCGAAGCCGGGGGTGGGGACCAGGACGAGACGGTCCCGCGGCGGGAGAGCGCGAGCGAAATCCGCGTAGCCCGTTGCCAATTCGGTGAGGCGGGCGCCGGGGAGGAGACGGCGGCGATCGGGTTGCATGGCGATGTCGGCAACCAAGATCGCGGGGAGGGAGAGTTCCTCGTCGGAGCGGGTGGGGGCGCGCAGGACGTCCGGGGCGGTCGCGACGGGGCGGCCCTCGCGCAGCGGGAGTAGCCAGCGGGACCTGGGAGTGCGGTACTGCCACCAGGTTCGGCGCGTGCCGGACGGGAGGGTGATCGTCAGCTGGGAGAGGGTGCCGGTCTCGTCGGCCACGGCAGCGGCGTCGACCGTGGCGGCATCGACTGTGCCGACCGTAGCGGCGTTGGTGCCGGTCGGACCGGCGGTGGTGCCAGCTGAAGCGTCAGTGGTGCCAGCCGATGCGACGGTGGTGGCGGTGACGCTCGACAGCGCGGCGTCGGAGCGAATGGCACCAGCGGGTTGGTCGGTAGCGAGAATCTCAATCGCGCTGGTGAATTCGTCGGATTCGATTCGGATGCGCTGTAGGGCGGGCAGTTCCAGGAGGAGGTCGGGGGCCTCGGCTCGCATGGCGTCGAGTAGGGCCGTGGCGTCGATGTCGTCGCGGAGGTGGACGACGATCTCGGTGTCGGTGCCCGCGAGTGGGGTGGTCGGCACCGGCCAGGCGAGCCGGAGGACCGGGGGCGCGATGGCGGCCAGGTCGTCGGGGATGCCGATGCCGGTGTCGTGCAAGGCGTTCAGTGTCGCCACGCGGGAGAAGCGGAGGGATCCGGTCGTCGAGCGGACCTCGATCTCGTCGCCGACGGACCGCACGGCGGTGAAGCCGACGCCGAAGCGGCCCACCTGGGTGGTGTCGGCCTTGCCGGAGGCACGCAGTGCCGTCAACGCGTGCACACCGGAAACGCTCAACGGCGCACCGGTATTCGCGACGTGCAAACGGCCGTCGAGCACCCGCACGGTCAGCGCGCCCGCGACTCCGGCCTTCGCCGCGGCGTCGGCCGCGTTCTGCGCGAGTTCGGTGAGCAACCGATCCCGGTAGCCCGAGGCCACCAGATCCGCCTCACTGGCACTGTCCTCCCGCAACCGCGTCGGCGAATCCCGCCACGCCGCGAGTACTCCGGCCCGCAGCTGCGCAGTACCGAACGGGTCCCCCGCTCCGTTCAGCTCGACACCGACGATCCGTGCTCACTGGCGTCAGCGGACTCCGCGGCCTCGGTGACCGGTGCGGTCTCGGCCGTGATGACCTCTTCGGCCGTTTCCGGCAGCGCACCCTCGGCGAGCGCCGAACGCTCGGCGTCCACCGCGGCCACTGCCGCGGCCTCGGCGGTTTCCTGCTGATCGCCCGCCTGCTCGGCCGCTGCCTCGCCGACCGCGGTCAACGAGTCAGGACTCGGCTCGGTCGCGGAGACCGGGGTCGCCGGGTCGGTCATCGTTTCAGCCGCGATCTCCACAACCTCGATCGCGGGGTCGGCGGTCGTCTCGGCGACAACCTCCACAACCTCGATCGCGGGGTCGGCGGTCGTCTCGGCGACAACCTCCACGACCGCTGTTGCGGCGTCGGCGGTCTCGGGCGCGGCATCGTCGACGGTCGTTGCCGGGTCTTCGGCGGCCACCTGGGACTCGGCCTCGTCGATCGCCTTCTCGACAGCCGGGCGGACGATGTCGACGAAGTCCACCGCATGGTCGTCGAACGCCTCGTACAGCGGCGATCCGTTGCCACTGGGGGCGACCACATCGGAGTGGGCGCCACAGCCGTAGGCGATGTGGACGACGTGACCGTCGGCGCCCATCGCATTGCCGCAGACGCCGAAGGACTCGCGCAGGGCGCCGGCCAGCGGCAGGTAGAAGCCGCACATGCCGCAGGGCGCCGGGGCGGCCTTGGCCATCTCGGTATCGGGGCCGAACTCGGTGAACCACCGCTCGGCGGCATCGGCGCGACCTTCGACGCTGAGAACCTGCACGCGGCCGAGGCCGACCTCGCGGGCCACCTCGTCGATCACCGGATCGCCGGTGGCCACGTAGCCGGGGACGAGGCGGGGGTCGTCGGCGGGCGTGGCGAGCAGGTCGCCGGGGCCTAGGTCGCCGGGGCGCACACGCTGGTCCCACGGGATGAAATCGGGGGCGATCAGGGCATCGAGGGCAGGCAACAACGCCGACTCGCTCACCGTCGCGTGGTCGGCACCCGGGGGCGCGGCGACCACGACGGCCCACTGCCAGCCGCGGTAGCCGGGCAGGGTCGCCTCGAACCGGTGGGTGGCCGCGGTGTCGTCCTCGGCGCTCACCCCCAGATGGACTCCTACCCCGTCGGGTTCCAACGCGACGAGCGCACGACGTGCGACCTCGGCCGCGTCGGCCAGAACGGGACGCACGCCGGACTCCGAAACA
The DNA here is from genome assembly GCF_001427185.1 of Nocardia sp. Root136. Taxonomy (NCBI): domain Bacteria; kingdom Bacillati; phylum Actinomycetota; class Actinomycetes; order Mycobacteriales; family Nocardiaceae; genus Nocardia; species Nocardia sp. Root136. The sequence goes on from NZ_LMFE01000007.1 coordinate 549,286, forward strand.
GATACTGCGCTCACGACATACATTTTGCCGTATGAAGTGCAATCGCAGTTCGTTGGCCGTCGCAGTGCTGGTCAGTGTGCTCGGCGCGGGGGCTTGTGGCGGACCCGAGGAGCCCGGTCCGGCGCGGTTGCGCGTCGAGGTGATCGGCTCGTCACCGCACGATCCACAGGCCTTCACCCAGGGCCTGGAAGTGGTCGACGGCATCCGCTACGAGAGCACCGGCATGTGGGGCGTGTCGACCGCGCGGGCCACCGACCAGCGCACGGGCGCCGAAACAGCCCGCGTCGACCTACCCGGCCGGGTGTTCGGCGAGGGCATGACCCGGGCGGGCGCGATCGTCTGGCAGCTGACGTGGCAGGACGGCTTCGCCATCGCCCGCGACCCGGTGACCCTCGCCGAAACCGGTCGCGCCGCCTATGCGGGCGAGGGCTGGGGTCTGTGCGCGCAACCACACCGGTTGGTGATGAGCGACGGCACCGGCACGCTCACCTTCCGCGACCCGGTGACCTTCGCGCAGACCGGTGCGGTGACCCTGTCCGGCTATCGCGATCCGAAGCCGAACGAGTTGGACTGCGCCGAGGACGGCACGGTCTACGCGAACAACTACCCGACGGACGAAATACTGCACATCGATCCCGAGACCGGCCGGATTCTCGCCGTCATCGAGGCGGCCGGGCTGCTCACACCCACTGAACGAGCGGGCACCGATGTGCTCAACGGCATCGCTCACCTACCCGGCACCGATCGTTTCCTGCTGACCGGAAAATACTGGCCGCGCATGTTCGAAGTACGTTTCGTCGAGAAATAGGGGTACCTCCACAGGGTGAATCAGGACGATGTGGCCGACATTGCCGCGGCGCGAGTGAACACGCACAGCCCGAGTGCGACAGAATTGGACTTGTGACTACGCCCCGCGATCCATCCGGTCCCGACCGTGGTCGCCGGGACGGTACTGCCGCCGACCCGCACCCCGGCTACGGGCAGTACCCGCCGCGCGCACCGCGCAAGGTCTTCCCCCGGCCCGAACGGCCGCTGCCCGCCGAGCCGCCGACGGGCCGGTCGAAGAGCCTGTTCCGCCGCAACCGCCCCGTCGACCCGGCCGCCCCGACCACCCCTGTGCCGACAGCGGGTAAAGCCGCGCGCGCACCGACGGAGTATCCGAAGAGCCGACCGGTTCCACCGCGCAGCGAGCATCCGAGTCCGCCCGCCGACGAGCGGGGCCGACCGGCCGCACCACGCGACGAGCGATGGCACGCCGACCCGGCTCGTGACGAGCAGCCACGGTCGATCCCGGATCGCGATGGCACCGGCCCGGATGGCACCCGCCCTTTCCCCCGCGACGAAGGCGTCGACGACCCGATCAACCAGCGCGTCCCGCGCAAACTCACCGTCACCCGCGTAGCCGCCATGCGCAGCCGTGAACTCACCGAACGCGGCATCGCCACCTTCCAGCGCGCCGCCAAGGCGGACGGGGCCGATCAGTCCGGCCTGACCGCGCTCACCTACGCCACCATGGCGAACTTCGCGCTCGACGCCGCGATCGCCGTCGCCCTGGCCAACACCCTGTTCTTCGCCAGCGCCACCGCCGAATCCAAAACCAAGGTGGCCCTGTACCTGCTGATCACCATCGCCCCGTTCGCGCTGATCGCGCCCCTGATCGGTCCGCTGCTCGACCGCCTGCAACGCGGTCGCAGGCTGGCGCTGGCGACGACCTTCGGCCTGCGCGCGGGTTTCGCGCTGCTGTTGATCTTCAACATCGACACCTGGGGCCTGTATCCCCTCGCCCTGTGCATGATGGTCGGCTCGAAATCCTTCGCGGTCCTCAAGAGCGCGGTGACTCCGCGCGTGCTGCCACCGGATATCGACCTGGTCCGCACCAATTCCCGGCTCACCGTCTTCGGCCTGGTCGGCGGCACCATCGGCGCGGGTGCGCTGGCCGCGCTCGCCGCCCTGATCGCTGGTTCCACCGGTGCGTTGATCTTCGCCACCGGCATCGCCATCGCGGGCGCGTATCTCAGTCTGCGCATTCCGAGCTGGGTCGAGGTGACCGAGGGCGAGGTCCCCGCGACACTGACCTATCACGGCCCCGATGCCAACACCGAGGTCATCGAACGTGGCCAGGATTCCCCGGTGCCCGCGCGGAAACGGCGTCAGCCGCTGGGCCGAGCCGTGGTCACCGGTCTGTGGGGCAACAGTTCGATTCGGGTGCTCACCGGGTTCCTCACCTTCTACATCGCCTTCGTGGCCAAGGGTTCCGGCGGCAGCCCCACCGAACAGGCGGCGATGCTCGGCCTGGTCGGCGCGGCGGCGGGCATCGGCAACTTCAGCGGCAATGCGACCGGCGCCCGACTGCAACTGGGCAGACCGTCGCCGGTGGTACTCGGCTGCACCGGCGCGTGCGCGGTGGTGGCGCTGTTCGCCGCGTTCACCGGAAACCTGTTCGGCGCCGCCGTGGCCGCGCTGGTGGCCTCGGCGGCCAGCGCGCTCGCCAAGGTATCCCTCGACGCCGCCATCCAGGACGACCTCCCACCGGAGTCGATCGCGTCCGGCTTCGGCCGCTCGGAGACCGTGCTGCAACTGAGCTGGGTCGTCGGCGGGGCGGCCGGTGTGTTGATGCCGATCGAGTACTGGAAGGGTTTCGCGTTGATCAGCGTGATCCTGCTGGCCGGTCTGCTGCAGACGTTCGTCAGCTATACCGGGCACTCGCTGCTGCCGGGTCTGGGCGGCAATCGCCCCCAGCACGTCGAGCAGGAAGTGCCCAACACCCATCCGAGAGGGACAGGAGACCCCACCTGGTGAGCAAGCTCAACGCTCGAACGATCGTCGCGCTGGTCGCGGCCGGACTGTTCGCCGTCGTCGCGGTGACCGCGGGACTGGTGGCCTTCGCTGTGTCGAAGGCGCCCACGCACAATCCGAAGCTCACCGCGTACGCGCACGGCACGACCATCACCGTCGACCCGTTCATGTACTGCACGGTCAGGATGGAGGACTGTCGCTACGGCGAAACCGCGCCGCTCGTCGTCCCCGCCGGTGAACCCGTGCAGCTCTCGCTGCCCGACGCGATCTCCCAATCGCCGTGGCTCATCCAGCTGATCTACCAGCGCCCCAGCGGCGAACAGCTGGACCGGGTGCTCAGTTTCGCCGATTACCCCGACCGCGCCAGGGCATTGACCATCGAGTCGAATCCGGAACCGGGTCTGCGCCTGAGCGGCATCGAAGTACAGCTGCCGATCCTGGCCCGCGATATCGCCACCGGCCGGGAGACCTATGTCCCCCACGCCGCCTGGTCGATCGTCACTCCCGAACCGGAGCCGCGCGAGCCCTGACCCAGAAAACGAGACCGGCCCCGAACGCGTGCGTTCGGGGCCGGTCTCGTCGAGACTCAGTGGTCGAGTTCGCGAGCCACGGCTCGCACGACCTCGGAAATCCGCTGGGACATCTTGCGATCCGGGTACTTGCCCCGCCGCAGGTCCGGCTGCACGGTGCTCTCCAGCAGCGTGATCATGTCCTCGACCAGGCCGTGCAGTTCGTCGGGCGACTTGCGCGGCCCGGCGTCCTTGCGCGCGGGCATCTGCCCACGGTCACGGTCGCGCGCGACGGTCGGCGGCGCCTCCAGCACTGTCACACTGAGCGCCTGCGGCCCACGGCGACCGGCGGCCATGCCGAATTCGACACGCTGTCCGGGCTTGAGTCCCTCGACGCCCTCGGGCAGTGCGGACGAGCGCACGTAGACGTCCTCGCCCTCGTCTTGAGACAGGAAGCCGAAGCCCTTCTCGACGTCGTACCACTTCACCCGGCCGGTCGGCACTGCGCTCACCCGTTCATCATTCGGCACCCGAACCCTTGTGGCCCGGGTTACACATTTTGCTTGTCGCGAAAAGAACGCGCCCCCCAACAAGGCGGGACGCGATGTGGTGCGAGTCTACCCCGGTGGCTATAACGCGAGCACATCAGTTTTACGGTTCACCGGTGACGAACTCACCAGATCCGGCCTCGCCCGGCCCTCGACGCTCCGGCGATCGCCTCCTGCACGTGGCTCTCGCCCTGTTCGGCATCGGAATCCTGGCGGTGATCGGGATCTTCGTGACGCCGATCGTGTCCGACAGCGATCCGGGTCTGTGGCTGTACGGCCTGGCGATGCTCGCGCCGGTCGGCTTCCTGCTCGCGCTGATATTCGCGCTGTGGTCGGGCCGACGCGCACGTTGATGCGTCAACCGGGTACCCCTCCAGATACCTTCCAGCCAAACATGTGATCTTCGTCACATAACGGTCCGGTTACGAAGTGAGCGCACAGCCGTAGCGCACATTCGCCACCGCGACTACCTGCGCGGACGCATCAGGGATCACCCTGAGACGACCCCGAGACCCCCCGGGACCCGCCGGTTACCAAATAGTGACATTCGCCGCTGACCGTCGTACCGTTTCTCTCAGCCGGGGTAACCCCCGGAACCACCGGCCCGCCGCACCGAACCTCACCCCGCGGGTACCGGACCCCGATTGGAAACAAGGGATGAGGGCGGACCGGGAGACCTCTCAGTCCGGGCCACATGCAGGTGCGAACGAGAGGAAGAAACCCGATATGAGTGGACGCCACCGCAAGCCGACTTCCACCGGGCGCACTGCTGCCAAGGTCGCCGTCACCGGCGCGATCTTCGGCACCGCAGCCGCAGCCCTCGCAGGAAACGCCAGCGCGGCCCCTGACTCCGACTGGGATCGCCTCGCACAGTGTGAAGCCGGCGGCAACTGGGGTATCAACACCGGCAACGGTTTCCAGGGTGGGCTGCAGTTCTCGCCCTCCACCTGGACCGCGCACGGTGGTGGCGAATACGCCGCCTCCGCCAACCAGGCCACCCGCGAACAGCAGATCGTGGTCGCCGAAAAGGTTCTCGCTTCCCAGGGTTGGGGCGCTTGGCCCTCCTGCTCCTCGCAGCTGGGTCTGAGCAGCGGACCGTCCGAGCGTGTCGCTCCCTCGGCGCCGAGCTGGGCACCGCAGGTCAACGTGCCGCAGGTCCAGGATCCGAGCCAGGAAGTGTTCTCGGCCGTCGACCGCGCACTCACCGTCGTGCAGCAGCAGGGCATCGCCGTGCCGCAGCAGGCTCTCGACTTCGTCAACTCCGCCAAGGGTGCTCCGCTGGACCCGGCCGTGATCGACTTCTTCCAGGCGAACAAGGGTCTGCTGCCCTCCTGATCGCCCGCGCACATAACAAGAGCCCGCATCCTCGAGGATGCGGGCTCTTGTTTTTCTCGTCCGAATTACACCCGGTTGATGGTGGTCTGGGGGTGCACGTACGGCAGCGTTGCGGCCGGGACGGGAAACTCGGTGTCCTCACCGAAAGGCGAGAGATTACCGGCACGGGTCGACGACAGTTCGGTCACGGCGTGCTCGCCGTCGGCCACCTCGGGCCAGCCGTTGTCGACGTAGGGTTTCTTCGATTTGTTCACCACCGGCTCATTCTGGCATACCCAACACAGTGCCCATCAGCGGCTGGCGCCGCAGTTCTCGGCCTGGAGGCCTCGATCTTCCCTCCCTACAGGCACTCCTTCGTCGCGCCCTTCGCTCAGTCCCGATCGAGGCGGCCGAGAACTGTAGGCTCGATCGGTGATCGCGACAGACTCTCTCGCCGATTGGCTCGGTGCGCGCACCGATGCCCAGCTGGTGAAATTGCTGCAGTTGCGGCCCGACCTGGCGGTGCCGCTGCCCGCGTCGATGTCGGTGCTCGCGGTGCGCGCCCAGCAGCGCGCGTCGGTGCTGCGGGCCGCCGACGACCTCGACACCCTCGAGTTCGCGATCATCGAGGCGCTCACGGCCAATGAGGACGCCCGCACCATCGGCGCCGAACTCACCCCGCTCACTCGCACCACCCTGCACGCGCAGCTCGAGGGTCGCGTCACCAAGACCGCGCTCACCGCCGCGCTGACCCGGCTGTTCGACCGCGCACTCGTCTGGCAGGTCGGCGACGACCTAGACCTCACACCCAGCGCCGCCGAAGCCCTCCCCTGGCCGCTCGGCGCGACGACAGCGCTCCCCGACGCCCTCACCGAGCCCGAGGTCACCACGGCGCTGGCCACCGCGAGCCCGCCCGAACGCGCGCTGCTGGACAAACTCGCGACCACCGGCCCGCGCGGTCGCACCAGGGATGCCGCACCGGGCACCGACCCCGATCGTCCGGTGCCGCGACTGCTCGCCGCGCGGCTGCTGCACTGGATCGACGACGAGACCGTGGAGTTGCCCGTCACCGTCGGCCAGATCCTGCGCGGCGAACCCGTCACCGACCCGCACGCGCTCGCCCCGCCCAAACCCGCACTCGTCAAGAACGCCGCCACCGAGGTGAATGCCGTGGGCGCGGGCGAGGTCGGCGAACTGCTGCGCGACGCGGGCGACCTGATCGACGCTCTCGGCAACCTGCCCGCCCCTTCGCTGCGCGCAGGCGGACTCGGCGTGCGCGAATTGCGCAGACTGGCCAAACAGACCGGCATCGACGAACAGCGCACCGGCCTGCTGCTCGAATTGCTGGCCGCCGCGAAACTCGTCGAAAAGGGCCTGCCGGAGCCGACGCCCGACCACGACTCCACCGACGACTTCTGGGCACCGACGCCCGCCGCGGATGCCTGGCTCGACGCCCCGCCCTCGACCCGCTGGGTGACGCTGGCGCAAGCGTGGCTGGAACTGGATCGGATGCCGTGGATGATCGGCCTGCGCGACGCCGCCGACAAGCCGCTCGCGGCCCTGTCGGCGGAGCTGCGCGTCCCCCATGCGGTGCGTGACCGCGCGGCGATCCTCGGCCTGCTCGCCGAGTACCCGACCGGCACCGCCGTGACGCCCGCCGACATCGGCAAGCTGCTGGCCTGGCGGATGCCACGCCGCCGCAGACATTTCCGCCTCGAAGCCGTCACCGCGACGCTCGCCGAAGCTGCGGTCGTCGGCCTGTTGGGCCGCGGCGCTCTCGACTCCGCCGCCAGGGCCCTGCTGCACGGTTCCGTCGCCGACGCCGAATCGGAGATGGCCGCGGCGCTGCCGAAACCGGTCGACCACGTCCTGGTCCAAGCCGACCTGACCGTGATCGCGCCCGGCCCCCTGGTCCCGGAACTCCGCGGCAAGATCGCCCTGGTGGCAAACGTCGAATCGGCGGGCGCCGCGACGGTGTACCGAGTCAGCGACGCCACGGTCCGGCGCGCCCTCGACGCCGGTCTCACCGCCGCCGAACTCCACGCCCTGTTCGCCACCCACTCCCGCACCCCCGTGCCGCAGTCGCTGACCTACCTCATCGACGATGTGGCCCGCCGCCACGGCCAACTCCGGGTCGGCATGGCCCAGTCCTTCCTCCGCAGCGACGACCCCGCGCTGCTGGCCCAGGTCCTCGCCGCCCCGGTAGCCGACACCCTGGCGCTACGCGCGATCGCCCCCACCGTGGCGATCGCCCTGGCCCCGCTGAGCGAAATGCTCGACCAACTACGCAAAGCGGGCTTCGCTCCCGCGGGCGAGGATTCCGGCGGCACCATCGTCGACCTGCGCCCGCGAGGCGCGCGGATTTCGGTCCGCCCCCTGGCCCGCAGGCCGTACCGCCCGACCCCGCCGAACGAGGACCAACTCTCCCAACTGGTCACCGAACTCCGCGCGGGCGAACGCGCGGCGGGTGCCCGCACCGGCCGCTCGGTCCGCACCGACGGCAGCCGCACCGGCACCGCGGCCACCCTCGCCCTGCTCCAACTGGCAGCGAGGGTGGGCCGCCCGGTGAACATCGGTTATGTGGACGCCCAGGGCGTAGCAACCCAGCGGGTGGTCGAGCCGCTGCGCGTCGGCAACGGCCAGCTGGACGCGGTGGACCCGGTCAGCGGGGCCACCCGCCACTTCACCCTCCACCGAATCGCGTCGGTGGCCCTGCTCGATTAGGGCTTCGCCATGCAGAAGGTCGTCTTCGGATCGGGCACCGTCCGGAACTGCGTGGCGTCCACCCCGCACAGCAGTTCATCGGTCTGCCCGTCGATCCGCTTGACCACCTTGAACGTGGCCTCGGGCGCGGTACAGGCGACAGACTTCGCCGGCCGATTGCCCGCATCCGCGTAGCAGCTGCCCTCGGCGAAGTTGGGCGCCAGGCACAGGGTGTTCTTCGCGTCCCCGACCGTGCCGTTGAAGGCGGCGTTGTCGGCCGCGCAGTCCGCCGTGCCGACCTTCGCGATCCGGTAGCCGGATTTCGCCGACGAGCAGTCGCCCACCGTCGCCTTCATCGCGTCGGCGGCGTTGTCACTGACCTCCACGCACGACCCCACCGCGACAGCACCGGCCGACGACGAGTCATCGGACGAGCACGAAACCACGGCACCGACCAGGGCCATCGCGGCCACCGGGCCGAGCACGATCCGCGCCAACAGCCGCTTCTCCGGGAAAATCACTGAAAACCTCACTCACCGAACGGTTCAGGGTGAACACAACGTCGGTGACGATACCCAAGTGCCCCGAGCCCGCGCTCCCCCGTCGAGCAAGCTGTCTACCATCACAACATGACCCTCGACGATGTCGCAGGCGAGCTGTACACCCTCGACCCCGGCGACTTCGTGTCGACCCGCGCCGCGCGCGCCGCCCAGGCCCGCGCCGATGGCGACCGCGACCTGGCCAAGGCCATCACCGCCCTGCGCAAACCTACGGTCGCCGCCTGGACGGTCAACCTGCTGGCCCACCACGCACCGCGGGAGATCGCCACCCTCCTCGATCTCGGCGATGCCCTCCGGTCGGCCCAACGGCAACTCTCCGGCGACAAGCTGCGCGCCCTCGGCGCCCAGCGTCAGCAGGTCGTGAACGCGATGACCAAGCGCGCCGCCGAACTGGCCGCCGAACACGACCGTCCGGCGAGCGAACAGGTGCTGCGCGAGGTCGGCCAGACCCTCACCGCGGCGCTGGCCGACTCCGATGTCGCCGACCTGGTTCGTGCCGGTGTGCTGCCGACCACCGTCACCTACGACGGTTTCGGCCCAGCCGGTCTGGTCGCGATCACCGGCGGAAAAGCCGCGCCCAAGCGCGCGAGCAAACCCACCCCGAAGAACACCGACGCCGATCGGCGAGCCGAGGCCCAACAGGAACTCGATGACGCCGAATCCGGTTTGGCGGCAGCCCGCGTCGATCGCGATGAGGCCGAAGCCGCTGCCGCACAGGCGAAGTCCGACCTCGACGAGATCGAGACCCGCATCGCCGACCTCCGCGACGAGCTCGAACACGCCGAGCAGCAACGCCATTTCGCCCACACCGCCGAACATCGAGCGCGTGGTGAATTCACCGCCGCGCGTAGTCAATTCGACCGGATGCAGCGCTGGGTCGAGCGAGCCCGCGCGCGACTGAGCGAGGACTAGGGGCCCAGGGTGCCCGGATAGAGGAACGCGTCACGCGGCGGCCTCGTCCCATCGAGCCATTCGGCCAGGAACTCACCCAGCGGCATCGAGGTCCGGCTCTGCAGAAATTCCCGGAACTCCGGCATCGAGGCGTGGCCGTCGCGGTGCGCGTTCACGAAATCCCTGATCGCCGTGAAGAACACGTCCTCACCGATCAATTTGCGCAGCGCGTGCAGGAACAGCGGGCCCCGGTAGTAGACGGAGGTGAACTCGTCGCCGACGCCGGGAGCGGCCAGCGCGATTTTCCAGAACTTCGGCTCGTCGAGGTATTTCGCGATCGTCTCGCGGTACTCGGTGTCGACATCGGCGTGGTCGACTCGCTCCGGCCACAGATAGTCGGCGGTATAGCTGGCGAAGCACTCGTTGAGGCAGATGTCGGACCACTGCCGCACCGACATCGTGTCGCCCCACCATTGATGGGCCAGCTCGTGCACCACCGTGTTCAGGTCGGTCCACGGCGCGTAGATGGGGCGGGTCTGGGTCTCCAGCGAGAACGGCAGCTCCGTGTCCACATAGATCCCACCGGCCACGTCGAACGGGTAGGGACCGTAAAGATTTTCGAGGAAGTCGAGGATCTCGGGCAGCCGCTGTTCCTCCTCGCGATTGCCCTCCGATTCCGGCGCGAACGCGCTGAGCACCGTGGTCCCGTTCGCCCGCCGCTGCTCGAGAAAGGTGAAATGGTCCACCGCGACTGTGGTCAGGTAGCCGATCGTGGGCTGTCGTGTCTCCCACGTGGTGACCAGTCGGCCGTTTCGCACCACATGCTCGATGCGATCACCGGTCGACATGACCTCCCACTCGGCGGGCACCGTGGCGTGCAGGGTGAAAGTCGCCTTGTCCATCGGGGTGTCGTTGAGCGGGTACCAGGTACTCGCGCTGTGCGGCTCGCCGGCGGCGAAGGCGCCGCCGCTGGGTGCGTAGGTCCAGCCCGCGCCTTCGGTATCGGCGGCCCCGCCCGCGTAGTCGACGATGATCCGCATCGGAAGTCCGGGTGGCAGGGCTAGCAGGGGCGTGACCACCAGTTCGTGCTCGCCGTCGTGGGCGAACCCGGCGGGCTGACCGTTGACCGTCACCATCAGCACCTCGGGCCCGCTGTAGTCGAGGTTGAACTGCGCCAGGGGTTGGGTCGCACGAGCATCGATGCGGGCCGTGCCGCGCATTTGGTGATCACCGGGTTCGTAGTCGATCGACACGTCGTAGTGGGTGACGTCGTAGCCACCGTTGCCGTCGAGCGGATAGTAGGGATCCCCCAGCCCGGGCGCCCCGATCAACGCCGAATCCGCCGCCACCGGCGGAATTCCCAGCGCCACCAGCGCGAACACCACGCACAACCCGGCCGACCAACGCATGCCGAAGACACCTTTCGCCGAGGCGGATCGCACGGACCCGACCATCGTCGCAGGCGCGCGCGGGCCCTGATGGGCCGCGGTACGCCTAGCCCAGGTCGGTGGGCAGTTGCTGCGGGTCGAGCAGCAGGCGTTTGGTCGCCGTGCGCTTCACCCGTGAGGCCAGCGCCAGGTTCTGCGTGAGCAGCCGCCATTCGACCTCGTTGATGGCGTCGCAGGCCCGCTCGATCACCGCGTCGTCCCGCGTGCCCCAGGCGATCGGCATGGCCGTGACCAGCTGCCACCGTTCGCCGACCTGGCGAGGGGCGCGATCGGTGCGCACCGCGACGGCGGGCACTCGCTCACCCCGCTGCGGTGTGTGGCCGGGCAGCGCGCGCACCTTGCGGGTGATCAGCGCCCAACTGCGCTCCGAGGCGGCGGGTTCGGCGATATCGACCAGGGCGAGCAACACGATGCCGCCCGGCTCGGCATCGCTGACGACGGCGGGTACGAGAACGCCGTCGTGGTAGAGCTTTTCGATGCTGGAACGGTGCGGCGTCCACAATGCCACCCACAGCGCGATGGCCGCGACGAGCACGCACACCACCGCGAGCAGAAAACCCCACGCCTGCCCGCTCCACACCAGCGCCGCCGTGGCCGCCACGGCGAGACCGGCGACCAGCAGTGCTACCAGGCGCAACCTGCGCAACCCGGTGAACGTCTCATTGACCGCATGAGCGTGTTCACGGTCGACCACGAATTCGAAGCGGCGCACGCCTTCCTTCCTAGCACAAGTTGCGGAGGAATTGCCTCCACTTATCTGCCGAGGGGTTCGCACATCGCACGCTACCCCCCTTTGACCTGGCGAACAGTGCTACACGCCGTCTCCGATGGGCGGACCGAGCAGGTCGTCGGCGTCGACGATGCGGTAGGCGTAGCCCTGCTCGGCGAGGAAGCGCTGCCGGTGCGCGGCGTATTCGGCGTCGAGCGTGTCGCGCGCGACCACCGAATAGAAATGGGCCTGCCCCCCATCCTGTTTCGGCCGCAGCAGTCGACCGAGGCGCTGGGCCTCTTCCTGGCGGGAGCCGAAGGTACCCGAAACCTGCACCGCCACAGACGCTTCCGGCAGGTCGATGGAGAAGTTGGCGACCTTGCTCACCACCAGCACCGGGACCTCACCGGAGCGGAAGGCATCGAACAGCGCCTCGCGTTCCCGGTTCTTGGTGGCGCCGGTGATGACCGGAGCGTTCAGGTCGACACCGAGCTCGTCGAGCTGATCCAGGTAGGCGCCGATCACCAGGGTCGGCGCGCCCTTGTGGCGGGCGAGGATGGACTCGACGACCGGGATCTTGGTGCGCGCGGTGGAGCACAGCTTGTAGCGCTCCTCCGGCTCGGCGACGGCGTAGGCCATCCGCTCCGCGTCGGTGAGCGTCACCCGCACCTCGACACAGTCGGCAGGCGCGATCCAGCCCTGCGCCTCGATGTCCTTCCACGGGGCGTCGTAGCGCTTCGGGCCGATCAGCGAGAACACGTCGCCCTCGCGGCCGTCCTCACGCACCAGTGTGGCGGTGAGACCGAGTCGGCGGCGCGACTGGAGGTCGGCGGTCATCCGGAAGACCGGCGCGGGCAGCAGGTGCACCTCGTCGTAGATCACCAGGCCCCAGTCGCGGCTGTCGAACAGCTCGAGGTGCTTGTACTCACCTTTCGATTTACGCGTGATGACCTGGTAGGTGGCGATGGTGACCGGGCGGATCTCCTTGCGCTCGCCGGAGTATTCGCCGATCTCCTCCTCGGTGAGCGTGGTGCGCGCCAGCAGTTCGCGCCGCCACTGCCTGCCCGCCACGGTGTTGGTGACCAGGATCAAGGTGGTGGCCTTCGCCTTGGCCATCGCGGCCGCGCCGACCATGGTCTTGCCCGCGCCACACGGCAGCACGACCACCCCGGAACCGCCCGCCCAGAAGGAGTCGGCGGCCATCTCCTGGTAGTCGCGCAGGTGCCACTTGCCCTCGGTGTAATCGAGGCCGATGTCGTGCGCCTCGCCGTCGACATAACCGGCCAGGTCCTCCGCGGGCCAGCCGATCTTCAACAGCATCTGCTTGATGTGCCCGCGTTCGGACGGGTGCACGATCACGGTGTCGTCATCGACGCGAGCGCCCAGCATCGGTGCGATCTTCTTGTGCCGCAACACTTCCGCGAGCACCGCGCGATCCAGGCTGATCAGGCACAGGCCGTGCGCTGGATGTTTGACCAGCTGCAATCGGCCGTAGCGACCCATCGTGTCGACGATGTCGACGAGCAGCGGCTGCGGCACGGCGTACCGCGAGAAGTTCACCAGCGCGTCCACGACCTGCTCGGCATCGTGGCCGGCCGCGCGGGCATTCCAGAGCGCCAGCGGCGTGATCCGATAGGTGTGCACATGCTCGGGCGCGCGCTCCAGCTCCGCGAACGGGGCAATGGCCTGCCGCGCGTTGCCTGCCAGCTCGTGGTCGACTTCGAGCAGCAGGGTCTTATCGCTTTGCACGATCAGCGGACCGTCGGTCACTGGACTCCTTTGCGGCCGGGGCCGCGGGTTTCGGGGCCTGTAACCCCTCGATTCAGCACTCGAGACTCGCGCCTACGGCGCATGCGCCTCGAGCGCTGAGTCGAGGGGGCGGCCCCGAACGGGCTCGTAAGACTCGCCCTGTGCGGGGTTGCGTTCGGCCTGGATGCTCTGAGTTGATGTGCCATGCCCTGGTGGGCGGCTCGTTCGATTGTACGGACCTGGTCCGACATGGCTCGTGCGGCGATGGTGTGCGAGCGGTGAGCACCGGTCCAGCGGGTGCCGACTGGACCGCGACAACTGGGACCTGACCAGGTAAAACTCAGTGCATGCTTCAGACAACGGCGGTTCTCGGGGTTGCGGCGGCGGCGCTCGGCATGGTGCTGACGCCGGGACCGAACATGATGTATCTGGTCTCGCGCACCGTCGCGCAGGGGCGTCGAGCGGGGATGATCTCGCTGCTGGGGGTCGCGGCGGGGTTCGGGGTCTATCTGATGGCGGCCGCGGCGGGGATCACGGCGGTGTTCGCGGTTGTTCCCGGGTTGTATCTGGCGGTGAAGCTGGCGGGGGCGGCCTACCTGCTGTGGCTGGCCTGGCAGGCGATCCGGCCGGGCGGGGTCTCGGTGTTCGCGCCCGCCGACCTGCCGCACGACCCCGCGCGGCGACTGTTCACGATGGGATTGGCCACCAACCTGCTCAACCCGAAGATCGCGATCATGTACATGGCGTTGATCCCCCAGTTCGTCGACCCCGCTCGCGGCGCCCTCTGGCTGCAGAGCCTGTCGCTGGGAGCGATCCAGATCACGGTGGCCCTCACGGTGAACGCCATGATCGTCCTCGGCGCCGCGGGCCTGGCCACCTTCCTCGCCGCGCGCCCGCTGTGGCTGCGCACCCAGCGCTACCTCATGGGCACCGCCCTCGGCGCCATCGCCGTGCTGCTCGCCACCGACAAGGCCCGTCCGGCCCCTGCCTGATCCAGGCCATGCCCGGCCCTCTGCGCGGCCGGGCCTTCATCCCGTTACCCCACGCATCGGGACTCGACCCTGATCACTCGCGGCATCGTAAGCCTGCGTTCTTATCCGGCGTATCGCATCAGTGCCCAACGTAACCAGAGTCGCCACAACTTGTTCTCGCGTCAGATCCAAGTCCCCTCGCAGCCACATCGCGACGACTTCGGTTGTGCCGACGACCAGTAGCTGCGCGATCAACCGAGCCTGCGGATCAGTGCCGTGGTCGCCGCCCAAGGATCGGAGTAACTGGTCGACGAATTCGGTGACCGCGTGATCTCGCGCATTGCGCAGTCCGCGATTCCCGGGTGCCTCCAAGTAGAGTTTCGCCATTCGCGGGTCATCGAAGGTAGCGAGTATGGCGTTGACGGCGCGGCGTAGCAGAGCGGCTCCGTCGTCCGCGTCGTCTCGATCGTCCTGGTGGGCGGCAATGGTGACGCGGACTTCGGCGAGAGCGTCGGCGAGTGTCTCACCGGAGAGAGCGTCGAGATTCTCATAGGTTTCGTAGAAGTGCCGCTTCGACACCGACGCGCGTTCGCACACTATTGAGACGCCCAACGACTCGATGCCCTTCTCGTGGACGATGTCCAGCACGGCCGAGGCCAGCCGCCCCTGACGAGTCCGCCGACGTTCTGCGGCGGTCACCCCCGCGTAGGGCCTGTCGTTCGACTCGTTCGATGCAGCCATCAGTCCATCGTGGCACGTCCGCGCCTCGACTCCCGACGATGGGAACTCTTGCCGCTCTTGACACAACTCGCGCCGCACCGCTAAATAGAAACTGTACCGTATCGGTTTCAGAAAGGTCTTCGATGTTGTGCTGCGCGATCCCGATACTGACCCTCACCTATGCCCTCACGCTGCTGCGAATGCTGGGCCGATTCACCGGTGCGCGGTCTGCGCAGGAGCCGACGATGCCACCCACGGCGCGGCGAACACTCACGGTGAACGGTCGGCTAGGAGCGGTGCTGTGAGTGCGACGCGCGCCGGCCGGACCGGCCGATGGGTGCCCGCCCGCCTGCTCCCTCGGGCGAGCCCCTTCATCCCGCGAGCGACCCGGCGGAAGCTGTCGGTCAGCGTGAGTATCTGTCTCGCGATCTGGGGTACAGGCGCGCTCCTGGCCGCTTTCGGGCCCTTCCACGCGCGCACCGCGGGGATGGCGTTGATGCTTCCCGGTGGCGGACATCTCGCCTCCGGACACATCTACCGCGCGATCTTCGCGCTCTCGGCTTTCCTGCTCTCCTTGCTGATCTGGTGGATGATCGGTGCGGTCATCGCTCCGATCATCGTGTGGCTCGGAATCCTCGTCGAGGCGACCCTGGGCCATTCCCACGTGCCGCTCTCCGTGGCGGGCGCGTGGGCGACCGCCGGTAGCGTTCCCGCGATACTCGGATCGAGCCTGGTCGTGTATTCGGTGCGCAGGTATCGACAGCGCGCTACCGCGCGCACGCTGAACCACGAGTTGGCATCAGTCCAGTTCTTCCGAACAGCGGTGCCGTCGACCACCGATCCCGCCGTCTCCGAGGCATCAGCGGACGATCTCGCTCACCTACGATTCGCGATCGACCTCGCCTTGCAGCCATTGGACGAATTCACCGGCTTCGATCGTCGCGACCAGTTCCGGGAAGCGGCCCTGCGATACCAACTGTGCATCCTGGGCTACGCGCTGTCCATGTACCGATACACCCATACGCCGGCGTTCTCCGGCTATCTCGATGAAGCACAGCAGAAGGCCATCGTGAAGATGGGCAACAAGCAGGTATGGGGCTACTGGGCCGCGGAGAACGCGTGGGGGCGATTCTCGCCGAACCGAGATCCGGTGAACAACCGCGACAATGTCATGCTGACCGGTTGGCAAGGGGTCGCGGTCGGGATGTACGAGAGCTTCGGCGACGACCGATTCTCCCGGCCGGGTGGACTGACCTACACATGGTCGGACACTCAGGAATTCCAGCACGATTTCCACACGCTGGCGGCATCGATCCATCGGAACTTTCGCCGCTCGCCGTTCACCCTCTTCTCCTGCGAACCTCGCTGGATCTATCCCGTGTGCAATACCTTCGGCGTGAATACGCTTGTACTCCACGATCGTCTACACGGCACCGAATACTTCCGAGAACTCGAAGAGGCGATCGATGGGGCTTTCGAAAACGAGTTCCAACGCCCCGACGGTCGGCTCATCGGAGTACGCAACGAGACCCTCGGACTCTCCTGGAATATCTGGGCGAGTGAAGGGGTCAGCCTGCCGACCACCTACTGGATGAACGCCTGCCTTCCCGCCCACGCGGAGCGCGCATGGTGGCTGCTGAAACGTGACTCCCTCGTCCACGACGGCGAACGCTATCTCCTACCGAAAACCGTAGCCAACAGATGCGACGTCGGTAATTACACCCTGGGAAGTGACGCGTTCGCCCAGACGTTCCTGTCGCTGGCCGCGCGAGAGATCGGCGACGACGAAGTGGCCGACAGCGCCTTCGCCTACGTCGACAGTATGCAGAAAGTCATTCGGCGAGACGGAGTCGCGCGATACGCCGGACTATCCACCCAGGGCAACCTGTACTCACTGCTGGCACGATTCGCGAGACCGGCCGCCAACCGCGATCTGATCGGAGCGGGCCTGCCCGCGCAGTGGCGCACCGGACCACGCCTCGCCGAGGCCGCCTATCCCGAGGTGTCGGTTTCCCGGGCCGTCACCGACGGACACGCACTGGACCTGATTCTCCGCCCGGGCGCCGGCCCGCTCCGCACCACTCTCGTGGTCGACCGGCTGATCTCGCATGGTGAATATCGGGTGCGAGGCGGCCTCGATCCGACGGTTACCGCCGACGACCGTGGATGTGCCCTTGTCTCGGTGGATCTCGAAGATCGCACCGTCCTGCGAATCGAGCCGACACGATGAGACTGCGCCCAGGTTCCAGCGTCATCCGCCGTATCCGCGGACTCGGCCTCAGCGACGGCGCCGACGAGATCACCCGGCTCTCACTCGTGGTGCTGCACGGCAACACCGCACTGACCTACGCGCTGTTCACCGTCGCGTTCATGGAGCAGGTGGCGGTTCCGACCATGGCCAGAACGCTCTACCGTCGCGGAACGGGCGACATCATGCAATCACCGACCGAACGCAACGCCGACACGCTGGTGTTCTTCGGTCAGCTGCTCGACCATGGTCCCGATAGCCCCATCGGTCGCGCGTGGATCAACCGACTCAACGATATTCACGCGCATTTCCCACTGCGCAACGAGGACTCGCTGTACACCTTGGCGACGCTGGCGCTCGATCCGCACCGCATCACTTCTCAACTCGGGCGCTCACCCTTTACCCGGAAAGAGCTGGAAGCACAGTGGCAATTCTGGCGAACCGTGGCTCGGCTACAGGGAATACAGCACATTCCCCGGTCCCGAAACGAACTCGAGCGATGGCGAATCTCGTATGAGACGCGCGAATTCGAACCGAGCTTCGAGGGACGCGAAGTCGCCCACTCACTCATCGACACCTTCGGCGAACAGATTCTGCCCCGACCTCTGCGCCGATACGCGATCGATCTGATCGCCGCGCTCTGCACGCCTCGACTCCGGGAGATCCACGACCTGCCCGAACCTTCGAGGCTTCTCGGCTACGCCCTACGGGCGGCGACGGTGACATACGCATTATCGAAGGGGCTTCGACCGGTCGACGTGGACAGGTCCTTCATCGAAGCCTTCGGCAGCCACAGCCGCGACCCCCACGATCCGTCTACAGTCGGCTACCGAAACCGGCGCCCACTCTCCTCCGACGACCGGCCCCTCGACGAAGCCTGACAGCTACCCGATGTGTCACGCTGCATCTCGAACAGTCGAGGCGGAAGGAGCGTGCCATGAGCGTCGGGGTGCTGATAACGACATTGGCGGCAGGACCTTCGGTCACGGAACTGGATTCTGCGGTGACCGCAGTGCATCGCGGCGGCGAGATGATGGGAGTGATCTCCTTCGCCGCGTCAGGAGCGCTGGTCGCCGTACGCAAACGCCTCGATCTGTTCGGGATGGTGGTGATGGCGTGCGCGACCGCGCTCGGCGGCGGCATCGTGCGTGACCTGTTGATCGGGCGAACTCCCCCGGCCGCGTTCACCGACCTCACCTATCTGTCCGCGTCGATACTGACCGCGCTGGTCCTGTACTTCATCGCGCCGTCGCGCCGTCTCACCAAGGGGCCGCTCGAAATCGCCGACGCGATCGGGCTCGGGCTGTTCTGCGTCACCGGGACCGTGATCGCCGACTCGGCGGGGCTCGGAGCACCCACCGCCGCCCTGCTCGGGATGACGACCGCCATCGGCGGCGGGGTGATTCGCGATGTGCTCAGTGGCGAGGTGCCCACCGTCCTACGCCCGGACCAAGACCTCTACGCGATCCCAGCCCTGTTCGGGGCTGCCGCTACCGCCGCGCTGCTGTCGTTCGACCTGTACCAAGCGTGGACGGGACTACTCGCCGCTGCGGGGGCGGTGGGGTTTCGGCTGCTGGCTCGGCACTATCAGTGGCATGCGCCGCTGGCTCGCCACGCGCGGGACTGACTCGCGTCGTCGGTGACGGGTCCGCGACCGAGGACTACCCGGTTCGGAGTCGGCGGATTCCTTCGTCGATCGTCTCGTCACGTTTGCTGAAGGTGAAGCGCACCAGGTGTTTCCAGTCGGCGGGGTGGTCGGCGAAGACGCTGACGGGCACGGCGGCGACGCCGAGTCGCGCCGGCAGTTCACGGCAGAACGCCAGTCCGTCCTCGGCGCCGAGCGGCCGGATATCGGCGCAGACGAAGTAGCCGCCGTCGCTGGCCGAGACCGTGAAACCGGTGTCGCGCAACGCCTCCGACAGCCGCGTTCGCTTGTCGCCCAGCCCGTCACGCTGGGCGAGTACCCAGTCCGATTCCTCGTTGATCGCGTGCGCGACTGCAGGCTGGAACGGCCCACCGCCGACGAAGGTGAGGAACTGTTTGGCCGCGAGTACACCGTCGAGCAATGGCGCGGGTGCGCACGCCCAACCGATCTTCCAGCCGGTGACATTGAAAGTCTTCGCCGCGCTGGACACCACGATAGTCCGCTCGCGCATACCGGGCAGCGTGGAGATGCTGATGTGCTCGGCGCCGTCGTAGACGAGATGCTCGTACACCTCGTCGGTCAGCACCAGCAGATCGTGTTCGACAGCCAGTTCGGCGATCGCGGTGAGGTCGGCTCGGTCGAGCACCGCACCGGTGGGGTTGTGCGGCGAATTGACCACCAGCATGCGGGTTTTCGGTGTGATCGCGGCCCGCAGACTGTCCAGGTCGAGCACGAATCGGTCGCCGTCGGGCACCAGTCGAGCCGTCCGTCGCCGCGCACCGGCGAGGGCGATCGCGGCGGCGTAGGAGTCGTAGTACGGCTCGATCAGCACCACCTCCTGGCCGGGCTCCACCAGACCGAGCACGGCGGCACTGATCGCCTCGGTCGCGCCGACGGTCACCAGGATTTCGGTGGCCGGGTCGTAGGCGGTGCCGTAGCGGCGGGCTCGGTCGTCCGCGATCGCCTGGCGCAGCACCGGCATTCCGCGGCCGGGCGGGTACTGATTGAGCCCGTCGGCGATGGCCGCGCGCGCGACGTCGAGCATGCCCACCGGCCCGTCGGTATCGGGAAAGCCTTGGCCCAGATTCACCGCGTCGTGGCGGACTGCCAGCTCGGTCATCTCGGCGAAGATGGTCGATCCGAAGGGGCGCAGGCGGGCGACGGTGGGCGGCACAGGCGGCATCTTCGCAGCGTATCCCACTAATCCATCACGTTGCCGAACGATAGCGAACACGCATGTTTCACAAACGTTTTCCCGTGTTGACCTGCACTATTGTGCGTTTCCCCAACCTCAGCTAGCCTCGCCGTGTTCTACCTCACACACCACTGCGTGGTGGTATATCGAAAGGGGCTCACATGGCCTCACCTCTGCTCGACTTCATCCTGCAACCGGCTGCGTCGGAGGTAGCCGGTTCGGCCCTGCGATTCATCCACGACCACGTCGCCAGTCCGATCGTCGACTGGTTCACGGGTTCGGCGACGCCGGACAACAACATGGGTTCCTCGACCGGGGACTTCAACCTCGGATCGTCTACCGGCGATCACAACTGGGGCTCCACCTACCCCTAACCCTCAGCGATGCGATGCGATGTAGTCCGCGTCGCGTGCAGATCAGCCCGGCGCTGTGAAGCGAACCGCTGACCCCCGCAGGCTTTTACGGCGCTGCGGGGTCAGCGGGGACGGGCGCCGGATAGTTTCACCACGTTGGCGAAATCGTAAGTCGCCCAAATTTTTCCGTCTCGTACCGAGAATCCGAGCACCCGCACCGGGCGCCCGAACGGTGAGTTCGGGTCGGTGAATACCAAGCCCGATTGCCCGTTCACCGCGGCCGCGGTCATGTCCAGGTCGGATTCTTCCTGGTGTTTGCGCCACAGGCCGAGTGCCAGCCGGGCGACCTTGTCCTGTCCGGCAACGATATTCAGTGCCGTCTCGGTGGTGCCGCCGGCATCGGCCGTGAAGGTCGTGTCCGGGTGCAGCGTGGCGGCGACCGCGGCGACATCGCCGGTGGCCAGCGCGGCCAGGAACCGTTGCACCGCCTGATCGTGCACCTCGTCGGTGACCGGTTCCGGCGCCCTCGCCACCGCGCCGCGCGCACGCACCGCCAACTGCCTCGCGGCATCGGCGGAGACGCCGAGGGTCTCGGCGATCTCGTCGAACGGCACGCCGAGTCCCTCGTGCAGCACCAACGCGACCCGCTGCTGCGGCGTCAACGCGTCGAGCACCACCATCGCCGCCATCCGGCTGTCCTGATCGCGGACCACGACATCCAGGGGATCCGAGGTGCGTGACGACATGGCCGCCGACACGATCGGCTCCGGAAGCCATTGCCCCACATAGGTTTCGCGGCGCACCGCGGCACTTCGCAAGTGGTCGAGGCAGATTCGGCTGACCACCGTCGTGAGCCAGGCGCGCAGATCGTCGATCTCGGACTGGTGCACCCCGGCCATGCGTAGCCAGCTCTCCTGGACCGCGTCCTCGGCGTCGCCGACGCTTCCGGTGAGCCGGTAGGCGACCGAAAGCAAGTGCGTTCGATGCGATTCGAACAGGTCTGCGAGAAACGGGGAAACCATCGAGGAAGATCCTACGGAGTACCCCACCGCGCCCGGCCTCACGGGTCGGACACCGGTGATTTCGCACACTTCATCTCGTCTGTACTACTACTGCCGACTACGGAGGACGCTGATGAGTACACCTGAGATCGTGCTGGAGGGAATCGTGTTCGGCGAGTCACCGCGCTGGCACGACGGACGACTGTGGTTCGCGGACTGGGGAGCGAACCAGGTGATCGTTCTCGACGACGATCACCGCCCAGAGGTCGTCGCCCAGGTTCCGTCGTTTCCGATGTGCATCGACTTTCTCCCCGATGGACGCTTGGTGATCGTCGACTCCGCCGCCAAGCGGCTGCTTCGGCGCGACCCCGACGGGTCGCTGGTGGCCTACGCCGACCTCTCGCCCGTGTCGGACAAGCCGTGGAACGACATCGTCATCGACGAGCGCGGCAATGCCTATGTCAACAGCATCGGCTTCGATTTCCCCGGCGGGGAGTTCGTGCCCGGCTTCATCGTGTGCGTCACGCCCACCGGTGCGGTGCGCCGCGTGGCCGACGGACTCGCGTTTCCGAACGGCATGGCGATCACTCCCGACGGTTCGACGCTGATCGTGGCCGAGTCCTACGCCGAGCAGCTCACCGCCTACGAGATCGCGGCCGACGGTGGGCTGAGCGATCGGCGCGTGTGGGCGGCGACCCCGGGCGATCATCCCGACGGCATCTGCCTCGATGCCGACGGTGAGATCTGGTACGCGGATGTGGGCAATCAGCATTGTGTCCGGGTCGGGGAAGGCGGCGAGGTGTCGGCGCAGGTCCGACTCGACCGTGGTGCGTTCTCGTGCACCCTCAGCCGAGGCGCGGATCCGCGGTTGTACGTCGTCGGACAGTCCTGGGGCGACGCCGAGGCGACCGGACCGACGGGACAGGTTGTCGCCTTTCCCGCGCCCGCGCCGGGCGCGGGCAGGCCGTGAAAATCCGGCGAGAATTTCGGCGCCGACTGTCAAGATGGCCGGATGTACGAGCACACGCTCACCGACGGCACCGTCTGGCTCACCCGTCCGACCGGGGCCGATATCGACCGCATCGTGGAGTGCTGTCAGGACCCTGACGTGCAGCGCTGGACCACTGTTCCCGTGCCGTATCAGCGCGGCGATACCGAGGAGTTCCTCGACCGCGTCGTCGCTCCCGGCTGGGCGGGCAATGCGCCGGTCTGGGCGATCCGGACCGCCGAGGACGGGCAGGTCGAGGGGATGGTCGGCCTGCACACGCGCGGGCCTGGCACCTGCGAGATCGGCTTCTGGCTCACCCCGGACCACCGCGGGCGCGGCCTGATGTCACGCACCATCACCCTGGTGTGCGATTTCGGTTTCGCCCCCGACGGTCTCGCGCTGGACCGGATCACCTGGCGCGCGATAGTCGGCAATATTCCTTCGGCCGCCGTCGTCCGCCGCAACGGCTTCCACTACGAAGGACTGGCCCGCTCGGGCGGGGTGCAGCGCGGCGCCCGGGTCGACGAGTGGCTCGCGGCCCGACTCCCCACCGACCCGGCCGAGCCGGCAGACGGGTGGCCGACTTCGGCGCCGTCACCACCGATACCCTCCTCGCCGCCCGAGCGACGCCACTGACCTGACGATCGAAGTCAGTTCGGGCGGGTGGCTCGGCGAGCGGTACCGCGGTGGGCGACGACGGTGGTGGGGTCTTCGGGCCAGGCGTGCTTGGGGTAGCGCCCGCGCAGGTCGGCGCGGACCTGGGGCCAGCCGTTCTTCCAGAAGGAGGCCAGGTCCGCGGTGACGGCGACGGGGCGCTGGGCCGGTGAGAGCAGGTGCAGCAGGATGGGGGCGCGGCCGTCGGCGAGGGTGGGCGGGTCGGTCCAGCCGAAGATCTCCTGGACTTTGACCGCGAGAACGGGCTGGTCGGTGGAGTAGTCGAGGCGGACTCGGCTGCCGGAAGGGACTTCCAGGCGTTCGGGGGCCAGCTCGTCGAGGCGGGCGGCGGTGGGCCACGGGAGCAGACGGCGTAGCGCGGCGCCCGCGTCGATGCGGGCGAGGTCGGAACGGCGTCGGGCAGTGGACAGTTCGGGGCCGAGCCAGGTGTCGAGGTCGGCGAGGAGCGTGTCGTCGTCGACAGCGGGCCATGGTGCGCCGAGGGTCCGGTGCAGGAAGTCCAGCCGTTGCCGCAGACCACGGGCGTCATCGCTCCACCGCAGCAGACCGAGACCTTCCGACTGAAGTCCTTGCCGCACAGCCTGTTCCACCAACGCGCGATCCGGCTGACGTATCACCTTCTCCGACAGGAGAATCGCGCCCAACCGCTCCACCCGGCGAGCCACCACCTCCCCGCCGTCCCATCGCACCTCATCGGCCACGACCACCAACCCAGGCGCCGCTTCCCGGGCGAGGTCTTCATCGGCTATGGCCGCCAAGCGAATTCGCCCCTCGGCTCGCCCCGGATCACGATCGGCGATGGCCACCGCGAGCCATTCCGCCGCCGCCAGACCGGAACCCGGCGGCAGTGTCACGGCGGTGCCGCCCGCCATGAGATAGGTCGACGACCCACTCGACCGCCGACGAGCCAACCGCTCCGGCTGCGCCAACGCGATCAACAGGGCCGCGACATCCGTTCCCGATCCACCACTCTCGTTCCCGACCTCGCCGGCACGATCGCTCGATGTGGTCGCGACGAGTCGCGTCAGGCGTTGGACTTCACGGGACCAACGCGGTAGGCGTTCGGTGCGGAGGGTGCGCAGGGCTGCCGTGGCGTCGACGGTGTGGGCGAGTGAGTCGTCGTCCATCAGGACCACCATTTCGGCGGCGGCTTTCGCGCCGACTCGGGCGGTGCCGTCGAGGAGGGCGCGGGCGAGGCGCGGGTGCAGGCCGAGGGCAGCCATGGCCTTACCGCGGGCGGTGATGTGGTCGGAATGATCGAGTGCGCCGAGTGCGTGCAGGACGGTTCGGGCCGCGGCGAGGCCGCCTTCCGGCGGGGCGTCCCACCAGGCGAGGCCGGTGCCGTCGGGTGTGCCCCAGCAGGCCAATTCCAGTGCGAGCCGGGTGAGTTCGGCGGTACGGATCTCCGGTTCGGGATAGGCGGGCAGGGTTTGGTGCTCGTATTCGGGCCAGCAGCGCCAGGCGTGGCCGGGAGCTTCGCGGCCCGCGCGGCCCGCGCGCTGTTCGGCGACCGCGGCCGAAACACGCACTGTCGCAAGGCCGGACAGGCCACGGCGGTGATCGACGCGGGAGACGCGGGACAGGCCGGAGTCGACGACCGCGCGCACGCCAGGGACGGTGAGGCTGGATTCGGCTACCGCGGTGGACAAGACGACGCGCCGCCGCGAGCCCGGCCGCAGCGCGAGGTCTTGGGCAGCGCCGGCGAGCCTGCCGTGCAGTGGGACCACATCGACCCCGTCGAGGTCACGCAGCAATCCCGCCGTCCGGTTGATCTCGCCGACGCCGGGCAGGAAAACCAGGATGTCACCGTCTGTTCCGGCCAGCGCGCCCCGCGTCGCCCGCGCCACCTGCCCCTCGATCCGCTCACGCGGCAGCGACGGCACGTACCCGATCTCCACGGGATACGCGCGCCCACGAACCTCGACCACCGGCGCGGGCTCCTCGTCCCCGCCGAGCAGGACCGCGAGCCGATCAGCCGCGACGGTCGCCGAAGTGGCGAGTACCCGCAGATCCGGCCGCAATCCCGACCGCGCGTCGAGCAACAGCGCCAACAACAGATCCGCGTCCAGATGCCGCTCGTGACACTCGTCGAGCACCACCGTCCCCACCCCGCCCAACTCCGGATCCTGCTGCAACCGCCGCACCAGCAACCCCGAGGTCACCACCTCGACCCGCGTCCGTGCCCCCACCTTCCGATCCCCCCGCACCGCGTACCCCACGGTCTCCCCCACCCGCTCCCCCAACAACGCCGCCATCCGCGCAGCCGCCGCCCGCGCCGCCAACCGCCGAGGCTCCGCCACCACGATGCGCCCCGACGACCCCGCCGCCAGCGCCAACGGCACCAACGTGGTCTTACCGGTACCCGGCGGCGCGACCAGCACCGCGACCCCGCGATCGGCCAACGTCGCGGTGATCCGCTCCAGCTCCGGTCGCACCGGAAGGTCGGGAAGTTCGGGAAGCTTCATCACCGACCAGTCTGCCGCTCCGCCGGCCCGGCGCTTCCACCGCCCGACGACCCGTCATCACGCGGCCGACCGTGTCATCGGGGTGCGACACGGTACGACGGCCCCGTGACGAACCGACGCCGCGGGGTATTTCCCGGCGGTCGATCGGCAGTTACGCTGCGGGAGATGAGCATCGAGTTCGCGTTGACCACGCTTGTCATCGTCGCCACGCCGGGGACGGGCGCCCTTTTCACGCTCGCGGCCGGGCTTTCCCGGGGAACGAAGGCGAGCGTGATCGCCGCTTTCGGGTGCACAGTGGCGATCGTTCCGCACATGCTCGCGGCGATCACGGGGCTGGCCGCGCTGTTGAACACCAGCGCGGTCGCGTTCCAGACCTTGAAGTATCTCGGTGTCGCGTATCTGCTCTACATGGCGTGGAATACGTTGCGGGACAAGGGCGCGCTCGCGATTCCGGCGGAAAGCACCGAGGTGGAGCCTTCGGCGCGACAGGTCGTCACCTCGGCGGTGCTGCTGAATATCCTGAACCCGAAGGTGACGATCTTCTTCTTCGCGTTCCTGCCACAGTTCGTGCCGACCGGCGCGCCGAACGCGCTGGGCCGCATGCTCGAGCTCAGTGGGTTGTTCATGCTGGTCACGTTCGTAGTGTTCGCGGGTTACGGAGCCGTCGCCGCCGCGATGCGCACCTATGTGCTGTCGCGCCCGGTGGTGGTCCGGTGGATGCGGCGGGTGTTCGGCGTCTCCTTCGTCGCTCTCGCGGGGCGACTCGCGGTGCAGAACCAGTAGACACAGCAGTGCGGGCCCCGGAATCCGAGGCCCGCACTGTCGATCGAAGAACTAGCCCCGGCGCGCGGCCACGGCGTCTGCCAACCGGTCGAGCTGGGTGGCGGTGGTGTTCCAGTCGATGCACGCGTCGGTGATGGACTGGCCGTAGGTCAGATCGTCGGCCTTGCCGAGGGTCAGATCCTGGCGGCCCGCCACGAGGAACGACTCCAGCATCACGCCGACCACGCCCTGCTCGCCCGCGGCGATCCGGTCGGCGATGTCGGTGACGACGTCGACCTGCTTGTTGTGGTCCTTGTTGCTGTTGCCGTGGCTGGCGTCGACGACCAGGCGCTGAGCCAGCGACGACTTCTCCAGCCGCAGCTTGGCCTCGGCGCAGGAGGCGGCGTCGAAGTTGGTGCCGTTGCTGCCGCCGCGCAGGATGACGTGGCAGTCGGGGTTGCCCGAGGTGCGGATCAGCGCGGAGCGGCCGTCGAGGTCGGTGCCGGGGAAGACGTGGCTGGCGGCGGCGGCGCGCACACCGTCGACCGCGACCTGCACGTCACCGTCGGTGCCGTTCTTGATGCCCACCGGCATCGACAGCGCCGAGGACAGCTGCCGGTGCACCTGGCTCGCGGCGGTGCGAGCACCGATCGCGCCGTAGGAGACCAGGTCGGCGATGTACTGCGGGGTGATGGGGTCGAGGAACTCGCACGCGACCGGCAGGCCGAGGGCGGTGATGTCGACGAGCACCTTGCGGCCGATGCCGAGGCCGGTGTTCACGTCGAACGAGCCGTCCAGGTGCGGATCGTTGATCAGACCCTTCCAGCCCAGCGTGGTGCGCGGCTTCTCGAAGTACACGCGCATCACGATGTGCAGCCGGTCGCTGAGCTCGGCGGCCTTCTCGGCCAGCTTGCGAGCGTATTCCAGCGCGGCGGCGGGGTCGTGCACCGAGCACGGGCCGACGATCACCATGAGGCGGTCGTCGTCGCCGTTGAGCACGTCGACGGTGGCCTTGCGGCCCGAACGTACGGTGTCGGCGAGGGCATCGGTGATCTGGTGAACCATGCGGACCTCGGCGGGCGAGCGCAGCGGGCTCACGCTGAGGGTGCGCTGGTCGTCGAGATCAGAATGCCGCGAGTCGACATCGGCTGCGGTGGTCATGAGATGTGGGTCCTTTGCGTTAAGAGGCCGACCCACGGAAATCGCTACCGTCGAGCCGGGCGTTATCCGGCTCGAGGTGGAGGAAGTCAGCGCGCAGGGTCGCAGACCGGCCCACCCAGGGCCGGATAGCTAAACCAGAAATATGCGCGCTGCATGGGATGGACTGTACCACCGGTAAAACGTCGAAAGGCCTGCCACGGTTGCCGGGAGTGTGGACCGTCACATCGCGGCACCCGCCCGCGCCGACGAGAAAGTCATCGACTGCACATGACGGTGACCAACGGACTCGCCGACGTCGGCGCCGAGCTGATCGGCAAGGCGGTCGACGCGGGCGTGCGGCGCATCACAGTCCCGAGTCGTACACGGTCGACCCGACGGTGGAGCAGGTGCTCGGCCGACCCGCGCGCACCTTCGCGCAGTGGGCGGCCGAGCACGGGCACCGATTCCGTTGATCAGCTCCACTGACCGGGGACGTAGTCACCGGCGGGAGTGTGGGCGATGGCGTTGAGACGGTTCCAGGCGTTGATGATCGCGATGGCACCGATCAGGGCGGCGATCTGGTCGTCGTCGTAGTGCTTGCGGACCTGGGCGAAGGTGTCGTCGCTGACGTGGCCGCCGTCGGCGGTGCGGGTCGCTTCCTCGGTGAGGGCGAGGGCGGCCCGTTCCGGCTCGGTGAAGACATTGGCCTCTCGCCAGGCGGCGACCAGGTTGATCCGCACCGCGGACTCACCGGCGTGGGCGGCGTCCTTGGTGTGCATGTCGACGCAGTAGCTGCACCCGTTGATCTGCGAGGCCCGGATCTTCACCAGTTCATAAGTGGACTTGGGCAGCGGCGAATCGTCGATGACCTTGCCCGCCATGATCATTCGCTTGCTGAAGCTCGCGGCGATGGCGTTGCCGTAGAGGTTGAAGCGCGCTTCCATGATGACTCCTTCGTCGTGGGGTTCACAAGGACGACGAGGTAGCCGTTCACGGTGTGACGTCGTGTGACGTCTATCACGCAATCAGATCAGGCCACAGAGCTTCTCGGAGAGCTCCCACAGTTCGGCCGCGACCTTGCGATTGCGCGCCGTGGGCGCGCTGCCCGCACGGGCGGGGTTGCCGCGCAGGCCGAGGAAACCGTCGGGGCCGTAGAACGTGCCCGCCTTCACCGCGGCGGTGGCGGCGAACAGCGTGGGCAGCGCGCCCTGGTGGGCGTCCTGGGCGAGCATGCGATTGCCCAGCCACATGACCGCGTCCTGGACGGTCTCGGTGTGCGACATGAGTTCGGTCGCGGCGTAACCGGGGTGGGCGGCCACCGAGATCACCGCGGCGCCCTCACCGGCCAGGCGACGCTGCAGCTCGAACGCGAACATCAGGTTGGCCAGCTTGGATTGGCCGTAGGCGAGCCATCGGTCGTAGTGGCGCTGCTCCCAGTTGGGGTCGGCCAGATCGATCTTGCCGATGCGGTGCGCCACGCTCGACACCGTCACCACCCGATCGGTGATGCGGTCGAGCAGCAGGTTGGTGAGCGCGAAGTGACCGAGATGGTTGGTGCCGAACTGCATCTCGAAACCGTCGGCGGTGCGGCGCAGCGGTAGCGCCATCACACCCGCGTTGTTGATCAGCACGTCGACGCGTTCGATCGAATCAGTGAAGGCGCGCACCGAATTCAGGTTCGCCAGGTCGAGTTCACGGACTTCGGTCTCGCCGCGCATCCCCGCGGCTACCCGCTCGGCCTTGGCCGTATCGCGACAGGCCAGGACCACTCGCGCACCCGCTGCCGCCAGCGCCCGCGCGGTGGCGGCGCCGAGACCACTGTTGGCACCGGTGACGATGATCGTGCGACCGCTCTGGTCGGGCAGGTCGGCGACAGTCCACTTACTCACTGGCGGAAGTCTAGCGACGCAGGGGAAATGCGCGAATCGGCAAGAGCCGGTGCGTAGTTCGCGTCTGCCCTCGTCACGACTGGGCCAGGACCTCTTCGTCGGTCATCGCGGCGACTTCGAGATACATCGCGGCGACCAGTTCGAGTCGGCCCGCGTCGCCGGAGTCCTTTTCCCGGTCCGACATGCGCGCCGCGAGCCCCTCGATGGTGCGGGCGGTGAACAGGTCGGCCACGACGGTGTCGGGGGCGTCGAGCCATTCGCGGATGCGGGCCACGGCGGTGGTGGCGAGCACCGAATCGCCGCCGAGGGCGAAGAAGTCGTCGGTGACGCCGATGCGCTCGGTGGCGAGCACCTCCGCGACGACCGCGACGAGCGCCCGTTCGAGATCGGTTCGCGGCTCGACGAATTCGTCTGCGCCCTCGTGCTTTTCGAGCACCGCGCGGATGGCCTTGCGGTCCGGCTTGGCGTTCGGGGTGAGGGGCAGTTCGGGGAGCAGTTCCAGGCGCGTCGGCACCATGTAGGACGGGACGAGCTCAGCGGTCGCGGCGAGCACCGCCTCGACGTGCAGGGTTTCGCCCGGGCTCGGCACCACCAGGGCGACCAGCTTCGGCGCCGCCGTCCCGACCACCGCGGCCACGGCGTGGCGGACACCGGGGACCGAGCGCAGGGCGCTCTCCACCTCACCGAGTTCGACGCGGTAGCCACGGATCTTGACCTGATGGTCGGCGCGGCCGAGGAATTCCAGACCGCCGTCGGGCAGGTAGCGGGCCAGGTCACCGGTGCGGTACCAGCGCAGACCCTCGTGGGCGACGAAACGGTCGGCGGTGCGCTCCGGGTCGTTGCGGTAGCCGGCGGCCACGCCGTCGCCACCGATCCAGAGTTCGCCGCTCACCCAATCGGGGCAGTCGTTGCCCGCCGGGCCGACGACGCGGCACTGCACGTTGCGCAACGGGGTGCCGTAGGGGACGGCAGCCCATTCGACAGGGACCTGGGCGTCCACGACCTCGCAGATGGTGGAGTGGATCGCGGTTTCGGTGGCGCCGCCGAGACCGGCGAAACGGCTGTTCGGGGCCACCGCGGCGAGACGTGCGGGGAGGGCGACGTCAACCCAGTCGCCGCCGAGGATCACCGTGCGAAGTGAGGCAAGGGGCTCGGTCAGCGTGGCGGTAGCGGACCCGGTGCGGAGGTCGGCGAGCTGCGACGACCCCGGCGCGGCGGTGAGCAGCATGTCGAGCAGGCTCGGGACGCAGTTGAGCAGCGAAATCTGCTGGCGGCGAACGAGTTCGACCCAGACCGCAGGGTCGCTGCGCTGCGCGTCGTCGACGGTGACCACCGCGCCACCGACGGCGAGCAGGCCGAAGATATCGTAGACGGAGAGGTCGAATTCGAGGGCCGAGAGGGCCAGCGCCCGGTCGGCGGGGCCGAGGTCGAATCGCTCGTTGAGGTCGTCGATGGTGTTCATCGCGGCGCGATGCGGCACCTCGACGCCCTTGGGCTTGCCGGTGGAGCCGGAGGTGAACAGCACGTAGGCGATGTTCTCCGGATCGCCGAAGACGGGGCGCGCAAACGGTTCCGCGTGCGCGCGAGCCTCGGCGAGGTCGATCGCGCGCACGTCGGGAATCTGCGTACCGCCGACCGTGAGCACGGCGACAGCGTCTGCGGTGCTGAGGATTTCGGCGCGACGAGCGGCAGGCTGATCGAACCCGATCGGCACGTACACCGCACCCGCCGCGAGCACACCGAGCACCGCGACGATCTGGTCGGGACCCTTCGGAAGCTGCACCGCGACCGAATCACCTGGCGCCACACCGGCTTCCCGGAGCGCACCGGCCACCGCCAGCGCGTCGGCCGCCAGCTCGCCATAGGTCAGCTGCCCGGCGGGCTCCCAGAGCACCGCGGGCGCGGACGGAGTCGTCGCCGCGTTCGCGAAGAAGCCGGTATGCAGCAGCCCGCCACTCACCGGCCCCGCGGTGGCGTTGACGCGCGCCCGAGTAGCGGCCTGCTCCAACGGAATCCGCACTCCGGCTTCGGCCTGCCATCCCGCTCCCCCGGCAAACCTAGTGCGTCCGACCGAAACCGCAGCCCCGTCAGCGGGCACCACGGGCGACGTCGCCGAGCTCACCTCGGTCGGCGCGGCCTCGACTGCCTTCGGCTGCGCACTGCCTGCATCCGACGAATTCGCCGATGCCTCGGCGAGCTCGGAAGGTCGGCCACCGAGGCGTTCGATCGCTTCGATGTAGCGGGCGAACATGGCGTCGACCATGCCTGGGGGGAAGGCGGTTTCGCGGATGTCCCAGTTCAGCAGCAGACCCCCGCGGACCTCGGTGATCTGGGCGTCGAGCAGGACCTGCGGGCCCTGGGAGATGATCCAGACGGGGTCGCCGAAGGTGTCGGTGACGATGTCGGGGAAGAGTTCGCCGAGATTGAGGGCGCTGGTGTACACGATGGGAGCCAGCACCGGTTCGCCGCGATGACGCCCGAGGTCGCGCAGGACTTCCAGGCCCGAGTACGCGGAGTGCGCGCCCGCTTCGTGGAGGCGCTGCTGGAGCGCGCGCGCACGATCGGCGACAGTGGCCGGCTCGGTGACGTCGACTTCCAGCAGGACCGAGGAGGTGAAGTCGCCGACGACGCCGTCGACCTGCGGGTGCACCGGTTCACGGTGGAACAGGGGCAGATTCAGCAGAAAGCGGCGCTGGGCCGACCAGCCGCCGATGGTTTCGGCGAACACCGAGGCCAGCGCCATCGCCGGGGTGATCCCCCGGGCGTGGGCCGCGTCGAAGACCTGCGCTTTGGCCTGCGGGGAAAGCCAGCGGTGCAGACGGATGGTGCGGTTGGGCTCCGAGATATGCTGGGCCAGCGGCAGTTCCGGCGCACCCGGCAGCTCGCTCAGGCGGTCCTGCCACCAGGCACGATCACGGGCCCGCTCATCGGCGAGGGCGCTCGGGAGACCGGCGGCGGTGTCCTGCTGCTGCGCTGCGGCATTGTCCGAAACCTGGGTCGCGGCGCCGTCGCGCCGGTGCTCGGCCAGGTACTGACGGAAGGTGTAGTCCTGCGGCGGCAGTGGT
The DNA here is from genome assembly GCF_001427185.1 of Nocardia sp. Root136. Classification (NCBI taxonomy): domain Bacteria; kingdom Bacillati; phylum Actinomycetota; class Actinomycetes; order Mycobacteriales; family Nocardiaceae; genus Nocardia; species Nocardia sp. Root136. The sequence goes on from NZ_LMFE01000007.1 coordinate 581,630, forward strand.
TCGCCGTGGTAGAGCCGGGCGAGGTCGGTGATGAGGATGCGGTAGCTCATCGCGTCGGCGGCGAGCATATCGACATCCAGGTGCAGGCGGGTGCGCCCGTCGGCGAGGCGGGTGAGCGCGATATCGATCACCTGCCCGTCCTCCACCGCCATCCGCTGGTGCGTGCGCGCCCCGCGCAGCTCCGCGAGCCGCTGCTCGGCCTCGTCGGCGGACGCCTCGCGCAGATCGGTCACGCCGAACACCGCGCGGCCGGGCCGGTCGAGAGTCTGCTGGGTGCCGTCGGGCAGGAACCGGGTGCGCAGCATGGGATGGCGCGACAGCAGTTGTTCGACAGCCCGCTCGAGCCGCTCCGGATACACATCGGCACCGTCGAATTCGACGTAGAGATGCGCCGCGACACCGCCGAGCTCCTGCGCATCGGACCGCCCGATCCAATACGCGTGCTGCATAGGCGCGAGGGCGAACGGCGTCCCGTCGTCGGGAACGATCACGGATTCGTCTGCGGCAGAACCGAAGTTGTCGAAACCTCCCGATCCAGCCGGGTTGTCGACCGGCGTGGCGGAGTCGGCCGAACCGGGCTCACCCGGTTCGAGAGCGGCGTCATCGGCGGCTTGGTCGGCCACCATCGACCTACCGTCGCTTGCCGCGAGGTCATCGGGGTCGGCGCCGTTGAGGAGGGCGTACCAGGCGTCGACGGTGGGGTGGGCGGCCAGCAGAGCGAAGTTCACGGCGATGCCGCGTTTGCGCCAGGCGCCGGCGAGCTTCATCGTGCGAATGGAGTCGAGGCCGAGCTGGATCAGATCGTCGGCCTCGGCGACAGCATCGGGGGTGAGATCGAGGTGACGGGCGATCGCGGCGCGGATCTCGGCGCGGTCGATCCCGGCGCCGCCTGCGGGTGCTTTCTCCATCTGCCGATCACTCCTTGCTCGCCGCCCGTCCCGGACGGATTCGGTACTGCCCGGCGGCAGCCTACTCCATTGAGATAGGGTTGCCTAACCTTTGCAAGTGTAGCGAGACTCGAGTGAGGCAGTACGTGACGTCGACATCGGCAACCGGCCACCGCGAGGGCTACGTCCCATTTCCCGAAGCCGACGCCAAGGAGTACCGGGCCGCAGGCTACTGGGCCGGGCGCACACTCGGTGATCTCCTGCGCGACACCGCGCGCAGCCAGCCGCAGCGGCCCGCCGTGCTCAGCGACGCCGGTACGCAGACCTACGCCGAACTCGACGCCGCCGCCGACCGGATGGCGCACGGGTTGCTCGCCCTCGGGATCAATCCCGGTGACCGTGTGATCGTGCAGCTGCCGAACATTCCCGAATTCGCGACGGCCCTGTTCGGTGTGCTGCGCGCCGGGATCATCCCCGTTCTCACCCTGCCCGCACACCGCCGCGTCGAGATCGAGCACCTGGCCGCGCTGTCCGAAGCGGTCGCCTATCTCGTCCCCGACCAGCTCGGCGACTTCGACTACCGCGAGCTGGCCACGACCGTGCGCCAAGCGGTGCCGAGTCTGCGCCACGTGCTGGTCGCCGGTGATCCGGGCACCGGGACGTCGGAAGCCGACGGAAGTACCGCCGGGTTCGTGGCCCTCGATTCGGTTGCTCGCGAAGGTGATTCGCTGCCCACGGTCGACCCGTCCGATATCGCGGTGATGCTGGTCTCCGGCGGCACCACCGGCCTGCCGAAGCTGATCGCCCGCACCCACGACGACTACGTCTACAACGCGACCGCCAGCGCGCGGGTCTGCGAGCTCGGCCCCGAGGACGTCTACCTCGCCACCCTGCCCGCGGCCCACAACTTTCCGCTGGCCTGTCCCGGCATCCTCGGCACCGTCGCGACCGGCGGCGCCATCGCCTTCACCCTCGACCCGAGCCCCGAGGCCGCCTTCGCCGCGATCGAGAAGCACGGGGTGAGCGTCACCGGCGTCGTCCCGCCGCTGGCCCAGCTGTGGAGCGCGGCAGTGGATTGGGAAGGGGCCGACCTGAGTTCGCTGCGCCTGTTGCAGGTGGGCGGGGCGCGGCTGGCCGAGGTGAACGCCCGCGATGTCGAGCCCGCGTTGCAGTGCACCTTGCAGCAGGTGTTCGGGATGGCCGAGGGGCTGCTCAACTACACCCGTCTCGACGACGACAAAGAGCTGGTGTGCACCACCCAGGGCCGACCGCTCTCCCCCGCCGACGAACTGCGCGTCGTCGACGCCGACGGCAACGACGTCGCCCCGGGCGAAGAAGGCGAACTACTCACCCGCGGCCCCTACACCCTGCGCGGGTATTATCGTGCGCCCGAGCACAATTCGCGCGCCTTCACCGCCGACGGCTTCTACCGCAGCGGCGATCTCGTCCGGCAACTACCCAGCGGCCACCTGGTCGTGAGCGGCCGGATCAAGGATGTGATCAACCGCGGTGGCGAGAACATCTCCTGCGACGAACTCGAGGAGCACCTGCTCGCCCACCCCGCGGTCCGCCACGCCGCCGCGGTCGGCCTGCCCGATGCCGCACTCGGCGAAAAGGCCTGTGTCGTCCTGGTTGTCACCGGCGAACTGCCCACCCTCGGCGAGATCAAGACCTTCCTCACCGAACGCGGCCTGGCCACCTACAAGCTCCCCGACCTCGTCCGCCAGGCGGATTCATTGCCGATCACCGCGGTCGGCAAGATCGACAAAAAGGCGCTGATCCGCCTCTCCGCGACTTATGGCCAGACCTAGGCGCCGGGCCGGTTCGCGTTGGCGGCCAGACAAAGGATGCGCCTCGGTCAGCCCGTTCCCGGTGAGTTACCCATGTTCTCGCGACACCAGTTGTCCCGGAGTGCCTCTCCGGCGGAAGCCGCGGGGTGTGGTCAAGCCTTGTATGCCTTGACCACGTAAGGCGCTACGCTGCCCAGCTTTTCGCAGGTCTCCTCGAACTCACGCTCGGGGCGCGACTGTCCCACGATTCCCGCACCGGCGCGCAACCACGCGCCTTCGCCGGTCTGGTAGATCGCGCGAAGCACCAACGTCGCCTCGAGCGCGCCGGTCGGCGAAACACAGACCACCGCACCGGAATACAGCCCACGCGGATCGTGATCATTGCGGAATACCGAGTCGACGCCGGCCCGCTTGGGGATGCCGGACGCGGTCACCGACGGGAACAGCACCTCGAGCGCGTCCCACGCGGTGCGGTCGGCGGCGAGGGTGCCGCGCACGGTGGATGCCAGGTGCTGCACGCTGCCGCGCTCGCGCACCGCCATGAAATCGGAGACCGCGGGCGTGCCGGGTACGGCCACCTCCGCGATCTCGGCGAAGGAGGTCTGCACCGAAATCGCGTGCTCGACGATCTCCTTCGGGTCGGCCAGCAGTTCGGCGCGGGCGGCGCCGTCGGCCTCGGCACCGAGTCCGAACGCGCGCGTACCGGCCAGCGGTTCGGTGGTGACGACTCGATCGTCGTCGACCGACGCCACCAACTCGGGACTGAACCCGGCCGCCTCGAGCCCGCCCAGTCGCAGCAGGAACGAGCGGGCGGGGGTGTTGTTGGCCCGGCCGAGGCGATAGGTCGCGGGCACGTCCACCGCGAACGGCAGCTCGACCTTGCGCGACAGAATCACCTTCTGATAGCTGCCGGAGCGGATTTCGGCGACCGCCGTGGCGACCCGTTCCTCGTAGTTCGTCGGGTCGACCCGCACATCGACCGGTGTCGGGGCAGGCAGGTCGACACCCTGCGAGCCGGAGATCAGATCGTGGATATCGCACGCCTCGTTCGGGGTGGCGCCGCTGATCCGCACGCCGGTGGCATCGATGCGCACCTCGATCCGCGGAATCATCAGGTGCGCCAACGAGGTCAGCGGATTGAGATGGTGGGTCGCCGCGAGCGAGTAGGCGCAGAATTCGAAGCCGATCCAGCCATAGGCGTTGCGGCCGTCGATCGGCAGGGTCGCCAGTGCGGTGTCGATAGCGGTGGCGGGGCTGCCGGACCATGCGCGAGCGGTGGTCTCACCACCCCAGATGGTGCGCAGTTCACCGGCGTCGAGTTCCACGCTACCGAGCGGATCGGCGGCGAACACCCACACACCGGGCTGCTCGTACATCACGTACTCACCGAACCGATCAGAGACGGCCAGACGTGACATCGCTGCCGCCGGGTCGGTCACGTGCTCCACCCGTACGGGCTGTTCCGTCGACGACAACGATCCTCCAAGGTAAAGCTGACCTAACTTTTCTTGGTTAGGTTAGCATTACCTCGCCGTTTAGCCAGACCCATACTGGGTATTGTTCGCCACTGCCGCACCACGCCGGGCAAACCTCCAGCACTGTAGCTCGCGCCCGACATCGGCCGCTCCGTACACGCCGCGCAACGCGCTGTAGCCCAAGTTCGATGCGCCGAACCAGATCTGCGGCTTGAATGGAGTAATGATCGACAAAGGTGGGCGGCGCGGCCCGCAGGCAGACTCGGTGGTCGCCCTGGTCGACGCGGCCTCCGCCGTCGAACGCGAAGTGATCGGCGACTGGATAGCCCAGGGTGGTCTCGACAGGGAGATCGACTCCACGGCCCCGGTGACCCAGCTCGACCTCGACGCGAAGGCCATCACCAAACGCCTCGTCGGCAGGCAGGACGACCCGCTGGTCGTGCCGGTCCGGGTGCTGTGGCTGCCGCCCGAACGCGACGGTGTGCGCCGGGTGACCTTCGCCGACCTGGTGATGCTCACCAACCCGCGCAAACCCAACCGGCTCGTCCAGCGCAGGCTGCTGCGCACCGAACCGGACCGCCACCGCGTGCTCGTCGGCGCGCCCGCTCGGCTCAGCGCGCTGCGCACCAACAACCCCGAGGCCGCGGCGCTGCTGCGCGCGGGCTCGGCCGACCCGTTCGCGCGCGCGGTGGTGCGCGCCGCGGTGGTGGCGCTCGAACGCGCCGAACGCACCGTCATCGGCGATCGGTACAAGGTGCCCCAGCTGGTAGCCGAGGAGATCCTCGATTCCCCCGAATTCCAGCGCAAGCTCGACTACATCGCCGACGAGATCGGCTCCGAACCCGACCAGGTGTATCGCAACGCGGAGAAGGCGCTGCGCGAGTTGGTCGCCGCGCAGAGCAGGCTGGTCTCGGACCTGTTCACCCAGGCGATGCGACCGGTGCACGCCTCGACGTGGAAGGTCGACACCGATCTGCGCGGCCTCGACGCGTTGCGCAAGCTCAACCGCAAGCACCCGCTGGTTTTCCTGCCCTCGCACCGCTCCTATGTCGACGCGTTCGTGCTCGGCGACGTGTTGGCGCGCAATGATTTTCCGCCCAACCACGTGATCGGCGGCGCGAACCTCAACTTCTGGCCGATGGGTCCGATCGCGCGGCGCACCGGCACGGTGTTCATCCGGCGCAGCTTCGGCGACGACGAGGTCTACAAGGCGGTCGTCGAGGAGTATTTCGCCTACCTGCTGGCCAAGCGCTTCAATATGGAGTGGTACTTCGAGGGCGGGCGCACCAGGACGGGCAAACTGCGCCCACCGCGCTACGGCCTCCTCAATTACCTTGCCGCCGCGGTGCGTTCGCGTCGCGTCGACGATGTGATGCTCGTGCCGGTCTCGATCACCTATGAGCGACTCAACGAGCTCGGCGCGATAGCCATCGAACAGGCGGGCGGCAAGAAGAAGGCCGAGGGAATCGGCTGGCTGGCCAGATATGTGCGCAGTCAGCAGCATTCGGCCGGACGCGTGTATGTGCGCTTCGGCGAAGCCATTTCGGCCCGCGAGCGACTGGGGGTGCACGGCGATCCACTCGATCAGCGGCCGGTGACCATCCCGCTGCGCGACACCGAGACCGGTTCGGCCACCGTTCCCGACGAGAAGACGCTGGCCGACGCCGAGCACAAGGCGGTGCAGCGCTTGGCTTTCGACGTCGCGGTCGGGATCAACGAGGTCACCCCGATCACGGTCAACGCGCTGGTCACCCTGGCCCTGCTCGGCGTGCACGAACGAGCGCTCACGCTCGGCCAGGTGCGAACGGTGCTCGACCCGGTGCTCGGCTATATCGTCGGCCGCAAACTGCCCAGCGGCGAACTCACCACGCTGCGCGACGAACAGGGCCTGCGGGTGGTGCTCGAACAGCTCGCACTGGCGGGCGTTGTCACCGTGTATCGCGGTGGGCTGGAACCGGTGTACGCGATAGAACCCGGCGCGCACCTCGAGGCGGCGTTCTACCGCAACAGCGCGGTGCACTGGTTCGTCAACCGCGCCATCCTCGAACTCGCCGCCCTCACCGCGGTGGAGCAGCCGGGTGACGACCCGCTGCGGGCGGCGTGGAAAGCGGCGTTCGCGCTGCGCGATCTGCTCAAGTTCGAATTCTTCTTCCCGGAGCGGAAGGAGTTCGCCGACCAGATCATCGAGGAGGTGCGCATCATCGTGCCCGAATGGGACGAGCACACCCCCGACGATCGACTGGATCGCCAATTCCTCGGCGCTGTCACCGAATCCGGGTTCGTGATGGCCCATCGGGTGCTGCGTTCGTTCTTCGACGCGCAGTTGGTGGTCGCCGAGCGGCTGGTGGCCCGACCCGCCGACGCGACGATCGATCGCAAGGAATTCATCGACGAGTGCGTGGCGGTGGGCAAGCAGATGCTGTTGCAGCAGCGGTTGCACAGCCCGGAATCGGTATCGTCGGAACTGTTCACCAGCGCCTGGAAACTGGCCGACAACCACGGCCTCATCGCACCCGCGGCCGAGGGCGCCGAAGCCGAATTGATCGACAAGCGCCAGGAATTCGCCGATCAGCTGCGCGATCTGGGTGACCGGATCGCGCGGGCGGCCTCGCTCGATCCGTCGAACAGGAACACGAACTGATGAGCACACTCGCCGACGCCGTGGCCACGATCCGTTCGGGTCCGCAAGGTCCGCGGATCGCCGCGGTGTTCGATTTCGGCGGCACCGTTGTCGACGGTCTGCCGCGACGTCGACTGGCGGGCAAGGTGTTGCGGCGCGGTGAGGATCGCCTGGCCACCCTGCTCGGCGGTATCCAGCGCGGCGGCAACGACGGTGACTACGGACGATTCCTGCAAGCCGTCGAACGGACATGGGCGGGCGCGTCGGAGACCGAGCTGGACCAGCTCGGCCGCAAGGCTTTCAGCAAGGAGATCTACGGGCGGCTGTTCCCCGAGGCGTGGCACCTCGTGCGCGCCCACCAATTGGCCGGTCACACAGTGATATTGGTCAGCGAGCTCACACGATTCCAGGTGCGTCCCGTCGCCGAGCGGCTCGGCATCGACAACGTGTTGTGCACCGAACTCGCCGTCGAGGACGGCGTACTGACCGGCCGACCGGCGGGCGCGCCGCTGTGGCGTACCGGAAAGTCCACGGCAGTAACCCAATTCGCTCCGGATCTCGAGATCGGCTACGCCTACGCCGACAGCGTGACCGACCTGCCGCTGCTGGAACTCGCCCAGCGACCGACCGTGATCGACCCCGACCCGGCCCTCGCCGCGATCGCCGCCGACAACGGCTGGCCCGCACTGACCTTCCGCCTGCGTCGAGCCCCGCGCCCCCTCGACTACCTGCGCACCATCGTCGGATTCGCTGGACTCATCGGCGGCGCGCTGGTCGGCGTCCTTCGCAAGTCCTACACCGGCAAGCGGCAGACGATGGCCGACGCACTCATGCACGACGCCACCACCGCGACCCTGCGCGCCATCGACGTCCAACTGCGCGTGGTCGGAGCCGAGAACGCCCGCGCGCCGCGCCCCGCGGTATTCCTGTTCAACCACCAGAGCCAGTTCGACGTGATCATCGTCCCGAAAGTCCTCGACGGCGCGGTGACCGGCATCGGCAAGAAGGAGCTGCGCAGTCATCCGCTGTTCGGTCCGCTGATGCGGTTCGTCGGCGTCACCTTCATCGACCGAACCGACACCGAGCGCGCGAAAGCCGCTCTCGCCCCGGTGGTTTCGACCCTGCGCGACGGACTCTCCATCGCCGTCGCGCCCGAGGGAACTCGCTCGTTCACTCCGGGTGTCGGGCCCTTCAAGAAGGGCGCGTTCCATATCGCCATCCAGGCGGGCGTGCCGGTGATCCCGGTGGTGGTCCGCAACGCGGGCGAAATCGCCTGGCGGGATTCGCCTATCGCCCGCGCCGGCATCGTCGATGTGGCGGTGCTGGCGCCGATCGATGTCTCCGGCTGGGACCCCGCCGACATGGACGCCGAGGTGGAAGGCGTCCGGCAGCTGTTCGAGAACACGCTGCTGGACTGGCCACGAGCCTGAACCGGCCGGGCGCGAGGTGCGCCCGGCCGGAGGCTCAGCTCTCGAACAGCTGCTGCCCGAGATAGTGCCCCGGACCGGGGACACCGGGCGGGATCACGAACACGGCCGACCCGATGGGCGTGGTCCATTCGTTCAGCGCGTCGAATTCCGCCAGCCGCGCCTGCACCGGCAGGAACTGACGGTCGACATCGCGCTGATAGGCCACGAACAGCAGGCCCGAGTTCGACACCTGCCCCGGCGCCGGGTTCTCGTCGTAGTTGAACCCGCGGCGCAGGAACCGTTCACCGTCGTGGGTGTGCCTGGCCCGCGCGACGTGTGACGACGGCGGAATGACCGGGATGCCGTGGCGGTCCACCGCGGCGAGATCGGGCTCGTCGTGTTCGGCGATACCGGTCAGCGGCGCACCGTTGGCGACCCGGCGGCCGACGGTCAGTTCGCGACCGTCGGCGTCGAGTTCGTCCCAGGTGTCGAGGTCCATGGCGATCCGGCGCAGCACCAGGGAGGTGCCGCCGGSGAGCCACGGCATCGACGCGCCTTCGTCCCACACCAGTCGGTCGAAGTCGACCGTGCGCGGGGCGATGTTGACGGTGCCGTCGACCTGCCCCATGAGGTTGCGCATCGTCTGGCCGTTCGGCGCGTCCCGGAATCCGCGCTGCACCCACCGCACCGTCACCAGCGATTTCACATGCTTGGACAGCACCCGCACCGCGTGCGCGACCGTCGTCGCCTCCTCGGCGCAGACCTGGAGGACCAGGTCGGCGCCGGTGTAGACGGGGTCGAGCCGGTCGATGGGAAACGGCGGGAGCTGGCGCAGCCACTCCGGTCTCCGCTCGGTGAGCCCCGCGACGGTGAACAGGTCGGGTCCGAAGCCGACGGTGATCGTGAGACGGGCCGGTCTGGCGGCGAGCTCCGGTTCGGTATCGGCGAGCGCGGGCACGCCCGTGGTCAGTCGCGCCGCGTCGTCGGTCCAGATTCGGAGCAGCCCGATCACGTCCTCGCGACCGACGCCGGGCGCCAGGTCGAAGCCCGCGAAGGCCACGTGACCTGGTGGCATCGTCTCCACGCCCGCCTGATGAGCGCCGTAGAACGCGACGATGTCGAGCGCCTCGTCCCGAACGGCCTCCGGACGCACCAGCTCGGCCGTACCCCAGGCGATTCCGGCCGCGCCCGCCACCGCGGCTCCCCCGCCGAGCAACCGTCGGCGAGAGAGTCCGGGCCGCGAATCAGCCACCGTGCATCGGATTGTCGGTGCCCGGCGCGTAGTTCTCCTTGCCGCCGGCGAAATCACGCACCTGTGCGGTGACGACGGTGCTCGAGCCGTCGGCGAAGGTCAGCGTGAGCGAGGTTTCCGAGCCGGTCCGCAGCGGCTGCTTCAGGTCCATGAACATCAGGTGCTCGGCGCCCGGCTTCAACGTCACCTCGCCGTGGGCCGGGACGGTGATGCCACCGGCTTTCGGGCGCATGGTCTTCGCGCCGGTGCTGTCGGGCACCACCTCGTGGATCTCGACCCGCTCCGAGGCCGGGCTGGTGGCGGCTACCAGTGTCATCGGGGCGTCACCGGCATTGCGCAGGGTGCCGAAGGCGGCCGACATTCCGGACTCGGCGGCCTTGATCCACTGGTCGCTCATCGTGATCCGGTCCGCCATCGCCACGGACGAGGGCGGGGCAGGCTCGGAATCCGAGCAGGCGGTGGCGAACACGGCGAGAACGGCACAGGCGGCGGCAGCGCCGACACGGCGGGCACGCAGGTGGACATGCGGAAAGACGGACATGGGAGAACTCCGATCATCGGGGTGAGGTGTGCCCCGGACCGGCCTGTCCGCACGGCGAATCATCCACCGAGACAGTGGAATTCGTCGGGCTTGTCCTAAGTCGGAACGGGGTTGGATTCGGTCGCGCCCACCCAGGGCGGACCACGCAGCCCGATGTCCGGTCGTAGGAGGAGCTGCCGGAGCACCGCACGCTCGTCGGCGACGGGTAGCCGGACCGGGCGGTCGGGCGGGCACGTGACCCCGGCCAGCACGAGGACCAGCTGCCGCACGCTGGTGATCGCCCGGCGCACACCGACCTCGGCGGCGCGGATCGCGAGGGCGCCGACGGGGATCGCCACCAGGTGAGCGAGCACCATCGCGCCCGAAATGGTGTGGTGCTGGAAATGTCCCAACGACAGCGCGGTGTGCCCGACGCACTGGCCGACAGCCAGTACCACCATGGTCGACATCGCGCTGTTTCCTCGCGGCAGCGCGGTGACGACGACACCGATCAGGGCGCACGCGGCGAACAACAGCGCGAGGGCGGATCCGCCGGGAACGGCGGTAGCACCACCGAGTCCGTGCGCCAGAATCGCGACGGCGCCGGACGCGGAACCCACTGCCGCGCCGCGTAAGCGCGCGGTGTGATCCGTCGGAGAGCCCACGCCGCCATGCTACGACCTTCTGTCGTAGGCACGGGGCTCAGGGCCTGTGACCAGGGTCTCGACGATGCGGCGCAGTCCAATTCGACTGAGGGCTTGACATTAACAATGGTTCAGGTTTGATGCTTGTCTCACCACCGAATGAGGGAGAACATCATGAGCACCGTCACCGCCCCCACCACCTACACCGTCCCCGCACTGAACCGGCCCGTCGCCGTGCTGGGCGCCGCTGCCGTCGCCGTGGTGCTGAATCTGATCGTCTGGGCCATCGGCGCCGCCGCGGGCGGGTCGTTCACCACGATCGCCGACGGCAAGGTCACCGATGCCGCGCCCGGCGGGGTGATCTTGATGTCGGCCGTGCCGGTCCTGATCGGCCTGACCGTCGCAGTGCTGGTGTCCTACCTGTGGACCGGGGTGCTGCGGACGGCCGCCGTGGTCGGGTCGGCGCTGTCGATCGCGACCATCGGACTGACCGTGGCCGCCGACTTCGACACCGCCTCCACCATCGCCCTGTCGGTGATGCACGTGGTGCTGGTGCCGGTCATGGTGATCGCTCTGGAAGGCGTGCGTCGCGGCATCACCGCGAAGTGACCCGGACAAACAGCGAAGGCCCCGCCGAAACCATCGGCGGGGCCTTTCGCGTAACGAGTTCTAGACCGAGCGGCCGAACAGCAGCTTCCACGGCATGAGCGCCGACTCGAGCTGCACCTTCAGGCTCATCTTCGACGCACCGACGGTGCGCTCCTCGAAGCGGATCGGCACCTCGGCGATCGTGTAGCCCTTCTTGATCGCGCGGTAGTTCATCTCGACCTGGAACGAGTAGCCGTTGCTGCGGATCGAGGCGACGTCGATCGCGCGCAGGGTGTCGGCCTTCCAGGCCTTGAAACCGGCGGTCGCGTCCTTCACGCCGAGGCGCAGGATCAGGTTCACGTAGAAGTTTGCCCAGGCCGACAGGGCCTTGCGGTACCACTTCCACTCCGCGGCGGTCGAACCACCCGGCACGTAGCGCGACCCCAGCGCTACGCCGACATCGTCGGAGCTCAGCTTCTCGAGCATCGACGGGATCACCTCGGCGGGGTGCGACAGATCGGCGTCCATCTGGATCACCACATCGGCGCCCTCGTCGAGCGCCGCGGTGATGCCGGCGATGTAGGCGCGGCCGAGGCCGTCCTTCTCGGTGCGATGCAGCACGCTCACCACATTCGGCAGCTCGGCCGCCAGTTTGTCGGCGACGTCACCCGTGCCGTCGGGTGAATTATCGTCGACCACCAGCACGTGCAGATCGGACACCGGCAGAGCCGTCAGCCGCTCCACCGCCACCGGCAGATTTTCCCGCTCGTTGTAGGTCGGCACAACAACGGTAACCCTCAAGGGTCGCCCTCCCTGCTCACCTGGATAGCCCCGCGGCCCAGGATGCGGGCACGGGGCATGTCATCGATTCGTTATGACGGTACTCGATGGTCCTGACGCTTTCCTGAGTGGCCGTGCGGGCGCTCACCACAGTCGGCCCGCGTGGACCAGTGCGTCGACGATCAATCCCACGCCGAACACGACGAAAAGCACCCTGATCGCCGGCGGCCCGAAACGGGTGATGCCCCGCACGAGCAGGCGGTAGACCCGTCGCGCGCGCGGCGTTCGCCGCATGGCCAGAGCCAGCACGACCAGTGGCAGGACCAGGGCGACCGCGCAGTAGGCCGCCACGATCACCGGCCACGCCACCGGCAGCGGGCGCTGCGCGGACAGCACCGCGAGGGCCGCGAGATAGGGCACCGAGGTGGGCACCTTCGCCAGACCCAGCGTGAACCCGATCACCCCGAGCAGCCACGGATATCTGCGCACCGGCTCGATCCAGCGGCCGCCGGTGGACGTGGTGGTGTCGACCGGAAGCGCGGCGACCGCGATCAGCACCAGGCCGATCACCAACTCACCCCAGTAGCGCAGGGCGGGGGTCAGCTCGAAGTCGAACAGCCGAACCAGGAAGTCGATGCCGAGCACGGTGCACACGCCGAAGGCCACCGAGACCGCGAAGACGCCGCCGAGGAAACTGAGCACCCCCGTCATCGGCGAACGCCGGGTCAGCCTGGCGTCGGCGACCACGGCCGTGGTGATCGCCACCAGCAGCACGTCGAGCGCATCGAGCAGAGCGAACCCGAACAGGGCGAACAGTCGATACCCATCCATGTCGTGGCCGACCCTACTCGCCGGTCATGTTCGGTCACCGACCCGTCAGTCACACCAGCACCACACCGGCTTCGCGGTGAAAGTCCTTGACCTGCGTAGTCTCGAGATCGATCCGTCCATCTGGACGGGACCCTCCCGCAAACGGCGCTCGGTGGTTACGCTTTTGAGCACCGGCCGTGCCGGGATCCGCGATCGTGAAGGGGCAGACATCGTGGCAGAAATGTCTTTCGACCCGTCAGCGCTCGACGCTTATCAGCGTGCGGCAGCTCGGGTTTCCGAACTTCTTGGCACAGCGGCCGATGATACGACGACCGCGGCCGGGGTCGATCTGTCCGGGCTCGGCGTGCTCGGGCGTGAATTCGCCGCCGCCTGGACACAGGCAGCGGGCGAACACGCTTCGACGCTGAGTACCGCGGGCAACCTGGTCACCGCCTATCAGGGCATCCTGAATCGCTTCGGCGACAGCGTGACCGGGATCGACACCGGGCTGGCGGGCGATCTGCGCGCGGTCGAGAGCGAGGTGGCGTGATGCGTACCAAGTCGCTGGCCACCGAGACCACGTTGAGCACGATCACCCCCGCCGAGGCCGAGGCGAAGATCGCGCCGGTGATCGCGCTGCTCGAAGTGCCGTTGCTCGAGTTGCGTAGATCGTTGGGCAGTAATACTTCCGCCGATCCCGATGCCTCGGTGGTCGCCGCGCTGACGTCGGCCTCCGCCGCGACGACAGCTACCGAGGACCCGCATCGGCTGGGGCTGTACGCCCTCGAGTCGACCGAGACCGCCGCTCCCGCCACACCCGCGCTGCGGCAGACCGCGACCGAGGTCTCGGCCGCGGCCGATCGTGGGACCCGATTGAGTTCCCTGCTCGGGCAGGCCCATTCGACGCAGTCGACCGCGGCGGCCAAGGTCGACGCGATCATCGCCGACTTCCGGGCCAAAGCGAAGAAGGCCGCGCCCGCGGTGAACGGCAACAACCTCGATGCCATCGTCGAACTCGCCGAAGAGGCCATCTCCGAAGCGGTCGGGGTGGTGGGTAATGCCAGCACCGAGATGGATCAGTACACCCGAGACACCAAGGGGCTCACCAGCGATCTCGGCGGGACCAACGGGGTGACCGTTCCCGTCGGCGCGACGGAGGTGGCGCCCGGCGTCTACGTACTCGGCACCGGCGGGTCCGATACGTCGTCCTGGGATGACGACTCGTCGTGGGATGACGAGGACGACAACATCGATCCGGCGACAGCGGCGCAGATCGCGTTGCAGGAGGCCTTGATCGACGGCGGGGTCTCCCTGGGAACGGCGGCGATCGATGCCGGTGTCACGTTCGGTACGCACCTGATCGACAAGATCGCCGAAGTCGCGATGCACGGACTCGACAAGGGTACCGAGCTGGCGACGACCGGAATCGACACTCTCGCCGCGAATGCCGCAGGCACCGAGGGCGCCACATCCACCACACCCGCGGGCACCACGCCCACCGCGCCGTCGACCAATGGCGGCGGGACCGGCACGAGCACCCTGTTCGGCGGATTGGGTGGCGGCACCAGCACCGGCGGCGGAGCCAACAGCGGCGGTGGCGGCGCGAACAACGACAGTGGCGCTTCGGCGAAACCGGAAGCACCGGCACCGGCCGCTCCGTTCCAGAATCAGACGCCGAAAGCCGAACAGCCCCAACAGGCTCCGAGCACGCCCGCGCCCGCGCAGCAGCCTATGCAAGGCGGCGTGGTGCCGCCCGGTGCTCGTCCTGCGCAGGATCAGGAGACCGAGAAACCCTCCGCCGCGCCTAAACACGGGCAACCGGGAGTCGTCCCGGCGCCGGCGTAGGACGACCGCATGGACAATCCGTTCGGTGCCTACTTCGCGTCGCCGGATGCCACGTCGCCCGGCCGCCGTCGCCCGCAGGGTAAACGGCGGCGCAGGCGACGGCGCGAGGCCGAGCCGCAGACGATCGGCACGAACCCGGAGACCTGGCCGCCACCCGACCCGGAACCGTTCGACGACGGCCCGTTCCAGCCCGCGCCCGTCGAACCGGTGTATCGAAATCCCGATGACGACGACGGGTTCACCGGCGACTGGAACGACTGGAACGACGCCGACGTGCCGGTCCAGCCGCAGCGCGGTGACGATGTCGACTGGAACGACTGGGCCACCGCCACCGCGACCGAACAGAGCGGCGACCATGTCGAGATACCGGTGTTGCCGCGCCTCAAGGACTTCGGCGGCGGCGGCCAGATCGCGCGGCGCCCCCGCAGGAACTTCGATGACGAACGCTACGACGAAAGCGGTGGCAAGGTGAAGGCCGCGGCCGCGATCAAAGGCATCATCGGAGCGGTGGTATTCGTCGTGCTTCTCGGCTTGGGCGCCACCATCTTCCTCGGCCCCGCCGACAAACCGACCACCACGGCACAGGCAGCTGCCTCCAACACGCGGGCAACGACGTCCACCGTGGTGCCCCCGCTTCCCGCACACGCCCTGTCGGGCTGCGAATCCTTCCGCACCCCCTCGATCACCATCAGCGCCGAACGTGGCGACACCGCCAGCCCCGAGGGCGCCATCCTCGGCTTCGAATACAGCTACTACGTCGACCGCGACGCCGCGAAGGCCCGCTCCTTCGTCACCGACAACGCCCATGTGGGCAACGCGTCGGCCTTGGCCGAGGGCATCGGCTCGCTGCCCCTCGATGTGAAGTACTGCGTCCACATCACCAAAGCCGACGCCGCCGACCCCACCATCTGGAACGTGACCATCCACCAGAAATGGCCGGGCGACGCCACCACCGAAAAGATCAACCAGGTCATGCGCACCACCGAGGTAGCGCCCGGTCGTCACCGCATCACCAGCATCGACCACCGCATCTGAGCAGGTCCTGGAACGCGAAAGTCCCCCACACCGGAATCGGTGTGGGGGACTTTCGCCGTGGCGACCCTGACGGGACTCGAACCCGCGACCTCCGCCGTGACAGGGCGGCGCGCTAACCAACTGCGCTACAGGGCCGTGCTTCCTTGCATCGGGGAGCGATATTACCCGGTGGGCACCGCTTTCGGTAACCGAACAGGTCAGGCGATGAATCGACCGTTGACACTGACGTCAACGTCAATAAGACTTGTGACGGTGACCACAAGCCAGGCGCAGGTCACCGTGCCCGCCGAGGTCATCGGGGCGACCACACGGGCGTTTCGCCGAAGCCGTGTTCGCCAACGGCGCGCTGGTGGCGCTGATCGAGCACCAGGCGGGGATCGATCCCGCGATCGGCGCACAGTCACATCGCCATCGCCGAACGACTGATCGGCTTCACCAGCGGGATCGTCGAACCCGCCGCCACCGAATCCGAGGACATCCAGTGAAACTGCTGATCGCCAATCGCGGCGAGATCGCCCTGCGCGTCATCCGCACGGCTACCGAACTCGGCATCGACACCGTGGCGGTCTACGCCGACGACGATGCCGACAACCCCGATGTGCACGCGGCGGGCGAGGCGATCGCGTTGGCGGGCACCGGCGCCACGCCCTACCTCGACCACTCCGCGATCCTGGCCGCCGCCAAGGAATCCGGCGCCGACTACATCCATCCCGGCTACGGATTCCTCAGCGAGAACGCCGCATTCGCCCGTGCCTGCGCGGCCGATGGCGTCACGTTCGTCGGGCCCGATCCCGCGGTGCTCGACCTGTTCGGTGACAAGTCCTCGGCTCGTGCGGCCGCCGTGGCCGCGGGCGTGCCCGTCTTGCCCGCCACCGAGGGACCGACCACCGCCGAGGAGGTTCACAGGTTCTTCGGTACGCACCCCGGCGCGATCATGATCAAGGCGCTGGCCGGGGGCGGCGGGCGTGGCATGCGGGTGGTGCGAACGGTCGAGGAGATCGACGACGCGTATCGGCAGTGCGGCGCGGAGGCGCAGCTCGGTTTCGGTAACCCCGCGGTGTTCGCCGAGCTGCTGCTCGAGAACGCCCGGCACATCGAAGTGCAGATCGTCGCCACGGGCGGCAGGGCGCTGGCGCTGGGAGACCGCGATTGCAGTGTGCAGCGCAGGCATCAGAAGCTCCTCGAAATCGCTCCCGCGCAGGGACTTTCGGAGACACTGCGGAGAGACCTCCACCTCGCGGCGGCCCGGCTGTGCGCCCATGTCGGGTATCGCGGACTGGCGACCGTCGAATTCCTGGTCTCCGACGCCGAGTTCGTGTTCCTCGAGGTCAATCCGCGAATCCAGGTGGAGCACACCGTGACCGAGGAGGTGACCGGGGTCGATCTGGTCGCCGTGCAGCTCGCGATCGCCCAGGGCGCGCACTTCGACGACCTGGGATTGCCGTGCGGAATCGTGTCCGACGGAACGGAATCCACCGGCGAACCGGCCGTCGCGGACGGCATCGCGATCCAAGCCAGAGTGAACATGGAGAGGATGGCGGCCGACGGTTCGGCGGTGCCGAGCGCGGGCACGCTGACTACCTTCGCACCGCCGACCGGGCCGGGCGTGCGGGTCGACACCTTCGGCCGCCCCGGGCTGACCCCGAGCCCGCGCTACGACTCGCTGCTGGCCAAGGTGATCACCCGAACTCGCGGACAGTCCTTCCCCGCCGCCGCCCGCAAGACCGCGACAGCGCTCGCCGAGTTCACCGTCACCGGCATCGGTACGAATATCTCGTTCCTGCGAGAGATCCTCGCCGACAGCACCTTCCAATCAGGCCAGGCCACCACCGGCTTTCTCACGGAGCGACTGACCGAACTGGTCGCGGCGGCACAGACCGATCAGCCCGAGGTCGCGGTCACCGCGGTCGAGCTGTATCCGGGGCAGGAAGCCGTGCGCGCGCAGCTCGCGGGCACGGTGGTCGAGGTGGCGGACGAGGGCGTCGACATCGGCGCCGGTGGCCAGCTCGTGGTGCTCGAGGCGATGAAGATGCAGCACGTGCTCGCCGCGCCGGATGCCGCCAGGGTCGTCCGGGTGCTCGTTCGCGCCGGGCGGGTCGTCGCGCCGGGCGATCCACTGGTCGTCATCACCCGCACCGGCGCCGACGAAACCGGCAGCGCGCACGCCGATCTCGATCCCGGCCGGGCCCGCGCCGATGTCGACGAGATCCGTGCCAGGCACCGGGTGACGCTCGACGAAGCCCGCCCGGCGGCCGTGCAGAAGCGGCACAGGATCGGCCGACGGCACCGCACGGGAGAACATCGCCGACCTCGTCGACGCGGGCAGCTTCGTCGAGTACGGCGCACTCACCTTCGCCGCCCAACGCACCAGACGCACCGAAGAAGACCTGATCGCCAACACCCCCGCCGACGGCCTGATCACCGGCCTGGCGACCATCGGCGCCGACCACTTCGACAACGCCGAGGCGGTGGTGATCTCCTACGACTACACCGTGCTCGCGGGCACCCAGGGCAAGAACAACCACGCCAAGACCGACCGCGCCTTCGAACTGGCCGAACGCAAACGGGTTCCGGTTGTGCTGTTCGCCGAGGGCGGTGGCGGCAGGCCGGGCGACACCGACTGGACCGGCATGGGCCTCGAGGTGACGACCTTCCGCGCGCTCGGCGCCCTGCGCGGCAAGGTGCCGCTGGTGACGATCGTGTCGGGCCGCTGCTTCGCGGGCAATGCCGCGCTGGCCGGCTCCTGTGACGTGATCATCGCGACGCCGGATGCCAATATCGGCATGGGCGGTCCGGCGATGATCGAGGGCGGCGGGCTCGGCGCCTACCGCCCGGAGGACATCGGCCCGATCGACGTGCAGCGACGCAACGGCGTCGTCGACCTGGTGGCCCGTGACGAGGCGCACGCGGTGGCGCTGGCCAAGCAGTACCTCGGCTACTTCCAGGGCGGGGTCGAGGATTTCGACGCACCGGACCCACGGCTGGCCCGCCATGTGGTGCCGGAGAACCGGTTACGCGCCTACGACATCCATCGCGCCATCGACGCGATCGTCGACGTCGGCTCGGTGCTAGAGCTGCGGCCGGACTACGGGGTCGGCGTCGTCACCGCGCTGGTGCGAGTGCACGGCGAACCGTTCGGCTTGATCGCCAACAGCAGCCATCATCTCGGCGGCGCGATCGACGCCGAGGCCGCCGACAAGATGGGCGATTTCCTCACCCTGTGCCAATCGTTCGGACTGCCGATCGTCTCCCTCTGCGACACACCGGGTTTCATGGTCGGACCGGAGGCCGAGAAGACCGCGACTGTACGCCGGTTCAGCAAGTTGTTCGTGCTCGGCGCACAGCTGAGCGTCCCGTTCGGCACCGTCATCCTGCGCAAGGGCTACGGACTCGGCGCGATGGCGATGACGGCGGGCCATTTCCGCGCGCCGAACTTCACCGTCGCCTGGCCCACCGGTGAGATCGGCCCGATGGGGTTGGAGGGCGCCGTTCGCCTCGGCTTCAGCAAAGAGCTCGCCGCCGTGGCTGATCCGGACGAGCGCGAGACCCTTTTCCAGCAGTTGCTCACCCTGGCCTACCAGCAGGGCAAGGCGCTCACCGCCGCCACGGGTTTCGAACTCGACGATGTGATCGACCCCGCCGACACCCGCGCGTGGATCGCGACCCTCGTCAACAGCCGGGCGCGCGCCGGATCCTGAGCAGCCGCCGGTAGCTGCATGTGATTGACATTACATTCTCTGTGAACGACACTGAGCAAGCGCTCACTTACTTGAAGTTGACGTCAAGTTCTAATAGATTCACCCCTGCGGATTCACCGAGGAGTCACCGATGATCGAACCCGGCCGACGAACAGGCGTCGACGTACCTGGTGGTGTCCATGGGCCTGATCACCGGGTACTGGCGGCTCCCCTTCGAAAGGACTTCTCGTGAGAGTTACCGACAAGGTGGCCATCGTGACCGGTGGCGGAGCGGGCATCGGCGCCGCGCTGGCGGCCGCACTCGCCGCGGCAGGCGCGAAGGTGGTGGTGTCCGACATCGACGAGACCGCCGCGCTGGCCGTGTCGGAGCAGATCAATGCCGACCACCCCGGCGCCGTCGTGGGTGTCGGCGCCGACGCCGCCGACACCGAGGCGATCAGAGGTCTGATCGCGGTGGCGCGGAATCACTTCGGGCCGGTCGACCTGTACTTCGCCAATGCGGGCATCGTCGGCGCCCCCGGGCTCGACGTCACCGACGACGACTGGAGCCGCGCCCTCGAGGTGAACCTGCGCGCCCATATCCGCGCCGCGCGACTGCTGGTGCCCGAGTGGGTCGAACGCGGTGCGGGCTACTTCATCAGTACCGCCTCCGCCGCGGGGCTGCTCACCCAGATCGGCTCGGCCACCTACTCGGTGAGCAAGCACGCCGCGGTCGGGTTCGCCGAGTGGCTCAGTGTCACCTACGGCGACCAGGGTGTTCGCGTCAGCTGCCTGTGCCCGATGGGCGTCAATACGAAACTGCTCTACGCGGGCCGGGATTCGGGCGAGGAAATCGGCGCCACCGCGACCCGCGCCGTCGTCTCGGCGGGCGATGTCCTCGAACCCGCCGCGGTGGCCGACATCGTGCTCGCGGCCGTCGACGCCGAGGAATTCCTGATCCTGCCGCATCCACAGGTGCTGGACATGTACCGCCACAAAGGCGCCGATTACGACCGCTGGCTGCGCGGCATGCGCCGCTACCAGTCGTCGTTGCTGGCCGAAACCCACTGAGCGAGAGAGCACGCCATGTCACTGTTCGATCTGAGCGATCGCGCGAAGAAGTATTCCGAAGAACTGCTCGACTTCATGGACGCCCACGTCTACCCGGCCGAGGCCGTGTACGACGTGCAGATGCGCGAATCCGGCGACCCCCATTTCCAGCCGCCCATCGTGGAAGAGCTCAAAGCCGAGGCCAAACGACGCGGACTGTGGAACCTCTTCCACCCGCACCCCGGCCGCGGCCCCGGCCTGACCAACCTCGAATACGCGCCGCTGGCCGAGATCATGGGCCGTAGCCATCTCGCGTCCGAGGCCTGCAACTGCAACGCCCCCGACACCGGCAACATGGAAGTGCTGGAGCTGTTCGGCACCGAGGAGCACAAAGAGAAGTACCTGAAGCCGCTGCTCGAGGGCACCATGGCCTCGGCCTTCGCGATGACCGAACCGCGAGTGGCCAGCTCCGATGCCACCAATATCGAACTGTCGATGGTGCGCGACGGCGAGGACTACGTGCTGAACGGCCGAAAGTGGTTCGCCACCAACGCCTTGCACAAGAACTGTCGCGTGATGATCGTGATGGGCAAGACCGATCCCACCGCGGCGCCGCACCGTCAGCAGACCATGATGGTGGTCCCGATCGACGCGCCGGGCGTCACGATCATCCGCGGGCTGCCGGTGTTCGGCTTCCAGGAACGCGAAGGCCACGCCGAGATCGACTTCGCCGACGTGCGGGTGCCCGTCACCGATGTGCTCAAGGGCGAGGGCGAGGGTTTCGCGATCAGCCAGGCCCGGCTCGGGCCAGGGCGCATCCACCACTGCATGCGCAGCATCGGCATGGCCGAGCGCGCACTGGAGATGATGTGCAAGCGCGCGCAGGCGCGGATCACCTTCGGCAAGCCGGTGGCCGAGAACGCCAATATCCAGGACTGGATCGCCGAGTCGCGCATCGACATCGAGATGATCCGGTTGCTCACGCTCAAGGCCGCCTATCTGATGGACACCGTCGGCAACAAGGCCGCGCGCACCGAGATCGCCGCGATCAAGGTGGCCGCGCCGAACATCGCGCTGAAGGTCGTGGACCGGGCCATTCAGGTGCACGGGGCGGGTGGCGTCACCGACGATTTCCCGCTCGCCGCCGCCTGGGCGCACCTGCGCACGCTCCGGCTCGCCGATGGACCCGACGAAGTGCACAAGCGGGCCATCGCACGTCAGGAACTGAACAAGTACAGGGAGTGCAACTGAGATGACCGGACTGGAACAGGAGCACTGATCACATGAAAGCCTGGCAGTTGGCCGAACTCGGCGAACCACGGGAAGTACTGCAGTTCAACGACATCGACGACCCGGCGGCGGGCGAGGGGCAGCTGCTGGTGCGCATTCTCGCGACGCCCGCCAACTTCCCCGATGTGCTGTTGTGCCGTGGGCAATATCAGATCAAGCCATCGCTGCCGTTCACCCCTGGCGTGGAACTGTGCGGCGAAGTGCTGGCGGTCGGTGCGGGTGTGGACCGGTTCGCGATCGGTGACCGGATCGTCGGCACCGCGAACCTGCCCGGCGGCGCGTTCGCCGAGCTGGCCGTACTCGATGCCGAAAACGCCTTCCCCGCACCGGAATCCCTCGACGATGCCGAGGCGTCGGCGCTGGTCATCGGCTATCAGACGAGCTGGTTCGCGCTGCACCGCCGGACTCGGCTGCAGCCCGGCGAGACGCTGCTGGTGCACGCCGCGGCGGGTGGCGTCGGCAGCTCCGCGGTGCAGTTGGGCAAGGCGGCGGGGGCACGGGTGATCGGCGTCGTCGGTGGGCCCGCGAAGGCAGACTACTGCCGCGAGCTCGGCGCCGACCTCGTGATCGACCGGCACACCGAGGATTTCGTGCCGCTCGTCAAGGAGTTCACCGGTGGCCGCGGCGCCGACGTGGTCTACGACCCGGTCGGCGGCGACGCCTACGCCAAGTCCACCAAGTGCATCGCCTTCGAAGGCCGCATCCTCGTGATCGGCTTCGCCGGCGGCACCATCCCCCAGCCCGCGCTCAATCACGCGCTGATCAAGAACTATTCGATCATCGGCCTGCACTGGGGTCTCTACAAGCAGTACAACCAGCAGGCGATCCACGACTGCCATGCCGAGCTGACCCGGCTCGCCGCGGCGGGCCAGGTGAAACCGCTGATCAGCGAGCGGCTCTCGTTCGCCGACATCCCAGCCGGACTCGGCCGCCTCGGCGACGGCGATACCGTCGGCCGCGTCGTGTTCCGCCCGTGAACGCCGGTATATAACTACACCATGGAACGATCCGCGGACCCCGACAGCGAGGGCGCGCTGCCCTCGATGGCACGCACCTCGCTGTTGCGCGACCTGCCTGCCACCCAGCGCGGACTGCGTACGCGGGACGCGCTGATCGCGGCGGGCCGGAAGGTGTTCGAGCGGATGGGATATCTCGACACCCGGCTCATCGACATCACCCAGGAAGCCCACTGCTCCTCGGGCACCTTCTACACCTACTTCGCGAGCAAAGAGGAGATCTTCGCCGCGATCCTCGAGCACGCCCAGGAAGACATGATGCATCCCGGGATGCCGCATGTAACGGGCGAGGACGATCCGGCCTCGATCATCGAAGCCGCCAACCTGGCCTACTTCGAGGCATACAAGCGCAATGCGAAGCTGATGGGCCTGCTCGAGCAGGTCGCCCAGATCGACCCCGAATTCAGCAAGCTGCGCCAGCACCGTGCCGATGCCTTCATCGGCCGCAATGCCCGCGGCATCGCCGATCTCCAGCGACGCGGCCTGGCAGACCCCGAGATCGATCCGATGCTCACCTCGCGCGCCCTCTCGGGCATGGTGAGCCGGATGGCCTTCAACTACTTCGTCATCGGCGACGGCGAGTTCGACGGCAGCCGGATTCCGATGGAAGAAGTTGTCCACACCCTGTCGCGCCTGTGGGCCAACGCCCTGCGGATGCCGGTCACGAGCTGACCGGCTCTCGCCGCCCACCAACGAAAAAATCCCCTCACCGCGTACTTCGGTGAGGGGATCGAAGGTGGCCAGAGCCGGGATCGAACCGGCGACCTACCGCTTTTCAGGCGGTCGCTCGTACCAACTGAGCTACCTGGCCGGAAGTACCGGATTGCTCTGGTACTACGTGCGACCCTGACGGGACTCGAACCCGCGACCTCCGCCGTGACAGGGCGGCGCGCTAACCAACTGCGCTACAGGGCCATGCATACCTGCAGTACTACTAGACACAGTCCGAAGACTGTACCCCCTACGGGATTCGAACCCGCGCTACCGCCTTGAAAGGGCGGCGTCCTAGGCCGCTAGACGAAGGGGGCTCGTTCCGAATCTCTCCGGGGCGGCTTCAACGTTTCCGTTGGGAGCTCGCATAGCTTATGACAGGTGTGCGCAGAGTTCCAAATCGCCTGGTCAGGCGCCCAAACCGAGGTCATCCAGGCGTGCTTGCTCCCGCCAGCCCTCGGTGCGGAAAGTCTGGATCCACAGCGGGGTCGCCATCGCCTCCACGATAACCTCCAGCACCTCGGCGAAGCGGGCACGCAAGTCGGCGGCGGAACCGTTGGAGATCGGGTCGACCAGATAGCGCTGTCCGGCCAGCGCCGCGGACAGGGTCCGAGTGAAGCGGTCGGGGTCGGCGTCTGCGCGCAGCTGTCCGTCGTCGATGGCACGGACCGCGAGCACTCGGGTGGCTCGGCCGACGATGCGTCCGCCGCCGTTGCCCGTGTCGCGATGGAAGTCGGGTTCGATCACGAGGCGGTACTCCGCTTGCACGATGGTGTCGTGCTCGAGGCGAAGGGCGATCTCGTCGACCATGCCGTGCAGCACATCAAGCGGACCGAGGTCGGCGCGCGCCAGCCAGCGCTCCGCGCAGATCCGGTACCGCTCGACCGCGGTCTCGAGCACCGCGCGCGCCAGATCTTCCTTGGAGTCGAAATGGAAGTACATCGCGCCCTTGGTGGCACGCGAACCTTCCAGAATGCGGTTGAGCGATGCCGCGGCATATCCACTCTTCCCGAACTCGACGGCCGCGGATTTGATTATTGCCGCGCGTGTCCGGCGCGCCCGCTCTTGCTGCCGTGCCATGCTCGAAACGCCTCCGAACCTTCTCGACGCCGGCGGTCGAATACAGACCGCTGGTGCGAATTGTGGTTTTAATTCAAACTTTCGGTATGAAAGACTCGCGGTGCCTCGCACAGCGGCCCCGCCACCGGTGAGAACCGCCTCCTCCTGCGGCGACGCCTACCCCTTTGCCGGGAGTTCGCGCACCCATCGCGATCACCTCGGCCTGCAATCTGTCGATGAATTACGAAACGCCGCACCCTGCACCGGAGCCACGGAAAACGCGGCACCGGTGATTGTTTCGAAATTCACCAGGCGATCACCGTACCCGCATTCCCGAGACGACACGCGGCGATTGGTGTACCTATCCGAACATCCGGTCCGGTTATCCACATCAGCAAACGAAGCGCAACCGGAATGGTTAGTCCGGGTACGAATTCCGTAGGCGCGCAGCCCAGTTGACCGGCTCATCGGCACCGCCGAAGTTCGCCGAACGGTCGCGAGACCGGCGCCCATCGTGGACCACTCCATCGCTCCTGCACCCCTGCTTGTCGAAAGATGTTGCGATACAACAGTATTCGACAACCATACGCAACCCATAGCGCGAACGATGCTGGGCACCAGGTGTTTACCGAGAATCGTCGCGGACGGCCCCGCTGTTACCGGCCACCACCAGCGGCGATCAGACGCCCGCAACGCGGCCGGGGACCACGGTTCGGCCCTTCGGCACCGTGTCCGCTAGACTCCGCTGCGCGCCCCTTTAGCTCAGTTGGTAGAGCTGGTGACTTTTAATCACTAGGTCGTAGGTTCGAGTCCTACAGGGGGCACCACCAACTCCCACCGTGACCATCGTCACGTGGCGACGCGCCAAACGCAGACGCCGCCGAAACCGCCGGGTTCTTGCATCGATGCACCTAATCTGAGCGCGACCCGGGCTCCCGGGCGCCCACAACCTCAGGCGGAGTGAGATGACTTCCTTCGACGATTTGCTCTCCCAAGTACCCATCGCCCAGATCGCCGACCAACTCGGCGTCGACCAGGCGACCGCGACGACGGCCGTGCAGGCCGCGCTGCCGACGCTGCTCGGCGGCCTCCAGGTCAATGCCGCCGAGCCGCAGGGCGCGGCCTCGCTGCTCGGCGCGCTCGACAATCACGGCGGCCTCGTCGAAGGTGACGGCGCGGTCGATCTCGGGCAGGTGGACGTCGGCGACGGCGAGAAGATCGTCGACAACGTCTTCGGCGACGAGAAGAACACTGTCATCAGCGCGCTCGGTGCGGGCGGCGGGACCGGCGGCAACGATCTGATCGGCAAGCTGCTGCCGATTCTGGCTCCAATCGTGCTCGCCTACTTGGCCAAGCAGCTCACCGGTGGCGGCGCCACGGCGCCGGCACCGCAGCAGACGCAGGCCTCCGGTGGCGGTCTCGGCGATCTGCTCGGCGGTCTACTCGGCGGCAGCAGCAATAGCGGCGGGCTCGGCGGAATGATCGGCGACGCCCTGTCGAAGAACGCGGGCGGTGCGCTGGGCAGCGTGCTCGGCGGCCTGCTCGGCGGCAAGCGCTGAGATGTTCATCTACGTGTAGTTAACGTCGCGGGGCCCGCAGCGATAGTCCCTATGCTGCGGGTCGAACGCCTAGACTCGTCAGCAAGACCATCGGATCTACTGACGAGTTGTGGCGTTGCTCAACATCGTCGGAAAACCGCTCTGTTGCGTTTCGCATCACACCTACGGTGCCGTAAGGTATGGCCGCATCGCGACGTTCGACCGCAAGCACGACAGCGAAGGGTTTTTACATGGCAAGGGATCTGACTCAACTCGAACTGCTCACGGAGTTGGAGCCGGTTGCCGAGGAAAACGTCAACCGGCACATGTCGCTGGCCAAAGAATGGCATCCGCACGACTACGTCCCGTGGGACGAGGGCCGCAACTTCGCCGCCATGGGCGGCATCGATTGGGATCCTGAGCAGTCCAAGCTCAGCGAGGTCGCCAAGGCGGCCATGATCACCAACCTGCTCACCGAGGACAATCTGCCGTCCTACCACCGTGAGATCGCGGAGAACTTCTCCCAGGACGGCGCCTGGGGCACCTGGGTCGGTCGCTGGACCGCCGAGGAGAACCGGCACGGCATCGTGATGCGCGACTACCTGGTTGTCACCCGCGGCGTGGATCCGGTCGCCCTCGAAGAGGCGCGCATGATCCACATGACCAACGGCTTCGCCTCCCCCACCGAGGTCGACGCCGGCTTCCTGCACTCGGTCGCCTACGTGACCTTCCAGGAACTGGCCACCCGGGTGAGCCACCGCAACACCGGCAGGGTGTGCGACGACCCGATCGCCGACCGCATGCTGCAGCGCGTCGCGGCCGACGAGAACCTGCACATGATCTTCTACCGCAACCTCTGCGGCGCGGCGATGGACCTGAGCCCCGACCAGACCATCGAGGCGATCTCGCTGATCGTCGAGAACTTCCAGATGCCCGGCGCCGGTATGCCGAACTTCCGTCGCAACGGCGTGCTGATGGCCAAGCACGGCATCTACGACCTGCGTCAGCACCTCGAAGAGGTCGTGCAGCCGGTGCTCAAGAAGTGGAACGTCTTCGATCGCACCGACTTCACCGCACGCGGCGAGGCCACCCGCGAGCGCCTGGCCGGCTTCCTGGACAAGCTGGGCGAGGACGTGCTGAAGTTCGAGGAACAGCGCGACCGGATGCTCGCTCGCGAGGCCAAGAAGCGCGAAATGGCCGTCGTCTAGGTTTCACCACGAAAGCGCCGCCCACCGGGTTTCCGGTAGGCGGCGCTTCTGTCTGTCCGGGGTTACTTGATCGGGAGGGCGCCGTCGGCACTGCCGACGTCGGTGATCTTCCAGTCCTTGCCCGCGTCGACGGTGATGTTGTAGGTCACCGTGTTGCGCAAGCCGTCGGGGTTCTGCGCGTTGGTGGTGCTCACGTCGACGAAGGCGGCCACCTTGTAGACCTCACCCTCCTGCGAGAGCACCTTGGCGGTGACCGGCGCCGCGGTGGAGGTCCACTTCAGCGGGATGATGATCTGCTCGAGCTTGTCGCCGGTGGCGTCGAACTTGTTCGACAGTTCGGGGGAGGTACCGGCCTTGAGCTTGGCGACCCAGGCGTCGACGTCCTGATAGTTCAGGGTGGCCGAGCCGACGGAGTAGTCGAGGGCGATCTGCTCGGCCTTCGCGTTGTCGGCGGCCTGTTCCTTCATGTCGGAGATCTCCGAGCGCGCCGAGCCGAGCAGCACGCCGAGCACGAGGGCGATGATCGCGAGGACGGCGATCACGGCGCCGCCCACCAGCGACGAGACGCGCACGGCGACCGTGCCCTTGGTGGGCGTGGCAGGGGATTTCGTCAGGTCGGTGGCGCCTTCGTTGCTTTCGGCCATGGGGTCTTCTCCGATTACGTGGGGACAGCGCACCGCCGGAGGCGACGATGCCAGCAGCGTAAGGCTACTGAGGTTTCGGAACCGTTCCGGACACGGCGTAGCAGGTAATCGGTGTCGGCGAGGTCGCAGTGGCGGCGATGACCCGGTGATAAGCGCTCGGACGCGAGATCGATCACATCGGGGCGGATGAGACAATCATTCGCGTGACTACCACGCTGCCCCAGGCGCCCACCGCGCTGCGGATCGGGCCCTACCCGGTCGACCCGCCGGTTGTGCTCGCGCCGATGGCCGGCATCACCAACCGCGCCTTCCGCAGGTTGTGCAGGGAGTTCGGTAGCTCTACCTCGATCTACGTGTGCGAGATGATCACCGCACGCGCGGTGGTCGAGCGCAACGAGAAGACGCTGCACATGATGTCGTTCGACGACGACGAGCATCCGCGCTCGATGCAGCTCTACGGTGTGGATCCCAAGACGCTCGGCGAGGCGGTGCGGATCATCGTCGGCGAGGGCTGGGCCGACCACATCGACCTCAACCTCGGCTGCCCGGTGCGCAAGGTGACCAAGCTCGGTGGCGGTTCGGCGCTGCCGTACAAGCGCAGGCTGTTCGCCAATATCGTGCGCGAAATGGTGGCCGCGGCCGAACCGGCGGGCGTGCCGGTGACCTTCAAGTTCCGCATCGGCATCGACGACGACCACCACACCTACCTCCACACCGGCCGCATCGCCGAGGCCGAAGGCGCGGCTGCCGTGGCGCTGCACGCGCGCACCGCCGCCCAGCTGTACTCGGGCGCGGCCGACTGGTCGGCCATCGCACGGCTCAAGGAAACCGTCACTTCCATCCCGGTGCTCGGCAACGGCGACATCTTCACCGCCGACGACGCGCTGCGGATGATGAACGAGACCGGCTGCGACGGCGTGGTCGTCGGCCGCGGCTGCCTCGGTCGACCCTGGCTCTTCGCCGAACTCAGCGCGGCCCTACGCGGCGAACCGATCCCGGAGGGGCCCACGCTCGGCCGCGTCGGGGAGATCCTGGTGCGCCACGCCACCCTGCTCACCGAGCACGACGGTGAGGACAAGGCCATGCGCGATATTCGCAAGCACATGGCCTGGTACCTGATGGGTTTCCCGGTCGGCTCACAGCTGCGGCGCAGCTTCGCCACGGTGTCGAAGCTGTCGCAGATCGAGGATCTGGTCGGACAGCTCGACCCCACTGTGCCGTTCCCCACCGACGCGCTCGGCCCGCGCGGGCGGCAGGGTTCGCCGCAGACCAAGGTCGTGCTCCCCGAGGGCTGGCTCGACGACCCGGAAGACGACACCGTTCCGGCCGCGGCCGATGTGATGCACAGCGGCGGCTGATCAGGCGTCGATAACGGGTCGACATCAATTCGTAAGCCATCGCTGTTTCGGCCGACCGCACCCGCTCGAACAGGGCTTTCCTGAGCCTGGCGAACCTTCTCGATCAATTCGTCGGCGATTCCGGTGTGCACTGGAGTGGCCACTCGTGGCGGAATCGTTATCATTGCGGGATCGTTCGACTCTGGTTCGATCGGAGCCGGGCGATGACGCGCAGGCTGCGCCAGATAGAGGAGTGAGGTTCGTTGGTGGGTGACGATCGGCGCGGGCGTACGCCCCGGCCTGGAAATCGCGCCCCCTGGGAGCGTTATCCGACGGCCGAACCCCCCGAGCAACCGGATACCGGCTCTCGACGTTCCCGGCACGCGGACGCGACGCCCGACGCCGGGACCGCCGCGCCGCTGACGGTGGCCGATCTGGTCAACCGCGTCGACAGCGAACGCACCAGGCGCGGCCGACGGGTGCCCCCCGCAGAGAGCTCCGAGCCCGGCTCGCGCGCGGGCCGTCGAGCCCGCGAACAGGCGCCGCGTCCCACCCCACGTCCCGACATCGCACCCCGCACCGACGGCTCCCCCGTCGTCGACGACATCGCGGGTAAGCCACCGCACCGCGCCGAATCCCCCGCCGACCGCACCGCGACCACCGCGCTACCCGCCCAGGCGAAAGAGCAGGCACGCAAGGCTCCCCCAGCACGGCGCGTGGCCGCCGAATCGATCGATCCGCCCACGGATATCCTGCCCACGGTCGACACCGCGGAGCCCGAGCGCGCCAGGCCGGTGAAAACCGCCTCCGCCGCACCGCCGCGTCGTCCGGGCACCGAAGGTCGGCGTAACAAGCAGGCTCGGATGGCGGGCCGGGTCACGCTGACGTTCGTGGCGGTGCTCGCCCTCGTCATCACCGGCGGCGGCTGGAGCTACCTACAGGCCACCAACAGCAGCTTCACCCAGGTCGACGCGCTCGGCGGCGGCGCCTCCGGCGACGTGCTCGACGGCGATATGCAGCTCGGCGACGAGAACTACCTCATCGTCGGCACCGACACCAGAGCGGGCGTCAACGCCGACCTGGGCGCGGGCTCGGCCACCGACACCGAAGGCGCTCGCGCCGACACGGCGATGCTGGTGCACATCCCGAAGAACCGCTCGCGGGTAGTGGTCGTGTCGTTCCCGCGCGACCTCGACGTCACAAGGCCGCAGTGCGCCGGGTGGGACAACGAGAAGGCCACCTACACCGAGCAGAAGTTCCCCTCCGCCATCGGCGACAAGCTCAACGCGGTGTACGCCCTGGGCGGCCCGCGCTGCCTGGTGGACGTGGTCCGCAAGATGTCGGGCCTGACCATCGGTCACTTCATCGGCATCGACTTCGCCGGCTTCCAGGCCATGGTCGATCAGATCGGCGGCGTCGAGGTGTGCTCGACCAAACCGATCATCGACGGTGTGCTCGGTACGGTGCTCGAGAGCTCGGGCAAGCAGCGGGTCAACGGCGAAACCGCACTCAACTATGTCCGCGCCAGGCACGTGGTCGGCGAGGAACGCAGCGACTACGACCGGATCCACCGGCAGCAGCAGTTCCTCGCGGCGCTGTTGCGCGGCGCGTTGTCGGGCAAAGTACTGCTCGATCCAGCGAAGTTGCAGGGCTTCGTCGAGGCCTTCCGTCAGCACACCTTCGTCGACGGCGTCGGCACGCAGGATCTGATTCTGCTCGGCCGGTCGCTGCAGAAGGTCAACGCGGGCGCTGTCACCTTCATCACCGCGCCCACTGCCGGTACCACCGCCTACGGCAACGAGATTCCCCGTGAGTCCGACATCAAGGCGATCTTCCGCTCGATCATCGACGATCAGCCGCTGCCCGGTGAGGAAACCGCGCCGCCGGTGACGAGCTCGAGCGAGGCGCCGCCGACCCAGGCGCCCAAGCTCTTCGCCGTCAGTCCCGGCTCGGTCTCGCTGCGGATCTCGAACGGAACCGGCCGCACCGGCGTGGCGCAACAGGCCGCGAACAAGCTCTCCAACATGGGTTTCGGGATCTACAACGTCGGCAACTACCCCCAGGGCAGCGAATCCACCGTGGTCCGCTTCTCCACCGGCAACGAGGCCGCGGCCGCCACCGTCGCGAGTTCGATTCCCGGCGCGATGCTCGAACGCGCGGACGAACTCGACGGAATCATCGAGGTCATCCTGGGTTCGAACTACGCCGGACAGGTCCGCACCCCGGCCTCGGTCGGCACCGAAATCCCCGACGTGGGCACCGGCAAACCGATCACCGCGGCGCCGGTAACCCTGCCGTCCGACCTCGAACACATGAACGCGGCCGACACCAGCTGCGACTGACCACGCTGACCTGCCACGACACTGCCATGCGGCATTAACCCACTGTTGGGTGACAGGGATCCGGGTACCCACTAGGGTCAGCAATCATGCGTGTCATCTACAACGAGCAAATGGCCGACCTCGCCAACCTCCTCGGCGAGATGGCCGGTCTCGCTGGCCAGGCCATGGAACAGGCCACCCAATCACTGCTGCAGGCCGACCTCGGTCTGGCCGAGCAGGTCATCGGTGAGCAGGATCGGATCTCGGTGATGATCACCGAGGCCGAGGAGAAGGCCTTCGCGCTGCTCGCACTGCAGGCACCCGTCGCGGGCGACCTGCGTCAGGTCGTCAGCGCGATCCAGATCGTGGGCGACGTCAACCGGATGGGCGCGCTCGCGCTGCACGTCGCCAAGGTGACCCGCCGCCGCCACCCCGCTCACGCCCTGCCCGAGTCGGTCAACGGCTACTTCGCCGAGATGGGCCGCATCGCGGTCAACATGGGCGCGGGCGCCAAAGAGGTGCTGGAGACCCGCGACCCCGAGCGCGCCGCCCAGCTCAATCAGGACGACGAAGCGATGGACGACCTCCACCGCCACCTGTTCACCCTCCTGATGGACCGTGACTGGAAGTACGGCGTGGCCTCCGCCGTCGACGTGACGCTTCTTGGCCGCTACTACGAGCGCTTCGCCGACCACGCCGTGGAGATCGGCCGCCGCGTGATCTTCCTGGTGACCGGTGTCCTCCCGTCCGACGAGGACATCGAAACCAGCTGAGAGAACACGAGTCGGCCCCCGCTCACCGCGGGGGCTTTTTCGTGTCGGCTCCACAACGAGAAAAGCCCCGCACTCCGTCGAGAAGGAGTGCGGGGCTTTCCGTGGTGCTTCTTCTTACCCGAAGCGGCCGGAGATGTAGTCCTCCGTGGCGCGCTGGGTGGGGTTGGAGAAGATCTTCTCGGTGTCGTCGATCTCGATCAGGCGGCCGGGCTTGCCCTGGGCCTCGAGGTTGAAGAAACCGGTCTGGTCGCTCACCCGGGCGGCCTGCTGCATGTTGTGGGTGACGATGACGATCGTGAACTCTTTCTTGAGCTCGGTGATCAGGTCCTCGATCGCCAGGGTGGAGATCGGGTCGAGGGCCGAACACGGCTCGTCCATCAGCAGGACGTCGGGCGAGACCGCGATGGCGCGGGCGATGCACAGACGCTGCTGCTGACCACCGGAAAGGCTGCCACCGGGCTTGTCGAGCCGGTCCTTGACCTCGTTCCAGAGGTTGGCGCCCTTGAGCGAGCGCTCGGCGACCTCGTCGAGTTCCTTCTTGTTGCGCACGCCCTGCAGCTTCAGCCCGGCCACCACGTTGTCGCGAATCGACATGGTGGGGAACGGGTTCGGGCGCTGGAACACCATGCCGATGGTGCGGCGCACGCCGACCGGGTCGATCGAGGAGCTGTAGATGTCCTCGCCGTCGAGCAGCACGGCGCCTTCGACGCGGGCGTTGGGGGTCACCTCGTGCATGCGGTTGAGCGAGCGCAGCACGGTGGACTTGCCACAGCCGGAGGGACCGATGAAGGCGGTGACGCTGCGCGGCAGCACGGTCAGTTCCACATTCGCCACGGCGTGGAAGCTGCCGTAATAGATGTTGAGATCTTTGACGTCGATCCGCTTGGCCATCTGAGTATTCCGTTCGCTTCTATCGGTTCCGGGTGAGCAGCTTGTTGACGCCGGCGGCAGCCAGGTACAGCACCGCGATCATTAGGATCAGCGTGAGCGCCGCACCCCAGACACGTTCGCGGCCCGCGGCCTCCGGGTTGGCCAGCTCTTGGTAGATCAACAGCGGCAGCGAGGCCATGTTGCCGTCGAAGATGTTCTGGTTGATCGACTTCGAGTAACCGACCAACACGAGCACCGGCGCGGTCTCACCCATCACGCGAGCGAGCGAGAGCAGGATGCCGCTGATCATGCCGGGAGCCGCGGTGGGAATGACGATCCGCAGGATGGTCTTCCACTTCGGCACGCCGAGCGCGTAGGACGCCTCGCGCAGCTCATCGGGGACGAGCTTGAGCATCTCCTCGGTACTGCGCACGACGACGGGCAGCATCAGCAGCACCAGCGCCAGCGAGACGGCGAAGGAACTCTGCGGCATGCCGAACGTGGCGATCCACAGCGCGAAGATGAACAGCGCGGCGACGATCGAGGGCACACCGGCCAGGATGTCGACCATGAAGGTGGTGACTTTGGCGAGTCGACCGCGACCGTATTCGACCAGGTAGACCGCCGCCATGATGCCGAGCGGCACCGCGATGACGGAGGCGACCGCCGCCTGCACGATGGTGCCGTAGATGGCGTGGTAGACGCCACCGCCGGTCTGGTCGGGCAGGATGCCCTTCTGCGAGTTGAGCCACCAGTCGGCGGACATGATCGCGGTGATGCCCTTGCTGACCACCAGTCCGAGCACCCACACCAGCGGGATCAGCGCGATGACGAAGCAGAGCGTGACCAGGCCGGTGGCGATGTTGTTCTTGATCCGCCGTCCGGCGCTGACGTGACGGAATGTCGGCGCCTTGACCGGCTTGTCGAGGACAGTTGTCGGAGGCATCAGCCGTTCACCTTTCCACCGGAGGCCAGGCGGGCCAGCGCGTTGACGACGAAGGTCAGCGCGAAGAGAACGAAGCCGGCGGCGATATAGGCGCCGGTAGGCAGCGGTGAACTGAACTCCGAGGCCGCCGAGGCGATCTTGGAGGCGAAGGTGTAGCCGCCGTCGAACAGCGACCAATTACCCGCGTTGCTCGCGGTACGCAGCACGACGAGGACGGCGATCGTCTCACCGAGCGCACGACCGAGGCCGAGCATGGAGCCCGCGATCACACCGCTGCGGCCGTAGGGCAGCACGGTCATCCGTACGACTTCCCACTTGGTGGCGCCGAGCGCCTGCGCCGCTTCGATGTGCGCGCGCGGGGTGAGTGCGAACACTTCGCGGGCCACCGAGGTGATGATCGGCAGGATCATCACGGCCAGCACGACACCGGCGGTGAAAATGGTGCCGCCGCCCGCGATCGAGACATTGCCGTCGGAGAACAGGAAGAACCAGCTCAGGTTCTTGTTCAGGAATTCCTGCACCGGCGCGATCTGCGGCGCCAACACGAGGAAACCCCACAGGCCGAACACGATGGACGGCACTGCGGCAAGCAGGTCGACCAGCATGGTGAACGGCTTGCCGAGCCGCGACGGCGCGTAGTGCGTCAGGAACAGCGCGATGCCGACCCCGATCGGCACCGCCACGATGAGCGCGAACACCGAGCTCAAGACCGTGACCATGAACAGGTCGCGGATACCGAAGCGGAGGTTATTGGCATCGCCGGTCGAGAACTCGGTGCTGGTGAAGAAGTTGGCGTTGTTGGCCATGAGCGAGGGGACCGCGCGGATCAGCAGGAACAGCGCGATCAACGCGATGGCGGCCACGATCGTGGCGCCGGCCGCGGTGGCCGTCCACCGGAAGATCGTCTCGGCGTTCAGGCGGCCGGTACGACCCCCGTCAGGGGCCTTGTCGATTTTCGGTTCGGTCGGCATATTCGCAGTATCTCCGGCCGCCCGTGGGCTCGTCGAGTTCGACGAGCCCACTGCGGTCACCTCAGGGTGCATGGTCATGGCCAGGACGCGATCAGGAAATGGCGTTGATCGCGGTGGTCAGCTTGGTCTTGAACGCGTCGGGCAGCGGCACGTAGCCCGCCTCGGTCAGACCGTTCTGGCCGTTGGTGACGGCCGAGGTCAGGAAGGCCTTGACGGCCTTGCTGGTCTCGGCGTCGGCGTACTTGGAGCACACGACCTCGTAGGTGGCCATGACGATCGGGTACGAGCCCGCGACGGTCGGCTTGTAGAACGAGCTGGTGTCGAGGACCAGGTCGTTGCCCTCGCCCTTGACCTTCACGCCGTCGATGGCCTTGGCGGCCGACTCGGCCGACAGCTTGACCGGGTCCTTGCTCGCGGAGGTGACGATCTGCGCGATGGACAGGTTCTGCGCCTTGGCGAAGGACCACTCGTTGTAGGTGATCGAGTTCTTCGTGCTCTTGATGGCCGCCGAGGTGCCCTCGTTGCCCTTGGCGCCTTCACCGACGCCACCGTTGAAGGACTTGCCGCCGCCCTTGCCCCACGCGCCGTCCGAGGCCGCGTCGAGGTAGAGCTGGAAGTTGTCGGTGGTGCCCGACTCGTCGGAGCGGAAGATCACGGCGATCTTCTCCGAGGGGAGCTTGGCGTTCGGGTTGAGCGCCTTGATCTCGGGGGCATCCCAGGTGGCGACGGAGCCGTTGAACACCTTGGCGGCGGTCGGGCCGTCGAGCACCAGGTCGGTGACGCCGTCGACGTTGTAGGTCACCGCGATCGGGCCGAAGACGGTCGGCAGGTTCCACGCGGGGGCGCCACAACGCTCCGCGGCCTTGGCCGGCTCTTCCTTCTTGGAGCTCAGCGCCGAGTCGGAGCCGCCGAAATCGGTCTGGCCGCCGATGAACTCGTTGACGCCCGCGCCCGAGCCGCTCGAGGTGTAGTTCAGGGTGTAGCCGTCGCAGTTGTTCTCGTAGGCCGCGACGAAACGCTCCATGGCGTTCTTCTGCGAGGAAGCGCCCGACGCCTTGAGCGCCTTCTTGCCACCACAGGCAACGCTGGTGTTGGCGGCGTTGCTGCTGTCGCCACCGGCGCTGTTGTCATCACTGCCACAGGCGGCCAGGGTCATGGCGCCCACGGCGAAGACGCCGACCAGGGCACTGGTGCGCTTGAAGTTCACTTTTCCTCCGACAATGCTGGGTGTCTCACTCGGTCCCTCACCGGCCCGAGCGAGGCTGGGGGTGCAGGCGATCCCCGGAGGAATGCGCGCACCAGGCGACGACTGTGCCGCCCAGAAGTAACCTAGGGTCGCCCGGTTGACAGTGGGCCCGACGTGGGTTAACGGAAAATGAACAGCCCGGCGCGATCGATGCGGCGAATGTGACGTTAGCCCCAGTTTTACTCGCACGTACCCGGTCATCCGCGCAATATTCTCTTCGCGCACCAGAATTCACCTCGCGTGTGAGGCGAATCGCATCACGGCAGCGAGTACGCCACGTCGATATGGGCCGGGGCGAATCCGAGCTTGGAGTAGGTGTGCACCGCGGCCGTGTTGTCGGCTTCGGTATAGAGCAGGACTTCCGAGGATCCGGTCGCGCGCAGGTGCCGCAGACCGGCCAGGGTCAGCAGTCGGCCGAGGCCACGCCCTTGCGCGGCCGGGTCGACCCCGACCACGTACACCTCACCGGCGGGGGCGGCGTCGGGGTGCTGTTTGGTCCAGTGGAAACCGAGCAGGCGGCTCGGATCGGCGGCGTCGAAAGCCAGAAAGAGACCGGCCGGTTCGAACCAGGATTCCGCGCGTCGAGCGGCGATCTCACGCTCGGTCCAGCCGCCCTGTTCGGGATGCCAGGCGAAAGCCGCGTTGTTCACCCGCAGGATTTCGAGGTCGTCGACCTGGCCCGCGTAGGTACGCAGGATGAGGTCTTCGGGGACCTCCAGCTCGGGTAGCTCCGGGGTAGCCAGTGATCGGCGCATCTGCCACAGCTCGCGGGCGGTGCTCAGCCCGAGGCCGGTCGCCAGCGCCTTGGCCGCGGGCAGGTCGCCGTGCGCCCATACCCTGGCGCCCGCGCCACCTTCGGCCAGCGCGGCGCGCACCAGCTCCGTACCGATACCGGCGCCACGCGCGGTCGGGTCTACGGCGACCTCGGCCATTGCGGGGTGTTCGTCATGTGCCGCAACAAGATTCGCGTAGCCGACCAGCTCACCGGCGCGGACCGCGAGCACATGCCTGGTCGAGGGGTCGACTTCGGCGAGGGAGAGCACCGCCTGCTCGGAGACCGGGGCAACGCCGTCGACCTCAGCCGCGCGTTCGAGCAGTGCGCGCACCGTGTTCACGGTGCCGGGCTCGACCTGATCGGTCCAGGTCAGGGTTGCTGTGTCCGACATCGCGTCCTCTCGAAGCGTGGCACGGTCACCGTATTGCGCCGCGCCGACGAGCGCTACTGCGCGGAGCCGTTCACCGGGGCGAAGGAGTCGTCGCCGTCGATGTCCTCGTCGACGAAGGTCACCACCTCGCCCTTGGCGGCGGCTGTTCGAGCCGGGCGCACGGCCTTGTAGCCGACATTGCGCACGGTGCCGATCAGCGACTCGTACTCGGTGCCGAGCTTGGCGCGCAGGCGTCGCACGTGCACGTCGACGGTGCGGGTGCCACCGAAGAAGTCGTAGCCCCAGACCTCTTGCAGCAGTTGGGCACGGGTGAACACCCGGCCCGCGTGCTGAGCGAGATACTTGAGCAGCTCGAATTCCTTGTAGGTGAGGTCGAGCGGGCGACCACGCAGCCGCGCGGTGTAGGTGCCCTCGTCGATCACCAGCTCACCCAGGGTGATCTTGCCGGTGTTCTCCGGGCTGGCGACCCCGCCGTTGCGTCCGACCAGCAGCCGCAGGCGCGCATCGAGCTCGGCCGGGCCGGTGCCGGGCAACAGGATGTCGTCCAGGCCCCAGTCCGCGTTGACGGCCACCAGGCCGCCCTCGGTCAGGACCGCGACCACCGGCACCGAGGACCCGGTGCTGCCGAGCAGCCGGCACAGACCGCGCGCGGCGGCCAGGTCCGTTCTCGCGTCGACCAGCGCGACATCGGCACTACTCGCCTCCAGCAGGGACGACACCTCGGTCGGCGCGGGCCGGACGTTGTGCGCCAGTAGCGTCAACGACGGTAGGACCGCGTCGGGGTTGGGGTCGGAGGTCAGTAGGAGCAGCTCCATGGGGCTCTCCTCCTATCTCGTTGCTCCGCGGACGACAGCAGCCGCGTAGCTACGTCGCCGAAACACAGGTTAAGTCGTGTGCAACATTAGCGCCTCCGCAGCCACTACCTCGCAACACGGCGTCCGTTTTGTGTCCTTCGCTCTGGTCCTGGTCGCGGGCGGGGCCCGCGACCCGCGGCGCCAGCCGCTAGTGTCACATCATGCGCAAGCTGATCATCGGGCTTCTCTGCCTGGCCGGTTTGGCGGTGGTCATCGATTTCGGCGCCGCCGCCTATTCGGAGTACCACGTCTCCCGTCAACTGCGGGCAGGCGCGGATCTCTCGGCTGACCCGGAAGTGACGTTCCATGGATTTCCGTTCACGGCGCAGGCGATGAGCGGCCGCTACGACGACGTGACCATCCGCGCCCGCGGCGTGCGCCCCGACATCCCCGGCGAGGTCGGCATCGAGGCCAAGCTGCAGGGCTTGCACGCCCCTGCGAGCGAGTTGCTCGACGGCGCGGCGCGCAAGGTGCAGGTCGACCGGATCGACGCGTTGATGCGGTTCGAGCCCACCGAGCTCGGCAAACTCTTCGGCATCCCGGACCTGCAGGTTCACACTCCGCCCGCCGACAAGTCCGACGGCACAGGCGGCTCCGGCGGGTCAGGTATGACGACCGCGGGCGTCCTCGTCCTGAAGGGCACCCTGCCGACCACGGCGAACGGGCGCGTCCTCCCCGTCGGTGTCACCCCGTCCAGTTCCGCGACGCGCGTGCCGGTGCAGATCCAGGCCGACCTG
This sequence comes from Nocardia sp. Root136, assembly GCF_001427185.1. Lineage (NCBI taxonomy): Bacteria > Bacillati > Actinomycetota > Actinomycetes > Mycobacteriales > Nocardiaceae > Nocardia > Nocardia sp. Root136. The sequence goes on from NZ_LMFE01000007.1 coordinate 620,699, forward strand.
TTGCTCGAGGGCGACAAGGTCCGCATCCAAGCGACCGGTTTCTACACCGACACCACCAGCACCGCCGACACGACTGCCGCGGTGACCACCGATTCGAAGATCCCCGAGACCGATCACGCCGCTGTCCTCGCTCGCTTCAGCCGTACGATCGATATCAAGGAGTTGCCGTTCGGTGTCGCACCGACCGAGGTGTCGGCGCTCGGCGGCCAGATCGTCGTCGAGGGTGTCGGCCGCAACGTCACCATCGACCTGGACCGATTGCAGCAACCATGATCGAGATCGTCATTCTGGCCGTCGTCATCGCGGCCGCCGTCGCGGTCGGCTTCGCGCTGTCGCGTAAGCAGGGGCAGGTTCGTCCCGCCTCCCTCGACCCCGAGACCCAACAGCGCGCGCTGCTGCTCGACGCCGCCGGTGTGACCGGCGAGGCCCCCGCGGTGCTGCATTTCTCCGCCGACTGGTGCGGCCCGTGTGACGCGGTCCGCCGGGTCGTGGCGGGCGTCACCGCCGAACTGGCGGAATCCCCGAATGCCCCGCGCGACATCGAGATCGATATCGATGCCGATCCCGCGCTCGCCCGCGAGCTCAATGTCCTCTCCCTGCCGACGACCTTCGTCTTCGACGCCGAGGGCAAGGAACGCTTCCGCATCTCCGGCGTCCCGAAGGCGGGCGACCTGCGTACCGCCCTCGAGCCCCTGACTGTGTGATCAAGCCCCATATCCAGGGGGGCCGAGACATTCTCCGGGGAGACCGGGTAAACTACTTCTCGTGCAAACCGACCACGAGCTGATGCTCACCCGACGCCGCACAGTTGACCTGTGTCGCCTCGGTGGTTGTTGCTGCCTGTGCTGCTGAACGATCGGCTCGTTCTCTCCCGAGATTTCTGACGTCGATCTATGCCCGCCGCGCGAGTGATCCTCTCGGATCCCCCGGCGAACAGGTAGATCCCCCTGGAAGTGCTCATCTGAAGCGCAGGAGTTCGCACAATGACCGATTCTGATTCCCTACCTCGCGTAGACGTCCGAGGGCCGCGTTTCGTGGCCTGGATCACCACCGGCGTCCTCGTCCTGGTGCTCCTCGTCAGCGCCTTCTCGACCACCGCCGCCGCGATCCTGATCGGCCTCCAGGCCGTCGTATTCGCGATCGGCGCGGCCGTCGGCCCTGCCAAGCACCCTTACGGCCGGATCTACGCCGCGTTCGTCGCGCCGCGTAACGGTCCGCCCACCGAGACCGAGCCCGTGCCGCCGCTGCGTTTCGCGCAAGCGCTCGGCTTCGTGTTCGCCGGTCTCTCCCTGCTGGGCTTCGCGCTCGGCTCCTCGATCGTCGGCGCGGTGTTCGCCGGCTTCGCCCTGTTCGCGGCGTTCTTGAACGCGGCGTTCGGGGTCTGCCTGGGTTGCCAGATCTATCCGCTGGTAGCTCGCTTCCGCCGGTCAGCTCCACACATCGGCGGAACTGGCCGCCCCTCCGTGGTTACGCAGGCTGCCTCCTCCGGGCCTGATGCCAACTCCGCCGCTCCGGCACCGAACTGACCCCCTTGCACGTCTCTGAAAGGAACAACATGGCTCGCTCCGATGTCCTGGTCTCCGTTGACTGGGCCGAAGAGAACCTCAACGCCCCCGGCGTCGTCTTCGTCGAGGTCGACGAGGACACCTCCGCCTACGAGGGTGGCCACATCGAAGGCGCCATCCGCCTGGACTGGAAGACCGACCTGCAGGATCAGGTCCGTCGCGACTTCGTGAACCAGGAGCAGTTCTCCGACCTGCTCTCGGCGCGTGGCATCGGCAACGATGACACCGTGGTGCTCTACGGCGGCAACAACAACTGGTTCGCGGCCTACGCCTACTGGTACTTCAAGCTCTACGGCCACAACGACGTCAAGCTGCTCGACGGCGGCCGTAAGAAGTGGGAGCTCGACGGTCGTCCGCTCTCGCGTGACGCGGTCTCGCGCCCGGCCACCCAGTACAAGGCCGCCGCTCCCGACCTGAGCATCCGCGCGTTCCGTGACGAGGTCATCGCGGCCATCGGCACCAAGAACCTGGTCGACGTGCGCAGCCCCGACGAGTTCTCGGGCAAGATCCTCGCCCCCGCGCACCTGCCGCAGGAGCAGAGCCAGCGTCCCGGCCACATCCCGGGCGCGATCAACGTGCCGTGGAGCAAGGCCGCGAACGAGGACGGCACCTTCCGCAGCGACGCCGACCTGGCCGAGCTGTACAAGGACGCGGGCCTGGACGGCGAGAAGGAAACCATCGCCTACTGCCGCATCGGCGAGCGTTCCTCGCACACCTGGTTCGTGCTGCAGGAGCTGCTCGGCCACCAGAACGTCAAGAACTACGACGGCAGCTGGACCGAATACGGTTCCCTCGTCGGAGCGCCTATCGAGTTGGGAGCGTAATCAATATGTGTGCAGCACCTACCCAGGGTCAGGCCATCCCGGCCGGCGTCGATGTGGAGAAGGAAACGGTCATCACCGGCCGTGTCCTGAGCACCGACGGCCAGCCCGTCGGCGGCGCGTTCGTGCGTCTGCTCGACGGCAACGGTGACTTCACCGCCGAGGTCGTCGCCTCCGGCACCGGTGATTTCCGCTTCTTCGCCGCGCCGGGTTCGTGGACCCTGCGCGCGCTGTCCTCGTCGGGCAACGGCTCCGCCGAGATCAGCCCCGAGGGCGCGGGCATCCACGCCGTGGATGTCGCGGTCGCGAAGTAAGAAGCTCACAACGGCCCTGGTAGTTCCTGTGCGGGAACTACCAGGGCCGTTTTCGTATCCGTTGCCGGGAGTAGCTAGACTCCGATTGTGGTCATTTTCTTCGAGGTACTCCTTGTTGCCGTGTCGATTCTCATCGGCTGGTTCGGCCTTTACGTCCTCTACCGCCTCTTCACCGAGTCATGAGCGGGCTCGCTGGCGAAGGTAACGAACCGGCCGAGCGAGCGAGCAACGAGCAAGGCGCTCCGGCCGAGCGTCGTAGTGGCGACGAGGCAGTGAATGTCGCGGCTGAACGGGCCAAAGAGACCGGCGCCCGAAACATTTCGGTGCTGCCTGGTCTTCCGCTGCCCGAGGACACGGCCAATCTGCGCCTCGGCCCCGATCTGAACCACGCCATGCTCGCCCTGCTGCCGCTGGTCGGCGTGTGGCGCGGCGAGGGCGAAGGCAACCACCCCGCCGAGGGCGACTACCGGTTCGGCCAGCAGATCATCGTCTCCCACGACGGCGGCGACTACCTGGCCTGGGAATCGCAGACCTGGAAACTCGACGCCGAGGGCAAATACACCGGCCCCGACCTGCGCGAGAGCGGCTACTGGCGGGTCGGCGGCGAGGGCGCCGACGAGATGCTCGAACTCCTGCTCACCCACAGCAACGGCGTCATCGAGCTGTACTACGGCCAGGCCCGCAACCATGCCTCCTGGGAGCTCGCGACCGACGTCTCCATCCGCAGCACCTCCGGCGTGGTGGTCGGCGGCGCGAAGCGCCTCTACGGCATCGTCGAGAACGGCGACCTCGCCTACGTGGAAGAACGCGTAGACCCCGACGGCGCTCTCGTCCCCCGCCTGTCGGCACGGCTGGTCCGCTACATCGGCTGAGATTCAGTTTTCGTTCTGACATGGAGCGACCCCCGAGCCGTTCCGCCACGTTCTCTGAACGCGGTGGTCCCGGTTGGATCGTCCGGGGGCTCGGGGGTCGGGTGACTGCCTGGGATTCGCTCAGCGCACCGCTGGGGAATCTCCCGCAGTGGAGCTGCTAGCGGGCAGCCACCTCACGCATCCGATGAACATACATTCTTCAGACCACCTCCTCTCTTGTGTACTGATGAATTTAGCCGCGCTCGGCGCGGTCGGCAATGGAATTAATTGTGATGCTGACCTGGGTGTATGCGTCAGGTCGCCGAGGATGTCGCGGCACGGGGATGTTCGATGTGGCAGGTGCCGGTCGCATCGACGGTGACGACGGTGTCGGCTCCGTGCCCACGCGGAAGTTGGTGGGTGACAACGACGACGGTGCGATCGGGGCCGACGAGACCGCTGTCCGCATCGAGGAGCTCGCGCAGGAGTTGATCGCCTTCGGCGGCGGCCAGGTGTTCGGTCGGCTCGTCGAGGAGCAGCGTGTGCGCGGGGGCGACGAGGGCGCGGGCCAGCAGGATGCGGCGGCGTTGTCCACCGGATACGGCGGCCGCACCCGCGGTGAGCGAGGTATGCAGACCGTCCGGCAGCGAATCGAGCCACGGGCCGAGACCGACTGTGCGCATCGCGCTTTCGGCCTCGTCGAGGGTGAGGTCACCGCGCGCCACTCGCAGGTTCTCCAGAATCGAGGTGCCGAACAGGTGCGCGTCCTCCGCGAAGAACGTGACCCCGTCCCGAGGCGCATCGAACAGGCCGGCCCACGCCATCAGCAGCGTCGTCTTCCCCGCCCCACTCGGTCCGACAACGACCACCCGCGCCCCAGTCGGCATCGGGATCCGCCTGGCCGTGGCCACCGGTCCCTCGTCAGCGACCACCGACCGCGCGCGTTCTCGAATCCCCACAACTCCCCGGTCGACGTCAGCCGGAGCAGCCTCGACCGCTGCCCACTCGCGGCGCTCACTCTCGGCGCCGCCAGTGCCGTGGGTTCCTACCGAGATGCCGCGGAGGCGATGCAGGGCCGCACGGGAAGTGGTGAGGGTGGTCGCGGCGGCGGGAAGCGCACCCACGGCTTCGAAGGCGGACAGCGGGACCAGCACCAGGATCGTCAAAGCCATCGGGGTCATGCCGCCAGGGAGCCCGCCGGTCGGCCCGTAGGCGGCGATGCCGACCAGCAGCGCACCGAACGCGCTGACCCCGATCGACAGCGGAGTGGCCGCGGCCGCCCACGCGCTCCGCGAGGCAGCCGAATCCTCGGCGATCACCGCACGCTGAGAAGCCTTGTCCGCCACCGCGAGGGCCGCATCCAGCCGCCCCGCGACACGGAGCTCGGCAGCATGATCGAGCACGGTGAGCCCCTCGGCGGTGAACTCGGCCCGATCGACCCGCACCGCCCGCTCGGCCTCTCGCGCGGCCACCGCCGACATCCACGGCGCGAGAATCCCCGAAACCCCCAGCGCGACAGCAAGGATCACCGCCGCCAACGGCGAGATCGTCGCGATCAGCCCCACGGCGGCCAGCGACAACACCACGGCGACGGCCACCGGCACCAGCACCCGAACAACCACCGCCCCGAGATCGTCGATATCAGCACCGATCCGGACGAGCACATCCCCGCGCCGCACCACACGACCCGAGCCCGATGGCAGGTCAGCGCGGCTCCGGTCTCGCCACCACCAGACGTCCGACTGTGCCAACGTGCGATACACCGAGGTCCGGGCCGTTGTCATCGCCCGCAGCGCCACATCGTGGGTGGCCAGTCGCTCCAGATACCGGCACACACCTCGCGAGATACCGAGCGCCCGCACCGCGACCACCGCGACGCTCAGATCCAGCACCGGCGGCATCTGCCAGGCCCGCGCGATCAACCACGCGGCGAGCGCGGCCAACCCGAGCCCACTGCCCAACGCCGCCACGCCCCAGGCGATCGCCACCGCGACCCGCGCGGGCGACAACGCGAGCAGCCGCCACATCTCCCGCAGATCGCCGATCATGAGACCTCCACTCCGTACACGCGACCGGCCGACTCCCCGGCGGTACCCACCTCGCGACGTGGCTGCGAGTCGGCGCCAGACGGGGGTTCGCTCGCTGCCACAGGATCTGAGGCGTCGACCGTGCGGGCAGAAGTCGGCCGGATGGTATCGGTGCCAGGTGCGGAGTTGCTCGTAGCCACCGAATCCGGCGCGACGACGGAAGGCGTGTGCCCCGCGACGACCTCGATCACCACATCGCCCGCTGCCAGCACGGTCGGACGGTGGGCGACGACCACGACGGTCGCGCCGGCGGCGGCGTATTCGCGCAGGGTGGTGAGCACGCGCTGCTCGCTCTCGGGGTCGAGATGGGCGGTGGGTTCGTCGAGGAGCAGGATCGGGCGGTGGGCGGCCAGAACGCGGGTGAGGGCGAGGCGTTGGCGTTGGCCGAGGGACAGGCCGGTGCCGTTCTGACCGACGACGGTGTTCCAGCCGTCGGGGAGCTCGGCCAGCACGGTCTCGAATCCCGTTGCGGCACTGACGGCTCGAAGATCATCGACGGTCGGGTCCGGGATGGCCCCGAGCAACTCGACATTCTCGCGCAAGGTACCGGGAACCAGCACCGGCCGCTGTGGCAACCAGGCGATCCGACTCCACCAACTGTCGAGGTCGAGTTCACGAACATCGGTGCCGTCGACGAAGACCGCGCCTTCATCGGGTGCGATCAGCCCCAGAATCGCTTGCACCGTGGTGGATTTCCCGCACCCGTTCGGCCCGGTCAAGACGGTCACCAGTCCGGGCTCGAGCACGGCCGTCAGTTGATCGGGCGCGGTGCCCGCTCTGGTGGCAACACTCAATCCGCGCAAGGTGATTCGCGCGGGCCCATCACCCGCATCGGCACCTGAACGCGTTGGGGCACCGTCGCCCGTTCCCTTCGATCCCGAATCCCCACTGCTCCCGCCACGGCCAGACCCCCCACCCTCCCCGCGCGCTGCCCCCGCGCCGGATGCGACGACATCACCCCACGCGGCGCGCCGGGACACGGGTTCGATCCGCCGGCGCGCATCCGGTTCGAGCACCGCGAAAGCCCGGTCAGCTGCGGCCATTCCGTCCTGCGCCGCATGGAACTTCTCCCCCACCTGCCGCAGCGGCCAGTACACCTCCGGCGCGAGAATCAACGCCACCAGCCCGCTGTACAACGCCATCTCCCCGAACACCAACCGCAGCCCGATCGCCACCGCGATCAGCGCGACACTCAGCGTCGCGAGACTTTCCAGCACCATCGAGGACAGGAAGGCGATCCGCAGCGCGCGCATGGTCCGCTGTCGCAGCGAATCGCCGAGGGCCTGCACCTGATTCACCATCGAAGGACCGTCCGCCCCCTCGCGGCCGAGGGCGCGCAGGGTGGGCATGCCCGCGAAAAGGTCCAGAATCTGGTCCGACAACCGGGTGGTCGCCGCCAGCGTCGCCTCGGCTCGCCCCTGGGTGAGCAGCCCGATCAGCACCATGAACACCGGGATCAACGGCACGGTGATCACCGCGATCAACGCCGAGGTCGGATCGTGCAGGGCGATGACCACCAACACCACCGGCGGCACCAGACAGGCCAGCAACAGCGCGGGCAGATAACCGGTGAACCACCCACGCAACCCGCTGAGACCGTTGCCGACGACGACCGCGATCTCCGTTCGCCGCACGTCCAGCTCCCGCGGCGGCAGTTCGGCGCCTGCCCGCAGCACCGCCGTCTCCAGCTCCGCGACCACCGCGCTGCCTGCTCGATGAGCCAGCCGCGCCTGCCACCAACTCGCCAGCCCCCGCACCGCGACGGCTGCCGCGAGTACAGCCAATTCCGTGGTCCACGCACCGAACTCACGCTTGCTCGGATCCGTGATGACCCCGGCGAGCACTCGTCCCAACACGATGGCGATCACCACGATCGTCGCCGTGATCACCAACGCCAGCGCGACAGCGATCACCAGATGCGGCCGCGCCGACCGCGCGTACCGCCACAGCCGCGGATCCACCGGTCCGCGCCTCGACCGTGTCGGCGTCCCCTCGCCCGGCCCCGGTCCATCCTGCGACAAGCTCTCCGACACCACAGCGTCCGACCTTTCGCGAGCGACACTTTCCCGAGGCAGGGCCGACGCCATCGGTCAGCCCTTACCGCTGCGCGGCAAACCCACCGGCGGCGGAATCTGTTCGACCCGAATCCGCTGCCGGAATACCCAATAGGTCCATCCCTGATAAATCAGCACCACCGGCGTCGCGATCACCGCCGCCCAGCTCATCACCTTCAACGTATACGGCGTCGACGACGCGTTGTAGATGGTGAGGTCGTAGAGCGGGCTGATGGTCGAGGGCAGCACATTCGGAAACATCGACCCGACGATCAACACCGTCACCGAGACAACGGTAAGTGTCGTGCCGACAAAGGCCCATCCATCACGTCCCGCGATATTCGTCACCGCGGCGAGCACGAGTCCGAGCACAGCAGTCACCAGAACGATCCAGGTCCACCCGGCGCCGTAGGCGAGCTGAGTCCACAATCCGAATCCGCCGACCACTACCACGGTGGGAATCAGCAGCGACTTGGCAATCCGCACAGCGTCGGTCCGAACCTCACCGGCGGTCTTGAGCATCAGGAACACCGCACCGTGCAGCGCGAACAGCACAGCGGTAGTCAACCCACCGAGCAACGCGTACGGGCTGAGCAGATCCCCCACCGATCCGACCATCTGCTTCTCCGCGTTCAACGGCACGCCACGCACCATATTCGCGAACACCCAGCCCCAGGCCAGCGCCGGAATCCACGACCCGATACCGATCCCGATATCGCACCAGGCCCGCCATCGCGGATCATTGATCTTGCCCCGGTATTCGATCGCGCACACCCGCAGGATCAACGCGACCAGCAGGAGCAGCAGCGCCAGATAGAACCCCGAGAACATGCTGGCGTACCACTCGGGAAACGCCGCGAACAGCGCACCGGCCGCGGTGATCAGCCACACCTCGTTGCCGTCCCAGACCGGCCCGATCGTATTGAGCACCACGCGCCTGCGCGTATCGGACCCCTTACCGAGAATCGGCATCAACATGCCCACCCCGAAGTCGAATCCCTCCAGCACGAAGTAGCCGGTGAACAGCACGCCGATCAAGAGGAACCAGAACTGTTGCAGACCCATCGTCGGCTCCTAGTACGCGAAGGAAAGTTGGGGAGTATCCGAGTCGGTCGAACTCTCGGCGTGCGTCTGTGTGTCCGGCCCCGCCACGACATACCGGCGCATCAGGTAGAACCACACCAGCGCGAGCGCACCGTAGAGCAGGGTGAACACGACCAGCGAGAACAGCACGGTCGTGGCATCGTGTTCGGAGACCGCCTGCTGCACCGTCATTCGAATGTTCGGGTCGCCGGTCGGATTGGGCGCCACCGCCCACGGCTGACGCCCCATCTCGGTGAATACCCACCCGGCGGCATTGGCCAGGAACGGCGTGGGGATCGCGAGCAGGCTCAGCCAGGAGAACCATCGCTGATTCGGCACCCGGCCACCGCGCGTCATCCAGAACCCGGCCAACAGCAGCAGCACCGACCCACCTGCCAGCCCGATCATGGCGCGGAAGGACCAGTAGGTGACGAACAGGTTGGGCCGGTAGTCGCCGGGCCCGTAGGCGACGTTGTAGGTCTTCTGTAGATCGACCACACCGTCGAGCGTCACCCCACTGAACTCACCCTTGGCGAGGTAGGGCAGTACGTAGGGCACCTCGAGCACGTGGATCACGCTGTCGCAATTGTTGTGTGTGCCCACGGTGAGAACGGAGAAGTCGGGATCGGTCGCCGTGTGGCACAACGATTCCGCCGATGCCATCTTCATCGGCTGCTGCTCGAACATCAGCTTGCCCTGAATATCACCGGTGAAGATCAAGGCGACGCCGGAGAGCGCGACCACCACGAGGGCGAACCGCCCTACCGGCCGCCACATTGTTTGCGCCTCTTCGAGTTTCGCCGGATCGGCACTGCGCGCGTGCCGCACCATCCACCAACCCGCGATGCCCGCCACGAATGTTCCCGCAGTGAGAAAGGCGCCCGCCACCACATGCGGAAACGCGGCCAGGGCCGTGTTGTTGGTCAACAGCGCCCAAATACTTTCCAGCTCAGCACGTCCGGTCTCCGGGTTGTACCGAGCGCCCACCGGATGCTGCATGAACGAATTGGCCGCGATGATGAAGAAGGCCGAAGCGTTCACCCCGATGGCAACGATCCAGATCGTCGCCAGATGCACCAGTCGAGGCAGCCGGGTCCACCCGAAGATCCACAACCCGATGAATGTCGACTCCATGAAGAAGGCGATCAGCGCTTCCAACGCCAGTGGCGCACCGAAGACGTCGCCGATGAAGCGGGAGTATTCGCTCCAGTTCATTCCGAACTGGAATTCCTGCACGATGCCCGTCGCGACCCCGAGGGCGAAGTTGATCAGGAACAGCTTGCCGAAGAATTTGGTGAGCCGGTACCAGCGCTCGTTGCCCGTGACCACCCAGGCGGTCTGCATCATCGCGATCAGCGGAGCAAGTCCGATGGTCAGCGGGACGAACAGAAAGTGGTAGACGGTCGTGATCCCGAACTGCCACCGGGAGACATCAAGGGTGTCCATCCGACCTCCACCGATCTACTACGACAACTTGTAGTAGAGCGTACGCCGGGATTCACCCTGTTCGAGCGTGACAACCGCCACGGCACGCGGAAACCGTTCCCGCAGGGGCACGCCCACCCGTGCCCCACACAGGGATCACCAGTCCCCGATGGTCCCCGGCCGTTCGATGCCGAGATCGACCATGTCGATGATCTCCTGGGCATTGTCGGGCGCCGACATGCGTACGCCGTCGAGCTGGTTCACTCGCGCGGCAAGGGTGATGCTCGACAGCAGCCAGATGCTGTCACAGTCGAAGAGGTCCGCGGTGAACAGCGTCTGGTACTTGCACTCCCACCCGGCCTTCTCCGCCACGTTGAACAGCGCACGCTGGGTGACGCCGGGCAGCACGCCGCTCTTGGCGGGCACGGTGATCAGTTGCTTGCCGCGGGCGATCACCACCGACGAGCGCGGCCCCTCGAGGACCTTGTGTTCGGTGCTGTGGAAGATCACGTCCTCGGCGCCCATGCGCCGCGCGAACCGCAGCGCGGCCATATTGGTCGCGTACGACAGCGTCTTCGCGCCGAGCAGCTGCCACGGCGCCGCCTGCGCGAGGTCGACCGAGATGCCGCGCGCCAGCGACATCACCTTCACGCCCTCGGCGCGCGCCGTCTCGACCCGCGCGGGCACCGGGGAGACGAGCACATACGCGGTGGGCTGCGGGTCCTCCGGCGCCAGTTCCGAGCGCGGTGCGTCGAATTCCGAGTCGCGACCGCGCGTGTAGATCAGCCGCAACATTCCTTCCTCTTCCGATCCCCATTCCTTCACAGCCAGCTCTACCGCGGTGCGCCATCTCGACAGTCCCGGCTCCGGTAGTTCCAGTGCCTGCGCTGAACGACGCAGCCGCGCCAGGTGGAATTCCAGCGCGGTGGCCGTGCCGCCGCGCACCAAAATCGTTTCGAATACTCCATCGCCGCGAAGGGCGCCGATGTCGTCGGCATAAAGCGACGGCACGTTCGCGTCAGCGACCGTCCCGTCGAGTGTCACAAGAACCCGTTCTCCCATGCGCCGAGCGTAGGCGTTATCGCTCTGTTATGCCTATGGCTGCATCGAATCGAGCTCGCGACGCGCGTCGCGTCGAAGCACCGATGTCGGTCAGAGGCGAGGTCCAGTGGACGACACCGGATCGCCTGCAAAGCCCAAGTGCGGCGCGTGTCGGCAGACGCGCCTACAGTGGGTGTCGTGTCACAGGTCGTCGTCCCCAGTCCTGTTCTCCATACGCCGGGTGCCGTCGCGGGTGCTCCCGACACTCCGGACGCCGCGGTCGCCTGGCATTACGGTGACCCGTTCGGCGAGCAGAAGGCTGCCGCGCAGCAGGTCGCGGTCGTGGACCGCTCCCACCGCAGCCTCGCCAAGATCACCGGCGCCGAGCGCCTGAGCTGGCTGCACACCATCACCAGTCAGCACATCGCCGCGCTGCCCGACGCGCACAGCGCCGAGACTCTCGACCTCGATCTCAACGGCCGGGTCCTCAATCACTTCGTCGTCACCGACCTCGACGGCACCCTGTGGCTCGATACCGAGGCCGACCGCGGCGCCGAGCTGCTGGCGTTCCTGAAGAAGATGGTCTTCTGGGCCGATGCCAAGCCGGAGGACGCGCCGGATCACGCCGTGCTGAGCCTGCTGGGCCCGCGAGTGGACACGCTGCTCGACACGCTCGGCATCGCGCAGCTGCCAGACATCTACGTGGCCGCGGCTCTGCCCGGTGGTGGATTCCTGCGGCGGATGCCGGACTCCTTCGATCTGATCGTGCCCCGCGCCGAGCTCTCGGCGTGGTGGACCAGGCTCACCGAGGCGGGAGCCGCTCCGGCGGGCATGTGGGCCTACGAGGCGCTGCGCGTGGCCGCGCTGAGGCCGCGCATCGGCGTCGACACCGACGAACGCACCATCCCGCACGAGGCCCGCTGGATCGGCGGCATCGACGAGCACGGGGCCGTCCATCTCAACAAGGGGTGCTACCGCGGCCAGGAAACCGTGGCCAGGGTCCACAACCTCGGCAAGCCCCCGCGCAATCTCGTGCTGCTGCACCTCGACGGCTCGGCCGACGAGCGCCCGGCGACCGGTGACGACGTGACAGCGGCCGGCCGCACCGTCGGCCGCCTCGGCACCGTCGTCGACCACTACGAACTCGGCCCGATCGCCCTGGCTCTGATCAAACGTTCGGTCCCCGCGGGCACCGAACTGGTGGTCGGCAGCATGGCCGCGGCCATCGACCCCGACTCGATTCCCGCCGACGACACCGAGCAGGCGGGGCGCGCCGCCGTCAACCGGTTGCGCGGGCGATGAACCGTCCGGTCATGCGCGTCGGCGATACCGGCCGCGTCGAGGCCGTGTGCGTCGTCTACGCCGAGATCGAGGTACGCACCCGCGTCGGCCGCACGGCCATCGACAAGCGTCCGGTCGACGGTCGAGTAGCCGTGGCGGCGCTCGGCCTGAACGGTGACCACGTCTGCGACACCGCCCACCACGGCGGCATCGACCAGGCCGTCTACGCCTACGCCGACGAAGACGCCCGCCGCTGGGCGAGCGAACTCGACCGCGAACTGCCCGCGGGCTGGTTCGGCGAGAACCTACGCCTGACCGGCCTGCCGGTCAGCGACGCGGTGCTCGGCGCGCACTGGGCGATCGGCGACACCCTGCTCGAGGTCAGCGCGCCCCGGGTGCCCTGCGCGACCTTCCAGCAGTGGTCGGGCGAGCAGCGGTGGGTGAAGCGCTTCGCCCTGCGATCCGACACCGGCGCCTACTTCCGGGTGCTCACCGAGGGCACGATCGGCGCGGGGGACGAAGTCCGCGTCGTCCACGTTCCCGAACACGGCATCACCGTGCGCGACCTGTTCACCGGCGCCGACCCCGCCCGCCTCGAGCGCCTGCGCGCGGAGGAACCGACCATCTCCGCCGACGTGCGCATGCAGATCGACCGCCACAGCCGAACCCGCACCGACGTCACCGTGGAGGCCCGCGCATGAGTGTCGAATTGGTCGAAGTCGTCCGTTCCGGCTTTCGTGAGTGCGTACACCGCGGATCCGTCGTCATCCTCGACGCCTTCGGCACCCCCACCCTCGAACTCGGCGAGATCCACGGCCCGATCTTCCCGCGCTCCACCAACAAGCCGATGCAGGCATTGGCCCTGCTGCGCAACGGTTTCGACCCCGTCGACGACGACGAGCTCGCCATCGCCACCGCCTCCCACTTCGGCGAGCCCGACCACATCGCCCTGGTCCGTCGTCTGCTCGACCGCTTCGGCTTCACCGCCGAAGACCTCGCCTGCCCGCCCGACCTGCCCTTCGAGGAAAAGGCCCGCGCCGCCGCGATCACCGGCGACGGCCAGAGCCCGCTGTACATGAACTGTTCGGGCAAACACGCCGCGATGCTGGCGACCTGCGCGATCAACGACTGGCCGCGCACCGGGTACCTCGAGATCGAGCACCCGATCCAGCAAGCGGTGCTGGCCACCGTCGCCGACGTCACCGGCGAACCGGAGACCGATCTGGGTATCGACGGCTGCGGCCTGCCGATCGTGCCCGTCTCGCTGATCAACCTCGCGCGCGCCTTCGCCGGCTTCACCACGGCCGAGTCGGGCACCGCGCCGCGCCGGATCGCCGACGCCGTTCGGGCGAATCCACGAGTGATTTCCGGCACCGGCGGCCCGGATCTCTCGGCCATGTCGGCAACCCCCGGACTGTTCTGCAAGATCGGCGCCGACGGCGTGCACGCGGGTGCGCTACCCGACGGAAGGGCCTTCGCGTACAAGATCGAAGACGGTCACGATCGGGCCCGGATGCCGCTGACGCTGGCGATTCTGCGCGAACTCGGCGTCGAGTGGACCGATCAGCACACCCGGCTCGCGGCCACCGCGGTGCTCGGCGGCGACGCCAGAGTCGGTGTGATCCGCGCGATTCCGGGCGTCATCTGAGACCGGGCGGTCTGGGCGAAGTAGGGGCAAACCGGGGCGCTTCGCCAGGTCTTCACCCACTCCTGGGAGCGCGACGCTCTGACACACGCTAAAGTGTCTGTCAGGAAGAGTTTAATTCGAACGGGGCCGCCAACAAACCCCAGGCCGCCCCGCAGTGACGCGAGGGGGTCAGCCATGGGCCGTGGCCGGGCTAAGGCAAAGCAGACCAAAGTCGCACGTGAGCTCAAGTACAGCTCCGCGCCGACCGACTTCGCGAGCCTTCAGCGCGAGCTGTCGGATAGCGATGCTTCGCCCTACTCCCAACCAAGGAGTAGAGCAGTGCTGTCCGATGAGCATGATGCGGACGAGTCGCCGTCTCGTTGGAACGACGAGGACGACGGCTACGACAGCTGGCGCCGCTGACCTGACAGCGACGAAGGGGGAGGCCTGAGGGCCTCCCCCTTCCAGCCGTTCTCAGGTGAGTGACGACAGGCTCGTAGTAGCAGTTACGGCGAATTCCTGAATACGCGACGAGCGTCCTGTGCACACACAGGACGCTCGTCGTGTTCGCCGCCTCGAGGCCCCGACCACCCCGAGCCGACGGGCACGAACCCTCCAGCTATGGGTTAGCCACTCAGTGGCCGGAACAAACCCGGGACGCACACGAGCCGGGCCGCTCGTCGCGACCCGGCTCGGTGGTAATTCGAAAAGATCAGAACCTGGGGTGATCGCCCAGCAGCACCGCACGCGGCGCCGCGACATCGGCGGCCTTCTTGACCTGGCCCAGCGTCCAGCAGTCGATGTGGCGGGCAGTGAGCACCGCCAGCGCACGATCGGCGTCCTCGGGCGCCACGATCGCGACCATGCCGACGCCCATGTTGAACGTCTTCTCCATCTCGATCCGCTCCACGCGTCCGCGCTGGGCGATCATCTTGAACACCGGCGCCGGGTTCCAGGTGCCACGATCCAGCTCGGCCACCAGGCCTGCGGGCAGCACGCGGGCCAGGTTGGCGGCCAGACCGCCACCGGTGACGTGCGAGAAGGTGCGCACATCGGTTTCGGCGATCAGCGCGAGGCAGTCCTTGGCGTAGATGCGGGTCGGCTCGAGCAGTTCCTCACCGAGGGTGCGGCCGAACTCCTCGACGTAGCCGGTGAGCGACATCCGGTCGATATCGAGCAGCACCTTGCGCGCCAGGCTGTAGCCGTTGGAGTGCAGGCCCGAGGACCCCATCGCGATGACGACATCGCCGGGACGCACCCGGTCGGGGCCGAGCACCGCGTCGGCCTCGACGACGCCGACGCCGGTGGCGGACAGGTCGTAGTCATCGGGATCCATCAGACCCGGGTGCTCGGCGGTCTCGCCGCCGAGCAGCGCGCAACCGGCCTTGATGCAGCCCTCGGCGATGCCGGAGACCAGCTCGGCGACCTTCTCCGGGATCACCTTGCCGATGGCGATGTAGTCCTGCAGGAACAGCGGCTCGGCGCCACACACCACCAGGTCGTCGACGACCATGGCGACCAGATCGAGCCCGACGGTGTCGTGCTTGTCCAGCGCCTGGGCGACAGCGATCTTGGTGCCGACACCGTCGGTGGAGGCGGCGAGCAGCGGTTCCCGGTAGCCGCCCTTGAGCGCGAACAGCCCGGCGAAGCCGCCGATACCGCCCTGCACCTCGGGTCGGCTGGCCTTCCTGGCCAATGGTCCGAACAATTCGACGGCGCGGTCACCGGCTTCGATGCTCACGCCTGCCGCAGCGTAGGAAGCGCCTGCACCGCTGGGTGTCTGTTCAGTCATTGTGGGGGAAAGCTCCAAACCGAATCGGCGGATAGATGCCTAGTAACTCTAAGCGATCCGCCAGTTCAGCTGTCGTGCGGCTCCAGCTCATTGTCCCGGTTCAGTGGCGAATGTAGTCGCTTCGCGCCCGTCGGCGGCGATCTCTGCGCGCCGGCGCCTCTGTTCGACCGGGTCGGGGACGGGAACGGCCGCGACCAGGCGACGGGTGTACTCGTGCTGGGGGTTGCGCAGGATCTGTTCGTTGTCGCCTTCCTCGACGCAGGATCCCTCGCGCAGCACCATGATCCGGTCCGCGAGCTGGTCGACGACGGCGAGGTCGTGGCTGATGAACAGACACGCCCAACCACACCCACGCTGCAGTTCGGCGAACAGTTCGAGCACTGCCGCCTGCACCGAGACATCGAGCGCGCTGGTCGGCTCGTCAGCGACGAGCAGATCCGGGTCGAGCACCAGCGCCCGCGCCAGGCTGGCCCGCTGACGCTGTCCGCCGGACAGTTCGTGCGGGTACCGATTCTCGGTGCCCGCGGGCAGCTGCACGTCGTCGAGCATGTGCCGCACCCGCGCGCGGACGCTCGCCTTGTCGCCGATGCCGTGCACGACCAGGGGCTCGGCGACGCATTCGCCGACCGTCAGGCGCGGGTTGAGCGAACCGGCCGGGTCCTGGAACACGAACCCGAACCGCCGCCGGATCGGCCGCAGCTTGCGCTGGGACAGATCCGCGATGTCCTGTCCGCGAATCAGCACGTGGCCCCCGCTCGGCCGTTGCAGCGCGGCCACACAGCGCCCGATGGTCGACTTGCCCGACCCCGACTCACCGACCAGGCCGAGGGTCTCCCCCGGCCTGATCTGCAAGCTGACGCCGTCGACCGCACGAAACGCCGGCCGACCGAACGGCCCGGGGAACGTGACGACCAGATCCTTCACATCGAGCACCGGCTCGACGGTCCGGTCGATCGTCGGCCGCTCGATGGTCGCCGCACCGAGATGCGGAACGGCATCGAGCAGCGCCCTGGTGTACTCGGCCTTCGGACTGGCGAACAGTTCGTGCACCGGCGCCTGTTCGACCACCTCGCCCGCGCGCATCACCACCACCCGATCGGCGAGGTCGGCCACCACGCCCATGTTGTGGGTGATCAGCACGATCGCACTGCCGAGTCGATCGCGCAGATCGCGCAGCAGTTCCAGGATCTCGGCCTGCACGGTGACATCGAGCGCGGTGGTCGGCTCGTCGGCGATGATCACCTTCGGCTCGCACGAGATGGCGATCGCGATCATCACGCGCTGCTTCTGCCCGCCGGAGAGCTGATGCGGGTAGTAGTCGACCCGATGCTCGGGATCGGGCAGCCCGACCGTGCGCAGCAGCTCGATCGCCTTGGCCTTGGCGGCTTTTCGGCCCATGCCACTGTGCGCGCGCAGCGCCTCGCAGATCTGGAACCCGACGGTGAACAGTGGGTCGAGCGCACGCGCCGGTTCCTGGAACACCATCGACACCTCGCCACCGCGCAGCGCGGTGAGCTGACGCTCGGTCATCGAGGTGACCGGTCGATCGCCGATGGTCACCAGCCCGCGCACCGAGGCCGAATGCGGCAGCAGCCCGATCGCGGTACGCGAACTCACCGACTTGCCCGACCCGGACTCGCCGACGATCGCGAGTACCTCACCGGGGAACACCTCGTAGGACACATCGCGCACCGCGTTCACGGGTCCGCTGTCGGTCGAGAAGGTGACCGACAGTCCCGAAACAGCCAGTGCGGCGGTCTTTTCACTCATCGACTGTTTCCTTGTCTGCCGAGGTGACCGCACGCCTGGTGCGCAGCAGCGGGTTCAGCGTTTCGTCGAGGCTCTCGCCGACCAGCGTCATCCCGAGCACGACCAGCACGATCGCGGTTCCGGGAAAGATCGAGGTCCACCAGATGCCGTTGGAGACATCGTTGAGCGCCTTGTTCAGGTCGTAGCCCCATTCGGCGGCCTGGGTCGGCTCGATGCCGAACCCGAGGAAGCCGAGCGCGGCGAGGGTGAGGATGGCGTCGGCGGCATTGATCGTGACGATCACCGGCAGCGAGCCGGTGACGTTGGACAGGATGTGGCGGAACATGATTCGCGTCGTCGAGGCGCCGGTCACCCGGGCGGCGTCCACGTACGGCTCGGTCTTCACCGCGACCGTCGCGTTGCGCACCACCCGGAAGTACTGCGGCACATAGACAACCGTGATCGCGATCGCCGCCGACAGCATGCCGCCGAGACTGCTCGACGTACCACCGGCGACCACGATCGACACCACGATGGCCAGCAGCAGCGACGGAAACGCGTAGATGGCGTCCATGATCAGCACCAGTGTCTTGTCGATCCAGCGCCCCACGAACCCCGACAGCAGGCCCAGCGGCACGCCGACCAGCAGCGACAGCGTCACCGAGATCGCGATCACCAGCAGCGCGGTGCGCGCGCCGAACAGCACCCGCGAGAGCACATCCTCGCTACGCACCGACGTACCGAACCAGTGCTCGGCCGACGGACCCTGCTGCGGCACGAAAGCCACACCGTCAGCGGAGTTCTGGGCCAGGCCGTACGGCGCGAGCAACGGCGCGAACGCCGCCACGAACACGAACACGGCGACCAGCACCAATCCGGTGATGAGCGTGACTCGTTGCAGCCCCGAGGTTTTCGACAGCAGCTCGGCGCCGGGCAGACGCCGACGTTGCACAGCGGTGGTCACTAGAACCTCACCCTCGGGTCGATCATCGCGACGATGGCGTCGACGACGAAGCTCATCACCGCGACGACCAGCGCGATGAACGCCACGATGCCCTGCACCGCGATGAAGTCGCGCGCCCGCAGATACTCGGCGAGCTGATAGCCCAAGCCTTTCCATTCGAACGTGGTCTCGGTGAGCACCGCGCCGCCGAGCATCATCGCGATGCACATGCCCATCACCGTGATGATCGGGATCAGCGCGTTGCGCACCGCGTGCCTGCCGGTGACCACCCGCGTGGACAACCCACGCGCCCGCGCCGCCTCGACGAAATCACTGCGCAGCGTCTGGATCAGGTTCACCCGCACCAGCCGCAGGAAGATGCCGCCGGTGAGCAAGCCGAGCGCCACCGCGGGCAGCACCGCGTGTTCGAGTACGTCGAGCACATAGGACGGTTCGCCGTAGAGGATCGCATCGATGATCAGGATGTTGGTCTTCGGCGAGACATGTTGCAGCGCGAGCTCTACATCCGTGCTGGCGCGGCCGCCGACCGGGAACCAGCCCAGCCACACCGAGAAGATCAGCTTGAACAGCATGCCCACGAAGAACACCGGCGCCGCGTAGGCCAACACCGCGGAGAACCGAAGGAACGCGTCCGAGGCTGTATCCCGATGTGTCGCAGCGTATCTGCCCAGCGGTACACCGACGGCGAAGGCGACGAGCAGGCCCCAGAAGACGAGTTCGAAAGTGGCGGCACCGTAGGTGATCACCACATCGCTGATCGCCTGGTTGTCCTGTGTCCGGCCGAAATCACCGTGCAGGAAGCCGGTGATGTACTCCCAATACTGCGTCAGGATAGGGCGATTCAGCCCCGCGGCTTCCTTGCGTTCCTCGATCTGGTCCTGGGTCAGTCGGCCACCCATGGCCGCGCTGATCGGGTCACCGATCACCCGCATCAGGAAGAACACCACCGTCACCAGCAACCACGCGGTCGGCAGAATCAGCAACAGCCGAATCAGCAGGTACCGCAGCAAAGCCACCTGGCGGGAACCCCCGCCGCGCATCCACCCGAAACGCTGCGCCCGGATCGGTGATCCGGGCGCAGCGGCAACGTCACTCACTTGCCTAGGACCGTGAACCGGAACTTGAAGGAGCCGTCGAGGGTCTGATCCACACCGGTGACGCCCGGCTTCGACACCGCGACCTGCTTACCCGAGAGCAACGGCAGGGTCGGCAGATGGTTCTGCGCCAGATCGGCCTGGATCTTCTTCAGCAACTCGATCCGCTTGGTCGCGTCGGACTCGGTGGCCTCGGCGGTGAGCTGGGCGTTGATGCCGGGGTTCTCGAAGTGCGACTGCAAGAAGTTGTTCGGACCGAAGAACGGCGTCAGGTAGTTGTCGGCGTCCGGGAAGTCCGGGAACCAACCGAACTGGTACATCGGGTACCCGTCGGAGGCGCGCTCCTTCTGGTAGGTCACCCACTCGGTGGACTGCAGGTTCACCTTGAACAGACCCGAGGCCTCGAGCTGGGACTTGACCGCCGCGTACTCCTCCGAGGAACTGGAGCCGTAGTGGTCGGGGTTGTACTGCAGGTTCAGCGTCACCGGGGTGGCGACGCCCGCTTCGGCGAGGAACTTCGCGGCGGCGACCTTGTCGGGCTTGGCGCCGTAGAGATCCTTCAGCGGCTCGGCCGACCCGGCCATGCCCGAGGGGACGTAGCCGAAGGCGGGCTGGTAGGTGCCCTTGTAGACACCGTTGGCCAGCGCCTCACGGTCGACGGAGGACGCGAATGCCTTGCGCACGGCCAGCTTCTGCGCCGGCGTATTGCCCGGCATGGTGTTCATGTTGAACACCACGTAGCGCAGCTCACCGCCGGGGCCGTCGGTGACCTTCACCTTGGAATCGGCCCGCAGGGAGTCGATGTCAGTGGGGGTGAACGAGCGGTAGCCGACGTCGATGGCGCCGTTCTGCAGGTCCAGCTTCAGGTTGTCGGAGGTGGCGTAGTACTTGGTCGACACCGTCGCTGTCTTCGGCGTGCCGAGGATGCCCTGGTAATCGGGATTGGCCCGGTATTCCACCAGCTTGTTCTTGTCGTAGCTGGAGATCGTGTACGGGCCGGAGTAGCCCTTGGCCGCGACGACCTCGTCGTCGGTGGCGACCTTGTCGGCCGGGAACACCAGCTCGTCGACGATCGGGCCCGCCTGGGTCGGGAGGATCGTCGGGAAGGTCTGATCATTGGCGACCTTCAGGGTGAACGCGACGGTGAGATCGTCGACCACATCGGTCTTGTCGAGATTGCCGAGCAGCGACGCGGGACCGTGCGGATCGTTGATCTTCACCATCCGGTCGAAGGAGAACTTCACGCTCTTGGCGGTCAACGGGTTACCGCTGGCGAATTTCAGCCCGGATTTGATCTTGCAGGTGTAGACCGTCGGAGTGGTGAATTCGCACTTTTCCGCCGCATCGGGTTTGGGCGTGGTATCGCCCGGCGCGAAGTTCAGCAGATACGAATAGATCTGGTTCTCCACCAGCAGCGAACCGTTGTCGTACGCCGCGGCCGGGTCGAGCGAGAAGATCTTGTCGGTGGTGCCGACGACCAGGCCCGCACCGGAGCCCGCTTCATCGGTGCGGCCGGAGCCACAACCGGCCAGCGCGGCGGCGACAGCGGCGGTAATCCCCACCGCGGCAATTCGTTTCGCGCGCATGCTTCGTGCCTTGTTCAACATCAGGTCCCATTCTCGAACGCCGCGCAGTCGTCGCCCCCGGATCGCAGAGGCGACGACTACATGGTGAGCTAGCGATATAACGAGGGACCGTACAGGTGAACCATTACCGCCCAGTTTCAAATGGTCCGAATTATTGCCGCCATGTTATGAACTAATCTTACGAAATTACCGGTTACCGGAATTACCTTCGTACACAACACAAAAGGGGCCGACCAGGTTTATCCTGTCCGACCCCTCGTGTGCAGCGTCAGGGACGACTGAGCGCGTCCACGTTGGCGTTCTCGCCGAGCAGCTTCGACTCGGCCTTGCCCGAGAGCATCCCCTCGAGCACGTTCTTGCCGATCGCGGCCTCCGGCGGCAGTTCGATCGGGTAGTCGCCGGTGAAGCAGGCGGTGCACAGTCGCGAGCGCGGCTGTTCGGTGGCGGCGATCATGCCCTCGGTGGAGACGTAGCCGAGAGTGTCGGCGCCGATCGAACGGCGCACGTTCTCGACCATGTCGGCGTAGCTGTCGTCGGCGCCGGTGCCGTTGGCGATCAGCTCCGCGCGCGAGGCGAAGTCGATGCCGTAGAAGCAGGGCCACTTCACCGGCGGCGACGCGATACGCACGTGGATCTCGAGCGCACCGGCCTCGCGCAGCATGCGGATCAGCGCGCGCTGGGTGTTGCCGCGCACGATGGAGTCGTCGACGACGATCAGTCGCTTGCCGCGGATTACTTCCTTCAACGGGTTGAGCTTGAGCCGGATACCCAGCTGACGGATCGTCTGGCTGGGCTGGATGAAGGTGCGGCCCACATAGGCGTTCTTCATCAGACCCTGGCCGTACGGAATGCCGGAGCCCTGGGCGTAACCGACCGCGGCGGGCGTACCCGACTCGGGTACCGGGATCACCAGATCCGCATCGACCGGATGCTCCTTGGCCAGCTTGCGGCCGATCTCCACGCGGGTGGAGTGCACCGAGCGACCGGCGATCGTGGTGTCGGGACGGGCCAGATACACGTACTCGAAGACGCAACCCTTGGGTTCGGGGTTGGCGAAGCGCATCGAGCGCACGCCCTCGGAGTCGATGGCCAGCAGCTCGCCCGGCTCGATCTCGCGGACGAACGCGGCGCCGACGATGTCGAGCGCGGCGGTCTCGGACGCGACGACCCAGCCACGATCGAGCCTGCCCAGCACCAACGGGCGCACGCCGTGCGGGTCACGCGCGGCGTAGAGGGTGTGCTCATCCATGAAGGTCAGGCAGAACGCGCCGCGCAACTGCGGCAGCAGTTCCATCGCGGCGGCCTCGATGCTGGAGTCCGCCGAGGCGTGCGCCAGCAGCGCGGTGACGATGTCGGAGTCGGAGGTGGCGCCGGTCATCTGCGGGCGGCCATCGATCACACCGGTGCCGATCAAGCCGAGTTCGCGTGCGCGACCGGCCAATTCGGCGGTGTTCACCAGGTTGCCGTTGTGGCCGAGCGCCAGGCCGGAGCCGACCGAAGTGGTGCGGAATATCGGCTGCGCGTTCTCCCAGGTGACTCCACCGGTCGTGGAGTAGCGGCAGTGTCCGACGGCGATATGTCCCGGCATGGCCGCGAGGGTCTGCTCGTCGAAGACCTGGGAGACCAGGCCGAGATCCTTGAAGACGAGGATCTGGGAACCATCGGAAACGGCGATTCCGGCCGCCTCCTGCCCGCGATGCTGCAGGGCGTACAGGCCGTAGTAAGTGAGCTTGGCCACGTCTTCGTCGGGAGCCCAGACGCCGAAGACGCCACACTCCTCACGAGGGTCGTGTTCGATCTCGTCGGGGGTATTGGGCGTGGGGACGATCGTAGGATCGACGTCGGTCACCGTTTGCTCCCTGTTCGGGCGGGCTGGGGGCACTAGTCAGTCTACGGGTGAATCATGGGCAGGTAGTACGCGCGCTCGCATCCCGGCAGCAATCCGCCGGTCAGGAACCCGCCGATCGCCACAAAAGGCTGTTACGGTGCGGATCGTGACGACGGACGACAGTGCACACGTTGCAGCCGGTGGAACCGGGTCGGATAGTGAGAACACCAACGCGAAGCCGATTGATCCCGAGCAGACGCCCGCCAGCGAAGCGACGTTCGCCACACCGATCTTCGGTCGGCGTCATTGGGCTCGGATCGTGCTCTCGCCCACTGCGGTGCTGACCCTGCTCACCGCCCTGCTCGGGGTGATGTACCTCGGCTATATCGCCGACCCGGAGGAGAATCTGCACGACTTCCCGATCGCGCTGGTCAATTCCGATGTCGGCGACGTGATGGGTTCGGGCGAGCAGACCAAGCAGGTCAATTTCGGCAAGCAGGTCGCCGACGCACTCGTCGCCGGTATCCCCGCCGACAAGGTAGACCTGCACGTCGTCGGAAAATCGGAGTCCGAACAACTGCTGCGCACCGGACAGATCTACGGCGCGATCATCATCCCCGGCGATTTCAGCAAACGCCTGGGCATTCTCGGCACGGGCAGCATCGTGCCCGGCGAGATGGAACGGCCGATCATCACCCTGCAAGCCAACCCGCGCATGGGCGCCTACGGCGTCGGGATCATGCAGCGCATCGGCAACCAGGCGCTGACCGAAGTCGACAAACAGGTCGGCCTACAACTGACCGAGCAGGTACGGGCCACCCTGGCCGAGACGCCGGCGGGCGCACCGCCGCCGCAGGTGTCCGGCGCGGCGATGCTCACCCTCGAGAGTCCGATCGACGTGGTCGCGCAGGACTTCCGTCCGCTGCCGAGCGGCACCGGCATCGGCCTGACGGCGTTCTTCTTCTCACTGCTCTTGCTGCTGGCCGGCATGGTCGGGGCGATGGTGATCCACACGATGGTCGATGCCCAACTCGGTTTCCTCCCCACCGAGTACGGCCCGTGGTCGGTGCACTATCCCCCCACTCCGATCTCGCGCTTTCACACGCTGCTGATCAAATGGGGGATATCGGCGCTGGTCGCGGTCATCGCCTCGCTGGTGTTCCTGCTGGTGGGCAAGGCGGTCGGCATGCCGATCGACAATCCGCTCGCCCTGGTCCTGTTCTCGATGCTCGCCATGACCGCGGTCGGCTGGACCGCCCTGATGACGCTGGCCGCCCTCGGCACCGCGGGGTTGCTGGTGAACCTGACGCTGTTCGTCATCCTCGGCCTGCCGTCCTCCGGCGGTACCGTCCCGATCGAGGCGACCCCGACCTACCTCGCGTGGCTCGCGGAATTCGAGCCGATGCACCAGGTGTTCCTCGGCGTCCGCTCGATCCTGTACTTCGACGCCGGCTACGCGGCCGGTCTCGACCGCGGCATCTGGATGTCGCTGCTCGGCATCACGATCGCCGTCGTCGCGGGCACGATCATCACCCGCTACTACGACTCCAAGGGCCTGCACCGCAAGCACACCACGGCCGCCTGAGCCCTGACCCGGTTGCCGCTTATCCGGCAGCCGGGTCGGGCAACGCCACGATCGGCAGCCACCCCGCGATCTCCCCCGCCCTGGTCCCCGAGGCCGTCAACGCACCGGACTCGGCCGCCGCCTCGAACGTCAACAGCCCCGTGGCCAGCAACAACCACGTCCGCGGATCGGTCTCCACCACATTCGGCGGGTTCCCCCTGGTATGCCGAGGCCCCTCGATGCACTGCACGGCGACGAACGGCGGCACCCGAACCTCCACCGAATGCCCCGGCGCACTCCCCGCCAACGCCCGCACCGTCCCCTTCACAGCGGCCCCCAACTCCCGCCGCCCCGGCACCGGCAACGCCGGATCCCGCAACCACTCCCCCACGTCCAACACAGCCGCCCGCACCTGCGCGGGATCAACCACATTCCGTCCAGCCATACCCCGAGACGCTACCGAGGGCCGGTGACACTCCGGCACCCGAGCATCCGCGACGCCGAACACCTGAGCTGGACCGAGTCCGCCAGCTGACACGGCAACACCGCCGACCGATCGAAAGCCCGGCGATGCCGGAACGTGAGCCGCGTCGTACATTCGTCCTATGAGTGTCACCGGTCCCCTCGAGCCGACCACGTTGCGATTGCGCAGTGCTGACGGGCTCACCCTGGTCGCCGACAGCTTCGGTGCCGAGAACGGCCCGTTGGTCGTGATGCTGCACGGTGGCGGGCAGAACCGGTATTCGTGGAAGCGGACCGGGCGGGCGCTCGCGGCGGCGGGAATGCGGGTTGTCACCGTGGACGCGCGTGGGCACGGTGAGAGCGATTGGTCGCCGACCGCCGACTACGGCAGGACCGCGATGGTGGGCGACCTGCACGCCGTCCTCGAACAGCTCGGCGCGACACCGGACGCGGGTGCGGTGGTCGTCGGGGCGAGCATGGGCGGGATCACAGGGCTGCTCGCCACGGCGAGACCGGGTGGCAGCGCGATCCGCGCGCTCGTTCTGGTCGACATCGTGCCCCGCTCGGAATCCGCGGGCGTGAGCCGCGTCATGGACTTCCTCGGCAAGCACCGCGACGGCTTCGACACCCTCGACCAGGTGGCCGACGCGGTCGCCGCCTACCTGCCGCACCGCCCGCGCCCCGACAACGCCGACGGCCTCCTGCGCAACCTGCGCGAGCGTGACGGCCGCTGGTACTGGCACTGGGACCCTGACCTGATCAGCGACGTCAACGAAGACCCGGACGCCCGCATCGTCGAGATGGAGGCCGCCGCCGAGGCCCTGACCATCCCGGTCCTGCTGATCCGCGGCGGCAAGTCCGATGTCGTCAGCGACGAGGGCGCCGCGGCCTTCCTCGCTCTCGCACCGCATGCCCGCCTCGCCGAGATCAGCACGGCCGCCCACACCGCTGCGGGCGACGACAACGACGCCTTCACCGAGGCCGTCGCCGGTTTCGTCGCCACGGCCTGAGCCGCGCTAGCGCCTCAGCCCGTCGACCCACCGGGCGGCGGCGGGCGCGAGCGCTCCCCCGGCATTGATCGCCAGATGCAGGAGCGCGGGTGCGGTGGCACTGCCCGACCGACGGCGAAGTTCGGTGAAGACGAGCCCGGCCAGGGTGGTGGCCGCGACCGTCGGGAGTACCGGATCTTCTGCTGCCCTTGCCGGTTGGATGTGCCAGAGGCCGAAGTCGAGGGCGCTGATCACGGGAGCCGGTGGGCCGACGCTCTCGGCGAGCAAGGGATCGAGAGTCCCTCGAAAGATCGCTTCTTCGGCCAGGACGGTACCGACGGGGATGTGGAGGGCAATCCATTCGAGGGTCGAGGTCTCTGGTGCGCGGATGGCGATTTCGAGTGGGAGGCGTCGCAGGGACGGGATCGCCAGGGCAACGGCGTAACCGATGAGGACGATGCCCGCGCTGCCGAGACCCCACCAAAAACCGCTGGGCGACAACCAGTTCGGGCTACCACGAAACAGCTTGGTATATCCCGTCGCGAAAGCCGTGTTCGCGACGGTACGGCCACGCAAGGGCAGATCGAGAGCCGGCAGGATCCGGTTGCTCCACAGCAGCGGAAGGATCAGCGCCGCAGCACTTTCGAGTCGCCTCACTTCACCTCGCGCTCGTAGGTTTCCGCTGATTCCAGTGCGGCACGGATCCTTTCGATGACAGCGCCGTCCACCCCGGGCGGCGCCGCGACGGCCAACCATCCGTCGAGCACCAAACTCCCGTACCGGTGCCCGTGCCCGTCGACAACCCCCTGTGCGTTCGTGAGATCGGCCGTGACCTGCCAGAACGTCACGAAAGGCGCCCACCGCATCTGGGTCGACACATCGGAACCGCGTGGCTCGCTCAACCAATCCGGCTGGGTGAAGATCAGATCGGCCGACCACCACACGATGGGGTCGGAGGGATGTTGCAGGTAGGCGATGCGGGGTTCGCGCCACGGCTCCGCACTGTCGAAATCCGTCGCGTCATCGGCGAAGCGCACGACGAGCCCGTCCGCGTACACCGGCGCCACCTCGGGCGAGCCCGGATCGCGACGATCGACGAACTGCCGCCACAACCGATTCGAGTTCGGCGGGCCGACCCACAACGCTCCATCGACCTCCTCGCGCAGTTCGGCCAACCCGTCGAAGGCCTCCTCCGACCCCTGCGAACCGAGACTCTCCCCGTAGACGAACAACTTCGGCCGATGCCCTTCCGGCTGCGCCGACCACCGCTCGTACACCGCGTCGAACAACTCCCGGCTGGCCGCGGCCGCCTTCTCCCGGTCCGACAGGAACGAGAGCACGCTGGGCAGATACGAGAACTGGGTCGCGACGATCGCCGTATCGCCGCCGTAGAGGTATTCCACGGCCGCCGCGGCCATCCCGTTGACCCACCCGGTTCCGGTAGTCGTGACCACCACCATCGCCTCTCGGTCGAAGGCGCGGGTCCGCTCGAGCTCGGCGACAGCCAATTGCGCCGCGGTCTGCCCCTTGGCCATCGACTCCAACCCCACGTACGCCCGAACGGGTTCGCGCGCGGGCTTCCCCGTCACCTCGGTGATCGCGGCCGCGCTCGGACCGTTGGACACGAACCACCGCCCCTCGAACCCCAGCGTCTGCCACGGCGCGAGCGACTCGGGGCTCCCCGAACGCTCCGGCGCGACCGGCTGCACCGCGTACGGTGTGGTCCGGTCGTTGCGCACGCTGAACGCCGAGTTGGCCACCGCGAAGAATGCCTGCGAGGCGACACCGTTCACCATCGTCACCGTGAGAACGACCAGCACCAGCAACCCGGCGGCAGGCGCCAGTTCGCGCGGCACCCGCACCCACCGATTGAGCTGACGAGCCAGCCCGAGCACCAGCACGCGCACCGTCCGATACGCGGCCACCACGGCCACCCCGACAGCTACGCTGAGCAGCCCGGTGCGCAGATACGCGGGCGTGGTGGTCCCCGCCATCCCCATCAGCGAGGTGATCTCGCGCTGCCACCGCGCCGACTGCACCAGCATCACTGCAGCGACCAGCGCACACCCCACCAGCAAGATCGCCTTGAGCACGTATCGCACCCGATCGGACGGGCTCGGAATCGGAATGAGAGACCGCACCCACCGCCGGAACACCCATTCGAGCACGCAGCCGAGCCCGTATCCGATCGCGGCGTTGATTCCGCTGATCAGCCCCTGGAACAGCCAGTCACGCGGCACCAGCGAGGGCGTCACCGACAGCCCGAAAAACAGCGTCGCCAGCACCAATCCGACATAATTCAGATCGACCACGGCTTCCACGCGCCGCACGAGAACGCCGCCGCGCGCACGCAGCATCGCAGATGTCGAAGCGCGCTCGGTCACCGCCTCAGTATGGCCGTCGCTACCGACAATCACCGGATTTGTCACTGCGGAGCCGCTCACAAACTACGTACCGCGCTCGAGTAGTTGTACGCGCGATCGCGACGCTGCGGCTGCGCACACTGAGAACCATGAGCACAAACACCAAGCCGAAGAACACCTCGGCCTACATGGCCCAGGCCGCGATCGCTTTCGCTGTCAGCCTGTTCGGGACCGGCGCCGGAATCGCCTACCTGCCGCTGGACGGCTGGCAGCGCGCGTTCCTGGCGATGTCGGGACTGTTCCTGGTGACCAGCTGCTTCACCCTCGCCAAGGTCGTGCGCGACCAGCAGGAGACCCAGTCACTGATCGGCCGGATCGACGAGGCGCGGCTGGAACAGCTGATCGCCGAACACAATCCGTTCAAATCGGTGTCGTGAACCCGCACCGCGCGGCGCCGATCGAGGGGTTCGGCGCCGCGCGGTTCGTCACTTCAACTCGCGCTCGGTGGCCATGGATTCTTCGATGAACGCGCTGATCCGGGCGGCCAATTCCGGTGTGTAGTCCGGTGGTCGGGCCACCGCGGCCCACGTGTCGGGCAGCAGATTGCCGTAGTTGTGGCCGTGTCCGTCCGACACCGTCTGCGCGCGGGGCAGATCCGCCGCCACCTGCCAGAACGTGACGATCGGGTACCACGACATCGCCGGTGATACATCGGGTCCGCGCTTCTCCCGCAACCAGTCCGGACTGCTGAACAGCAGATCCGGCGACCACCACACCACCGGATCGGAGGCATGCTGCAGGTAGACGATGCGCGGGTCGTTCCAGACCGGCGTCGGCCGGGCGAGCTGATCGGCGCTCGCGGCGAACCGCACCGACATTCCGTCGGCGTAGATCGGGGTGATCTCCTCGGTGCCGGGATCGCGCCTGGTCACGAATTCCGACCACAGCCGGTTGGAGTTGGGCGGCCCCACCCACAGCACGCCGTCGGTGCGGTTGCGGATATCGGCCAGACCGGAGAACGCGCCCTCCGACCCCTGCGACCCGAGGCTCTCGCCGTAGACGAGCAGCTTGGGCCTTGCGTCTTCGGGCAGCGCCGACCAGCGGTCGTACACCTTGTCGAACAGCGTGCGCCCCATGGTCATCGACTTTTCCCGGTCGGACAGGAACGACAGCGCGCTGGGCAGATACGAGTACTGCGTCGCCACCAGCGCGGTGTCGCCGCCGAACATCAGCTCGACCGCCTCGGCGCTGGCCGTATCGACCCAGCCGGTGCCGGTGGTACTGATCACCACGAGCACTTCGCGTTCGAAAGCCTTGGTGCGCTCCAGTTCGGCGACGGCCACATCGGTCTGCGCCTCGACACCGTCCGCGGATTCCAGGCCCGCGTAGACCCGGATCGGTTCGCGCGCGGGCTTTCCGGTGACCTCGCCGATCGCGAGGGCGGTCGGCGCGTTCGCCACGAACCATCGGCCCTCCGAGCCCAGCGTTTCCCACTTGGCCAACGAGTCGGGGCTACCGGAACGTTCGGGCAGCGTCGGCTGGACCGCGTTCGGCGAGGTATGGCTGTTGCGCGCGCTGAACGCCGAGTTGGCCACGGCGAAAAAGCCTTTCGCCAACACACCGTTGAACAACAGCACCGCGGCCACCACCACGACGATCACCCCGAGCGGCCGCGCGAACGAAGCCGGGATCCGCACCCACTGGTTCAGCACACGCGCCACCGTGCGGACCAGCCGAACCACCAGACGCGAGATCCAGATCAGCAGACCCACCACCACCGCGCCGAGCAACACCGTGCGCGGATACCCGGCGTCGGACACCGGTGCCATTCCCATCAGATCGGTGATCTCGCGCTGCCACTGCGAGGACTTGATGCTCATCAGCACCGCGAAGACCAGGCACGCCACCACGATCGCGCCCTTCACCGCCACCAGCAGCCAGCCGGGCCGTCGGCTCCAGGCCGACGAGACCTGGGCGGGCCAGGTGATCCGGGGCGCGATCCATTTGCGCCAGATCCAGGACAGCGCGCAGCCGAGCCCGTAGCCGATCGTGGCGTTGATCCCGCTGAGCAGTCCCTGGAAGAACCAGTCACGCGGAAGCAGCGAGGGTGTCAGCGACAGTCCGAAGAACATCGTGGCCACGATCAGGCCGACGTAATCCGGATGAAAAAACCTCTCCACCAGGTGAATTCCCCGGACGAAGAGGTTGTTGTGCGCGGGGTCCTCGCGCGCCGCGGACAGAGAAGTCGAGCCCGTACTCTCAGTGGTCAAGCTCGACTCCTCGTCCGATTGATCAGGCGGTATGCGCTCCGAACAGCTTAGGCAGCGTGCCTTCGAATGCCTCACGCAATTCGGCGAGTGTCACGGAGAACTGCCCCTGCACCTCGACCGAATCCGAACCCTGGTCCACCACGCCGATGCGCACCCACGGCAGCTGCCGCGCGTCGCACATCTTGGTGAACCGGGTCTCCTCCGAACGCGGCACCGCGACGAGCACGCGCCCCGCCGACTCGGAGAACAGCTGCACGAATGGGTCCGAACCCTCGGGAAGCACGATGCGGCAGCCGGTTTCGCCTGCCAGCGCCGCCTCGATGACGGTCTGCGCCAGACCACCCTCGGACAGGTCGTGCGCGGCGGAGATCATGCCGTCGCGCGAACCCGAGGTGAGCACCTCCGAGAGCAGCTGCTCGCGGGCGAAGTCGACCCGCGGCGGCACGCCACCGAGGTGATCGTGGACCACCTGCGACCAGATCGAGCCGTCCAGCTCGTCGCGGGTCTCGCCGAGCAGGATCAGCGATTCGCCCGGCTCGAGGCCGAGGCCGGTCGGGATGCGGCGGTGCACATCGTCGATCACGCCGAGCACGCCGACCACCGGGGTGGGCAGGATGGCGTCCTTGCCGGTCTGGTTGTAGAAGCTCACGTTGCCGCCGGTCACCGGAATGCCCAGGGCCGCACAACCATCCGCCAGACCGCGCACGGCCTGCTGGAACTGCCACATCACGCCCGGATCCTCCGGCGAACCGAAGTTCAGGCAGTTGGTGACGGCCTTGGGGGTGGCGCCGGTGGTGGCGACATTGCGGAACGCCTCGGCCAGCGCCAGCTGTGCACCGGTGTACGGGTCGAGCTTGGTGTAGCGGCCCGACGCGTCGGTGGCCAGGGCGATACCGCGGCCCGAGGACTCGTCGATGCGGACGACGCCCGCGTCGGCGTGCTCGGCCAGCACGGTGTTGCCGCGTACGTAGCGGTCGTACTGCTCGGTGATCCACTTGCGGCTGCACAGCTGCGGGCTGGCGATCATCGTGAACAAGGTCTCGCGCAGCTCGTCGCCGGTCTTCGGCCGGGTCAGGGTGGCGGTGGTGTCGGCGATCAGCGCATCCTGGGTGTCGGGACGCTGCACGGGGCGCTCGTAGACCGGGCCCTCGTGGGCCACGGTGCGCGGCGGCACGTCGACCACGGTCTCACCGTGCCAGGTGATGACGAGGTGGTCGCCGTCGGTGACCTCACCGATGTCGGTGGCCAGCACGTCCCACTTCTTGCAGACGGCCATGAACGCGTCCACGTTCTCCGGCGTCACGACCGCGCACATGCGCTCCTGCGATTCACTCGACAGGATCTCGGCGGGGGTCATGTTCTTGGCGCGCAGCGGGACCCTGGTCAGGTCGATGTGCATGCCGCCGTCGCCCGCCGCGGCGAGTTCGGACGTGGCACAGGACAGCCCGGCGCCGCCGAGGTCCTGGATACCGACGACCAGCCCGGCCGCGTACAGGTCGAGACAGCACTCGATGAGCACCTTCTCGGTGAACGGGTCGCCCACCTGCACGGCGGGCAGCTTCTTGCGGCCGGTGCCGGACTCGTCACCGGAGAAGGAGTCCGAGGCGAGCACGGACACGCCGCCGATGCCGTCGAGGCCGGTGCGCGCACCGAACAGGATGATCCGGTTGCCGTTGCCCGAGGCGAAGGCCAGGTGCAGGTCTTCCACGCGCATCGCGCCCGCGCACAGCGCGTTCACGAGGGGGTTGCCCTGGTAGGAGGCATCGAAGACGGTCTCGCCGCCGACATTGGGCAGGCCCAGCGAGTTGCCGTAACCGCCGACGCCGCGCACCACACCGTCGACCACGCGACGGGTGTCGGGGGCGTCCGCCGCGCCGAAGCGCAGCTGGTCCATCACCGCGATCGGGCGCGCGCCCATGGCCATGATGTCGCGCACGATGCCGCCGACGCCGGTGGCCGCGCCCTGATACGGCTCCACGTAGGAGGGGTGGTTGTGGCTCTCCACCTTGAAGGTGACGGCCCAGCCGTCGCCGATGTCGACCACGCCGGCGTTCTCGCCGATCCCGGCCAGCATGGAAGCCTTCATCTCGTCGGTGGTGGTTTCACCGAAGTAGCGAAGGTGCACCTTGGAGGACTTGTAGGAGCAGTGCTCGCTCCACATCACCGAGTACATCGCCAGCTCGGCATCAGTGGGCCGACGGCCCAGAATTTCCTTGATGCGGGCGTACTCGTCGTCTTTGAGACCGAGTTCCTTGTACGGCTGCGGAGCATCCGGGGTGGCTGCGGCGGTAGCGACGGTGTCGACCTGCAGTGTCACGGGAGACCAGGGTCCTTTCGGCCGGGGGGGAACTTGATCTGCAGAGTCTAATGGTTGCGGGGTAGCCGCCTGCCGCCCGTACTGCCCTCACGCTGGGAGGTGGCCGGATTCGGTCTGGTCACACTTGCGGTCGGGGCATCGGAGTACCCGTTACTCTGGCGCCGTGAACGAAAGTCCGGGGGTTGCCGAGCAGGTCGAGCCGCGTATTCCTGATCCCGACCAGCTGGAGCGTCAACGTCGCCGGCTGACCGCGGCCGTCGGACTGTTCGTCGTCTCCGCGGCCGTCGCGCTCCTCGCGCACTGGTGGCACGGGTTCATCGACCTGCAGGTCTACCGCAACGGCGCGCGCGTGTGGCTCGACGGCGGCGACCTGTACGGCCCGATGCCGCCGGTCCACGGCCTCGGCCTGCCGTTCACCTATCCCCCGCTGGCCGCGATGTTCTTCGTGCCGCTGGCCCTGATGCCGCTGGTGGTCGCCGAGGTCGTCGTGCTGTCGACCTCGCTGGCGAGCCTGGCCATCGTGCTGTGGCTGGTACTGGTTCGCGTGCGTCCCGAGCTCGACCGCATCTCGGTCCTCACCGTGTTGATCGCCGGGCTCGGCCTGGCCCAGTTCCTCGAACCGGTCCGCCAGACCTTCAACTTCGGCCAGATCAACCTGATCCTGATGGCCGCGGTCACCCTCGACATTCTCGTGCGCAAGCCCTTCTGGCCACGCGGGATGCTGATCGGCATCGCGGTGTCGATCAAGCTGATTCCGGCAGGCTACCTGCTGTATTTCCTGCTCCGCCGAGACTGGAAGGCCGCGGCCACCATGGTCGCCGCGGCCGCGGCCGCGGTGGGCGTCGGCTTCCTGCTGTTCCCGAAGGACTCGGTCGAATACTGGTTCCACACCGTCTCCGACACCGGCCGCATCGGCACCCCCTACTTCGCGGGCAACCAGTCGATCAAGGGCACGCTGTTCCGCCTCGGCATGGACGAATCGCTGGCGACGGGGCTGTGGCTCGGCCTGTCCGCGCTGACGATCGCGCTGGCCTCGGTCTGGATGTACCGCCTGATCGGCGCGGGCAACGATGTCGGCGCGCTACTGGTGAACGCGGCCGCGGTGTTGTTGGTCTCGCCGGTGTCGTGGTCGCATCACTGGGTCTGGGTAGCCCCCGCGCTGGTCGTCGCCGTGAGCCTGGCCGTGCGCCGCCGCTCCCGCGCCTTCACCACCGTCGTCATCTTGTTCACACTGATGTTCATCGTCGGCCCGCAGTGGGTTCTGCCGCATTCGGGCGACAAGGAACTCGCCTGGGCCTGGTGGCAGCAGATCATCGGCAGCAGTTATGTGTGGACCACGTTCGCCGTGATCGTGTACGCGGTGATCACCTACCGCCCGGCCCGAAAGCCTTCGGCGACCTCGGAACTCGCGACGAACTGAGCCAGGCCGAGCCGGTCAGTCCGTCGCTTCCGGGGTCAGGAACGCCGCGAGAGCCGAGGCATAGGCGGGCACGTCGGCGGCGCCCATGAGTTCGCGGCACGAGTGCATGGCGAGCTGGGGTGCGCCGACGTCGACGGTCGACATCCCGGTGCGGGCGGCCGTCATCGGGCCGATGGTCGAGCCGCACGGCAGATCGGCGCGGTGGACATAACGTTGCAGCGGCACCTCGGCCTGCGCGCAGGCGAGCGCGAACGCGCCCGCGCCCGCCGCGTCGGTGGCGTAGCGCAGGTTCTGATTCACCTTGAGCACCGGTCCACCGCCCACCTCGATGCGATGCGCGGGCTCGTGCCGGTCCGGATAGTTCGGGTGCGTCGCGTGCGCCATATCGCCGGAGGCGACCACCGAACCGGCAAGCGCGGCAAGGTAATCGGCACGCCCACCACCCCGAGCCAGCACGATCCGCTCCAGCACCGCGGGCAGCAGATCCGACTGCGCCCCACGATCGGACTGGCTCCCGACCTCCTCGTGGTCGAACATCACCAGCACGGCCGTCGCCGCCCCCGGCTCGTCGGCCGCCGCGAGGAACGCCTGCAATCCGGCGTAGCAGGTGCCCTGATTGTCGAGCCGCGGCGCGCTCACCAGATCGAGATCGCGGCCGACGATCGTGCTCGACGCGAGGTCGTGGGTCATGAGTTCCCAGCCGAGCACATCGGCGCCGTCGACTCCGGCCCGCTCGGCGACGAAGTCCAGGAACGACGCGGGTGCGTCGCCGATCCCCCAGATCGCGTTCACATGCCGTTGCGGGTCGAGGGTGACCCCGCGACGGTCTTCGGACAGGTGAATGGCCAGCTGCGGCACCCGCAGGATCGGCTCGTCGATGCGCACCAGCACATCGCGCATCCGCGCGCCCTCGCGCACACTCAGCCGCCCCGAGAGACCGAGCTCCCGGTCCAGCCAGGAGTTCAGCCAGGCCCCGCCGTACGGCTCGAGCCCGACCAGCTGCCATCCGGACCCCGCGAGGTCCGGGTGCTGCTTCACCCGCAGATTGGGGCTGTCGGTATGCGCGCCGACCACCCGGAAGGGAGCGGCGGGCACGGCGTCGTAGTCAGCCCACGCGATCAGCGAACCACCGCGCACCACATAGTGTTTCCCGCCCGCGTCGTCCCACGCCGACGCCTCGGTCAACGGCGTGAACCCGTTGCCGTCCAGCTCGGCCGCCACCGTCGCACACACATGGAACGGCGAGGGTGACGCATCGATGAAGGCACACAATCCGCTGGCCGTGGCCGCTGTCAAGGAAACCGGCATCCTGCGATCCTAGGCACGATGCCGCGCCCCGGCATCCCGCCCCGGAATACCGCGCTCGGATCAGTCGTCGCGTTCGGCGACAACCGCGAGCGCGGCCAGTAATTCGCCGTAGCGGCGAATGCCGAGGCGCGAGCGCAGTTCGTCCTCCGCGAGCTTTTCCTGCGCGCGGATCCTGGCGGCCAGTTTGGCGCCGAGGCTGCTCAGCCCGATCAGGATCCGACGCCGATCGTCGGTGGCGGCGACCCGGAAGATCAGCCCGCGTTCGGCCAGGTTGTCCGCGTGCCGGGTGGCCGAGGACGGGGCCAGCCGCGCCTGGGCGGCCAGTTCCGACATGGTCATCCCGTCGTCGGTGGACAACTGCGACAGGATCGCCCAGTGGTCGGCCGTGAGATTGTCAGCCGACAGCGCCGATTCGAGCCGACCTACCCAGTTGCGCTCCGCGGAGCGCAGGGCCCCGTGCAGCGTGGAATACCCACTTATGATGGACACCGATTGCATTCCCACCTGCCGAGAAATTCATTAGAACAATCCTGTTCGCGCTAGGCGATAGAGTACAGAGTGCCTTTCTATGGTCAGAGCCGGGATGAAACGATCGAGATTCTCTCGATCGTCCCCACGCAGGGCCCCGGCGGCATCATCGCACCATCGTGTACCGCCGCGATTTCCCTGGCCGTAGACGAAATCAATAGCGGCACAGGAATTCTCGGCCGAGAAATACACCTCACCACCATCGACGGCGGTCGCGAACCACATGAGGTGGCGGCCGAGGTGGGGGCCTTCCTCGCCACCGGAATGGTCGGCGCGATCACCGGCTGGCACACCTCCGCGGTGCGGCGGGCGGTTGCCACGGCCGTGGACGCCCGCGTCCCCTATCTCTACGCCACCGACCACGAGGGCCTGCCCGACGAACGCCCCGGCGTCCTACTGGTCGGCGAACACCCCGACCACCAAACAGTTCCCGCGGCGGCCTGGATGGCCCGCGAACTCGGAGTGCGTCGCTGGGCGGTGATCGGCAACGACTACATCTGGCCGCGCCGAACAGCTCGTGCCCTGCGCCGGACCCTGCCCAACCCGTACGACATCATCCTCGAGCACTACGTCCCCCTCGGCACCACCGATTTCCGCCGTTTCCTGGAGAATCCCACGCTCCTGCTCGCCGATGCCGTCCTGATCCTCATGGTCGGCGCCGACACAGCCCGCTTCAACCGGCAGTTCACCGCCACCGGCCTCCCCGCCGTGATGCCCCGCCTCAGCCCGGCGGTCGACGAGAACGTCCTACTCAGCGCGGGCCCGTCGGCGAACACCAACCTCTACGTGGCCTCGAGCTTCTTCCTCGACAACAACACCACCGAGGGCCGATCCCGGCGCGCCCGCTACCACCGCCACCAGGGCCGATTCGCCCCGGCGCTGACCACTTTCAGCAACTCCACCTACGAAGCGATCCACCTGCTGAACGCCATGGCCGAAGCGACAGGCACCCTCGATGTGGCAACCATCTCCGCCGCGACGGAAACCGGTCTGGTGCTGGACGGACCAGCCGCTCGCCGCGGTTTCCTCGGCAATCAAGCAGTAGGCCCCGCCCACCTGGCAATGGCGAACGGGGTCGACTTCGACATCATCGACACCCTCTAGTGCCGACCGGGGACTACCGAGTATCAGGCCCCGACAAAACTATCGATCACCGAGAAGAAGATTCCGAGACCGTCGTCGCTCGGTCCGGTCAATGCCTCGGTGGCATGCTCGGGGTGCGGCATCAATCCGACAATGCGCCCGTTGGCCGAGGAAATTCCGGCGATACCACGCTGCGACCCGTTCGGGTTGTCACCCGCGTACCGGAACACCACGCGACCTTCGCCTTCGAGCTCGTCGAGCACCTTCTCCGAGGCCTGGAAACGCCCCTCGCCCGACTTCAGCGGAACAAGGATCTGCGCACCCGGCTCATATCGAGAACTCCACGCGGTATCGGTCGCTTCGACCTTCAACCACTCGTCCCGGCAGATGAAGTGCAGTCCTTCATTGCGGGTCAGCGCACCCGGCAGCAGCCCGGCTTCACACAGAACCTGGAAGCCGTTGCAGATACCGAGCACCGGCAGACCCTGCCCGGCTGCGCGAACGACCTCGCCCATCACCGGCGCGAACCGCGCGATCGCCCCGCACCGCAGGTAATCCCCGTAGGAGAATCCACCGGGCACGATGACAGCGTCGACACCCTTGATATCGGCATCGGCATGCCACAGGCTCACAGCCTCGGCGCCGGCCAACCGAACCGCGCGAGCGGCATCGACATCATCGAGCGTTCCGGGAAAGGTAATAACGCCAATACGTGCGCTCACGCCTCCGCCTCGCTGGCGCTCGGCTCCGGCATGACCGCATGGGCGGCTGTGCCCATTGTGAGCTCGCTGCGCTCCCTCATGAGACCCGAACGACCTTCCAGTCCTCGATCACCGTGTTCGCCAGCAGCGCCTCGGCGATCTGCTCGAGCTGGGCGTCCGACACACTGTCGTCCACCTCGAGCTCGAATCGCTTGCCCTGCCGCACATCCGAGATCCCGGCGAATCCCAAACGCGGGAGCGCGCCGACCACGGCCTGCCCCTGGGGGTCCAGAATCTCGGCCTTCGGCATGACCTCGACCACGACTCGTGCCACGCGTTGCTCCTCAAGTGGTGTGTGGGTTACCCCAGAAATCCTAGTTGACAGGGACGTCGTGCCCGCGTTCCGGGGTCACGGCGGCTTAGCATCGGGTATGCGCATCGCCCACTTCGGACATTCCTGCATCCTCGTGGAACTGCACGGCGTGAAAGTGCTGTTCGACCCCGGCACCTTCGCGCACGGGTTCGAGGGCATCACCGGCTTGGACGCGATCGCGGTGACCCACCAGCACCCCGACCACATCGATCCGAACCGGATCGGCGAGCTCATCGAGCACAATCCCGGCGCCCGCCTGCTGTCGGATCCGCAGACCGCGCAGCAGCGCAGCGAGGGCTGGGAGCCGGTTTCGGCTGGTCAGGTGCTCGACATCGGCGAGCTACAGATCACCGGCGGCGGTGGCAGGCACGCGGTGATCCACCCGGAGATCCCGGTGGTCGACAACACCGTCTTCCAGCTCGGCACCGCGTCGGACCCCGCCCAGCTGGTCCACCCCGGCGACTCCCTGTGGGTGCCGCCGGTCCCGGTGGGCGTGCTCGCCATCCCGGCCGTCGCCCCGTGGATGCGGATCTGGGACACCGTCGACTACCTGCGCGCGGTCAATCCACGCACCGCGATCCCCATCCACTTCGGCATCGTCGAGCCCGCCGCCTACGGCGTCTACTTCGGCAGGCTGACCGAAATGGCCCCGGCCGGCACCGAGTTCCGCGTACTCGAAGCCGAGGACCAGGGCCAGTTCTGATTCAGCGGTAGCTGGTCAGGAACAGCGCTTCGGCCAGTGCCATGTGCTCGATCTCGCTCGGATCCACGCTCTCGTTCGGCGCGTGGATCAGGCACTTGGGCTCCTCCACCCCGATCAGCATGATCTCGGCCTCCGGGTAGGTGTCAGCGAAGACGTTGCACAGCGGGATCGACCCGCCCTGGCCCTCGGTGGTGACCGGTCGACCGTAGGCGGCCTCCATCGCCTTGCCGAGCGCGTCGCGGGCGGGTCCCTGTTCGGAGGCGACGAACGGCTCACCGAGCGCTTCGACCTCGATGTCGAGTTCGGCGTTCCACGGCACGTGCGCGCGCAGGTGCTTCTCCAGCAGATCCAAGGCCTGCTTCGGCTCGGTGCCCGG
Source organism: Nocardia sp. Root136 (assembly GCF_001427185.1). Taxonomy (NCBI): domain Bacteria; kingdom Bacillati; phylum Actinomycetota; class Actinomycetes; order Mycobacteriales; family Nocardiaceae; genus Nocardia; species Nocardia sp. Root136. Next base: position 660,318 of record NZ_LMFE01000007.1, read on the forward strand.
CGGAATACGCAGGTTGAGCCGGGCGCGGGTGCTCGGCTGGATCGCCGCCGACGACCCGACCACCGCGGGCACGTCCATTCCGAGCACGGTGAGCGCGGGCCGCGCCCACAGCATGTCGGATACGGTTCCGTTGCCGAGCAGGTCGACACCGTCGAGCACACCCGCGTCCGACCGGAAGTCCGCCGAGGGATACTGCGCACCCGCCCACTTCTGATCGCCGGTGAGTCCGTCGATCGTGGTGTTGCCCTCGGCATCGCGCAACGACGCCAGCAGCTGGATCATCGCGGCGAGCGCGTCCGGCGCCGGTCCGCCGAACATCCCCGAATGCATCGGCCCTTCGAGGGTTTTCACCGTCAGCACCACATTCACCATCCCGCGCAAGGTCTGGGTGAACGTCGGCACCCCGACGGCGAAGTTGCCGCAGTCGGCGACCAGGATCGCATCCGATCGCAGCAGTGCGGGATAGGCGACGACGAACTTCTCCAGGCCGCCGGTGCCCTGCTCCTCCGAGCCCTCTGCCACCACCTTGATCCCGATCGGGAAGTCGGGTCCGATCGCGCGCAAGGCCGTGAGATGGGTGACGATATTGCCCTTGCAATCGGCCGCTCCGCGCCCGTACCAGCGCCCGTCCTTGTCGGTCAGCGTCCAGACCGGCGTCTTCCACGCGGCATCGTCGAGCGGGGGCTGCACGTCGTAGTGGCAGTACAGCAGCACCGTCGGCGTGCCGGGCGGCCCCGGCTTCGACGCGATGACAGCCGAGCTGCCGTCCGGCGTCTCGTGCAGGCCGACCTCGGTCAGCCCCGCCGCGGCGAACGCATCGGCCACCCACTGCGCGGTCTGCGCGCAGCCTTCCGGCGGGAACTGACGCGGGTCGGCGACGGACTTGAACGAAACGAGCTGGGCCAGATCCTTTTTCGCCTGTCCCATCAGCCCGGAAACCTTGCCGCGCAGCGCCGTCACATCGTCGGTCATCTCTTCGGCCTCACTTCGTGGTGTCGTCCAGCTTCAGGGTTTCGAGATGTGACAGGTAGTCCTGCAGACGATCCGGGCAATAGGTGGCGATCGCGAGCGCCACCGCCTCTGCGCTATCGCTCGGGCCGATCACCGGACGCTGTCCCGGCCCGGCCGCGCCGTTGGTGATCGAGGCCTGGTAGTTCGCCTTGATCATCGGCGAAGTCGGGTCCTGGCAGACCGCCCCGCCGTCGTCGCCGAGCGCGTCGGCGATCACCTTCGCCTCCGGCGCGGGCAGACCCGCGGCGACCAGATTGTCGTGCAACTGCTCGGCTTTCGCGGTTGCCTGCGTGTTCTCGCGGATCGCGCTGAAGGTGAAGAGCCCGGTCAGGGCGAACACCACGAGGAGCACACCGGTGGTGATGTAGATCCACCGGCGCTTGCGGTACGGGGCGTCTCCGGTCGTCATGCCTGCTGCCCTTCCGGTACGGCGAACTTCCAACTTTCCCTGCGGTTTCGGTAGAACAGGTACGGAATGAGCAGCCCGACGATGCCGAGACCGCCACCGACGATGAGCAGGTACACCCACGGGCTGCCCGCGCCGAACTGCGAGGGCGGCACGAAGCCGATCGTGAACGCGGCGATCGAGGAGGCCGCACCGAGCACGCACAGCGCCATCAGCGCGGGCGCCCGGTAGCCGCGCGGATGATCCGGATGGTCTCTGCGCAGCTTGGCGGCCGCGGCGAACATCAGCACGTACATGATCAGATACACCTGTGTGGTGATCACCGACAGAATCCAGTACGCGCTGGAGACATTGGGGATGAAGGCGTAGAGCAGCGCGATGAACGTGGTGAACACACCCTGGGCCACCAGCATGTTCTGCTGCACGCCGTGCTTGTTGAGCCGGGTCAGGAACGGTGGCAGGTACCCCTCGCTCCGCCCGATCAGCAACAGGCCCTTCGACGGTCCGGCCAACCAGGTCAGCATGCCGCCGACCGCGGCGGCCACCAGCGCGATGCCGACGATCGGGGTGAGGAAGCCGATTCCGAAATGGCTGAAGAAGGCGTCGAAGGCCTGCATCACGCCCGCGGTGAGACTCAAGCTGGCCGCGGGGACGACCCAGCTGATCGCCAGCGCGGGCAGGATGAAGATCACCAGCACCAGGCCCATGGCGAGGAACATCGCCTTCGGGAATTCCTTGGCCGGGTTCTTCAGCGACGACACATGCACCGCGTTCATCTCCATGCCCGCGTAGGACAGGAAGTTGTTCACGATCAACACGAGACTCGCCAGACCGGCCCACGCGGGCAGCAGATGGTCCGAATTCATCGGCGCGGCAGAAGGATTGCCCTGCGCGAGGAACACCAGGCCGAGTACGACCAACAGCGTGCCGGGAATCAGTGTGCCGATCACCAGGCCCATACTCGACAATCCGGCCACCGTTTTCGTCCCTTGCGAGGACACGTACACCCCTGCCCAATACACAGTGATGATCACGATCGCCACATAGAGCCCGTTGGATGCCAGCGACGGATGAATGATGTACGCGAAAGTGCTTGCCACATAAGCGAGCAAACTCGGGTAGTAGAAAATCGTCATGGCGAATTGGCACCAGACGGCAAGGAATCCGAGCGGCTTACTCAACCCCTCGCTGACCCATTGATACACCCCGCCCTGCCACCCCGACGCGAGTTCCGCGGCGACCAGCGAGGTCGGCATCAGAAACAGAATCGCGGGAATGACGTAGAGGAATACGCAGGCCAATCCGTAGACGGCCATGGTGGGCGCTGATCGAAGACTGGCCACCGAACTCGTGGTCATCAGCGCCAGGGTCACCCAGGAAAGATATTTCGTCGTAGTCGCGGCTTTCGTCGCGGTGCCCGTCATCAGCGTTGCCTCCTGCTGCGTTTACACAACTAGCGGAAACCACTCGATCAACGGATGAATGATAAATCGCGCAGGGAGGTATCGGGGCTACCGCCGCGCGCTGATCGCCAGTACGCGCGCGGCGGTAGCCGGTCAGGCAGCTCTGGCCGCCGAGTAGGGCTCCCAGCGGTATACGTCGCTGCGGGCACCGTGATAGAGCGCGAGATCGACCGCGTCGAACATCGCCTGGCGCGGCCCCGACCGCTGCAACTGCGCCGCCGACACCGCCAGCCGCAGTACTCCGCCGCGCCGAGCGGTGCGCGCCGCACCCATCACCAGCGCCCGGCACCACCACGGTTCGGCCCGGAAACCCTCGCCGATCCCGTACACCCGAGCACGTTGGGCCACATCGCGTTCCAGGTCGAGCATGCTGGTCAGCCCGAAGGCCATCCGGAACCCCACCTCGGGCAGTGCCGCCAACGCACCGGAGGAGGCGTCCCAGCGCGGCGCGGCGAACAGCCGGGTGCGTAGTTCCACCCGCTCCATCACCCGATCGGCGGCCTTGAGCCGCAACGTCGCCTCGTGCCGGGGCAGATCGGCGAACTCCGCGCGCCGAGCCTTGGTGGCGGCCTGGTCGTAGCCGTGCAGCACGATCGCGTCGCCTTCGAGCCGACGTCCGCGCAGCCACGACTGCGTCGCCGGATCGTCGACCAGTCGGTACTTGCCCTTCAGACGCGGCGCGACCAGCAACGACAGCCGCACCCCGCGCGCGTCCATCTCCCCGGCGAATTCGATCGCGGCATCGCGAGTCGTATCCCGGATCCCCGACACCGAAACGATCAACTCAGCGTTCATGCACCAACGGTGACAGCCCGAGGTGACGCCGGCGTGCTGCCCCGATGACGCCCCGACGAATTTCGGCGCACCACTCACCACCCCTGCCAGTGCAATACCTCCTCGCTCGGCACCCGCACCGCGGGTTTGAAATCGGTCCCGATCGTGAATGCGAGCGGCAGGAACGCCGCCAGCATGACTTTGTCGTACGGAACACCGAGTACCGCGGCGAGTTCCCGCTCCAGCGGTGCCTGCGCGGTGGTCCACACCGTGCCCAATCCGCGAGCCCGCGCGGCCAGCATAAAACTCCACACCGACGGCAGGATCGAGCCCCACGTGCCCGCCTGGACTTCCACCGAGGCGCGGTCGGTGCGGCCCTCGACGGCCGGGATGACGAACGCGGGCACCCGGTGGATATTGGCGCTCAGGTAGCGCAGGCCGTCGAAGACCCGCTCGGTGGAGCGTGGGGACACGTTCATCCGCTCCGCGTCACGCGCGGTGAGCGGGGTCCCCTGACTGAGTGGCAACGAGCGCCGGAAGATGTCGGCCAGCTCGCCACGTCGGGCCTTGTCGGTGACCACCAGGTAGTGCCAGCGCTGGCGGTTGCGCCCGGTCGGCGCCTGCATGGCCAGATCGACGCACTCTTCGATGAGCGAGCGGGGCACCGGCCGATCGAAGTCGAGCCGTTTGCGCACCGCGCGGGTGGTCGACAGCAGCTGGTCCGGGGTCAGATCGAGAGTCATGGGCGCTCCTCGTGCCACGCAGGAATCGTCTGGCAGCGGACAATCTGTGCTCAGACGATTATGACGGTAGAGCGCCAACCGTCTGTCGTCAAACAATCTGCGCACAGATGATTTAATGGAGTCACGGACCCGAGGAGTCGCATGCCACCCAAGCCCACCTATTTCCCCCAGCTCGCCGCCGAACGGCCCGACATCGCCCTGTGCCGGGCATCCACGGCGGTCGCACGCGCGGCGGAAGCGCACGCGGGCGCGCAGGGCCTCGGCGTCGGCCAGCACCTGGTGCTGAAGATGCTCGGCGAGGTCGGCGCCTGCTCCCAGCAGGCCCTCGCAGAGGAATTGCGCATCGACCGCAGCGTGATGGTGACGGTCTGCGACGATCTCGAATCCTCGGGATACGTCCGGCGCGAACGCAATCCGCTCGACCGCCGCTCCTACGCCGTCACCCTCACCCCCGAGGGAAGCGACCGCCTACACCGCGCCGAGGCCGCCACCCCAGCCTTCCTCGACGACACCTTCGCCGCCCTGACCAGCGCCGAACGCACCCAGCTCACCACCTTGCTCGGCAAACTCCTCGCCCCGAAACCCCTGCCCTGACAAAAGAAAAGGGCCCCGGCCGAGCCGGGGCCCTTCGGTTCACGCGTCCGCGAGACCCACTCGGTCGAGCACCCACGCGTACTCGAAGCCGACTTCCTTCCACTTCTCGTAGCGCCCGCTCACACCACCGTGGCCCGCGGTCATCTCCGTTTTCAGCAGCACCTCGTTGTCACCGGTCTTGGTGGCGCGCAGCTTGGCGACCCACTTGGCCGGTTCCACGTAGAGCACGCGGGTGTCGTTGAGGCTGGTGATGGCCAAGATGGCCGGGTAGTTCTTGGCCTCGACGTTCTCGTACGGCGAGTACGACTTCATGTACTCGTAGACGTCCTTGTCGGCCAGCGGGTTTCCCCACTCGTCCCACTCGATCACCGTCAGCGGCAGCGACGGGTCGAGGATGGAGGTGAGGGGGTCGACGAAGGGGACGTTGGCGAGGATGCCGTTGAACAGCTCGGGGGCCAGGTTGGCCACCGCGCCCATCAGCAGCCCGCCCGCGCTGCCGCCGTCGGCGATCAACCGGTCGGGCGCGGTGGCGCCTGTGTCGATGAGATGGCTTGCGCAGGAGACGAAGTCGGTGAAGGTGTTCTTCTTCAGCAGCGTCTTGCCGTGCTCGTACCAGAGCCTGCCCATCTCGCCGCCGCCGCGCACATGCGCCACCGCGAACACCATGCCGCGATCGAGCAGCGACAGGCGCGAGACCGAGAACGACGGGTCGATGCTGGCCTCGTAGGAGCCGTAGCCGTAGAGCAGGGTGGGTTTCGGCCCGTCGGGCAGCCCGCTGCGCCTGATGATCGAGATCGGGATCCGGGTGCCGTCGGCGGCGACGGCCCAATCACGATGCTGCTCGTAGTCATCGGCGTCGTAACCGCCGAGCACCGGCTGTTCCTTGCGCAGCAGCAGTTCACCGGTGGCGGGCACGTAATCGAACACCTGCATCGGCGTGATGAACGAGGTGACTCCCACGCGCAGCGTCGGCTGCTCCCACTCCGGGCTCGAACCCGCACCGGCGGAGAACAATTCGAGGCCGAAGTCGAGCTCGGTCAGCTCACCGAAGCCTTCCGGGGTGAGCGGCCACACCGAAAGGCGCGGCAGCGCGTCGCGCCGGTAGCCGAGCACCAGGTGGTTGGCGAAGGCGTCGATGTCCTCGAGCCGCACGTCCTCACGATGCCCGATCAGCGTCGTCATGTCCGACGGGTCGGTGGCGGGCGCGACGGCGAGCACGAAGTTCTCCGCCTTCACCCCGTCGACCACATCGTTGTGCAGGATCAGGAACTTGTCCTCGCCCGCGATTACCGCGTGCTCGGCCGAGTACTCCACGCCTTCCCGACGCGGCAACAGCACCCGGAACTCACCCTCGGGATTGTCCGATTCCAGGACCCAACCCTCGGTGGTGATCTTGGAACCGAGCCAGACCATCAGGTACTTCTCGGAGCGGGTGGCACCGACACTGACCCAGTAGCGCTCGTCGGGCTCGTGGAACACCGTCACATCGGCGTCGGAACCGGTGCCGACGCGGTGGCGCCACACGGTGTCGGGGCGCCAGGACTCGTCGACGGTCTGATAGAAGATGTGCGTGCCGTCCAGCGACCAGGTCGCGCCCGGCGCCGCGCCCGCCACCTCGTCGGGCAGCATCTCGCCGGTGCGCAGGTCCTTGATCCGCAGCGTGTAGCGCTCGTCGCCGGAGCTGTCGACGGAGTAGGCCAGCAGGTTGCCGTCGTGGCTCAGCGAGAACGCGCCGAGGGCGAAGAAGTCCAGACCCTCGGCGAGGATATTGCTGTCGAGCAGTACCTGCTCGCCCTCGATCGCCGAGCCCGCTTCCAGCTGCGGCGGCGTCCACGCGTCGATACCCTCGGCCTTCGCGTCGACCGGACAGCGGCAGTGCACGCCGTACTGTTTGCCCTCGAAACTGCGCGAGTAATACCAGTAATCGCCCAGGCGGGTCGGCACCGAGAGATCGGTTTCCTGCGTCCTGGCCTTGATCTCGTCGAAGATCTTGTCCCGAAGGGGCTGCAGCTGGTCGGTCTGCGCCGCCGTGAAGGCGTTCTCCGCCTCCAGATACGCGATGACCTCGGGGTCTTCCTTGTCCCGTAGCCACTCGTAGTCGTCGACGAACGTGTCACCGTGGTGGACCCGCTCGAAGGGCGCCCTCTTCGCGATCGGCGCCGACACAGTCTCATTCTCGCCAGCCATTGGTCCACCGTAGCCGCCCCACTCCAACCGGGCCCGCCAACTCGGCCGCGGGCGCTCGACAGCACTGTGCTCGCACCGGATGACTGAGTATTTCTGCGCATCTGCGCGAGGCCCGCTCTGCGTAATCTGACCGCATGGGGATGCGGTACGCAGTTCGATCGTTGGTCCTGGCTGCCGGGGTGACGCTGGCCGCGGGATCGGGGGCGATGATGTCGGCCAACGCGTGTGCGTGCGGCGGCGTCGTCAGCGGGGACAGTTCGGCGCGAGTGAACAGCGAAACGGCGGTCCTCGGCTGGGACGGGCGGCGCGAGACCGTGCTGATGCGGTTGGGGATGCGGTTCGCCGGCGCCGACGCGGCGCTGATCGTGCCGACGCCGACGCCCGCGACTGTCTCAGCCGGGAATTCGGACTCGTTCGCGGAGCTCTCGCGCATGACCGCGCCGGAGCGGGTCACCGAGTACGACTGGTTCGGCAGCGGTTCGCTGGGCGGCGACGCATCCGGCGCGGCTCCGGGTTCGGGCCCCGATGTGCTCGGCCGGGTGCAGCTGGGCCCGTTGGAGGCAACCACCTTGCGCGGCGGAGATCTCACCGGAATCCGAGAGTGGCTCGACGCCAACGGCTATCAACTCCGACCCGAAGTGAGCGCCACCCTCGAGCCCTACCTTCGCGAGGGCTGGTCCTTCGTCGCCATGCGCCTCACCAGTGCCGAACCCCTCTCCGGCGCCCTCGACCCGGTCCGTCTCACCTTCGATTCCGACCGCCTCGTTTATCCGATGCGCATGTCGGCCGCCGCGACCACACCACAATCGGTTCACCTCTACATCTTCGGTGACCACCGGGTGGCGCGCATCGATCCCGACACCGATTCCCACACCGTCACCACCGAATTCGCCTCTCCTGTGGACGAACCCAGCGAACCGACCCTGAAAGCGCTTGCCGCAGGAGACAACTACCTCACCGAACTCTCGGTCTACATCACCGATCCCGCCGCGATCACCAGCGATTTCCTTTTCGGCCCCGCCGCCGAGGACGTCCCCGTACGGGACCGCGTGGTGAGCAAGGAGTACGTCGAAATCCTGGGCCTGCCCGCGGGGTACGTACTGATCGTGGCCGGGCTGTCGGTGATCGGCGTGATCGCGAGCGCGGGCCTGCGGCGACGGTCCGCGAAGTAGCCTCAGGCCCCGAGCGCGGGTGCGATGACAGGCCACGAGGCGTGCAGGGCGTCCTGCCAGTAGGACCAGGAGTGGGTACCCACCGGGTGGTAGTCGATCCTGGCGCCGATGCCCGCACCACGCAGCCGCTGGTCGAAGGCCACCATGCAGGTGTTGACGCCGAGTTCGATGGGTCCGCCGAGGAAGATGTTCTCGGCCAGCGTCGGCTTGAGTTCGGCCTCGTGCGGGCCGGGGATGCCGGTGCCGGTCGACAAATACAGCGCCTTACCGCGCAGCCCGTCGATCATCAGAGCCGGGTCGTGCGAGGCCCAGTCGGGGCTGCCGGGCGCTCCCCACATGTTGACCGGGTTGCCGCCGCGATTGACGATGGAGAACATCATCGCGCCCGCCGCCATCGCGATGTCGGGGCAGGCGCTGTAACCGGCGACCGCGCGGTAGAGGCCGGGGTGGCGGGCCGCCAGGATGTAGGCCGCGTTGCCGCCCATCGACAGCCCGCCGATGCCGTTCAGGCCGTTGCCGTTGAATTGTCCGTCGATCAGTCCCGGCAGTTCCTGGGTGAGGAACGTTTCCCACTTGTACCGGCCGAAACGCGGATCGTCGACGATCCAGTCGGTGTAGTAGCTGGCCTGGCCGCCCATCGGGAGCACCACGTTGACGTTCTTGTCGCGGAAGAAGGCTTCGGCGTCGGTGGCGTTTGTCCAGGTGCTCTGGCCGATGCCGGGGTCGAGCCCGTCGAGCAGGTAGTACGTGCCGCGCGAGCCACCGCCGGCCGGATGCAGGACCTGCAGGTCGATATTGCGGCCCATCGCGGGCGAGGAGACGGTGATGGCCGTCCGGTGCGGAGACAGGTCGTTGATACCGATGATCTGTGCGGCGGACGCCGTCGTGGGGTGAACCACCGCCGGTCCGAGCACACCGAGAGCAATTGCCAGCACCGCTGCAGCAACACCTGTACGACGCACGATGTACCCTCCATAACCGCATGCCAATGACAGTCCAAAATAACCCATAGGGCAGCGAACTGGAAGCATTCAGCGTTTTGGGCGTTTCTCCAGCAAACTTTCGGGTTGGGGATGACCGCTTCGTCCGAAATTCGGGTCAGCGGGTGAGTGCGCCCCGGATCGAGCCCGCCAGGTAGTCGAGATCCGCCCGCGCGGGTGACGTCGGCCGCGCGCGCAAGCCGAAACCGTCACCGGGCGTCCGTGGGATCACGTGCAGGTGCACATGGAAGACCTCCTGCCCGGCCGTCACCCCGTCGGCGAGAAAGAAGTTCACCCCGTCGGCCGCTACTTCACTGCTGCGCAGCGCGGCGGCGATCTGCTGCCCGACCTGAAAGAGCTTGCCGCCCAACGCGGGATCGAGATCGGCCAGACTCGGCGCGGGCACCTTGGGCACCACCAGGACATGGCCCGGTGTCACAGGACGAATGTCCATGAAGGCGAGGACCTCGTCGTCCTCGTAAACCTTCGAGGACGGGGCGGCCCCGGCGATGATGTCGGCGAAGATCGTGTACGGATTCACCCGCGTACGGTATCGACCTTTGCGCACGAAAGCCCGCCACCTGCGCCGAAAAAGCGGCAGTGGCGGGCTGATTCGCACGGCTCTACAGAATCGGCGACGGCGAGTAGCGCGCGGCCTCCGGATTGGCTTCGACCAGCTTCTGCACCTGCGCGACCACCTCGGACACCTGATCCGAGGCCGCGCCGATGAACGCGGCCTTGTCGGCCAGCGCCGCGTCGAGTCCCGCCCGGTCGAGGGGCATCCGCTCGTCGGCGGCCAGACGATCCAGCAGATCGGGTTCGCGCCCCTGCTCGCGCATAGCGAGCGCCACCGCCACCGCGTGCTCCTTGATGACCTCGTGGGCGGTCTCGCGACCGACGCCCGCGCGCACCGCGGCCATCAGGATGCGGGTGGTGGCCAGGAACGGCAGGTACCGATCGAGCTCACGCGAGACCACCGCCGGGTAGGCGCCGAACTCGGCGAGCACGGTCAGGAAGGTCTCCATCTGCCCGTCGATGGCGAAGAACGCGTCCGGCAGCGCGACCCGGCGCACCACCGAGCAGAACACATCGCCCTCGTTCCACTGCGCGCCCGCCAGCTCGGCCGCCATCGAGCCGTAGCCGCGCAGGATCACCTGCAGGCCGTTCACCCGCTCGCACGACCGCGTGTTCATCTTGTGCGGCATCGCCGACGACCCGACCTGCCCCGGCTGGAAACCCTCGGTCACCAGCTCATGACCGGCCATCAGCCGAATCGTGTGCGCGAACGACGACGGCCCGGCTCCCAGCTGCACCAGCGCGGACAGCACGTCGTGATCCAGCGAACGCGGGTACACCTGACCCACGCTGGTGAACACGTTCGCGAAGCCGAGGTGGGTCGCCACCTGCTGCTCGAGTGCGGCGAGCTTGTTCGCGTCACCGTCGAGCAGGTCGAGCATGTCCTGGGCGGTGCCCATCGGGCCCTTGATCCCGCGCAGCGGGTAGCGCTCGATCAGCTCACGCACGCGCGCGAGGCCGACCAGCATCTCGTCGGCGGCCGAGGCGAAGCGCTTGCCCAGCGTGGTGGCCTGCGCGGCGACATTGTGCGAGCGCCCGGCCATCACCAGGGTCTGGTACTCGGCGGCCCGCTCGGCCAGCCGCGCCGCGATGGCGATGCCGTGGTCGTAGACGTGCTGGAGGGAGAGCCGGATCTGCAGCTGCTCGACGTTCTCGGTGAGGTCGCGGCTGGTCATGCCCTTGTGCACGTGTTCGTGCCCGGCGAGAGCGTTGAATTCCTCGATGCGCGCCTTCACGTCGTGGCGGGTGACCCGCTCACGCTCGGCGATCGAGGCCAGGTCCACCTGGTCGATGACGCGTTCATAATCCTCGACAACCCCTGCGGGGACATCGATTCCGAGTTCGGCCTGCGCACGCAGCACCTCCAGCCACAGCCGGCGCTCGAGCACGATCTTGTTCTCGGGCGACCAGAGCGCGACGAGCTCCGGGCTGGCGTATCGGGTGGCGAGGACATTCGGGACGAGGCTCACGAGCACTCAGTCTAATTGCCGCACCCGTTCGGGCTGGGAGGGCATCATGTTCGGGACCACGGGCGGGGCGACGATGTCGATCATTTCCAGCAGACCGGCCCGTGCCGGTCGGCGTGGTTCGGGGTGGCCCTCGATCAGCGCGGCGACCACCGCACCGTCGACGACGGCCACCATCCTGCGTAACTGCTCGGGGCGCACCACCCGATCGGAGCGGCGCAGCACGTCGGCGAGCAGGTCCTCCAGCTGGGTGCGTAGTCGGAGCTGGACCTCGCGTAACTCGGGGTGCCGGGCCGAGGCCACCGAACGCTCGTAGCGGGCGATGAGCTGGCCGCGGGCGTCGAGGTCGCCGTCGTCGGGGCCGACGAGCACGTCGAGCACGAGCTCGACCGTCGCCTCGGTGCCGCGCCTGCGATGACTGACCTCACCGACCCGGCGGCGCATCGCGTCGAGTTCGATCGCGCCGCTGAACTCGACGGCGCGGGCGATCAGATCCTCCAATGATTCGAAGTAGTAGGTGGTCGAAGCGAGTGGAAGATCGGCTCGCGAGGCCACCGAACGATGCCGCACGGCGTCGAAGCCGCCTTCGAGCAACAGCTCAGCCGCCGCCGCCACCAGAGCCTGCCGACGTCGTTCGCCTTTCGGGGTCGTTGCGGTGGTCACCGTGCAGGAGTGCCAGTCATCATCAGTTCAACCGTGCGCAATCGTCATCGGGGAAACACTGGGAATTCGGGATAACTGAGTTTTACCGTATCCCGGCACAGATGTGTTCGTACTACGCAAAGTTGTTGTCGCACATCACTGTTGACAAGGGGTCGAATCAGCCCTTCAGGAACCGTCCCAGACGCTCCAGCGCTGCGGCGATGTCGTCGGTGGCGCCCGCGAAGGAAAAACGGACCGTGTGGTTTCCATTTACAGTGTCGAAATCGAGTCCGGGCGCCAGTGCGACACCGGTTTCGGTGAGTACCTCGGCACACCAGGCGCGTGAATTGTCGGTCAAATGTCCAATATCGGCATAGGCGTAGAAGGCACCGTCGGCGGGTGCGAGATCGGTGATTCCGATGGCGGGTAAGCCCTCCAGGAGCAGCGACCGGTTGCGCGAGTACCGGCGCACATGGCCGTCCAGTTCATCCTTGGCTTCCGGTCCGAACGCGTGCACCGCCGCGTACTGCGAGATGGCGGGCGGGCACACCGTCATATTCGACGCCAGCCGTTGCAGCGCCGGGCGCAGGTCGGCCGGGGCCAGCATCCAGCCCAGCCGCCAACCGGTCATCGAGAAGTACTTCGACACCGACCCGATCACCACCGATTCACGGGAGAACTCCCACGCCGAGGAGGTCGGCGTGCTCGCGCCCGCATAGGTGATGCCGTGGTAGATCTCGTCGGAGATCAGCAGCGTGCCGTGCTGCTCGCACCAGCGCGCCAGCGCGGCGAGCTCGGCGGGGTCGATCATGGTGCCAGTAGGGTTGGCCGGGCTGGCCACCACCAGACCTTTGGGCGGCTCCGGCAACGCTTCGAGCATCGCCACGGTCGGCTGGAACCTGGTCTGCGGGCCGCAGTCCAATTCGACGACCGTACAACCGAGCGCGGACAGCGTGTTGCGGTAGGCGGGGTAGCCGGGGCGCGCCACCACCACGGTGTCACCCGCGTCGAAGGCGGCGAGGAAGATCAGCGTGAACGCGCCCGACGACCCGGTCGTCACCACCACCTCGTCCGGGTGCACGTCGTAGCCGTAGGTCTCGCTGTGATGGCCCGCGATGGCCTCGCGCAGCGGCAGAATGCCGAATGTCTCGGTGTAGCCGAGCAATTCGTGATCGATAGCGGCTCTGGTCGCCCGCAGCACCGGCGCGGGCGCCTGCGTCGACGGCTGCCCCGCCGCGAGCACCAGCACATCGCCGTGCGACCTGGCGCGTTCAGCAGCCGCTTTCCACACATCCATGACGTAGAAAGGGGCAATGGCCGACCGGCGCGATTCTCTGGACACCCGAAAGACGGTAGAGCACCCGATTGCGGGCGTTCACGGATATGGTCGGCACAATGGCTCCGACAGCGATTACGCAGCCACCGACGCGACCCCAGCGGTCACGTCGGGGCCGGGGCGCGGGGGCGAGATGAAGCGGACAGGGACGGCGCGGAGCGTGGGCGAAGGCACCCGCGCGGATGACGAGCGCGCGGAATCCACCTCCGCTGTCGGCACGGATATCGGGGACGAGGCAGCGGCGGTCGACGACATCGAAACGACCGGCGACCACGAGCCGTTTCGCCGTCGACCCGTCAGCGTCAACGGCCGTATTCTGCCGGCGAATTGGCGCGAACAACTGCCGACCAAGGTTGCCGCGCGCGATCGGATGGCCGAGTGGGCCGCGCGGTATCCGCTGGTCGGTGAGATCGCGGGCGAGCTTCGTAGCGGCGAGGTGCGCAAGGTCTTCTGGCGGCGACCCAAGGCGCAGGCCGAGGGGATGTGGGCGCGTAGGCCGAGTCGCGAACGGGTGCGTCAGGTGCTGCTCGAACGACGCGTGCTCATCGCCGGGGTGCTCGCGGTCGCGGTGTTCGTGGCGGCCGACGGACAGTTCGGCGGCGCCGTCGACGAGCGGCCGCTCGCACCGGGCGAAGCGCTGCACGTGGCCATCGCCTATCCCCCGCAGCTGCTGCCCAACCCGCAGTCGGTGACCCCGATGCTGGACGCCATCGCCGCAGGTGAGAAGCGCCGCGAGGCGCATGTGGTCGCCGCGGCGGCCCGTGCCACCCTCGAACGCGCCAAGGCGGAGGCGGCGGCCGCCGCGTCGGGTGAATGGCAGGACTGGATGGGCCAGCGCGCACCGGTGGTCCCCGGCGTGCTGGTGCCCGGATCGACCCCGTCCGTCGGCGGGTTCAGCCTGCCCGCGAAGGGCGCGTTCACCTCCGGCTTCGGCTCCCGCTGGGGCACCATGCACCGCGGCATCGACATCGCGGGCCCCATCGGCAGCCCCATCTACGCCGTCGCCGACGGCACCGTGGTGGAAGCGGGACCCGCGCAGGGTTTCGGCCTGTGGGTCCGGATCCGCCACGACGACGGCACCATCAGCATCTACGGCCACATGTACGACTTCTTCGTCTCCCAGGGCGAGCGCGTCCCCGCCGGAATGCAAATCGCGCGCATCGGCAATCGCGGCGATTCCACCGGGCCGCACCTGCATTTCGAGATCGTCCAGAACGGTCAACATGTGGATCCACAGGCCTGGCTCGCACTGCATGGATTGCGTCTCGATTGACATCGCGCCGAGACCACCGACATCACGGGAACGTTAATGTGAAACCTGTCGAGTGTTTTCCTCCGAATGAAGCGAGGCAACCATGGCAGGCAAGTTCGAGGTATTCAAGGACAAGGCGGGAAAGTTCCGTTTCCACCTGAAGGCCGGTAACGGCGAAATCGTCCTCGAAAGTCAGGGCTACGAAAGCAAAGACGGCGCCAAGAAGGGCATCGCCTCTATTCAGACGAATGCCCCCGGCGCCGACATCGTCGACCTCACCATGAGCTAGCCAACGCCTCGCTCGGTGGTGATCAGCGGTCTTACCGCTGATCACCGATCGCGCGTATTACCCGGCGACGCTGTTGCGTTCCGGTACAACAACTTCGGTCGCACCGATATCGGTCCGGAAATGGCTGCCGGTGAGCTTGATTCCGGCGAGCCGCGCATAGGCCCGCTCCCGCGCCTGCGCGAGATCCGCACCGACCCCGACCACGTTCAGCACGCGCCCGCCCGCCGACACCAGCGCCTTGTCCGCGCGCTGATCCGTACCGGCGTGCAGCACCAGCGTTTCGCCCTCCAGCGCGCCGTCGTCGGCGCCGGTGATCACATCGCCGGTGCGCGGCCGTGCCGGGTAGTTCTCGGCGGCGAGCACGACGGTGATCGCGGAACCGTCCTTCCAGCGCGGTGCCTCGACCTCGGCCAGCCGCCCGGTCGCGGTGGCGTGCAGGAGTTCGGCGAACGGGCTGTCCAGCAGCGCCAGCACCGCCTGGGTCTCGGGATCGCCGAAGCGGCAATTGAATTCGACGACGGCGGGGCCGTTCGTGCCGATCGCCAGACCCGCGTACAGCAGGCCGGAGAACGAACTGCCGCGCGCGACGAGCTCGGCGGCGACCGGCTTCACCACGTCGTCGATGATCTCGGTGAGCGTCTCCGCCGGCAGCCACGGCAGCGGCGTGTAGGCGCCCATGCCGCCGGTGTTCGGGCCGGAATCGCCGTCGCCGACCCGCTTGTGGTCCTGCGCGGGCAGCAGCGGAATCACGGTTTCGCCGTCGACCAGGCAGAACAGTGACACCTCCGGCCCGTCGAGGAACGACTCCAGCAGCACCGGATGGCCTTGCTCGAGCAGTTCGGCACCGTGATCGCGGGCCGCGAACCGGTCGGCGGTCACCACCACGCCCTTGCCGGCGGCGAGCCCGTCGTCCTTGACCACCCAGGTCGGGCCGAAACGGTCGAGCGCCGCGTCCAGCTCGGCCGGGCTGTCGACGATCTCGCTGTGCGCGGTCCGCACCCCGGCCACTGCCATCACATCTTTCGCGAACGCCTTCGACCCTTCGATCCGGGCCGCGTCGGCCGACGGACCGAATACCGGGAACCCGGCCGCGCGCACGACATCGGCGACGCCGAGCACCAGCGGCACCTCGGGACCGATCACCACCAGGTCAGCGGCCACCTCGCCGGCCAGCGCGGCAACGGCTTCGCCGGAGCAGGGATCGACCGGGCGTAGCTCGGCCTGCTGGCCGATACCGGGATTTCCCGGGGCGGCGATCACCGCCGTCACGGACGGATCCCGGCGCAGCGCCAGGACGAGGGCATGTTCACGGGCTCCGGAACCGATGACGAGTACGCGCACCGCCATAGATTAGTCGCGCCGTCCTGGGTCTCCGCGATAGGGCCGACCACGCTGGGCATTCACCGATCCCCGCGTCGGCGCAGCGCAACCATCTCGCGGCCCGGCTTCACCTGCGCCACAATGGAACCAGGGGTGGCGCGGCAGCCACCACCGAAACGGGGGAAAACCATGGGACTGCTCGACGGGATGATGGGCAATGCCGGTCGCATAGATCCGGCCGCCGCCCAGCAGGAGTACGCGAAGCTGTTCGGCCAGGGCGAACAGGTGTACGCCGCGTTCATCCTGGTCCGCGACGCGATGCTGTTCACCAACCGCCGCCTGGTCATGGTCGACAAGCAAGGCGTCACCGGCCGCAAAGTCAGCTACCACAGCATCCCCTACCGCTCGATCAGCCACTTCTCCGTCGAAACAGCGGGCACCTTCGACCTCGACGCCGAGCTCTACATCTGGATCGGCAGCGACAACGAGCCGGTCAAGCAGCGATTCAACCGCCAGGTCGACATCTACGAGGTGCAGGGCATCCTGTCGCATTTCGTCTCGGTCTAGCTACGCTCACCCGTATGGCATCCGTCTTCAGCGCGATCATCGCAGGTCAGATCCCCGGCCGTTTCGTCTGGGAGGACGACGAGTTCGTCGCTTTCCTCACCATCGCCCCCGTCACCCAGGGCCATACCCTCATCGTGCCGCGCGGGGAGATCGACCAGTGGCAAGACGTGGATCCCGCCGTGATGGCCAGGATGACAACCCTCGCCCAGAAGATCGGCCAGGCCGTCCGCGCCGCCTTCGACGCCCCCCGCGCGGGCCTGCTCATCGCCGGCCTCGAGGTCCCCCACCTGCACACCCACGTCTTCCCCGCCTACACCATGGGCGACTTCGACATCTCCGGCGCCAACACCGACCCCACCCCCGAATCCCTCGACGAGGCCCAGACCAAGATCAAGGCCGCCCTCCGCGACCTCGGCTACGGAGCCAACGTCCCCGCTTGATTTTGCCCTGGATGGAACCGAAACGACCGGGCGTGCGTCTAAGACAGCGAGTGGTTGTTGTGCGCGAAAGAGGAGAGACGATGCGACTGGTTGGCTTTGCCGCCGGAGTGTGCGCTGTGCTGGCGCTCGCCGGATGTTCTAAAGCGGTCGAAGGGCAGCCCGAGGCCAGTGGGGCTCCGCTGACCAAGGAGCAGTTGTTCGATCCGTGCACGGTGTCGGACAGTGTGTTGCAGGCGGCGGGGGCCGATCCTGCGACGAAAGACGATAACCCTTTCTCGGTGCCGAGGGCTGATTGGAAGGGGTGCGGTTGGCGAGCAGGCGACTTCTTTATTTCTTTCCTGTCAAGTACGTACACAATCTCCGAGTATCGCGCGAACGATTACTATCACGACTTTAAAGAAGTTACTGTCGGCGGAAGAAGTGCGCTGCAATACCAACTCGGGGAAAAGAAGCCTTCCGATGAATGCGGCGTCGTATTCGACACGAGCGAGGGCAGGATCGAGGTGCTGGCAAGCAAAGCGTCGAGCAGCAAGTCGACCACCCCACCCTGCACTCGGGTGAATGAGGTAGCACCTCATTTTGTGCAGCTCCTTCCCCAATAGTCGACGTTGATATAGAAGGAAGCCAACAATGGCAGACATTAACGAGACCGCGAAACAATTTCAAACCCTTGCAGGTGAGGCCTCTGCTGGCCGCCTCGTTATCGAAGAAGACGCAGCGAAGCGGTGCGCACAGCGGTGCGAGGACTATCGGACAGAACTCGACCAACTTTCCTTCCGCGCCCAACGAATGGTTCAGGTCGACTCGTTCGGTGATCTGGAATCGGCCATCGCCCTTGGCGGGAAGTTCGCCAAACTTGCCAACGGTGACGCCGGGAGTGGCTCCTACGCCGAGGCTATCCGCCAGCACCAGGAGGTTCTGGCCGCGATGGCTGATATGTACCGCAAAGCCGGTGAAGCATACAAGAACTGCGACGAAGCCACCCAGTTGGCAATCAAGCAACAGACCAACAAGCTCGACTGATTTCAGGGGGGATCCATGACATTCACAGATTTCATGAGCGGACTCGGCAGTAAAGTTGCCGGCAGCGGAGGGGAGTTTCTCGGTGAGCGTTTCGGCGAACTATTCGAGACCACGATCACCCCTGCTGAGTCCGAACTGACCGCGCAGGCTGATGGCGACAAAGAGCGCACAAAAATCTATAGCGACAATCAAGCGCTGGCCTCCGGATTTTCCGGCGAATACGCCGAACAAGTCGTGCCCCCGGTCATGGAACAATTCTTCGACATGGATCACTCCCGCATTATGAAATTCGTGGAATCGATCAAAGAAGACCAGCTGAACACAAGCATCCAGGGTTGGACGAGTCTCGCGGACGACACCAGCGCCAAGGCAACCGCCTTCCACGACAATATCCAGAAGGAAATGGAGCGTGGTTGGTCGGGCAATGCCGCGAATCAAGCCCTTGCCAGCACCAAGGCGTACCTCACCGACGTCCACAAGGTCGATCAAGCTGCACGATTGATCGCCAACAAGATGGACGAGGCGCGTTCGGGCCTCCAGCAGGTGAAGTACTCGGTTCCCCATGAGTCCGAGAAACAAAGCACCACCACAGCGGGAATAGTTGTTTCCGCGCTCTCCAGCGTCGCCTTGCCCGGGCTCGGCACCGCAACCAGCCTCCTCATGGACAGCACCAGCGCAGGCCGCGCCGACGCTGCCGAGGCAGCCGCCCGCGACGTGATGACGACCGTCTACAAGCCGGTCGCCAAACAGTCGGACACGCAAGTCCCGAAGGTCCCGACACCGACGAAACCCCAGTCCGACAAGCCAACCGGCGACACCTCCAAGGACAAGCCGACTGGCACCACCACCGACAAACCCACCGGTACCACCACCAAGCCGAGCACCGACGACACCACCACCTCCACCACGGAGCCGGAAACCCCCACCACCACCGACCCCGGTGACGACGACACCACCGACGACCAGACCACTGACGACACCACTGGCGACGAGACCACCGCCGCTACTACAACTCCGGAAACCCCCACCTCCACTACCCCGTCAGGCACCACCCCGGGCACGACCCCGGCTGGCACATCCCCGGGCGGACTCGGCTCCGGCGGCGGAGCAGGCGCGGGAGCAGGCGCAGGTGCGGGAGCAGGCGCGGGCACCCCCGGCGCGGCAGTCCCCGGCACCGCCGGTCAGAAGCAGGGCGCAGGCACGGGAGCAGGCGCGGGTTCCGGCGCATCCTCGGGCCGCGCAGGCACATCCGGTATGGGCGGAATGGGCGCGCCCGGCGCACGCGGCGGCGGCAAGGACGACGAGAACGAGCACCAGGCTCCCGACTACTTGCGCGGCGTTCACGAAGAACTGCTCGGCCCCGAACGCCTGCACGTTCCGCCGGTGATCGGCGGCGACGCATGACCGACACCTGGGAGCTGACCCCGTTCGAATTCTGGGTCGCCTGGGAAACGCTCGGCCGCGACCGCATGCCCTGGCCTCTCACGTTCACCGCGGGCGTCGAAACCCAGGTCGAATTCGACCTGGAATGCCGTCGCGCCGCAGACGCGCTGATCGCCAAAATGGGCACCGACGAATCCCTCTACCACGCCCTACACGCCCTCGCGCACCCCGAAATCCGCATCGAACTATTCGGCCACCGGCTGGACGGCCGCACCCGAATGGTCCGCGCCTGCGCCACCACCGAAGCAGGTAACGGCGTAGTCGCCGCCCAACTCCCCGGCCCCGAATACGGCCAGGGCGGCAACATCCTGATCTCCCTGCGCCCCGCCCACGCCATCACCGCCCGCCTGCTGGCCATCCTCCCGAAAACCCCCGCGGGCACCACCGGCGGCTTCAACGTCCACCGCGACGACTTCACCACCACCCCCGACCCCTACGCCCGCCACCGCACCCCCGCCGAACAAGCCCTCAAATTCCTCAAACGCCCTTTCACCACCTACGCCGAATTCCGCGTAGCCACCGGCCCAGCCCTGGACGGCTGGCAAGAAGGCGGCACCACCATCCAAATGGTCGACTACACCAACGACGGCCGCTACCTCATCCACGAAGGCGAACGAATAGAAGCCACCCCAGCCACCGCCGACAGAATCGAAGCCGACCTCCAACGTCTGGTCGACCAGGCAACCGCCACTACTCGCCAATCAGTCTGGTAGACAACACCACTCGCTGAGTCGACAGGTAGATCGTGTACAGCCACGGGGCGTCTGTACACGATCACCTCCGTCATCGCATCCGGCCAGCGGCGGCTCCGTCATTCAGGCGAGACCTGGTGAGCGAGCCGAGCGGCGAGCACTGGGATGACGATCGCGGCGGCGACGAGGTGGGTGAGCATCAGGGTGAGCTTGGTGTCGGCGGCTGCGTTCACGATCAGGTCGGGGACGAGCGACAGCGCGGTCAGGGCGATCGTGGTGCGCACGAACACCGTGCGAGGGTTTCCGGCCCACTTGCGTAGGGCGGCGGCGAAGAGGATGCCGATCGCGGCGAAGATCAAGGTGAGCTGGGTGAATCCGGCGAGGGGGATCTGTTCGCCTTCGATTGCGAGGGAAACGCCAGCGGTGTGGGCGACGGCGGCTACGGCCGTTGTCCCGGCCGCGGCGACTACGGCCGCCAGTGCGGCCGGACGCCAGAAGGCGGACCTGCTGCGGCCGGTGGGCGCGGCGTAAGCGGAAGTGGTCATGTCGAACTCCTGTGTGGTGTGGGCAGCCCGTTGCCGCCTCTCCTCAGTTCCACGAACAGGACCGGTCGAATACGACAGGTCACCTCTACGTGGCGTAGCGCTCGTCAGCCGGCCGGATCATCGAGCGGTGGGCGCCTGCGGCGTTCACTGCGGTTTCGGCAAGTTGTTCGACTTTCGCGACAAGGGTTGCGAGAGTTGGGCGGCACCGAGTCCGAGGAGGGAAACGTGTCACGCTCACGGATCGGCGACCAGTTCCACGACATTGTCCTGACGAACGGCAGCTGATGAACACTCCGCTTCTGCATCAACGCTTTCCACACCTACGCGAAACCCTGCCGCATATCGGACTGAGCGCCGGCCCGACACCGGTCCGGCGGCTCGATGCGCTGCCGACCGGTGACGCGCCGGTCTGGCTCAAGGACGACTGCGCGTTCGGTGACGGCGGGTGGGGTGGCAACAAGGTTCGCAAGCTGGAATGGATTCTCCCCGATGCGCACCGGCGCGGCTCCCGGACCATCCTGACCGTTGGCGGAGTGGGTACGAACTGGGGATTGGCCGTCGCCCTGTACGGACGCGACCACGGACTCGACACCGTTCTCGCCCTCGTCGACCAGCCGGTGGACGAGCACGTCCGTGCACAGCTGAGTCGACTCGAGAACAGCGGCGCCACGCTCTATTTCACGCGTTCGAAGACGCGGACCATCCTCACCGCGCCGATGCTGTTCGCCCGGCACGCCAGCGGGCGGCATCTGCCCTACTACCTGCCGCCCGGCGGATCCTCGCCGGTCGGTGTCCTCGGATACGTCGAGGCCGCGCTCGAACTGGCCGGACAGGTACACCGCGGCGAGCTACCCGAGCCCACTCACATCGTGACCGCCGTCGGATCCGGCGGCACGATCGCGGGGCTGCAGCTCGGTTTGCGGATGGCAGGCCTGACGACCCGAGCAGTGGGTGTCGTAGTCAACGACACGCTGCGGTTGGATCCAGCGACGATCACCCGGCTCGCCCGCCGCACCGCGCAACTGCTGCGCAAGCGAGGCGCGGACCTGTCCGATCTCGAACCGCGAGTCGAGGACATCGACATCGTCACCGACTGGCTCGGCAGCGGCTACGGCCACCCCACAGCGGAAGGCGAACGCGCCCAGACCTTGTCAGCCGACCGCGAGCACCTGAACCTCGAACCCGTCTACACCGCCAAGGCCATGGCGGCACTGCTGGCGATGAACGAGCAGGGCAGGTTCGGCGACGGCCCTGTCCTCTACCTCAATACGAACGGACCGCGCTGATCTGACGGGTCCTTGCCTTCGAAGACGACGCCCGCACTGCGCGCCATCCCCGGCTAGACGAGATGCTCGCGCCTCCTGGTCAGGTACGCGCGCTCCGCCGGGTTCTGGGTGGCGGCGATCGCGGCGTCGTAGGCGGACCTCGCCTCGGCGCCGCGCCCCAACCTGCGAAGCAGATCGGCGCGCGCGGCATGCCAGGCGTGGTACCCGTCGAGCGGCAGTGAATCTATTTGCGCCAGAGCTACATTCGGACCGTCGAGTTCGGCGATGGCGACGGCTCGGTTGAGGGCGACTATCGCGGTCGGGGTCACGGCGTAGAGCTGGTCGTAGAGGGCGACGATCTGGTTCCAGTCGGTATCGCGGGCATCAGCCGCGTCGGTGTGGACCGCGTTGATCGCCGCCATGAGCTGATAGCGGCCGGGTCGAGCCCCACCCGCAGCGACGCGACGCAGGCATTCGCGCACGAGAGCGTGCCCCTCGGCGATGAGGGCGTGGTCCCAGCCGCCGCGGTCCTGCTCGTCGAGCGTCACCAGTTCGCCGCCCGCGATGCGCGCCGCACTGCGCGCATCGATGAGCAACATCAGCGCGAGCAACCCGGCAACCTCGCCGTCGTCGGGCAGCAGATCTCGCATGATGCGACCGAGCCGAATGGCCTCGGCCATCAAGTCGGTCCGAATCGATTGCGCGCCGGCCAGATATCCCTCGTTGAAGACCAAATAGATGACGGCCAGCACCCCGCCGAGCCGATCGGTGACGTCATCGCGATCGGGCACTCGGAACGGGATGTGCGCGGCTTTGATCTTGGCTTTGGCGCGGGTGATACGTTGCGCCATAGTCGTTTCGGCAACAAGGAACGCACGAGCGATCTCGCCGACCGTTAGCCCGCCGAGCAGGCGTAATGTCAGCGCGACTCGCGCCTCCGGCGCCAATGCCGGATGGCAACAAGTGAAGACGAGCCGGAGGCGATCGTCGTTGACCGGTCCGGTCGGTTCGTGCGGTGTGTGATCGTCGATGATCATGGCTGCCTGGTGTTTCGCGTCGCGCAGTGATTCACGGCGGATCCGGTCGATCGCGCGGTTGCCCGCGGTCTTCGTGAGCCAGCCGCCCGGGTTGGGCGGTATGCCGTCCACCGGCCACCGTTCGATGGCTGTGAGCAGGGCCTCGCCCGCGGCGTCCTCGGCGATGTCGAGATCGCCGAAACGGCGAGCGAGCGAGGCGACCACCCGGCCGTACTCCTCGCGATAGATCCGATCGATCCGCGCGCGAGTGTCGTCGCTCATGCGCCGTCGAACGTCCTGATCTCGATCTTCTGCTCGCAGACCTTCGACGCCCTGGCGGCGATCTTCAGCGCGGCATCGAGGTCGGGTACCTCCACGACCCAGAACCCGCCGAGGCATTCCTTGGTCTCGGCATACGGCCCGTCGGTGACAATCACGTCAGCTCCGGTGTTGTCCACCGTGGTCGCCTCGTCGACCCGCCCGAGCCCGCCTGCGAACACCCACACTCCTTCGGCCTGGAGCTCGTCGTTGAACCTCCCCGTCGCGTCGTACTGCGGCTGCGCCTCCTCCTGCGGAATGTCGTAGGCGCTCGGGTCGACAACAACGGAAAGCAGGTACTGAGTCATGACGATCTCCCTTCGTCGGTAGCCGCCGATCGGCTGCCTCTACTCACACCACGAACGACCGAACGCGAATACGACAACTCACACCGAGATTGCTGAAACTCTCTCACCCTGGGCATGAAAAAAGGCCCCGACCTTGGTCGGAGCCTTCATCAAAAGCGAGCCCCCTGTCAGGATTGAACTGACGACCTTCGCTTTACAAGAGCGGTGCTCTACCACTGAGCTAAGGAGGCGGGTACTGCGGCGACCATCATAGCCGCGCACGCCGACCGCGTGACACCGGATGGGTGTCACGCGGTGGCGGAGGAGATCAGGACTGGGCGCGAGCTGCGTCGTCGGCGGCCATCGCATCACGCAGGCTCTTGGGCCGCATGTCGGTCCAGTTCTTCTCGACGTACTCGACGCACGCTGCCCGGCTTTCTTCGCCGAACACGACACGCCAGCCCGCCGGGACCTCCGCGAACGCGGGCCACAGGGAGTGCTGCTCTTCATCGTTGACCAGAACGAAGAAGCGGCCGTCCTCGTCGTCGAAGGGGTTGGTGCTCATTTCACCTCACTGGATACTGGCGCTGTGTACAGGATCACTGCGCGGCCGCTAAGCCACGAGCGTTGTGTCGACCCTAGCAAGGCATACGTTACTGGTAGGGAGTTACCCGATGCTGTTCCGGTCAGAGTCTCATGCGGCGAAGAAGTCGAGCAAGATCTTGTTGACCGCCTCGGGACGCTCCAGGTACCCGTAATGACCCGTATCCGGGATCTCCTGGTAGCGGGCGCCGGGAATGGCCTCGGCCACCTCACGCGACAGGTACGGCGGAATCATCCGATCATCGGCGAACCCAATTGCCAAGCAGGGCACCGTAATCGAACGGTAGGCGGCGACTCGGTCGAATTCGTGGTCCATGGCCCGCTGCGCCCGGACGCCGGGCGAAGGGGCCCCCACGGAGAACTCGAACAGGTCGAGCCAGTCGCGCGCCGCGTTGGTGTCGGCCATCGTCGCCGGTGACAGATTCATCACCGCGCTCAAGGCCGCCTCGAACTTCGCGGGCAGCTTCACGGCCGACGCGTCGAGCTCCTGCTCACCGGCCGACAGCGTCTTCTGGAACTGATCAAGCCTGCCGTGACCGGCCATGAACACGGCCTTGCGAACCAGATCGGGCCGGGCCAGCGCCAGCTCCTGTGCCACCCGCGCGCCCATCGAGGTCCCCGCGATCAGCGCGGGACCCTCGTCGAGGAACTCGATCAGCGCTGCGGTGTCGGCCACCAACTCCTCGATCCGCATTCCGCCCGCGGCCTCGAAAGTCGGCGCGATCCCCCGGTTGTCGAACACACAGACCCGATAACCCGCCGCGACCAGCGCGGGAACCTGATGCAGCTCCCACACGCGACCCGGCGACCCGGTCCCCATGATCAACACCACCAGCGGACCACCGCCCTTGACGTCCGTGCCCTTGGTACGGTCGCCCTTGACCTGATAATTCAGTGCGATGCCGTTCACCGTGGCCAGTGGCATGAAACAAACCTCTCTGCGGGGTTGATCGTGTGCTACCCCACGGTAACGGGACCGCCACGACACGGCACCGGGGCGGGGTGTTACGCGTCGCTACTTCATCGGCCGTGCGCCGGCGCCCGATAGTATTGATCACTCGCAGGTAGAGCGCAGGGAAACCGGGAGGACGAACCCATTATGGCCGCGAAGAGCACCGCCAACGACATCGCCGACGACGAACTCGAGCCGCTTGCCGACGAAACCGCCCGCCAGGCACAGAAGGTCGTCGCGGCACACGCCGAAGACGCCGACGAGTGCCGCATGCTGCTGTCCATGCTCGGCATCGCCCCCGCCTGACACAGCGCACCCCTGCGACGCATAAGGATGCGTGAGTGGACCAAATGATCGATCAACCGTCCAATGACCGTCCGTCCGAAAGCAGTGAACCTCTCGCGCCGACCGGCGCGGGTTCGGGATTCGTTGTCGTCGCCAACCGGCTTCCGGTCGACCTCGAGCGCCTGCCCGACGGCACCACCAGATGGAAGCGCAGCCCCGGTGGGCTGGTAACCGCGCTGGAACCGGTGTTGCGCAGCAACAAAGGCGCCTGGGTCGGCTGGGCAGGCGTGCCCGATGTCGAGGTCGAACCGATCATCGAAGACGGGCTCGAGCTGTATCCGGTGCCGCTCACGGCGCAGGAGGTGGAGGACTACTACGAGGGGTTCTCCAACGGCACGCTGTGGCCGCTCTATCACGACGTGATCGTGCGCCCGGTGTACGACAGGGCTTGGTGGGCGGCCTATGTCGAGGTCAACCGGCGGTTCGCCGAGGAGACCGCGAAGGTGGCCGCCGAGGGCGCGACAGTCTGGGTGCAGGACTACCAGCTGCAGTTGGTGCCCAAGATGCTGCGCATGCTTCGCCCCGATCTGACCATCGGCTTCTTCCTGCACATCCCGTTCCCGCCGGTCGAGCTGTTCATGCAGATGCCCTGGCGCACCGAGATCGTCGAGGGCCTGCTGGGCGCCGACCTGATCGGTTTCCACCTGCCGGGCGGGGCACAGAACTTCCTCTACCTGGCCCGCAGACTGGCCGGTCAGCCCACCTCGCGTGGCACCATCGGCGTTCGCTCGAAACTGGGTGTCGTGCAGGTCGGTTTCCGCACGGTCCGGGTGGGCGCGTTCCCCATCTCGATCGATTCCGCCGAACTCGACGAGTCCTCCCGCCGTCGTTCGGTGCGGGAGCGGGCCGCGCAGATCCGGGCCGAGCTGGGCAATCCCAAGAACATCATGCTCGGCGTCGACCGCCTCGACTACACCAAGGGCATCGACATCCGGCTCAACGCGCTGCAGGAGCTCCTCGAAGAGGGTCGCGTCGACCCGACCGAGACGGTGATGGTGCAGCTGGCCACCCCCAGCCGCGAACGCGTGCAGAGCTACATCAAGATGCGCGGCGACATCGAGCGCCAGGTGGGCCGGATCAACGGTGAATTCGCCCGCGTCGGCTACCCGGTCGTGCACTATCTGCACCGCCCGATCCCCCGCGACGAACTGATCGCCTTCTTCATCGCCGCCGACGCCATGCTGGTGACGCCCCTGCGCGACGGCATGAACCTGGTCGCGAAGGAGTACGTGGCCTGCCACAGCGACCTCAACGGCGCCCTGGTGTTGAGCGAGTTCACCGGTGCCGCGGCGGAGCTGCGCCAGTCCTACCTGTGCAACCCGCACGACCTGGACAGCGTGAAGGACGCGATCATCGGCGCACTCGACGACGATCGCGACACCAAGCGCCGCCGGATGCGGTCGCTGCGCCGTCAGGTGCTGACCCACGACGTCGAACGCTGGGCGCGTGCCTTCCTCGACGCGCTGTCGCACAGCAATATCGCCGGTTCGGCCCTGATGAGCGACGAGCAGACCTACCCGGCCGACCAACGCTGAGGTACGCCCCGCGTCGGCCAGTGGGCACACAGCGACCTCACAGCGTCGGTCCAGCCACTTCCCAGCGGGGTGGTGGAGCATAGGGGCATGAGTGGTGTGCCTGATGGGCCCGAGGCGCGGGTGCTCGTCGTCGACGACGAACCGATGATCGTCGAGCTGCTGGCGGTGAGCCTGCGCTACCAGGGGTTCGAGGTGGCGACGGCGGCCGACGGCGCCGAGGCGCTGGACCGTGCGCGCACGTTCCGGCCGCAGGCGCTGATCGTCGACGTGATGATGCCCGGCATGGACGGCTTCGGTCTGCTGCGCCGGCTGCGTGCCGACGGGATCGACGCACCGGTGCTGTTTCTGACCGCGCGCGACGATGTCGACGACAAGATCACCGGGCTCACCCTCGGCGCCGACGACTACGTCACCAAGCCGTTCAGCCTGGAGGAGGTGGTGGCGCGGCTGCGGGTGATCCTGCGTCGCGCCGGCCACGCCGAACCCGAGAAGGCGAGCACCCGGTTGCGCTTCGCCGACATCGAACTCGACGACGACACGCACGAGGTGTGGAAAGCGGGCGAACCGGTGGCGTTGTCCCCCACCGAGTTCACGCTGTTGCGCTACTTCATGGTGAACGCGGGCAGCGTGCTGAGTAAACCTCGCATCCTCGATCACGTGTGGCGCTACGACTTCGGTGGCGAGGTGGGCGTGGTGGAGACCTACGTGTCGTATCTGCGCAAGAAGGTCGACACCGGCGAGCAGCGGTTGATCCACACGCTGCGCGGTGTCGGCTATGTGATGCGTGAGCCCACGCGGTGAGCAGACTCCCCCTGCGGGTGACGCTGGTGCTGATGCTGGTCGCGCTGGCCGGATTCGGTTTGGTCGCTTCGAGTTTCGTGGTGACCAAGGCGATGGAGACCTCGCTGCAGAACCGCACCGACCAGCAGTTGCAGGACGCGGCGATGGAATGGGAGCGGCGGGTGGGGCTGCCCGTGCCCAATCTGCCCCCGCCCTCCTCAGAGGCCGGACAGCCGCCCGGGCGCTACTTCGTGACGGCCGAGAGCACCGACGGCACCCGAAACGTACGCCTCGACAATGTCTTCGGCACCGACGCCCAGCCCGACCTGCCCGATCCGCCTGCGCTGCAACCGGTTACGGTCGGCTCGTCGGACGACTCGGGCGATCAGTGGCGGGTGCTCACGGTCAACGGTCATCGCGCCACGGCGACGGTCGCGTGGCCGCTGACCGAGAACATCGAAACGGTGCGCAAGCTCGTTGTGCTGCAACTGATCGTCGGCGCGATCGTGCTGCTCGCGCTGGCCGTCGCGGCCTATTTCGTGGTGCGCGGCAGTCTGCGACCGCTGCACCGGGTCGAAGCGACAGCGGCGGCGATCGCGGGTGGTGAGCTGCATCATCGAATCCCGGTGCACGGCAATGTCACCGAGGTCGATCGACTGTCACAGTCGCTGAACAGCATGCTGACCCAGATCCAGCAGGCGTTCGCCGCCACCGAGGCCTCCGAGACCGCCGCGCGTGATTCCGAGGCGAAGATGCGCCGTTTCGTCGCCGACGCCAGCCACGAACTGCGCACCCCGCTCACCACGATTCGCGGCTTCGCCGAGCTGTACCGCCAGGGCGCGACCACCGACCCGGCGATGTTCATGAACCGCATCGAACACGAGGCACAGCGCATGGGCCTACTGGTCGAAGACCTGCTCATGCTGGCCCGGCTCGACGCCCAGCGCCCCGTGGAACTGAGTCCGGTGGACCTGCTGGCGATGGCGGGCGACGCCGTCCACAGCGCCCGCGCGGTCGAAGCCGCCGCGGGACAACACCGTCCGATCACCCTCGACATCGCCGCGGGCACCGGCACCCTGGAAGTCCTCGGCGACGAACACCGCCTCCGCCAGGTCCTCACCAACCTCCTCGACAACGCCCGCAGCCACACCCCTGACGGCACCTCGATCGCCGTCCGCCTGACCCCCGCGGCCGACGAGGTCCAGCTCGAGGTCGTCGACACCGGCCCCGGGCTCACCGCCGAGGAAGCAGACCACGTTTTCGAACGTTTCTACCGCGCGGACATCTCCCGCACCCGCCGTGGCGACAACCGCAGCGGCAGCGGGCTCGGCCTTTCCATCGTGGCCGCGCTCGTCGCGGCGCACGGCGGCACAGTGCGCGTCGAATCCACGCCGGGCGGCGGAGCGACTTTCCTCGTGCGCCTACCGCGCGGCGCGTAGGTCAGACCGGCGTGACCTGGGAGACCAGCCAGCGGTTGTCTGCCTTGTCCAGCGATACCCGCACGCGACTGCCCGAGGTGGCGCCCTCCGGTGAGTCCTTGCTGGTGGTCAGCTGGTTCAGGTAGAGCAGGACGACGGCCTTCTCGGGGTCGGCGGAGACAACGCCCTCGGCCTGGGTGGTGGCCTTGACGGTGAGCTGCTTCTCCTTGGCGCCCGGCGCGATAGCCTGCTCGATCAGTTTCAGGTATTCGGCCCGGAACGATTCGGTGAGATTGTCGGCGGCCCTCGGCAGTTCGGTGTCGACGGTCGCGGGCTCATAGGTGAACATCGCGCTCACCGTCCGGCTCGCGGTGCTCATCGCGTCGGTACGCGCCTGCTCGGTCTTGTCCTGCTGCCACAACTGATACCCACTGACACCGAGGACAATGGCCGCGATCAAACCAGCCGCCGCGAGGGCTCCGAAGACGATCTTGATTCGCTTGCTCATCCCACGAACTCCACTTTCGACACGGTCATCCCGGAATCGCCCTTCGACACCGTGATCCGGAATCGGTACTGCCGCGACTGCGGTTCGGCCGAACCGGTATTACTCACCATCTGCTTGGCGGCGACCAGGACCTTCGCCGAATTCTCGTCGACGGACTCGATGCCCGACTCGACGACCTCGCCGGTGGAGACCACCTTGGCCTGCTTCACCACATCCATGAACGGATCGACGCGACCGTCGAACTCGTTCTTGAACTCCCCCGAGGCCACCGACAGGATCCGGTCGATGTCCTCCTTGGCGGAGTCGGCGCGAATGGTGGTCAGGTTGATGACCGCCTGCCGCGCGGTCTGGGTGTACTGCGCGCGCAGATCCTCATCCTGGCTCCCCGACCGGGCGGCGAACGCGGCGAACCCGGCACCGACGACCAGCGCCAACACCAGCACCGCCGCGGCGGCGAGCCCGATGATCTGCCCGAGCCGCGTCAGCTTCGCGTCTTCTTCGTCGAGCTCGGCCGAATCATCGCCGGCCACCTCGTCCACCACCGCGGCCTTCGTCAACTCGACGGGAGCCGCGACTACTGTGGCTTCCTCGGCCGCGGCCACCTTCGCATCGGCCACCTCGGCCGATTCAACCGCCCCCGCGTCGACTGTCACGTCGACGACCTGCACATCCTCCACCGGCGGACCCGCCGACCTGGCTGCCCGCCGACGCGGGCGGCCGTTGTTGCTCTCACTCATCTCTGCTGCTCCTCCAACATCGCCTGCCAGCTGGCCGGGACAGTGCCCGAGCCATCGGAGGCGATATCACCTTGGCGGTACATGCGTCCGTCCGGGCCAAGATAGCTGCCCGTGGACGGATCATAGGGGCGCGCGGCGGCGGGGGTGACTTCGCCGGTGGACGCGCCGGTGGGGGCCGAGGCCGGGGCTACCGGCTGCGGCGCGCCGAACGGCGGGTTCGTGCCCAGCGGCACGTACCCCGTCCGGCACAGTTCGGGAGTGGGCGCCCGGACGCCGGGATACTCCATGCACGGACTGTTGCGAATACCGCGCACTTCGATCGGAGAATCCTGAGCTACCTTGCAGTACAGCCCTTCCGGAGTGTCGATCGGGCTGAAGTCACTAGGCTCACGCCACTGATCGGGGGGCAGGAAGCCGGTGGTGCAGGCGGGCGGGTCGTGGACCACGGTCATGAAGTCGACCATCGCGCCGTACTTGGTGGGTCCGCGCAGGACCGTCCGCAATGCCGCGATCAACGGCGGAAAAACGACCAGAAGTTGTTCGAGGCCGGCGTGATACGTCACCCCGACCTGGCCGAGACTCACCAGATTGCTCGCCAGCAGCGGCAGCGTCGGACGCAGACTCTGGAACTGCTCGGTCACCTTTTGCATCGCGGAAGGGCTGTTGTTCAACAGGTTTCGCAAGGTCGGGTCGGACTCACGGAGCTGATCGGTGAGAGTCGCGAGATCTGTTGTCCAGGAACGAATATTGGCATCGGACTGGATCTGGGTGTCCAGCAGCGGGCCGATCTGATCGAGCAGTTTCTTCGTCGGTTCCACATCGGTTTCGGCCTGCTGCACCAGCAGCGCCGCCGAGTCGATGAACCGCTGCAGGTCAGGACCTGCGCCGTTGAACGCCAGGAACGCCTCGTCGATCACCTGGCGCAGCCGGGTATCGGCGACGGTCGAGAGCAGCTTGTCGGTCTGATCGAGCAGCGAGCCGACGTCCTGAGGCAGCTTGGTGCGCTGCACCGGGATCACCGAACCGTCGCGCAGATCGCCCGAGGTGGAATTCGGTTCCGGCACCAGGTCGACGTACTGCTCGCCGATCGCCGAAACACTGCGCACCCAGGCGGTCGAGTCCGACGGCACCTTGTAATCGCTGTCGATCGACAGGTCCGCCTCGACCCCCGCCGTGGTGAGCCGCACCGCCTCGACCTTGCCGATATTGGTGCCGCGGTAGGAGACATTGGCGGTCGGATACAGCCCGCCGGTGGCGGCGAGCTGGACCGTCACGCCGTAGCGGCCGATCCCGAACATCGCGGGAAGCTGGATGTATGTCCCGCCCATCACGACGAGACCGATCACGGTGAGTACCGCGAAGATCGCGAGCTGAACGTGGACGAACCTGGTGAGTTTCATCGTCCCGCCCCTTCCTGGCCGGGCAGCGGCACGGTGATTCCGGGGATGGCGGGCAGGCCGGGAATGGACGGCAATCCGGGCAGGGTGGGCGTCGGTGCCGCACTGGGGGCGGGCGCCTGCGGGAGCTTGGTCGGATCGCCCGCGTCGGTGGCCGTCGTCGGCGCGAAAGTACCGAGCACACCCTCGACACCACCGAAGCGTCCGCCGAGCGGAGTACCGGTGAGCCAGTTGCTGTCCAAGCGCTTACCGGTCAGATCGAAGGTGATGTAGAGGTTGAGGTAGTCGCCCTTGATCGCGTTGCCGATGTTCTTGATCGGGAACGGGAAGGAGGGAATGATGCCCATCGCGTCGACGAGGTTGGTGCCGGTGTTCGCCAGCGTCTCCAGCACCGGGCCGAGGCTGGCCAGGTTGGCCTTCAGATCGTCACCACTGGTCTGGATGATCCGCTCGGTGACATCGCTGAGCTCACCCAGCGCGGTGACCGCCCTGGTGATGTTGGCGGTGCGATCGGCGAGCGCGGTCAGTGCCGGGTGGATCTCGTCGATCGCGCGGGCCAGCACGTCCTTCTGGTCGGCGAATTTGCCCGCCAACCGGTCGAGGCCCTCCATCGCGGCGATGATGTTGCCGGTCTGCCTGTCCAGGCCGGTGGTCAGCTCGTTGAGCTGCGGCAGCAGGTCGGCGATCTCGGCCTCGCGACCGTTGAGCGCCGCGTTCATCTCCCTGGTGATGGTCTCGAGCTGGGCGATGCCGCCGCCGTTGAGCACGACCGACAGCGAAGACAGCACCTGCTCGGTGGTCGGGTAGGCCCCGGCCCGCTCCAGCGGGATCACGTCGTTGTTTCGCAGCTGACCTTGAGCGGGTGTATTGGTAGGCGCGGACAGCTCGACGTGATTACTGCCGAGGAGGCTGGTCTGCCCGATCTTGGCGATCGCGTTGGCGGGCAGTTTCACCTCGGGATTCAGCGACACCGTGACCAGCGCGTGCCAGCCCTCGACGTCGATCCCGGTGACATTGCCGACCTCGACGTCGTCCACGCGCACCGGCGAATTCCGGGTCAGCGTGGTGACATTGGGCATCTGGATCCGCACCGTGTACGAACCGGGGCCTCTGCCCTCGGAGCCGGGCATGGGTAGCGAGTTCAGTCCGTCCCATTGACAGCCGGTAGCGCCGAGCGTCACAGCGACGCCCACCGCCAGCCCGGCGAGCATGCGTTGGGGCGTCATCGTTGTCCTCCTGGAACCGCGAGTCCGGCAAGACCGTTCGGCACGGTGATCGGAGCCGTCGCCGGGGCCCCCGGCGCGGACGGCACCTCCGCGGCCAAACTCGGCGGGCTGTACGTCAACTGGCCGGGCAGCGCCTGTGTGCCGCCGACCGGGTTGAGCATGAGCGGCACATAGTTCATCGACAGCGAACTGATCACCGGAGCGATGAATTCCGCGCACAGATCCGCCGAGCGGTCCGAGTCGTTGTGCTCGAGCGCGCGGATGGAACCGCAGAGGAAGGTCAGCGGGCTGGACGTATTGTTCAGCGACACAGAGCCGCTGAGCGAGCCCTGGGCCGGCTTGTAGATCTGGTAGAAGTTCACCAGCGCGGTCGGCGCGGAATGCAGCAGCCGTTCGATCTCCGGCCGCTTGTCGACCAGCGTCTGGGTGACATCAGCGAGCCGCTCGACACTGTCGGTGAGCTCGGCGCCACTGCCTTCGAGGAAGCGCTTCACATCGGCGAGCGCCACATCCAGACTGTCCAGTCCTGCACCCAGCTCCTCCGACGCA
The DNA here is from genome assembly GCF_001427185.1 of Nocardia sp. Root136. Lineage (NCBI taxonomy): Bacteria > Bacillati > Actinomycetota > Actinomycetes > Mycobacteriales > Nocardiaceae > Nocardia > Nocardia sp. Root136. The sequence goes on from NZ_LMFE01000007.1 coordinate 694,175, forward strand.
CCGGCGAGTACCGAGGCCACCGAGGCAAGGCGGCCACCGAACTGCACGATCTGCTCGTTGCTCGCCGAGATCACCTCGACGAACTTCTGCAGGTTACGGATGGTGCCGAAGAGGTCGGTTCGCCCGTCGGACAGCGTATTCAGCGTCGCCGACAGTTCGCGCAGGGTGTCACGGAACTTCTGGCCGTTGCCGTCGAGGTTGTTCGCGGCAGTGTCGACGAAACGCCCGAACGAGCCCTGCTCGTCATCGCCGACCGGCCCGAGAGCGGTTGCGAGATTGGACAGTTCGGCTTTGATGTCGTCCCACTCCACCGGGACCGCGGTGCGCTCGATCGGGATCTGCGCGCCGTCGACCATCTTCGGGCCACCGTCGTAGGCGGGTGCGAGCTGGATGAACCTGGCCGACACCAGCGAGGGTGCGATCAGCACGGCGCGGGCGTCGGCGGGCAGGTCGATGCCGCGGTCGACGGACATCCGCACCTGTACCCGGCCCTCGCCGGGCTCGATCGAGTCGATCTTGCCGATCTTGACTCCGAGCATCCGCACCTCGTCGCCCGCGTACAGGCCGGTGGTGGAGGTGAAGGCGGCGGTGATCTTGGTCTTGCCGATGCCGAGGGTGGTGTAGACCCCGACCGCGACCAACGCGACGATCACCACCACGGCGACCGCGAGCGTCCAACGCGGCACGCCACGGACTTTCGATGCGATGGTCATCGCGGCGGATCCTCCTCGGTCGGCTGGATGCTCGGCGTCCTCGGATGCGTGAAGATGTCGATCAGGTCCTGCGGCAGGTGCTCGGGCCAGACCAGCGCGTCCACCAGGGGACGCAACTCGGTACTCGTCGCGTTCACCACGTAGGCGTTGAACCACGGACCGTTGCCGACCTGCTCGCCAAGCGCCGAGGCGTAGGGGCCGATGCCCTCGAGCGCTTCGGTCAGGTTCTGCTTGTTGCGCTGCAACAGGCCGAGCACCGAATTGAGCCGGTCCAGTGTCGGTTTCATCTGCGCCTCGTTGTCGGCGACCAGCCCGGAGAGCTGTTTGGCGACCGAGTCGACGTAGACGATGAGCTGGTTGATGGCGGCACGGCGGTTGTCGAGTTCGCCGAGCAGGTTGTTGCCGTCGAGCAGGAGCGCGTTGAGCTGCGAACTACGGTCGGCCAGCACCTTGGTGACGTTCTGGGCCCGGCCGAGCAGATCGGTGAGCGCCTGGTCGCGCGTATTGATGCTGCGCGAGAGCGCGGTGACGCCGTCGAGGGCGTTGCGCAGTGGGCCCGGTGTATCGGCGAAGGCGGCCGAGAGCACATCCAGGGTCTGGTCGACCTGATCCATGTCGAGATCGCGGACGGTCGCGCCGAGGTCGCTGAGCGCCTCGTTGAGCGAGTACGGCGAGGTGGTCCGGTCGAGCGGGATGGTGTCGGAGGTACGCAGCGCGCCCTGTCCGGTCGGCACCACATCCAGGGACTTGCGACCGAGGACTGTGTTGGTCTTGATCGCGGCGGATGTCTTCTGGCCCAGCACGATCGACTCGTCGAGGGTGAACTTCACCAGCACCTTGGGACCGTCGAGCGACACCTGGTCGACTTCGCCGGACCGCACGCCTGCCACATGCACCGGGTCGCCCGGCACCAGCCCGCCCGCGTCGACGAAGAACGCGGTGAAGGTCGCGCCGGAGCGGATGAACGGCAGCTTGTTGTACTGCAGAGTGGCGAGCGAGATCGTCACCACCAGCACGATGCCGACGATGCCGACGATGACCGCCGACGACTTCTTCTCACTCATTGGGCGTACACCTTCCGGTCGCCTGCAGGCCCGGCATGTGCACTTCCATCGGCTGGCCGTTCGGGCCGTCGACGACGAGGTTGGTGCCGCAGATGTAGAGCTGCAGGAACGAACCGTAGGCGCCGACGCGAACGAGTTGCTTGTAGGTCTGCGGCAGCTTCTCGAGCACCCATTCGAGGTGGTCGGAGCCGTTGTCGAGGTTGGTAGCCAGCCTGCCGGTCTGCTCGATCGTGTTGCGCAGGTCGGGGCGGGCGGTGGTGAGCAAGTCGTTGAGTTCCTTTGTCGCACCGGCGATCCGCGGCAGCGCGGCACCGATCGGATCGCGCTCGGCGGCCAATCCGCTGACCAGGCGCTGTAATTCGTCGATCGTGGTGGCGAACTGCTCGTCGCGATCGTCGATGGTGGCCAGCACCGTGTTCAGGTTGTCGATCACGCTGCCGATCAGCGCATCACGGTCGGCGAGGGTCTTGGCGAAGCTGCCACCGCTGTTGAGCAGCGAGACCAGCGTGCCGCCCTGACCCTGGAAGATCTGCAGCAGCGCCGAGGTCAGGTCGTTGACCTGGCCCGGATCGAGGCCACGCAGCAGCGGCTTGAAACCGCCGAGCAGCAGGTCCAGATCCAGTGCGGGCGTGGTCTGCTCCTTACCGATGGTGGCGCCGTCCGGCAGTCGACGCGCCGAGCCCGGCCCCTCCATCAGTTCCAGATACCGGTCACCGACCAGGTTCTCGTACTTGATCGCCAGTCGGGTGCTGGAGAGCAGCGAGTACTTGGTGTCCACGTCGAACTCGACGTGCGCGAGATCATCGGAGCCGACCTTCACCGAGGTCACCGAGCCCACCGGCACACCGGCGATCCGCACCTTCGACCCGGGCAACATGCCCGAAGAGTTGGTGAACACCGCCTTGTAGCCGTTCTCGCTGGAGAACCGTGCCTGACTCAGCACGATCGCCAAGCCGGCGAACACCAGCGTCATCACCACGGTGAAGATCGCGAGCTTGACTGTCGTCGCCGTGTTTTTCACCGTGTCACTCCCGGCAGCCCTTCCAGCAAGAGCTGGAAAATCTTTGGCGCCTTGTCGTTCAATGCGAGCGGCGCGGTTGTTGGTGTGTACGGCCCGCCCTCACTGGTATCGGTCACCACATAGTTCGAGTGACTGTCCGGCGCGCGGGTGACAACGCCCTCACAATGCGGTCCGCCGGTGGCGTTCACCTTGGGCAGGTCCTTGGGGTAGGTGTAGGGCTTGGAGCCGGGCATGAGCGAGGCGTTCATGCCGACGCCGGGCAGGATACCGCCGAATACTTCCTCGGCCAACGGCATCAGCGGGCCGAGGCCATCGATGATGCAGCTCAGCGCAGGCGCGTATTCGAACAGCAGGCTGGTCGTCGGCCGCAGCAGGTCGAGCGCGGTGACAAGGTTGGCTTCGTTCTCCCGCAGCACCGAACCGGTGGTATCCGACAGTCCGATCACGTTCACCAGCACATTGTCGAGCTCGGCTTGCAACTCCGACAGCGTCTTCGCGGTGACCGTGGCGTTGTCCACGGTGCGCAGCAGCGCGCCGGAGGCATCGGCGTAGATATCGGTCACCTGGGCTGTCTTGTCCAGATCCTGTTGCAGCGTGGGCAGATAGGGGTTGAGCTCGCGCAGGTAGCGATCCGATCGGACGAGCAGGTCGCCGAACTTGTCGCCACGACCCTGCAGTGCGGTGCCGAGCGCGGTCAGCGTGGCGTTGAGCTTCTCCGGTTCCACCTGGGCGAGCACATCGGACAGGTGCTGGAACAGCGTGTTGAACTCCACCGTCACCGATGTCGCCGCGACCGTACTGCCGGGCTTCAGCGAACTCGACGACGGCTGTTCGGGGACAACGAAGTTCACGTACTTGGCGCCGAACACCGTGGTCGAGCGAATGTCGACGCCCGCGTTCGACGGCACCAGCTTCAGCTGTTCGGGGTCGACCTCGAGCAGGATCTGCGCGCCGTCGTCGCGCAGGTTGATCTCGGCGACCCGGCCGATCTCGACGCCGCGCACCTTCACCTTGGCGTCGGGGTCGAGCACAAGGCCCGAGCGTGGAGCGTCGACCAGCACCTTGGCGGTGGTGGTGAACGCGCCTTGGAAGAGGGCGAACGCGAAGACCGCGAGCCCGACGAGCAAGCCGACCATCGTGAGCGCGGCGAGCTTTCGCCCGAGCCCGCCCTGCAATGCGGCAGCGAACCGTGAAGTGTCCATCACGCTATCCCGAGAGGTGGAAGTTGCCGGAGGTGCCGTAGATCGCCAGCGAGATCAGCAGCGTCACTGTGACGACGGCGATCAGCGACGACCGCACCGCGTTACCGACCGCGATGCCGACGCCGACCGGACCACCCGCGGCGTGGAAACCGTAGTAGGTGTGGATGAGCATTACGGCCAGTGCCATCACGATCGCCTGCGCGAACGACCACAGGATGTCGCTCGGGATGAGGAAGGTCGAGAAGTAGTGGTCGTAGACGCCTGCCGACTGCCCGTAGATCACGACGGTGGCGAACCGGCTGGCGATGAACGAGGCGATCACCGCGAGTGCGTAGAGCGGCACGATCGCGATCATGCCCGCCAGCACCCTGGTTCCGACCAGGAACGGAATCGGCCGAATAGCCATCGATTCCAGCGCGTCGATCTCCTCGGCCACACGCATCGCGCCCAGCTGCGCGGTCGCGCCGGCGCCGATCGTGGCGGCCAGGCCGATGCCGGAGATCACCGGTGCCGCGATGCGCACATTGATGAGGGCGGCGAAGAAGCCGGTCAGGGCCTCGACACCGATATTGCCGAGCGAGCTGTAGCCCTGCACCGCGATGGTGCCGCCCGCCATGAGGGTCAGGAAGCCGACGATCACCACGGTGCCGCCGATCACGGCCAAAGCGCCACTGCCCATGCTGATCTCGGCGATGAGGCGGATGGTCTCGGTGCGGTAGTGCACCAGCGCGCGCGGCACCGAGCCGAGCGCCTTGATGTAGAAGATGGCCTGATCGCCCAGGGAATCCACCGATTTCGACATTCGGTCGAAACGGCGGACCGTGCGCGGGAACTTGCTGCGAACTATGAATGCCATCGTGGTCACCGCACCGTGAATTTCAGGCCGATCGCGGTGACAACGACATTCACCACGAACAGCGCCATGAACGCGAATACCACTGTTTGGTTCACCGCGTCACCGACGCTCTTGGGTCCGCCTTTGACCTGGAGCCCGAGATAACAGGCGACCATTCCGGCGATCAGGCCGAACAGGCCCGCCTTGATTTCGGAGATGATCAGCTCGGACAGATTCGTCAGCAGCGGAATCCCGTTGACGAACGCGCCGGGGTTCACGCCCTGGAGGAAGACCGAGAACACGAAGCCGCCGGCGATGCCGATGGTGCACACCAGGCTGTTGAGCATCAGCGCCACGAACATCGAGGCGAACACGCGCGGCACGACCAGCCGGCTGACCGGGTCGATGCCGAGCACCTTCATCGCGTCGATCTCTTCGCGAATCGTGCGTGCGCCGAGGTCGGCGCAGATCGCGGTGGCGCCCGCGCCCGCCACGATCAGCACCGTGACGATCGGCCCTACCTGGGTGACGGCGCCGAACGCGGCGGCCGCGCCACTGAGGTCGGCGGCGCCGATCTCGCGCAACAGGATGTTGAGCGTGAAGACCACCAGCACCGTGAACGGGATGGCGACCAACAGCGTCGGCACGATCGAGACGCGAGCCACGAACCAGGCCTGGTCGACGAATTCACGCCATTGGAATGGCTTGCGGACGGTGGCACGTGCCACTTCCGCGCCGAGTTCGAAGAATCCGCCGACCGCCCGCAACGGGACAGCAAGGAGGTTTGTCATACCGAATCCTCCTCTTTCGACGGGCGGACCGATTTGTCCGCGTACCCGTACTTCACCGCCACCCCGATCTGAAGACTGCCCAAAGACTAGAACATGTTCCTGCTAATGTCTGCCATTTTCGTAGACTCAGAACAGGACTTTTTGCCGTAAATCGCCGTTAAAACTGAAACGGATACTTATTAAAATCCGCGAACCTCCTGTGAGCCGTCACACACTCCGACGCTCATGTCTACCAACACCTGGACCGGTGATCAACACGACAGGCGTGACAAAACGGACGGAGTGCGTGGCGGGCCAACATCGGGCAAACCGCCAACCGGGCGTCTCAGCCCAGATCGCGGAGGTCGCGCGCCGAAAACGTGTGATCCGCGGGGCGCTCTGCGAAATAGCCACCGAGGGTGGCGGCGAGGTCGGCCTCGGACCATTCGGCGCCCTCGGCATCGAAGCGCTGCTCGACCGTCGGCGCCGCCATCAGCGCCACCATCGGTCCGTAGACGACGAACACCTGGCCGTTCACCGCGTCGGCGGCGGGCGAGGAAAGGTAGGCCACGAGCTTGGCTACGTGCTCGGGCGCCAGCGGGTCGACCGAGCCTTCGGGCGCGTCGGCGAAGACCGCCTCGGTCATCGCGGTCCTGGCCCGGGGGCAGATCGCGTTGGCACGCACGCCGTACCTGGACAGCACGCGCGACGCGGTCAGCGTGAGGGCGGTGATGCCCGCCTTGGCCGCACCGTAGTTCGCCTGGCCTTCCGGTCCGAGCAGGCCCGCCTCCGAGGAGGTGTTGACCAGCCGGCCGTAGACCGGCGCGCCCGCCGCCTTGGACGCCGCGCGCCAGTAGGCGGCCGCGTTGCGGGTGAGCAGGAAGTGTCCGCGCAGGTGCACCGCGATCACCGCGTCCCAGTCCTCGTCGGACATGTTGAACAGCATGCGGTCACGGGTGATGCCCGCGTTGTTGACGACGATGTCGAGCCCGCCCAGCGATTCCTGCGCGGTCGAGACGAGCGCGTCGGCCGTCGAGCGCTCGGCGATGGAGCCACCGACGAATTCCGCCTTGCCACCGAGCTCGCGGATGGCGGCGATGGTCTCGGCCGCCGCGTCCTCGGTCAGGTCATTGACGACCACCGCCGCACCGGCCGACGCCAGCGCGAGAGCTTCGGCCCTGCCGAGCCCCGCGCCCGCACCGGTCACGATGGCGACCCGGCCCTCCAATGAAATCTGCGTCACACTCATTCGGCCGACTCTAGAACGTGTTCCACCATCCGACAAGAGGCGATCACGCCAACCTCAGCGCAGCCTTGGGGCACTGCGCCACGGCCTCCTCCGCGTCGGCGAGACGATCGGGCGCGACATCGCCCTCGGCGACGGTCAACATGTCGTCGTCATCAAGTTCGAACATGTCAGGGGCGATTCCTACACAGACGCCGTTCGCTTCACACCGGTCGAAATCGACGATGATCTTCATGAGAACTTCCTTCCACACGGTCTTCGCGACACTAACCCAGACAGCCCGGTCCCCGAAGCGGAACAGGCGCCGAATCACCATCAATACTGGAACATGTTCCAGTTCATATGCAATGATCGGTTTCGGCGGGGCTCATACCCTGCGCCCCGCCACCCGCCCTTTCAGCTCGACACCGAGGTAGGAAGCATGCGCGTCGCGTATACGCCGCAGCAGGAAGAATTGCGCGCCGAGCTGCGCGAATATTTCGCGAAGCTGATGACACCGGAACGTCGCGCGGCGCTGAGCATGACCACCGGCGAATACGGCTCCGGCAACGTCTACCGCGAGGTCGTGCGCGAGATGGGCCGCGACGGCTGGCTCACGCTGAGCTGGCCCAAGGAGTACGGCGGCCAGGACCGCACCACGATGGATCAGCTGATCTTCGTCGAGGAGGCGGCCATCGCGGGTGCGCCCGTCCCGTTCCTCACGCTCAACTCGGTCGCGCCGACCATCATGCAGTACGGCACCGAGGAGCAGAAGAAGTTCTTCCTGCCCAAGATCGCCTCGGGTGAGCTGCACTTCGCCATCGGCTACTCCGAACCGGGCGCAGGCACCGACCTGGCCTCGCTGCGGACCGCCGCGGTGCGCGACGGCGACGACTTCGTGATCAACGGCCAGAAGATGTGGACCAGCCTCATCGCCTACGCCGACTACATCTGGCTCGCCGTGCGCACCGATCCGACGGCCAAGAAGCACAAGGGCATCACGATGCTCATCGTGCCGACCGACGTCGACGGGTTCTCCTGGACGCCGGTGCACACGATGGCGGGCCCCGACACCAGCGCCACCTACTACCAGGACGTACGGGTGCCCGTCTCATCGGTGGTCGGTCCGGAGAACGGCGGCTGGTCGCTGATCACCAACCAGCTCAATCACGAGCGCGTCGCCCTCACCTCGGCGGGTCCGCTGAGCCTCGCGGTCGCGCAGACCGTCGAGTGGGCCAAGGAAACCACCCTGTCCAACGGCAGGCGCGTGATCGACCAGGAATGGGCCCGGCTCAACCTGGCCAGGGTGCACGCCAAGGTCGAATACCTCAAGCTGCTGAACTGGGAGATCGCCAGCCGCGCCGACCTGGGCGGCGAGGCGGCGCCGAAGCCGTGGGACGCGTCCGCGTGCAAGGTCTACGGCACCGAGCTGGCCACCGAGGCCTACCGACTGCTGATGGAAGTCGTCGGCCCCCACGCCTACCTGCGCCAGGACTCCCCCGGCGCCGCCCTGCTCGGCCGGCTCGAGCGGATGCACCGCGCCGCACTGATTCTCACCTTCGGCGGCGGCACCAACGAGGTGCAGCGCGACATCATCGCCATGACCGCCCTGCGCCAGCCCGCATCCGCCCGCTGATCCCGAAAGCCGGTATCTCCCATGGATTTCACTCCTACCGAAGCCCAGACCGATCTCGCCAGGCTGACCGGCGAGGTCTGCGCCAAGCTCGTCACCGCCGATCGGCTGCGTGAACTCGACACCGCCGCCCGCTTCGACGAGCAGCTCTGGAAGTCGCTCGCCGAGACCGGCGTGCTGGCCGCCGCGCTACCGGAAGCACTGGGCGGCAGCGATTTCGGCATGCTCGAGCAGACCGCGATCCTGCGGGAACTCGGCCGCGTCGTCGCCGCGGTGCCCTACCTGTGGTCAATCGTCCTCGGCGCCGGCGCGCTGGCGAAGTTCGGCGATGCCGACCAGCAGCAGCTGGCCGCGCGGGCAGGCGCGGGCGAGATCGTGCTGACCGCGGCGCTCGCCGAGGAACTGCGTGCCACCACCGACGCACCGGGAATCGTCGCCGAGGCCGCCGGTGCCGGGTGGACGCTGACCGGCACCGCCACCACCGTCGCCTACGCCGACCGCGCCGAACGAATCCTGGTGCCCGCCATCACCTCCACTGGTGTCGGCGTCTTCGTGGTCGATCCGGAGCACGCGTCGGTCACCCGCACCGCCCAGCAGGTCGTCGACCTGAGCCCCGAGTTCGCCGTGGAGCTCGCTGTCACGCCGGCCGAACTGCTCGGCACCATCGAGGCCGGTGCCGACATCCTCACCTGGCTGCGCGAATCCGCCTGGCTCGGGCTGTCGGCCCTGCAACTCGGCATCCTGGAGCGCGCGCTCGAGCTGACCGCCGAGCACACCCGCACCCGCGAACAGTTCGGCAAGCCGATCGGCTCGTTCCAGTCGGTCGCCCAGCGCCTGTCCGACGCCTATATCGACATCGGCGGCCTGCGCCTCACGGTCACCCAGGCCGCCTGGCGCCTCTCGGAGGACCTCCCCGCCGCCGAGGCCATCCACATCGCCAAGTTCTGGGCGGCCGAGGCCGGACACAAGGTCGCCCACACCGTCGTCCACATCCACGGCGGCCTCGGCATCGACCGCGACCACATCACCCACAACTACTTCACCGCCGCCAAGCACAACGAATTCGCGCTCGGCGGAGCGACTCCCCACCTCCTCGCCCTCGGCGCGGAACTGGCGAACTAACCCTTTGCCGACAGTTCGTACGAACTGTCGGCAAAGACGTACAATTCAGGGCATGACTGCAGCTCCCTCGCCCGAGAACTGGGAGCTCCCGGTAAGTGAAGCCAGGGAGCGCCTAGCCGAAGTGATTGCGGCTGCCGAAGGCGGCACCGTCGTGCACCTGACCCGTCATGGCCGCCGCGTAGCGGCCGTGGTGCCGGATTCGATGGCCGAGACCGCAAACAGTCAAGTCCGCGCACTATCGCGACAATTCGCCGAGCGTCATAGGAGCCTGCTCGACAGGCTCGCCGAGTGAGCGAAGCGGAGATCTACTACCTCACGGTCGCCGACCTGCGAGCAATCGCCGAGGATGTGGCAGGGCCGTACGTCGTACGCGACGCGGGACTGCTCGCCTCGGCGGCCGCGCGCCCGGCAACCACAGTGTTCGGCACCGACGCCTACCCAGGCATCTGGGAGAAGTCCGCAGCGCTCCTGCATTCGATCGCAGCCAACGATCCACTCGTCGACGGCAACAAGCGCCTTGCGATCGCCGGCGCGATCGTCTTCCTGGCCTACAACGGCATCGATACGAGCTCTCTCGACGAAGACCTCACCTACAACCTCATGATCGACGTCGCCAGTGGCGCAGTGGTCGATGTTCCCGAGATCGCATCCCGTCTCGCTACCGCATTGAAGCACTGACCACCGGCTCTCACTGACTCTTGCGCTGCAGGCCGGCCGTGCCTCACATGGCGTCGCAAAGGTACCGATGCATTGCTGCCTACCGATGGAGATCCAACTCCGAAGTCAGGTAGCGCTGCAGGGTGGGTGCGAGGTCGGTGACCATCTGCTGTGACGTGAGCGCGACTACCGGCGGCAGCCGCAGGACGTACCGACACAGGGCCAGGCCCAAGAGTTGAGTGACGATAAGCGCTGCGCGGCGGGGGGCGTCGGTGGGGGTGCCGAAGCGGAGGACGGCGGGCAGGACCTGGTCGGCGAAGATCTCGCGGAATCGGGCCGCTACCGCATCGTCGGTGATCGAGGAGCGGAGCAGGATCAACAGGACCGTGTTGTCGTTGCCCTCCCAGATCTCGAGGAAGCGGCGGATCATCAACTCGCCCATGGTGTTCGGATCGGCGGCGCTCAGGTCGGGGAGGTCCAGGTCGATCTGGGCGGCGGCGGCGAAGAGGCCGTCTTTGCTGCCGAAATAGCGCATCACCATCGAGGGGTCGATCTCGGCGTCGGCGGCGATCGCGCGGATCGTGGCCTTGGCGTAGCCGTCGGCGGCGAAGCGGGCACGGGCGGCCTCGAGGATGGCGGCCTTCGTCGCGTCGGAACGACGGGTGGGAATCTCCTGGTCAGGCATGTCAACGATTGTATGCCAACAACTGTTGACTTTCATTCGCGAGCAGGTCTACCGTTATGCCTACAAGCGTTGGCAAACAAGCGTTGACCAGGAGTCGAAATGCCCGCCACCTCACTGCCCGAAGCCACCTCCGTCGTCATCGTCGGCGCGGGCCCCGCCGGGCTCACCGCCGCGATCGTGCTCGCCGAAGCCGGCGTCGACCATGTGCTCATCGATCGACTCGGCCAGGGCGCCAACACTTCTCGGGCCGCGGTGGTGCATGCCAGGACGCTCGAGGTGCTCGACGGGCTCGGCATCGCGAGCGCACTCGCCGAACGCGGAATCGAGGTGCCGACCTTCAAGCTGCACGACGGCGCGAAGACGTTGGCCACCATCGAATTCGGCGATCTCCCCACCGAGTTCCCGTACACGCTGATGGTGCCGCAGGACGTCACCGAGCAGGTGCTCCTCGACCGGCTGCACGAACTGGGCGGCGTGGTGCACCGACCACTCACCGTCACCAAGGTCACCGAGGAGAACGGCAGCGTCACTGTCGAATACGTCGACGAGGACGACCAGCGCGGCGAGATCGAGGCCGACTATGTCATCGGCGCCGACGGCATGCACAGTGTCGTGCGCGAGCAGGTGGGCATCGGCTTCACCGGAGACACCTACCCGGCCTCCTTCATCCTGGCCGACGTCCACATGAGCTGGCCTGCTCCACGTTCGGAAGTGTCGCTGCACCTCTCCCCCGAAGGCGTCACCGTGGTCGCACCACTCCCCGACGAGGCGAAGAACCGCTACCGCGTCGTCGCCACCGTCGACCAGGCACCGGAACACCCCACCCTCGACGACATCCAGTCACTACTCGACACCCGGGGCCCCGCAGGCGAGATCCGTGTGGACGAGGTCCTGTGGAGCTCCCGCTTCCGCGTCCACCACCGCGTAGCCGACCACTACCGCGCGGGCCGCGTCCTCCTCGCGGGCGACGCCGCCCACGTCCACAGCCCGGCAGGCGGCCAGGGCATGAACACCGGCATCCAGGACGCGGCCCTGCTCGGCACCCTCCTGGCGAAAGTCATCACAGGCGAACCGGATTCGATTCTCGACACCTACGAAACCATCCGCAGACCGATCGCCCTCGAAGTCGTAGCATTCACCGACCGTATGACCACAATGGCGACCCTGCGGTCGACCCCCGCTCGCACCGCGCGCAACACCGCCTTCCGCCTCCTCACCCGCATCCCCGCGGTTCGCGGCAAGCTGGCCTACCAACTGTCCGAACTCGGCAACCGCTGACGGCGCGCACACGTCGCCCCGCCCGGCGGACTGCCGAACGGGGCGACGAACCGAGTAAGCGATAACCGACCGCGCACAAGGGTGCAGGCCGATCAGGAACCCAGGCGGATCAGGAGGCGGAATCGGAGTTCGCGCGTTTCAACGCCGATTTCGATTCGTCGATCGGCGTGTTCTGCGCTGCAGACAGCCACCATTTCCCCTCGCGTTCCACCAGCACATACAGTGCGACCTCGGAGAATCCACCGGGATCGACGGCTTGCCTGCGGATCTGGGTGACGATCAACCCCGGAGCCGGACTGGTGGCGACCACGACCTCGAAACGGGAGGCCGGTGCGGGTGAATTCGCCGGCTGCATCATGCCGCGATGGATGGCATTGATCTGGCTGTGACCGATGACCAGGGCACCGAAAGGGGTGCCCCACAACACATCCGCGGCGAACGAGTTGTCGTAGAGATCGGCGTCGCCGGTCTCGAGAGCCCGCTGCAATTCGCCGGCGAGTTCGGCGGCCACGGCCTGCGTGGTCGGGTCGGCGGTCGGGTCGTTCAGGTTCGGTCGCATGGCTTCCTCCGCGTCTCGTTGGTGACCACAGCCTGCGCCCTCAACCACCATTGAGGTCTAGGCCATTGTGACCGAGGCGACGTTCCGCGCGACAGCGACAGCATTCGCGAACCTGGCCGCCGGTGCGCGATTCCGCGCCGACGGCCAGGCTTTACAACTGGTACAGCGATCTACCGGCCGCTTTAGACCGAGCCCGCCTCAGCGTGCTCGTCGGCAGGGCGCTCATCCGTCTGCGACTTGGCCCAGCGGTAGTCCGGCTTGCCCGCGGGCGAGCGCTTGATCTCGTCGACGAACCACAGGCTGCGTGGCTGCTTGTACGACGCGATCTCCTGCGCCAGTACCGGTTTCAGGTCGGCCAGGGTGGGGCGGTTCTCACCGCGACACTGGACGACGGCGACGACTCGTTGGCCCCAGCGGGCGTCCTCGACACCGACCACCAGCGCGTCGAAGATGTCGGGGTGCGCCTTGAGGGCGCCCTCCACCTCTTCGGGGTAGATCTTCTCGCCACCGCTGTTGATGCTCACCGAACCGCGGCCGAGCATGGTGACCGAGCCGTCCTCCTCGACGCGCGCGTAGTCACCGGGGATCGCGAAGCGGACCCCGTTGAACTCCTTGAACGTCGCGGCCGACTTGACCTCGTCCTTGTAGTAGCCGAGCGGGATGTGCCCGCTGCGCGCCAGCAGGCCGACGACACCGGAACCCGGCTCCACCGGATTGCCTTCCTCGTCGAGTACCTGGGTGGCCGCGTCGATCTTCACCCGAGGGCCACCGGTGTGGGTGGCGCCCTTGGCGACCAGGGAGAGCCCGCCGAAGCCGGTCTCCGAGGAGCCGATGGAGTCGGAGATCATCCGGTTGGGCAGCACCTCGAGGAACTTGTCCTTGAGCGAGGGCGAGAACAGCGCCGCGCTGCTGGCCAGCACATACAGGGTCGAAAGATCGTAGGGCTCACCGGTTTCCGGGTTGCCTTCGGCGAGCGCGTCGAGCATCGGGCGGGCCATCGCGTCACCGGTGATGAAGATCAGGTTGATGCCGTGTTTGTCGACGGCCTGCCAGACACCGTGCCCGCTGAACTCCGGGATCATCACGGCCTTGCCGCCGCCGAACAGGCTGTGGAAGGTGGCCCACTGCGAGCCGCCATGGATCATCGGCGGGATCGGGAAGCGCACCATCTGCGGGTTCTCCGCGCCGATCTTGGCCAGCTCCCATTCGTCCTTGGTGTACTCGCCGGTGACGAAGTTGATGCCCGCGCCGAGCACCCGCCAGACGTCCTCGTGCCGCCACATCACGCCCTTGGGCAGCCCTGTGGTGCCGCCGGTGTAGAGCATGTAGATGTCGTCGGGCGAGCGCTCCTCGAAGTCACGTTCACCCGACGAACCGGCCAACGCCGCTTCGTACTCCACGGTGTCCGCGCCGGTGGGGCCCTCGGTGCCGTCGTCGACGACGATCACCGTCTTCAGGGCGGGCACCTTGTCCCGCACCGCCGCCACCTTGTCGGTGTAGCGGCGCTCGTGGATCAGCGCCACCATGTCGGAGTTGTCGAAGATGTGCAGTAACTCGTTCTCGACATAGCGGAAGTTGACATTGATCATCACCGCCCGCGCCTTGAAGACGGCCACCATCGCTTCGACGGCCTCGACGGTGTTCCTGGAATAGATTCCGACTTTGTCGCCGGGACGCACACCCTGTTCCAGCAGGTAGTGGGCCAGCTTGTTGGCCCGCTCCTCTAGTTCGGCGTAGGTCGACTCTCGATGTTCGCCGACCAGCACGATCCGGTCGGGCATCAAGTCGACGGCATGTTCGACGAGATCGGCTATGTTGTAGCTCACAAGGACAAAAATAGAACGTGTTACTGTTTCTGACAAGACTCAACTTGTCAGGAGTACGAAAATGGCCCACTGCCTGGTCGAGAAACGCGACCATGTCCTCATCGTCACCATGAACCGCCCCGAGGCGCGCAACGCCCTCTCCGGCGAGATGATGGCGATCATGCGCGACGCCTGGGACCAGGTGGACAGCGATCCCGACATCCGCGTCGCGATCCTCACCGGTGCAGGCGGGGCCTTCTGCGCTGGGATGGATCTGAAGGCGATGAGCTCGCAGCATCCTGGGGACACCGCCTCCAGCGGCAGCTGGGACCCGGCCTACCTCCCCGCACTGCTGAAGGGGCGGCGACTGGCCAAGCCGCTGATCGCGGCGGTCGAGGGCCCTGCCATTGCCGGTGGCACCGAGATCCTGCAGGGCACCGATCTGCGCGTGGCTGGGGAAAGCGCCAAGTTCGGCGTCTCCGAGGCCCGTTGGGGCCTGTTCCCGCTGGGTGGTTCCGCGGTGCGGCTGGCCCGGCAGATCCCGTACACGGTGGCCGCTGATCTGCTGCTGACCGGTCGGCACATCACCGCTGCCGAGGCCAAGGACATCGGCCTGATCGGCCATGTGGTCCCCGACGGAACCGCCCTCGACAAGGCCTTGGCGCTGGCAGGCCAGATCGCCGACAACGGCCCGCTCGCCGTCCAGGCGATGCTGCGCACCCTGCGCGAAACCGAGGCCATGCCGGAGAACGAGGCGTTCCCCATCGAGGCGAAGATCGGCATCGAGGTGTTCCGATCAGCCGACGCCAAGGAAGGCCCGCGAGCCTTCGCCGAGAAGCGCAAGCCGAACTTCACCGGTTCCTGATCCGCCATGACCGCACTCCCAGCTCCGCACGACCCGACCCCGAGGAGGGTCCGCCGCGCAGCGGCGTAGCGGCCCGGCCGCGAGTCAGCCGCCGTTGCGTCCGCGGCGCAGCCGCCAGCAACGGTGGCTGACTCGCGGCCCTCAGGGGCCGCGCTCGAGCGCGCCAGCGCTCCGAAAACCCTGCTTACGCGCCCGGGTAGTCCATGTAGAACGGCTCCCACTGGTGGCCGTCGGGGTCGATGAAGGTGCGACCGTGCATGCCGACCTGGGCCTCCTGGGCCCTCTTGTCGTCATTGGTCTCCTCGGTGCCGCCCGCCGCGACGGCCGCGTCGGTGAGCACGTCGACCTCGGCGGCGCTCCCCAGCGACAGGGCGTACGCGGCGCCGATCTGGCCGGTGGTGTTCGCGATCGGGCGCTTGCTGAACGTGGTGAAGAAGTCCTTGGTCAGCAGCATCAGGCAGATGTTGTCGTCGACGACGATGCAGGCCGCGTTCTGATCGGTGAAGTCCTCGTTCACCTTCCAGCCGAGCGCCTCGTAGAACCCCTTGGAACGGTCGAGGTCGGCGACGGGGAGGTTGATGAAGATCATCTTGTTGCTCATGGGATCAGCCTTTCGGGGCGTCGTTGCGGTCTCGAACATGTAGACGTGGCGGTCGACGCGGATTCATCGCATCCGGGTGAAGTTCGCGAAATCGCGATAGTCCGTTTTCGGCCCTGTCGACTGTCGGACCCCTGTGGCATCGTGAAACCATGAGCGACGCCACAACCGCCACCACCGGGCCTGATCCCGCTGTACTCGCCGAATTCGAGACGCATCGGCGCGAGTTGTGCGCCTACGCCTATCGCATGCTCGGCTCCTCGTTCGAGGCCGAGGACGCGGTGCAGGAAACCTTCACCCGAGCCTGGCGCTCCTACGATTCCTTCGAGGGTCGCGCGAGTCTGCGCTCATGGCTGTACAAGATCGCCACCAATATCTGTCTGGACATGCTCGACCGTCCACAGAGCCGCGCCAGACCGATGGACCTCAACGGGCCGGGCCGCCCGGATTCGCCGCTGCCCATGCCACAGCCCGATTACGTATGGATCGAGCCGATTCCGAACGCGCTCGCCTTCGGCGCCGACCCGGCCGACCACGCCTCCACCAGAGACACCCTGCGCCTCGCCTTCGTCGCGGCCTGCCAGCACCTGCCCGCCACTCAGCGCGCGATCCTGATCATGCGCGAGGTGCTGCGTTTCTCGGCGGGTGAGACCGCCGAAGCGCTGATGATGTCGCCCGCGTCGGTGAACAGCGCGCTACAGCGGGCCAGGGCCACCATGTCGAAGGTGCAGCCCACCGTGACCGACAGTTTCGACGAGACCGATCCCGATCAGCGCAAACTGATCGACGATTTCGTCACCGCGTTCGAGGCCTACGACATGGACGCGCTCACCACGCTACTCAAAGCCGATGTGGCGCTGTCGATGCCGCCGTTCGATCTCTGGATCTCGGGCCCGGAGAACGTGGCCGCGTTCATGCTCAGTACGGGCAGCGCGTGCCGCGATTCGCGGATGGTGCCGCTGGTCGGCGCCAACGGCTCGCCCGCCTTCGGCCATTACAAGCCGAGCGAGGAGCCCGGCGTCTGGGTGCCGTGGTCGATCACGGTGCTCGAGCTGGAGGGCAACACCATCGCCGGCCTCAACTTCTTCCTCGACACCCAGCGCCTGTTCCCACTCTTCGGGCTCGAGCCGGAGTGGCGCGAGCCCGTCTGAGCGAGAACGGTTTTCACAGCAGGCGGCGCTTGTACAGCTTTCCGTTGGGATCGCGGGGCAGCTCCGCACGGTATTCCACCGTGCGGGGCAGCTTGTACTTCGCGAGCTGACCGGCGGCGAATTCCAGGATGTCGGCGCTGAGTTCGTCGCTGCCCTCGGTTCCGGGCACCGGCTGCACGAACGCCTTCACCTGCTGACCCCAATCCGGGTCGGGCACACCGAGTACCGCCACATCGGCGATCTTCGGGTGGCTCATCAGCACGCCCTCGATCTCGGCCGGGTAGATGTTCACCCCGCCCGAGAGAATCAGGTCCGAACGCCGATCACAGAGGAACAGGTAGCCGTCCTCATCGAAGTAGCCGATGTCGCCGACGGTGAACATCTCACCGACGCGCGACTCCTCGGTCTTCTCCTTGGCCTTGTGGTATTCGAAGCTGGACGCGCCCATCTTCATGTAGATCAGGCCCTCTTTGCCCGCGGGCAGTTCGGTGCCGTCCTGCTCGTCGAGCACCTTCACCACCGACCACGGCCACGCCTTGCCCACCGAGCCCGGCTTTTCCAGCCACTCGGCGCCGGTGATCACCGTGCCGCCGCCCTCGGTCGCGGCGTAGTACTCGGTGACGACCGGTCCCCACCACTCGAGCATGCGCCGCTTGGTGTCGGGCGGGCACGGCGCCGCACCGTGGATCATGCTGCGCAGCGAGGACATGTCGTAGCGGGCCCGCACCTCGTCGGGCAGTGCCAGCAGCCGGTTGAACTGCGTGGGGACCATGTGACTGTGGGTGACCTTGTACTTCTCGATCAGCGCGAGCATGCCCTCGGCATCCCAGCGATCCATCAGTACGAGCTTGTGCCCCATCTGGATCGAGATCGTCGAATTGTTCAGCACAGCCGTGTGATAGAGCGGCGAGCCACAGATGTGCACGTGATCGTCGTAGGGACCGAGGCCGAACAGGCTGAAGTAGGCCTGGTTCGCCGCGGGAACGACATCGGGATCCGCGCCGGTCAGCGGGCGGCGAACGCCCTTGGGCCGACCGGTGGTGCCCGAGGTGTAGAGCATCGGCGCGCCGATGGACCGCTCGTCCGGACGACCGGTGTCGGCGGCACCGAGCCACGACACCGGCCGGAACCCGGCGATCGTGCCCGCCGAGAAGCGGGCTTCGGTGGAGAGTTCCGCGAGGTCGGCCGCTTCGGCCGCGGTGTCGGCGAACCTTTCGCTGGCCAGGAACGCCGATGCCTCGCTGTCGCCGAGGATGTAGGCGATCTCCGGCGCGGTGAGGTGCCAGTTCACCGCGACGATGTAGAAACCGGCCTGGTAGGCGGCGAAGTACGCGGCGATCGCCTCGACCCCGTTGTGCAGCATGCTGACCACGACGTCGCCGGTGCGCAATCCGATGCCGCGTAGTCCGTTGGCGTAGCGGTTGGCGAGGGTGGCCAATTCTCGATAGCTGATCTCCCTACCGTCCGGGTCGACGAGGGCGATCCGTTCAGGATCGGCCTCGGCGATATTCCACAGTCCGAGGACTTCCGTTGTCTGCTGGCTGCTCACCCTTCGAATTTAGAACGTGTTCTACATGGTGACAAGGGGTTGGAGCCGACGCATTTGTTCGGCATCCGACACCGAGACAAGCATCATCGTCACGCCCGCGTCCTCCCATTCCTTCAGCCGGGTGCGCACGTGGGCCTCGTCGCCGAAGATCGCGGTGTCGGTGATCAGCTCGTCGGGCACCGCCGCGGCGGCCTCGGCCTTGCGTCCCGCCTGGAACAGCGCGGAGATCTCGTCGACCTCGGCGCCGTAGCCCATCCGCTTGTACACCTGGGCGTGGAAGTTCAGCTCGGGAGCGCCCATGCCGCCGATGTAGAGCGCGCTCACCCAGCGCATCCGCTCGATCTCGGCCGCCGGATCGTCGGTGATCACCACCTGCGCGCTGGCCGCGATCTCGAAATCGGCCCGCGAACGGCGCGCGCCCGCACGCGCGAAGCCCTCGTCGAGCCACTCGTTGTACATGCCCGCCAGGCGCGGGGCGTAGTAGATCGCCAACCAGCCATCGGCGATCTCGGCGGTCTGGGCGACGTTCTTCGGACCCTCCGCGCCCAGCCAGATGGGCAGATCAGCGCGCAGCGGGTGCACGATCGGCTTGAGCGGTTTGCCGAGCCCGGTGGCGCCTGGACCCCCGTACGGGAGGCCGTAGTGCTTGCCCTCCGAGGTCACCGGCGCCTCGCGGGCCAGCACCTTGCGCACAATGTCGACGTACTCACGCGTGCGCTTCAGCGGCTGGGCGAACGGCTGCCCGTACCAGCCCTCCACCACCTGAGGGCCGGAGACGCCGAGGCCGAGGATGGCCCGGCCGCCGCTGAGGTGGTCCAGCGTGAGCGCGTGCATCGCGGCCGCCGCGGGAGTGCGGGCCGACATCTGCGCCACCGATGTACCGAGGCGCACCCGCTCGGTGGACGACCCCCACCAGGCCAGCGGAGTGAAGGCGTCCGAGCCCCAGGACTCAGCCGCGAACACCGCGTCGAACCCCGATTCCTCGGCCGCGATCACCAGTTCGCCGGCGTTGACAGGCGGCTGCGCGCCCCAGTATCCGAGTTGAAGTCCGAATTTCATGATCGGCGCCCTTTCGGCGAATCCTTGCGAGCAGAATAAGAACCTGTTCTACTCGATATCGTGACCCAGGGGAATACCGCAGTGGAAGTATTGAGTGCACCCCTTCGGGTGCGATTCGACTACACCAGGTCCGTCGGACCCATCATCGGCGCATTTCTGACCGGACTGCGCGAACGCCGGATACTCGGCGCTCGCGGCAGCGACGGCCGGATACTCGTGCCACCGCCCGAATACGATCCACTCACCAGCGCGCCGGTAGGCGAGCTGGTCGAGGTCGCGGCAACGGGCACCGTCACGTCCTGGACGTGGGTGTCGGAGCCATTGCCCGGCCAGCCGTTCGACCGCCCGTTCGCCTGGGCGCTGATCCAGCTCGACGGCGCCGACACAGCTCTGCTGCATGCCCTCGACGTTACCGACCCCGGCCAGCTCAGCACGGGAATGCGGGTCAGTGCCCGCTGGGCCGACGAGCGCACCGGCCGCATCCAGGACATCGCCTGCTTCGCGCCGGGCGAGACCACCCAGACCGCGATCTCCGCCGAAGACACCGAAGCTCTGGTCACCATGCTGACCACTCCCGTAGACCTGAACTACAAGCACACCGCCTCCCCGCAGGAGAGCATCTACCTGCGCGGCCTCGCCGAGGGCAAGCTCATCGGCGGCCGGTCCGAGGCGGGCGGGCGGGTCTATTTCCCGCCGCGCGGCGCCAATCCGACCGACGGCACCCCGACCAACGACCTGGTCGAGCTGCCGGACAAGGGCATCGTCACCACCTTCTGCATCGTCAACGTGCCGTTCCTCGGCCAGCGGATCAAGCCGCCGTATGTGGCCGCCTACATCCTGCTCGACGGCGCCGACATTCCGTTCCTGCACCTGGTGCTCGGCTGCGAGGCCAGCGAGGTGCGGATGGGAATGCGGGTCGAGGCGGTGTGGAAACCCCGTGAGGAGTGGGGTCACACGATGGCCAATATCGACCACTTCCAGCCCAGCGGTGAGCCCGATGCACCGTACGAGTCCTTCCAGAACCACCTCTAGAGAGGCGACGGTGACCATTCCCGAAATCGCGGTGGTGGGGTTCGCCCACGCACCGCATGTGCCGGAGACCTTCGGCACGACCAATGGCGTCGAGATGCTCGTGCCGTGCTTCCAGCAGCTCTACGCGACCCTCGGCATCACCAAGACCGACATCGACTTCTGGTGCTCCGGCTCCTCGGATTACATGGCGGGTCGTGCCTTTTCGTTCATCTCCGCGGTCGACGCGATCGGCGCGGTGCCGCCGATCAACGAATCGCACGTGGAGATGGACGCGGCATGGGCCCTCTACGAGGCGTGGGTGAAACTGCGTTCCGGCCAGGCCGAGACGGCGCTCGTGTACGGCTTCGGCAAGGCCTCGGCGGGTAATCTGCATCAGGTTCTGACCATGCAGCTCGACCCGTATCTGGTCGCGCCGCTGTGGCCGGACGCCGTGTCGGTCGCCGGGTTGCAGGCGCGAGCCGGGCTCGATTCCGGCCGGTGGACCGAGCAGGAGATGGCCGCTGTCGCCGGCGGTGACATCGAATCCTTGCTTTCCGCGCCGTATGTGGCCGATCCGCTGCGCGCCCACGACATCGCGCCGATCACCGACGGCGCCGCCGCGATCGTGCTCGCGGTCGGCGACCGGGCCAGGGAACTGTGCGAGCGCCCGGCGTGGATCACCGGAATCGCGCACAACATCGACGCCCAGGCGCTCGGTGGCCGCGACCTGACCCGCTCCCCCTCCACCACCAGGGCCGCCGCGGTGGCGACCGGCGGCAACACCACCTTCGACCTCGCCGAACTGCACGCGCCGTTCAGCCACCAGCAGCTGATCCTGGCCGAGGCGATCGGTCTGCCCGCGGGCACGCCGGTGAATACCTCCGGTGGCGCGCTCGCCGCCAACCCGATGTTCTCGGCCGGACTGGAACGGATCGGGTGTGCCGCCGAGGCCATCATCTCCGGCACTGCCAACCGGACCCTCGCTCATGCGACCAGCGGCCCTGCGCTGCAGCAGAACCTGGTCGCCGTTCTCGAATCGGAGGCACGATGAGCTTCCCCGCGGCGGTGCTCGGCACCGGCCAAACTCATCACGTGACAAAACGTACGGACGTGTCCATGGCGGGCATGTGCCGTGAGGCCATCGATCGCGCACTCGATGACGCGGGCCTGACCATTGCCGATATCGACGCCGTCGTCGTCGGCAAGGCGCCCGATATGTTCGAGGGCGTCATGATGCCCGAGCTGTATCTCGCCGAGGCACTCGGCGCGGCGGGCAAACCGCTGCTGCGCGTGCACACCGCCGGTTCGGTCGGCGGCTCCACCGGCGTCGTCGCAGCGAACCTCGTACAGGCCGGCGTGCACAAACGCGTGCTCGCCATCGCCTGGGAGAAGCAGTCCGAGTCGAATGCCATGTGGGCGTTGTCGATTCCGGTGCCGTTCACCATGCCGGTCGGCGCGGGCGCGGGCGGCTACTTCGCTCCGCACGTGCGCTCCTACATCCGTCGCTCGAACGCGCCACTGCACATCGGCGCGATGGTGGCGGTGAAGGATCGGCGCAACGGCGCGAAGAACCCGCTCGCGCACCTGCATCAGCCCGACATCACCCTCGATTCGGTCCTGGCATCCCAAATGCTCTGGGACCCGATCCGTTTCGATGAGACCTGCCCGTCCTCCGACGGCGCGTGCGCGCTGGTGATCGGCGATGCCGAGGCCGCGGCGGTGGTCGAAGCCGAAGGCAAGAAAGTGGCCTGGGTCCACGCGACCGCGATGCGCACCGAGCCGACCACCTTCTCCGGTCGCGACCAGGTGAACCCACAGGCGGGCCGGGACGCGGCCGCCGCCCTGTGGAAGTCGGCCGGGATCACCGATCCCCTGGAAGAGATCGATGTCGCCGAGATCTATGTGCCGTTCTCCTGGTTCGAGCCGATGTGGCTCGAGAACCTCGGCTTCGCCGCCGAGGGCGACGGCTGGAAACTCACCGACAAGGGCGAGACGGAAATCGGCGGACGCCTGCCGGTGAATCCCTCGGGCGGCGTTCTCTCGTCCAACCCGATCGGCGCCTCGGGCCTGATCCGATTCGCCGAAGCCGCCAAGCAGGTGATGGGACGCGCAGGCGATTACCAGGTGTCGAACGCGCGCAAGGCACTCGGCCACGCGTACGGCGGTGGCTCCCAGTACTTCTCGATGTGGGTCGTGGGAAGCGAGCCGCCGGCATGAAGTTCACCGTCGGTATCGCACTGAGTCCGCTGGAACAGCTCGCGGAGCTGGCCAAGACGGCCGAGGAATGCGGGTTCACCTCCATCGGCCTGCCCGACTCGCTGTTCTATATGAAGTCGCAGGCCGCCGACTACCCGTACACCCCGGACGGCAGCCGCTTCTGGGGCCCGGAGACTCCCTGGGTCGACCCGCTGATCGCCGCGGCGACGATGGCCGCGGTGACCACGAAGCTGCGGTTCTACACCAACGTCCTCAAGCTCGGCTCGCGCAATCCGCTCCTGCTGGCTCGCCAGGTCGGCTCGATCGCCAATCTGTCGGGCAACCGCTTCGGCTTCGGCGTAGGAATCGGCTGGGCGCCTGAGGAATTCGAGTGGTGCGGCGTTCCGTACGCCCGCCGCGGCGCGAGGGTCGACGAGATGATCGAGGTCATCCGGCTCGTCCTCGACGGCGGCATGGTCGAATTCCACGGCGAGTTCTTCGATTTCGACGAGCTGCAGATGAGTCCGGCGCCGAGCGAGCGGGTGCCGTTCTACATCGGCGGGCACACCGGTCCGGCGCTGCGCCGGGCCGCCCGCATCGGTGACGGCTGGACCTCGGCGATGATGAAGTTCGACGACCTCGTCACCACCATCGGCACGCTGGGCGACCTGCGTGCCGAATACGGCAGGTCCGAGGAGCCGTTCGAGATCCAGGCCGTCTGCATCGACAAGTTCGGTCGCGACGGCTATCAGGATCTGGCCGACGCGGGCGTCACCGACAACATCGTGGTGCCCTGGCTGGCCGACGGTATCGGGTTCGACGGCGAGCTGGCAGCCAAGCAGGACTCGATGCGCAAGTTCGCCGAGAAGTACATCGCCGACCCCATCATCGCGAAGGTAGCGCCATGACCGAGACCGTAGTCGAGAATTCCGCCCGCGCCGCGGGCCTGGCATCCCAGGCCGCTGTCCGGGCCAAGGATCGGGCCGCCTGGGTCGCGCTGTTCGCCGAGGACGGCATCGTCGAAGACCCCGTCGGCCCTTCGGGTTTCGACCCCGAAGGCGTGGGCCACCGCGGCCACGAGGCCATCGGCGCATTCTGGGACAAAGCCATCGCCCTCACCGAATCCATCGAATTTCGCTTCGAGGACTCCTTCGCGTGCGGCAATGAAATCGCCTTCACCGGCCTGATCCGCACCACCATGGCGGGCCATGTCATCGATGCCGAAGGTGTGTTCACCTACAAGGTTCGCGCCGACGGAAAGATCACCGCTTTGCGCGCCTTCTGGGAAGTGGACCGCGCGGTCGCGACCACGCGCCCCGTATAGCAGCAAACACGAGAACAGCCCGGGACCTTTCGGTCCCGGGCTGTTCTCGCTGTGACGACTCAGTGCGCGACGGGGCAACCGGCGGGCTTGTAATCGACCGGCAGCTCCTTGATCCCATTGAGCCAACCCGAACGCAGACGTTTCGGATCACCGATTTGCGTGATATCGGGCAGATGATCAGCAATCGCGTTGAAGATCAGGTCCACCTCGAGCCGAGCCAGGTTCGCCCCGACGCAGAAGTGGGCGCCGGTGCCACCGAAGGACAGGTGCTGGTTGTCGGCGCGGGTGATGTCGAACGTCTCCGGATTCTCGAAGACGTCCTCGTCGAAGTTGGCCGAGCGGTACAGCATCACCAGCCGCTGCCCCTTCTTGATCTGCACGCCGCCGAGTTCGGTGTCCTCGAGCGCGGTGCGCTGGAAGGAGGTCACCGGGGTCGCCCAGCGGATGATCTCGTCCGCCGCGGTGGCCGGGCGCTCCTTCTTGAACAACTCCCACTGGTCGGGGTTCTCCATGAAGGCGATCATGCCGTGGGTGATGGCGTTGCGGGTCGTCTCGTTGCCCGCGACGGCCAGGACGATCACGAAGAAGCCGAACTCCTCCGGCGTGAGGTGCTCGCCGTCGACGTCGGCCTCGATCAGCGTGGTCACCAGATCGTCGGCCGGACAGGCCTTCCTGGCCTCGGCCATCTGGTAGGCGTAGCCGAGGATCTCCATCGACGCGGCGACCGGATCGGCGGTGCTGTCTGGATCGTCGTAGCTGGTCATGTCGTTGGACCAGTCGAAGACCTTCATCCGGTCCTCCTGCGGCACACCGATCAGTTCGGCGATCGCCTGCAGCGGCAGCTCACATGCCACCTGCGTGACGAAGTCACCGCTGCCGGACTCGAGCGCTCGCTTCACGATGCCTTCGGCACGGGCCGAGAGTTCGGCGCGCAGACCGTTGATCGCGCGCGGGGTGAAGCCCTTGGCGATCAGCTTGCGCAGCTTGGTGTGCTCGGGGGCGTCCTTGTTCAACAGGACGAAGCGCTGCAGTTCGATCTGTTCGCGCTGGATGTCGTCGTTGAAGCGCGGGATCGCGGTGTTCTCGAAGGTCGAGAACACATCGCTGCGGCGCGACACCTCTTTGACATCGGCGTGCTTACTCACCACCCAGAAGCCGTCGTCATGGAACCCGCCCACCTCGGGCGACTGTTCGTTCCACCAGACCGGGGCCGTACGACGCAGCTCGGCAAACTCCTCGGCCGGAATCCGCTCGGCGTAGATGGCCGGGTCGGTAACGTCGAACCCGTCCGGCAGGTTCGGCCGGGCACCCGTCACAGGGCCGGCGTGTTCGGTGCTCGGATCTACCACCAGATGTCTCCTTCGACAAACTGAAACACGTTCTACAATCATTCAAGCACAGGGGTTGCCGCGACGGAAGAACCTCGCGGTTTTACCCTGGACTCAAGATCAGAACCTGTTGCAGTTATGAGGGAGATTCAGATGGGCACACCCGTGATCGTCGAAGCCGTGCGCACTCCGATCGGCAAACGGCGAGGGCAGCTTTCCGGACTGCACGCGGCCGAACTACTCGGCCTGGCCCAGCGCGGACTACTCGACCGGGCGGGCCTGGACCCCGCCGAGGTCGAGCAGGTGATCGGCGGCTGCGTCACCCAGGCGGGCGAGCAGTCCAACAACGTCACCCGCGTCGCCTGGCTGCACGCGGGCCTGCCGTGGCAGACCGGCGCGACCACGATCGACGCCCAGTGCGGTTCGGCCCAGCAGGCCAACCACCTCATCGCGGGCCTCATCGCCACCGGCGCTATCGACGTGGGCGTCGCGTGCGGCGTCGAGGCGATGAGCCGGGTGCCGCTGGGCGCCAATGTGGGCACCGAGGCAGGTACCCGACGGCCCGCGTCGTGGTCGATCGATCTGCCCGACCAGTTCGGCGCCGCCGAGCGCATCGCCCGCAGGCGCGGGATCACCCGCTCCGATATCGACCGATTCGGCTTGCGCTCACAGCAATTGGCAGCCAAGGCGTGGGCCGAGGGCCGCTACGACCGCGAAGTGCTGCCGATCTCGGCACCGGTACTCGACGGCGAAGGCGTGGCCACCGGGGAGAAGGTGGAGGTTGTCCGCGACCAGGGTCTGCGCGCCACCACCATCGAGGGGCTGTCCGCGCTGAAACCGGTCGTGGCCGACGGCATCCACACCGCGGGCACCTCGTCACAGATCTCCGACGGCGCCGCCGCGGTGCTGCTGATGGACGAAACCGTCGCGCGCCGAAAGGGTTTGCGCCCGCGCGCCCGGATCCATACCCAGGTTCTCGTCGGCGCCGAACCGGAGTTCCATCTCGACGGTCCGGTTCAGGCGTGCACCCGCCTACTCGAGCGTTCGGGAATGACGATTGGCGATATCGATCTATTCGAGATCAACGAAGCATTCGCGTCGGTCGTACTTTCGTGGGCTGCCGTACATCAACCTGACATGGACCGTGTAAATGTCAACGGCGGCGCGATCGCAATCGGGCATCCTGTCGGCTCTACCGGCTCCCGCTTGATCACAACCGCGTTACACGAACTCGAACGCACAGGTCAGGGCACCGCCATGGTGCTCATGTGCGCCGGCGGCGCACTGGCGACCGGGACCATCATCGAACGCCTGTAGACTGACCGATACCGAAACCGGGCGCCCAGGTTGAACATTCATCCCAGGGCGCCCGGAACGTGTCGTACGCCACAAAGTCACGGGGGCAGGGGGATGATGAGATGTCAGCTATCTTTGGGTTATTGCGCGGTGAGGGCTGAAGAGCCCCGCGACGGGCACGAACCCGGGCCCCCCTGCGCTCCGTAAGAGTCGTTGGCCTGACCCGCAAACGCGTCCGCCGCCGCCCCTGCACGCAGGTGAGCGTCGGAAATCGTCGAGAAATCCTGAATCAGGCGTAGGTTTTCAGTTACTGAGCCGCTAATATCAATGATACGTATCCGAGATAACGACTGTTAGTACAGTGAAGGGAATTGGGCGGCTCACAATGGCTGATTTCGCGGCGCGGCTGAACAAGCTGTTCGAAACCGTGCATCCCCCGGGGCGCAAGCCGCATACCAACGCAGAGGTTGCGGCTGCGCTGACTGCCTCCGGGCATCCGATCTCGAAGCCGTATCTCTCGCAGTTGCGGTCGGGACAACGAACGAATCCGTCCGACGAGACGGTGGCCGCCCTGGCGAAGTTCTTCAAGGTCAAGCCTGACTACTTCTTCAACGATATCTACGCGGCCAAGATCGATCACGACCTGGAGCTGCTCGCGCAGCTGCAGGGTTACGGACTTCGTCGACTGTCGAGTAGGGCATTCGATCTGTCCGAAGAATCACAAAATCTGCTCACATCGATGGCGGAGAAGTTGCGGGCCAGCGAAGGCTTGCCCGAAATTCCTCCGGACGGAACAGAATAGGATCTACGCAACCGGTCGGCCTGACGCACCTGATGGTGTCCTGGGTACGGCCGTAAAAACGTCGGATACGCAGACAACGGGCCTGAGACGGTGGGAAATCACCAGCTCAGGCCCGTTTTCTGCGTTGCGCGGTCAGCTCGACGCAGCGGCGTTCTGCGGTGCCGACTTCGCGGCCGACACCGCGCTCTCGTACTGATTCGCGAGCGCGAGCACCCAGCCACGGGGGCTGATGCCGGGCGGCGGTGCGATCCAGCGAGCGTCGACGAACAAGTCCCCCAACGGATTTCGCGCCCACTCGGCCACCACCGCGGCCCGCTTCGGCACCGAGTTCGGCGGCTCGCCGGCCGCCGGGATGACGATGCCGCTGCCCGAGAGCAGATACAGCGCGTCCATCACCTGAGCCACGTGATCGGAAGCCTTCAGCTGTGCCGAGGTGGCGTTCTGCTCGGGCGCGACCACCTCGGGGAACCGACCCACCATCAGCTGGTGCAGCGGCCGGATCCGGCGCAGCAGGACCTTGGCCCGCCACCAGAGCTCGATCACGATCGACACGGCACCGAGCGCGATCAGCAGCGCGGCGATCTCCCACGCGACCCAGCCCCACAGCGGTTCGTCGGGCGGCGTCGGCGCGGCATCCTGCAGCGCGCGGCCCACATTGGCCACGGCGAGCACCGCGACCAGCGCGGTGCCCGTGATGTAGACGGCGATGCCGCGACCGAGGATGGTCCAGTCCAGGTTGCGCAGACCGGTGGTCACGATGAACACCGCGCCGAGCGCGACCGCGACCCAGCCGAAGGTGAACGACCACGCCAGGGTGATCGCGATCGCCACCGCGCCGATGCCGTACACGATCATCGCGACCTGGCGCAGGTTGCGCCGCGAGACCACCGGCCACGCGGCCGAGGCCACCACCGAGGTGGCCGTGGTGAACAGGATCCAGGCCGAGATGACGATGCCGGTGGACAGCCAGCCGCTGTGCACCCCACCCTTCATCAGGTTGTCGATGGCGACGGCCATCTCCGGAATGGCGGCGGTGACCGCGAGCGCCACGGCGGCGACCGCGACGACGATGGCCACGCGGGCGGTCGTCGCGGGCTTCACCAGCACGCGACCCACTCGCGCACCCGCGGCAACCCAGACCAGCAGGGCTGTCAACCAGAGTGTCATCCGAGCGCCTCATCGAATCGAAGGACCGAGACGCCTGCGCCCCGGTTGCTGAATACGCGAAGTCGCGTCATGAGCATCGCCGCGAAGGTCTCGGCTTCCCATTCGGCGAGGTCGTCGGCGCCGTCGTCGACGATCTGCGCGTGGGCGCGCTGGCTGAGCATGTAGGCGATCAGGTCGTCGCTGACTTCGAGGGTCGTCTCCACCGCGGGCGCGCCCTCGTGGTCGAAGACGATGTGGCCGAGTTCGTGCGCGAGGGTGTGATCGCGACTAGGGAGGGCGTCGGCGAGCACGATGATGTCGCGTTCGGGATAGAACCGGCGCTGACCGCACACGCCAGGGCCCAGGTTCGCGCTGGTGATCTCGATTTCGCGTTGCCGCTCCAGCGAGATGGCGTGGACCACCTCGTCGAGGGTGGTGGCGTCGAAGTCGGCGGCGACCGCGCACACCGCGTCGACGGCGGCGGCGACGCGGCGATAGGACCGGGAGGTGCTCTGGGTCTTGCTCTTACTCATCGAAGATCCCCTCACGACCTCGGTCCGAAGAACTCGGCACGCGCCGCGTTCACCCGCGCTTGGGCTGCCGCGGCACCTTGGAAACTCACTGCGCCCGAACCGGTCGCGGCCAGGGTCAGCGCGATCAGGCCGCCGATCACCGACAGCAGCTCGGGTTCGGGCAGGGCGCTGTTGTCACTGGTCGGCTTGAACTCGTGGTTCGGCTTGGCCGCCGGCGCCGGTGCGGCCGCGGCGGGCGGAGCTGCGGGGGCCTGCGCCGCAGGTGGCACGGCTGCAGGAACAGGCACTGCCACAGCGATATTCGGAGCACCGGGGACGGCCGGTGCGGCGGGGATCGTGATCGATGGCAGAGCCGGTGCGGCCGGGACCGAGGGGATCGGGATCAGGAGCAGCAGCAGTGGCGAGGCCGAACCGACTGCCGCCGAACCGACCGCGGCCGAACCGACTGCGGCAGAACCCGCGCCGGCGGAACCTACCCCCGCAGAACCTACTGCGGCGGAACCGACTGCGGCAGAACCTGTTCCGAGAACGGCCGAGCCCGCGCCGAGTGCGGCCGAACCGGTGCCCGCGGCGGCCGAGCCGACCGCGGCCGAACCCGTACCGAGAACCGCTGCCGCACCTGCCGAGCCGGTGCCGAGAACCGCTGCCGCGCCGGCCGAGCCGGTGCCGAGGATGGCGGCCGCGCCT
Source organism: Nocardia sp. Root136 (assembly GCF_001427185.1). Taxonomy (NCBI): domain Bacteria; kingdom Bacillati; phylum Actinomycetota; class Actinomycetes; order Mycobacteriales; family Nocardiaceae; genus Nocardia; species Nocardia sp. Root136. The sequence continues at coordinate 724,289 of NZ_LMFE01000007.1, forward strand.
GCGGAGCCCGTGCCGAGTACTACGCCCAAGCCCGCCGACCCGGTACCGAGCAGCACGCCGAGCCCGGCCGAACCGGTGCCGAGGACAACGCCCGCGGCCGCCGAGCCCGTGCCTGCCGCAGCGGAGCCGACGGCGGCCGAGCCGGAAAGTGGGCCCGCGACTTCCTTCCTGGGGAGATCATCGCTCGATTGGCCGGGGATGGTGAGGGGGGCCCATTCGCCGTCGTCCGCGACCGAGGCGCCTGACTGCGGGTTGCCGTTCCCCTGCCCACTGCTTCCGGTGTCGGGCGCCTGCGGCGCAGGTGTGGGCGGTTTTTCCGGGGCGGCCATCGCGACAGCGGGCCCTAAGAGCGCACAGCCGGCCAGGACACTCGCAGCGGCAAACACGCGCAACATGCGACCAATGGCCATGCGCTAGATCATCCCCTTAGTTATTCAGCGCAGCATTAACCCCCGGTCGCGACACATTCCGGGATCGACGAACAGTAGCCCATAGTAAACCCAGGGCCTCAGCCCCGCAGAAGAGAGCAAGAGTCGTCCAGCCCCCTGGACGTGTGTGACATGCCATAGCCGCAGGCCGGGGACTTTTCCCCGGCCTGACGCCTCAAAGTTAGCTATGCGCCGTAAACCGGCTCCGGCGGAGTGCTCTTCTCGATCAGTTCCTTGACGACCGGACCCAGCTCGGCGGGGTTCCAGCGAGCGCCGCGATCGACCGGAGTGCCATGGAGCCAGCCCTGCGCCAGCGCGACCTTTCCGCCCTCTACCTCGAACATCCGGCCGGTCACCCCGGCGGATTCGGCGCTGCCGAGCCACACCACCAGCGGCGAGACGTTCTCCGGAGCCATCGCGTCGAAGCCTGCGTCGGGAGCGGACATGGTGTCGGCGAAGACCGTCTCGGTCATCCGGGTGCGGGCGGCGGGGGCGATGGCGTTCACGGTCACGCCGTACCGGCCGAATTCGGCCGACGCGGTCAGTGTGAGACCCGCGATGCCCGCCTTGGCCGCGCCGTAGTTGCCCTGGCCGACACTGCCCTGCAGACCGGCGCCGGAGCTGGTGTTGATCACGCGGGCGTCCACCGGACGGCCCGCCTTCGACTCGGCCCGCCAGTACTCGGCCGCGTGCCGCATGGTGGCGAAGTGGCCCTTGAGGTGCACGCGAACCACCGCGTCCCACTCGTCCTCGCCGAGGTTCACCAGCATGCGGTCGCGCACGAAGCCGGCGTTGTTGACCAGCACGTCGAGCCCGCCGAACGTGTCGACGGCCTGGCGAATCAGGCGGCGAGCGCCTTCCCAGTCGGCGACGTCGTCGTAGTTGGCGACGGCCTCGCCACCGGCGGCGACGATCTCGTCGACAACCTGCTGAGCGGGGGTTTCCGTGGTCGCGGCGCCGTCCAGCGCGGTGCCGACATCGTTGACCACCACGCGGGCGCCTGCTGCTGCGAAAGCCAGGGCGTGGGCGCGGCCGATTCCTCTTCCGGCGCCGGTCACGATTACCGTGCGGCCGGCGCACATTGACTGGTCGTCCATATTGCACTCCTGTGTTTATCGGCGGCTGGCGCCGCGGGATTTTCGGCCCTGTGGGCCTCACATCCGAAGGGCGATACTGCGCCTTCGGCGTTCCGTCTCGCCCTTCGGATGCGAGGCGGCCGAAAATCGTGGTGGTTGGGTTGGGCGGGTGGCGTTGGTTGCGGCAGGTGGGGGACGTTCAGTCGCTAGACGAGGTGACTGCTGAGGGTTCGCATCGGCGGCTAGTTGTTCGCGTTGGCGGCGTCGAGGAAGGCGGGGCGTTCGCCGCCGCCGTGGACGAGCAGGGCGGCGCCGGTGATGTGGGCGGCCAGCGGTGAGGCCAGGAAGAGGGCGGCGTTGCCGACGTCGGCGGGGCTGGCGAGGCGGCCGAGGGGGACAGTTTTCGCGACGGCGGCCACGCCGTCGGCGTCGCCGTAGTGCAGGTGGCTGAGTTCGGTCTCCACCGGGCCGACGACGACGGAGTTGAGCCGGACCTTCGGAGCCCACTCGACTGCCAGCGAGGTGACCAGATTGTCCAGGCCCGCCTTGGCCGCACCGTAGGCGGCGGTGCCCGGCGAGGGCCGGTGCCCGCTGACGCTGGTGATCATCACGATCGAGCCGCCCGCGTCCTGCTTCTGCATCAGCGCGTTGGCCTGTTGGGAGATCAGCAGGGGCGCGAGCAGATTCAGCTCCACGATCTTGGCGTGGAATTTGGGGCTCGCGGCCTCGGCCATCGCGAACGGGGCGCCACCGGCGTTGTTCACCACATGGTCGACCCTGCCGTACCTCGCGAGGATCTCGGCGAACATGGCGGCGACCGCGTCGGCGTCACGCACATCGCAGGTGAGGTGTTCGGCGCTGCGGCCGCCTGCCGTAATCGGTTCGTCGGCCGGTCTGCGCGCGCAGGTCAGCACCGTCGCGCCCGCGGCGAGGAAGGCCCGGCTGATTCCGGCGCCGACGCCGCGTACGCCGCCCGTCACCAGAACGATCTGCTCGGAAAGGTCGATTTCTACAGCCACCGTGTTAACCTACCAAGCAATTGCTTGCTTTGTCTCGGGTTCGCCGGGGCGCGCACGAGGAGACATCGCGATGGGGATTAACCGTCACACCGAAGCCGACGGGGTAGAGGTCGTCACAGTCGACTATCCGCCGGTCAACGCCCTGCCCTCGGATGGCTGGTTCGCACTGGCCGACGCCGTGAGGGCAGCGGGCCGCAATCAGGAGACCCGGGTGGTCGTCCTGCGCGCGGAAGGCCGCGGGTTCAACGCGGGCGTCGACATCAAGGAGATGAACGCCGACGTCGGCCATACCGCGCTGATCCGCGCCAACCACGGCTGCTTCGACGCCTTCGCCGCGGTCTACGACTGCGAGGTGCCCGTGGTCACCGCGGTGAACGGCTTCTGCCTCGGCGGCGGCATCGGCCTGGTCGGCAACTCCGATGTCATCGTCGCCTCCGACGATGCCACCTTCGGGCTGCCCGAAGTGGACCGTGGCGCGCTCGGCGCCGCCACGCATCTGTCTCGGCTGGTCCCCCAGCACCTGATGCGCACCATGTTCTACACCGCGGGCAAACTCACCGCCCAGCAGCTGCACCACTTCGGCTCCGTGTACAAGGTGGTGCCGCGCGCCGAACTCGACGCCGCCGCGATGGACGTCGCCAAGAACATCGCGAACAAGGACGGCCGGGTGATCCGGGCCGCCAAACGCGCACTCAACGGCATCGACGTGCAGGACGTACACCGTTCCTACCGCTACGAACAGGGCTTCACGATGGAGCTCAACCTCGCCGGGGTCGCCGACGAGATCAGGGCGCGCTTCGACGACGATCTCGCCGCGCAGAAGAAGGAGAGCTGAAAGCCATGCGCGACAAGAGAATGACCCTCGACGAGGTGGTCGGTGAGCTGCGCAGCGGCATGACCATCGGGATCGGCGGCTGGGGTTCGCGGCGCAAGCCGATGGCGCTGGTGCGCGCGCTGCTGCGCTCCGATGTCACCGACCTGACCGTGGTCACCTATGGCGGCCCCGACCTCGGCCTGCTCTGTTCGGCGGGCAAGGTCCGCAAGGCGTACTACGGGTTCGTATCGCTGGATTCGGCGCCGTTCTACGACCCGTGGTTCGCGAAGGCGCGCACCGAGGGCGCGATCACCGTGCGCGAGATGGACGAGGGGATGGTGAAGTGCGGGCTGCAAGCGGCCGCGGCACGACTGCCGTTCCTGCCGATCCGGGCCGGGCTCGGATCCGCCGTGCTCGACTTCTGGGAGGGCGAGCTGAAGACCGTCGCATCGCCGTATCCCGCCGCCGACGGTCGCGTCGAGACCCTGGTCGCGATGCCCGCGTTGAATCTCGACGCGTCGTTCGTGCACCTGGATCTGGCCGACAAGCACGGCAACGCCGCCTACACGGGCGTCGACCCGTACTTCGACGATCTGTACTGCCTGGCGGCGGAGCGTCGCTATGTCTCGGTGGATCGCATCGTCGAGACCGAGGAACTGGTGAAAGCCGTTCCGCAGCAGTCGATCATCCTCAACCGCATGCTGGTCGACGGTGTAGTCGAGTCGCCCGGTGGCGCGCACTTCACCTTCTCCGGCAGCTACGGGCGTGACGAGAAGTTTCAGAAGCACTATGTCGCCGCCGCGAAGACGCCGGAGTCGTGGGCCGAGTTCAAGGCTCGCTACCTGGATGTCTCCGAAGAGGAATACCAGTCCGCCGTGGCCGCGTTCGCCGAGGAGCAGAAATGATGACAGCATCGCAGAGCGATTCCGTGAGGGGCGGCGGTCGGGTGACGGGCGGGCCAATTACTCGTGCTGAGGTCTGCGTCGTCGCCGCCGCGGAGATCTTCCGCGGGGCCGGTGAGATCATGGCCAGTCCGATGTCGACGGTCACCACCATCGGCGCCCGGCTGGCCCGGCTCACCTTCGAACCCGACCTGCTGCTCTCCGACGGCGAGGCGCTGTTCTTCGCCGAGGTACCGGCGATCGGCGCCAAAGCCCCTGTCGAGGGCTGGATTCCGTTCTCGCGGGTGTTCGACGTTGTCGCCTCGGGCCGTCGCCATGTGGTGATGGGCGCCAACCAGATCGACCGGTTCGGCAACCAGAACCTGTCCGCCTTCGGACCGCTCCAGCAGCCGTCCCGGCAGATGTTCGGCGTTCGTGGCGCACCGGGCAACACCATCAACCACGCGACCAGCTACTTCGTGCCGAGGCACAACAATCGGGTGTTCGTCGACAAGGTCGACATCATCTCCGGAATCGGTTACGACCGCATCGATCCCGAGAATCCGGCCTACCGCTTCCATCACCTGCACCGCGTGGTGACCAACCTGGGCGTGTTCGACTTCAACGGCCCCGACCACACCTTGCGCGCGCTGTCGCTGCATCCGGGCGTGAGCGCGGCCGAGGTCGCCGAGAACACCTCCTTCGAGGTAGCCGAGCTGGGCGAAGCGGGCGAGACCAGGCTGCCGACCGAGGAAGAGCTGCGGATCATCCGAACCGTGCTCGATCCCAAGGGTTTCCGGGAGAAGGAAGTAGCGGCATGAGCGCGCGCTTGCGGACTCCGCTGACCGAGCTGGTCGGCATCGAGCACCCGATCGTGCAGACCGGCATGGGCTGGGTCGCCGGTCCACGGCTGGTCGCGGCCACCGCCAACGCGGGCGGACTCGGCATTCTCGCCTCGGCGACGATGACTTTCGAGGAGCTCGAGGCAGCGGTCGCCAAGACCAAGTCGCTCACCGACAAGCCCTTCGGCGTGAACATCCGCGCCGACGCCACCGACGCTCCCGAACGCATCGAACTGCTCATCCGTGAGCAGGTGCGGGTCGCGTCGTTCGCGCTGGCGCCGAAGAAGGAACTCATCGCTCGGCTCAAAGATGCCGGTGTCGTGGTCGTTCCGTCGATCGGCGCGGCCAAGCACGCGGTGAAGGTGGCCTCATGGGGCGCCGACGCCGTAATCGTGCAGGGCGGCGAAGGTGGCGGGCACACCGGCCCGGTCGCCACCACCCTGCTGCTGCCGTCGGTGCTCGACGCCGTCGACATCCCGGTGATCGCGGCGGGCGGCTTCTTCGACGGTCGCGGTCTGGCTGCCGCGCTGTCCTACGGCGCGGCGGGCGTCGCGATGGGCACCCGCTTCCTGCTCACCCAGGAGAGCACCGTCCCCGAGGCGGTGAAGCAGGAGTACCTGGCCCGCGGTCTGCAGGACACGGTCGTGTCGGTGAAGGTCGACGGAATGCCGCACCGGATGCTCAACACCGAGCTGGTCGAGAAGCTGGAACACTCCGGCGGCTGGCGCGGGCTGTCAGCCGCGGTGAGCAACGCCGCCAAGTTCAAGAGCATGACCGGGATGAAGTGGTCGACGCTGATGCGCGACGGTCTGGCCATGCGAAAGACCAAGGACCTCAGCTGGTCTCAGGTCGTGATGGCGGCGAACTCGGCGATGTTGACCAAGGCCGGTCTCGTCGAGGGTCGCACCGACGCGGGGGTGCTGCCCGCGGGCCAGGTCACCGGCATCATCGACAGCTTGCCGACCGTGGCGGAACTGGTCGAACAGATCGTCGCCGACGCGGTGGCCCGGATCGCCGCGGTGAGCGCGTTGACCAGCGAGCCCGCCGCCGAAGCGCGCTGACCGATCGAAGCTCGCCCCCGACTCGACGGCCTGGAGCGTCCGTCGAGTTCGCCGGGTGATCAGAGCGCCGGACCAGGTGCGACGCCCACAAGGCGCGCCCGGGTCCGGCGCTTTTCGCTGTTGTCCGCGACGCCCCCGGTGAAAACTATCGCAGTGCGACCTCGACGCGGTTGTCGTGGAAGACCGCGCCGCCGTAGTCCGAATCACGTTCGGCGATGGTGGCATTCACGGTCGCGCCGCCGGTGAACTTGGCCCAGCGGCCTTTGGTCGTGCCCGCGACACCCGGCCGGACCCGGTCCGAGACCTCGGCGACCGCCTCGAAGGAACCGCGGGAGTTGGACACGATCACCGCGGCGCCATCGGCGATACCGCGTGCGGCGGCGTCGTCGGGGTGCAGCGTGATGCTGGATTCACCGGCGCGACGTCGCAATTCGGGGTTGGAGCCGAAGGTGGTGTTCAGGAAGTAGTGCGAGGCGGCGGAGATCAGCACCAGGCCGGCGCCGGGGTCGGTGGGCGGGGTGTAGGCCGGTAGCGCGTCGTGACCGTCCAGTTCGGCTCTGGCGGAGACGAACTGGAGCTTTCCCGCGGGAACCGGGCCTGCCTGTACCTTCAGGAATCCGTCGGCCCTGAGACGTTCGAGGTCGTGGCCTTTCAGCAGTTGTCCGGCGAGTTCTTCGTCGGAGTCGTAGAGCGCGGGCTCGGTGAGACCGAAGCGCCGCGCTAGTCGACGGAAAGTCTCTGTGGTGGAGAGGCATTCGCCGGGCGGCTCCACGGCCGGTTCGTTCCAGATCAGATAGAGGTGCCCGTAACCGGCGAGCACGTCGAGATGTTCGGGCTGCATCGTGGCGGGCAGGACGATGTCGGCATAGTCGACGGTGTCGGTTCCGAAGTGCTCGAGGACCACGGTGAACAGGTCTTCGCGGGACAGGCCCTCGATCACGCGCCGCTGATCGGGATTCGAGCCGACCGGATTCGCCCCGATCACGAACAGCGCCTTGACCGGCGGACCATCGGTCTCGAGCAGGGCTTCGCCGAGCCGGGTCATCGACAGGGTGCGGACCGGTCGCGGCAGCAGGTCATCGCGGCGCAGTGCGGCCTCGTCGAGGCGGAAGTGCCCACTCGTCGAATAGTGCAGTCCCCCACCGGGGATCGCCCAGTCGCCGGTGACGCCGGGCAGGCAGCCGAGCACCCGCAGCGCCATACCGCCGCCCGCGTGTCGCTGCATACCTTGCGAGGCGCGGATGGCGGTCGGCCTGGTGCGGGCGATCCGCGCACCGAGCGCGACGATCTGTTCTGCCCGCAGGCCGGTGATCGCGGCGACGCGTTCGGGCGTGTATTCCTCGATACGGTCGCGGAATTCGGGCCAGCCCTCGGTGTGCTCGGCGATGAACTCGGTGTCCTGCGCGCCCAGCGACACCACCACGTGCAGCAGCCCGAGGGCCAGCGCCGCGTCGGTGCCGGGCAACGGGGCGAGGTGTTCGTCGCAGCGCTCGGAGGTCTTGGTGCGGACGGGGTCGATGGAGACCAGATAGGCGCCGCTGTCCTGGATGAACTTCCACAGGTGGTGCCCGGAACTGAGCGGATTGGTGCCCCACAGCAGGATCAGCTTCGACTTCGCGAAGTCCTCGGGGTCCATGCCGCCCGAGGTGCCGAGGGTGTAGCGAAGGCCCGCGCCGCCCGCGACCGAGCAGATGGTCGGCGCGTGGTGCGACGCGCCGAGCAGGTTGAACATCCTGCGCCCCGGAAAGCCTTCCAGCCCTTGGATATAGCCCAGGCTGCCGGTGCCGTGGAACGGCCAGACCGCCTCACCACCGAATTCGTCGATGATCCCGGTGACCCGCGTGGCGATCTCGTCGAGCGCGGTGTCCCAGCTGATCCGCTCGAACCGCCCCGACCCCTTCGGCCCGACCCGGCGCATCGGATACCTGAGCCGATCCGGCGCGCCGACCTGCTCGAGATAGCGGTTCACCTTCACGCACAGCGCACCGCGCGTGACCGGGTGTTCCTTGTTCCCACGTAGCCCCGTGGCGACCCCGTCCTCGACGGTCACCACCCACGAGCACGCGTCGGGGCAGTCGAGCGGGCATGCACCGAGCACCTTCACCAGGCCATCATAGGTGGGATGAATCACCCCCGCCGAGACCGGACGTGCCCGCCACGCTGCGGCGCTGGGATGTGGCGACCCACTGGTGGTGAACGAAGAGTGGCCCCCGGCGAAATATGCCGAGGACCACCACTTTTCGTAGTGCGGAGCTACTTCTTGTCGGCGTCCAGACGCTCGATGATCGTCACGTTGGCCGTGCCGCCACCTTCACAGATGGTGAGCAGGCCGTAGCGGCCGTTCACGCGCTCGAGCTCGTTGAGCAGTGTGGCGAACAGCTTGGCGCCGGTCGCGCCGAGCGGGTGGCCGAGCGCGATGGCGCCACCGTTGACGTTCACCTTCGCCGGATCGGCGCCGATCTCCTTGATCCAGGCCAGCACCACCGGGGCGAAGGCCTCGTTGATCTCGATGACGTCGATGTCGTCGATGGTCAGGCCGGTCTTCTCCAGCGCCCACTGGGTGGCCGGGATCGGTGCGCTGAGCATGAAGATCGGGTCGGCGCCGCGCGCGCTGACGTGGTGGATGCGGGCACGCGGGGTCAGTCCGTATTCCTTGACCGCCCATTCGGAGGCGAGCAGGGTGGCGCTGGCGCCGTCGGAGATCTGACTGGCGACCGCCGCGGTGAGCGGGCTGCCCTCCGACAGCGGCTGCAGCGTCGCCATCTTCTCCAGGCTGGTCTCGCGCGGACCCTGATCGACGGTGAAGTCGCCGACCGGCACGATCTCGTTGTCGAAGCGGCCCTCGGTGATGGCGGCCTTGGCGCGCTGATGACTCTGCAGCGCCCAGCGCTCCATGTCCTCGCGGCTGATGCCCCACTTCTCGGCGATCATCTCCGCACCCTTGAACTGGGAGACCTCACCGGTGCCGTAGCGCGAGTCCCAGCCCTTCGCGCCGATGAACGAGGATTCGAAGCCGTACGGCTTGCCCGCGATCATGGCGGCGCCGATCGGGATGGCGCTCATGTTCTGCACGCCGCCTGCCACGATGACCTCGGCGGTGCCGCTCATGATGGCCTGCGCGCCGAAGTTGATCGCCTGCTGGCTGGAACCGCACTGCCGGTCGACGGTGACGCCGGGCACCTCTTCGGGGTAGCCGGCGACCAGCCACATGGTGCGGCCGATATTGCCCGCCTGCGGACCGAGATTGTCGACACAGCCCACGATCACGTCGTCGACGACGGCCGGGTCGATGCCGGTGCGTTCGACCAGGCCACGCAGCGCGGCGGCGCCGAGATCGGCGGAGTGCACCTCGGCCAGCGCGCCACCGCGCTTGCCGACAGCGGTACGTACCGCATCGATCACATAGGCCTCCCGTAGCGGGGTGTAGGGGCGGCGCTCGGCGGATGCGGTCATATTGGAACTCCTATTTCGCGGTGCCCTCGGGCACGGTCAGCCCGTCGAGCACGATGGTGAGATATTGCTGAGCAAGGGTTTGCACGGTGATCGGGCCGCCGGGGGTGTACCAGCGCACCGCGACCCACACGGTGTCGCGCAGGAAGCGGAAGGCCAGTTCCACATCGAGTTCGGCACGGAAGCTGCCGTCGGCGACGCCGGCGGCGAGCACGCGGTGCCACAGCTCGCGGAACTCGGTGTTGAAGTCGCGGATGTAACCGAAGCGCTCGACATCGCGCAGGTTCTTGGCCTCCGCCTGGTAGATCGCGACGGCGGCGTGATGCCGGTCGAACGACTCGTAGGAGGCGATCACCAAGGACTCCAACGTGTCTCGCGAGCTCAGGCCGGCGGCCGCGATCTCGCGGTAGCGGCCGAACAGGTCGTCGAGGAAGCCGCGCAGGATCTCGTCGACCATCGATTCCTTGGAATCGAAGTGGTGGTAGAGACTGCCGGAGAGGATGCCCGCCGAGTCTGCGATGTCGCGCACCGTGGTGGCACGCAGTCCACGTTCGGCGAACAGGTCGGCGGCGAGACCGAGCAGTTCAGCGCGGCGGGTGCGTTTCACGGTGTCGGGTGCGGTCACACCCGTCATCGTACAACCAAGCACTTGCTTGGTTCAGGGTTACCCGCCACGGCGATCATGCGCGCTGACTGCTCACCGAGACAACCTCGCCGGTCAGATACGAGGTGTAGTCACTGGCCAGCATGGCGATCGTCGCCGCTACTTCCCACGGTTCGGCGGCGCGACCGAAGGCCTCGCGCTCGCTGAGCGAGTCGAGCAACTCGGCCGAGCTCACCTTGTCCAGGAACGGATGACGGGCGATGCTCGGCGCGACGGCATTGATCCGCACGCCGAATTCGGCGCCTTCGACCGCGCTGCACCTGGTCAGCGCCATCACGCCCGCTTTCGCGGCCGCGTAGTGCGCCTGGCCGTGCTGGGCACGCCAGCCCAGCACCGAGGCATTGTTGACGATCACGCCGCCGTGGCCCGCGCCACGGAAGTAGCCGAGAGCGGCCCGGGTGCAACGGAACGTGCCGGTGAGGGTGATGTCGAGAACCTGGTCCCACTGCTCGTCGGTCATGTCGACCACCGGGGTCTCACCGCCGAGGCCGGCGTTGTTGACCATGATGTCGATCCGGCCGAGTTCCGCTGCGGCCGCGCTGATCAGCTGGTTGACCTGCCCGGTGGCGCGGACGTCGCACACCACGGCGCCGACCGTGCGCTCCGGGAAATCCTTCGAGAGCAGCTCGGCGGTTTCGGTCAACCGCCGTTCGTGCCAATCGGAGACGACGACATCGGCGCCTTCCTGGAGAAGCCTGCGCGCGGTGGACGAACCGATACCGGTGCCCGCCGCCGCGGTGATCACGGCCTTGCGGCCGGTCAGCAGGCCGTGCCCGGGGATCGGCGCCGGAGCGACCGACAGCGGGGAATTCTGCTCGGTCACGGGCGCGCCTCTCGCGGCAGACCGAGCACCCGCTCGGCGATGATGTTGCGCTGCACTTCGTTCGAACCTCCATAGATCGTGTCGGCGCGGCTGAACAGGTACAGCCGCTGCCATGCGGTCATGTCGTCGGGGCCGGTGAGCAGGCCCACCGCGCCTTGCACGGCCATCGCCAGTTCACCGAGGTCGCGATGCCAGTTGGCCCACAACAACTTCGATACGGAGGCTCCGCCCGCGTCGTCGTGGTCCTCGCTCATGGTGCGCAGCGCGTGCGCGCGCAGCACCCGCAGTCCCACCCAGGCGCGATCGAGGCGATCGGCGATCAGCGGGTCGTCGGCGGCGCCGGTGCGCCGGGCCAGGTCTTCGATGTCGGAGAGTTCACGCGCGAAGCGGATCTGCTGGCCGAGGGTGGAGATGCCGCGCTCGAACGTGAGCGTGCCCATCGCGATTCGCCAGCCGTCGCCCGGCGCGCCGACCACCAGGTCCGCGTCGGTGACGGCATCGTCGAAGAAGACCTCGTTGAATTCGGAGGTGCCGGTGAGCTGTTCGATCGGCCGCACTTCGATGCCCGGCTGGTTCATCGGGACCAGCAGATAGGACAGGCCCTTGTGACGGCTCGAGCCGCGCTCGGTGCGGGCGATGACGAAGCACCAGTCGGCGACGTGCGCGAGCGAGGTCCAGATCTTCTGGCCGTTGATCACCCACTTGTCGCCGTCGAGGCGCGCGGTCGTCGCGACGGCGGCCAGGTCGGAACCGGCGCCGGGCTCGGAATAGCCCTGGCACCACAGTTCGCCGACCGAGCGCACGCCCGGCAGGAAGCGCTTCTTCTGTTCATCGGTGCCGAAGGCGAGCACGGTGGGGCCGAGCAGTTCCTCGCCCACATGCGAGACCCGAGCGGGCGCGTCGGCCTTGGCGTATTCCTCGTGGAAGATCACCTGCTGACGCACGCTCGCGCCGCGACCGCCGTATTCGACCGGCCAGCCGAGACAGGTCCAGCCCGCCGCGGCGAGGTGTCGGTCCCACGCCAATCGCTCTTCGAAGAATTCGTGCTCGCGGCCGGGTCCACCGGTGCCGCGCAGGTCAGCGAACTCGCCCGAAAGATTCTCGGCGAGCCAATCGCGTATTTCCGCGCGAAACTCCGCGTCGGAAGTCGCGGTATCGGAATCTGAGGTCTGGATCACGCCCACCTCGGTAGGATAACCTACCAAGCACTTGCTTTGTTAGCTGCTTCGGAAGAACAGCGAACCGCACAACGGTGAGGACCCCGTGACACCCCCTGCACAAACCACTCCGCAGGCGCTGCGACACATCGCAGCGGCGCATCCGCACGAGCCTGCCCTGATCGACGGCGCGATCCGCCTGGACTGGACCGAGCTGCTCGACCAGGTCCGGGTGGCCGCCCGCGCCCTGATCGCCCGTGGCATCTCCCCTGGCGACCGGGTCGCGATGTGGGCGCCGAACACCTATCACTGGGTGATCGCCGCCCTGGCCGCGCATTCCGTCGGGGCCGCGCTGGTGCCGCTGAACACCCGGTACGTGGCGGCCGAGGCCGTCGATGTGCTGGCCCGCGTCGATGCGAAGGCCCTGTTCGTCGCCGGTCCTTTCCTCGGTCGCGATCGAGCGACGGAACTGGCGGCGGCGGCACCGGAACTGGGCATCGGGACCGTCGTCGTGATCCCGATCGGCGACGAACCGGCCCGCGCCGCGGGAGCGCCCATACCCACGACCGTGACGTGGGACGAGTTGCTCGAACAGGCCGCGACCGTGTCCGAAGCGGTCGGCGAGGAGCGGGCCGACCAGGTCTCCCCCGACGACATCTCCGACATCCTGTTCACCTCCGGCACCACCGGCCGCAGCAAGGGCACGCTCGTCGCCCACCGGCAGGCCCTGGATGTGGTGCGCGGGTGGGTCGAGTGCTCGACTCTGCGCGTGGGCGACCGCTACCTGGTGATCCCGCCGTTCTTCCACAACTTCGGTTACAAGGCGGGCATTCTCGCGTGCCTGGTCACCGGGGCCACGATCGTGCCGCAGGCCACCTTCGACGTGCCCGCCGCACTGGCGCTCATCGAGTCCGAGCAGATCACCGTGCTCACCGGTCCGCCGACGATCTACCAGACCATCCTCGAGCATCCACAGCGCGCCGACCGTGCGCTGACCTCGCTGCGGGTAGCGGTGACCGGCGCGGCGACCGTGCCGGTGGTCCTGATCGAGCGGATGCGCGACGACCTCGCCTTCGAGGTGGTCATTACCGCCTACGGCCTGTCCGAGACGGCCGGTTTCGGCACCATGTGCCGCCCCGAGGACGACGCCGCCACCATCGCCAACACCTGCGGACGCCCGATCGCGGGCTTCGAGCTGCGCCTGTCCGACGCCGGTGAGGTGCTGCTGCGCGGACCGAACGTGATGCTCGGCTACCTCGACGACCCCGAGGCCACCGCCGAGGCCATCGACGCCGAGGGCTGGCTGCACACCGGTGACATCGGCATCGTCGACGAGCGCGGCTACCTGAAGATCACCGATCGGCTCAAGGACATGTACATCACCGGCGGATTCAACGTCTATCCCGCCGAGATCGAACAGACCCTGGCCAGGCTCGACGGTGTCGCCGAGTCCGCGGTGATCGGCGTGCCCGACGAGCGGATGGGCGAGGTCGGCAAGGCCGTCGTGGTCCGCAGGGCCGGATCCACGCTGACCGCCGACGAGGTGATCGCCTTCGCCGCGGGTCAGTTGGCGAATTTCAAAGTGCCAAGGCTCGTCGAGTTCCGCGACCAGCTGCCCTACAGCGCCGCGGGCAAGGTGCTCAAGCGTGAGCTACGTGAGGAGAAGTCGTGAGTCCCGAAACCGAGGCCGAGGTCGTCACCTATGAGGTGCGTGGACCGGTCGCCGTCGTCACCATGAACCGGCCCGACTTCCGCAACGCGCAGAACTCGAAAATGACCTACGCCCTCGATGCCGCCTTCGTGCGGGCCGTCGAGGATCCCGAGGTCAAGGTGATCGTGTTGGCGGGCAACGGGAAACACTTCAGCGCCGGGCACGACATCGGCACGCCGGGTCGCGACCACGATGTCCACTACGAGAACAAGGCCGCGCTGTGGTGGGACCACCTCGACCGCCCCGGCGGCGATCAGCGGTTCGCGCGCGAGTCCGAGGTGTATCTCGGCATGTGCAGGCGCTGGCGGGAAATCCCCAAGCCGATGGTGGCGATGGTGCAGGGCGCGTGCATCGCGGGCGGGCTCATGCTGGCCTGGGTGTGCGATCTGATCGTCTGCTCCGACGACGCGTTCTTCTCCGATCCGGTGGTCCGGATGGGCATTCCGGGCGTGGAGTACTTCGCGCATCCGTGGGTGATGGGTCCGCGCGCGGCCAAGGAGTTCCTGTTCACCGGTGACCGGTTCGGGGCGGCGCAGGCCAAGGAGTGGGGCATGGTCAACCGGGTCGTGCCGCGCGACGAGCTCGAGGCCGAGGTGATGGGCCTGGCCGAGAAGATCTCCGCCATGCCGCAATTCGGGCTCGCGCTCACCAAGAAAGCTGTCAACCAGGCCGAGGATCTGATGGGCATGCGCTCCGGCATGGACTCTGTCTTCGGCCTGCACCATTTCGCACACGCGCACAATGCCGAGGTCGGCGCCGATTCGCTCGGCGGGATGAACGCCCGCTCGATGAAGGGCGCCGCCACCTCCGCCGAACAGAACGGGACGAAGTAAGTGGATCTCGAGATCGACCCGGCTGCCCGGGAATTCCAGCTGGAGGTGCGCGAGTTCCTCGCCGCCAATGTTCCCGCCGAACCATTGCCGTCGATGGACACGGCGGAAGGCTTTACCGCGCACCGGGAATGGGAGGCGAAGCTGGCGCAGGCGCGGCTGTCCGCCGTCTCGTGGCCGCGCGAGTTCGGCGGGCGTGACGCGTCGATCCTGGAATGGGTGCTGTTCGAGCAGGAGTACTACGCCGCCGGCGCACCGGGGCGAGTCGCGCAGAACGGCATCTTCCTGCTCGCGCCGACCCTGTTCGAGCACGGCACCCCCGAACAGCTCGCGCGGATCCTGCGGCGCATGGCCCGTGGTGACGACATCTGGGCGCAGGCCTGGTCGGAGCCGGAGTCGGGCAGCGACCTCGCGAGCCTGCGCTCGACCGCTCGACGCACCGAAGGCGGCTGGCTGCTCAACGGCCAGAAGACCTGGAGTTCGCGTGCGTCCTTCGCCGATTGGGCGTTCGGCCTGTTCCGCAGCGATCCCGAGGCCCAGCGCCACCACGGACTCACCTACGTGATGTTCCCGCTCACCGCCGAAGGCGTGAGCGTGCGCCCGATCCCCCAGCTCGACGGCGAACCCGGCTTCGCCGAGATCTTCCTCGACGATGTCTTCGTGCCCGACCACGATGTGATCGGCGGGGTGAACGAGGGCTGGCGCGTTGCGATGGCGACCTCGTCGAACGAACGCGGCCTCTCGCTGCGCAGCCCGGGGCGGTTCAGCGCCACCGCGCAGCGGCTCATCGAGCTGTGGCGCGAGACTGCCGACCCGAGCGATACCGCGGCCAGGAACTCGGTGGTCGACGCCTGGCTCGGCGCCGAGTCCTACCGGCTGCACACTTTCGGCACCGTCACTCGCCTCACCGACGGCGGCCAACTCGGCGCGGAATCGTCGATCACCAAGGTGTACTGGTCCGAACTCGACATCGCCATGCACGAGACGGCGCTCGACCTGCTCGGCACGGCCGCCGAGCAACGCAGCAGCTGGACCGATGGCTATCTGTTCTCGCTCTCGGGCCCGATCTACGCGGGCACCAACGAGATCCAGCGCAACATCATCGCCGAGCGCATCCTCGGCCTGCCCCGCGAGAGCAAGCGATGAACGTGCATTTCTACTCAGGAGGCCTGCGATGAGATTCGCGCTCAGTACCGAACAGCTCGACTTCGCCGCCGAGCTGCGCAAGATCCTCGAGGCAGGCCAGGCGCCCGCCGCGGTGCGTGCCTGGGCGGACGGTGACCCCGCCAAGGGCCGCGCGCTGCTGCGGCAGATCGCCGAGATGGGCGTCTTCGGCTTGATCGTCGACGAGAAGTACGACGGGGCGGACGCGACCACAGTCGATCTCGTCGTCGCGCTGATCGAACTGGGTCGTGGCGCTGTCCCCGGCCCGGTGATCGAGTCGGCTGCCGTTATTCCGGCTCTGCTGCAACGCCTTCCGGACGACGCTTCGGCGCAGCGGTGGTTGCCCGCGCTCGCGAGCGGCGACGCGCTCGGCACCGTCACCTTCGAGCCGCAGCGCGGCATCGCTCTCGACGCCGATATCGCCGAGCCGGTGCTCGTCGCCACCGACGGTCGACTGACGCTCGGCCTCCCGTCCAGCTCCGGCGGGGATGCGGCAACGGAGCCGGTGACCTCGATCGACCCCGCCCGCAAGCTGTTTCGCGTCACGGTCGACGAACTGATCGCCGAGGGTCCCGAGGCAGAAGCCGCCATCGACTACGCCTTCGACATCGGCGTTCTCGCCTGTGCCGCGCAGCTCCTCGGCGCGGGCCGCTCGATTCTCGAGCAGACCACCTCGTACGCGAAGCAGCGCAAGCAGTTCGGTCGCGCTATCGGTGAATTCCAGGCAGTGAAGCAGCAACTCGCCGATGTGTTGATCGCCTTGGATCTGGCCGAGCCGCTGGTGTACCGCGCGGCGCTCACCCTGGATTCCGCCGACCGCGCTCGCGATGTCTCGGCAGCCCTGGTGACCTGCGGCGACGCTGCTCATCGCGCAGCGCGCGCCGGGCTCCAAGTGCACGGTGCCATCGGCTACACCGCGGAGTTCGACCTGTCGTTGTGGCTCACCAAGGTCGCCGCCCTGCGCACTGCCTGGGGCACAGCCGATTTCCATCGGGGCAGGATCGCCGACGCCCTACGCGCCGCCGAACCCGCTGCCGCCACGAGCTGAGACCGCGATGCCACCGCCGACCCAGGCCGCACACCGCGCCATCACCGAGCCTTACGAGGAACTCCATGTCATCGAATGAACTACTCGAATTCCGGACCTCCGTGCGGGCCCTGCTCGGCAAGCACGCGACGTCGGCCGCGCTGCGTACCGCGATGGACACCGACCTCGGGTACGACCCGAAGTTGTGGCGAATGCTGTGCGAGCAGGTCGGTGTGGCCGCGCTCGCGGTGCCGGAGGAGTGGGGTGGCGCGGGGGCAGGCCTCGTCGAATCACTCATGGTGGTCGGCGAGTTGGGACGGACGCTGAGTGGGGTGCCGATGCTCGGTTCGGCGGTGCTCGGGGTGCAGGCGATCTTGCTGGCCGACGACGAACCATCCTGCGCCCGACTCTTGCCCGATCTGGCCGACGGGTCGCGCACGGCGGCCCTGTGCTGGGCCGATGCCAACGGCTGGGATTCGCTCGGCGTCGTCGTGACCGAGGGGAAGCTCAGCGGCGCGGCCCATTACGTGCTGCACGGGGCGCAGGCCGACCTGCTGTTGGTACTGACCGACGACGGGCTGTTCGAGACGACAGCCGACGCTCCCGGCGTTGTCATCACCGCGACCCCCGCGCTCGACCCCACGCGCAAGCTCGCCACCATCACCTTCACCGATGCCCCCGCCACCCGGATCGGCACCGGCGACCCCGCGACGCTGCGCCGCCGGTTGCGCGAAATCGCCTGGGCGGCGCTGGCTGCCGAGCAGGTCGGGGCGGCAAGGCACTGCCTCGAGATGACGGTCGAGTACACGGCATCGCGCGTGCAGTTCGGACGCCCGATCGGCAGCTTCCAGGCGCTCAAGCACCGGATGGCCGATATGTACGTGCTGGTCGAGTCGGCCGAATCGGCGGCGCTGGCCGCTGCCCAGGCAGTCGCCGAGAACAGCTCGTCGGCCGCTGAGGATGCCTGGGTCGCACGCAAACACTGCACCGAGACCTTCTCCACGGTGGCGGCCGAGACCATCCAGCTGCACGGCGGCATCGCCATCACCTGGGAGCACGACGCCCACCTCTACTTCAAGCGGGCCCATGCCACCGCCGAGCTGTTCGGCACCGGCAAGCGCCCGGTCGCGGCCTAACCGACATTCCCCGAAAGCCCTGGCCGCAGTCCCGCGGCCAGGGCTTTCGGCATGCTGTGCGCCATTTCACCGGCCCGGGGGTCGAATCCGCACTGGATTTAGATAGTTAGCTTATGTAATATTAAATCCCGTGAAGCAGACACCGCAGCCATCCGCGGACGACATCGTGGTCGACCTGTTGGTCACTGCTGGTCGGCTCACCCGACTGGCCGGGGCGATCAGCAACGACGATCTGCCCCGCGCGGCCCTGCGGGCCCTGGCCGTGCTCGACGAGCACGGCGGTCTGCGGGTGAGCGATTTCGCTCGGATCGACAGATGCTCCCAACCGGCGGCAACGGCGCTGATCGGTCGACTCGTCACCGACGGATTCGCCACCCGCACCAAGGACCCGCGCGATTCCCGGGCAGCGCTCGTCGAGCTCACCCCGGCCGGCCGGTCCCGACTCACCGAGGCCAGACGCGCGTTCGCCGCCGCCATGGCGCCCGGACTCGCCGATTTCGACCTCGACCGGCTGATCCGTCTCGATACCGATATGAACGACCTGCTGACAGCCCTCCGCTCGGTTGCCCGCGGTCATCAGTGAAGCAACAGGAGCGCCAGTGAGCATCCCCCAGTTGACTCGCGACAACACTGCCGCAGCCACTTCCCCATCCGGCCAGCCCAAGGCTGTCTGGGCCGTCGCCTTCGCGAGCGTGATCGCGTTCATGGGTATCGGCCTCGTGGATCCCATTCTCAAGCCGATCGGCGAACAGCTGAACGCGACGCCGTCCCAGGTGTCGCTGCTGTTCACCAGCTACATGGCCGTGACCGGTGTCGCCATGTTGGTCACCGGCGTGATCTCGAGCCGCTTCGGCGCGAAGAAGACGTTGCTGTCCGGGCTGGCGATCATCATCGTGTTCGCCGCGCTGGCCGGCCTGTCCGGCAGCATCGGCGAGATCATCGGTTTCCGCGCGGGCTGGGGCCTCGGCAACGCCCTGTTCATCGCGACGGCGCTGGCCACCATTGTCGGCGCGGCCACCGGCGGCGTCGCCAAGGCGATCATCCTCTACGAGGCCGCGCTCGGCATCGGCATCGCGACCGGCCCGCTGCTGGGCGGCGTGCTCGGTGGCATCAGCTGGCGTGGACCGTTCTTCGGAGTGTCGGTGCTGATGGCCGTCGCCTTCATCGCGATCATCGTGCTGCTGCCCGAGATGCCGAAACCGGCGCATCCGACCTCGATCACCGCGCCGTTCAAGGCATTGCGGCACAAGGGATTGCTGACCGTCAGCATCACCGCGCTGCTCTACAACTTCGGCTTCTTCACCCTGCTCGCGTTCACCCCGTTCCCGCTGGACATGGGCACCTACGCGATCGGCTTCATCTTCTGCGGCTGGGGCATCCTGCTCGCCCTGTCCTCGGTGTTCCTCGCCCCGAAACTGCAGGCGCGCTTCGGTTCGCTGCCGATGATGGCCCTGTCGCTGGCCCTGTTCGCGATCGATCTGGCCGTGATGGGGATGTTCACCGAGCACAAGATCGTGCTGATCGTCGGCGTCGTGATCGCCGGCGCTTTCCTCGGCGTGAACAACACGCTGATCACCGAGGCCGTGATGATCTCGGCGCCGGTCGAGCGCTCGACCGCGTCGGCGGCCTACAGCTTCGTGCGATTCGGTGGCGGCGCGGCGGCGCCGTGGGTGGCGGGCAAGCTCGGTGAGCACAATATGTCGCTGCCGTTCTGGCTCGGCGCGGCATTCACCGCCGCCGCGGTCGCGGTGCTGTTCCTCGGGCGCGGCGCGCTGGCCCACATCGACGATCACGACCCGGCCCCGCACTCCGTCGAGGAGGCACAGGCCATCACCGTCGGCGATTGACGGTGTTTGCTGGAGCGCTTGCGCGCTCGAGTTCGCGGCCCCTCCGGTCCCGTCGATCAGGCACCGTTGCTTGCTCCTTCGTCGCCTACGCAACGGCACCTGATCGACGGGACGGCCGCCCCTCCCTAGGGGTCGGGGTTCGGGTTCGAATTCAGGTAGCGTCGGTGCATGACCGAGGACCGGCGTGGACTTGTCAAGGTTGAGACCGGACAGAAGCGAGTACGGGTCTATCTGCGCGGGAAGCTGGTGGCCGACACTTTGCGGCCGCTGCTGGTCTGGGAAGTCCCGTATTACCCGACCTACTACGTGCCGCTCACCGACGTGCGCGCCGACCTGGACCCGAACGGGATCACCGAGCACTCCCCCAGCCGCGGCGACGCGACCGGATACGACGTGGCGGTCGAGGGCATGCGGGCCGAGGGTGCGGCGCTGCGCTACCTCGACTCACCGCTCACGGAACTGAAAGACGCTGTGCGACTGGATATCGCCGCGTTCGATTGGTTCGAGGAAGACGAGCAGGTGTTCGTCCATCCCCGCGATCCGTATTCGCGCGTGGACATCCTCGGCAGCTCGCGACACGTGCGGGTGGAGATCGACGGGGTCACCGTGGCGGACTCGCACTCGCCGCGCATTCTGTTCGAAACCGGTTTGCCCGCACGGTATTACCTGCCGCTGACCGATGTCCGGATGGATCTGCTGACCGCGTCCGACACCCACACCAGCTGCCCGTACAAGGGCACCGCGGACTACTGGAATGTCCGGGTCGGCGACACCGAGCACCCGGACGTCGTCTGGATCTATCGCACGCCGCTGCCGGAGAGCCAGAAGGTGGCCGGGTTGGCGTGCTTCTACAACGAGAAAGTCGACATCTACCTGGACGGTGTGCGACAGGATCGCCCGCGCACACCGTTCAGCTGACTATTCGCCGACCTCGAGGACGCCCTCATCGACCGCCCACTTGATCGACTTCTCCAGTGACGGGCACGATTCCGGCCGACCCGGCCGCGCACCGTGCGCGGTCAACTGCGCGAAGATCGGGCAGTGCGCGTCGGGCCGGTCGGTCCACTGCACCGAGGTCTGGTGCGCGCTCGCCTTGCGCACCAGCACCTGCGCCGAACACGTCTGGCACCGCAGTGGCGTCATGCCCGAGTCGAGGTAGTGCTGTTTGTCGACCACGGTTTGCGCCTGCACTGCGGCCCGTCGCACGGGCTGATCAGCGAAATCGGGTGCCTTGGCCCAGGTCGGAGCGGGCCGCGACGGATCGCCGGACCTTTGCGGCTCGCCCGACCTGGAACTCATCACACGCCCGCTTCCTCGGACTCGGCCTTGCGGCGCAGGTTCTCCGCCACCTCGGCCTCCCACGCCTGATTCGCCTTGGTCGTATCGACCTCGAATTCGAAGCGCTGGGTCATCTTCTCGGTGACGTCGGCGACGTCGACGTAGAACTGGTCGTACCAACGGCGCAGCTGGTAGACCGGGCCGTCCTCCTCGCAGAGCAGCGGGTTCTCGACCTTGGACTTGTGCTTCCAGATCTCCACGTCCTGCAGGAAGCCGTCGCCGAAGAACTTGGCCATCGTGTCGGCCAGCTTCTTCGCGGCCTCGTCGGGCAGACCCTTGGGCTTCTCGACGCTCAGGCCCCACTGCAGCACGAACGAATCCTGGCTGACCGGGTAGTGGCAGTTGATCAGCTGGACCTTGATCTCGTACCCGCTGTAGATGTTCACCAGCGGATTGATCATGTAGGACGGTCCGAAGTAGGACGCCTCCGACTTCAGCAGCGTGTCACCGCCGTGCTTGGCGGCCATGCCGACGTCGGGACGACCCTTGGTCTCCAGGAACTGCGTCGCCACATGCCCTTCGAAGACGTTCTTGAAGAACGTCGGGAAGGCGTAGTGGATGTAGAAGAAGTGCGCCATGTCCACGACGTTGTCGATGATCTCGCGGCAGTTGGCGCCCTCGATCAGCAACGAGTCCCACGTCCAGTCGGTCCAGCCGCTGTTGTGGGTCTCGGTCGAATTGCCCTGTTCGTCGGTGTACGGACCCTCGATATACGGGATCGTAACCTCCGAGGGCGGTTCGTTGCCCTCGTGATCGTGCCAGATGTAGAGCTGACCGTTGCGCTCGAGCGTGGTCCACTTCCTGGTGCGGGCCAGCGGCGGAACGCGGCGCGCGTACGGAATCGCGGTGCACTTTCCGCTCGCGCCCCAGCGCCAGTCGTGGAACGGGCAGGCGATGTCGTCGCCCTTCACCGTGCCCATGCTCAGATCGCCGCCCATATGCCTGCAGTAGGCATCGAGCACGCGGATCTGGTCGTCGGTATCGGTCCACACGACGAGCTTGGTACCGAAGATCTCGACCGCGTGCGGTTTGCCGTCGCGGAACGTCGCCGCGAGACCGACACAATGCCAGCCGCGTGCGAACCTCGTCGGCGGTGCACCGACGTCGAGTTCCCTCACCTTGGGGTTGATCGCCATCCCGAACCCTCCTCGTTCACTAGAACACGTTACAAAACTGAGCCACTTCACGCTAGTTATCCAGCGAACTTCTCTGTTGACTCCTGTTATATCCGAGGTAGGGCGATCTTCTCGACAGAAACGAGAACCTGTTCTAATCTCAGAGACGAATAGAACCGGTTGTCGATCCGACACAGGCAGGAGCGGGCTCCGAAATGACGCAAGAAGTGACCGAACGGGTCGAGGCACTGCTGCCGACGCTGCGTGAGCGCGCGCAGGAGGCCGAGGACCTGCGCCGCATCCCCGAAGAATCCATGAAGGCGCTGCAGGAGACCGGTTTCTTCCGGCTGCTCCAGCCCAAGCAGTGGGGCGGCCACGCCGCCGATCCGGTGGTCTTCTACGACACCGTGCGCAAGATCGCCAGCGCGTGCGGCTCCACCGGCTGGGTCGCGGGCATCATCGGCGTGCACAACTGGCACCTCGCGCTGTTCGATCAGCAGGCCCAGCAGGACGTCTGGGGCGAGGACACCGATGTGCGCATCTCGTCGTCGTACGCGCCGATGGGTGCGGGACAGGCCGTCGACGGTGGCTACATCGTGCGCGGCTCGTGGGCCTGGTCCTCGGGTTCCGATCACGCCACCTGGGCGGTCCTCGGCGGTCCGGTGATCAAGAACGGCAAGCCGGTCGACTTCGGCAGCTTCCTGATCCCCCGCTCGGACTACCGCATCGATGACGTCTGGAACGTCGTCGGTCTGCGTGGCACCGGCTCCAACACCGTGGTCGTCGAGGATGTCTTCGTCCCGTCGCACCGCTTCCTGAGCTTCCGCGCCATGAGCGAGGGCCGCGCGCCCGGCCTCGAACAGAACACCGACCCCGTCTTCAAGATGCCGTGGGGCACCATCCACCCCACCACCATCTCCACGCCGATCGTCGGCATGGGCTACGGCGCCTACGAGGCGCACGTCGAGCACCAGGGCAAGCGCGTGCGCGCGGCCTACGCCGGCGAGAACGCCAAGGACGATCCGTTCGCCAAGGTGCGCGTCGCCGAGGCGGCCAGCGACATCGACGCCGCGTGGCGTCAGCTCTCGGGCAATGTCGCCGAGGAGTACGCACTGCTGCTGGCGGGCGAGGAAGTGCCGTTCGATCTGCGCGTGCGCGCCCGGCGCGACCAGGTGCGTTCCACCGGCCGCGTGATCGCCTCGATCGACAAGCTCTTCGAGTCCTCCGGCGCGACCGCGCTCGCCAACGGCACCCCGCTGCAGCGCTTCTGGCGTGACGCGCACGCCGGACGGGTGCACGCGGCCAACGATCCCGAGCGCGCCTACGTCATGTACGGCACGCACGAGTTCGGGCTGCCCGTCACCGACGCCATGGTGTAGCCGATGACCCAGACCGCTGAACTGACCTACGAATCGACCTCACGCTTCGCGCAGGTCACCCCCGATCTGAAGCTGCACTACCACGAAGCCGGGGTGGGCAACGGGCCGACGATCGTGCTGCTGCACGGTGGTGGACCCGGCGCCTCGGCGTGGTCGAACTTCGCCCGCAACATCCCGGTACTGGCCGAGCACTATCACGTGATCGCGCCCGATCAGCCGGGTTACGGCAAGTCCGACAAGCCGATCGACCACCCGCAGTACTTCGTGCACAGCTCCAACGCACTGCTCGCGCTGCTCGATCACCTGGAGATCACCGACCGGGTGCACCTGCTCGGCAACTCCCTCGGCGGCGGCGCCTCGGTGCGGTTCGCGCTCGACCACCCCACCCGCGCGGGCAAGCTCGTGCTGATGGGTCCGGGCGGATTGAGCACCAACCTGTTCGCGCCCGACCCCACCGAGGGCGTGAAGCTGCTCTCGCGGTTCACCTACGAACCGACCAGGGACAACCTGGAGAAGTTCCTGCGGATCATGGTCTTCGACCAGTCCCTGGTGACCGAGGAGCTCATCGACGAGCGGTTCGCGCTCGCCAACACCCCCGAATCGCTGGCCGCGATGAAGGCGATGGGCAAGTCCTTCGCCGGCGCCGACTTCGAGAAGGGCATGCTGTGGCGTGACGCGTACAAGCTGCGTCAGCCGGTGCTGTTGATCTGGGGTCGCGAAGATCGGGTGAACCCCCTCGACGGCGCGCTCGTAGCCACCAAGGTGATCCCGCGCGTCCAGCTGCACGTGTTCGGTGGCTGCGGGCACTGGGCACAGCTGGAGAAGTTCGACGAGTTCAACCGGCTCACGGTCGATTTCCTCGGGGAGAAGTAATGAGCATTCGCGCCCTGGGCTACATGCGCATCGAGGCCACCGACATGGCGGCCTGGCGCGAGTACGGCCTCAAGGTTCTCGGCATGATGGAGGGCACCGGGCTGAATCCCGACGCGCTCTATCTGCGCATGGACGATTTCGCCGCGCGACTGGTGATCGTTCCCGGCGAGCAGGACCGGCTGCTGGTCTCGGGCTGGGAGGTCACCGACGCGCCCGGTCTGCAGCAGCTGCGCGAGACCCTGAGCAAGGCCGGGGTCGCCTTCACCGAGGGCACCAAGGAAGAGCTGGGTGAGCGCCGCGTCGAGGGCATGATCCGGTTCCAGGATCCGTCCGGGAACACCCTCGAGGCGTTCTACGGCGCGCAGTACCTGGGCCGCCGCTTCGTGAGCCCCTACGGCCACAAGTTCGTCACCGCCGAGCAGGGTCTGGGCCACGTGGTGCTGACCTGCACCGACGATGCCGCGGCGCAGGCGTTCTACCAGGACATCCTCGGCTTCCGGCTGCGCGACTCCATGCGCCTGCCGCCGCAGATGGTGGGCCGTCCCGCCGACGGCGACCCGGCCTGGCTGCGGTTCTACGGCTGCAACCCGCGCCACCACGCGCTGGCGTTCCTGCCGCTGCCGAATCCGACCGGCATCGTGCACCTCATGGTCGAGGTGGAGAACTCCGACGACGTCGGCCTCTGCCTGGACCGCGCCATCCGCAAGAAGGTGAAGATGTCGGCCACGCTCGGTCGGCACATCAACGACAAGATGCTGTCCTTCTACATGAAGACTCCCGGCGGATTCGACATCGAATTCGGTTGTGAAGGACTGGAAGTCGACGACCATGAATGGATTGCCCGCGAATCGACCGCGGTCAGCCTGTGGGGTCACGATTTCACTGTCGGATTTCGGCAGCAATAGGAAACGGCGGCGAAGGACATGACTGAACAGAGACCGGCTATCGACGGCCGGCAGTTCCGCACTGTGCTGGGACAGTTCTGCACCGGCATCACCGTCATCACCGCGCTCGATCCGGACGGTGCGCCCATCGGGTTCGCCTGCCAGTCCTTCGCCGCGCTCTCCCTCGACCCGCCCCTTGTACTGTTCTGCCCCACCAAGGGGTCGCGGTCGTGGGCGGCGATCGAGGCGGCGGGCAGGTTCTGCGTGAACGTGCTCTCCGAGGAACAGCAGCCCACGTGCGCGCGTTTCGGCTCGCGGGAGACCGACAAGTTCGCCGGCGTCGCCTGGCACACCTCCGAACTCGGCGTTCCGGTGATCGATGATTCGCTGGCCACCATCGAATGCACGGTCGACTCCGTCGTCGACGGCGGCGACCACTACATCGTGATCGGCCGGGTCCACGCGCTCGCGGAATCGGCCACCACCGGCGGTCGTCCGCTGCTGTTCTACCGCGGCCAGTACACCGGCATCGAGCCGGACAAGACCACTCCCGCCCCTTGGCGTGCGGACCTGGACCACTTCCTCACCACCACCAGTCTCGACACCTGGTTGTGAGCTCAACGGGCGCTGCCGCACACAAAGTGCGGCAGCGCCCGTTTTTCTGTTTTTAAGTGCTCATTCATTGAGCACTTTGCCTCGGATGATGGTTCTATGACCATCGAATACCTCATCTGCACGGACGCGAACGCTTGGGAAGCGTGGCTGTCGGCCCACCACTCGTCCGCAGGTGAGGTCTGGGTGCGAATCGCGAAGAAGGGCGCACCCGAGCCCTCGGTGACGATCAGCGAAACCCTGGACGGCGCGCTCTGCTACGGCTGGATCGACAGCCATCGCCGCAGCCTCGACGCCCATCACTACCTGCAGCGATACTCGCCGCGTCGAGCACGGAGCCCTTGGTCGCAGGTCAACGTCGCCAAGGCCGAAGCCCTCATCGCCGCGGGGCGGATGCGGTCGGCCGGGTTCGCGGCCATCGAATCGGCTTGCGCCGACGGCCGCATCGCCCAAGCGATCACCGCGCTCGAAAAATGATCACCAGGCCACCGGAGTTCTCACGCTCCGGCGACCTGGTGATCAGTGGTCCAGATCAGGCGATACGCAAGACGACGTCGCTGAGGACGGGAGCGTCGTCTCGTTCGACCACGGTGACGACCGCGATCAACTGGTCGCCCTCGCGCCACACCTTGGTGCGCAGGGTCTCGCCCGGGTAGAGCACGCCGGCGAACTTGGCCCGGAAACCGCCGACCCGACCCGCGTCACTGTCGAGCAGGGCGTCGGTGAGGGCTTTGCAGACGGTGCCGTAGGTGGACAGGCCGTGCAGGATCGGGGCGGGAAAGCCTGCGCCACGAGCGAATTCGGGATCCGAGTGCAGCGGGTTGCGGTCGCCGGAGAGGCGGTACAGCAGGGCCTGCTGCGGCAAGGTCGGGGTGAGCAGTTCCGCGTCGGGGGCCCGATCCGGCAGTTCGGTGCGGGTGCTCGGGCCGCGCTCGCCGCCGAAGCCGCCCTCGCCCTTGGCGAAGATGGAGGACCGCACGGTCCACAGCGGTTCACCGTCGGACCCGGTGACGGTGTGCTCCTGCACGATCACCGCGTTGGCGCCCTTGTCCCAGATCTCGGCGATCCGGCCGACCGAAACCGCCTTGCCGGTGGCGGGAATCGGCTTGTGCACCTCCACTTCCTGGTGACCGTGCACGACCTTGGCCAGGTCGATCTCGATCCCGGGGAAGCTCACTCGCGGCGGCTCGGTTTCACCGAGGGTCGGCGCCACCGTCGCGAACGTCGGCAGCACCTGGGGTGCGCGATCGTCGAGGTAGGCCAGCTCGGCCGGGTCGGTCGGACGCGCCCCGGCGCCGAGGCCCAGGTGATAGAGCTGCACGTCGGTGGGCGTCCAACTGAACTCGCGCGCAGGCAGTGTCGCGCCGAGCGCGGTCGCTAGATCAATGGGCATCGGTTACTCCTGCATGTCTGCTGAACAGTGTGAATGGCTCGTTCGGGGCACTGCGGAGGTGGCATGAGCGCGCACTCGATCGCACGAACACGCCACCTCCGATCATGCGTCGGCCTCGTCCGCCGGCTCGGTCGCCGACACGTCGAGGACCGCCAGATAGCCGATCGTGATCGTCGGGCTGACGCTCATGCGTTCGTCTTCGCGGATTCGGCCGTCTTCCTGGCGACGATGTCGAGCACCGCCAGGTAGGCGAAGGTGATCGCGGGGCCGATGGTGGCGCCGGGGCCCGCGTAGGTGTGGCCCATCACCGGCGAACTGGTGTTGCCCGCGGCGTAGAGGCCGTCGATGACGGAATCGTCTTCGCGCAGTACACGTGCGGCGGTATCGGTGACGAGTCCGCCCTTGGTGCCGAGGTCGCCGGGCACCATCTTCGCCGCGTAGAACGGGCCCTGCGACAGTTCGGCCAGGCACGGGTTCGGCTTCACGGTCGGGTCGCCGTAGTAGCGGTCGTAGTGGCTGTTGCCGCGACCGAAGTCCTCGTCCTTGCCCGCGGCGGCGAAGCCGTTGAACCGCTCGATCGTCGAGGTCAGGTTGTCGACGGGCACGCCGATGCGCTCGGCCAGCTCCTGGATCGTGTCGGCCTTGACGATGTAGTCGTTCTCCATCCAGCGCGACGGAAAGCGCTGGCCCGGTTGCAGGCCCGCGAAGATGTAGCGGTTGCGGTAGCGCTGGTCGAACACCAGCCAGGACGGCACGTTCTCGCCGGGACCCGCGCCCTGGCCGTACTCACCGCCGTACATGGTGTGCACCGCCTCGACGTAGGGCGCCGACTCGTTGCCGAACCGCTCCCCCCGGTCGTTGACCATGATGGTGCCGGGCAGATTGCGCTCGGCCAGCGCGAACCAGGGCTTGCCGCCCTTGAAGATCGTCGGACCCCACCAGGCGTCCTCCATGAAACCGACCGTCGCACCCGCTGCCATACCCGCGACGATGCCATCGCCGGTGTTGGCCGCGGCACCGGTTGTCCACTCAGTGGTTATCGGCTGACGCTGGTACTTGGCCCGCATGTCGGCATTGTGTTCGAACCCGCCTGCGCCGAGCACCACGCCGTAGCGCGCGGTGAAGGTGACCGGTTCGCCGTCGACGGTGGCCTTGACCCCGGTGACCTTGCCGTCGGTGACCACCAGATCGGTGAGCGGGGTGTTGAGCAGCACCGGCACGCCCGCGTCGAGCAGGCCCTTGCGCATGGCGGCGATGATGGCCTGCCCCATGCCGAGCAGATGCTTGCCGGTCCACTTGGCCAGGTAGGTGCGCGCGCCGACGCGCAGCGCCCGCATCGCGCCCTTGGGATGACGGCGGATCAGGTTGAGCCGCACGAAGTCGGCCTGCATGACGACCACGTTCAGCGGCGCCTTGGCGTAGGGCGGTTCCAGGTTGACCAGTTCCGCGCCGAGCACCTTGCCGTTGAACGGCGTCGGTTCGCACGAACGCCCCTGACCGAGGCCGCCTGGGGCCTCGGGGTAGTAGTCGGAGTAGCCGGGAACCCACTTCATCTTCAGCGGGGTGTGGTCGAGGACGAAGTCGAACGCCTCGGCGCCGCGATCGAGGTAGGTATCGATCTTCTCGGCGGGCACCACGTCGCCGATGATGCTGTGCAGGTAGGTGCGCGCGTCCTCGCGGTCGTCGGGGCGGCCCGCGGCGAGCAACGCCTTGTTGCCCGGAATCCAGACGCCACCACCGGATCGGGCCGTCGACCCACCGTAGTGCGCGGCCTTCTCCAGCAGCACAACGCTCAGTCCCTTGTGCGCCGCCGCGAGGGCGGCGGTCATCCCGGCGGCGCCGCTACCGACGACCACGACATCGTATTCCCGATCACTCATGTAGAACACGTTATAGAAGGGTCCGGTCGTTGGACAGATAAAAATAGAACTCAGTAGAACATGTTGCAGAAATCACCAGATGTAGCGTTGTATTGTCAGGTGAACGGCTGATGCTGGACTGGAAAACCGGTTACAGTTTTGACGTCTAGATCCTTCCGACCGTGCTGCCAAGGAGGTCCGCGTGCTGCCTGACGCGGTACGAACCCATCTCGCCGACGAACTGGCCCGCGCCGAAGACGAGCGTGTCGCCGTGTTGCCGCTCGTCGACCGGTTCCCCGATATCGATGTGGTCGACGCCTACGAGATCCAGCTGCTCAACATCCAGCGGCGGCTCCGGTCCGGCGCGAAGGTCGTCGGGCACAAGGTGGGGCTGTCGTCGAAGGCGATGCAGGAGATGATGGGCGTCGACGAGCCCGATTACGGTCACCTGCTCGCCGACATGGAGGTCTACGAGGACGTCCCCGTCGACACCTCGAAGTTCCTGCTGCCGCGCGTGGAGGTCGAGGTCGGATTCGTGCTCGGCGCCGACCTGCCCGGCGAGGACTGCACCGAGGCCGACGTGCTGGCCGCGACCGTCGCGTACGCGCCCTCGATCGAACTCATCGACTCGCGCATCAACGACTGGAAGATCGGCCTGACCGACACCATCGCCGACAACGCCTCCTCGGCCGGATGGGTGCTCGGCAAAGAACGCGTCGCACCCGGCGACATCGACATCAAGGCAATCGACGCCGTGCTCACCCGCAACGGCGAGGTCATCGCCGAGGGCCGCAGCGACGCGGTGCTGGGCGATCCGGTGATCGCCGTCGCGTGGCTGGCGCGCAAGGTCGCGACCTTCGGGGTGCGGTTGAAGAAGGGCGACATCGTGCTACCCGGTTCCTGCACCCGCGCCATCGACGCCCGCCCCGGTGACGACTTCCTCGCCGAGTTCACCGGACTCGGTTCCGTCCGTTTGCGTTTCAGCTGAACCAGACTTCCTAGGAGAACACCGTGACCAGCAAAGTCACCGCCGCGATCGTGGGGTCCGGCAACATCAGCACCGATCTGCTCTACAAGCTGCTGCGCTCGGACAAGATCGAGCCGCGCTGGATGATCGGCATCGACCCGGATTCGGAGGGGCTGAAGCGGGCACGCGGGCTGGGTCTGGAAACCTCCGCCGAGGGCGCGGACTGGCTGCTCGCCCTCGACGAGAAGCCGGATCTGCTGTTCGAGGCCACCTCCGCCTACGTGCACCGCGCGTACGCGCCGAAATACGAGGCCGCGGGTATCCGCGCCGTAGACCTCACCCCGGCCGCCGTCGGCCCGGCCGTGATCCCCCCGGTGAATCTGGATTCGCTGCGGGACGCGGCGAACGTCAACATGATCACCTGCGGTGGCCAGGCCACGATTCCGATGGTCAACGCGGTCTCGCGGGTTGTCCCGGTGTCCTACGCCGAGATCGTGGCCTCGGTGTCCTCGGTGTCGGCCGGTCCGGGTACGCGCGCGAACATCGACGAGTTCACCAAGACCACCTCCAAGGGTGTGGAGACCATCGGCGGCGCCGAACGCGGTAAGGCCATCATCATCCTGAACCCGGCCGAGCCGCCGATGATCATGCGCGACACCATCTTCTGCGCCATCCCCGAGGATGCCGATCGCGACGCGATCTCGGAGTCGATCTTCCGGATGGAGAAGTCCATTCAGGAGTACGTGCCCGGCTACCGGCTGCTCAACGACCCGCAGTTCGACGAACCGTCGCTGGTGTCCGGCGGCTTGGCGAAGGTGTCGATCTTCGTCGAGGTCGAGGGTGCGGGCGACTTCCTGCCGCCGTACGCGGGCAACCTCGACATCATGACCGCCGCCGCCACCCGCGTGGGTGACGTGCTGGCCGACCAGATCATCTCGGCTCGGGTGTAAGGAGTTTCGACCATGAGCAATATCCTCAAGCCCTTCTCGGGCGAACTCGATGTGCGTGTCACCGACACCTCGCTGCGTGACGGCTCGCACCACAAGCGTCACCAGTTCACCGTGGCCGAGGTGCGCGATATCGTTGCTGCCCTTGATGGTTCGGGTGTCCCGGTCATCGAGGTGACGCACGGTGACGGCCTGGCCGGTTCCTCGTTCAACTACGGTTTCTCGAAAACCCCGGAGCAGGAACTGATCAAGGCTGCCGCGGAAACCGCCAAGCAGGCCAAGATCGCCTTCCTCATGCTGCCCGGCGTCGGCGTCAAGGAAGACATCAAGATCTCCCAGGACAACGGCGCGTCCATCTGCCGGATCGCCACCCACTGCACCGAAGCCGACGTCTCCATCCAGCACTTCGGCTACGCCCGCGACCTCGGCCTCGAAACCGTCGGCTTCCTCATGATGGCCCACTCCACCACGCCGGAGAACCTGGCCGCGCAGGCCCGCATCATGGCCGACGCGGGCTGCCAGTGCGTCTACGTCGTCGATTCCGCGGGCGCGCTCGTCCTCGAGCAGGTCTCCGACCGCGTCTCGGCCCTGGTCGCCGAACTCGGCGACGACGCCCAGGTCGGCTTCCACGGCCACGAGAACCTCGGCCTCGCCGTGGCGAACTCGGTCTACGCCGTGCGCGCGGGCGCCACCCAGATCGACGGCTCGGCTCGCCGCTTCGGCGCGGGCGCGGGCAATCTGCCGGTCGAAGCCTTCATCGGCGTCTGCGACAAGCTCGGTATCAAGACCGGCGTCGACTTCTTCGCCGTCACCGACGCCGCCGAGGACGTGGTTCGCCCGGCGATGCCGTCGGAATGCCTGCTCGACCGTCAGGCGCTGATGATGGGCTACGCGGGTGTCTATTCCAGCTTCCTGCGCCATGCCGAACGCCAGGCCGAACGCTACGGTGTCTCCGCCGCCGAAATGCTCGTCCGCGCAGGCAAGCGCAAGCTCGTCGGCGGCCAGGAAGACCAGCTCATCGATATCGCCCTGGAACTCCAGCGCGAAGCTTCGGTTACCGCCTCGGCCTGATGCGGACCCTCCTGACGGCGTGACCCCCGGGTCACGCCGTTCGGCGTTGCAGGCCCACAACGTTTTTCACCGCGTGAGCGCACCGGCGGCAAGATAGTCGTCGCCGCCGACGAAGTACGTGTGGCCGTCGGCGACCGCTTCGGTGCCTGCCCGAACGATCACGCGCGCGAAGTCCTCGACGGTGGGCAACGGGCCTGCCGCGCGGCGGGACTCGACACTGCCCGGATCGCGCCGTTCCAGCAGGCGGACGATGATCGTCCCGTCGATCATGTCGCCGGACACCACCGTGAAACCGACTCCGCGCTCCCGGAATTCGGGGATCAGCGCTCGTAGCGCATCCTCGCCTGCCCGCTTGCTGCGCGCTATCGGCGTGTAACCCGGTGGCACATCGTCGTTCTCGTGGATGAAGTGCGCCTGATGGCTGGTGACGAACACGATCCGGCCACCCTCCGGCATCAGCGGCAGCATCGCCGTGGCCAGGTTCACCTGCGCGTCCCGGTTGAGCCGGAGGGCGTACCCGGGATCGGCATCCCGTTCGAGCCCGCCGGATGCGTTGAGCACCAGGGTGTCCAGCCGCCCGAAGGTCCGGCCGACCTCCGCGACCATCGTCTCGACAGCCGCCGGATCGGAGACATCGGCGCCGAGCACCGAAGCGCTCCCACCCGTGGCCACGATCGCGTCCACGACGTCCTGGGCCCGCTTGCGCTTCTCCCGAAAGTTCACGACGACATGCGCCCCCGCCGCGCCGAACTGCGCCGCCGCCTCCGCCCCGATCCCCCGCGAAGCCCCGGTGACCAGCACGATCCGCTGATCCCGCCGCACTGTCGAATCCATCGTCGATCTCCTCGTCCATCCCCGACCGGCCATCATGCTTCTGATTCAGAAGCAACTATCGTGCTTCTGAATGAGAAGCGCAACCGGCGACGAGCCCTCGCAAGCGATCCTGGCCGCGATCGACCTACTCGGCCAGCGCTGGATGCTGCGCGTGATCTGGGAACTGGAGCCCGGCCCCCTCGGCTTCCTCGACATCCGCCGACGCATGGGCAATTGCTCGTCGAGCATGCTCTCGGACCGACTCCAGCAGCTCCAGTCCGCGGCACTGATCCGCAAGAACGGCCAACGCGGCGCCTACGAACTCACCACCGAGGGCGCCCTCCTCGCCGAATCCCTGCAACCCCTATGGGACTGGTCCGAGAACCGGACGTCCTCCGGCGACGGCAACGGCCGAATCCCGTGGCGTCCCGACCGTTAGTCCACTGATCGCAAAAACCGCTGGACAGCGGCGATATAACTGGCTGATGAGCGAGGATACGGCGACATTGTTCTGCGATACCGGCATGGCTGCCCGGATCGAGCGGATGGAGACCGATGCCATCTCCGGCGGGGTGAGCACGGGGCTTCGTCGGGGGAAGGCGGAGTTCACCGGGTTCGCTCACGAGATCGCCGGTGGCGCGGCATGTTTCGCGGGGCCCGGATCCCCGCTGAACAAGGTGGTCGGAGTCGGCTTCGCCGGGGTGCCGACGGTGGCGCAGTGGGAGGCGGTCGAACAGGCTTATACCGAGGTGGGGGCACCGGTCCAGGTGGAACTGGCGCATCTCGCCGACCCACGGATCGGGGCCGACCTGACCGCTCGTGGGTATCGGTTGGCCTCGTTCGAGAACGTGCTCGGTCTGCGTCCGCGGGGACGCGCCTGGCCGACATCGCGGTCGGTCGAGGTGCGTCGCGATGACGAGAACGGGTTCGATACCTGGCTCGATACCGTCGTCGGCGGCTTCGCCCACCCCGACGACGGTCTACCCACCCACGAAGAGTTCCCCCGCGACATCCTCGCCGCTGTCATCCGAGACCTCGCCGCCACCGGCGACACTCACCGCTACCTCGCCTACCGAGACGGCATTCCGGCCGGCGGCGCCAGCCTCCGCATGTCCGACGGCATCGCCGCGCTCGCCGGGGCGGCGACCCTGCCCGAGCACCGTCGACAAGGCGTCCAGACAGCGTTGCTCTCGACCCGCCTCGGCGCCGCGGCCGCGGCCGACTGCGACCTCGCGGTCGTCACCACCGAGCCGGGATCGAAATCCCAGAAGAACTCCCAGGCCCAAGGCTTCGCGCTGCTCTACACCCGAGCGGTGCTTGTCAAAGACCCCGCTTGAGGCCCGAGTCCTCCTCGACGCGGATCTCTTCGACGGTCGGCCCCTTGGCCGACAGGCCGCTCACCAGCAGGGCGTAGATCGCGACGATGAGGATGGGCGCGGCCAAGGGGGCCCAGATCAGTTGGACGGGGACCCAGGCCGCGGTAGCCGCGGCGATCGTGAACAGAACCGCGCCGCCGACCGAGGGGATGGTGGTGGGGACCACTCCTTCGGGGGCGTGCAGGACGGCGGCGTTCAGCAAGTAGGTGGTCGCGACCAAACCTGTTGCCGCCGAGGCTATGACGCCGACATCGGAGACGGCCAGCGCGGCGATGGTGATCAGCACCGCGCCGACCGAGGCCGGGCGCCACCACCAGCTCGCGATGATCAGCGCCAGCGCGGGCACGCCGGCGACGGGGTTGATCAGCGCGACCGCGGCGACCAGCAGCAGGCCGGCCAGGAGGGCAAGGAATCTCGTCATCGGCGTACCCGTACTGCTCGGCGGTGTTCGGGGAGCAGGCGCATGGCTTGATCGAGGCGGGTGTCTTCGGGCCAGGGGATGATGTCGACGCCGACGGTGCCCATATCCCGGTACATCGAGGCGCGCTCGAGCTGCCACATCTTGGCCATGGTGGGGTCGAGGCCGTCCGCGAAGGGAGTGCCGCGCAAGACGTCGACCGCGACGACCACGTGGCCGCGTTTACGCAGGTCGATCAGGGCCAGCGCGAACTGCGTGTCGAGCAGGGTGGAGAAGGCGACCACGATCGCGCCGATCGGAACGGCGGCGTGGGGCGCGAGGGTGCCGGTGGTCTCGACGTGTTCGTCACCGACGCCGAGGACGGTGTCGACGATGCGATAGAACTGCCTGCGTCCGATATCGGGGCGCAGCCAGCGAGGCGCTTCGCCGAGGCACACCACGGCGGTGCGGTCGCCGGATTGCAGCGTCGACTGCACCACTTGCGCCGCGCCGCGCACCGAGAGTTCCAGCGAGGCGCTGGCCGGACCCGGCGCCTGGAGCGAGGTGTCGACCATGACGACCACGTCGGCGGAGCGGTTGGTGAACCGCTGGGTGACGTAGAGCCTGCCGCGCCGCGCGCTCACCGGCCAGTTCACAGCGCGCAGCTGATCGCCCGGCGTGTAGGCGCGGATGTCGGCGTATTCGACACCAGGACCGTGTCTGCGGGTCAGGTGGGTGCCGATGCGGTCGGGAAGTTCGGTGCGCGGCAAGCGCATTCGCTGCGGATCAGCGATGGGGTAGACGTAGAGTTTGGCCGCGGGCAGCTCGGTCGTCGCGACCGCCAGCCCGGCCGGGCTCAGCGCGGACACCTTCACCTGCACCGGATACCGTCCCCAACGGGTGGCGGAGAGCCCGAGTCGCATGCCCGCGGGCGCACCGCCGGAATCGTGGGCTTCCTCGACCTCGAGTTCCAGGCCGGGCAGCGGCAGGGCTGTCATCCGTAGCAGTGCGTGCCCGCTTTCGACGAAAGCGACAGCACTGCAACCGATCACCTCGTTCTCGAAACAGCGCACGGTGCCGCTGCCGTCGACCTGGACCCTGGTCGGCGCCTGCTGCCACGGCGCGGTGGCGAGCACACCGAGCATCGGCGCGGCGAAGACGACCAGCTGCCACTGCCCGAGCAGCACCGCGACGACCAGTGCCGCTGCCGCGCAACCGGCCAGGATGAACACCAGCGGCGCGGGCCGCCACCGGAGGTCGACCTCGACCGTTCTGGATTCGTCGCGATGCTTCATGTGCTCGTGGCGCGGGGCACCGGTAGCCGGCGGAGTAGTTCGGTGATGACGTCCTCACCGCGAATGCGGCGGACCCACATCTCGGGGCGCAGGGTGATGCGGTGCGACATCGCCGCCACCGCCAGCGCTTTCACGTCTTCGGGGATCACGTAGTCGCGCCCGAGCAGCAGGGCCCTCGCCCGTGACATCTGCACCAGATCGAGTTCGGCACGCGGGCTGGCGCCGACCTCCACCTGGGGATGGCTGCGGGTAGCCGAGGCCAGCGCCACGACGTAGCTCACCACGTCGGGGTGCACGGTGACGAACTCGACCGACTGACGCATCTCCATCAGACCCTGCGCGTCGACGACCTGGCCCACCTGCGGCGCGGTGGAACCACGTTCGAGCCTGCGCCGGATCATCTGCGTCTCGTCGGCCTCGGAGAGGTAGCCGAGGCGCAGCTGGATGGCGAAGCGGTCGAGTTGGGCCTCGGGCAGCGGGTAGGTGCCCTCGTACTCGATCGGGTTGTCGGTGGCCAGCACCACGAACGGCTGTGGGAGCAGGAAGGTCTCGCCGTCGATGCTCACCTGCCCCTCGGCCATGGCCTCGAGCAGGGCGGCCTGGGTCTTGGGCGGAGTGCGGTTGATCTCGTCGGCGAGCAGCACATTGGTGAAGACCGGACCGCGACGGAAGTTGAACCGGCCCGACGCCATGTCGTAGATCGTCGAACCCAGCAGGTCGGCGGGCAGTAAATCCGGCGTGAACTGCACGCGGGTGAAGTCGAGTCCGAGCGCGGCCGCGAAAGACCGCGCGATCAAGGTCTTTCCGAGGCCTGGCAGGTCCTCGATGAGTACGTGCCCTCCGGCCAGCACGGCAATCATGATGAGCTGCATCTCATCTCGCTTGCCGACCACGACACGGCCCAGCTCACGCAGTACGGCATCGGAGCGCTGGACGGTCACGTTCAACGGCATTGTCATCGGTGGCCTCTAACCCCTCACATCGTCTGCAAACGGCGCAGGATCTCATCCAGCGCCTCTTTACCCGGTGCGCGTCCGGTTTGATCGCGCAGCGCGGAGTTCGCCGGATCCACCCAGCGCCACAGTTCAGGTCCGAACTGCAGCTGACCGGCGGCCTCGGTGGCCCGGCGATTCTTGGAAACCCTCAGCCCAGTCGACAGCTCGAATTCCTTGGCGAGCAGGGGCCGCAGGTGTCGGTCCCAGTCGGCACGGGTGCCGTCGGCACGAGCGGTGAGCATCTCGGCGCGCGCGTGCCAGCGAACGAGCATCTCGGCGGGACCGTTGTCGATGTATTCGGTGAGCGGTTCCTCGCGGATCACGCGGTGGCGCAGCGACCAGACCAGCATCGCGAGCGCCGCGGCCACCGGTATGGCGACCGCGAGCAGCACCGAGTCACGATCCAGACGCACCAACGCCACTTCGATCACAGCGACCGCGAGTACGGCCGTGACGATCACCGAGGTCCGATTCACGCCGTCACCAGCCGGCGTTGCAGGTCGGTGAGCACGATGCGCAGCAGTTGTTCGGCGCGCATGCGCTGCCATTCGAGCATCGAGTGCGGGCTGAACCGCGCCTCCTCGAACAGCGCGACCAGCTCACGGGCCGAAGCATCGTGCAGCACACCGCTTTCGAAGGCCCTGGCCAGCACTTCCATCGGGGTGTCGGAGGCCAGCGGGCGGGCGGCGAGGTCGCTGGACAGGCCGCGCTCCATCGCCACATAACAGGCGATGATGGCGGTACGCGGGTCCTGACCCGGGGCGTTCATCGCGGCCAGGCCCATTTCGGCGGCGCGCGTGAGCGAATCGACTTCACTGGCGGTCGGTTCGTTCTCGACGGGCGCGGCAGGGGCCGGTTCGCGGCGCGCGGCCACGGCGACGACGACCAGACCGACCAGCGCGACCACGATCAGCACGATGGCCAGGATCGCCGCGATCACCAGGGCGGTGCCGGTGAGTTCCGTGGGTCCGGTCGTGGGGTCCGCGGCATGGGTGTCGGTGGTGGGGACTGGGCCGGAGCCCTCGGCCAGCGTTTCGGCGGCCGGGCGCATCGGGCGGGCGCCGGGCAGCAGGAACAGCGCGGTGACGCCACCGGCGAAGATCAGCGCGACTGTGGCCACGGCGATCGGGACCAGCAGCGCCATCCTGCGCCACTGGATGCGCGGCATGGCGTCGCGTTCGGCTTCCGGCATCGCCAGCGGCAGTCGATGCTGGCTGGCGATCACGCCAGCCACCAGGATGACGATCGAGACCAGCAGCAAGACCGGCATCACGGCGACGAGCAGCGGCGAAGGAGCGCCGGTCGAGTTCGACCCGGCGCCGGGCAGACTGCCCTGCAACGCGATCGTCGCGGCGACGACCAGTGCGATCACGACAATCGCCCGCGTAATGGGCTGATTCACCCCGATCACAGCTGTACCACCAAACCCCGAGAGACTGCACAAAACAGCCACATAGTTACATGCGGAGTGGTCCGCTCGAGAGAAAATCGATGCTTTTGGACCCTCTCCTAATATTGTCCCCCTGGGATCAAGGGCATGCTACGCAGTGCGAACGTTTAACTCGCCAGTTAATGGCAACTCACCGAGACGGCTGGCGGTGCGCGCCAGATCGGGAATCGCGGGGACGCCAGCGGTCAGCTCGTGTGGGGGTTCGGGGGCGTGGACGGTGAACGGGAGATCGGCGTCGTAGAGGACGTCGACGAGGTTCACCAAGCGCATGGCCCAGTCGGGCGAGACTTCGCGTAGCGGCGGGACCTCACGCAGAGTCCAGTGGCGGTAGCGGTCGGCGAGACACAGATAGTCGGCCGCGCTGGTGGGGGCGGCACAGATGTCGTGGAAGCCGACGGTGATGGCGTCGGCGGTGGCGTGGGCGCGGAGGGTTCGGCCGTTGCCGATGGGCACGTCGACGCGAGGGAATGCTGATCCGATATCCGCTGTGACCACGTAACGACCCGCGAGGAAGCCGGTATCGCGGTGTGCGGTCCTGGTGCGGTAGTCGAGCGGTCCGTCGAGGGTGACGGTGTCGAGATTCGCGAGGATCCGCCCGATGGTGGGCAGGAAGTGGTCATGGAACAGGGGGTTGGGCAGCAGGTCCTCGGGCCGGTAGTTGGAGGTGACCACGAGGGTGCGGCGCTCGGCGAAGAGGGTGTCGAGCATGCGGGCGACGAGCATGGCGTCGCCGATATCGGTGACGTGGAATTCGTCGAAGCAGACCAGGTCGGCGTCGCCGAGGAGTTCGCCGATCGCGCGTTCGATCGAGCCGAGGGCGTGGGTGGCCGCGTGCAGGGACGCGAAGAAGGCATGGAAGTGGAAGCGGCGCTTGCGCTCTGTGTCGACCGAGGCGAAGAAGCGGTCCATCACCATGGTCTTGCCCCGACCCGGGCGGCCGTGCAGGTAGACGCCGGACCGATCCGTGCGCAGGTCGGCGGGCTGCTCGGGTCGACCAGCATTGCCGCGTCCGACGGGACGCGTGAGCGGAATGCCGAACCAGCCCGTGCGCCGATCGCCGCGTTCAGCGGGGCGTCGGGCACCGAGGGGGCGGCCCGGATCCAACAGTGATTCGAGCGCGCGCAGGGCCGCCTGTTGCGCGGGGTCGAGCACCACGGTGTCGGGTTTCATGCGAACTCCTTCGTCCTCTACAGTTGTAGAGGACGGGCGTCGCGGACGGCCAGGAGAGGTGACGATGTCCACAGACCGACGGGTGCGGATCGTGGCGGGGGCCATCGAACTCATCGCGACACAGGGAATCCGCGCACTCACCCATCGCGCGGTGGATACCCGGCTGGCATTGCCACCGGGTTCGACCTCCTATTACTTCCGCACCCGACAAGCGTTGATCGAGGCGGTGGCGGACGGGATCACCGCTCGATCGCGCTCGGATTTCCTGGCCGCACAGCGGGAATTCGCGAACCGACAATCACTGGACCCAGCCCAGGTCGCGCGCGATATCGCGACGTGGCTCGAGCAGCTGCTCACGCATCGCCGCAACGAGCTGATCGCCCGGCACGCCTTGATCATCGAAGTCCTGTCCGACCCCGAGCTACACGCCAGCCTGGCAGGCAGCCTGTTCTCGCTGGACCGCGCCACCGCGCTGTTCGACGCGCTCGGCGCCGTCGATCCCCGCGCGTCAGCCCACGACTTCCTCGCGCTACTGGAAGGACTCGTCTTCGATCGGTTCGCGGGACTGCGCGCGGGATCGGCGGCCGACGTCGATCAGCTCGCCCGACCACTGGCTGATTTCCTCACAAGTGGTCGTAACTATCAGCCCTGCCAACCGAATTCGGAATAAGGCTCGGCCGAATTCAACGCCGCCAATCCGAGCGCGGAATATTCGATCAGATCGTCGGGTAGTTCGCCGAGCAAAAACCATTGCAGCGCATAGCATTTATCGGGCTCGCGATTGAAAGGTTCACCGCGCCAATCCTCGACGCGAAAGAACAGGCCGAGACGGGAGTCGCGGCCCGGTGCGGTGACATGGGCGACGTGCACCAGGCGCAGGGCAGCGGGATCGATCTCGACCCCGACCTCCTCCGCGGCTTCGCGAACCGCGGCCGCCGCCGCCGATTCGTCGGCCTCGAGTTTTCCCGCGGGCAGGTGCCAGCGGTGATCGAACCCGTCGCCGCTGCGGCGCAGGCTCAGCAGGACCTCGTCGCCGCGGATCAGCAGGATGTGCACGTCGACCAGGTGGCGGGGAGTCACCTGGTCGAGCGTAGAAGGACCGAGGCTATGACGTCAGCACCAGCCCGGAGGTGGGGACGCCGGTGCCCGCGGTGACGAGGATGCGTTCCAGGGCGTCCACCTGGTTCACCGAGGTACCGCGGATCTGACGGACCGCCTCGGCGATGCCGTTCATGCCGTGGATATAGGCCTCGCCCAGCTGGCCGCCGTGGGTATTGAGCGGAAGGCGCCCGCCGATCTCGATGGCGCCGTCGGCGATGAAGTTCTTGGCTTCGCCGCGGGGGCAGAAGCCGAGTTCCTCGAGCTGCATGAGGACGAACGGGGTGAAGTGGTCGTAGAGGATCGCGGCCTGCATATCGGCGGCGGTCAGGCCGCTCTGCGCCCACAGCTGGTCGCCGACGAGCCCCATTTCCGGCAGGCCGGTCATGGCGTCGCGGTAGTAGCTGGTCATCACGTATTGATCGGCGCCGCTGCCCTGTGCGGCGGCCGCGATGATCGCGGGGCGCTGCGGGAGGTCGCGGGCACGTTCGGCGCTGGTGACCACGATGGCGACACCGCCGTCGGATTCCTGGCAGCAGTCGAGCAGGTGCAGCGGTTCGGCGATCCAGCGCGAATCCTGGTGCTGTTCCAGGGTGATCGGCTTGCCGTAGAAGAAGGCATTGGGGTTCACCGCGGCGTGCTTGCGGTCGGCGACCGCCACCGCGCCGAAATCAGCACTGGTCGCGCCGGTGACGTGCATGTACCGGCGGGCGACCATCGCGACCTGCGCGGCGGGCGTACCGAGACCTTGCGGGTAGGCCCAGCCCGCGTCGATCCCCGATGACGTGGGCGCGGCGGCCAGCGCGGGCGAGAACTGACCGAACCGAGCACCGGACCGTTCGTTGAACGCCCGGTAGGCGACCACCACATCGGCGACCCCGGTGGCCACCGCCATGGCAGCCTGCTGCACGGTCGCGCACGCGGCACCGCCGCCGTAACCGATGTGGCTGAAGAACTTCAGACTCGGGATGCCGACTGCCCTGGCGACGGCGGCCTGGGTGTTGGTGTCCATGGTGAAAGTGGTGAGGCCGTCGACGTCGGCAGGTGTGAGACCCGCGTCGGCCAGCGCCGCGCTGACAGCCTCCGCGGCCAACCGCAATTCGCTGCGACCGGAGTCCTTGGAGAAGTCGGTGGCACCGATGCCGACGATGGCGGCGCGACCGGAAAGACCGGCGCGGTCGGCGGATTCGGCTGAGGTGGTGCTCATTTCGGCTCCAGATCGGGAAGGGCGATGACGGCCGTAGCGGTGATGTGCTCGCCGAGGCTGTCTTTGCCGTGCACGTCGATGGTGACCTGGGTGCCGTCGATCTCGGTGACCGTGCCGGAAAGGGTCAGGGTGTCACCGGCGTACAGCGGCACGCCGAGACGAAGAGCGATGCGCTTGACCAGCGCACGCGGACCGGCCCAGTCGGTGACGAAGCGCTGCACCAGACCGGTGTCGGTGAGGATGTTGACGAAGATGTCGCTCGACCCGCGCTCGACCGCCTTGTCGCGGTCGTGGTGCACATCCTGGAAGTCCCTGGTGGCCAGCGCGGTGCTGATCACGAAGGTGGGATCGGCGTGAATCGCCAACTCCGGCAGCACAGTTCCCACCGCGAGGGTGGCGAGTTCGACCGTGGGGGTCATCGAGGCGTCCTTTGCGGTCATCACACGGCCTGCCAGTACGGCAGCACGGTTCCGTCGGCGAGCTTTTCGAAGGCGACGCGGACGGGCACATCGATGGCGACCTCGGCCGGGTCGATGCCCCGCAGTTCGCCGAGCACGCGCACGCCTTCGTCGAGTTCCACCAGGGCCACAACGAAGGGCAGGTCGCGACCGGGCACCTTCGGCGCGTGGTGGACCACGAAGCTGAACACGGTGCCGGTGCCCGCCGCCACGATGTAGTCGGTGGGCTCCGCCTTGTCCTGCCACAGGGCGGGAATCGGCGGGTGCCGCAACGAGCCGTCGGGCAGCCGCTGGATCCGCAGCTCGCCGATTTCGGTACCGGCCCAGAAGAATTCGGTGTCACGCGAGATCACCGGACCGACCCGGCCCTCGGGCGCGGTCTCGACCCCGTCCGTGGCGGGTGCGGCCGCGGCGGTGCCGGGGGCGAACTTCAGCAGCCGGAACAGCATTTCGGTGACGACCTCGTCACCGACCGACCAGGTGGTGGCGTAGGTGAGGAACCAGCCGTCGCCCAATCCGGTTCGCTTGGGGCCCTTGACTTCCGCGAGCTTGCTGGTGACCTGCACCTGTTCACCGGGCCGCACGTAGCGGTGGTAGGTCTGCTCGCAGTTGGTGGCGACGACCGAGGTGTAGCCCGCCGCGTCGAACAGCTCGTTGGCGAGGTTCATCGGGTCGTCGGCGGCCCGGACTCCGTGCAGTCCCTGCATGGTCCATACCTGGGCCATCGCGGGCGGCGCGACGATGCCGGGATGCCCCGCCGCCCTGGCGGCTTCGTCGTCGACGTAGATCGGGTTGGCGTCGCCGAGGGCCTCGACCCAGTTGTGGATCATCGGCTGGTTCACCGGA
Source organism: Nocardia sp. Root136 (assembly GCF_001427185.1). Lineage (NCBI taxonomy): Bacteria > Bacillati > Actinomycetota > Actinomycetes > Mycobacteriales > Nocardiaceae > Nocardia > Nocardia sp. Root136. The sequence goes on from NZ_LMFE01000007.1 coordinate 767,762, forward strand.
TCACGACCGACGCGCGGCGCCGACTCCCCCGCCGCGACGATCTTCGCCGCGCCCTCTGCGAGTTCTTCTGCGGTGACCGATTCCGGCACGCGGCGCTCCTTGTTCATCGGGGTACGCGCGGGAGGTCGAGGCCGGCCGTGGCGACCAGTTCGCGCATGATCTCGTTCACGCCGCCACCGAAGGTGACGACGAGGTTCTGCTTGGTGCGCCGGTCCAGCCAGCCGAGCAGCTCGGCGGTGCCGGGCTCGGCCGAGTCGCCGTAGCGGCCGATGATCTCCTCCACGATGCGACCCGCGTCCTGTAGCGATTCGGTGGAGAAGATCTTGGTCGCCGAGGCGTCGGCGATCACCGCGTTCTGCGCCGCGGACGCATCGGCCGCCGCGACCTGCCAGTTCAGCAATTCGTTGAGCCGAACCATGGTGCGCACCCGACCGAGCGCGCGCCGAACCTCGGGCTCGCCGAGCAGGCTGTGCTGCGCCGACCAGTCACGCAGGCGGTCGTAGAGCTGTTCGATCTTGCCGGAGGGGCCGAGGCTGACGCGCTCGTGGTTGAGCTGGGTGGTGATCAGCCGCCAGCCGCGGTTCTCCTCGCCGACGAGCATCTCCGCGGGCACCCGCACATCGTCGAAGTACGTGGCGTTGGTGTGGTGGGCGCCGTCGCAGGTGATGATCGGGGTCCAGGAGTAGCCGGGGTCCTTGGTGTCCACGATGAGGATCGTGATGCCGCGGTGGCGGGACTCGACCGAGCCGGTGCGGCACGCCATCCACACGTAGTCGGCTTCGTGGGCGCCGGTGGTGAAGATCTTCTGCCCGTTGACGATCCAGTCACCGTCACCGTCGCGCACCGCCGTGGTCCGCAGTGCGGCGAGGTCGGTGCCCGCCGACGGCTCGGAGTAGCCGATGGCGAAATGGATGTCGCCGGAAAGGATTCCGGGCAGGAACTTCTTCTTCTGCGCGTCGGTGCCGTACTTCTGCAGGGTCGGCCCCACGGTCAGCAGGGTGACCAAGGGCAGCGGAACATCGGCGCGGACAGCCTCGTTGAAGAAGATCTGCTGTTCCATCGGGCCGAAACCCTGGCCGCCGAACTCCTTGGGCCAGCCGACACCGAGCCAGCCGTCGCGGCCCATCCGGCGCACCACCTCGCGGTAGGTGTCGCCGTGCCGGTCCACCGCCATCGCCGCGGCCTCGGCCGGGCTGATGAGATCGGCGAAATAGGAACGCAATTCTTCGCGCAACCGCCGCTGTTCAGCGGTCAGATCGATGAACATCTTGCTCCCAGAAGGTCGAGCCGCAGACCCGCTCCGCCGAGAAGCCGGGCGAGGTCTTTGGCCTGCGAGTAGTAGCGGTGCATCGGGTGGGTGATATCCACACCCAGTCCACCGTGCAGGTGGTGACATTTCTGCATGGCGCGCGGAACTTCGGCCGCGGCCCAGTAGGCGAGCACATCGAGGTCCTCGTCGATGCGGTCCTGGAGCTCCGGCGACGGATCGGGCTGCGCCAGCGCCCAGCACGCCGACTCCGCGGCGACGTGCAAGGTGCGCGACACCACGTAGAGATCGGCGATCTGCTGCGCCACGGCCTGGAATTCGGCCAGCGGCCTACCGAACTGTTCCCTGGTGCGCACATGCTCGGCGGTGAGCGTGAGCGCGCCCTTCAACAGGCCGTCGGCGACCGCGCCGATACAGGCAAGGGCGTGGCGGTGCAGCACGGGCAGCACGTCGGGCAGCAGTTGGTCGGCCGGGATCTCGACGTCGTCGAGCACCAGCGTCGCCTCCGGAATGCCCGCCGAACCGGCCACCGGGATGATCTCGAGGCCCGGCGCGACCGAATCGACCAGTGCCACACCGCTATCGGTGGGCACCAGAATCCACCGGGCCTCCGACGCGTAGATCACGCCGGACTTGCGGCCGGTGATCCGCACCGTATCGCCGTCGCGCACCGCCTTGGTGGTAGGCGCGGTGGTGAACGGCGCCCCCGGTTCGGTGAGCGCGGCGGTGAGCACGATGCCCTTGCCGACCTCGGCGAGCACGCGCTCGGCCAGTTCGTCCGACAGCACGTCGAGCAGCGGCAGCACACCGAACCCGAAGGTCGGCAGTGCCGCCACGGCGGCGGCATCGGTGGCCAGCTCCATGAGCAGCGCCGATACTTCGAGCAATCCCATGCCGTCGCCGCCGAATCGCTCCGGTACCGGCACGGCGAGCAGGCCGGAGTCGATCAGGCTCGGCCACAGGGCCATATCCCTGGCCGACTCACGTTCGAGCAGGCTTACCACTACCTCGGCTACGGCGTCGGCGCTTTCGTCGCGGGTGAAATCCACGGCGTCCTCCCTCATCGAGCTAACTGTCCGCATCGCGCGGCAGGCCGAGAATCCGTTCGGCGGCCACGGTCAACAGGATCTGCTCGGTACCGCCCGCAATCGAGAGACACCGTGTAAGCAGGAATTCTTTCAGAGCATCGCTGTCCAGAGAACCTTCTGGGCCGACTAGTTCGAGCGCGTATTCCGCCAGCTCCTGCCGATGCCGGACGCCGACCAGTTTGCGGACGCCCGCCTGGGCCCCCGCGTCGACGCCTGCCACCGTCGCCACCGCGATTCGCTGTTCCAGCAATGATCCAGCAATCGACGACGTGATCAGTGCGCCGAAACGGTCCTCACGCAGTTCTGTTCCCCATCCGCCGACCGGGAAGCGATCGAGCAGGGCTTCGAGCGCGCCGCCGATGCCGCCGCCGCCCATGGCGACCCGTTCGGCCGAGAGCGTGGTGCGCGCGATCTTCCAGCCGTTGTTCAGCGCGCCGACCAGGCAATCGTCGGCAACGAACACGTCATCGAGGAAGACCTCGCTGAACTTCTCCTCGCCGGTGATCTGCACCAGCGGCCGCACCTGCACGCCCGCGGCGCGCATATCGACGAGGAAGTAGCTGATGCCGCGATGCTTGGCCGCCGACGGATCGGTACGGGCCAGGCAGATGCCCCAGTTCGCGGTGGAGCCGAGCGAGGTCCACACCTTCTGGCCGCGCAGCACCCAGCCGCCGTCGACCTTCTCGGCGGTGGTCCGCAGGGCGGCGAGATCGGAGCCGGCGCCGGGCTCGCTGAACAGCTGGCACCAGATGACCTCGCCGTGCAGGGTCGGCCAGACGAAGCGTTCGATCTGCTCCTCGGTGCCGAACCGCAACAGCGTCGGCACAGCCCAGCCCGCGACGGCGAGGTCGGGGGTCGCCAGGTCGACGCGGCGCAGTTGTTCGGCGATCTGCAGGCAGGTCATCGGATCGGCGGCGCGGCCGTAGGGTCGCGGCCAATGCGGCATCACCAGGCCCGCCTCCACCATCGCACGCGGCCGCTGCGCCGGGTCGAGGGCGGCGACGGCGGTGATCTCGGCGGCCAACTCGGTGTCGACGGTGGCGTCGCCGAGTACCCGTTCGGCGCCGGTGGTGCGGCGCTGACCGGCCCTGGTGAGCTCGGCGACGCGGGCACGCCAGCGGGCCGAACCACCGAGGAGCTGGCGCAGCGAGCTCGCCCGGCGCAGGTAGAAGTGCGCGTCGTGTTCCCAGGTGAAGCCGATGCCGCCGAGGACCTGGATGGCGTCCTTGGCGTTGTCGACGGCGGCGTCCAGCGCCACCGACGCGGCGACAGCGGCGGCGATCGGTAGCTCGTCACCGCCTTCGTCGATCGCGGCGGCGGCGTCGGCGGCGACCGCGCGGATCAGCTCGGTGCGGCACAGCATCCAGGCGCACAGGTGTTTGATCGCCTGAAAGGTGCCGATGGGTTTGCCGAATTGTTCACGGACGCGGGCATATTCGACAGCGGTGCGCAGGCACCACCCGGCCACACCGGCCAGTTCGGAGACCGCGAGCGCCACGAAGAGATCGGTGACATCGGCCGTCGACGTGAAGCCGTGTTCGGCGGGGACAGCTACCTCGGCGGCGCTCACCCGCGCCAGCGGCACGGTGTGGTCACCGTGCGCCAGCGGCGTAATCGTCACTGCCGCAGCCGGAATCAGCAACCAGCGGGTGCCGTCAACGGTGTCGGCAGGCACCAGGACCTGCGTGTCGGCATCGGCGCCGTAGACGAAATCCCAAGTGCCGGTGACACTCCAGCCCGTATCGGTGGCCGTCGCCTTCGCGGCCTGCTCGTCGCCGGGCACCGCGACCGCACACGGGGCGCCCTCAGCGAGCGCGCCCTCGGTGATCAGCCCGGCCAGCGCGGTGGCCAGCACCGGACCGCCGACCAGATCGTCGCCGGTCTGCTCGAGCATCACCGCGAGGTCGGCGACCGTGCCGCCGAGCCCGCCATTGTCCTCCGATAGCGCGACCTCGAACAGCCCGAACTCACCGAGCGCGGGCCAGTAGTCGCGCCAGGCACCCGCACCGCCTGCCCGCATTGTTTCAATCGGCGCGACCGTTTTCGCCCAGCTCCGCAGCGACGCCGCGACGGCTTTGTGCTCGTCAGTGGTGGCGATGGTCACAAGAAGATCCGCCCTTCCGGCGTGGTTACCACTCCTAGAACATGTTCTAATATCTGTGCCGGGCATAAGTCAAGAGCGCTACACTCGCTCCACACTTCTCACGCGGCTCAGCCGTTGAATTTGCACTGAAGCGAAAGGGTTTCCACGATGGACAGTCCCGCACCAACGCCCACCGTGACCACGCTGTCCGAGGAAGAACTCAGCTCCAGCGCGCAGCGCGACCGGCGCAAGCGCATCCTCGACGCAACCCTCGCGCTCGCTTCCAAGGGCGGCTACGACGCCGTGCAGATGCGTGCGGTCGCCGAACGCGCCGACGTCGCCGTCGGCACCCTCTACCGCTACTTCCCGTCCAAGGTGCACCTGCTCGTTTCCGCTCTGGCCAGGGAATTCGAGATGTTCGAGGGCAAGCGAAAGCCGCTACCCGGCGACGGCCCCTCCGAACGAATGCACACCCTGCTCACCCAGATCACCCGGATGATGCAGCGCGACCCACTGCTCACCGAGGCGATGACGCGCGCGTTCATGTTCGCCGACGCCTCGGCCGCCGCGGAGGTCGATCGGGTCGGCAAGGTGATGGACCGGGTCTTCGCCCGCGCGATGAGCGACGGCGAACCCGACGACCGCCAGCTCGCGATCGCCCGCGTCATCTCCGATGTGTGGCTGTCGAACCTGGTGGCCTGGCTCACCCGGCGAGCGTCCGCGACCGATGTCACGGAACGACTCGAGCTCACCGTCGACCTGTTGCTGGGCGATCGCGGATAACCCAGCAACCCGGCAAACCTCACTGCCGCATCATCACAAATCGCCCATCGCTGTTGACACCCGTCGGCTGTGCGTCTTCCAGTAGGAAGATGCATAGCCGACGTCGCATATGCGAAACAGCGCATCTACCGGCCTCGCGCGCCTCGCCGGGGCCTACGCATGCCCGGTGAGCTCGACGGATCCGGCGTACGACGGTATCCGACCGGTCGGTAATTTGCCGTAAAGTCGCGAGCAAACGACCGGGGTTCGTGCGCACAACCTGCCGCGCCGCTCGCGCGGCAAAATTGACGCAGTATTGTTTTTCGCGCCCCCTGATCAACTCCTCCCATCACTAGGTTGGATGCGTGAGCGCACAGGAACTGCCCTTGGATGTCCGCCGTGCACTGGCGTCGGTTGCGCGCGTGCCACGGCTCTTGGTTGCCTCGGACTACGACGGGACTATCGCCCCGATCGTGTCCGACCCGTCGAAAGCGTTTCCCCAACGGGAATCGGTGAGCGCGTTACGCGCGCTGGCGGGGTTGGCGAACACTACTGCGGCGGTGATTTCCGGTAGAGCGCTACGCGATCTGGCCGCGCTGTCGCGCCTGCCGGTCGAGGTGCAGCTGATCGGTAGTCACGGCTCCGAGTTCGACGTCGGCTTCGTGCACGCGATCGACAGCGACGCCAAACAGCTACTGACAGAGATCAATTCGTCGTTCTCGAAGATCGCCGCCGAGAACCCTGGCGTGACCGTCGAGATGAAGCCGGCCAGCGCCGCGCTGCACGTTCGTAACGCCGACCCCGAAATCGCTGGGCGCGCACTGGCTTCCGCGCGTCAAGGTCCCGCTCGCTGGGTGGGCGTACAGGTGACCGAGGGCAAGGCGGTGATCGAGCTCGCGGTGATCCCGACCGACAAGGGCACCGCGCTCGACACCATCCGCCATCAGGAAAGTGCCTCTGCCGCAGTGTTCTTCGGCGACGACGTGACCGACGAGAAGGCGTTCCGCGTGCTGTCGGGGCCCGACGTCGGCATCAAGGTCGGCGAAGGCGAGAGCATCGCCAAGCTGCACGTGAACTCCACCGAGGACGTGGCGCGCGCGCTGGCGTTCCTGGTCGAGGAGCGGCGCACCTGGCTGGCCGGGGCGAGCGCCCCTCGGATCGAGCGGCTGAGCATGCTGGCCAGCCCGCGTTCGGTCGCGCTGCTCACCCCTGACGCGACGGTCACCTGGTTGTGCCATCCCGAGCCGGACTCGGCGGCGGTATTCGCCCACCTGCTCGGCGGCGCGGCGGCCGGGCACTTCACGGTGGCGCCGGAGCGGCCGAGCCTGCCGCTGTCGCAGCGGTACGTGGACGGCACGATGACAGTCGAGACACGGTGGGCCAGTTTGCAAGTGGCCGACTATCTGCCGCACGACGTCACCGCCGACCGCACCGACCTGACCAGGGTGATCACCGGCGCCGCGAAGGCCGTCGTCGTCTTCGCGCCGCAGCCCGAGTTCGGCCAGGTGCCGGTGCGCATGGAGGTTGTGCGCAACGGAATCCAGGTCAGCGGCACCAACGATCCGATGGTGCTGCGCTCCCCCGGCGTGGAGTGGGAGATCCTGTCCGACGGCACCAACGACCAGGCCCGTGCGGTGGTCGATCCGTCTATCGGGCCGGTCGTGCTCGAATTGCGCTGCGGCACCGCCGATCTCACGCCCTCGATGACGCCGGAGCCGCAGCGCCGCCAGCTCGCCGAGCAGTACTGGTCGCAGTGGGCGGCGGGATTGCAGCTGCCGCCGCTCAAGCCGGATCTGATGAAGCGCTCGGCGCTGACACTGCGCGGACTGGTGCATCGCCCGTCGGGATCGATCCTGGCCGCGGCGACCACCTCGCTGCCGGAGGACATCGGCGGCGTGCGCAACTGGGACTACCGCTACTGCTGGCTGCGTGACGCGTCGCTGACCGCACAGGCCCTGGTGACGCTCGGCTCGCTGACCGAGGCCGAGGAATTCCTCGGCTGGGTACACAAGGTGCTCGACACCCTGCCGGGGCCGGAGCGCCTGCACCCGCTGTACACGATCTACGGCGAGACCCTGCCGCCCGAGGCCGTGATCGACCTGCTGCCCGGTTACGCCGGTTCGCGGCCGGTGCGGGTGGGCAACGCGGCCAATATGCAGGTGCAGCTCGACGTGTTCGGGCCGATCGTCGACCTGATCACCTCGATGGCGCACGAACGCGAGCGTCAGGGCATCATCGCCCCGGCCAAGGCGCTGCCGGATGCCGACTGGGAACTGGTGCACGCGATGGTGTCGGCGGTGCAGCGTCGCTGGACCGAACCCGACCACGGCATCTGGGAGATCCGCGGCAATCCCCGCCACCACGTGTACTCCAAGGTGATGGGCTGGCTCACCATCGATCGGGCCCTCACCCTGGCGGAGCGCTTCGATCGTGGGGCCGATCCCGACTGGGCGACGCTGCGCGACACGATCGCCGACGAGGTGCGGGCGAAGGGCTGGAACGACGAGGTCCAGTCCTACACCGCGGCCTACGACGGCACCGATCTGGACGCGGCCACCCTGCACATCGGCCTGAGCGGCCTGATCGACCCGGCCGACCCGCGCTTCGCCGCGACGGTGGTGGCCACCGAGGCCGAGCTGCGCAGTGGCGCCACGGTGTACCGCTACCACCACGACGACGGACTGCCCGGCGGCGAGGGCGGCTTCCACCTGTGCGCCGCCTGGCTGGTGGAGGCCTACCTGCTGATCGGCAGGCGCTCCGACGCCGAGGCGCTCTTCGCACAGCTGGTCGCGGCGGCAGGCCCCACCGGCCTGCTCAGCGAGGAATACGACCCAGTCGCCGAGCGTTCCCTCGGTAATCACCCCCAGGCTTACAGCCACCTGGGCCTACTGCGCTGCGCCCAACTCCTGAGCCAGCCGGTCAACGCCCTGGTCTGACAGCACTCGACAAGCCGGGTTCGAATTCTCGAGCCCGGCTTTTCGATGCGGTTCGTACCGGGTTTTGGTAGCTGCTAATCTAAAACGGTAACGATTTCCATTATGATCTAGTGCTTGTACGCCAGGAGTGCCGCGTGAACCCTCGATTCGCCCGCTTGTTTGCCGGTCTCACGGCGGGAGTGGCCGCCGTGGTCGTCCTCAGCGCCTGCGGCACCAGCTCCACCGATTCCGATACCCCCCAGATCGTCGCCTCCACCAATGTGTGGGGTTCCGTCGCGACCGCCGTCGCGGGGCCGGATGCGCAGGTGACCTCGATCATCAGCGATCCCGCCGCCGACCCGCACTCGTTCGAGACCTCGGCCACCGATACCGCCAAGATCAGCGACGCGGATCTGGTGGTGTTCAACGGCGGGCACTACGACGAGTTCATCGAGAAGGCCATCTCGGGCAAGGACAAGCGGACCGTCGAGGCCTTCGAACAGCGCCCGAACAAGGGCGACGACAACGAGCACGTCTGGTACGACGTGAGCACCGTGGCCGCGGTCGCCGACCGGATCGCCGCCGAACTCGGCGAGGTCGACGCCGCGCACGCGAGCGCCTACGCCGAGCGCGCGGTGGCCTTCAAGAACCAGCTGATCGGCGTCAGCACCATCACCGGCACCATCGCCACCCAGACGCCGAACGCGCCGGTCGCCCAGTCCGAGCCCCTCGCGCACTACCTCTTGCAGGCCGCGACCGCGCAGGACAAGACCCCGCGCGACTTCCAGGAAGCGATCGAGCAGGAGACCGACCCGGCCCCGGCCGCCGTCGCCGCCACTCGCGACCTGATCACCGCCAAGCAGGTCAAGGCGCTGATCTACAACACCCAGACCGAGGACAAGATCACCCAGGACCTGCGGGCCACCGCGCAGTCCGCGGGCATCGCCGTTGTCGAGGTCACCGAAACCCTGCCCGCCGGAATGGATTACATCCAGTGGCAGACCGCCAACGCCAAGGCGCTCGCCGCGGCCCTGCGCTGAGGACGCCCATGACCGAGGCCACCGCACTGTCGGAAACCACCACCGCGCCCGATGTCGACGCCGACGCGGCGATCCGTCTGCGCGCGGCGACCATGGCCTTCGGCGACCGCACGCTCTGGCACGGCCTCGACCTCGACGTGCGCCCGGGTGAGTTCATCGCCGTCCTCGGACCCAACGGCTCCGGCAAGACCTCGCTGCTGCGGGTGCTGCTCGGCACCCTCGCCTTGAGCTCGGGCAACGCGCAGATCGCGGGACGCCGCGCCGGGGTCGGCAATCCGGGCATCGGCTACATCCCGCAGCAGAAGACCATCGATGCCGGGGTGCAGCTGCGCGGGATCGATCTGGTCGGCCTCGGCGTGGACGGGCACCGGTGGGGGCTCGGCTGGCGTGGTCGACGCAGCAGGGCCGAGAAGGTCGACAGCGCCATTGCCGCGGTGGGTGCCGGGTCGTTCGCGCACGCGCCGCTGGAGACGCTGTCCGGTGGTGAGCAGCAGCGGTTGCGGGTCGCGCAGGCGCTGATCGGCGATCCGTCGGTGCTGCTGTGTGACGAACCGCTGCTGAGCCTCGATATGGCGAACCAGCGGCTGGTGGCCGAATTGGTCGACAAGCGTCGCCGCGAACACGACACGGCGGTGCTGTTCGTGACTCACGAGATCAATCCGATCCTGCCGCTGGTGGACCGGGTGCTGTATCTGGTCGACGGCGGCTTCCGAATCGGTACGCCCGATGAGGTGATGACGTCGGAAACGCTGTCGGAGTTGTACGGCACCGAGGTCGAGGTGTTGCGGGTACGCGGACGCCTGGTCGTGGTCGGAACCGGTGACGACATGGACGCGCTGGGCGGGACGGCCTGATGGACAAGCTCACCAAGGTGTTCGAGCAGATGTTCAATTTCGGCACCACCGCGAATCTGCTCGGCTACGACTTCGTGCAGCAGGCGCTGTTGGCCAGCGCCCTGCTGGGATTGCTGGCGGGGTTGATCGGGCCGCTGATCGTCGCCAGGCAGATGTCGTTCGCGGTACACGGGACCAGCGAGCTGTCGCTGACCGGCGCGTCGGCGGCGCTGCTCGTCGGGGTCGGGGTCGGATTCGGGGCGATCGCCGGTTCGGTGGTCGCGGCCGTGCTGTTCGGATGGCTGGGTTCTCGTGCGCGCGAACGTGATTCGGTGATCGCGGTGGTGCTGTCGTTCGGGCTCGGGCTTTCGGTGTTGTTCCTGTGGCTCGCGCCGGAGCGGGCCGGGTCGAAGTTCTCGCTGCTCACCGGGCAGGTGGCCGGGGTCGGCTATGACGGCCTCGCGCTGCTGGTCACGTGTACCGCCGGCGTGCTCGCCGTGCTGGCTGTGGTGTATCGGCCGTTGCTGTTCGCCAGTTCCGATCCCGAGGTCGCGATCGCGCGTGGCGTGCCGGTGCGGGCGCTGTCGGTGGTGTTCGCGGTGCTGCTCGGGATCACCGCCGCGTTCGGCGTGCAGATCGTCGGCGCGCTGCTGGTGCTCGCGTTGCTGATCACCCCGGCCGCGGCCGCCGCGCAGGTGACCTCGAGCCCGATGCGGGCGACCGTGCTTTCGGTGATCTTCGCCGAGGTCGCCGCCGTGGGCGGGCTGTTGCTGTCGCTGGCCCCCGGAGTTCCGGTGTCGACCTTCGTCACCGCGATCTCGTTCAGCATCTACCTGGTGTGCCGGTTCGTCGGACATCGCAATCGGCAACTCGTACCCGCGCGCTGAACCGATAGAACACAATCGATTCATGATCGAGAACACAATCGATTCATGATCGATTTCTCAGTACCGGACGATCTCGCCGCCCTTCGTGACCGAGCCCGGAACTTCGTCGTCGAGCAGATCGTGCCGTTCGAGCGCGATCCCCGCCTCACCGCGCACGGCCCGACCGACGCATTGCGGGCCGAACTCGTGGAGCTGGCTCGCGCCGAGAAGCTGCTGACCGTGCAGGCGCCGGTGGAATACGGCGGCCTTGGACTCAGCCACATCGAGCAGGCGCTGGTGTACGAGGCGGCGGGGTGGTCCACGCTCGGGCCGGTCGCCATGAACTGCGCCGCGCCCGACGAGGGAAACATGTTTCTGCTCGGCAAGATCGCCGATCCGGAGCAGATCGACCAGTATCTGATGCCGGTGATCCGGGGCGAACAGCGTTCGGTCTTCGCGATGACCGAGCCAGGTGGGGCGGGTTCGGATCCCGGACAGCTCAGCACCGAGGCGGTGTTCGACGGCGAGAATTTCGTGATCAACGGTCGCAAATGGTTGATCACCGGGGCCGACGGCGCCAAGACCTGGATCATCATGGCGCTGCTCGCCGAGAACCCGCACCTGCCCGCGGGGCCGACACTGTTCATCACCGACGGTGACGCGCCGGGCATCGTGATCGAGCGGATCATGAACACGATGGACCGCAACTACGTCGGCGGGCACGCGGTGGTGCGGTTCGACAATCTCACGCTGCCGCCGACGGCCGTGCTCGGTCGCACCGGACAGGCCCTGCGGTACGCGCAATTACGGCTCGCTCCCGCCCGGCTCACGCACTGTATGCGCTGGCTCGGCGCGGCCGCTCGCGCCCAGTCCATCGCACTGGACTACGCGCGCACCCGCACCGCCTTCGGTAAGCCGATCGGCGAACACGAGGGCGTGTCGTTCATGCTCGCCGACAACGAGGTGGCGCTGCACCAGTGCAGGCTGACCATCTGGCACGCCTGTTGGCTGATGGATCAGGGGCAGCAGGCAAGGCACGAATCGTCGATGGCCAAGTCGTATGTGTCCGAGGAATTGTTCAAAGTCACCGATCGCTGCGTGCAGGTGCTCGGCGGGATCGGGATCAGCGACGAGACGGTCGTGGAGATGTTGTTCCGGGATATGCGCGCGTTCCGTCTCTACGACGGGCCGACGGAAGTGCACAAGTATGCGATCGGCAGACACTTGCTGTCCGGTCGCTAGTACGATTCGGTCCCATGAGTTCGGAATTGCTCGTCGATGTCGAAGGCGGCGTCGCCTTGTTGACGCTCAACCGACCTGCCAAGCAGAACGCCGTCACCCCCACGATGGCGGCCGAGCTGAGCGCCGCGCTCCGTCGCTGCGATATCGAGGACGCGATCCGCGCCGTCGTCATCACCGGAACCCCACCGGCCTTCTGCGCGGGCGCGGATCTGGCGGCGCGCGGCGGCGACGTGAGCGCGACCCTCGATCCGCCGCCCTGGCAGGTGCGTAAGCCGGTGATCGCCGCGGTGAACGGGCACGCGGTCGGCATCGGCCTGGCCCTGGCGCTGCAGTGCGATCTGCGGTACTTCGCTCGCGATGCCGTCTACGGGCTGAACCAGGTGCGGCGCGGGGTGCTCGCCGACGGGTTCGCGCACTGGACGGTGCCGCGACTGGCCGGGCTGGCCAACGCCGCCGACATCATGCTCACCGGGCGCACGTTCGACGGTGACGAAGCCAAGTCGCTCGGTTTGGGCAATGCCTCGCTGCCCGCCGACGAAGTACTGACAACGGCGATGGCCGTGGCCCACGACATCGCCACCGGGACCGCTCCCCTACCGGTCGCGCTCACCAAGCGGCTGATCTGGGAGAGCCTCGGCATGACCCCCGCCGTGGTCGGGCAGCTCGAATCCGAGCTCAACGCGCAGGTTGCCAAGAGTGTCGACGGTGGCGAGGCGATGGTGGCGTTCAAGGAGCGTCGCCCGCCGAACTGGACCGGCAGTGTCAACGACGAATGGCCGGCCTGGGACGCTCCCGGCGAGCGCCCGAGCCTGGACTGAACTCAGAAGTTCCCGTTGCAGGAACCGGCCAGATACAGCAGGGCGAACATCAGCATGAGGATCGTGCCGATGATGCCCGCGATGTAGCCGATCACCACCTGTGACCGGCCGCTGAGCCCACCGTAGGACGCGTCGATCTCGTTGAGTGCCCGCTTGCCGAGCACCCACGCGAACGGCCCGAAGATCCCACAGCAGAACGGGCTGAGCAGCCCGAGCACAAGGATCATATTGGCCTGCGGGTGCTCGACCGTTTCGCCGATCGGCTGATTAGGGATCGCCACAGCACGAATTGTACGGTGACAGAGCGGTTTTGCCCGTCAACCGCGCGGACTCAGCCCAGACGGCGCTGACGGGCGATGTCGGCGAGGACGACGCCCGCGGCTACCGAGGCGTTGAGCGACTCGACCGGGCCCGCCATCGGGATGCTCAGGATCGAGTCACAGTTCTCCCGCACCAGACGCGACAGGCCCTTGCCCTCCGAGCCAACGACCACGACCGTCGGGACGCTGCCGTCGAAGTTGTCGAGGGTGGTGTCGCCGTCGGCGTCGAGGCCGATCACCTGGATGCCCTGCGCGGCCCAATCCTTCAGCGTGCGAGTCAGATTGGTGGCCCTGGCGACAGGGAGGCGGGCAGCCGCACCCGCGCTGGTACGCCACGCCACGGCGGTGACGCTGGCACTGCGACGCTGCGGGATCACCACGCCTTGACCGCCGAACGCGGCCACCGAGCGGATGACGGCGCCGAGGTTGCGCGGGTCGGTGATGTTGTCGAGCGCGACCAGCAGGGCGGGCTCGGCGGTGGACTTCACCCGGTCCATCAGATCGTCGGGGTGGGCGTAGCGGTACGGCGGCACCTGCAGGGCCACGCCCTGGTGCATTCCGTTGGCACTGAGCCGATCCAGATCGGTGCGCGGCACCTCGAGGATGGAGATGCCCATATCGGCGGCGCGCTGCACGCTCTCCGAGAGCCGGTCGTCGTTCTCGGTGCCGACCGCCACGAACAGGGCGGTCGCGGGCACCTCGGCGCGCAGACACTCGAGCACGGGGTTACGGCCGAGCACCAACTCGGGACCCTCGTCGGACTTGCGGCCGACGCGCGGCACACCGGACTTACCGGTCGGACGGCCCTGTGCCGCATTGGCTTTGGCCTTCTCGGCCGCTCTGGCCCGCTTGGCGGCGGGGTGCTTGGTGCGCGCGACGGCGGGCGGGGTAGCACCCCTGCCCTCCAGCCCGCGGCGATGCTTGCCACCGGAACCGGCGACCTGCCCCTTCTTGGTGCCGCCCTTGCGTACCGCTCCGCGTCGCTGTGAATTGCCTGCCATCAGTTCGCCTTTCCGCTCGATGCGCCCAGCGACCATTCCGGCCCCTGCGGGGTATCGGTTACCTCGATACCCGCGGCGATGAGCCGATCCCGTGCGGCATCGGCTTCTGCCCAGTTCTTGTCGGCCCGCGCGTTCGCCCGGCGATCCAGCTCCGTGCGGACGAGCACGTCGAGCGCGTCGATCGCCGCCGAATTGTCGGCGGGGGTGTACCACTGTTCGTCGAGCGGGTCGACGCCGAGAATTCCCAGCATCGCCCGCACCTGACCGGCCAGTTCGACCGCGGTCTCGACCGCACCCGCTTCCAGCGCGCGATTGCCCTCGTGCACCACGTGGTGAATTTCGGCGAGCGCCTTCGGGACTGCCAGATCGTCATCGATCGCGGCGGCGAATCCGTCGGTCCATTTTCCGATCGGCACCTCGCCCGCTCGGTCCAGCACTCGCTGCACGAAGGCTTCGATGCGCTGATACGAGGCGACCGCGTCGTCGAGTGCCTTGTCGGAGTATTCGAGCATCGAGCGGTAATGCGCGCTGCCCAAGTAGAAACGCAATTCTACCGGGCGCACCCGGGTGAGAACATTCGGCACCGAGAGCACGTTGCCGAGTGACTTCGACATTTTCTCTCCGCCCATCGTCACCCAGCCGTTGTGCAGCCAGTAACGCGCGAAACCGTCGCCTGCCGCTTTGGACTGGGCGATCTCGTTCTCGTGGTGCGGGAAAATCAGATCCATTCCACCGCAGTGGATATCGAATTCCGGGCCGAGATAGAACTCGGCCATCGCCGAGCATTCCAGATGCCAGCCGGGGCGACCGGGGCCCCAGGGCGAGGGCCAGCTCGGCTCGCCCGGCTTGGCGGCCTTCCACAGCGTGAAGTCGCGAGGATCACGTTTGCAGCGGGTCGGAGTTTCGCCCTGGTGCACGTCGTCGAGGCGGTGGCCGGACAGCTCGCCGTAATTCGGCCAGCTCATCACGTCGAAATACACATCGCCCTCGGCGGCGTAGGCATGGCCGCGCTCGATCAGGCGCTGCATCAGGTCGACCATCTGGGTGATGTGACCGGTGGCGCGCGGTTCGGCCGAAGGCGGCAGGACCCCGAGGGTTTCGTAGGCGGAGTCGAAAGCGCGCTCGTGCGTCGCGGCCCATTCCCACCACGGCCGGCCCGCTTCGGCGGCCTTGTTCAGGATCTTGTCGTCGATATCGGTGACATTGCGGATGAACCGCACGTCGTAGTCGTGCGCGAGCAGCCAGCGACGCAGCACGTCGAAGGCGACGCCACTGCGCACATGACCGATATGGGGTTGCCCCTGGACGGTGGCCCCACACAGATACACCGAGGCACGGCCGGGGACCAGCGGGGTGAATTCCCGCGTGGTTCGCGTGTCGGTGTCAAAAAGGCGCAAGGTCACGGCATTCGATCCTAGTCGGTGGGATTGTGGTGGGGTTGACCGGCCGGTTCGTGGCGCCGTGGTGAACTGAACGGCTGATCGAATCGGCGAAAAGCGATGCGCGGAAAGAAAGGTTCAGTGGCCCGTGGGGGGCTACGAACATGCCGCGATCAGACAGGTGGCGATGGCGGCGATACCTTCGCCGCGACCGGTGAGACCGAGACCGTCGGTCGTGGTGCCGGACACCGAAACGGGAGCGTCGAGAAGTTCGCCGAGTACTTTTTGCGCCTCGGCGCGGCGTGGGCCGATCTTCGGGTGATTACCGATCACCTGCACCGCGGCGTTCACGACCTCGAAGCCTTCTTCGGTCAGCAGCCTGCGGACTTCGGTGAGCATGGCGGCGCCGGTGACGCCTGCCCATTCGGGGCGGCCGACGCCGAAGACAGCGCCCACGTCACCCAGGCCGGCGGCGGAGAGCAGGGCATCGCAGAGGGCGTGAGCGGCGACGTCGCCGTCGGAGTGGCCGGCGCACCCGTCGGCGTCGGAGAACAGCAGACCTGCCATCCAGCAGGGGCGTCCCGGCTCGATGGGGTGCACGTCGCTGCCGATTCCGACTCTCATCGGGCAACCGCCTGCTCGACAAAGGGCGCGTCGACGCCGGGGCGCCGGGCGGCCGTGGACCGGCTGCCGTCGGCGAGAAGCGCCTCGGCGAGGTGTAGGTCGAGGGGGGTGGTGATCTTGAAGGCCAGCGGGTCGCCGGGGACGGTGTGCACGGCGATACCGAGGCGTTCGACCAGGCCCGCGTCGTCGGTGGCGCCCACATCGGTGGCGTAGGCGCGGCGAAGCAGGTCGGCGGCGAAGCCCTGGGGAGTTTGGATGGCGCGCAGGTGGGCGCGATCGGGGGTTCCGGTGACGATGCCCGCGTCGTCGACCGATTTCACGGTGTCGACAACGGGCAAGGCGGGGACCACCGCCTGACTGCCTGCCTGTAGCTCGGCGGCCACCCGCGCGATCAGCTCCGGCGGTGTGAGCGCGCGTGCGGCATCGTGCACGAGGTAGAACGCGGCGTCGGGTGCGGCCGCGATGCCCGCGCGCACCGAATCGGTGCGCTCGGCGCCGCCCACGACCACCTGCACCGGCACAGGGGGCATCGAACCGCCGGTCAGCGAGGTGGTGGTGGACAGCAGCGTGGATGCGGCCTCGACCAGTTCGGCGGGTACGACCACGACAACCCGGTGCACCGCACCGGACGCGATCAGGCCGTCGACGGCCAACCGGACCATAGGTGTGCCGCCGACCGGAACGAACGCCTTCGGGGTGGGTTCACCCAGGCGCACGCCACGACCGGCGGCAGGGACCAGTGCTACGACAGGTCGCACTTGTTTATTTCTAGGAAGCCGCGGCGAGGACCTCGTCGAGCAGCGATTCAGCCTTGCCGTCGTCGGTGCCCTCGGCGAGCGCGAGCTCACCGACGAGAATCTGACGAGCCTTGGCAAGCATTCGCTTCTCACCGGCGGACAAGCCGCGGTCCTGCTCACGACGCCACAGGTCACGAACCACTTCGGCCACCTTGTTCACATCGCCGGAGGCGAGTTTCTCGAGGTTGGCCTTGTAACGGCGGGACCAGTTGGTCGGCTCCTCCGTGTGTGGCGCGCGCAGCACCTGGAAGACGCGGTCGAGACCTTCTTGGCCGACGACGTCACGGACGCCGACGTATTCAGCGTTCTCTGCGGGAACCCGAACGGTCAGGTCGCCTTGCGCAACCTTCAGGACCAGATACTCTTTCTGCACACCCTTGATGGTGCGGGTCTCGATTGCTTCGATCAGCGCCGCTCCGTGGTGGGGGTAAACGACGGTGTCTCCGACCTTAAAAATCATGTGTCCCGTGCCCCTTTCGATGTTCACAGTTTAACATGCGACTCGATAACGGCGCGATCAACTGTGCAGGTCAGGGCCACAACGAGGCCATCGCAGGGGTTGACATTGCAGAATTGATGTGCATTGTGTTGCGCCAGAACGGGTTAACTACCAGCATAGCGACCGGTTATCGCGCCTCGACAACCCGGCATCGATCCGGCAAACCCGCTCGAGACACCGAACTGTTACTTCCACACCCGCGCGTCGCGAGCCCGAACGTCACCCGCGCGGAGTGAACTACTACGCTGCCTAGTTACTACCCTCCGGTCCCCGCGTGGACCGGAGTAGCCCGGTCGACATGGAGGACAAACCGTGACTGCCCTGAAAGCTGTGACCGCCCAGTCGGCGCGACGTCGCATGGTGACGGTTGCCGCGCTCGCCGCTGCCGCGGGCATCGCCCTGACCGGCTGCAGTGCCGGCCAGATCACCCAGACTTCGTCGCAGGAAGCCGCCATCAACGGCAACCACGCCAATGTCGGCGAGATCGCCCTGCGCAATGTGCACATCGTGTACCCGGAGGCCACCGCCGAGCACGACAAGGGCGGCAAGGCAATGATCTCGCTGTCGATCATCAACAACAGCGAGATCATCACCGATGAGCTGACCAGCGTGAGTACCGACCTGGGCCAGGTCAAGATCACCGGTCCCAATGCCGACCCCAAGTTCGTGCTGAAGCCGCAGCAGACCGTGTTCGTGGGGACGGGCGAGACCAAGCCCGCCGCGGCCGACGATCACCACGGCACCACCTCGGCGGCGCCGACCACCACCTCGGCCACCCCGACCGGTGCCGCCGCGGGCGTCGACCTCCCCTCGAACGATCCGGTGAAGACCCCGGCCACGATCGAGATCACCGGCCTGACCAAGGACATCGTCCCCGGCCTGACCTACAACGTCACCTTCAACTTCAAGGACGCGGGCACCGTGCAGGTGTCGGTCCCGGTCGACGCCGCCGCGGTCGCGCGCATCGAGAACGAGAAGTCCGGTCCCGCGCCCGAGGGTGCGGGCGGTCACTGAGACCCGCAGTACGAAAGAGCCGTCGCGAACTTCGCGGCGGCTCTTCTCTTTGTGTCGGTCTCGGTCCGTAGGGTGCGCGTGTGGCCAAGACCAAAGCAGTCTTCCGGTGCTCCGCGTGCACGCACGAGGTGTCCAAATGGGTGGGTAAGTGCCCTGATTGCGGCGCCTGGGGAACGGTGAACGAGGTGGCCGTCTCGGCGTCCGCCGCGGCGCCGGGCCGCCGGGCGATGCTGCCGAGTACGGCGGCGGCGCCGTTGTCGCAGATCGACTCCAAGGTCACGCAGGCGCGGTCGACGGGGGTGAGCGAGCTCGATCGGGTACTCGGAGGCGGAGTGGTGCCGGGCTCGGTGGTGCTGCTGTCGGGCGAGCCGGGGGTCGGCAAATCGACGCTGCTGCTCGAGGTCGCGTTCCGGTGGGCGGCGGCGCGCGAGGAGACCGCGCTGTATGTGACCGCCGAGGAGTCGGCCGGGCAGGTGCGGCTGCGGGCCGATCGGACCGGCGCGGTGCACGACCGGGTGTATCTGGCGGCCGAATCGGATCTGTCGATCGTGCTCGGGCATGTGGAGCAGGTACGGCCGACGCTGCTGGTGGTGGACTCGGTGCAGACCATGCTGGCGCCCGAGGTGGACGGTGTGATCGGCGGTGTCACCCAGGTACGCGCGGTCACCGCGGCACTCACCTCGCTGGCCAAGGCGACCGGGATCGCGGTCCTGCTGGTCGGCCACGTCACCAAAGACGGGAACGTGGCGGGCCCGCGCACCCTCGAGCACCTGGTGGACGTGGTGCTGCAGTTCGAGGGCGACAAGAATTCGTCGCTGCGGATGGTTCGCGGCATCAAGAACCGCTTCGGTAGCGCCGATGAGGTCGGCTGCTTCGAACTGCACGACGACGGCATCGCCTGCGTCGACGATCCCTCCGGGCTGTTCCTGCACCATCGCACCGACACCGTCCCCGGCACCGCGGTGACCGTCGCGATGGACGGCAAACGACCGCTGGTGGCCGAGGTGCAAGGGCTCACCGTGAAGACCGAGATCCCGCAGCCTCGCCGGGCCGTGAGCGGGCTGGACTACAACCGCGTCGCCATGGTGCTCGCGGTGCTGCAGAGCCGAGGGCGGGTCTTCCTCGGCAAGCACGATGTGTACGCGGCGACCGTCGGTGGCATGCGCCTGCTCGAGCCGACCGCCGATCTGGCCATCGCCTTGGCCATCGCGTCCGCCGAGGCCGATATCGCCCTGCCCGCGGGCTGGGTGATCCTCGGCGAGGTCGGCTTGGCGGGTGAGGTCCGCAAGGTCACCGGGCTCGGCAGGCGCTTGGCCGAAGCCGAGCGTTTGGGGTTCACCACCGCTCTCGTCCCGCCCGGTTCGGAGAAAACGAAGACCGGCACGATGCGTATCCACGAGGTCGGGGACCTACGGTCGGCGCTGCGATTGGCCGAGCTCCGCAAATCCCGCGCACCCCGCGAGGTCGTGGCAGTGGAATAACTCCGGCAACCGCCCGAATCAGCACCGATCATCCATTTCCACGCCAATGTCCATTGACGGGCTGACCGATCCTGCGAACACTGCAAATCGACCCAACTCGAACATGTGACCAATGGCGCACCCGCACAATGCCCCCGGCAGCGGGAACGCGGCGTCAGGAGGCGAGGTTGAAGGGCTCCGCGGCACTGCGAACGGCGCCAAGCTGGGCGACGACCATGTACGCGCCCGCGGGCACCTGCAGCCGGTCGCCCGCGCACTGCGGCTGCGAGGTGGTGCCGAACCAGGTGCCCTTGTACGAGAGTTGTTCACCGGCCTTGAGCGTCTTCATTTCCGCCGGGTCGTCCTGGTTGCAGTCGTTGCTCGCCCAGAGCCTGCGCTGCCCGTCGAGGGTGTAGACGAGGAACTGCGGGCCCGCACCGAGGTCGCGCGCGCAGGCCGCGGACGAGATGTTGGTGATGACGGTGCCGAACGCCGGCTGGTCGCCCACCCGGTAGGTCGGCTGCCCGACCGTCACCTTCAGCGCCAGCGACTGATCCGAGCACGGCTGTGCCGCGGGCTGGTCGGCGGCGGAGGTCGTCGCGCTCGGCGTGGCCGACGCACTGCTCGGCGGGCTCGACGAGCTACTCGGCGTCGAACTAGTCGCGGACGCGCTCGCGCTCGACTCCGCCGACGTGGTGGTACTCGCTGCCGCACTGCCGGCTCCGGACGAGTCCCCACCGCGCGCGACCATGGTGACGAGCCAGATCACGATCGCGAGCGCGACGACGATGACGCCGATCGCGAGTGCACGGCGGCGCCAGTAGATCTCCGGTGAGAGCGGTCCATTCGGTTCCAGCACACCTCAAAGGTAAGCGCAGCGCGCGGGGGCGCGCTCGATGACCTCGGCGTGTCGGGAGCCGAACCGGGCGTGAGTCCCCGGCTCAGACCACCTCGCCGATATTGCCGACGGTGCGCCGCAGGTGCACACGCCCGTCTTCGAGCTTGTAGGTGACGCTGGCGATAGCGCACTGACCAGTGGCAACGCGCTGGGAGATGATCATCGACCGCTGCATGAGCAGCTTGCTGGTCTCCACCACGTGACGCGCTTCGAGGTCGTCGAGCGATGTGAGCCCTTCGCGTCGTCCGACCAGGATCGACGGCGTCACCCGCTCGACCACGCTACGGATGAACCCGCCGGGTACCTCGCCGCCGTCGAGTGCGTCGATGGTGGCCTTCACCGCGCCACAGCTGTCGTGGCCGAGGACCACGATCAGCGGCACATTGAGCACCTCGACGCCGTATTCGATCGAGCCGAGCACCGAACTGTCCACGACGTGGCCCGCTGTGCGCACCACGAACATGTCGCCGAGACCCTGATCGAAGATCAGTTCGGCGGCGACGCGGGAATCACCGCAGCCGAACAGAATCGCGTGAGGGTTTTGGCCCTTGACGAGTTTGGCTCGGTCTGCGGCGCCCTGGCTAGGATGCTGCAGGGTGTCGTTGACGAAACGCTCATTGCCTTCGCGCAACGACTTCCAGGCGCTTATCGGATTGGAACCAGGCATACCGACCATTGTGCACAGGCCCTTGGTTACCAGCGAGTCCGCCACGTTAAGCGTCGGCAAAGAGACACTGGCTCAGAGGAAACGGGAACGGTGAGCATCGACGCGGAAGCCCTGCTCGATTGGTTCGGCGAGACGGCGCGCGCGCTGCCGTGGCGCGAGCCGGACGCGACCGCATGGCACATCCTGATGAGCGAGATCATGCTGCAGCAGACGCCGGTGGTGCGCGTGGAGCCGATCTGGCGCGAGTGGGTGGCGCGCTGGCCGGTGCCGTCGGCGATGGCGTCGTCGACGCAAGCCGAGGTGCTGCGGGCGTGGGGCAAGTTGGGGTATCCGCGACGGGCACTGCGGTTGCACGAGTGCGCGCGGGTGCTGGCGACCGAACACGGCGACGTGGTTCCCGCCGACGTCGACGTGCTGCTGAGCCTGCCCGGAATCGGCGCGTACACCGCCCGCGCCGTGGCCTGCTTCGCCTACGGACAGCGAGTTCCCGTGGTGGATACCAATGTTCGACGCGTGGTCGCGCGCGCGGTGCACGGCCGCGAGCCGGGGAACCCGTCCTCGCGCGATCTCGCGGAGACCGAAGCCCTGCTGCCCGTCCCGGTGCCGCGCGCCGCGACCTTCTCGGCGGCCCTGATGGAGCTGGGCGCTCTGGTCTGCACGGCCCGCAATCCCGACTGCGCCCGCTGCCCGCTGCCCAGTTGTGCGTGGGTCGAGGCGGGCAAACCCGCCGCCGCGGTTGCCCGCAAGGTGCAGAAGTTCGAGGGCACCGACCGTCAGGCTCGTGGCCGGCTGCTCGATGTCCTGCGCGACGCCTCGGGCCCGGTCGAGCGGATCCGCCTCGACCTGGCCTGGACCCGAGATCCGGGTCAGCGCGCGCGGGCGCTGGATTCGTTGCTGGTCGACGGGCTGATCGAGCAGACCGATGACGGACTGTTCGCCCTGGCGGGCGAGGGAAGCTCCGCCGGGTGACACTTCGCGCGTAGCGAGGCCGACCGGCTCACCCCGTGACGCGTTGCAGGAACCGGCCGACGTGTTCGCGGTAGACCTCGGGTTGTTCGTCGTGCACCAGGTGCCCCGCCGCCGCGACGCGCACATACTCCGCATCGGGATGCACCTCGGTCATCGTGCGCATCTGCCCCGGCGGGGTGATGGTGTGCTCGCCTTCGATGAGCAGCGCGGGTACCCGCAGCGACTTCCATTCCGTCCAGAAGTCGCGCGTACCCCACTCTTCGGAGATCGCGCGGAAGGTGTCCACCTCGCCGTGCAGGCGGTAGCCGTCGGGCGCCGCGGTGAACGCGCGAAGGAAATAGGCGCCCGCGACCGGGCCGAAGTAGTCGAGCACCGCCTGTTCGTCGGCGAACGGTTGCGGCCATGAGTGGATCAGCTCGGCCCAGTGGGCGGCGGTACGGCCGGTGAAATCGGGGGCGATGTCCTCGACGACGATCGCGCGCACCCGCTCGGGATAGGTCGCCGCGAAGACCCACCCGTGGATCGCGCCCATCGAATGCCCGACGATCACCATCGGTTCGGTGATCTCGGCGGTGAGCTCGGCCAGGTCGGCCACGAACGCCTCCGTGGTGAGCTCGGCGGGCGTCGGCCGTCCATGCCCGGCGGCGTCGACGGCATAGACGTGCCCGTAACCGCGCAACCACGGCACCTGATCGGCCCAGGTCCGCGCACTCCCCATCAGCCCGTGCAGCAGCAGGATCGGGGTGCCGGACCCACCTTCGTCGTTCAACACACCCCGATACTGCCCCAGCCCCGCCACGTGGCGGCACCAGCCGCAATAATCACCACCATGGCTGTTGTGAAGATCAATGCGATCGAGGTTCCCGAGGGCGCAGGCCCCGAGTTGGAGAAGCGGTTCGCCGCGCGTGCGGGTGCGGTGGAGAACTCCCCCGGCTTCCTCGGCTTCCAGTTGCTGCGCCCGGTCGCCGGTGACAACCGGTATTTTGTTGTGACGCAATGGGATTCGGAGGAATCGTTCGCCACGTGGCGTGACGGTCCGGCCCGCGCGGCGCACGCCGGAAACGGTGGCGAGGGCGAGCGTCCCAAGCCGGTGTCGACGGGCGCCTCGCTGCTCGAGTTCGAGGTCGTCCTCGACGTGCCCGCGAAGGGCTGACAGCGGCGTTTCCGCTGGACATGCGGTTGCCTGTATTGACGTAGACGGCTCGCGGCTGTCACAGTTCGAGGGAACATACGCGAGGGTGCGCGGTAATTCCGGTGTGAATCCGGAGCGGTCGCGCCACTGTATCCAAGTACCGGGTCCCCGGTGCCGGAGAGCCAGACACCGGCACCTTCGCACCACACTTCAACCGTGGGACGCGTATCCCTGAAGGAGGACCCGAATGGCAATCGTTCATTCACCCAGCCGATCTACCGGCCTCGACACCCTCGCAACCGTGCTCGTCACGGTCGGCGTCGTCCTGCTTGCACTGCTCGCCCTGTACCTGGTCGGTTTCGACCAGGGGGCCGTCTCGCGTAGCGGGATGTTCCTGCACGAGCTGATGCACGACGGACGTCACCTGCTGGGCGTTCCGTGCCACTGATCGGATCCCTCAAGACCCTGCTGTTGCGCGGCCTGCTGGCCGGCCTGATCGCCGGCCTGCTGGCCGCGACAGTGGGCTACTTCGTCGGCGAGCCCCAGGTGGACGCCGCGATCGCCATCGAAGAAGCCGCGGCCGCTCCGGCCGAACACGGCCACGAAGCCGCGGAACCGCAGGGCCATTCCCACGGCGACGAGGACGAACCGCTGGTCAGCCGATCGGGACAGAAGGCGGGACAGTTCCTCGCGCTCGGTTTGGCGGGCATGGCGTTCGGCGCGTTGTTCGCGTCGGCGGTGAACGCGGCACGCCGGTTCACCACCCTATCTGGACCCCAATTGTCGCTGACCACAGCGGTTCTCGCGTGGGCGGCGATCGTCGCGGTGCCGTTCTTCAAGTATCCGGCCAACCCGCCCGCGGTGGGTGATCCGGACACCATCAACGACCGCACCTGGCTGTGGGTCGCGGCCGTCGTACTCGGCCTGCTTGCCGTCTCGGCAGCCGTCGCGGCCTACCGCGCGGTCGCCGCGTCGGACACGCTCCGGCTCATCGCCGGGGTCGGCGCGTTCGTCGTGGTCGCCACGGTCGGCTATGTGCTGCTGCCCGGCGTGAACGAGGTGGCCGACGACTTCCCCGCCACTCTGCTGTGGAATTTCCGGGTGGCCTCGCTGGCCGAAACCACCACGCTGTGGGTGAGTTTGGGGCTGGCGTTCGCCGCGCTGACGGAATTCGCTTCGCGGCGTAGCACTCCGGTAGTGGACAAGGTTCCTACCGGAGGGTGATCCTCGCGAGCAGCTGAGAACGGCAGTGTCGGTGTCATGACCGGCACTGCCTTTCTTGTCTCCACCGCTCGCCCCCGCGCCGTGAATGTCGCGTTCGGCGGACTCGTCACCGCTCTCGCCGCGGGTGTCGCCGAAGGACTGTTGCGCGCCGCGCGTGGTGGCGACGAGTTCGGCGCGACCGCCGCGGGTCTACTACCCCGGCTCGCCATCTACCTGGCGGTCGCGGGGGTCGCGCTGTACATGCTCAACGGCAGTCGGGTGGCCCGCGCTCTGCTGACCGTCGGCATCGGCGTGGTGGGCCTGGTCTCGCTGATCATCGAGCCGCTGGCGGTCGTGTTGTCCACCGACGACTACACGACACTGTTCGACGGCATGTCCCCCAGTTCGACCGTGCTTGCGGGCTGCCGGACCGTTCACATCCTGGCCGTCGTCATCGCGATTCCGGCCATGTACACCCCCGCCGCGCACCGCTGGTTCACCCGGCACTGACGACCGGCGTGATCGTGCGATCGGTCGCGGCCGATCGCACGATCACAGCGGAGCTGATCAGCCCAGTGCGGCGTCGAGCTCGATCTCGGCCACACCGGCGAGCGCCTTGCTGACCGGGCACCCGTTCTTGGCCGCGAGGGCCGCCGCGGCGAACCCGTCGGCGTCGAGGCCCGACGCACGTCCGCGCACGGTGAGCTTGATCTTGCTGATCCGGAAACCACCGGCCGGGTCGGGCGCGAGGGTCACGTCCGCGTTGACGTCGAGGCTTTCCGGCGTCCCGCCCGCATTGGCGATCTCCGCCGACAGCGCCATCGAGTAGCACGACGAGTGCGCCGCCCCGATCAGCTCCTCCGGGCTGGTGCCCTCGGCCGTGTCGGCCGTGCGGCGCGGGAAGCTCACATCGAACTTGCCCACACCCGAGCTGACCAGTTCGACCTGCCCGGACCCGTCCTGGAGTCCGCCTGACCAGAGTGTGCGTGCGCTACGAGTCGGCATTGCGATCCCTTCGATTCGGAGGTGTTGCGTTCGGTGTCGAACCTACGCGAGCTGACCAGCGCTCGGCCGACGATCGGCCCGGTACGCCGGTCAGACGGTGGCGCTGGTGATTTCGTCGAGCCGCTCGAGTTTGTCCGGCCAGACCTGCTTGTGCAGATCCCGGATCGCCGCGGTGGGGAATCCGGAGTGGCGCAGGCGCAGGCGGATGCCGCGTGGTTGTTTAAGAAATTCGGCGGCGACCACTGTTTCGACGCCGTCGGTGGCGGCGGTGACCCAGGTGAACTCGATGCGCCGGTTCGGCTCGAGCAGCAGGATGCGGCCGTAATGGGGGTTGCGTTTCTCGGGCGAGCCGGTGTCGAAGTAGAGGGGCTCGTTGACGGCGGGGCGCATCAGCACCGATCCGGGAACGGCCAGCCACAGGTCCATGCCTTGGGTCCAGGCCGCGTAGAGCAGGCTGGGCGAGGCTTTCATCACGCGCTCGACCGTGAGCTCGTGTGGCCGCGTGGACAGGTCCGGGGGGCGAACTGGCTGGTCCATCAGCCGACCTTACCGGTCATGACCGGCCGATCCTCTCATCGGGTGTGCGACAGCGTTACTCAGGATTCGTCACGCGCGCGAGCACGATGCCGCCGAGGATCAGCGACAAGGCCAGCGCGCGGCCCGCGCTGAGCGGATCCTTGTGCACGAGCACACCGAGACCGATCGCGCCGAGCGCCCCGATACCGGTGAATACCGCGTAGGCGGTGCCCACCGGGAGGGTCTGCATGGCGCGCGAGAGCAGATACACGGCCAGCGAGCCGAGCGCGACACAGAGCAGGGTCGGGCCGAGTTTGGTGAAGTTCTCGGTCGGTTTGATGGTCTGCGACCAGAGAATTTCCACGAGCCCGGCCAGGCCGAGCACCAGCCAGCTCATCGCGCGTAGTCCTTTGCCAGAGAGCGCACTTCGGCCCGCGCGGTGGCGAGCGATGCCTCGTGGGCGTCGCGCAGGTGAGCCAGGTTCGGATCCTGAACGGCATTGGCCAGCTCCGCGTTGACGAAAACCGTGTCGGTGACGGCGAAGTGGCCTGCGAAGAAGTCACGCAGGAAGCGTTCCTGATAATCGAACGCGGCTTTCGGCGCACCGGGCGAGTACGCGCCGCCACGGGCGGTGACCACCACGAACCTGCGCTGCCCCAACGACATTCGAGGAAACGTGACCTGGTCGAGCCACGCCTTGAGCGAGGCGGGGACGGAGTAGTTGTACATCGGGGTGCCGATCAGGATCACGTCGGCGGCCAGTACCTGCGCCAGTAGCGGTTCGACCACGCGCCACGCGGCCCGAGCCGCGGGCGTCACGGCGAGTTCCGCGAGCCGGTCGAGGTCGGTGACCCCGGCGGCGAGCACAGCGTCACACAGTTCGGTCCAGCCTTCGTCGATGAACGGCGTCGGCCCGGCGGCGAGGTCGCGGTAGGTGTAAGTACCGCCGGGTTCCGCGTCGCGCCAGGCCTGGACGAATTCCCTGCCGAGCTCACGACTGAGGGAGTTCGCACGAGCGCTGGCATCCAGGTGCAGCAGGTGTGTCATCACAGGGTTCCTAACTGGACATGATGTCCGCTTGTTGATTTCTCGACGATAGAACACAAGTGGACATGCTGTCCATATATTCTTTTCTGGGCTACAGTCGACCCATGGAGTCCCGATCCGACCTGCTCACCGGCGCGGCGCTGGATGCGCCGCCGCCCTCTGAGCGCACCGACGCGGCGCGCAATCGCGCGAAGGTGCTGGCGGCGGCCGCCGAACTCTTCGCCACCCGCGACCCGCGCACGGTCACCATGGACGACATCGCCAAGGCCGCGGGCGTCGGCCGCGGCACCCTCTACCGCCGCTATCCCGACCGCAATGCGATCGCCGTCGCCCTCCTGGACGAGCACGAACGCGCCCTCCAGGAAGAGCTACTGCGCGGCGCGCCCCCGCTGGGCCCCGGCGCGCCCCCGGCCGATCGACTCGCCGCCTTCTACGCGGCGATGGTCGAATTGCTCACCGCCCATGCCCATCTGGTGCTCGGCGCGGAGACCGGCGGCGCCCGTTTCAGCACCGGGGCCTATGGCTTCTGGTCGGTGCACGTGCGCTCGCTGCTGATCGAAGCCGACGTGCCACAACCGGATTCGCTGGTCGATACGGTCCTCGCGCCACTCGCCGCCGAGGTCTACCTCCAGCAACGCGAACGCGGGTTGTCACCCGAGCAGATCACCGCCGGTCTGACCGCACTCGCCCAGCGCCTGCTGGGTGTCTGACCGAGAACCGCTGACAGCAGCTACGTGTCGGACCCGAGCAGTACCGTCCGACGGGTGACGAGCACCCCCGAAGACAACGCCAGATTCTGGAATCTGATCGCATCGGCCTGGGCGGCCACCGGTACCGAACCGGCCGCCGTTCTGCGATCGACGGAAAGCAGCCTCCAGAACCGCCTCGACGCGTTCCTCGCCCAGTTGAGCGCCCTGTCGACAGATTTCACCAGCGAGGAACTGACCGCCCTCGACCGTGTCGCCGAACGCGCGCTCTACGACATCGACCGTGCCGAGATCCAGGCGATCACCGACGGCTCCGACGACGGCTTCCTCTACGCCCGCGGATTCATCGTGGCCATGGGCCGCGACTACTACGACGCCGTGAACTCCGACCCCGAGGCCGCGATCACCGACGCCGAATGCGAGAGAATGTGCTACTTCTTCGCCCATCTACACAATGAGCGCTTCGGCGGATTTCCGAAGACCGGCTCGGGCATCTCCCGCGAAACGGCCTCGAATCCGGCAGGCTGGTCCTGACCCGAGGTGAGGCGCATGCGTAGGTAGCGGCAGCCCGTTTCGGACTGCCGCTACCGGTTGCCGTGTCGGTTGATCGCAGGTCAGGTGAGATCGCGGCGAGTCATCAACCAGATCGTGCCGCCCGCGAAGGCTGTCACATACGCGGCCAGGAGAGCGAGAGATTCGCCGCGGGTGAGGATGTCGAGAACGCCGGGGTTGGCTGGACCCTCCACGGTGCGCATCGCGCCGGCCAGCGAGCCCGCGGCGGTGCCAGGGAGCAGGTTGGTGACGGCTTCGATCGGGCCGAAGATGCCCGCCACGCCGCGCAGGAGGTTCTCCACCACCAGGACCCAGACCAGGCCGAGGCCGACAGCCAGGGCGGGGCCGCGGGCGATGGCGCCGATGAGGGCGCCCGCGAGGGTCCACATGCCGAGAATGGCGGTACCGGTGAGGATTCCGATCAGAGCGTCGTCGAGCGACGGCATGGTGATCGGCTGGGACTCGCCCGCCGCGATCACGGTGGCGATGCCGATGTCGACGACGAAGGCGACCAGCACGAGCGCGAGGACCACCACAAGCAGGGACAACAGCAGTCCCGCTACCGCCGCGGCCCTACTCGGCCCCTGGGTGAACACGGTTTTCCAGGTGCCCCAGCCGTATCCGCTGCCGACGGCCAGGGCGCCGAGGATCAGCACGAGCGCGCCGCCGAACATCGACATGCCCTGCGTGAACACTTCGGGGACGGCGGCGGGCATGAGTTGGCCGAGGAGAACGTCGCGTGGGAGACCGTCCGACATCGCGCTGCTTTCGCCGGAGGTGTAGGCGAGGTAGTTGAACAGGTAGGCGAAGGTCAGGTTGAGCAGAATCCAGGTGCCGAGGACGATCCAGAAGGCGGGCCAGCGCCCGAGACGTACCGCCTCCGCGCGCACGCTGGCAATGAGATCCCTTGTCATGGTGTTCATTTCGCTACCTCCACAGCTGTCATCTCGAAGAACACTTCTTCCAGGGATTTCTCGTCCACCCGCAGCTCGAGCAGGTCCGCGCCCGCCGAGACGACAGCGCGCGCCACCTCCGGCGCCATCGCGGCGCTCGTTTCGACCCTGATTCCGTCCGCGCCCGCTCGTGCGGGGGCATCGGTGACCGCGCGCACCGCGTCGAGCGCCACGTCCACTGGCTCGGCGCGGAGCAGAAGTGTCGCGGTGCCGCGCAATTCCGACACCGTGGATTCCGCGAGCAAGCGACCACCGGAGATCACGCCGACACGGTGGCAGATCTCCTGCACCTCGGTGAGCTGGTGGCTCGACAGCAGCACGGTGTGTCCGTCGGCCGCGAGATCGGTGATGAGCGTGCGCATTTCGGCCAGGCCCGCTGGGTCGAGGCCGTTGGTCGGTTCGTCGAGAATCAGCAGATCCGGGTCGCCGAGCATGGCCGCGCCGACCCCGAGTCGCTGCTTCATGCCGAGCGAATAGGTGCGGAAACGGTCGCCTGCCCGGTCGGCCAGGCCCACCCGTTCCAGCGCCGTCTCGACCTCGGCATCGCCGTGGCCGCGATAGCGGGCCAGTACCCGCAGGTTGTCACGGCCGGAGAGGTAGGGGTAGAAGCCGGGGCCCTCGATGAGGACGCCGATTCCGCGCAGTACCTCCGGGTCGCCCGGCGTGCGGCCCTGGACGGTCGCGGTGCCCGCACTGGGTCGGATGAGGCCGGCCAGCATGCGCAACGTGGTGGTTTTGCCCGCGCCGTTGGGGCCGAGGAATCCGTAGATCTCCCCGGCCGCGACCCGCATGCTCACCGCGTCCACCGCGAGGTGCTCGCCATAGCGTTTGGTCAACTCGGTGGTGACCACGATCGATTCGTTCATGGGAATCAGAATCCGCGCTCGAGGGGTGCCGGGGCATCCGTCCCGCGGCGTGCTCGGCGCTACGCCGCGCGGACTACGCGGCCTCGCACAGGAAATACGTGCGCAGGCCGACGCGGTGGGTGGGCGCACACAATAGGGTTGAGCACGTGGGAGCGTCTGCGAAGTGGGAGCGTGGCTCGGTCGTTCAGGACTGGGGCCTGGCAGTGGTGGTCGCGGTGATCCAGCTGGCCGGTAGTTCCGGTGCGAATTCGCATCAAACCGGAGTGCGGTCGCTGGACGCGTTCGCGTATCTGCTGCTGCTCGCGGGACCGATCGCGCTCGGTTTCCGGCGGGTGCTACCCGAACCGGCGCTGCTGGTGACGTTGGTCGCCACAGTGATCTACGTGCTGCGTGATTACGGGTACGGGCCGATTTTCCTCTCGCTGGTGATCGCCTTCCTGTCGGCGGCCGTCACTGGATCTCGTTGGCGCACATACCCGGTGGTCGCGATCGGCTACCTGACGATGGTGTGGCCGTTGCCCGCCCTGCTCGGGCGGCACTCCGACGCGTGGCAGATATTCGGACTGCTGGCGTGGATGGGCGTGCTGGTCGCGATCGCGGAGGGGATGCGACAGCGACGCGCGGTGGTGCTCGCGCGCGAGCAGCGGGCCGAGGCCGCCCAGCGCGACGAACAGGCCCAGCAGGCCAGGGCGGCGTCCGAGGAGCGGTTGGCCATCGCCCGAGAACTGCACGACGTTCTCGCGCACAGTCTTTCGCTGATCAATGTGCAGTCGTCGGTGGCGCTGGAGTTGTTCGACCGCAAGCCGCAGCAGGCGGCCGCGGCGCTGGCGACCATCAAGACGACATCGAAAGAGGCGCTCACCGAGGTGCATACGCTGCTGCACGCGATCCGCAGCGGGACCGCGGTGGTGCCGGAGTACCCCGAACACGTCGGCGTCCCCGATGACGTGCCCGTTCCGCCCCGCCCCGCGCCGCGCGCTCCCGCACCGACCCTCGACGACCTCGACACCCTGCTCGAGCGCACCCGGGCGACCGGGCTCGACGTCGACACCAAGATCATCGGTACGCCCAAGAAGCTGCCGAGCGTGATCGATGTGGCGGCGGCCAGGATCATTCAGGAATCGCTGACCAATGTGGTGCGCCACGCGCCCGGCGCGACCGCGCTGATCACCCTGCGATACACACCGGAATCGGTGGACATCACCGTCGACAACACCCGCCCGACCGAGACCGCTGTTCGAACCGGGATCGGCGGCAACGGGATCATCGGGATGCGGGAGCGGGCACATGCGCTCGGCGGGGCGCTCACCGCGGGTCCGCGACCGTCGGGCGGGTTCCGGGTCGCGGCTCGATTGCCCGCTCGCCCCGTGGCTTCGAACACGTCGGCGCGGTCCTCCGGCAAGGAGGCCGGCGCGTGAGCGACCCTGCCGAACTGCCGCCGATCGGAGCGGGCCGAGCGAAGATCCGTCTCCTCGTCGCCGATGATCAGGCGCTGGTGCGTGGTGGTTTCGTCGCCCTGCTGGACGCGCAGGACGACATCGAAGTCATCGGTGAGGCCGAAAACGGTGAGCAGGCGGTCCGGATGACCCGCGCGCTCGTCCCGGATGTGGTGCTGATGGACATCCGCATGCCGATCCTCGACGGCCTGGCCGCCACCCGCATGATCGCCGACGACCCCCAACTGGCGCCGGTGCGCGTCGTCGTCCTCACCACCTTCGAACTCGACGAATACGTCTTCGAAGCGATCCGCGCGGGCGCCGCGGGCTTCCTGGTCAAACACACCGAACCCGCCGACCTGCTGCGCGCCGTCCGCGTCGTGGCGGCAGGCGACGCCCTCCTGTCCCCCGGCGTCACCCGCCGCCTGCTCGCCGAGTTCTCCACCCACGCCAAACAACCACCCCCCGCCGCCTTCGCCGAACTCACCGACCGCGAACGCGAAGTGATGATCCTGGTAGCCGAGGGCCTCACCAACGCCGAAATCGGCGCCCGCCTCTACATGTCCCCCGCCACCGCCCGCACCCACGTCAGCCGAATCCTCACCAAACTAGCCGCCCGAGACCGCACCCAACTCGTAGTCCTCGCCTACGAATCAGGCCTGGTCCGCCCGGGTTGGCAGTAGGCGACTCACTTGCCCCGGTCTGCTTGTCGGCGTTCGGAGGCGGAGAAGCGGGCGCGGCGGGCGGCGCCTGCCGGGGCGGCTTGGGCTCGGGCGGAGTAGGCGGAGAGGGCGTCGAAGGCGCCTCGGACGCCGCCTGCGACCGGGGCGTAGGTGATGGCCGAGCCGGGGTCGAAGCCGAGGTTGGAGCCTACTTCGACGGCGTCCATGTTGGCGCCGAGGAAGACGAAGGTCCAGTTGTAGACGTCTTGCTGCTGGGTGATGAGCGACTTCACGGCGGCGTGGGTCCATTCGCGGCTGGAGTTCTCGTGGCCGTCGGTGAGGACGACGATGATCACGGTGCCGGGGCGGTCGTGTTCGGGGCGGTCGGCCAGTTCGGCGCCCACGCTGGTGACGAGCTTGCCGAGTGCGTCGTAGAGCGCGGTCCCACCGCGTGGGTGCAAGCTCGGCGCCGGTACCCGATCCAGCGGCACATTCGCGTAGACCACGTCGTAGGTGGTGTCGAACTGAGCGAGCGTGACCTCGATCTTCTTCGGCACCGAGCGCTGCTGTTCGAAATAGGCGGCCAACCCGCCTTCGGTGTCGGCCTTGATGGTCTGCATGGACCCCGAGCGGTCGAGCAGAACGGCGATCAGTGTGCGGTCGGAATCAGTCATGTGTGCGAACACCCCCGTGTCGGTTGGACGAGCAATTCCCACCGTACGCCGCGAAATAGGGCGCTCCGACCGGCGAAAAGAAGTCGCCAAGGTATCGCCAAGCCTGGATTTCTACCTTTCCCACCATGGGACCAGTGCTCGCATTCCACCGCATCTCCGAGGCCGACGCCGCCCGCATCACCGCCGATGCCGAGGCCGCGTTCGAACACTTCGCCCCGGACAACAGGGATGACAACGACGTGTACCCGGATATCTGGGACACCGACTTCTGCCACGAATACCTGCGGGAACACTACGAAGGACTGGTGGAATTCCTGATGTTCGCCAGTGCGAAGAACTCGCCCGTGCTCTCCCGATTCGAATAGCCGCGACTTCGGGTTGAAGTCGACGCTGCGCGAACGCGGCG
Organism: Nocardia sp. Root136; assembly: GCF_001427185.1. Lineage (NCBI taxonomy): Bacteria > Bacillati > Actinomycetota > Actinomycetes > Mycobacteriales > Nocardiaceae > Nocardia > Nocardia sp. Root136. The sequence goes on from NZ_LMFE01000007.1 coordinate 801,463, forward strand.
TTTGAGTCGGATGCGGTGGCGTTTCGGGCGAGGACGGCGGCGAATGGCGCTGTTGCACCTGGCATGACAACGACCTCGACGGCCGACGCGACGGTGGAGAACACCGATCGCCGGGTCTGGCCCGCCCTGCTGACCATGTTCCTCGGCAGCTTCACGCTGGTGACCGCCGAATTCCTGCCCCCCGGCGTACTCACCGCGCTGGCAACGGATCTGAATGTGCCCGAGGGAGTCGTCGGGCTCTCGGTGAGCGCGACGGCCCTGACCGCCTTGCTGGCCGCGCTCGGGCTGGGCGCGCTGTTTCCCCGACTGGATCGACGCACCCTGCTGATCGGGCTGACCATCGGCGCGGCGGTATCGAACGTGGTGGTGGCGCTCGCACCCAACATCGTCCTGTTGCTGATCGCGCGTCTGCTCCTCGGGCTGGCTGTCGGCGGCTACTGGTCGATGGCGCTGGTGATCGCCGCGAAGCTCGTGCCCGCCGCGCGGCTCGGCAAAGCGATGATGATCGTGAACGCGGGGACCACGGTCGCGACGGTGGCCGGCGTGCCGCTCGGCGTGCTGCTGAGCACCTACGCCGGCTGGCGGACGACCTTCCTCGTCGCGGCCGCGCTGACCGCCGCCACCGCCGTCGCCGTGCGGCTGATGTTGCCGCCGATCGCACCGAGCAAGGGCGTCGGATTCGCCGCACTCGGTAGCGCCCTGCGAGCTCCGGGCGTAACGCTCGGCCTGGTCAGCATGGTCGCCGTCGTCGCAGGACACTTCGCCGGATACACCTATATCCGCCCTGCCCTCGCTGAACTGCTCGGCGCGGGCCCGGCGGTGATCCCGGTCCTGCTCGCCCTGTTCGGCGTCGGTGGACTGCTCGGCAACTTCGTTCTCGGCGCCCTCGCCGACCGCCACCTCGGCGCGCTGCTGCTGGCGGTGCCGACGGCCATCGGCCTGTCATTGCTCGCGATCATCGCCTCCGCGACATTCGCCCCGCTCGCCTACCTGGCCGTGGTCGTGTGGGGCGCCGCGTTCGGCGGCATCCTCAATCTCGTGCAGGTGTGGGTGTCGCGGGTGCTGCCCGATCGGATGGAAGCAGGCAGCGGGCTGATCGTCGGTGGTTTCCAACTGGCGATCATCCTCGGCTCGGCGGTCGGCGGTCGTGGGGTGGACAGCATCGGCCTGGCCGTCACCTACGCGCTCGGCGCCGTCGCTGCGGTGCTCGGTGGTGTGCTGATCCGACGCTCACTCACCCTGGCGGCGCGCTGACATCCGCAGGCACTCGGGTCGCACGCCGCCAATCCGTCGGCGTGTGGCCCGTGTGCCGCCGGAAGGCCCGCCCGAATGCCGTCTCCGAGCGATAGCCGAGGCGGCGCGCCACCGCGCCGACCGGCACAGCGTGGTCGGTCAGCAACAGCTGCGCCCGCTCGATCCGCAGTTTCGTCAGGTACCGGCCCGGTGTGAGGCCGGTCGCCGCCTGGAACCGGGCGGCGAACCCGGACCGCGAAGCCAGCGCGATCTTCGCCAGCCCCTCGACTGTCCACTCCTGCCCCGGATCGGCATGCATCGCGGCAACCGCCTGCGCTACTCCGGGCTCGTTCACCTTCAGCAGCCACCGTTGCGGCGCGCATCCGCGGGCATGCCAGGACTCGATCGCCATCGAGGTGATCAACGTGGCCACCCGGTCGCCCTGAACACCGAACGGGTCGGGGCACTGCTCGACCAGGTGGCGAAACATGGTGGCGGCCAACGGCGTGTGCTCGACGAAACCGGTCAGCAGCAGTCGTTGCGGCAGCGCGGTCATGGCACCGCCGGTCCCGACGGGATCGAGGCGCACCCGGAGTACCCGGCCCGCCGACAGCGCGTTGATCGCGAACCGGACTGTGCCGGGAACGAACAGGAAGTCGCCGCTCGCCAGATCCTCTGTCGTGCTGAGTCCCTCGACGCGGACCAGCCCGTCCAGCACGACCAGCGCACTCGGCTCGGTCATGAACTCCCACTGACCTGGCGTCAGCGTGAACTCGTCGCGTCCCGCGAACCGCCACTGCACACCGGCGAGCACATCATCGAGGCTCTGCGCACCTTCGGCCTGTGTCACTGCGCACCCCTCGTGATGGAACTTCGATGCACTTCACGGTACCGGTCGGGACATACGCGTCGGGACGTACGCCGGATCGGGTCTCGCGGCCGATGTCGTCGCGTGTTCGGGCGAGCAGGGTTGAGCCATGAACATTTTCGACAGCGCGACGACGCTGACTCTGCTGGCCGACCACTACGACGGAGGGTGGCATCCCTGGCCGTTCTTCTGGATCTTTCCGCTGCTGTTCTGGATCACCGTGATCGCGGTGGTGTTCTTCGCCCGCCGACGGTGCGTGGGCCGCGGTGGCGCGGTGTCCGCCCTGCGGGCAGGGTTCGCTCGCGGCGAGATCACCGAGGACGAGTACCGCGGCAGGCTCGCGGTGCTGAGCGAACCGCGCGGCCGCGAGAAGAAGTAGGGAGGTACACGCCCTCACCACTCATCGCCCTGGCCGCGGCCGCCGCGGTGACAGAGAACGTGCGGTTGCGGCCGAATGTGCTGGCCGCGCCGTTCCGGTCGTCCACCGCCACCGTTCGGGACGCAGCTGCGCTGCAACTGCTTTCGGACGGACGGTTCGAACTGGGAATCGGCACCGGAAGGCCGGACGCTCGGGCGGAAGCCGAAAGGCTCGCCATGCCATGGGGTTCGGCGGCCGAACGACGCAACCAGCTGATCGCCACCATCACCGCGGTGCGCACCCAGGTCGACCCTGCCCCACCGGTGGTGATCGCGGCGAGCGGTCCGCGAATGCTCACCACCGCGGCCGAGTACGCCGATCGGATCCTGCTGGCGGCCGCACCGGACGCGACCGAAGACGACCTCGCCCGGATGGTCGGCACCGTCACCGCCCACACCGACCGCGATGTCCGTTTCACCCTCCAACTCGTCGGCATCGGCGAGCACCTGCCCACCTGGCTGAGCACACGACTCGGCCACACAACCGAAAAGCTCCGCGCCGCGGGTGCCGCCGGACTTCGAATCCCGCAGCGAGCGTTACGGAATCGACGAACTGATCGTCCCCGGCGAGCTGGCTACCGCCTTCGCCCGGTGCTCGAACGCGCGCGTCAGTAATCGGAGAAGCGAAAAGCCCGCCCCCTGCTCTAGGGGGCGGGCTTTTCGGTTCAGCTGATTACTCGCCGGAGGCGGCGGCCTCGGGCGCAGTGCCCTCGGCGGCGCCGGTGAGGACAACCTCTGGCTTGTCGTCGCCTGCGGAAGCCTTGGTCAGCTTCGTCTTGCCGGTGAAGGTGAACTTGGCGTCCTCGCCGAGACCCTCGCCGTTCCAGCCTTCGACGTCGACCAGGATGGTCTGGCCCGCGCCGATCTCGCCGAAGAGGATCTTCTCCGACAGCTGGTCTTCGATCTCGCGCTGAATCGTGCGACGCAGCGGACGAGCACCGAGGACCGGGTCGAAACCACGCTTCGCGAGCAGGCTCTTGGCCTGATCGGTCAGCTCCATGGCCATGTCCTTGTTCTTCAGCTGCTTGCCGACGCGAGCGATCATCAGGTCCACCATCATCACGATCTGTTCGCTCGTGAGCTGGTGGAAGACGATCACGTCGTCGATGCGGTTGAGGAACTCCGGACGGAAGTGCTTCTTGAGCTCGTCGTTGACCTTGAGCTTCATCCGCTCGTAGTTCGAGCCCTCGACACTGGACTGGGTGAAGCCCAGGCCCACAGCCTTCGAGATGTCGGAGGTGCCCAGGTTCGAGGTGAAGATCAGCACGGTGTTCTTGAAGTCGACCGTACGACCCTGACCGTCGGTGAGACGGCCGTCCTCGAGCACCTGCAGGAGGGTGTTGTAGATCTCCTGGTGCGCCTTCTCGATCTCGTCGAACAGCACCACCGAGAACGGCTTGCGGCGCACCTTTTCGGTGAGCTGGCCGCCCTCCTCGTAGCCCACGTACCCGGGAGGAGCACCGAACAGACGAGAAGCGGTGAAGCGGTCGTGGAACTCGCCCATGTCGATCTGGATGAGCGCGTCGTCGTCACCGAACAGGAAGTTCGCCAGCGACTTGGCGAGCTCGGTCTTACCGACACCCGAGGGGCCGGCGAAGATGAACGAGCCCGACGGACGCTTGGGGTCCTTCAGACCGGCGCGAGTGCGGCGAATCGCCTTGGAGACGGCCTTGACGGCATCCTCCTGGCCGATGATCCGCTTGTGCAGCTCGTCTTCCATGCGGAGCAGACGGGTGGTCTCCTCCTCGGTGAGCTTGAAGACGGGGATGCCGGTCCAGTTGGCCAGCACCTCCGCGATCTGCTCGTCGTCGACCTCGGCCACGACGTCCAGATCACCGGAACGCCACTGCTTTTCCCGCTCGGCACGCTTGGCGACGAGCTGCTTCTCCTTGTCGCGCAGACGCGCGGCCTTCTCGAAGTCCTGCGCGTCGATAGCGCTTTCCTTCTCCCGACGAGCATCGGCGATCTTGTCGTCGAAGTCGCGCAGGTCCGGCGGAGCGGTCATCCGGCGGATGCGCATGCGCGCGCCCGCTTCGTCGATCAGGTCGATCGCCTTGTCCGGCAGGAACCGGTCGTTGATGTAGCGGTCGGCCAGGGTGGCGGCGGCGACGAGAGCGCCATCGGTGATGGAGACCCGGTGGTGCGCCTCGTAGCGGTCGCGCAGACCCTTGAGGATGTTGATGGTGTGCTCGACGGTCGGCTCGCCCACCTGGACCGGCTGGAAACGGCGTTCCAGCGCGGCGTCCTTCTCGATGTACTTGCGGTACTCGTCGAGAGTGGTGGCGCCGATGGTCTGCAGCTCGCCACGGGCCAGCTTCGGCTTCAGGATCGAGGCCGCGTCGATGGCGCCTTCGGCAGCACCCGCGCCGACGAGCGTGTGCAGCTCGTCGATGAACAGGATGATGTCGCCGCGGGTGTTGATCTCCTTGAGCACCTTCTTGAGGCGCTCTTCGAAGTCACCGCGGTAGCGGCTGCCCGCGACCAGGGAGCCCAGGTCGAGGGTGTAGAGCTGCTTGTCCTTGAGGGTCTCGGGGACCTCGCCGTTGACGATGGCCTGTGCCAGGCCCTCGACGACAGCGGTCTTACCGACACCGGGCTCGCCGATCAGCACCGGGTTGTTCTTGGTACGGCGGCTCAGCACCTGCATGACGCGCTCGATTTCCTTCGAGCGGCCGATGACCGGGTCGAGCTTGCCTTCGAGCGCGGCCTGAGTGAGGTTGCGGCCGAACTGGTCGAGCACCAGCGACGTGGACGGAGTGCCCGCCTCGCCGCGCGGACCGGCGCCCTCGACGGGCTCCTTGCCCTGGTACCCGGACAGCAGCTGGATGACCTGCTGACGGACACGGTTGAGGTCGGCACCCAGCTTGACCAGCACCTGGGCCGCGACGCCCTCGCCCTCGCGGATGAGGCCGAGCAGGATGTGCTCGGTACCGATGTAGTTGTGGCCGAGCTGCAGCGCCTCGCGCAGGCTCAGCTCCAGCACCTTTTTGGCACGCGGGGTGAAGGGGATGTGACCGGACGGCGCCTGCTGGCCCTGCCCGATGATCTCCTCGACCTGGCTACGCACACCCTCCAGCGAGATACCAAGGGACTCCAGCGACTTCGCCGCCACGCCCTCGCCCTCGTGGATCAACCCAAGCAGGATGTGCTCGGTGCCGATGTAGTTGTGGTTGAGCATCCGGGCCTCTTCTTGGGCCAGGACAACGACACGCCTCGCGCGGTCGGTGAACCTCTCGAACATCGCTCCCTCACTCTCCTGCTCCGACATTCTGGCAACAGACGCCGCAGTATGCTCGATACAACCTAGGGCGTCGGACCGACAACTTCGCCGTCAGCCTGCCATGAAGCCCGGGGGTTGCGGCCCCCGCCATCCACTCTAGTTGGCAGGGGATTCCGCCGCCGCCGGTCCACCCTATTGAAGACCGGCGACAACATGGTCACCTACTGACAACGCGCACGTCGCGGCATTCGTTTCCTGTTCAGTTTTGCCTACAGCGAAATCGCCGTCGGGGTGTTATCCGGTGAAGGGTGGGACGAATTCGCACGGAACGGGGGCCCGTCTGGCCGGATCGAGGGCGTTGAGAACGTGACCGGCCGCGCGGGGGCTGCCCGCGATGGCCAGGTGTTCGGAGTAGTCCTGCGCACAACCGTCCTGCACGACGAACGAGGTGGCGTTCGGGCCGGGGACCAGGCCCGAAGTGTGCGGGACGACCAACTCGTCGATGGCGGAGACGACATTGGTATAGGTGACCCTCGGGTCGTACACGCCGTCGGCGTTCAGCGAGGTCATGAAGGGCGAGCCGGTGAACATCTGTCCGCAGGCCTGACACAGCGACGAGCTGGCCGCGTCGAAAGCGGGTCCCGCGCCGAGCGCCCGGCTGAAGTGGGCGATATCGCCCGCCCCGAACGCGTTGGTGCCGAGCCAGGGCGGCGCGATCCCGACGAGCTTGTCCACCTTGTCCCCGCCGCCGAGCCGCTTGACGTAGTAGTTGCCGACGATATTGCCCTGCGAATGGGCGATCAGGTCGACCCGCTCGGCGCCGGTGCGGGCCAACACACCGTCGACGAAGGCCGCGACCTCGGCAGCACTCTGCTCGATGGGACGCATGCCGCCGATCGCCGAGACGGGCCATGGCAGGGCGTAGGCGCCGTAGGTGAGAGAGAAGACGCAATAGCCCTCGTTGGCCAGCAGCGGGGCGTATACGCCCCAGTTCGTCTGCGCTCCGCCCCCGGTGCCGTGCAGCAGGACCACCGGATCCGGATGTTCGGCCGAGGGGACGCAGCCCGGGTCGTTCGAGCCGGGAAGTGAGCCGCCCGGGTTGGTGAGCTCCGGGGGGATGCCGGCGAAGAAGTTGTAGTCGACCGGGAGCGGCTGGGCCGATGCGGTGGCGGGCAGACAGGCGAACAGGGCCGCGGCCAGGACCGCGAGCGAACTACGTCGCATAAACGACTCCTCACTAGAACGTGTTCCACTTATCATGGAACACGTTCTAGCGATCGCGTGGCGCTACCGGCCGGAAATCATCGACGCTGTTGCTGCGCGCCGTACGGCGCTCCGGCGATCGGACTGCCCGACTGCTGCGCGAACTGCTGTCCGGCAACAGGGCCGCCGACCTGAGCGAAGCTCTGACCCTGCGAGAAGGACTGTCCGGCAGCCACGTCAGCGGACGAACTCGACTTGCCCTGCTGCACGCCCGCCGCGAACAGCGCACCGCACAGCACCAGGAACGCGGCGGTGTGCACCACCGCGCGCACGATGTTCCAGCGAACCCAGGTCGCCTCGAAATCCGCACGCACGGAGGCGGTGTCGGCGATCGAGGCGGGATCACCCGCCGCGGCGAGCGCGTCGTTGAGCGGCACGTTCAGGCCCGCGGTGACGGCGAACGCGATCACGTTGAGCGCCAACGCGATTCCGATCCAGATCAGCGTCGAGCGCTGCTCCTTACCGAGGTGCAGAGCGGCCGCGAGCGCGGTGAATCCGACCGTGCCCATGAAGCCGAACATGAACCAGGGGTTGATGATCACGACATTGATCTTCTGCATGACGTCGATCAGCGTGCGGTCGTCGGTGCGAGCCAGCGCGGGCATCACCGAGATCGCGTACGCGTAGAACACCCCGGCGATGAGTCCGGTACTGAGCAAGGCCAGCACCATGGTGGCCATCCGAACTGCGAACATGCGATGTCTCCTGACTCGTGGTCCGGAGCTTCGATCCCGTGCTCCGGTGATACGAGTAAGTCAACCGCCCAGCGCGCGTCCGCGACATAGTTCAGGCGCTCACGGATCTACGCGAGCGTCGCGGTCACAAATCGTGGTCGGAGATCAGTCCGCTCTGCATGGCCAGCGCGGCCAGTCGGGTGCGCTTCTGGTTCTGCGGGAGATTTTCCACCCCGAACTTCGCGAACAAGGCGCGCAGGTGGGTTTTGATCGCGTCGATGGAGAGGAACAATTCCTCGGCGATCTGCTGATTCGACGCGGGCGTCGCGAATCCGGTGCCGTGCTTGTACGGACGGCACAGCGCGACCAGCACCGCGCGCTGGGTCTCGGTCAGTGAACGCATCGTGGGGATGGACCCCGACGCGGTATGCGTGGCGTCGTCCACCACACCGCCGAAATCGAAGAAATGCACGAGCGTGGTCCCGACCCGAATACGGTCGCCAGGACTCAATCGACGCCGACCGACCAGCCGCTCACCGTTGACGAAGGTGCCGTTACGCGAAAGTCCGTCATCGATGATGGTCCAGTGCGCACCGAGATGTTCGACGGCCGCGTGCAGACGGGACACCTCCACGTCCCACGCGAGCACGAGGTCGGCCTGCACATTGCGCCCGATGGTCACACGCTGCTGCCCGGCCTCCAGGGCCAGTTCATGCTGTTTACCGGTGTCGTCGGTATACCGCAGGAAGGAACTCACTGCGCGACTCCGCCGGATACTCGAAACACCTTGTGCACGGCCAACAGTCTACTTCCCTACCACCCCGACCCCACACGACCCGGACTCGAAAACCCGACCCGATATCGGCCGCCCCCACAAAACCCGGCCCCACGCGCCCCGACCCCGAGGAGGGGCAGGCAGGCGAAGCCTGCCGTTCGCGGCCGTCCCGCTGTTGAGGTGCCGTTGCGTACGCGACGAAGGAGCAAGCAACGGCTCCTCAACAGCGGGACCGGCGGGGCCGCGAACCACGCGGCGCCCGCGCCGCAAATAACTCAGTTCTTGCCGACCTCTTTGTTGTACGCGTCGGTGATTTCCGCCGAGATACGGCCGCGGGCCGAGACCTTGTGGCCCTTACGCCGAGCCCATTCGCGAATTGCGGCGCTCTGTTCACGGTCCATGGAAACGCGGCTCTTGCCCTGCGGCGCGGGTGCACCGGCAGCCTTCACCCGGCGACGGCCACTCACACGGCGGGCGTTGGCGACCCACTCGTCCAGGCCTTCACGCAGGCGCGCCGCATTTGCGTCCGACAGATCGATCTCGTACGACACCCCATCGATAGCGAACTCGATGGTCTCGTCCGCGATGGACTCACCGTCGACATCGTCGATCAGGCTAACGGTGACCTTCTTTGCCATGAGATGAACGTCCTCTCGAAATCGTCAAGCCTGCCTCCAGGCCGAATACCCGAGGCAAGAATACCCCGAAATGCGAAATTTCCAACACGGGGTCTTCACCCCGAGAATTCACTGGTCAGCGACTAGTGGGTCGGACAATCGGGAACAGGATCGTTTCCCGGATTCCCGAACCCGTGAGTGCCATCAACAAGCGATCGATTCCCATACCCGTTCCGGTGGTCGGCGGCATGCCGTGTTCCATCGCGGCGAGGAAGTCTTCATCGAGCACCATGGCCTCGTCATCGCCTGCCGCGGCCAACCTCGCCTGGTCGACGAAGCGTTCACGCTGGATCACCGGGTCTACCAGTTCCGAATAGCCCGTTGCCAACTCGAAGCCGCGAACATAGAGGTCCCACTTCTCGGTGACACCGGACTTGCTGCGATGCTGACGGGTGAGCGGTGAAGTCTCGACCGGGAAGTCGCGAACGAAAGTCGGCGCGTAGAGCTTGTCGCCATACGCGTGCTCCCACAGTTCTTCGACCAGTTTCCCGTGACCGTAGCCCTTGTCGGAAGGAATTTCCAGACCTACCCGATCGGCGAGTGCGAGCAATTCCTCGACAGTGGTTTCCGGAGTCACCTCGACACCGATCGACTCCGACAGCGAGGGATACATCTCGACGGTCGTCCACTCGCCACCGAGATCATATTCAGTGCCGTCAGCAAGTGTCACAAGGAGGGTGCCGAATGCCTCTCGCGCGACTTCCTGGATCAATTCCCGGGTCATCGTCGCCGAGTCGTCATAGGTGCCGTATGCCTCGTAGGTTTCCAGCATCGCGAACTCGGGTGAATGGGTGGAGTCGGCGCCTTCGTTGCGGAAGTTCCGGTTGATCTCGAAGACCTTCTCCAGGCCGCCGACCACACAACGCTTGAGGAACAGCTCCGGCGCGATACGCAGGAAAAGATCCATGTCCAGCGCATTGGAATGGGTCACGAAGGGGCGCGCGGCGGCGCCACCGTGGATGGTCTGCAGCATCGGGGTCTCGACCTCGAGGAAGCCGCGGCGCTCGAGCGCGTTGCGCAGCGCACGGACCACATTCACGCGGGTACGGGCCATTTCCCTGGCCTCGGGACGCACGATCAGGTCGACATAGCGCTGACGAACGCGCGACTCCTCGTTCATCTCCTTGTGCGCCACCGGCAGCGGGCGAAGCGACTTGGCCGCCATCGACCAGGAATCGGCCATCACGCTCAATTCCCCGGTGCGCGAGGAGATGACCTCGCCGTGCACGAACACGAAGTCACCTAGGTCGACATCGGCCTTCCAGGCCGCCAGCGCGTCGGCTCCGACACCGTTGAGGCTGATCATCGCCTGCAGCTTGGTGCCGTCGCCCTCCTGCAGCGTGGCGAAGCACAGCTTGCCGGTATTACGAACGAAAATGACGCGGCCCGCGATACCGGCCTGCAGGCCGGTCTGGGTGTCGGCTTCCAGATCCGGGTAGGCGGCACGGATTTCGGCCAACGTGTGGGTGCGCGGCACCACCACCGGGTAGGCCTCACCGCCCTCGGTGAGCAGCCGTTCACGCTTGTCCCGACGAATCCGCATCTGCTCGGGAACATCGATGTCCACGGCGGAAGTGGCGGCGCGGCCGGGTGCGGCGGGGTTAGGAGTGCTCACATCCGACAACATTAGCGGTCGCCTGAAAGGGTTTTACCCCTCCCCCGCCTCACCGCGCCACCCGCCTATGAATTGTGAAGTGCCTCACTGATTTCGCGACGACATGGGTAACTCCCCAACCACCTCGGAGTCGTCGCGCGCCGGACGTGAGACCGAGGGCGAACCCCACGAATTCGCGAACGGCACGCTGAATTCGCGGAGAGGCGGGGGGAGCTTAGAGCGAGGCCAGGGAGTCAACCTCACGGGCGAAATGCGGGACGCCGACGCCCACGGTCAGCAACCCCGCCGACTTCAGCGCCTGGTAGCCGCCGATCACGTCGCTGGCCCGGTGCAAGCCCAACTCCTGCAGGGCGGCCGCGGCCAAACTCGACGTGTAGCCCTCCGAGCAGAAGATAATCCATTCCACATCATGATCAACGGCGAGGGACAACCGTGCCGACGAGGTCGGATCCAGTCGCCATTCCAGAACATTGCGCTCGATCACCAGGGCGCCGGGCAGCGAGCCTTCGCGCACGCGCTGTGCTGCGGGCCGGATGTCGACCAGAATCGCGCCACGCTCCAGCGCGGCGGCCACGTCGTACACATACACCCGGTGTAGTCGTTCGCGAGCATTCTCGAGCATCTGATCAATCGTCAAACGGCTCATCACAGATCACCTTCGGGCTGGTCGGTGAGGACGGTTTTGGTTCGGCGCAACGTTCCATGGCCGGTCACTTCGTAATACGACATCGCCGACAACGGCGGGGAATACGCGTGCACGCTCAAGGTGGGATCCAGCGGACCGACGGATTCCGCGGCGGCGGGCGCGCGCACCACGTCGTGCACCCAACCGATCGGGAACGACGCCTGATCACCCGCGGCCAGCGTGCGCCTGCGTAACTCCGACCCATTCCAGCGGTATTCCGAGAGGGCGCCGCTCAGCACGGTCAGCGCGCCGAGCGAGCCGGCATGGTCGTGCAAATCGGTGAATTTTCCCGGCGTCCAGCTGATCAGCCAGACATCGACCTCGTCGTCGTGCGAAAGACGGGTCGCCCAGCGCTCTTCGGTGGGCCAGATGCCATCGGCGGGCAGCAGGTGGTCGTAGCGGCCGGAGATAACGTCTTCGGCGCCTTCGTCGGTAAGTCGCAGCAGGTCAGCGGGACGCAACCGAGTCGGCAAGGCCGAAGCGATCGCCCGGTCGAGCGGGGGCGTCGCAGAGTATTCGTCGCGTGCGGACGAAAGGGAAAGAACAGAGGAACGCATGAGCGCATCTCCAGAAGGTGAGAAATCGGTCGAGGGAAAACGTCAGCCTCGAACGGTCGAGGCAGATTAGCCTCGACAACACTCCTGGGTGCTCACACGGAAGATCACGAGCGTAGTTTAGCAGACACTACTTTTTGTTGCGCTCGTAGACATGACGCAGTCCCGTCAGCGTGAGATGTGGGACGTGCTGGTCGATGGTCTCGGACTCCGGCACGATCAGCGGTGCGCCCGCACCCGTGGCGACGACGGTGACATCGGTGCCCGCGAACGCGTCGAATTCGTCGCGGATGCGGTCGACCAAACCGTCGACCAGACCGGCGAAGCCGAAAATCGCGCCGGACTGAATGCACTCCATGCTGTTCTTGCCCACCACCGAACGCGGCCGCGCCAGCTCGACGCGGCGCATCGCACTGCGTTCCACCAGCGCCTCGGCGGAGATCTCCACACCGGGCGCGATCACCCCGCCGAGGAATTCGCCCTTGGCCGACACCAGATCGACGCAGATCGCGGTGCCGAAATCGACGACGATCGCAGGCCCGCCGAAGCTGCGGAAGGCGGCGAGGCAGTTGACGATGCGGTCGGCGCCGACTTCCTTCGGATTGTCGACCAGCAGTGGAATGCCTGTTCGTACACCGGGTTCCACCAGCACGTGCGGCACATGCGACCAGTAGCGCGCGAGCATCGCGCGCAGTTCGCGCAGCACCGGCGGCACGGTCGACAGCGCGGAGACGCCGACGATCCGGTCGAGATCCTCGCCGACCAGGCCGCGCACCTGCATCGCGAACTCGTCCGCGGTGATCAGCGGATTCGTGTGAATCCGCCAGTGCCGCACCAGGTTCGCGTGTTCGCCACTACCGGAGAACAGACCGAGTTCGATACCGGTGTTGCGGACGTCGATCGTCAGCAGCATTGTCCTGGGTCCCCCGCCCGGCTCAGACGAACGACAGCGAACGCGGTGAGGTGAGGCCGGAGCCCTCCGGTGCGTGCGCGGGGTCGCTGCCCAGCTCCACCGGACGGTTGTGGTCGTCGACGAAGACCACCTTCGGGTCGTAGTCGCGGACCTCGGCCTCGTCCATCTGACCGTAGGCGATGAGGATGACCAGGTCACCGGGGTGCACGAGGTGGGCGGCGGCGCCGTTGATGCCGATCACGCCCGAACCGCGCTCGCCGGCGATCACGTAGGTCTCGAGGCGGGCGCCGTTGTCGATGTCGACGATGCAGACCTGCTCACCCTCGAGCAGATCGGCGGCGTCGAGCAGGTCTTGGTCGACGGTCACCGAGCCGACGTAGTGCAGGTCGGCATGGGTCACGGTGGCACGGTGGATCTTCGACTTCATCATGGTGCGCAACATCGTCGTCGCCTTTCAGTGCGCCTGCGAGGCAGGCAGGGAGTTCGCGTCGGGGTGTCCATCGATTTGGGCGCCCAGTACTACAGCAGCGTTGTCGATCAGGCGGGTGTCGCCGACTCTGGCCGCGACCAGCAGACGAGCGTTGCCCGCGGTGGGGGCAGGGCCGAGGTTTGCATCGCGCAGTTCGAGGTAGTCGACGTCGAGGCCGTCGACCGCGTCGAGAACCGAGCGGGCGGTCTGCACGACGGCGTCCGCGCCGAGGCCGGCGGCATGACGGCCCGCGGCGAGCGCGGCCGACAGCGCCAGCGCCGATTCGCGCTGGGTGGCGTCGAGGAAGCGGTTGCGCGAGGAAAGGGCGAGGCCGTCGGGCTCGCGGACCGTCGGGTAGGCGACGATCTTGGCGTCCATGTTCAGGTCGCGCACCATCTGCCGGATCAGCGTGAGCTGCTGATAGTCCTTCTCACCGAAATACGCCTCGGAGGCGTGGGTGATGTTGAGCAGCTTCGCGACAACGGTGAGCATGCCCGCGAAATGCGTCGGCCTGCTGCCGCCTTCGAGCTCGGCGCCGAGCGGGCCGGGCTGGATCGTGGTGCGCATGCCGTCCGGGTACATATCGGAGACGGTCGGCGCGAAGACCAGGTCGACGCCCTCTGTGCGGAGCAGTTCGAGGTCGGCGTCGAGGGTGCGCGGGTAGGCGTCGAGGTCTTCGTTCGCGCCGAACTGCAGCGGGTTGACGAAGATCGAGACGATCACGACCTGGTTGGCGAGCTTGGCCTGGCGGATGAGCGCGAGGTGACCCTCGTGCAGCGCGCCCATGGTCGGCACGAAGCCGACCGTGCGCCCGGCTCCGCGCAGAGCCTTGGCGACGGTGTCGAGCACCTCGGGGTTGTGGTGCACGGTCAGGACGCCTGCCTTGAAGGCGCCGGTGGCGCGCGGGCCGCCCTGGTGGTGGTGCACTTCTCGGGGTTCCATCAGTGGCCTTCCTTGGCGAGGAGCTCCAGCAGTGCCGGATCGGTTTGTGCGAGTTCGGCGGTGCGCAGCGAGTTGGCCCGGTAGGCCTCGGCCAGGCGGTGGTCGACCTGCTCGAGCGCGGCGAGGTGGGCGGCGACGGCGTCGACATCACCGCGGGCGACCGGGCCGGTCAGCGCGGCCTGGCCGCGGCGCAGCGCGTTGTCGAGCGCCGCCGAGGCGAGCGGGGCCAGCAGCCGTTCGGGGAGACCGCCGGGCTGATCGTCGACCATCGGCTGGCCGAGCAGGCCGGGGCCGGACAGGGATTCGCGCAGCGCCGCGACGGCGTCGACGATGACCGTGACCAGGTGATTGCTGCCGTGCGCGAGAGCGGCGTGATAGAGCGAACGCTGGTTCTCTTCGACGCGAACCGGTTCGCCACCCATCTCGATCACCAGCGCCTGCGCGATGGCGTATCCGACCTCGTCGGCGGCGGTGACGCCGAAGCAGGCGTTGGCCAGGCGAGCGATGTCCTCGTCGTGGCCGGTGAAGGTCATGGCGGGATGGATCGCGAGGCCGAGCGCGCCCTGTGTCGTCAGCGGCTCGAGAATCGCGACGCCGTTCGCGCCGGAGGTGTGCACGACGATGGTGCCGGGGCGCACGACGTTCGCTCCGGCGAGCCCGCGCACCAGCCCGGCCAGTTCGGCATCGGGAACGGCGAGCAGGAGCAGTTCACTGCGCTGGGCGATCTGTTCGATCGGCAGCACCTGGGCCTCTGGCAGCCGGGTACGGGCGCGATGCACCGAGGCGTCGGAGATCGCGGCGACGCCGAAGACCACATGGCCGGCTCGCTCGAGCGCTACGCCGAGTGCGGAACCCACTCGTCCCGCCGAGACGATTCCTACCGTCAGTCGTGCGGGCGCTGGGTCAACACTCGTGGTCGCGCCATCAGGGTTGACACTTCTCGAGGTCAACGTTGTCCTCTCGATTTGCGTTCCAGTCCCGCGGTGCGGGTACCAGACGTTACGAGTCGAGGATAGAGGGGTTTGTGCGCGAGGCGCCATCACCCCCCGCCGTGATCTACGCCTCCCCGCGTCTTCAGGCCGGATCTAGGTGCGTCAGCGGGTGGATTCCGATTCCAGGTTGGCCATGATGTCGGCCACCGACAGGCGGGCGGTGCCTTCGGTTTCGGCACGGCGGCGTCGACGGGAGCTGGTGCCGACCGCTGGGGCCTTGTCGGGGCGGGTGGCTGGGGGCTGGGCCGGTTCCGGGTCGGGTGTGGATGCCGGGGCGGGTTCGGCCGTGGCGACCGGAGCCGGGGCAGGCTCGGCGACGGGCTCGGCGGGAGCCGGGGTCGACGAGTCGCCGTTGGTGGCGGGCTCGGCCGGGAGGACGGTGTCGGCCACCTTGCGGGTGTTCGGCGAGGACAGCCGGGGCGGGGGCGTCTTCCCCGATGACGTGGTCGGCGCGGCGGGCTGCGGGGCAGCGGGCTGCGGCGGGGTGGCCGCCTGCTGCTGGGTTTCGGCGTACTCGTCCAGCTGGACGGCGGAGGTTTCCGCGGTGACCGGGTCGTCGTACGGGTCGGCGAAATTGGCCGAAACCGGTTGCATGAAGACGGGTTTCAGTGCGCTGGGCGGTTGCTGCCACGGGCCGAACCAGGCAGCGGTGGCATCCTCGGGGCTAACGTCGAAATCGTGGTCGGGCTCGTCGAAGGCATTGAAGCCACCGGCGGGCAACGCGTCGATCCGCACCGCGTCGGCCTGCAGCGCAGGTTGCTCGTCGGGCAGCGCGCCGTCGAAGAGAACCTGCAGATTCTGGCGCAGCAGAGTCAGCTCGGCGCGCAACGCGGCAATTTCGGAGGAGTCGGCGCCGACTTCGGCACGCACCCTCGCCTCGACACCCATCTCGTACTCACGGCGCGCGTTGATCTCACGCTCGAGCTGCAACTCGTACACCGTCTGCAGATCGCGCACCTTCGCCTTGTCGACAGCCGCGTCCTTGCGGTAGCGGGTGGCCGCGAGCGCGCCGATCACCGCTGCCCACAGGGCTGCTACCAGGCCGATCCTGACGTACTGGACGTTTTCGCTGAAGATCAGGAAAACACTGGCCGTCAGACCGAGCAGGATGAGGAAACCGACGAAGAATTTTCCCGCGTCGTCCCGCCGTCGTCGGGGCGCCGTGCTGCGGGAGGGTGAAACCATGAGGGCCAGGGTAGCCGGAATCGGCTGGTCGGCCCACCAAAGGTGGCGGTGATTCCATTCGCAAGTTGCTATGTAGTAGCGGGGTCCTCGTGCGGGTCCTCGGGCGCCCGGCAGCAATACTCCAGCCACAAAGCCGCAGCAACCAGGGTCGAACCGGCCAGCAGACCCACTACCGCGCCCGGCGAATCGGCAGCGGCGGCGGTCACGGTGCCGCGCTGTGGGAAAACCCACAGCAGGAAACCAAGCCATACACCGGCGGCCAGCGAACCCACCTGCAACGACGCCTTGGCCAACGCCACGCCCCTGGCGACGTTGATCGGGTGCATCTGGCCCGAGCCGTCGCCGATCTGCTCATCGGCGATCTTGGCCTTGATCGCGAAGCCGAGCGCCGCCTCGATCGCGGCGACCGGCAGCAGCGAGGCACCGGCGGCCACCGAGATCGACGGGAAGCTGGAATAGGCGAACCGGGTGGCGACCCAGGCGACCGCGGCGGCCACCACCACGTTCAGCGCGAGGTCGAGTACCCGGGTGGGTTTCAGCACGGGCGGGCGCTTTCGTCGCGCAGCACCAGATCGGTGACGACCACGCCGTCCTTCTCGGACCGGTCGAGTCCGGCGAGCAACTCCGCGATCGGCTGGGCGACGCCGTCGACAAGCAGGTGCGCGGACGGTTCGACGGCCAGCCACGGGATGAGCACGAAGGCCCGGTTGTGGGCCTGCGGGTGCGGGAGGATCAGCGTGGGGTCGGTGGCGCGGGCGATCGCGGCGCCGGTGTCGTCGGTGCACTGAACCACGTCGACGTCGAGGGTGCGCGCACCCCAGCGGATCTCACGCACACGGCCCGCCGACTGCTCGAGCTGCTGACCGAACCGCAGCCAGGCGTAATCGTCGAAGGCCGGATCTTCCGCTACGACAACAGCATTGAGGTAATCGTCTTGGTCGACGCCACCCCACGGCGCGGTGGTGTACACCGGCGAGACCGCCACGACCCGCTCCCCCAGCGCGTCGAGGACGCTGCGCAGATGCGCGAGCCGATCGCCCAGATTCGAGCCGATCGAGAGCACCGCGCGAGTCATCGCCGCGACCCGGGGACCACCGTGCGATACCGGGTGGCCACCACGCGCACGTCGGAGAAAGTGTGCGGGATCGGCGCCGACGGCTTGTGCACGACCACCTCCACCGCCTCGATCCGCGGGTCGGCCATCACGTCGTCGGCGATCTCGGAGACCACGGTCTCGATCAGATTGCGCGGCGGACCGGTCACGATGCGAACGGCACGCTCGGCGAGCGCACCGTAGTCGACCGTGTCCGCGAGGTCGTCGGACGCGGCGGCCGCGGCGAAATCGACCCATACCGTCAGGTCGACGACGAACTCCTGGCCGTCACGACGCTCGAAATCGAACACACCGTGCCTGCCGAACGCGGTCAGCCCGAGCAGTTCGATCCGCGACGACGCGGACCTGCCTGCGGGCGGCGGCAGCAGGGGCAGGTTCATCGATGAACTCCTCGGGCGGCGGTGGCACGGGCTTCGGCGGCTCGACGCCAGGCATCGGCGACGGCGATGGCGTCCAGCGAGGCACGGACGTCGTGGACGCGCACACCCCAGGCGCCGTGGGTGGCGGCCAGGGCGGACAACGTCGCGGTGGCGGTTTCTCGGCCGTCCGGGGGCCGGGGGCCGGAATCGTCGGCGAGCAGGGCGCCGAGGAAGCGTTTGCGGGAGGCGCCGATCAGGATCGGGAAGCCGCCCGCCGCCAGTTCCGGCAGGGCGGCCAGGAGTTCCCAGTTGTGTTCGGCGTTCTTGGCGAAACCGAGGCCGGGGTCGAGGATCAGCCGGTCCGGGGTCACCCCGGCGGCGACGGCCAGTTCGACCTGCGCGTCGAGTTCGGCGCGGACCTCGGCGACCACGTCGTCGTAGTGGTCGGCGGGGCCGGTGTGCCGGTAGTCGGCGCCGGCCCGCCAGTGCATGAGAATCCACGGCACACCGGCTTCGGCGACGACCTTCACCATGTTCGGGTCGGCGCGGCCGCCGGAGACGTCGTTGACCACCGAGACGCCTGCCTCCAGCGCCGCCTCGGCGACCTCGGCGCGCATGGTGTCGACGCTGGTCGGCACGCCCGCGGCGACCAGCCCGCGGATCACCGGGGTGACGCGAGCGACCTCGGCGGCGGGATCGACGCGGTCGGCGCCCGGCCTGGTGGATTCACCACCCACATCGACGATGTCGGCGCCTGCCTCGTACAACTCGACACCGTGCGCGATCGCGAGTTCGGGATCGAGGTAGCGACCGCCGTCGGAGAAGGAATCAGCGGTCACGTTGACCACACCCATGACCACACACGAACGGTGGTCGCGGGCGGTCACCAGTGGCTCGCTCATTTGCGAAGGATCAGGTCCAGCGCCTCGGATCGCGAGGCGGCATCGGTCTGCAGCTGGCCACGCACCGCCGAAGTGGTGGTGCTGGCGCCCGGCTTGCGGATCCCCCTCATGGCCATGCACAGGTGCTCGGCCTCGATCACCACGATCGCCCCGCGCGGATCCAACCTGCGCATCACCGCGTCGGCGATCTGGCTGGTCAGCCGCTCCTGGACCTGCGGGCGCTTGGCGTAGAGGTCGACGACGCGGGCCAGCTTCGACAGCCCCGTCACCCGGCCGTGCGAGCCGGGGATGTAGCCCACGTGCGCGACGCCGTGGAACGAGACCAGGTGATGCTCACAGGTGGAGAACATCGGGATGTCGCGGACCAGCACGAGTTCCTGGTGGCCCTCGTCGAACGTGGTCGCCAGTACCGCGTCGGGCTCGGTGTAGAGCCCGGCGAACATCTCCCGGTACGCGCGCGCCACCCGTGCGGGCGTATCGAGAAGACCGGGGCGGTCCGGGTCCTCACCCACCGCGATCAGCAGCTCACGCACCGCGTTCTCCGCGCGCTGCTGATCGAATGGCAAACCGGTCGCCAGCGCCGTCAGCACCGACGGACTCGTAGCACCCAGCTCACCTGCCGGATCGAGATCCTGCTTGTTGGCCGACAACTTCTCCGCACCTCCGTGATATTTGCGGCTGGCGCCGCGGTTCTCGGCCCTGTTCACCACGTCCGTCCCTGGCGAACCGGGACGCACCGCTGAAATCCTTCAGTGCGGGCCGAGAACCTGTGTCGACGCCGGTAATCGTCCGGCATTCGACGTTCGAGCGTAGTTGGCCGCCGGTCAGTGGCGGCCGTTCGGCCCTTCCCAGTCTTTGTTCTCCGGATCGGCGTCACGCGCGGGCGGCTGCGGCTGGACGCCCCACGGCTGGAAGCCGTCGCCGGCGTGCCGCGGCTGCTGCTCGGGTCGACCCCAGGCACTGCCCTGATCCTGTGACGGTTGGGGCTGTTGCTGCGGCTGCTGAGGCTGCTGCTGCGGTGGCTGCTGCTGCTCGTCGCGCGGCGGCCAGCCGGGAGCCGACCAACCCGCCGGTGCACCGTAATCGGGCCGCGAACCGTGCGTCCCCGACTGCCGGGGGAACGCCTGGGTCGGCGCGGCGGGCAGCGGGTAGCCGGCCGCGGGCGGTGCGGGCTGGCCGTAAGGCTGACCCTGGTACCCGTTGGGCTCGACCGGCGGCGCCCCGTTGGGCACCGGCACCGGCGCGGGCTGCACCGGCGGCCACGGCTCGCCGCGCTCCACGGCCAGCTCGCCCGGCGTCTTCACCGGCGGCTTGTCCGACGGGTGCCGGTCACCGAAATCGTTGAACGCGGTGATCCGCGGACGCTTCTCGACACCGGCCAGAATCGTCTCGAGATCCTTGCGGTGCAGCGTCTCGCGCTCGAGCAGCGCGGTGGCCAACGCGTCGAGCTGCTCGCGGTATTCGCTGAGGATGGACCACGCCTCGGTGTGCGCGGCCTCGATGAGGTTGCGCACCTCCTCGTCGATTTCGCGGGCGACCTCGTGCGAGTAGTCGGCCTGCACGCCCATCGAGCGGCCGAGGAACGGGTCGCCCTGCTCCTGGCCGTAGCGCACGGCGCCGAGGCGGGCACTCATGCCGTACTCGGTGACCATGCCGCGGGCGATCTTGGTGGCCTGGTCGATATCGGAGGACGCGCCGGTGGTCGGCTCGTGGAACACCAGTTCCTCGGCCGCACGGCCACCCATCGCGAAGACCAGCCGCGAGATCATCTCCGAGCGGGTCATCAGGCCCTTGTCGTCCTCCGGCACCGTCATGGCGTGACCGCCGGTGCGGCCGCGCGCCAGGATGGTGACCTTGTAGACGGGCTCGATATCGGGCATCGCCCAGGCCGCCAGGGTGTGGCCGCCCTCGTGGTAGGCGGTGATCTTCTTCTCGTGCTCGCTGATGATGCGGCTCTTGCGGCGCGGGCCGCCGATCACGCGGTCGACCGACTCCTCGAGCGATTCGCCGGTGATGACCGTGCCGTTCTCCCTCGCGGTGAGCAGCGCGGCCTCGTTGATGACGTTGGCCAGATCGGCGCCGGACATACCGACGGTGCGCTTCGCCAGACCCTCGAGGTCGGCGTCCTGCGAGATCGGCTTACCCGCCGAGTGCACCCGCAGGATCGCGCGGCGACCGGCCAGGTCGGGGTTGCCGACCGGGATCTGCCGGTCGAACCGGCCCGGACGCAGCAGCGCGGGGTCGAGGATGTCGGGCCGGTTGGTGGCCGCGATCAGGATGATGTTGGAGCGATCGCCGAAGCCGTCCATCTCGACGAGGAGCTGGTTGAGGGTCTGCTCGCGCTCGTCGTGACCGCCGCCGAGGCCGGCACCGCGCTGGCGGCCGACCGCGTCGATCTCGTCGACGAAGATGATGCACGGACTGTTCTGCTTGGCCTGCTCGAACAGGTCGCGCACGCGGGAGGCGCCGACACCGACGAACATCTCGACGAAATCCGAACCGGAGATGGTGAAGAACGGCACCCCGGCCTCGCCCGCGACGGCGCGGGCCAGTAGCGTCTTACCGGTTCCGGGCGGCCCGTAGAGCAGCACGCCCTTGGGGATCTTCGCGCCGAGCGCCTGGTAGCGGGCCGGATTCTGCAGGAAGTCCTTGATCTCGTAGAGCTCTTCGACGGCCTCGTCGGCACCGGCGACGTCGGAGAACGTGGTCTTCGGCATGTCCTTGGTCAGCAGCTTGGCCTTGGACTTTCCGAAGCCCATCATTCCGCCACGGCCACCGCCCTGCATGCGCGACATCACGAAGATGAACAGGCCGACCAACAGCACCATCGGCACGATGAACAGCAGCAGCTGGGAAAGCCAGCTCTCCTGCTTGACCACGGTGTCGTACGGCGCGCCGGACTTCTGCACAGCGTCGAGGACCTGCGCGGAGTTCTCCCCGCCACTGGGGTACTTGGCGACGATCTTGGAGTTGTTGCTCGTGGCCTCGTTGCCGTTGTTCAGTTCGATGCGGAGCTGCTGCTCCTTGTCATCGATCTGCACGTTCTTGACGTTCGCTTTGTCCTCGAGCTGGGTCAGCGCAACGGAAGTGTCGACACTCTCCCAACCGCGCGTGTCATCGCTGAGAAAGCTGAACAGCCAGATCATGAGCATGATGCCCGAGATGATCGCCAAGGTGCGAAACACTGTCTTGCGGTTCATAGAGCGTCGGCCGGACGGCCCAGTCCTTTCCGGTTATTACTCCGGGTGTGCTTGCGAAGCGTCGAGATCGGCGGGTTTCGGATGCGGACATGCCACGTTACCGCGTACGGTCTAGTTCGATACATCGCGCAGTTCGGCTGCTGGTGCAGTTGCACTGGTAAACGGCCGGAGAACGCAAGAGGTTCCCGAACGCTCCGACCGGGTTGTGGCAAGTGGCCACAATCATGTCATGCCCGCCTTATCGTGGGCGACGACACAACTACAGCGCAGGGGGTATAGACATCGTCGAGCTACGAACACCCACAGCGATTCTGCGCCACGGCGGTGGACGGCTTGTCGTCCTCCGGCCGGGTACCGACGGCGAACGTGTTCTCGACGTTCCCATTGCCGACCTGCTCAAGGTGCGCCTCAATCGGCGCGCCGACGAAGCGGTGGTCATCGAAATCTATCTGCGTTATCCCACGGCGGTCCTCACCGGCGTTCCCGCCGACCGCACTCCTCTTCCGGTGCTCATCGCCGAGCACGACGTGCCTGCCGCCCTCGGCATCGTCGACCGGATCAACGACCAGATCATGACGACCCAGCGCATCGACGTGGCCGCGCCGGATCTGACCCCGCCCCCGCCCGAGTGGGGAAAGTCGGGCCCGACCCGCGCCGATGTCGAGCGCGCCGTGCGCAGGATGGCCCCGCGCAAGGACGCCCGTACGGCCGTCACCGCGCTGAATCGGTACGTCACCCCCGACGAATACGTCCTGGAAACGGCGATCGCCGTGGCCGCCCCGCCCGCGGGATCCGGTACCGGTCTGCTCGCGGCGACGACCTCTCGCGTGCTGTTCATCTCGATCGGCAGCAGCGGCGAACGCTATGCCTTCGAATTGGCGGTGGCCGCGATTCTCGGCGCCCGCACCATCGAGGGCACGCGCTCGGCGCCGGGTGAGGTCGATACGCGCCACGGCGGATCGGGCATCGACATCAACGACGGCAATCGCACCCTGCATTTCGCCGGCGTGGATCGCGCCGACACCGAGCGGGTCACCTGCGCGGTGAACTTCGCCGTCCGCAGACAGGCCGCCGACGGTGCCGCGGGCCCCGCCGATCCTGGCGTCAACCAGCTCTACGCGGAGTGGGAACTGCTGGTCGAGCGGCATTCGCTCGGCATGGTCGACGACACGCAATTCCAGCGCTACGGCCGCGGGATCCTCCGCAGCCTGTAGTCACCGGTGGCCGAACCGAATGCTCAATTCGGTTCGGCTGCTTCGGTTTCCGCCTTCTGCTCGGGCTCGTTGAGCTCGATACGGCGCCACGGGCTCGTCGGCCGGGTCCACAGACGCACCAGTTCCATCCGCCGGTCGACGCCGCCGTTCTTCAGCTCGGCGAGGTCCTCGGTGGCCTGCCAGTAGGTCCAGCCGGTGAGGTAGGCGTCGCCGAATTGACGCCAGTTGCGGTAGCGGCGCTGCGCGGGCACCAGCGCGCGCATGCAGTATTCCCAGGCCACGTCGGCGTCGATATATCCCGCGGTGAACGCCATGCGGGCCACCGCGACGACGCGAGCCAGGTCCCAGGCGTGGATGTCGTTGGGTAGCGGACGCGATAGGTGGTCGGTGAAGCCGATCTTGATGGCTTGGGCCCAGATGTCGTAGTCGCGGACCAGCGCCTCGGGATTGTCCATCCCCCGAAACGAACCGACCTGACGGAGAAACGCGCGCTGCTTGTCGGCACGTTCACCGAAACGGTCACGCTCGCTGGCATTGACCGAGGCCATCACCAGCGGATGCACCAGCGAATACAACGGTGCGTGCATGCCTTCGAGCAACTGCTCCATCGAGGCGCGGGCTTCGGTGCCGTCGGTGATGCCCCAGGCGCCGGTGAGGGTGTCGATGGCGAGTTCACGGCGGTCACCGAGCGGGTGCTCGCGTTCGGGGCCGAGCAGCATGGCGTCGTGGAAGGCGTCCCAGCGCGTGGAGTAGAAGGCTCCGAGTGCGAGCGCGCGCAGTTCGTCGTCGCTCACCCCCGCGCCCGACCAGTGATCTTCTTCGCGCTCGTCTAGTTCCGGGTACGGAAAAGTGGTCAGCGCTGGTACTCCCCTGGCAGCCATGCGGCCGAGTCTAGTGCGGTGACCGCGATCACGGGCGGCCTGCGAATCTCACCTGCATTACGAGATTTTCAGATCACCCCATTCTTCACCTGTCGCGTCATGCCGCACAGGTCTATGGTTCTGACATGTGTAGAAATATCACCGTCTTGCGTGGTCTGGAGCCTGCCGCCACCGAGCAGGAGATCTACGCTGCCGCCTTGCAATATGTGCGCAAAGTCGGCGGCATCTCCGGCCTGAGTAGCGCCACCAAACCCGCGGTCGACAAAGCTGTCGCGGCCATCGCGGCGGCCACCACGGCGTTGCTGGCGGAACTGCCCGATCGGCGAGTCCCGCCGCCTACCGAGCCACCGCTGCGCCGGATCGCGGCCCGTGAAAACGAGGTCAGCGAGACCTCGTAAGATCGGCGAACTCCATACTGCAACGTGTTCTAATTGGCTCGAGCGGGCACGACATTTCCTCTGGTCGCGCCGCAATAGTCGGTGGATCGAATTCAGCGGATGCACAAGGAGAAAGACCAGTGAGCGAACTCGACAAGACCACCGCGGTGATCGAAGTACACAATCCGGCGTCGGGCGAACTCGCCGGCACCGTGCCGGTCACCACGCCCGACGAGGTGGCGGCCGCGGTGCGGGAGCTGCGTCTGTACCAACCCGAGTGGGAGGCGATCGGGCCCGCCGGTCGTAAGAAGTGGCTGCTGAAAATGCAGGACTGGCTGATCGACAACACCGAGCACCTGGCCGCGGTGCTGCAGTCCGAGACCGCCAAGCCGCGCGTCGACGCGATCATCGATCCGGCGTTCGCGGTCGACATCCTCGGCTACTACGCGCGCCGGGCCGCCAAATTCCTCGCCGACGATCACCCGTCCCCGCACAGCCCGCTCGCGCGGGTGAAGACGCTGACGGTCGCCTATCGCCCGTATCCCGTGGTCGGGGTGATCACGCCGTGGAACTTCCCGCTCGCGATGCCCGCGATCGATGTGTTCCCCGCGCTGGCCGCCGGCGCCGCGGTGATCCTCAAACCGTCGGAGGTGACACCGCTGTCGGCGGTGGAGCTGGCCCGCGGCTGGGCCGAGATCGGTGCGCCGCCGGTGTTCAAGGTGGTCACCGGCGCGGGCGCGACCGGCGCGGCTGTCGTCGAGAACACCGACTACATCCAGTTCACCGGCTCCACCGCGACCGGCCGCAAGATCGCGGCCGCCTGCGCGGAGCGCATGGTGCCCTACAGCCTCGAGCTCGGCGGCAAGGACCCGGCGATCGTGCTCGCCGACGCCGACATCGACCGCGCCGCGCACGGCATCGCCTTCGGCGGCATGTTCAACGCCGGTCAGGTGTGCATTTCCGTCGAGCGGGTCTACGTCGAGGCGCCGGTCTACGACGAGTTCGTCACGAAGCTGACCGCGGCGGTGGCCGCGCTGCGCCAGGGCGCCGACGGTCGCGAGTCGAGCAACGACGTCGGCGCGCTGGCCAACGAGAACCAGGTGCTGATCGTGCAGCGCCACGTCGACGAGGCGATCGCCGCGGGCGCCCGGGTGACCACCGGCGGCAAACGCACCGGCGTCGGCACCTTCTTCGAGCCGACCGTGCTCGTCGATGTGGACCACTCGATGTCGTGCGTCGCCGAGGAGACCTTCGGCCCGACGCTGCCGGTGATGAAGGTGGCCGACGAGGCCGAGGCGATCCGGATGGCCAACGACTCGATCTACGGACTCTCGGCGTCGGTCTGGACCGGCGACAAGGCACGCGGTGAACGCGTGGCCAGGCAGTTGAACACCGGCGCGGTGAACATCAACGACGTGTTCGCGAACCTGTTCAATCCCGCGATGCCGATGGGCGGCTGGGGCCTGTCCGGCGTCGGCGCGCGCTGGGGCGGCGCGTCGGGCCTGCGGAAATACTGTCGCGCACAGGCGATGACGAAGCCGAAACTGCCGACCATGGGCAAGGAATTGTTCTGGTATCCGTACGACATGAACAAGCTGGTCTTCGCCGTCGCGGCGATGCGGGCCGCCGGTGCTCGTGGGATGCGCCGGATCGACCTGCCGACGGTGCTGCGCCTGAAGAAGAGCGACTAGCTGATTCCGGCTGCGACGCGTACTCGCGCGCAGCCGGATTCGCCGCTCGAAACGTTTTGTGATCAACGTCACCGACCGAGCCCTCCACGCACCGCACGCCGTGGTCAGCGGCACCTTTCGGCGTGCCCGACGGCGACACGGCGGGGCTTACATTCGGGCAGCGAGTGTGAATGTCGACGCATTTTCGCTGGTCAGCCGCCCAGCTTCGCCGTCGATCCGCTCAGCGACCGATCGCAGTGAACAAAACGCAATCCGATGGTGCAGCTCACCATGTCAGGCCATATGCTGTGCATTACCAACCTGGTGACTGTTTTGATCCACTTCCGCGAACTTCCTTGCCAGTTTTGGCTGGATTTTCCCGACCGATTCTGATAGCAAGGTGCTATGGACCCGCATTTGCGCGATCTGCGGTATTTCGTCGCCGTCGCTGAGGAACTGCACTTCACCAACGCCGCACAGCGGCTGCACATCGCTCAGCCGACGTTGTCACGCCAGATCCGTCAGCTCGAACGCCAGCTCGACGTGGTCCTGTTCGACCGCAACCAGCGCAGTGTCGCCCTGACCGTCGCCGGTAAGGAACTCCTCGAAGGCGCCCGCAAGATCCTCGAGCTGTGGGAGGTGACCAACGTGTCCCTCCAGGAAGCAGGCGAGGTGCTGCGCGTCGGTATCCAGTCCGCACTCGGCCGCGGCCTGCTCAACGACCTCGAGAGCGCGAGCGGGCATCGTCTCGCTCTGCACGCGGCGTCGTGGAACGACCCGTCCAGCGGTCTGGCCGGTCGACAGGCCGACCTGTCGCTGGTCTGGCTGCCGCTGCCCGACCCCAACCGTTATCGCTGGCAGGTGCTGCGCACCGAGCCGCGCTGGGTGCTGCTGCCCGAGACGCACCCCCTGGCCGAGCAGGAGAGCATCGAGTTCGCCGATCTGCTCGACGAGTCCTTCGTCGCCCTGCCTACTGAAGCGGGCGCGGTCCGCGACTTCTGGCTCGGCAACGACGCCCGTGGCGGCAAGGCGGCCAAGATCGGCGCCGAGGCGGCCACGCCCGAGGACAAGCTGGAGGCCGTGAGCCTCGGCCTCGGTGTGTGCCTGCTGGCCGAGAACAATGTGCCGATGTACCGCTGGCCCGGGCTCACCGCGCGTCCGGTCGCCGGTCTCACCCCGTGTGAGCTGGCGGTGGCGTGGCGGGCCGACGACACTCGCCCGACCATTCTGGAATTCGCCGGTCGCGCCGTCGACGGCGGCTTCTCCGAGCCGACACCGCAGCCGCAGCCGATCGCGGTCTAGGGCGCGCGTCTAGTTCGACAGTTCCAGTTGGGCGGCGAGGCCGAGCAAGGTGGCCTCGCTGCCCGGCGGACCGATCAGTTGCGCGGCCAACGGCGTATGCGCCTCGGGGTGAGTGCCCATCGGCAGTGACGCCGCGGGCCAGCCGAGCAGATTCCACAGTCCGGTGAACGGCGCGTAGCGCACCGAGGACACGACATTCGCGAGCCAACCGCGCCCGCTCCACTGTCTGGCCTTCGGCGGCGGCGCGGCGAGCGTCGGCGTGATCACCACGTCGAAGTCTTCGAAGAATTCGAGCAGTCTGGCTTCGGTCCGGTCGATCTGACTGGGACGGACCAGACCGAGCCGCCGGATCACTCTGCCGAGTGCCAGATGACGTCGGGTCCGTTGCTGGAGTAGTTCGGGCCTCGGGAGCGCGTCGGCGTCGCCGAGACCCGCGCTCGGCCAGCGCAGCAGCATCAGCAGCGCCGCATCGCCGTAAGGCAGCTCGACCGGTTGCACCTCGTGCCCGGCCACTGCCGCGCGCGCACCCGCGGTGCGCGCCGCCGCCGTCCAATGCCGATCCATGCGGACCAGTCGCGACGGCGGAGCCACGGCCAGTCCGATACGTAGTCGCTGTGGCTTGCGTAGTTCGGCCAGGTCGGAGCGGCCCGCCAACACCGAAAGCGCCAGCGCCGCGTCCGACACCGTTGTCGCGAGCACACCGTTCTCGGCGAGTCCGGCCCAGGAATCGGCGCCGATCTGCGAGGGCACCACGTGTCTACCCGGCTTGATTCCGAACACTCCGCACGCCGCGGCAGGCACCCGGATCGAGCCGAGGCCGTCGTTGCCGTGCGCGATCGGCACGAGTCCGGCGGCCACCGCGGCGGCCGCGCCACCCGAGGATCCACCCGTCGACCGGCCGACATCGCGTGGATTGCGCGTGACACACCCTTCGGAGTCGGTAGTCGCCCACAAACCCAGTTCCGGCATGGCCGTCAACCCGACGACGATCGCGCCAGCGGCCCGCAACCTGGCCACCACCGGGTGATCGGCGTCGGCCGGTTCGGCGGAGGTGGCCGCCGAACCCGCGCGGGTCGGCTCCCCCGCCACCGCGATGTTCTGCTTCACCGCCACCGGCACACCGGCCAGCGGGAGCTCGTCGAGGTCTTGTCTGGCGGCCAGTTCGCGCGCTTCGGCCCTTGCCCGCTCGCCCCGCACCACCGTGAACGCGTTGATCTTGCGATTCTCCGAGGCGATGCGGGCCAGTGCGTCGGCGGTGACGTCGGCGGGCGTGATGGTACCCGCGCGGACCCGGGCAGCCAGTGCTGCAGCGGGGCCCCCGATGGGGTATTCGTCGGCAGGGCGGGACGAGTCCATCGTCACCTCAGCGTCCGTTACGCCGTCGTCGTCGACGGACTCCCATGCTACCGCTGTGAGGTCTTCGTTCATCTGCGGATTCGCCCCCGTCGCATGGTCGTCGAAATTCGGGTGATCAGCTCTAGAGGCGCAAGTTAT
Organism: Nocardia sp. Root136; assembly: GCF_001427185.1. Lineage (NCBI taxonomy): Bacteria > Bacillati > Actinomycetota > Actinomycetes > Mycobacteriales > Nocardiaceae > Nocardia > Nocardia sp. Root136. Next base: position 830,458 of record NZ_LMFE01000007.1, read on the forward strand.
CATTTCTAGTACAGCTCTCCGGCGATGGCGGCGGGTGTGGCGGAATGAATTTCGCACCGATCCGCGCGAACACTTAGGTCGGGTGATGAGCGATAGCACCGCAAGCGGGCAACAACCTGACGCGACGCCCGGTCGGGCCAACATTGTGCGCGTCGACATGGTCGAGGCGTTCGCCGCCGCGTGGGGCACGGCCGCCGAGCACCCGCCCGAGATCGCCGAGTTCCTTCCCGACGCGGCCACCTTGCGCGCGCAGGCGCTGCACGAACTGATCCGCGTCGACCTGCGCCAGCGCTGGCTGCATCACACGGGCACCGACATCGCCCGCAAGCGACTGATCAACTACTGCGCCGAGTTCCCCGAACTCGATCGGGCATCGCTGCCCGCCGGGCTGGTGTTCGAGGAATTCGTCATCCGCAGGCACAGCGGCGAACGCGTGGATCCGCGCGATTGTCTGCGCGAATACCCCGAGCAGGCGGCCAGTCTGCGCGGCCTGCTCAATACCGAGGAACTCGACCAGAGCACCCACCGGGCCGACGATCTCGACGCGACGGTGAACCAAACGCTGGACTCGACCCGTAGTACCCAGATGACCAGCCCGCAGCTCGACCTCACCGCGACCGCCACCTCGGCCGCGACGTCGTCGACGGACGCACTCTCGAATCCCGGCGCGTTCGAGCCGCTCGACCGCATCGAAATCGGCCAGCGCATCGGCGATTTCGAGCTGCTCACCGGGCTGGGTTCCGGCGCGTTCGCGCGCGTCTTCCTGGCCAGGCAGACCTCGATGCAGCGCCTGGTCGCGGTGAAGATCTCCGCCGACCGCGGCACCGAGCCGCAGACGCTGGCCCAGCTCGACCACGACTACATCGTGCGCGTGTTCGACCAGCAACTGATGGACACCGACTCGGCGCCCTCGGGTTCGCGTCGCCTCCGTCTGCTCTACATGCAGTTCCTGCCCGGCGGAACCCTGCTCGGCCTGCTGCGCTGGGTCCGCGCGACCCCGCCCGCCGAACGCAGCGGCAAACTGCTGCTCGACGCCGTGGACGCGGCCATGGAGGAGAAGGGCGAGATCCGCCCGACCGATTCGAGCGTGCGCTCCGAGATCGCCGCCCTGAACTGGCCGGAAACGGTGGCCTGGCTGGGCAGGCGGCTGGCCGAGGCGCTCGACTACGCGTCCTCGCACGGTGTGCTGCACCGTGATGTGAAACCGGCGAATGTGCTGCTCACCGCCGAGGGCGTCCCCAAGCTCGCCGACTTCAACATCAGCTTCAGCCGCAGCGTCGAGGGCACCAGCCCGGTCGCCTACTTCGGCGGATCGCTGTCCTACATGTCGCCCGAACAGCTCGAGGCCTGCCACCCCGGCCTCGGCCGCAGCGCCGCCGACCTCGACACCCGCAGCGATATCTTCTCCCTCGGTGTCGTCCTGTGGGAACTGCTGACCGGCGCGAAGCCCTTCGACGACAGCACCGCCGCCGCCGAGGGTCGTGGCGACGAAACCACGCTCGAAGCGATGCTCGAACGCCGAACCGTCGGCGTCGACCAGGCCGCGCTGGACCGGGTTCCGGCGAACTGTCCCACTGCCCTGCGCCGGGTCCTGCTGACCTGCCTCGACCCGGACAGGTCGCGCCGCTGGGCCGAGGGCGCGGTGCTGGCCAAGCAGTTCGACCTGTGCCTGGACGCGCGCGCCCGCGACCTCGTCGACCCGCCGCCGAACAGCTGGCGGATGGTGTGGCGCAAATGGCCCTTGCTGGTGATGGTCTTGGCGATCGGCATCCCCAACGCACTGGCGTCCTGGTACAACATCCAGCACAACCAGACCCTGGTGGTGAGTCGGCTCAATGAGACCGCCCAGCAATCGTTCGTCGTGATCACCGCCGGCGTGAACCTGGTCTTCTTCCCACTGGGCGCCGCGATGCTCATCTACCTCGCCCGTTTCGTGCTCTCCGTGCCGCGCGGCCTTCGCCACGGCCGCCGCTACGACCCGCCGACCCTGCGCCGCACCAGACACGACACCCTGCGCATGGGCGATCGGGTCGTGATCGTCGCGTTCTCGCTGTGGGCGATCTCGGGACTCACCTTCCCCATCGCCCTGCAATTGGCCGCGGGTGACGTCCCCGGCCACGCCGTGGTCCACTTCCTCGCGTCCCTGCTGGTCTGCGGCGCGATAGCGGTCGCCTACCCGTTCTTCCTCGTGACGTTCTACCTGGTCCGCTGCATCTACCCGATCTTCCTTCGGCACGGCGAAACCAGCACCGACGACGGCGTCTGGCTGCGCGCGCTGAGCCGCCGCTGCACCTGGTACCTCGCGGTGGCGGCCTCGGTCCCCCTGCTCGCCGTAGCCGGTGTCACCTTCCTCCCGCCCGGCGATATCCCGGCCGTGATCGTCGCCGTCCGGGTCCTCTGCGTCGGCGGCATCTTCGCCTTCATCGCCTCCTACCTGATGTTCCGAGCACTCGAAGCCGACTTGAAGGCGCTGGAACGCGTAGTCAGCTGACGCTGCCCGGCACGGATGAACTTCCGCGCGCCCGCGTCCGTATCCCCCGTCGTGAGCTCGACAGTGATCACCGAGGCGACCCGCCCCTCGCTCGACCGCACCGCCACCATGCACCCCACCGTTCGTCGCGGGCTCGACCGGTTCGAGGTGGGCGCGCGAGTAGGCGACTTCGAGCTGCTCACCGAGCTCGGTTCAGGGGCGTTCGCCCGGGTCTTCCTCGCCCGGCAACGCTCGATGCAGCGCTTGGTCGCGGTGAAGATCTCCGCCGACAGCGGCACCGAGCCACAAACCCTGGCCCAGCTCGACCACGACTACATCGTGCGAGTCTTCGACCAGCTGGTGCTAGATCCGCCCGACGACGGCTCACCCCGCCTGCGCCTGCTGTACATGCAATTCCTGCCCGGCGGCACCCTGCTCGGCCTGCTGCGCTGGGTCCGCGCGACCCCACCCGCCGAACGCAGCGGCCGACTCCTGCTCGACGCGATCGACGCGGCGATGACGGAGAAGGGCGAAATCCGTCCCGCGGATTCGAGCGTGCGCCGCGAGATCGCCGCCCTCAGCTGGCCCGACACCGTGGCCTGGCTGGGTCGACGGCTGGCCGCGGCGCTGGATCACGCGGCTGACCGGGGTGTGCTCCACCGTGATGTGAAGCCGGCGAACGTCCTGCTCACGGCCGAGGGTGTGCCCAAGCTCGCAGATTTCAACATCAGCTTCAGCGAGAACGCGGGTACCAGCCCGCTCTCGTATTTCGGCGGGTCGCTGGCGTACATGTCGCCCGAACAGCTGGAGGCCAGCCACCCCGGCCACGACCGCAGCGCCGCCGACCTCGAAGCTCGCTCCGATCTCTTCTCGCTGGGCGTGCTGTTGTGGGAATTGCTCACCGGCACAAAACCATTCGACGACACCGGCGCCGACGACCCCGCCTGGGGCGATCAAACCAGACTCGAGGCGATGCTCGCCGCACGGAGCGCGGGTGTGAGCAATTCCGCGCTGCGACAACTCCCGCCGGACTGCCCACCCGCACTGCGTCGAGTGTTGCTGCGCTGCTTGGAACCCGAACGAACAAACCGCTGGCCCGATGGCACCGTGCTCGCCGAACAGTTCGATCTGTGCCTCGACCCGCGCAGCAGAAACCTGGTCGACCCACCCGCTGGTTCCTATCGAATTCGCCTGCGGCCCTTCATGGTTGTGCTGATGGCACTGGCGATCGCGGTGCCCAACGCGCTCGCCGTGCGATACAAGACCTGGCAGAACTCCGGCCTGCTGGTGCAGCGGCTCGAGCCCGCCGCTCGCGAGGCGCTGCACATCGTCTCGGTGGTCACCAACGTGATCTCGTTCGCGCTCGGCACGGTGATGCTGGTCTTCCTGTCCCGCCACGCGATCCTCATCCCGCGCGCCTTGCGGGCGGGACGGCGCGTGAGTACCGATGAGTTGGGCCGGGCCGGAAGGCAGTCGCTACTCCTGGGTGACCGGGCAGCTGTTGTCGCACTGCTGTTCTGGATCACCGCAGCCGCGATTCTGCCCGCCACGGTGAAGGCGAGCACCGGCGAATTGGAGGCCCGGACCACGGTGCAATTCCTGACGTCGAACGCCATCGGTTGCGCGGTCGCGGTGACCTACGCGTTCTTCCTCATCACCTTTTACATGGTCCGCTGCGTCTACCCGATCTTCCTCCAGCAGGGCCACCTGTTCCACACCGATGCCGCAACGCTGCGCGGACTCCTGCAGCGCTGCGGCTGGTACCTGGCGGTGGCCGCGTCCATCCCGCTGATCGCGATGGTCGCCATCACCTTGCTCCCCACCGAGGATCTGCTGCCGACCCTGGTCTCGCTGCGCGCGGTCTATCTCGGCAGCGTCGTCGCCTTCATCGGCTCGTACGTGCTGTTCCGCGCGATCGAAGCCGATATCCGGGCACTGATCAGAGTCGTCGATCCCCCGGTCAGAACTAGGAGTACACGGCTGGGTTAAGGGTGCCGATGTAAGGCAGGTCGCGGTAGCGCTCGGCGTAGTCGAGGCCGTAGCCGACGACGAATTCGTTGGGGATGTCGAAGCCCACGTGGGCAACGTCGACGGGGGTGCGCAGGGCGTCGGGCTTGCGGAGCAGGGTGACTACTTCCAGCGAAGCCGGGTTGCGGGTGGACAGGTTGCGCTTGAGCCAGGACAGGGTCAGACCCGAGTCGATGATGTCCTCGACGATCAGGACGTTGCGGCCCGCGATGTCCTTGTCCAGGTCCTTCATGATGCGCACGACGCCCGAGGACGAGGTGGACGAACCGTAAGACGACACGGCCATGAATTCGAGCTGGGTGGGAATCGACAGCGCCCTGGCGAAGTCGGTCATGAAGAAGATCGCGCCCTTGAGGACGCAGATCAGCAGGAGGTCACCTTCGGGGGAATCGGGCGGGTATCGCTTGGCGACGAGTTCGGCCAGTTCCTCGATCTTGGCTTTGATCTCGTCTTCGGTGATCAGCACCGATGCGATGTCGTCTCCGTACACGGAAGTGGGTGTCCCTTCGTGGCATCAAATGCGCGGCTGTGCTCGCACCGCCAGCGTGCCATGTTCGCGCGTCACGACCAACCTGTGGCCCCTCGGCCCGCCTCCCACGGCCACCCCGCCCTGCCCGCGCCAGTTGCTCACCAACTCGTCGATCGCCTGTAAATGCGCATTCATGAGCCCGGTGACGCCTTGATCGGCGAGCCAGGCGCGCACGGCCCGGCGACGCAGCGCGGGCGGCGCAGTGGCCAGGATCTCGATCGAGACAGTGGGTCGATCGTTGTCGCCGGTGCCACTGCCGTGCGAGCGCGCCGTCCGCAGCAGCTCGTCGGCGTAGACATCGAGGACCGCCCCGTCCTCCCGGAGTTGATCGGCGGTGCGAACCAGCGCCTTGGCCACGCCACCACCGAGCACCTGTTCGAGCAGCGGGAGCACTTCGTTGCGGACTCGCACTCGCGTGTATCTGAGGTCCGCGTTGTGCGGGTCGTCCCACGGTTCGATCTCCAGATCGGCACACATCCGCACCGTCTGGGCCCGCCGCACCCCGAGCAACGGCCGCCCCCACGGGGGCTTCCACGCCACCATCCCCTGAATCGACCGCCCGCCGGACCCGCGCGCCAGCCCGAGCAACACGGTCTCGGCCTGATCATCGAGCGTGTGCCCGAGCAATACCGGCCGCCCCGCCCGCACCGACTCCAGCGCCTCGTACCGAGCCGCGCGCGCGGCCGCCTCTACCCCACCCTCGCGCCCCACCTCGACCGGAACGACCACCGCCGCCGCACACCCGAGCGCGAGCGCCCGCTCAGCGGCCCGCTCAGCGACCTCCGCCGAACCGTCCTGTAACCGATGATCGACCACGACGGCCGTCACTTCACCGGCCTCGACGACAGCGGCGGCCACCAAGGCCAGCGAATCGGCCCCGCCCGACAACCCGACGACCACAGGCCTGCGCCCGCCCTGCGCGACCACCCACTCCCGCACTCCCCGCCGCACGGCGAGCACCGCCGCCGTCTCCGGCAGCCGGATACCGCCCGGTTCCTTCATCTACCCCAGCACCCGGCGAATCCACCGCTCGGGCTCGTCGACCTCGTCCAGCAACGGCAGTGTGTCCGCGTTCGTCCACACCGTGTTGAACTCCGCGATCCCCACCCGTTCGACCACGGCGTCGACGAACTTCTTGCCCCGTACGTACTGCGCGACCTTCGCGTCCACCCCGAGCAGCGCCCGCAGCAGCCGCTGAACCGGATTCGACGGCCGCTGCCTGCGCCGATCGAAGGCCGCCCGGATGTCGGCGACAGTGGGCACCACCGCGGGCCCGACGGCGTCCATCACATGATCCGCGTGCCCCTCGAGCAGCGTGCCGAGCATCAACAGCCGATCCAGCGCCTCGCGCTGCGGCGGCGCCTGGGCCGCACGCAACAGCCCGACCACGCCACGACTGTTCGGATCGTCGGCGTTGTCACCGTTGCGCCGCGACCGCACCTCGCCGACCAACCGGGTGAGCAGCTCGCTCATCGGTTCCTCGCCGACCTCACTCAAGATGTCGACGTTGGTGCGCATATACCCGGCCAACCAGGGCGCCGACGAGAACTGCACCCGATGCGTCACCTCGTGCAGGCACACCCACAACCGGAAGTCGCTCGGATCGACACCCAGCGCCCGCTCGACGCCGAGAATATTGGGCGCGACCAGCAGCAATGTGCCGTCCTCGCCGGTGAACGGGTCGTACTGCCCGAGAATCGCGGTGGACAAGAACGCCAGCATGGTCCCGGCCTGGACGCCCGCGGGCTTCCCGACGAACTTGCCGCCGTCCGTGGATTCGGTGCCGGTGAGCACCGCCATCGAATCGGCGGCCGCGGCGATCCAGCCCGGCCGGTCGACGATCCGCGCCTCGGGTACCGGCCGATCGTCGAGCAACCCACTGACCTCACGGACCGGCAGTTCCGCCAGCACCGAGGCCGACGCCAACTCGGCGACGACCTGTTCGGCCGTGGCCCTGGACGCGCGGGGCCCGGAGGGCGCCAGCAGCGCCCCGGTCCGCGCGGCCAACGGCCAGTCCACCGCTCCGCTGAAGCTGGAACTCTTGCGCTCGGTCTTGTCGGTCATAAACCACCCGTTCTCTACGAGCATCCGCAGTTGCGCAGGGCACCCGCCACCGCGTCGAGCGCCGGCCTGCTGAGCTCCGGCAACCGGTCGTTCGACATGAGTGCGAAGGTGAGCACCCGGCCGTCGCGGTCGAGTACATATCCGACCAACGCGCTGGCCACACTCAGAGTTCCGGTCTTGGCCCGCACCCACCCCGCGCCCTGCCGGTTCTGGGTGACGAAGCGCGGTGCGAGCGTGCCGGTGCCGCCCGCGACGGGCAGGTAGTCGAGCATCGGCGCGAGAGCCGCTGCGCGCGGGTCGTTTTCGGGCTTGGCCTGTGTTCCGGCAGGCGCTACCGCCGCGGCGCCGGTCGGCTCGGCGGCGGTGGCGATGATCGAATCGAGCAGCTTCGGCGTTACCCGGTCATCCACGGAAAGTCCGCTGTTGTCGGCCAAATGCAGCCCTGTGACATCGAACCCGGCCGCGGTCAGGGCCGCCGAGGTGGCCGCCACAGCACCGGTGAAGGACGCCGCCTGCCCCGACGCCACCGCCAGCTCACGTCCGATGGTCTCGGCCAGCACATTGTCGGAATGAATCATCATGTCGTGCAGCCGAACTCGCAGCGGCGCCGATTCGACCTTCGCCAGCTGGACCCCGCTCTGCGCGGCCGGACCGACCCGCACGGCGCCCGGATCGATACCGAGCTCGGCGGCCAGCGCCCGACCCGCGTCGAGCGCGGGGTTCGCGGTGCGCGGGGAATAGTCGGCCGAAGGATCGAACCTGCCCCCGTCGAGCATGATCGGTTCGATCGGCGCGATCGACCCTTCCGGAATGTCGACCGGATCCCAGCCCGAAGCCATCGTCGGACCCGTGTAGGCGGAGGTGTCGACCACGATCGCCTTCGCCTGCGTCCCCGCGGCCCGCACCTGCGCGGCCAGATCCGAGATCCGCGCGCCGTCGGTGTAGTAACCACCGGTGGCGCGGGTGGTCAGCGTCGGATCCCCGCCGGCCACCAGCACCAGCTCGCCGGGCGCACCGGCGAGCACCTTCGTGGCCACCCGCTGATCATCGGGCAACGTCAGCAACGCGGCCGCGACCAGCATGATCTTCGCCGTCGAAGACGGAATCATCGCCTTGGTCGGGTCCTGACTCCACAGCACCGCTCCGCTGCTCGGATCGGTCACCTGACCCGCGAACGCACCGAGATCAGGGTTCCCGACCACCGGAGCGAGCGCCGCGGCGATTCCCGCCGCCGTCGGCGCGGGCGCGTCCGATCGCGCGGGCGCCACCTCGGGAAACACCTGACCCGTGTCCGGCGGGGGCGCCACTGTGAGCCCGCCGTGCCGGAATTCCGGCGTCCACGGCCGTGCGATCGCCGCGAAACCGCCCGCGATCACCAACAGCGCGACGATCACCGCCGACAACCAGATCCAGCGGGACCCGCGGCGCCCCTGCACCTGCGATCCCGGATTGCTGCCGCTTGTACCGACCACGCCCGTGTCTCCCTCAACGCCGCCCGACACGCCTCGACTGCGCGACTACAGCCGCCTGCCGCACCGGTGTACCAGCACACCACACTATCCTCGTTGCGCAACGGTTCCCCAGAACGATCTGGCGATTCGGCACAGACCAGCACCGAACGAACAAGGAGATGGCGTGGAGTTCGACGTCACCATCGAGATTCCCAAGGGTTCTCGGAACAAGTACGAGGTCGATCACGAGAGCGGCCGGGTCAAGCTCGACCGGTACCTGTACACCTCCATGGGCTACCCGGCCGACTACGGTTTCATCGAGAACACCCTCGGCGAGGACGGCGACCCGCTCGACGCGCTGGTGCTGCTGCCCGAGTCGGTGTTCCCCGGCGTGATCGTCGAGGCCCGCCCGGTCGGCGTGTACCGGATGACCGACGAGGCCGGCGGCGACGACAAGGTGCTGTGCGTGCCCGCGGGCGACCCGCGCTGGGACCACGTCCAGGACCTGGGCGACGTCTCGGAGTTCGAACTGTCGGCGATCAAGCACTTCTTCGAGCGCTACAAGGATCTCGAGCCCGGCAAGTACGTCGAGGGTTCGGAGTGGCTGGGTCGCGCCGAGGCCGAGAAGATCATCGACGAGTCCTTCACCCGGCTGAAGGAATCCGGCCACTGAGCCGATAGCCCTACGAAAAACGGGAAGTCCGAAGAGTTTCGGACTTCCCGTTTTCGTGTCAGTACCAGATGTACAGATCCCAGCCGTCCCAGGTCTCCGTGCACTCCCAGTAGTACCCGCCGGTGTAGGGATCCTCCCCGGCCGCGCGGCACTGGTAGAGCTCGTAGTAGGTGCCGTAATAGGTCCCATACGGCGCGGCGGCGGCACTGCCCGCACCGACCGCCGACACCCCGGCGACGGTCGCGACGGCCAGCAGAGCGGCGGCGATAGTGGATTTGATGCGCATGTTGTTTCTCCTGACGCGGGCAATTCCGACTTCTCGAAGTTATTGCGGCGCGGCGGTTCGAACAGCCACCCCTAGGGGTAGGTTCGCTCTCCCCTTGGTCGCTTCACCTACCCCACCCTCGGATCGGTAGTGCTGGCACCACCTTCGATTCGGGCGCGCACGGCATAGGCACGGCCCCCGCCCGTTCATAGGCTCGAATCATGCAGCTCAACACCACTTTTTCGAGTAAGTCACTGCGCGCCTTCGCGGCCGGAACCGGAATGCTCGCACTACTCGCCGTCACAGCGTGCGGGCCCGAGAACAGCGCCACCGCGGCGCAACCTGATCGTCCCGAGATCCGGCAGGCGCTCGAATCGGTGGTGCAGGCGGGATTCCCCGGCGCCCAGGCCGTGATCACCGACGCGGCAGGCGAACAGACCACTACCGCCGGGGTCGGCGATATCGCCACCGGCGCACCGATTCCCGACAACGCGTATGTCCGAATCGGCAGCAACACCAAGAGTTTCGTCGCGACCGTGGTCATGCAGTTGGTCGCCGAGGGCAAGGTCGACCTCGACGGTCCCGTCGAGCGGTACCTACCCGGTGTCGTCCGAGGCAGCGGCAATGACGGCGCTCGGATCACCGTGCGCCAACTGCTCCAGCACACCAGCGGTCTTCCGGACTACCTGGCCGGTGGTGATCCCAACCTGCGCGCCGCCCCCGGCACCCAGCAGATCGCACCCGACCCGGAAGTCATCCGCCTGCGCCACTTCTCGCCTGCCGAACTGGTCGCCATCGCGATGACCATGCCGCCGCAGTACGAACCCGGTGCCCGCTCGGTCTACACCAACACCAACTACATCCTGCTCGGCATGCTGATCGAGCAGGTCACCGGCCGCCCCGCCGCCACCGAGATCACCACCAGGATCATCGAGCCACTCGGCTTGCGCGACACCTACTTTCCCGCCGCCGGCGACATCGGCCTGCGCGCACCACACCCGCGCGGCTACCAGCAGATCGACGGCGCCCGTATCGATTTCACCGATTTCGATCCCTCCTGGGGCGATACCGCGGGTGCGATGATCGCCACCGGCTCGGATCTGAACCGCTTCTTCCTCGCCCTGCTGGACGGCAAGCTGCTGCCCGCGGCGCAACTGGAACAGATGCGCCAGACGGTGCCGTTCGATCGAATGCCCTCGGCTGGTTACGGTTTGGGCCTGGTCGAGCAGACCACCTCGTGCGGTAGGAAGACCGTCGCCCACGGCGGCAGCATCCCCGGTTTCGACACCCGTACCGGCGTCACCGCCGACGGCGTCGCGATAACCATCACCGTGAACGAGCTGCCGAGCAGCAAGGAGCAGGCAGAGGTTGTCGAGCGGGCCTTCGACACCGTGGTGTGCGCCTCGTGAGACGCGCGATCATGGCCGTCGCGGTTTCCGCGGTCGCCGCCGGATTACTCGGCGCTACAACGGCATCGGCCGATATCGACCCGCTCGAACGCTTCCGCCAGCAGTCGCTCACCTGGAGGCCCTGCGATGATCCGCGCCTCGATCCGGCAGGTGCCCAGTGCGCGGAGGTGACGGTGCCGGTGGATTACTCGGCGCCACAGGCGGAAACGATGACCGTGGCCATTTCCCGGCTCCCCGCCACGGACCCGGAGAAACGTCGCGGCGTGCTGCTGTCCAATCCGGGCGGCCCCGGGGCTCCCGGTCTCGACCTCATGATCGACGTGCGCGAGGGGATGAGCTCCGACGTCCGTGACCGCTACGACCTGATCGGCATGGATCCGCGCGGCATCGGCCGCTCCACTCCGGTGAACTGCCGCTGGCAGCACGGGTTCGGGCTGGAGTCCGCCGGTCTCGACGGTGTCGGTTTCGCCGAAAGCGTTGCCCAGCAAGCCGAACTCGCCGCACTGTGCGCGGCGAACGAGGGGCCTCGGCTCAACCACATCACCACGCGCAACACCGCCCGCGATATGGACGTCATCCGCGCCGCCCTCGGCGAAGACCGGATCAGCTACTTCGGCACCTCCTACGGCACCTACCTCAGCGCGGTCTTCTCCCAGCTGTTTCCCGAGCGCAGCGACCGGTTCGTCCTCGACAGTGCCGTCGACCCCGAGCACTACGGATCGGTCGGAATGATCCGCGCCATGGGCCCGGTCAACGAGGCGGCGTTCGACCGATGGGCCGACTGGGTGGCCGGGCACAACGCCGAGTTCCGTTTCGGCGCCGATCGTTCCGCGGTCAGGCTCACCGTGCAGGACATGGTCCGCCGCGCGAACGACGTGCCGATCCGGATCGGAGAGTTCACCGTCGACGAACACAGCCTGCCGATGGTGCTCTATCGCGGGCTCGACGACCCGCGCAACTATCCGCTGCTGGCGCGTCAGATCCGGCAACTCGCCGACGCCGCCGACGGCAAGGAGGTGCAGCCCGAACCCGCGCTGGCCGCCTCGCTCGCCTTCATGCTCACCGCGCAGCCACGCGACTACTCACCTGCGCTGGCTGTCCTGTGCGGCGATGTGGAGGTACCGCGTGATCCGGCCTGGTACTGGCGCAATATCGAGGCGAGCCGTGCCGATCAACCACTGTTCGGCGCGTTCGCGAACAACATCCCGCCGTGCGCGTTCTGGGCGCCCCCGGTCGAGCAGCCGACCGTGATCGGCAATGCGGTGCCGAGCCTGATCGTCCAGTCCACCGACGACACCCGCACCACCCATGCGGGCGCGCAGGTCATGCACCGGGCAATGACGGGCTCACGCATGGTGACCTTGGAAGACGTTGCGGTGCACTGGATCTACGGCAATTATCCGAACACCTGCGTGGACACGACGGTCAACACCTATCTCCGCGACGGCACGCTGCCCGACACCGACCTGATCTGTCAGGACGATCCGGGCCGCGAGTCCAGGTAGGCCAGTACGGCGAGAACCCGGCGGTGGCCCGATTCGTCGGCGGCGAGCCCGAGCTTGGCGAAGATGCTGCGAATGTGTTTGAGCACAGCGCCTTCGGTGACGACGAGGCGTGCCGCGATCGCGGAGTTGTCCTGCCCTTCGGCCATCAGCGCGAGCACTTCGCGTTCGCGGGCGGTCAGCGTGGACAGCGGATCGTCGGCCTTGCGGCGAACCAAGAGTTGCGCGATCACTTCCGGGTCCATCGCGGTGCCACCGGCCGCGACCCGGTGCAGTGATTCGAGGAACCGGTCGACCTTGCCGACCCGTTCCTTGAGCAGGTACCCGACGCCGCCGCCACCGTCTCCGAGCAGTTCGGAGGCGTAACTGTCCTCCACATAGGAGGACAGCACGAGCACCGGCAGCCCTGGGTGGACGGTCCTGGCGTGTACCGCGGCACGCAGGCCGTCATCGGTGAAGGTGGGCGGGAGACGCACGTCCACCACCACCGCGTCCGGGCGGTCGGCGCAGACGATCGCGAGGAAGTCGGCGGCGTTGTCAACGGCGGCGACCACGTCGATTCCGGCCGTCTTCAACAGCAGGGCGAGACCTTCCCGAAGGAGGGCGTCGTCCTCGGCGATCACGACCCGCACGGCAACTCCACCCGCACCACAGTAGGCCCACCGGCGGGGCTGCTCAGCGTCATCTGCCCGTCGAGCGCCTCAGCCCTGCGTCGGATGCCTGCCAGACCACCGCCGTCGGTCACCCGCGCTCCACCCACGCCGTCGTCGCGGATCTCGACGGTGAGCAGATCGGGCGGCCCACCCAGTTCGATCGACAGCGTGGCGGCGCCGGAGTGTTTGGTCGCATTGGCGATCGCCTCGGCGATCACGAAATAGGCGGCGGCCTCCACCGCCATCGGCCGCCGGGTGATGCCGTTCGTCTCGAGTACGCACGGGATCGGACTACGGGCGGCCAGCGCGGAAACAGCGCTGTTCAGACCCCGATCCGAGAGCACCGGCGGATACACGCTGCGCACCACATCGCGGAGTTCGGCCAGGGCCGCCGAAGCCGTGTCCTGGGCGGTCCGCACCATCCGATCGGCGGCCTCGGAATCACGGTCGCGCAATTGCTCGGCCAGCCCCAGTTGCATGATCACCGCCGCGATCCTGGCTTGGGCGCCGTCGTGCAGATCGCGTTCGATGCGGCGCAGTTCGGCACCGTGCGCGTCCAACGCGGCGGCCCTGGTCGCGGTCAGTTCGGCGACCCGATCGGCCAGCAGGGCGTTCTCATCCGGTGCGAGCAACGCGGCCGCCACCCGGGCCTGCGCGGTCGCCGCCTCGGGCGCGCGCAGCGCGAGGGCGCCGTAGACGATGCCGATCACCGCGCTCACCACGGCGGCGGTCCAGGAATCGATGACGATGCCGCCGCTCGATACCGCACCCCGGCCCCCCGCACTCCAGTAGCTCGAAACGGCCAGATGCTGCACCGCACTCAGCGGCAGCGCCACCGCCAGCGCGGCCAGTGGCAATCCGATGATCGCGTGCAGCACCAGCCAAGCGAGATCACGCCGATTCGCCGGATCGGCGGCCAGCGTCGCGAGCTGATGACGCAGGTCGCCGGTCAACGGCTGATAGGCGGGCACAATCGGCGTGCCGAGCCGTTTGCCCGCCCTGCGTCGCTCGACCCCGAGCAGTGGCCGGATCAGTTTGACCGCCTCCGGCCACGCGGGAATGCCGATCCCGATCAGGCTCGCGGCCGCGACGATCGCCAGCGCGACCACCGCGAACAACGAGGCGACCCCGGTCAGCCCGCCGACCGCCAGATAGCCGACAGCGGCGGGCAGCCGACGTAACCGTCGCACCACACCGCCGCTGCCGAATCGACTCACCCGATGATCATGCCGGGGGCGTGCCGGTCCCCGGGCGACCGCCCGCCTGTGGGCCATGCCGATCTTCGGTGGGAGCACTGGACTGCGCGGCAGTGTCGATCAACGCACCAACCCCTTCGGCGGCCTTGACATCGCCGTCGGCCTGGATTCCGCCCGACATGCGCAGCGGAACTTCCTTCCAGAACAGCACGAGCAGCAGAGCGATCAGGGCCACCGCGGCCGCGACGAGGAACACCGTCGACATCGAGTCGGCGAAGCCCACCTGGAACGGCTTGGCCAGTTCGGGGTCGAGCTGCTGGATGATCGAGCTGTCCTGCAGCACCTTGCCCGCGGCCGACGTGTCGTGGGCGAGCAGACCCTTCGCCAGGGCGGCGTCGGCCGGGTTGGTGCTCTGCGCACCCTCGATCACAGCCTGCTGATAGGTCGGATCGGACGCCGACTGCTGCATCTGCTCGGTGATGTTCGGGGTGAGCAGCGAGAACAGGATCGACAGGAACACCGCGGCGCCGAGGGTACCGCCGATCTGACGGAAGAAGGTCGCCGACGCGGTCGAGACGCCCATGTCCTTGGGCGGCAACGCGTTCTGCAGAGCCAGGGTCAGCGGCTGCATCAGGTTGCCGAGGCCGAAGCCGGTGGCCGCCATGAACAGCATCGCCAGCCACAGCGGGCTGTCGGCGTCGAGCAGATGCAGCAGGAACAACCCGAGCGTCAGCATGGTCGCGCCGATCACCGGGAAGGCCCGGTAGCTCCCGGTCTTCGAGATCAGCCGGCCCGAGAGAATCGAACCGGTCATCAGCCCGAGCACCATCGGCAGCATCTGCAGACCTGCCTCGGTCGGCCCGGCACCGCGCACCACCTGCAGGTACTGCGGCAGCAGCAGCATGCCGCCGAACATCGCCGCGCCGACGACGAACGAGATCACCACGCCGAGGGCGAACGTCACGTTGTCGAAGATCCGCAGTGGGATCAGCGCCGCGTCGCCCATGTACTTCTCGACCGCCACGAACCCGATCAGGCCGATCACGCCGATCGCGTAACAGAGCACCGAATACGTACTACTCCAACCCCATTCGCGACCCTGCTCGGCCACGATCAGCAGCGGAACGAGTCCGACCGCGAGCACCACCGCGCCCGCGAAGTCGATGCGATGGGTGGCGTGTGGCTTGCGCGGCAGGTGCAGCACCCGGGTCACCACCACCAGGGCGAGCAGCCCCAACGGCACGTTCACCAGGAACACCCAGCGCCAGCCGGTGATGCCGAGAATGGTGTCCTGTCCGGCCAGCAGACCGCCGAGCACCGGGCCGAGCACACTCGAAATACCGAACACCGCGAGGAAATAACCCTGGTAGCGGGCACGCTCGCGGGGTCCGATGATGTCGCCCATGATGGCCAGCGCCAGCGACATGAGCCCGCCCGCGCCGAGACCCTGGAACGCGCGGAACGCGGCCAGCTGATACATCGAAGTGGCCAGCGTGCACAGCAGCGAACCGACGATGAACAGACCGATCGCGGCCAGGAAGAACGGCTTGCGGCCGAACATGTCCGAGAGCTTGCCGTAGAGCGGAGTGCTGATCGTCGCGGTGATCAGGTAGGCCGTGGTGGCCCAGGCCTGCAGCGAATAGCCGTCGAGATCGTCGGCGATGGTGCGAATCGACGTCGACACGATCGTCTGATCGAGCGAGGCCAGCAGCATGCCGAGCATCAGGCCCGACAGGATGGTCAGGATTTGGCGATGGGTGAAGCCTGCCGGTGATTCCACCGGGGCCGCGATTGTCGTCACGAAACGTTCTCCGTAGTGCTCAGTGCGGGCGGCTGGGTCAGCAGGACCGGGCGGGCCGCGTCGTAGTCCTCGACGAACCGCGTCAGCAGTCCGGCGAAGAGCGCGCGATCGTCGGCCGACCAGTCCTCGGTGATGATGGCGACGGAGTTCCGGCGCCGTGACCGGATCCGATCGGCGGTCTCGTGGCCGTGATCGGTCACCTCGAGCACGGTGGCCCGCCCGTCGTCGGGGTCGGCGGTGCGGACCACCAGGCCACGCTCCACCAGTTGCGCGACCTGCCTGCTCACGGTCGACGCGTCCGAATGCACCGCCTCGGCGAGCGCACCAGAGCGCATCGGCCCGTCACACACCAGCCGGAACAGCACCATGAAGCCCGCCGGGTCGATCCCCGAGCGATCCTTGATCTGGGCCATCGCCCGGTCGCGCAGCCGGTGCAGGCGCGCCAGCTGGACAGCGATCGCGTCGATCGCGGGCTCACTCTCACTCACACTCACACTTTTACCTTTACTTGCATCAATCAATTAGTTGTGTGATGCAAGTATGTAGGCAGAACGGTCACCGGGGCAACCGTTTGAACTGCCTTTACTCGCCCTTGAACTCCGGCGCGCGCTTCTGGAACACCGCCGAAATCGCCTCCGGCAGGTCCTTCGACGGCAGGAACGCCGCGTTCCACGTCGACACATAACGCAGGCCGTCGGCCACCGCCGGGCTGGTCCGCTGCTCGAGCACGTCCTTGATGCCCTGCACCACCAGCGGCGGGTTGCCCGCGATCTCGCGCGCCATCGCGTGCGCGGCGGCCAGCACGGCCTCCTGATCGGCGAACACCTCGTTCACCAGACCCATCCGCTCGGCCCGTGCCGCGTCGATGTCCTTGGCGGTGAAGGCCAGCTCACGCAGATTGCCCTCGCCGATGATGCCGGGCAGCCGCTGCAGCGAACCGATGTCGGCGACGATCGCCACCTTCGCCTCACGCAGGCTGAACTTGGCGTCCTCGCTGGCCAGCCGAATATCGGCCGCGGCGATCAGATCGAGGCCACCGCCGATGCACCAACCCGACACCGCCGCGATCACCGGCTTGGTGCACTCGGCCAGCGCCGTCACCGCGGCCTGCATCCGGCGGACCTCCTTGAGGAACTCCGTGCGCGGCCCTGCCTTCGCGTCGTCGGCCAAGACCGGCGCCAGCGTTCCCGCCGTCGCGGCCAGGTCGAGACCGAACGAGAAATGCTTGCCCGATCCCGTGACGACCACGGCCCGCACCTGCGGATCGGCATCGAGCTCGGCGAAGACCTCCGGCAGCTCGCGCCAGAAGTCGGGTCCCATCGCATTGCCCTTACCCGGCCCGATCAACGTGACCTGGGCAACGTTGTCGGCGATCTCGACAGTAAAAGCCTTCCATTCACTCATCCCCCGATTATTGCCACCACGCCAACATGCCGCCCACTCAGCCCCGACCCCCGACCCTTAGGGAGGGGCCGGACGCGCAGCGGCCGGGTTCGCGGCCGTCCCGTCGATCAGGTGCCGTTGCGTAGGCGACGAAGGAGCAAGCAACGGCGCCTGATCGACGGGACCGGCGGGGCCGCGAACTCGAGTTCGCCAGAACTCCAAGTAACACAGCGCATTTCCCGCAATCGACCTACTCTGGGTGTATGCGCAGGTCGTCATTGCCGCCGGTCGCATGCCGGGTCGCGGAAACTCTCATCGCCCGCGGGCACCACGGCGTCATCGTCTGCCCCGAGACGCCGTCGCTCACCGCGGCCGACGCCGCCCGCGCCATGGGTGTCCATCCCACCGCGATCCTCACCGCCCAGGTCTTCCTCCTCGACGACGACCCGGTCCTGCTGCTGGTAGCCGACCACCACCACGTCGACCTCGTCCGCACCGGCAAACGCCTCGAAGGCACCCTCACCCCCGCCCCCACGGCCCTGGTCGAACGCATCACCGGCCAACCCATCGACGGCACGGCCCCCCTCGGCCACCCCACCAACCTCCCCACCTGGGTAGACACCGCCCTGGCCGCCCACCCCGAAGTCTGGGCAGCGGGAGGACACCCGAACACCGTGTTCCGCACCAACTTCCGCGAACTGGTCCGCATCACAGCGGGCCTGCCGATCGACATCGACTGAATTCGGGTTCTGATCCCGACCGGCGAGTTGGATCAAACGGACACAGTGGACGTGAGGGTGCGCGGTGGGCGGGCGTAAGTTGGGGCGGTGGGCGATGTGCAACCTTCTGAGGCCGGACTTGTGGTTCCCGATGATCTGAGCGGGATAACGGCCGAGCAGTATCGAGGCTCTATGCGGCACTATCCGGCCGGCGTCACGGTGGTGACGCTCGGAGCCGAGAGTGGACCGGTGGGTTTCACGGCCACCTCGTTCGCCTCGCTGTCACTGGAACCGCCCCTGGTGTCGTTCAATATCGCGCACACCTCATCGAGCATCGACGCGTTGCGAGCCGCGGACTCGGTGGTGATCCATTTCCTCGGCGAACACCAACAACACCTGGCCCACCGCTTCTCCCGCACCGCAGCCGACCGCTTCTCCGACCGCGCCCTCTGGACCACCCTCGACACCGGCGAACCAGTCCTGCACGGCACCCCCATCTGGCTGCGCACCACCCTCCACAAACTCATCGACCTGGGCGACCACACCCTCGCCGTCGGCCTGGTAACCCGAGTCCACGACCAAACCGAAGAGTCACCCTCAGCAGCACCGCTGCTGTACTACAACGGCAAATACCACCGCCCCACCCCACTCGACACCTGATCAGAGCGTCTACCTCAGCCTGCGACAGCTAGTGTTGGTCCGGTGAGCGAGGCATACGACTGGTCGTGGTTGCGCGCCGGTGTTCCGGGCATCGACCTGGACACGTACTTGGCGCTGCCGGAAGACCTCTCTCGGGTGATCGAGGTCAAAGACGGCCTGCTGGTGCACTGTGACTCACCCTCGCCGAATCACATCGCCATCGCCGATGTAATCAAACAGTCGCTCCGAGAAGCCATCCGGAAGCGCGATACCGGGCAACCATGCCTCAAGGCCAGCGGCGAACTGGACATGCTGGTCTCCGAGGTTCCCTTCAACTTCCGTCGCCCCGACGCCATTGTGTATCGCTGCATCGAAGACCCCCGCGACAAGTGGAAAACCAAGCCGACAGCAGGCGACACCCTGCTGGTCGTCGAAGTGGTATCACCGGCGACGGTTACCGCCGATTGTGTGGACAAACGAGCGGAATACGCCCGCCTGGGAATCGAGCAGTACTGGATCGTTCGCATGGAGAACAACGACGGCCGCGTCAAGTCCATCGAAATCCTCCGTCTCAACACCGCAGGCGTCTACGTCTCCACCGAGACCCGCTTCCGATCCCACAGCCCCACCGCCATCGCGATCACCGATCCGCTCGATGTCACCATCACCTGGGACGCCCTCGACGCGGATCTCGACTGATACCTGATCGAAAGCTTTCCTCCATGAGCGAGTTTCGGGTGACCGGCATCTTCCCGGTCAGCTTCAGACCGGACCCATTTGCCGTCGGCCACGCGATGACGTGATCCACTCGATAAATACCTGATGGGCCCTATTCGCAGGCCACGCCATCGCCATCTCGATCCAAGCCGGAGCGATAGCCGGGGTCGCCCGTGTGGAGCGGGGCCGCGCCTGCGGCTTTGGCAGCAGCACAATTCTTGTAATAGGCGCTGGCAGGCGCAGGCGCTTCCGGCTCTGGCACCGCCGCGATTCGCGGGGCGGGGATATCGACTGTTGTAGTCGGCGCGGGGACAACAACGGGCGGCGGAGGTGCCGCGACAGTCGTGGTCGGCACAGCAGGAGCGACTGGTAGATCGACCGTTGTGGTCGGCGCGAGTGTCAGCGCGCTCGACGCGGTGGTGGTCGGTGCCGGGGTAGTTGTCGAAGCCTTTGTAGTCGTTGATGATTCGACTACGCGGGTGGAGGTTGGGGATGTTTGTGCGGTCGGTTCGCCGTCGTTGAGACCGGCGACCACCGACAGACCGAGTACGCCGACAACTCCGATTCCCGCCACCAACGGCCAACGCCGCTTCTTCTCGGACTGCCTGGGCGGACGCGCCCACGGATCGGGCGGCTGAATCGGTCGAGTCACTGTGTCCCCTTCGATTATCGGGCGATCTCGGGGGCTTCATCGCGACCGGCTCGACATGCGTTACCCAGCTGGGAACGCCTCAAACCTGCGATTTTTCGGATGTATCGGCCGCCGAGAACAGCTCTCAGCGGCCGACATTCGGGGTGGCCTCGCTCTGCCGACGATTCAGCCGATCAGGCAGGGTGCCGCGCCTTCGGCGGAAGAGGCGGTGAGGGGGCGGGTTTCGGGGGTGGGGTTCCAGTGGCCGTCGGTGGCGGCGTAGGTCCAGGTGGGGCCGTTGGTGACCAAGGTGGAGACCGCGCCGATCAGGCGGTCGACGTCGGCGGCGGTGGTTCCGAGGCCGATGCTGGCACGGAGGGCCGCGTCGAGGCCGAGGCTGGTGAGCAGCGGGTGGGCGCAGAAACGGCCGTCGCGCACGCCGATGGCGTGTTCGGCGGAGAGGTAGGCGGCGACCTTACCGGGGGCGTGGTCTGCGACGGTGAAGGCGACGATGCCGACACAGTCGGGGCTGTCGGACCAGATGGTGACCAGGTCGACGCCCGCGATCGCGGACAAACCGTCGCGAAGACGGTCCGCCAGAAAGCGTTCGTGGGCAACGAGTTCAGTCGGGTCGATCGCGGCGAGCGCGTCGCAGGCGGCGGCGATAGCGGCCGCGCCCAACACATTCGGCGAACCGGCCTCGTGCCGCTGCGGTGCGCAAGCCCATTCGACCTCCGACACACCGACATTACGCACCGCACCGCCGCCCGCCAGGTAGGGCTCACCCTGGTCCAGCCAGTCGCGTCGGCCGACGAGCACACCCGAACCGAACGGGGCGTACAGCTTGTGCCCGGAGAACGCGAGATAGTCGATCCCGCTCTCGCGCAAAGAGATCCGTCGATGCGGAGCCAGCTGCGCGGCATCGACGAGGATGCGCGCACCGCACAGGTGGGCGATGGTCGCGAGGCGCTCCAGCGGCAGTACCTCACCGGTGACATTGGATGCCCCGGTCACCGCGAGCAGCGCGGCGGGCTTGCTGCACAGCTCGGCGACGACTCGCTGAACCGTCTCCTCGACGGTGGCGGCGGCCCGTACCACCCGGCGACCGTGCGCGGTCCACGGCAGGAAGTTGGCGTGGTGCTCGATATCGAGCACCACGGTCTCCCCCGGCACGCATCCGGCCAGCAGGTTCAGCGAATCGGTGGTGTTGCGGGTGAACACGACGACCTTGTCGTCGTCGGCGTCGAGGAACCGGGCGACCGCGCCACGGGAAGCCTCGTAGCACTCGGTCGAGATCCGCGAGGCGTAGCCCGCACCCCGGTGCACGCTGGCGTAGTACGGCAGCAACTGCGAAATCCGGTCGGTGACCTGCTTCAATGCCGGCGCACTCGCGGCGTAGTCGAAGTTGGCGTAGGAGCTGGTGCCGCCTTGAACGAGCGGAACCTGCAGGTCGGCACCGGAAACGGCGGCGATGGCACAGGTGGGGTCGATTACAGCAGTCATGACGAAATCCCGTCGGCTCAGGGACCCGCTCCAAAGAGGTGGCCCGCGCTTGCCGCGCCCAATTCGGACGTCAGCCTGGTCGTCACCCGGAGCACCCCACCGCGGAGGAGGGTTGCCGACCAGCAAGCCGGGGCTGAACGCTGGTACTCGTGACCTGAAACGAGAGTGACAGACGACCGCCGGACCTGTCAACCACCTTTCGCCGACCGCGCTCCGAGTCGCCGCCGACCGCACACGACCTCGCCCGGTTCGACACGCCGACCCGGTCTCCGACGCGAATACGCGGGATTGCCCCCGAGTTGCCTGCTCACACCCAATTCTCAACCATCTACACACCCCATGATGGAGGAACCGAATGATTGGGCACCTCCACCATTTGCTAGAGTTCCCGCTCATGTCCACGAACACGAACTCCGTCCGCGGCCTGCCGCGCTACCCGGTGTACGCGCTCGGACGGCTCACCAAGGCGCTGCACGCCGAGATCGACGTCCCGTTGCGCGATCATTGGGTGCTCACCTTCATCTCCGAAAACGCCGACCTGACGCAGAAGAAAGTGGGCGACGCGCTCGGTATCGACCGCAGTGAAGTCGTGCGCCTGATCGACGCACTGGAACGCGCCGAACTGGTCGAACGCACCCGCGACGGCAAGGATCGCCGCAAATACCGGCTGCGGATCACCGAGGCGGGGCGCAAGCAGTGCAAACGCACCGACAAGCTGATCGCCGAGGCCACCGCCCGCGTGCTGGGACGCCTGGACGAAGAAGAACAGCGGACGCTGCACCGGCTGGCGGTCACCGCCCTCGGCGAGATGCCGGAATCGCCGTCGTGAACAGCGCCGACGGCACGCGCTTCGCTGCCGTCCGGCAACACCCGCACCGAGTACCGTTGGCATCTGGTGACCATCCTGTTTGCCCTCCGGTAACCCGCTCATGAAACAACAGACACCACCGATGGGGGTCAACCGATGAGAGGTGGACTGAGCACGATGCTCGAGCCACACACTGAGGTAGCGGCGGTTCTTCGCGACCCGCTGCTGCGCGCCGATCTCGCCGCACCGCCGCGCACCCTGGTCGACATCCTGACCAGCACCGCCCTCGCACACCCTGACGCACCGGCCGTCGACGACGGCACCGTCGTGCTCAGCTACATGGAATTGATCGCCGCGATCGAGGCCAGGATGGCCGAACTCACCGAGGCGGGCGTGCGACCGGGCGACCGGGTGGGCGTACGGATGCCGTCGGGCACCGCCGCGCTCTACGTGACGATTCTGGCCGTGCTCTACTGCGGCGCCGCCTATGTGCCCGTCGACGCCGACGACCCGCAGGAGCGAGCCAAGCTCGTATTCGGCGAGGCCAGGGTGAGCGCGATCGCCACCGGCGACGGCATCGAGTCGGCCACCACGGCTACGGGCGAACACGACTGGAACACTCTGCCCACCCCCGCCGATGACGCGTGGATCATCTTCACCTCCGGCTCCACGGGCACCCCCAAAGGTGTGGCGGTCACCCATCGCAACGCCGCCGCCTTCGTCGATGCCGAAGCCCGCCTGTTCCTGCAGAAGGCCCCGATCGGTCCCGGCGACCGCGTGCTGGCCGGACTCTCGGTGGCCTTCGACGCCTCCTGTGAGGAAATGTGGCTGGCCTGGCGCAACGGCGCCTGCCTGGTCCCCGCCCCGCGCGACCTGGTGCGCACCGGCGCCGACCTCGGCCCGTGGTTGATGCGCCGCGAGATCAGCATCGTCTCCACGGTGCCCACGCTGGCCGCGACCTGGCCCGCCGAAGCGCTGGAATCGGTGCGGCTGCTGATCTTCGGCGGCGAAGCGGTGCCCCCGGAACTGGCCGAACGGCTCGCCGGCGCCGACCGCGAAGTGTGGAATACCTACGGCCCCACCGAGGCAACCGTCGTCGCCTGCGCCGCGCTGCTCACCGGCGAGATGCCCGTTCGCATCGGCCTGCCCCTCGACGGCTGGGATCTGACCGTCGTCGACCCCCAGGGCAACCCGGTGGCCGAAGGCGAAACCGGCGAACTCGTGATCGGCGGCGTCGGCCTCGCCCGCTACCTCGATCCCGCCAAGGACGCCGAGAAATACGCCCCGCTGCCCTCACTCGGCTGGGAACGCGCTTATCGCAGTGGCGATTTGGTGCGCAACGACTACCAGGGCCTGATCTTCCTCGGCCGCGCCGACGACCAGATCAAGATCGGCGGGCGTCGCATCGAACTCGGCGAGCTCGACAATGCGCTACAGCACCTGCCCGGTGTCAGCGGTGCCGCTGCCGCGATCCGAACCACCAAGGCGGGCAACAAGATCCTCGTCGGTTACCTCACTGGTCCTGGTCCCGACTTCGACGTGAAGAAGGCCAGAGAGATTCTGGCCGAACAACTTCCGGCGCCGCTGGTGCCGCGCCTGGCGATCGTCGCCGATCTGCCTACGCGCACCTCCGGCAAGGTCGACCGCGACGCACTGCCGTGGCCGCTGCCGAGCACCGACGAACCCGCCGAGACAGGGCTGTCGGGCACGGCGGCGTGGGTGGCGGGTCTGTGGGACGCGATCCTGGGCGCCGAGGCCACCGACCTCGATGCGGAATTCTTCGATCTGGGCGGTGGCTCGCTCTCGGCGGCACAACTCGTCGGCGCGTTGCGTGAGCGGTACCCGCACGTCACCGTCGCCGATCTCTACGACCACCCGCGCCTCGGCTCGCTGGTCGAACTCCTCGACGGCAGCGCACCGGTCGCGGCCGTCGACGTGCGCGTCGTCGAACCGACACCGCTGCGCGCGCAGATCACCCAGGTACTGGCCACGATTCCGCTGACCACCCTCACCGGT
Source organism: Nocardia sp. Root136 (assembly GCF_001427185.1). NCBI lineage: Bacteria > Bacillati > Actinomycetota > Actinomycetes > Mycobacteriales > Nocardiaceae > Nocardia > Nocardia sp. Root136. Next base: position 854,915 of record NZ_LMFE01000007.1, read on the forward strand.
TTGCAGTGGGTCACCTGGCTGACCGTGGTCTCCGGTATCGCGGGCTGGTCGGGTTCGCTGCCGTGGCTGCCGCGCCTGTCGTGGTGGTGGATCCTGCTGGCGTTCGTGCTGTTCATCTCGCCGATCGGCCGGATGACGATCTGCGTGGCCGGGGCGAGAATCCTGCTCGCCGGGCTGCGTCCCGGGTCCTACCCCCGCGGGTCGTCCGTGCACTTACGGCTGTGGGCCGCTGTCCGGCTGTCCGAAGCCAGTGGCGCCGAAAGTCTCTCCGGCGCACCGCTGATGGTCCCGTTCGCGCGGGCACTCGGCGCCAAGATCGGCAAGGGCGTCGACCTGCACAGCCTGCCCCCGGTCACCGGCATGCTCGAACTCGGCGACGGCGCCAGCGTGGAACCCGAAGTGGATCTGTCCGGCTACTGGGTCGACGGCGACATCGTGCACATCGGCGCCATCACCATCGGCGACGGCGCGGTGATCGGCGCCCGCTCGATCCTGTTGCCCGGCACCAAGATCGGCAAGAAGGCCGAGATCGCGCCCGGCTCCGCGGTATCGGGCAAGGTCAAGGGCGAACAGGAATGGGCGGGCTCACCCGCCACCAAGACCGGCAAGGCGCCGCGCCGCTGGCCCGACCACTCCCCCGAACGCGCCAGGCACTGGCTGGTCGTATTCGGTCTGTCGTCGATGGTGCTGGCCGCGATGCCCGTGTTCGGCCTCGCCGTCGGCGGCACCTTCATCGCCTGGTGGGTCCGCGAGGAGACCACCATCAGCGCCGCCGCCCTGCGCGGTTTCGCCATCCTGCCGCTCGCCACGCTGCTCAGTCTCGGCGTCTACGCCGTGGCCACCGTGATCGCGGTGCGCCTGCTCAGCATCGGTTTGCGCGAGGGCTACCACCCCGTGCGCAGCCGCACCGGCTGGCAGGTGTGGGCCACCGAGCGTCTGCTCGACTCCGCCCGCACCTTCCTGTTCCCGCTCTACGCCAGCCTGCTCACCCCGGTCTGGCTGCGGTTGCTCGGCGCGAAGATCGGCAAGAACGTCGAGGCGTCGACCGTGCTGATGCTGCCCAAGTTCACCGTGATCTCCGACGGCGCTTTTCTGGCCGACGACACCATGATCGGCAGCTACGAACTCGGCGGCGGCTGGCTGCGCATCGGCGAATCCAAGGTCGGCAAGCGCGCCTTCCTCGGCAATTCGGGGATGACCGCGCCCGGTCGACGCGTGCCGAAGAACGGCCTCGTCGCGGTGCTCTCGGCCGCTCCGAACAAGGCGAAGGCGGGCTCGTCGTGGCTCGGTAGCCCGCCCGTGCGGTTGCGTCGCGCGACCGAGTCCAGCGACACCTCGCGCACCTTCGATCCGCCGCTGCGGTTGAAGCTGGCACGGGCCTTCGTGGAGACGTGCCGCTTGATCCCGGTGATGGTGACCTTCGCCATCGGACTCGGGGTACTGCTCGCGCTCGCGTTGATCGCCCAGCACACCGATTACCTGGTCGCGGCTCTTGTCTCGGGCCTGGTCCTGATGGCCGCGGGCGCGCTGGCGGGAACCATCGCCGTGGCGGCGAAGTGGTTGATCGTCGGGCGAATTCGCGCGATCGAATACCCGCTGTGGAGCTCGTTCGTGTGGCGCAACGAGGTCTCCGACGCCTTCGTCGAAACCGTCGCGGCGCCGTGGTTCGCGCGTGCCGCCACGGGTACTCCCGTCATGAATCTGTGGCTGCGCGGACTCGGTGCCAAGATCGGCCGCGGGGTATGGTGCGAGTCCTATTGGCTACCGGAGGCGGACCTGGTGACACTCGGTGACGGCGCGACCGTGGAGCGCGGCTGCGTGGTGCAAACGCACCTGTTCCACGACCGAATCATGTCCATGGACACGGTGACCCTCGAAGCGGGCGCCACCCTCGGACCGCACTGCGTCGCCCTGCCCGCCGCTCACATCGGCGCGGGCGCCACCATCGGACCGGCGTCGCTGGTCATGCGTGGCGATGTGGTTCCGCCCTCGACTCGCTGGTGGGGCAACCCCATCTCGCACTGGACCGATCCTGCCGTGACGCGGGAGTCGAGGCAGCGCGGAGCCGCCTGATGCGGAGCAAGTTCTACGAGGAACCCATCGATGCCTACCTGCCGCAGAACGGCAATCGCGGCTATCGCGTGTCCCGCTACGAGCTGGAGCTGAGCTACAAACCGGCCAGCAACCGGCTCGCCGGGCGCGCGGTGATCATCGCGGTCACCACGACGGTGCGGCCGTGGTTCACCCTCGACATATCGCAGGCGCTGATGGTGTCGAAGGTGCTCGTCAACGGGTCGAAGGCGGTGAAATTCGTCCATCAGCAGGGCAAGCTCGCGCTCACACCGCAGCAGAAGATCCCCGCCGGTGGCGTTCTCGAGATCACCGTCCACTACGCGGGCACCCCCAAGCCGGTGCGCGGGCCGTGGGGCGAGGTCGGCTGGGAAGAGCTCACCGAGGGCGCGCTGGTCGCGAGTCAGCCCAACGGCGCAGCCTCCTGGTTCCCGTGCGACGACCACCCGAGTTCCAAAGCGTCCTACCGGATTTCGATCACCACCGACAGCCCGTTCTACGCGCTGGCCAACGGCACCCTGCTCAGCAAGCAGCCCAAGGCCAGCCAGACCACCTGGGTGTACGAGATGGCCGAGCCGATGGCGAGCTATCTGGCGACGATCCAAATCGGCGGCTACCGCAAGTACCGGGTCGGCGCCGCCGGCGAACCGGTGCCGATGCACGCTGTCATTCCGCCGCGATTGCGAGCGAGCTTCGACCACGACTTCGCGCGCCAGCCCGAGATGATGGCGTTGTTCACCGAGCGGTTCGGGCCGTACCCGTTCGACGATTACACCGTGGTCGTCACCGACGACGAACTCGACATCCCGATCGAGGCGCAGGGGATCTCGATCTTCGGCGCCAACCATTGCGATGGCAAGCGCGGCGCGGAACGTCTCGTCGCACACGAACTCGCGCATCAGTGGTTCGGCAACAGCCTCACGCTGAAGCGGTGGCAAGACATCTGGCTGCACGAGGGTTTCGCCTGTTACGCGGAATGGATCTGGTCCGAAGCCTCCGGCGGGCCGACCGCAGATCAGCTGGCCCGGGCCGCGCGGGCGAACCTCGCGCGTCAGCCGCAGGACATCATCATCGGCGATCCCGGACCCAAGGACATGTTCGACGACCGGGTCTACAAGCGTGGCGCGCTCACCCTGCACGCGCTGCGGCTGGAACTGCGCGATCACCTGTTCTTCGAACTGATCAAAGAGTGGACCGCGCGGTACCGGCACTCCTCTATTACTACGGAGGAATTCGTCGACCTGGCGGGCCACTACAGTGTGGCGCCGCTGCGCGGGCTGTTCGCGATCTGGCTCGGGACCAAGCCGCTGCCACAATTACCGCCGCTGGGCGGGCAGGCGCATCAGAACACCAGGTAGCGCTGGGCCAGTTCCTCGATGAGCGGATCCTCGGCCTGCACCATCTCCAGTGCCTCGAGGTCATCGGCCACCGAGATGGTCCTGGCATCGTCGTGCTCGGGGTCCGGCCCGTCCTGGGCGAGCTGGCGCTGCAATTTCTGCCTGACTCTGTCTTTCAGTGAATCGCCCATAGGTCCAGCTTGCCCGGTATTCGGGTTGCGAACCACTGTCAAACAGGCGTGAGCCAGGTTCCCCACGGCGTGTTGCGGAGTACCGAGTAGACGGCGAGTAGCCCGAAGAAGGACCACACGATCACCGGGCTCAGACTGGGCAGACGCCACCGTTGTCCGCGGCGAGCACGCAGGATCCAGTCGATGACGAAGACCGCGAACGCGACGGTCAGCGGTACGGCGAGCAGATTGCTGTGCAGCGAGTCGATGATGTTGCCGTCGGTGAGGTTGTGCATCGCGCGCATGCCACCACAGCCGGGGCAGTACACCCCGAACAGCACGTAGACCGGGCACAGGCCGTAGGAACCCTCGACGTGCGGGTCGCGGAAATGCAGCAGGGCCAGCGTCCCGATGCCTAGACCGGCGGCGATCACCGGGGGTGTCATCCGCTGCCAGGTCGAGCGCGGGGCACCCCGGTTCGGGTCTGCGCCGGAAAACTCGGCCGTGACGTGCGTTTTGTCCACTCCCCTACGGTAGCGGCGGCCGATCACCGCCGCCAGCAGAAGCCTGGCGCGAACGATGCCTGATCGTGCTCTTTCCGTGTAATTTTTCGCCGATTTCTGGCGATTTCACAATGCCGGCACACCCGGTGACTCAGTTCACAACAAGTGGGACACTGTGACCCGCTAACACTAGCTAGCACCCCAGCTCGCACTGTACGGTGGCCTACGACACAAAGGAGTGCCACATGCTTGCGAAGTCGATGATGACGCTCGCGGCAGCGCGAACCATGGTCTCTCACCTCGAGACCGGCGCACTGACCGCACAGTTCCGTGCCGGGCTGCGTACCCGCAGTTTCGCCACCGCGAAACTCAACGCTCCCACCGCCGAGCACCGGGTCGTCCCGGTGGCCACCGCGGACGGCGCGCAGCTCCGGGTCCACGTCTACGGTCCCGATACCGCCCCCGCCCTGGTCCTAATCCATGGCTGGGCCTGCAGTATCGAATACTGGAACCCGCAGATCACCGCCTTCGCCGGCGAGTACCGCGTGGTCAGCTACGACCAGCGCGGCCACGGCGAGTCCACCCTCGGCACCGCCGTCCCCAGCGAGCACACTCTCGCCGACGATCTGTCCGCCGTCCTCGACGCGACGCTGCGTGAGGACGAGAAGGCCGTCCTGGCCGGGCACAGCATGGGCGGGCTCACCATTCAGGCCTGGGCCAAGCATCACCCCGAGCAGGTCTCGCAGCGCGCGTCCGCCGTACTGCTGGCCAACACCGCCAATGCCGCGATCCGCTGGGAAACCGACATGGTGCCGGTGCTGAACAAGCAGCTCACCGTCGGGCAGTATCCGGTCACCCTGCTCGGCGCGCCGGTGCGGATGCCGCAGCCGGTCAGCGAGTCGCTGCTGTTCGCGCCGCTGCCGATCCCCGGCGGCTGGCTCACCCAGCAGATTCTCCGCAGTCGGGTTCTCACCGCTGAGGCCACCGCCGACGAGGTCGACTTCGCGATGGGCATCGTCCGCTCCTGCCGTCCGGTCGCGCGGGCCCGCCACGCCGCCGCCATGGCCGATATGGATCTGTCGGCGGGCACCGCCAACCTGACCGTGCCGACCACCGTGATCGCCAGCGCCAGGGACCGGCTGCTCCCGCAGCGCCTTTCGCGCCCGATCGTCGACATCCTGCGCCGCACCGGCCACCTGGCCGATTTCCATGTGCTGCCGCACGGTCACCTCAGCAATGTCGAAGACACCGACGCCTTCGACGCCGTGGTGCACCAGATCCTGCGCAGCTCCTCGAACTCTCGGGCCACCCGCCGCAACGTCGCTGCCCGCTGACCCGAGCCAGTTCTCCTGAGACCGATCAACGGCGATCGGCTCAGGAGTAACCGCGAAGAAGGCCCCCGACCTCGTCGGGGGCCTTTGTCGTCGGGTCATGGGAGCAGCAGGCCCCAATACAGCGACCAGAGCACGAAACCTGTTCCGCCGCAAACTAACAGGGACCATCGGATCCGCGCACCAGCGCTTGCTCCGCCCAGGGTGTGGCGGGCGCGGGCGAGCACGATACCTAGCGCGACCACCGCGCCGAGGGCGACCAGTTGCAGTACCAGCCACGGCAGGGTGCGGCCGAACAACAAGGGGCCGAACGAGGTTGCACGGGTGGTGAGGATGTAGCCGAGCTGGACCACAGTGCCCACGATGCCGATCACTATCGCGCACACCAATACTCGCGCGGGCAGCCGATCGGGCAGCCGCCATCGCCCGATCATCCCGGTGAACGCGTAACCGCTCAGCGCCAGGATCATGCCGAACAACAGGGTCAGTTGCACCGCGGTCGATTCCCACCAGGAGGCCGGCGCCAGCGCCCGCACCGGATGTCCCTGTGCCGCTGGCTGATCCGTGGTCGGCGGTGTGGCCGAACCGGGAAGACCGTTGACCCAATCACCCATGAGCTCGCCGTATCCCGACGCCAAGCCAGGAAGTTTGTCGAAGCCATCGGTGGTCGGCTGTCCGGCGTGCTGGGCGTTCGGGAGCGTGCGCAGCGTGTAGTTCGTCTTTCCGACGTGGTCGAAGGCGGTCTGGAAGCCGCGCAGGCTGTCACCGGGTGGGGTGAGACGGTCCTGGTCACCCCAGATCGCGAGAACCGGCTGCGGGATTCTCTCCAGTACCGGGATCGGGTCGTAGTCCGCCTGCGCGAACTGATCGGCGGCTACCAGCTGACGAATACCGTTGCGGGCCAATATATCGACCATCGAGCCGCGTACGCCTGCCGCACCGAACCGGGTCTCGTTGGCCCACGCCTGTTGCGCAGCGGGTTGGGCCGAGTTGGCGCCGATCGTGATCAGGAAGGCGGCCTCGGTGGATCGTGAAGCAGCCAGTGGTGCGACCCATCCACCCTCCGACAGTCCCCACAGCCCGACGCGAGCCGGATCGACTTCGGGCCGATTCCGCAGTGCGGCAAGGCCTGCCAGCGCATCGTCGGCCAGGAGTGAGTAGTCACGGTGCGATGGCGTGTATCCCTCGGTGCGCTTGTCATATCGCAACGCGACGATGCCCGCTCGGGCGAATGCCTCGGCGACCAGGTCGTAGTGCTCGCCGCTACCGTTGCCCGAGCCGTGGACGAGCACGACGCCCGGCCTGCCGGTCGCTCCCGCGGGGGCGTGCACTGTGCCGGAGGTGGTTGTGCCGTCTGTGCGGGTGAAGGTGATGTCGACGCTGACGGTGTTCTGTGCATGCGCCGCCGGACACCCAGCGACGGCGGCGATCATGATGGCGAGCAGAATGATTCGTCGGAAGATCAAGAGCACGCCATGTCCTAGTCTGCGGTGTTCGTGCGAGGTGCCGGGAAGGCGAGAAAGCGCGTCAGCACGCGGCGGACGCCAGGGCGATCCTGCGGGTGAGACTGCTGAAAACGCTTGAGCAGCGTCATGTAGTCCTCGAAGAATTCCTCGAGTTCGGCGGGCGTCGCGTAGATCGCGCCGCGCGAGAAGGGCATCATGTCGGCCCACTCACCCAACTCGGCACGCTCGGCCTGGAAGCGCTGGAACATCTCGATGTCTTCGGTGATGTGCTGGGCGACAAGACCTTCCATCAGCTCGCGTAACTCCGGCGACTGTTCGCGATCCATCCGGTAGCGCAGGTCCTTCGGCGGCGAACGCCACCACCGCTCCTTGCCCTTGGCCAGTTCGGGCGCCTCCTCGATGAAGCCGTGTTCGGCGAGTTGGCGCAGGTGATAACTGGTCGCGCCGGTGTTCTCGCCCAACTGCGCCCCCAAAGCCGTCGCGGTCGCAGGCCCGTTCTCGGCAAGTGCGCGCAAGATCCGCTGCCGCAGCGGGTGCGCGAGCGCACGGAGGGCTGCGGGATCGGTGATCTCTCTGGGTGTTACCTCGTCGGACATAGTTGCACAGTACTCTTTGCACAGTTATCTGTGCAAAGAATTTTATGCAACAACACTCTACGACAGGGTTCGAAACCAGCAGGCCCCGGCGCACATGCGCCGGGGCCTGGGACTATGAGGTTGGATTCAATGTCAACTCTGCTCACCGGCCGAGTGGGCCGATGCCGTACACCGCATCCGACTTTCCCTGAGACGCGGAACTGATAAATGACTACTCAGTGGGCACCACCTCCTGGATCGCCGGTCTTGTCCTCATTGCTTGTTCACTTCGTACTTCGTCTTGCTTCTTCGCCCGCTCCGGCGGTCCGGCCTACTGCACCGGATTCTCTTCTCCGCCGGAAGGGACGGTCGAACTACCTACTCCCGGGCAGCTCACCTGCCCGGCCTCTGGACTTATCTTCTGAACGACAGTGACTGTATACCGACTCCAGATGAATGTCTACACTCAACACCACAGATTTTTTCTGGCCACGACGAGGACTTACCTCACCAGCGTTAGCCGTGGTCATCGTGCCGCAGGCCGCGACAGGTGGGCTGATTCGCATCCGAGCGCGGACGACCTGACCCCCGTCCATGTTCTGAGAAATGCAGAAAGGGCGGGCACCGGATGTATCCCGGTGCCCGCCCTTGACTGGCGTTTTGAGCCGCCTGCGAGAATCGAACTCGCGACCTTTTCATTACGAGTGAAGCGCTCTACCGACTGAGCTAAGGCGGCGTGCCATTTCGGCGACGCGAGTCTATCGCGGGAACCGGTAGAACGCGAAAACGGGTGGTCAGGTGGTGCGGGCGGTGATGAGGGTGGCGACCATGGCAGCGATGGCGAAGCGGGGTTTCACATTGAGGTCGAGGGCTTCGCGGCAGGCCAGGACGGCGTCGATGCTGCGCAGGAGGCCTTCGGGGCGGACGTTGGTGGCGAGGTCGGTGATCTCGCTTGCCATGTCGGGGTGGGTGAGGGTGATGGGGGTGCCGCGGCCGGCGAAACGCATGGCCAGGGCGTCGCGGTACATGCCTGCGATGTCGATGAGGGCGCGGTCGAGTGCGTCGCGGCCGGTGCGGGTGGCGCGGGATTTCTGGCGGCGCTCGAGGTCTTTGAGGACACCGGCCGAACCGCGGGTCGCCGAGGCGGAGCCCTTGCCGGTGCCGCCTGCGCCGAGGGCGGTGGCGAGTTCGTCGCGTTCGCGGTCGTCGCGGTCGGCGCTCATCAGCTTGGCTTCGTCGTCGGCGGATTTCACCAGTTCGTCGGCGGCGGCGTAGGCGGCGCCGGGGCGTTCGGTCGCGGTGACCAGAGCGAGGGCGCGCTTGCGTCGTTGACGGGAGTCTTCGTCGGTGGCGAGGCGGCGGGCTCGGCCGACGTGGCCGCCGCTGACCGAAGCTGCCCAGTCGGCGGTTTTCGCGTCGAGTTGGTCGCGCTCGCGCAGGACCTGCGCGATGGCGGGGACGGTCGGGGTCACCAGGTGTACGTGTCTGCAGCGCGAGCGCAGGGTGACGGAGATGTCCTCGGGGTCGACGGTGGGGGCGCACAGCAGGAAGACCGTGCGGTCCGGTGGTTCTTCGACGACCTTGAGCAGGGCATTGGCAGCACCCTCGGTAAGACGGTCGGCGTCTTCGACGACTACCACCTGCCAGCGACCGGTGCTCGGACGACGGGCCGCGATCTGCACGATCGCGCGCATCTCCTTGGTGCTGATGCTCAGACCCTCGGGGATGATTCGCCGCACATCGCCGTGGGTACCGGCCATCGTGGTGGTGCACGCGTGACACTTCCCGCAGCCGACGATGCCGGGATCGGTGCACTCCAGCGCCGCCGCGAAACACAGCGCCGCGACGGACCGCCCCGACCCGGGCGGCCCGGTGAACAGCCACGAATGCGTCATCGCCCCGGTGACCACCCCGGCCCGCGCCGCCTTCGCGGCAGCGGCCAGCTCGGTCTCGACCACGTCCTGGCCGACCAGTCGATCGAAGACACCTGCCACGCGCTACACCCTAGCCACGGGGTCCGACAACACTTCCGGACGCCTGGGTCATCGACAACCAGCGGATGCGGTAGCCAGGTTCACCGCTTGCTCAATCGTCTTCGGTCCCAGCAGATTTCGCTGCGGCCTTCTTCGCCGGAGCCTTCTTGGCGGCGGTCGTCTTCTTGGCCGCGGTCTTGGTGGCCGTCTTGGTCGCGGTCGACTTCGCCGCGGCCTTCTTGGCCGGCGCCTTCTTGGCCGCCTTCTTCGCGGTCGTCTTCTTCGCCGCCTTCTTCACCGGACCACGCGCCCGACGATCGGCAAGCAGTTCGGAGGCGCGCTCGTCGGTGATCGACTCGACCTCGTCGCCCTTGCGCAGGCTGGCGTTGGTCTCGCCGTCGGTGACGTACGGACCGAAGCGGCCGTCCTTGATCACCATCGGCTTGTCGGTGGCGGAGTCGTTGCCCAGCTCACGCAGCGGGGCCGCGGCCGAGGCCTGACGTCCGCGACGCTTGGGCTCGGCGTAGAGCTTCAGCGCCTCGTCGAGGGTGACCGAGAACAGCTGATCCTCGGTCGCCAGCGAACGGGAGTCGGTGCCCTTCTTCAGATACGGGCCGTAACGGCCGTTCTGTGCGGTGATCTCCTCGCCCGAGGTGGGGTCGTTGCCGACCACGCGGGGCAACGAGAGCAACATCAGCGCGTCGTCGAGGGTGATCTCGGCCAGGTCCATCGACTTGAACAACGAACCGGTGCGCGGCTTTACCTCCGCGGCTTTCTTGGTCTTCTTCGCGGGCGCGGCGTCCGGGTCGGGTGCGGGCGGTTCCGGCAGTACTTCGGTGACGTACGGGCCGAAACGTCCTTCCTTGGCGACGATTTCGTGCCCCGACACCGGGTCGACGCCGAGCGAACGACCCTCCTGCGGAGTGGAGAACAGCTTCTCGGCGACCTCGGGCGTCAGCTCGTCGGGCGGCAGATCGTCGGGCAGGTTCGCCCGCTGCGAGATCCGATCACCCTCGGGGTCATCGGGATTGATGATCATCCGCTCCAGATACGGACCGAAGCGGCCGACGCGGACCACGACATCGCGGCCCTCTTCGTCGACGAACATCTTGATCGAGTTCACTTCGCGCGCGTCGATGTCGTCGAGCTGCACGGAGACCATCTTCTTCAGGCCACCCGAACGCGCGACCGAACCCTCGGCACCGGATTCGCCGCCGAAGTAGAAGCTGGACAACCAGTTTCCGCGCTGCTCGCGTCCACCGGCGATCGCGTCGAGGTCGTCCTCCATCGCGGCGGTGAAGTCGAAGTCGACGAGCCGACCGAAGTAGGCCTCGAGCAGTCCCACCACCGCGAACGCCACCCAGGCCGGGGCCAGCGCGCTGCCGCGCTTGTAGACGTACCCACGATCGAGGATCGTCTTGATGATCGAGGAGTAGGTCGACGGGCGGCCGATGCCGAGGTCTTCCAGCGTCTTGATCAGCGAGGCTTCGGTGTAGCGGGCGGGCGGGTTGGTGCTGTGGCCGTCGGGGGTGAGTTCGACGGCGGTGACGCTCTGGCCCTCTTCCAGTGCGGGCAAACGAGATTCGGCGTCGTCGGACTGGCCGCCCGCCTCCTCGTCCACACTCTCGACGTAGGCCTTGAGGAACCCGGCGAAGGTGATGGTGCGGCCCGAGGACGAGAACACGCACTCCTCGCCGGTCCGCGCGGTGCCGGTGATGCGCAGGGTCAGCGTGGTGCCGCGCGCGTCGACCATCTGCGAGGCGACCGTGCGCTGCCAGATCATCTCGTAGAGCTTGAACTCGTCGTTGTCGACCTTGGAGGCCAGCTGACCGGGCGTCATGAAGGTGTCGCCCGAGGGACGGATCGCCTCGTGTGCCTCCTGCGCGTTCTTGACCTTGCGGGTGTACTGGCGCGGCGACGGCGAGACGTACTCCGCGCCGTAGAGCTGAGTCGCCTGCGAGCGAGCGGCCGCGATGGCCGACTCCGACAGCGTCGTGGAGTCGGTACGCATATAGGTGATGTAGCCGTTTTCATACAGCCGCTGCGCGACCCGCATCGTGCGCTCGGAGGTGAACCGCAGCTTGCGGCCCGCTTCCTGCTGCAACGTGGAGGTCATGAACGGCGGATACGGCTTGCGCGTGTACGGCTTGGCCTCGGCCGAGCTGACTTCGAGCGCGGCGCCGTCGAGCGCCTCGGCCAGCCTGCGGGCGTAGGCCTCGTCGAGCACGACGACGCCGGTGGCCGACTTGAGCTGACCGTCGGATCCGAAATCACGACCGGAGGCGACGCGGTCGCCGGAGACCTGCACCAGGCGCGCGCCGAACGTGCGCGGGTTGGTCGAATCGGACTTCTCGTCGGGACCCGCGTCGAGCTTGGCGGCGATATCCCAGTACCCGGCGGAGCGGAAAGCGATGCGCTCACGCTCACGCTGGACGATCACCCGGGTGGCGACGGACTGCACGCGACCGGCGGAAAGCCGCGGCATGACCTTCTTCCACAGCACCGGAGAGACCTCGTAGCCGTAGAGGCGGTCCAGGATGCGGCGGGTTTCCTGGGCGTCTACCAGGTCGTTATCGAGCTCGCGCGTGTCGGCGGCGGCGGCGAGGATGGCGGGCTCGGTGATCTCGTGGAAGACCATCCGGCGAACCGGGACCTTCGGCTTGAGCGTTTCGAGCAGGTGCCAGGCGATCGCCTCGCCCTCACGGTCGGGGTCGGTGGCGAGGTAGAGCTCGTCGGCGTCGGCCAGCAAGCTCTTGAGCTCGGCGACCTTGGCCTTCTTATCCGGGTTCACCACATAGATCGGCTCGAAGTCGTGATCGACGTCGACACCGAGGCGGGCCCACGGTTGACCTTTATATTTGGCCGGCACGTCAGCGGCACCGCGCGGCAAGTCACGGATGTGGCCCACCGAGGCCTCGACCGTGTAGTTGCGACCTAGATAGGGCGCGATCTTGCGGGCCTTGGTCGGCGACTCGACGATCACGAGACGACGCAGGGGTCGGCCCTGATCGGCTGAACTGCGGTCTCGTGTTGCCACCGGCGAACACCTTCCTTCTAGATCCGCGCGTCGGGAGGTCCGCTCGGTGCGCGGCTGGGGCAGACGGCGACGTTCGGACATCACCACCAGTGACGTTTATACCCTGCGCACTTGGGGTAGAGGCATTTGCGGCGTTTCACGTCGCGGGCGCTGTCCTGGGCGATGCTACCCGGAAATGACTCGTCCCCCTCCTCCGCATGCGGAGGAGGGGGACGAGGCGTTGTTGTGTTTCGCAGCTCAGGAGAGCGCGCGAACGCCGGTGGCCTGGGGGCCCTTGGTGCCCTGGCCGACCTCGAACTCGACCTTCTGGTTTTCCTCGAGGGTACGGAAGCCCGTGCCCTGGATCTCCGAGTAGTGGACGAAGACGTCAGCTGAGCCGTCCTCGGGCGCGATGAAGCCGAACCCCTTCTCCGCGTTGAACCACTTCACAGTTCCCTGTGCCATTCTGTTTCCTTCTCTTTCTACCGGAAACGGCGGACAACTGGGTTCGTCCACCGGGCCCGTTCCGACCGCTGTACCGTTGGTCCCCCTGCAAGGAAATCCTGAGCACGGCGTTCGCAACAACGATCCTGCTGATGGTTTGGACCTTGGATCCGTCCCTCGAACACAGAAGCTTGCGACCGAGACCCAGTGAACCATGTCTCTGAGCAATTCGACAGTCGAGTTACCGAGTATTTGCAAAATTCATGATCTTGCGAATGTGCAGGTAAGGGAGAGATTGGGTGTATCCGTACTTTCGGTCTGTTTGCTTCTTGATAACCGAGTGAGCTTCCAGCAAACATGCTGTGACCCAGATCGCTACTGGGTTACGAAATACCAGGTAGTGGTTGTCGCACACACACGTTTCACACTTCGCGTGTCGCGTGAGAGGAGGACTGGATGAATCCGGCAGACCGGACCGGCGTTCGGGAGCGCGATACGGGCGAGAGCTACGGGCGATCGTTGCTGAATCGTGTCCTGACCGAAGCGGCCGCCGGCGGCAACCCGCTCACCCATGTGGCGGAGCTGCCCGCACAGCGCGCCGACACCACAGCGTGGCCGGAATGGGTGCCATCGGAGCTGGTCACAGCCCTGGACGCGCAGGGAATCGAACTGCCGTGGGGACACCAGACCCGCACGGCCGACCTCGCGGCGACCGGAAGCCACGTTGTGGTGAGCACCGGAACAGCATCGGGGAAATCGCTCGGCTACCAGTTGCCGGTGCTCACCGCGCTGCTCGACGACCCGCGCGCCACCGCGCTGTACCTCTCCCCCACCAAGGCGCTCGGCGCCGATCAGCTCCGCGCCGTCGGCAGCCTGATCCACGACAATCCGCTGCGTGAGGCGCATCCGGCGAGCTATGACGGCGACACTCCCGCCGAGGTCAGGCAGTGGGTTCGGGCCAACGCACGCTGGATTTTCACCAATCCCGACATGCTGCACGTCGGGATTCTGCGCTCGCATCAGCGCTGGGCGCGGGTGCTTCGCAACCTGCGGTATGTGGTCGTCGACGAATGCCACGCATATAGAGGAGTGTTCGGTTCGCATGTCGCGCTGGTGCTGCGCAGGCTGCGTCGGCTCGCCCGGTTCTACGGCGCCGATCCGGTGTTCATCCTGTGCTCGGCCACCAGCGCCGATCCGGCCGCGTCGGCGAGCAGGCTGATCGGCGCGCAGGTCGTGGCTGTCACCGAGGACGGGTCGCCGCGCGGCGCCCGGACCGTCGCGCTCTGGGAACCGCCGCTGAGCGCGTCGCTGACCGGGGAGAACGGGGCGCCGGTGCGGCGGACCGCGACCAGCGAGGCAGCCAAGATCATGGCGGCGCTGGTGACCGAGGGCGCTCGGACTCTCACCTTTGTTCGTTCGCGGCGCGGTGCTGAACTGATCGCGCTCGACACTCGGCGCGTCCTTGCTGAAACCGCCCCTGAGCTGCAAGAACGAGTTGCTGCCTATCGGGCGGGCTATCTAGCCGAGGACCGGCGTGAGCTCGAGCAGTCGCTGTCGCAGGGGACGTTGCTCGGCGCCGCCAGTACCAACGCGCTCGAGCTCGGTGTCGACATCGCGGGCCTCGATGCCGTGGTCATCGCCGGTTTTCCCGGGACGGTCGCCTCGTTCTGGCAACAGGCCGGACGGGCGGGTAGGCGGTCGCAAGGTTCGCTGGTGGTGCTCGTGGCTACCGACGACCCGCTCGACACCTACCTGGTTCATCACCCGGAAGCGCTGCTCGATCGGCCGATCGAGGCCACCATCACCGACCCGTACAACCCCTATATCCTCGGCCCCCAGCTGCTGTGCGCCGCGATGGAGCTGCCGCTCACCGACGAAGAGGTAAGCGAGCTCAGAGCCGATGAGGTGCTTGCTGACCTGGCCGAACAGGGCTTGATCCGGCGCAGGCCGAGTATCCGTGGCGCGGGTGCGCGCTGGCATGTCACCGCGCACACCCACCCGCACGACGACGTGGATGTGCGCGGTGGGCTCGGTTCGCCGGTCGCGATCGTCGACGCCGAAACCGGACGACTGCTCGGCACCGCCGACGCGGGCCGAGCCCCGGCCACCCTGCACACGGGGGCTGTACATCTGCACCAGGGCGAGACCTATCTCGTCGACGAGCTCGACCTCGAGGGTGGCGTCGCGTTCGTCAACGAGGTGGATCCCGGCTTCACCACCAGTTCCCGGCAGATCACCTCGATCACCGTGGAAGGGGTGATCGAGGAACGCGTGTTCGGCGCGGTGACCGCGGCATCCGCGCAGGTCGCGGTCACCAACCAGGTCGTCGGCTACCTGCGGACGCTGGTGACCGGTGAGGTGCTCGACCAGGTGGAGCTCGATCTGCCGGCGCACACGCTGCACACCAAGGCTGTCCTCTATACCGTCACACCCCGGCTGCTCGCCGCCGCGAAGATCTCCGACGAACAGCTACCCGGCGCACTCCACGCGGCCGAGCATGCCGCCATCGGCATGTTGCCGCTGGTCGCGGGCTGCGACCGCTGGGATATCGGCGGTGTCTCCATCGCCGAACATCCCGATACGGGTGCGCCGACGGTGTTCGTCTACGACGGGCAGCCCGGCGGCGCCGGCTTCGCCGAGCGCGGATTCGCCCAGCTCACGGACTGGTTGGCCGCCACCGCGAGCGTGATCCGCAGCTGTGCGTGCCAGGACGGGTGCCCGTCGTGCGTGCAGTCGCCCAAGTGCGGCAACGGCAACAACCCCCTGGACAAGGACGCTGCCGCACGCTTGCTGGCCGCTGTTCTCAGCGAACTGCGGACCCACTGCGACGGGCCCGCCGACACATGATGTCCACCAACCCACTACGTGACCGGGGATACACCTCTCTCAAAGAATGCTGGTCACTCGTCCGAATTGGTGTTGACCAGCGAAGATATCGCGATAGGCACCGGGCCGTCGATTAAAAAGGACCACTCTTCTATTAACTGGTTCATAGCCAACCGGGATCACCGGGCAGGGCTACATCGTTCTTTTCATTTTTTTCAGGCCAAGATCAAAGAATGCGCATGAAATAGCACAAATGCGCTTCCGGTAAATTCAGAATTGGTTCGGTGCGGAACAACCACCGACCAGTGATAACTCTTCCGAGTCACTCATTCTCTTCCGCCGGACCCGCGCGTGCCGAAGCCCGCACAGTGCGCATGCCGAACACTCCCGCCGATACATTCGCCTCGACCTCGACAACGACATCCCACTGCGCGACGACGCACCGCCGCACCCGAACCCTCATCCGCCGAGCAATCTCCCCGGCCTCTCCACAACCCGACTCGGCGCCCTCCGCCAATACCCCCGCCGCGGCCAACGCCCCCAGATCAGCGGCCCCCTGCGCCCGGTGCCGAGCCACCACCACCCCGCCCACTTGCCCGACTGACAACGTCAGGCAGATCAATCCCGCCAACGCCACACAGACGAACACCGTCGCCCCGCCGGCATCGCCAGCCAGCCCACGCCACATCGATCTCCGGGAGACCGACCCGGACTCTCGCGGCAGCTTCGGCGCCCGGATCTGTGCGGTCGCCGATCCATCGTGGCTTGCCGTCACGGTCCCACTCCCGGCTCGGTGACGGCTACGGCTTCGGCGCGCAGCCGCAGGCCGGGCAGGAGCGGAGTGTTCGCGGCGACGGTGGCTATCACTCGGTCTCCTTCGATCCGGAGTTCGACGCTCGCCCCTGCCGGAGCAACGGTCTTGCCCGCGGTGATCGCGCGCGAAGTGTCACCGCGAGCGGCCAGGCGGGCGGTCTCGCGGGCCGCGTCGGTGCAGCGGACCTGGGTGGATCCGGCGAGGAGGGCGCCGACACACAGGGCGACGGCGCACACCAGTGCCGCGAGGGCGATGGCGGCCTCGACCGTCACCGCGCCCGCATCGGCACCGAGAGTGCTTATGTCGCGATGGTTTACACGCTGGTGTTGAGCGCCTTGTCGATGATGCCGGTCAGCGCGTTGACGATGCTGTCCCCGGTGACGACCCCATAGAGCACGGCCCCGAAGGCTGCGGCGGCGATCGTGCCGATCGCGTATTCCGCTGTGGACATGCCGTCGTCGTCGAGCAGCAGACGCGTGAATCGAGTGCGGGCCCCCAGGTATACGGCGTGGACGAACGTCATCGTGATCCCCTCTCTGGTTGCACCGCGCGGCTGGTCCGCGCGGTGAAGCTTCGGTGGCCTCGTCGAGGCCGGTCACAGCAGTCCTCCGTCGCCGAGCACGCTGTCGGCGAGGCCGATGACGACCGGGACGATGCCGAGACAGACGAAAGCGGGCAGGAAGCACAGACCGAGCGGTCCGCCGATCAGCACGCCCGCGCGTTCGGCGCGTGCGACGGCAGCGTCTTCCACGGCTTCCCGGCGCTGCGTGGCCAGTTCGCCGACCGCCGTCGCCAGCGAGGCACCGGAGCGGGCCGAACGGCGGGCCATCCTGGCCAGCGACTCCACGTCATCGGCGCCGACGGACCCGGCGGCGTCGGTGGCTGCCCGCTCCCATGCGGTCGCCGGGTCGGCGCCCAGCGCGAGAAGGTCTGCGGCCCTGAGCAATGCGGCCCGAAGAACCGGCGGTGCGGTCGGAGCGCTCGCGCGCGCGGCCGCGGCCATCGGCAGTCCCGCTCGTAGACACGCGGCCAGCAGATCGAATGCGGAGGCGGACCCGAGCAGGTCGACCTTCGCGGCGTTGCCCTGTGCCCCGGACACGCCGACTGATGCCGGTCCGAGCGCACGCACCCGTCGACTGACGGCAACGCGCCCTGGTAACACCACGATCGCCAGCGCCGCGATCAGCAACGCCTCCGGCGAGGCAACTCCAGCCATCCCCTGCACAAGCAATCCCTCCTCGAAGTTTGATCCACACCTGTCCACACCTGATCCGAGCCGACCTCCCGAACACCACGCGGGTCGGCCTGCGGTCTCGTGGGATACACATCTGTCCACAGGCATTCGAGTCGGCGGCCACTTCTGCCAACCGTTCAGCAGCGATGGGGCGGGGAGTCAGGCTGTGCTCTTGCGGGTGATGACATCTGTCCACAGGAGTCCACAGCAGGCGAGAGCAGCGCCCAGTGGAAGAAGTAGTTCGCCGGCTGGAGATGTGAACAGGATGGTGAGCGGAGCGGCGCCCATCAGCTGACCCAGGCCGATGCCGACCAGCGGGAGGCCCGCGAGGACTGTGGCCGATGCTCGGGCGCCGGCCAGTGCGGCTTCGGTGCGCTCTCGAAAGCGGATGCGACCGAGTAGATCCGATCTGGCGGCCGAGAGCAGTTCCGCCAGAGCAAGGCCGTGTTCTTCGGCCACTCGCCAGGCGGCGGCGATCCTCGACAGTTCTTCGGCGACAATCGAATCCGGTTGGATCCAGCCGTCGGCGCCAGACCCGCCGAGACGGCTGCGGCCCGCGCTGATCGCCAGTACGCGTGCGGCTTCGCCGCGCGATTCGCCTGCGGCGGATTCGGCCGCCGCGCTCGGGTGCGCACCGACGCGGAGCTCGCCGACCACGGCTTCGAGGCCGGCCAGTAGATATCCACATTGGCGGCCTCGCTCGCGGTCACCTCGACCACGCCGCCTCCGCACGGCCACAGTGGCTCCCAGCATGAGAGCCGCCAGCCCGACACCGGGGCCGAACGTGAATGCCGTACACCCGAGTCCGATTCCTGCACACCACTCCACAGGCACCCGCCTCGGTGCACTGCGCCCGCCCGCGCCGAACAACCGCGTGAACCGCCGTTGCCCGCCCGCCACAGGAAGTACCAGCATCGCCACCGCACAACAGAGCAACGCGCTACCCACGAACTCACCCCCTTCAGAACGAAACCTGCCGCTCGGTCACCGATCCCCTGCTGCCGACTTCTCATCCGAGTCGCACCTCGAGTAGTCGCTGGAGTTCGTCGGCGGCGGGAGTCGGGTGGTTGTCCGATCGCCAGGCCGGGGTGATGCGGACGCCATCGGAATCGCGTTGCAGGACGCCGATTTCGCGAAGCGCGCGGGTGCCGTCCGATCGCCGGTGAACGTGCAGGACCACCTGAACCGCCGCCGCCAATTGGCTGTGGAGGGCGGCGCGGTCCATACCGCCCAGAGCTGCCAACGCTTCCAGACGAGCGGGGACCTCCTGGGGCGAGTTGGCGTGGACCGTCCCCGCGCCGCCGTCGTGACCGGTGTTTAGTGCGGTCAGTAGGTCGACGACTTCGGCGCCGCGTACCTCGCCGACGACTATGCGGTCCGGGCGCATTCGCAGTGCCTGGCGAACCAGATCGCGGACCGTAACAGCGCCCACCCCTTCGACATTGGCGGTCCGGGCGACCAGGCGTACGACATGAGGATGGACCGGAGCGAGTTCGGCGGCGTCTTCGACGCACACGATTCGTTCGGCGGGATCGACGGCGGCGAGCAGCGCCGAGAGCAAGGTGGTCTTTCCGGCGCCGGTGCCACCCACGACGAGAAATGCGAGGCGGGCGCGGACGATGTCGCCGAGTAGTCGGCGGGCGTCCGGGGGTATCGAACCGGCGGCGGCCAGCGCGTCGAGGCCCTGCGTGGCCGGGCGGAGGATGCGCAGGGAAAGGCATGTTCCGTCATGGGCTACCGGTGCCAGCACCGCGTGCAGTCGAACGCCGAACGCATCACCAAGGGCCGCTTCGGTTCCGGCGAGTTTGCCGTCGACCCAGGGTTGGGCGTCGTCGAGTCGGCGGCCCGCTGCCAGAGCCAAGCGCTGGGCGAGGCGGCGAACAGCGGCTTCGTCGGCGAAGCGGACATCGGTCAGTTCCAGCCCGCGACCACGGTCGACCCAGACCGAATCCGGTGCTGTGACAAGCACATCGGCGACCTGCGGGTCGTGCAGCAACGGTTCGAGCAGCCCCGCCCCGGTCACCTCGGTTTGCAGCAGCCGTAGCGCCCGGAGCAGGTCGGTGTCGGCGAGTACACCGCCCGCTTCGGTACGGATCGCGGCCGCGAGTTGTGCGGCGTCAGGGACGCCCGGATGTTCGGCAAGGCGCTCACGGACGCGCTCGAGAAGATCGACGGTGACGAATGTGGTCATAGCGCGCCTGCTCCGTCCCTGCGAACGGCCCTACCCGAGTGGCTCGAATGTCCGGCGAGGGCAGAAGTTGTCACGAGGCCTCAGCCCCTACCATCGCCAGGACGGCGTCGGCGGCGTCCCGCAGCGGGCCACGACGACGCACACTCAGTCCTCCGCGTTCGAGGCGCGACGCCAGTCCTGCTTGTCCGCGAACCGCGGCCAGGAGCGGCAACCCGAGCAACTCCGCCACTTCCGCGCCGCGCAGGCCGCCCGGCGCCGGACCGCGAACAACCAAGCCTCGGTTGGGGTTTCGTTCGCCCAGATATGCCGAGACGACTTCCGCCGCGGCGATGGAGCGCAGCCGCGCCGGGACGATGAGGACGACCAGGTCGGCGGCGTCGAGCATCGCGTCGGCTGCGGGGCCACGCTCGGACGAGACATCGCAGACCACGAGATCGCCCGCATCTCTGCCGGATTCGATGACCGCGCGCACCGCCGCCGGAGACAGCTCGGTCGATGTGCAGCCGATCCGCGGGGGCTCGGCCTCGGCAGCCGAGACCGTCGGTGACCGGCCCTGGCCTGCGGCAGCTGGGCGCGCTCGCCCGCAGGACAGCACCGCCAGGCCCGCGGACGCGGCGGGCAACGCATTGTGCAGTGCCGCGGCCGACACCCGGCCGTCCTCGATGATCAGGTCGGGCCATCGCAGTCCTGGCACGTTCTCCATGCCCAACACCAGATCGATCCCGCCGTCGAGCGGAGCACCGTCGATCAGTACCGTGTCGCGACGGACCCGGCGGGCGGCTCCGCGCAGCGCGATGGCCGCGGCGAGCGTGGATGCCCCGGCGCCGCCACCGGCGCCTACCACCGCGACGACTATCCCTTCACCCGTGCGGGATTCAGCGTGTTCGGCGAACTGTTCGACCAGTGCGACCGCGCCCGAGGGCAACGCGACAACCCGCTCGGCGCCTACCGCGGTCGCCGCCTGCCAGTCGGGCACGGCAGGCTCCCCCTCGGTGACCAGGACCACGCCCGACCGGCGCGGACAGCCGGCGACTGTGGCCGAAACAGCGGCGGCGGTATCGAGGATCACCATCCCGGCCCCTGCCCACGCGTGCCTGCCGACCGGCATCACCCGTTCGTCGGTGACACGCTCGGCGGCCGCCGCGACTCGGCGCACCTCCGCACGCAACCGGTCGTCACGCACGAGCACGAGAGCGGGCGCGACAGGTGGGGAGCCACTGCGTATCGGGGCTGGGTTCATGCGACTCAGCGTTGCCGAGCGAGGAGGTTATCAACACCCCGAAAAGGGCGATTGTGGATAACTCGGGGGTGTGGAGAACTTTTACGATCGTCCCCGAAATAGAGGACGGCCCCAGCCGGGGGGGAGGAGGCTGGGGCCGTCGGGTTCAGCCCCGGGGGGTCGGGCTGAACGCGCCTGGACTAAGTCCAGGTGCCAGCAATACTACACCCACCCCCTGCTTCGGGCGCAAGTAGCATTCGCCGACATTCTTCGGCGATTCGCGCCGCCGGGCGTCCTCGGGGCAAACCCTTTTCCACGGTGCGGACAGTCGAATCTGCGGTGAGCGCAGGTCGTGCCTATTCTGTTGACGTGACGCCAGAACGCGACCAGACCTCGCCTACGGACGCAAGACTCGGCAAATCGGGCTCGGGCCCGGTGCCGGGCGGGCGGGTGGCCGCGTTCTTCGATCTCGACAAAACGGTGATCGCGAAGTCGAGCGCGTTCGTGTTCAGCAAACCCTTCTACGCACAGGGTCTGCTCAACCGCAGAGCCGTGTTGGAGAGCAGCTACGCACACTTTTTGTTCCTCCTTTCCGGTGCCGATCACGACCAGATGGAACGGATGCGGGCAAACCTCGCGAACATGTGCGCAGGCTGGGATGTGGAGCAGGTGAAAAGCATTGTCGCCGAGACACTTCACGATCTGGTCGACCCGCTGATCTACGCCGAGGCCGCCGATCTGATCGCCGATCACAAGATCCGCGGGCACGATGTGGTGATCATCTCCGCCTCCGGCGAGGAGATCGTCGGGCCGATAGCCGAGGCGCTCGGCGCCTCGCACACCGAGGCGACCCGGATGGTGGTCGAGGACGGCAAGTACACCGGCGACATCGAGTTCTACTGCTACGGCGAGGGCAAGGTCGCCGCGATCGAGAAGCTCGCCGCCGAGCAGGGCTACGACCTGTCGCGGTGCTACGCCTACTCCGACTCCGTGACCGATGTGCCGATGCTCAGCGCCGTCGGGCATCCGACCGCGGTCAACCCCGATCGCGCGCTGCGCAAGGAGGCGGCGAACCGTGGCTGGCCCGTGCTCGCGTTCTCCAATCCGGTATCGCTGTGGTCGCGATTCCAGGCGCCGTCGACCACCACCGTCGCCGCGACGGCCGCCGTCGGACTGAGCGCGATCATCGCGGGCGCAATCAGCTACCGACTGCTCCGCAAACGGCGCTGACCGGCTTCCGCCAGCACGAATCTCCGAGCGACACGCCGAATTCACCGGGATTCGGTAATGCCCTCGAAACCCTTGATGTGAGTGCCGTCACAGTGTAAGAATGGAGGCACGGAAGGACGGAAGGCCAAGACGGAGCCGGAAGAGAAGGTTTCGCCTCCCATCCCACCCTTCCCAGCACGGACACCAGGCACCCACGCGGAGCGCGCCGCGACAAGGCCGAAAGAGTTGTGGGCCTGCGAAATTCGAGCCGACGTCGGCGAACGCCTCGCACAGGTTGCGGGGATGAACCGGCGAGGTTGGGATGGTCGCCGAGGCCACCGAACACAACCCACCCTGCACGCTTGGTAACCGGGTGTTCCGTGCTAGCGGGCGGTGAGGTCGAGCAATCGACAACGCCGCCCGTTTCGATGTGTGCGGTCGGCTCAGCCTGCTGCCGCGTCGGCGATCGAGTTCGCTTCGCGGGCACCGTCTTCCAATGCCCCCGCGCAGAACAGCACCCAGCCGCCGACGCCCTCCGCGGTACCCATGCCGAATCCGGCGGCCGCGTCGAAGTAGGCCTGACGGCGACGCAACCAGAACACCTCGGGCACGCCGAGGCTGCGCGGATCCAATCCGCTGGCCACCGCGACCAGGCGCGAAGCAGCGCGCGCGACCACTCCGTCGCCGGTGCCGAACGGACGCAGCGACAGCAGCTCGCCGTGCACGATCGCCGCGATCACAGGGGCGGGCGCCTTACTCGACTGGACGGTTTGCGCGAGCATGTCGAGCCGTTCGGCGACGCCGGGAGCCGAACGTGGGCGGCCGAGCTCCTGCTCGTCGGTCACCAGATCGGCGGCGGCGAGGAGGTGCAGCCGAGCCAGCGCTTGCAGCGGCGCGCGCCGCCAGGTCCCGACGAGGTTGGTGAGCGCGTCACCGTCGAGCGCCTGACCCACCCGCAACGCGCCGGCCAATACCGGATCCTTGACCTGGCCGTCGGCGGGCAAGTCGGTGCTCGCGCCTTCGATGGCCGCCGAGGAACGGGCAGCCCGGACGGCGGCTTCGGCGGCGGTGGTCGCCCAGCCGCGTCGGTTCGACTTGTGCCGATGCACGGCCGCGAGCGCATCGCGCGCCTTGTCGGCGGCCTCGCGCACGCCGGGCAGGTCGACCAGGGGCTGCAGCGGATCAGTCACGGCATGGAGGTTACCGCTCGTACAGTGCGGCCCCCACGGTCACGTATATCCCACGCACCGTCGGCCAGCTGCGATCAGGCCACGGCACCTCGGCGAGCCGCTTGGCCGCCGGGGTCACCGCCCTGCGCCGCCGCGCTTCCCGCTCGGCCAGCCGTTCAGCATCGATCCGATCCACCGGCGTCTCCAACCCCTGCGATCCACACCGCACCACCTCGGACGAACCCACGGTACGCCGACGTGGGTGAGCGTTAGAAGGGTTTCGAGAGCCGATCACCCATGACCACCCCCGCCTTCAACACCACAACCCGACCCAACACTCCGACCACACCGTTCACCCCATCCTGTCCCCGTCTTCCACAACCCACCCAACCCACCCACCGCACTCCCGACCCCTAGGGAGGGACGGCCACGAAGTGGCCGGTCCGCGGCCGGGTCGCCGGTCAGGCGCCGTTGCGTAGGCGACGAAGGAGCAAGCAACGGTGCCTGACCGGCGGCCCCTCAGGGCCGCGGACACGCGCGCGCCAGCGCGCCAACAAACACAGCGTCAAACCTCCTGGGACTACCGAACCCCTCTACCCCGTGAGCAGCTCACGCCCCGGAATAGCCTCGAGCAACGCCCGCGTGTACTCCTCGCGCGGCGACGCGAACACCTCATCGGTCGTGGCCGCCTCGACCACTTTGCCTTCCCTCATAACCAGTACGTTGTCCGCGATCTGCCGCACGACCGCGAGGTCGTGAGTGATGAACAGGTAGGTCAGCCCCAGCTCGGCCTGCAGATCGTTGAGCAACGTGAGGATCTGAGCCTGGACCAGCACGTCCAGCGCCGAGACCGCCTCGTCGCAGACCACCATCTCGGGCGAGAGAGCCAGCGCACGGGCGATCGCCACCCGCTGACGTTGCCCACCCGACAACTCGTTGGGATACCGACGCAACACCGTCGTCGGCAGCGACACCTTGTCGAGCAGATCGCGCACCACCGCTTCGCGCTCGGCAGCGGTACCGATCTTGTGCACCCGCAGCGGTTCCTCGATCGTGCGGAAGATCGAGTACATCGGATCGAGCGAGCCGTAGGGATTCTGGAAGATCGGCTGCACCCGACGCCGGAAAGCGAACGCGCCCTTGCTGTCCAGCTTCGCGACGTCCTTACCATCGAAAGCCACGGTGCCCGAAGTCGGTTCGAGTAGGCCGAGCACCATCTGCGCGATGGTCGATTTGCCCGAGCCCGACTCACCGACGATCGCGGTGGTGGTACCTCGGCCGACCGTGAAACTCACGTCGTCGACGGCGACGAAGTCGGCCGACTGCCATGGCCACTTGCCGCGAATCTTGAACGCCTTGGACAGGTTTCGCGCCTCGAGCACGGAGTCGGAAAGATCGTCGGAGACCTTCTCCGCGACCTCGACGGCTCGAGTACGCACTTCGGCCCGCTGCCGCGACGACGACATTCGCGATGCCGCCAACGACGGCGCGGAGTTCACCAGCTTCTTGGTGTAGGCATGCTGCGGATCGCGCAGAATCTGCAGCGCGGGACCGGATTCCACCACCTTGCCGCGATACATCACCACCAGGTGCTCGGCCCGTTCCGCGGCGAGGCCGAGGTCGTGGGTGATCAGCAGCACCGCGGTGCCGAGCTCGGTGGTGAGCTGTTCGAGATGGCCGAGGATCTGGCGCTGCACCGTGACGTCGAGTGCCGAGGTCGGCTCGTCGGCGATCAGCAGTTTCGGCCTGCACGACAGGCCGATCGCGATGAGCGCGCGCTGGCGCATACCGCCGGAGAACTCGTGCGGGTACTGGTTCACCCTGCGTTCGGCATCGGACATCCCCGCCTCCGCCAGCAGTTCCACGGAGCGTTTGCGGGCAGCGTCGCCGGTGGCGATGCCGTTGGCCACCAGGGTTTCCCTGATCTGGAAGCCGATCTTCCACACCGGATTCAGGTTCGACATCGGATCCTGCGGGACCAGGCCGATGCCGTTGCCGCGAATCGCGACGATCTCCTTCTCCGACGCCGCGGTCAGGTCCTTGCCGTCGAACAGGATGGAACCGCCGGTCACCTTGCCGGTGCCGGGCAGCAGGTCGATGATCGCGTGCGCGGTCGTCGACTTGCCGGAGCCGGATTCGCCGACGATGGCAACGGTCTGGCCGGGATAGACGGTGAGGTTCACCCCGCGCACGGCGGGAATCTGGTTGCCGTCGGAGGTGAAACTGACGTCCAGGTCGCGGATTTCGAGCAGGGGCTTCATCGGGTGCGCTCCTTCGGATCGAGCGCGTCGCGCACCGCGTCGCCGAGCATGATGAAGCTCAGCACCGTGATGGCCAGCGCGGTCGCCGGATAGAACAGGATCGGCGAGGTACGGATCTCGGTCTTGGCGCGGTCGATATCGGCGCCCCACGACACGATGCTCGGCGGCAGTCCGACGCCGAGGTAGGACAGCGTCGCCTCGGTGACGATGAAGACGCCGAGCCAGATCGTGGCGACCACGATCAGCGGACTCGCCGAGTTGGGCAGCACGTGCTTCATCAGTTGGCCGAGCCGCGAGACACCCAGCGCCTTGGCGGCGGTGACATATTCGCTGTTCTTGGCCTCGATCACCGCGCCACGCGTGATGCGCGCGGCCTGCGGCCAGGTGAATGCCACCAGGATCGCGACGACCGTCATGATCCCCGCGGGCCGCAGCAGCTGTAGCAGCACGATCGCGGCCAGCACCATCGGAATGGCGTAGAAGATCTCCGCGATACGCGAGACGATCGTATCGAGCAGCCCACCGTAGAAGCCGGAAACCGCACCGAGGATGCCGCCTACCAGCAGAAACAGCATCGCCGACGCCATGCCGACGCTCACCGACGCACGCGCGCCGTAGATGGTGCGCGCGTAGACATCACAGCCCTGCTTGTCGAATCCGAACGGATGACCCTCGCGCGGGCCGTCCATGCCGAACTCGCCGAGGCACAACCGCGGGTCCTGATCGGTGAACAGCGCGGGCCACACCACCACGAGCATGACGAACACGATCAACACCACCGAGACCGCGAACACCGGGTTGCGGCGCAGTCGCCGCCACGCGTCGCCCCAGATGCTGGTCGGAGTGCCCTTGTCCAGGACACGGTCGGTGGCGAGCACCTCCACCTCGTCGGCGGGGGCCACGAAATGCTGTTGATTGTCATGCATAGCGGATCCTCGGGTCCAGGACGGCGTAGAGCAGGTCGATCACGAGGTTGACGATCAGGAACACCACCACCAGCACCGTCACGAACGACACCACGGTCGGCGGCTCGCCACGGATGATCGCCTGGTACATGGTGCCGCCGACGCCGGGGATGTTGAAGATGCCCTCGGTGACGATCGCGCCCGCCATCAGCGCACCGAAATCGGCGCCGAGAAAGGTGACAACAGGGATCATCGAATTCCGCAGAATGTGCACCGACACCACGCGGCGGCGTCCGAGTCCCTTCGCCGTCGCGGTGCGAACGAAATCGGCGGTTTTGTTCTCCGCCACCGAGTTCCGGGTCAATCGCAGCACATAGGCGAATGACAGCGACCCGAGCACGAACGCGGGTACGATCAACTCGCTCAGGCTCGCTTTACCCGTGACCGTAACCGGGGCTATCCCCCATTTAACGCCGAGAAAGAATTGCGCGAGATAACCGACGACGAATACCGGCAGCGCAATGATCACCAGGCTCGCGATGAGCATGGTCGAATCGAATAGTTTGCCCTTGCGCAACCCGGCGATCATGCCGAAAACGATGCCGAACAAACCTTCGATGAATACGGCAAGAAAGGCCAGTCTGATGGTGATCGGGAAGGCGCGTTCGAGTTCTTCGCGGACCGGCCTGCCCGAGAACGCGGTGCCGAAATCTAAAGTGAGAATCCCTTTCAAGTAATGCAGATATTGCACGATAAATGGCTGATCGAGGTGATATCGGGCGCGCAGTACCGCCTCGGCCGCAGGCGTCAACTGTTTCTCACCGGCCAACGCCTTGATCGGGTCACCCGGGATCAGAAAGACCATCGCATAGATGAGCAGCGTCGCGCCCAGGAATACCGGGATCATCTGGAGCAGACGCCGAACTACGTACCAAGCCATCGCTTCCTCCGAAAACGAACTGGGGCCGAGTCACTTCGCAGTGACCCGGCCCAGCTGTCGAGTTCTATTTCTCGATGTTCTCGAAGTCGAACAGGCCGTTCCAGGCGAGCTCGGCCTTGGTGACCTTGTCCGAGCGGCCGGCGTTGGCGACGTAGTCGAACACTGGGATGTCTGCCATCTCCTTGATCATGATCGCCTGCGCCTGCGCGATCAGCTTGTAGGAATCCGCCTGTGTCGGGGCGGCGAGGGCGGCGTCGAACAGCCGGTCCACCTCGGGATTGTTGTAGTTGACGTTGTTGGTCTCGGAGAAGCTGTAGTACTGCGAACTGAGGAACTGCATCATCGTCGGGTAGTCGCCCTGCCAGCCATAGCGGAACGCGGTACCGATCGTCTTGGCGTTCACCGCGTCGCGGATGTTCTTGAACGTCGGCATCGGGTTGGCGACCGCGTCGATGCCGAGGGTGTTCTTCACGCTGTTGGCGACAGCTTCGATCCAGGCCTGGTGACCGCCGTCGCTGTTGTAGGTGATCTGGTACTGACCCGACCACGGCGAGATCGCGTCGGCCTGCGCCCACAGCTTCTTGGCCTGGTCGGGGTTGTAATCGAACACTTCCGAACCGGGCAGGTTCGCGTTGTAGCCGGGCAGGGTCGCGGCGGTGAAGTCGCGCGACGGCGTGCGCGTGCCGTTGAAGATCTTGTCGATGATCTGCGGGCGGTTGATCGCCATCGAGATGGCCTTACGACGCAGAATGCCTTCCTCGCCACCGAAATGCGGCACGGTGGTCTGGATGCCGATGTGCTGGTTCTGCGCGGTCGGCTTGGTGATCGCGCGGTCGCCGAGGTCGCTCTGGTACGTGGTGATCGCGCTGTCGGGAATGGTGTCGAGCGTGTCGAGATTTCCGGCCTGCAGATCCGCGTACGCGGTGTCGTAGGACTGGTACATCACGAATCGGAGGCCCTTGTTCTTGGCGGGCCGACCACCGGGATAGTCCGGGTTGGGCGTGAGATCGATCTTGACGTTGTGTTCCCACGAACCGAATGCGTAGGGGCCGTTGCCGATCGGCTTCTCACCGAACGCCTTCATATCCTTGAAAGCGGAATCGGGCAGCGGATAGAACGGCGCGTAGCCGAGCGCGCTCTCGAAGTCGATCGAGGGCGACTTCAAATCGACGGTGAAGGTGCGGTCGTCGACGACCTTCAAGCCCGACATCGTCTTGACGGTGGGCTTCTCGGCGCTCACCTCGTCGAACCCGGCGATCGGGCTGTACACGTAACTTTGCAGCTGCGCGTTGTCGGCGAGTGCGCCGTAGTTCCACGCGTCGACGAACGATTTCGCGGTCACCGTGGTGCCGTCGGTGAACTTCCAATTCGGCTTGATGGTGATCTTGTACGATTTCCGATCAGCCGTCTCGATCTTCTCGGCCACCTCGTTGCGGGCCTCACCGTTGGCGTCGTAGTACTTCAGCCCGGCGAACAAACGGTCGACAACGCGGCCACCCATGTTCTCGTTGGTATTGCTCGGCACCAACGGATTCTGCGGCTCGCCCGCATTGGTGGTGACAATGCTCGAATCAACACTGTCGTCGGACGAGCACGCGGTGAGACCGAGGCTTGTGGCCGCCAGTCCCGCCGCGACCAGCGCGGTCGCTCTGATGAATCTCAACGCTCTCTCCCGGTTCGATTCCGTGGCTAACGGTCGGAGGTTAGCGGCTCCGGCTGGATTTTTCAGCGATCCGAGCCATTTTCACTTCACATGTATCAGTACGGTTACTCGCTGGAAACGCGGGAAGAATTGCCGAGCCCCTCGCCTTCGGCAGAAAAATATGAACAATAATCGGAAACCATCAGCTGAACCGTTGAGTAAAAACGATAGCCCGCGACCGGCCGGTCTGTCCGCGAAGTCATCGGATGAACTAGCCCTATTGACCGCCGCGAAACATCGCCGGGACAACGGTCCACCTCGGTGCGGGTCTGTTGACTAGTGTCGAGACAGCCGGGCCGCACCCCGGCGACCGACCCGACCGCACCAGGCATGTGAGGCTGAAACGACGTGACCGAAACCGCTGCAGGACACCAGGATTCGTTTCCGCCGAGTGCGGAATTCGCCGCCGCCGCCAACGCGGACGCCG
Organism: Nocardia sp. Root136; assembly: GCF_001427185.1. NCBI lineage: Bacteria > Bacillati > Actinomycetota > Actinomycetes > Mycobacteriales > Nocardiaceae > Nocardia > Nocardia sp. Root136. Next base: position 884,697 of record NZ_LMFE01000007.1, read on the forward strand.
CGCTCTACCAGCGAAGCGAGACCGACCGCGACGGCTTCTGGGCCGAACAGGCCAACCGGCTGCACTGGCACAAACCCTTCACCGAGGTGCTCGACTGGACCGACGCGCCGGTCGCGCGCTGGTTCGGCGACGGCGAACTCAACGTCTCCTACAACTGCGTCGACCGCCACGTCGTCGACGGGCACGGCGACCAGGTCGCCATCCACTGGGAGGGCGAACCGGGCGACTCGCGCGACATCACCTACCGCGAACTGCTGGAGGAAGTCTCGCGGGCGGCGAACTACCTGACCGAGCTCGGGCTGGAGGCAGGCGATCGCGTTGCCGTCTACATGCCGATGGTGCCGGAGGCGATCGTGGCGATGCTGGCGTGCGCGCGGCTGGGCCTCACGCACTCGGTGGTGTTCGCGGGATTCTCGCCGAGCGCGCTGCGTCAGCGGGTCGACGATGCCGAAGCCCGGTTGATCATCACCACCGACGGCCAGTGGCGGCGTGGTAAGCCCGCACCGCTCAAGGAGGCCGTCGACGAGGCGCTGGCGGCCAAGGGCGACGTGCCGTCGTCGGTGGAGCACGTGCTCGTGGTGCGCCGGGTCGGCACGGAGGTGCCGTGGACCGATGGGCGCGATCTGTGGTGGCACGAGACCGTGGCCGCCGCTTCGCCTTCGCACGAGGCACAGCCCTTCCCCGCCGAGCACCCACTGTTCATCCTCTACACCTCCGGCACCACCGGAAAGCCCAAGGGAATCCTGCACACCACCGGCGGCTACCTCACCCAAACCGCCTACACCCACCACAACGTCTTCGACCACAAAGCCGGACACGACGTCTACTGGTGCACCGCCGACATCGGCTGGGTAACCGGACACAGCTACATCGTCTACGGACCACTCGCCAACCGCGCCACCCAGGTCGTCTACGAAGGCACCCCCAACTCCCCCGACGAACACCGACACTTCCAGATCATCGAAAAATACGGCGTCACCATCTATTACACCGCGCCCACCTTGATCCGCACCTTCATGAAATGGGG
>NZ_LMFE01000008.1:0-463318 GCF_001427185.1 Nocardia sp. Root136
GGCGATAACCAACCCAGCCTCTTCTCGAGAGGCTGGGYGTTGTACCAGCCGTAATGGCAACGGATGCCCATACCAGCCGAGGGCCTTGAGCCCGGTCATCGAGAGCGGCGCCTCGTGGTGGGTGTTGTGGCCGATTTCGGTGACAACACCCACCGTCACGAGGATGATCGTGCCGAATTGCCGACGGGTGCGAGCCTTCGTGTTCCGCAGACCGTGAGTCTTCAGCGAGTTCGGGTGCCGTCGGTGGCGAGGTGGAATGGCTCGTGAGATGTCGTGCCGCAGAGCACTTTCCATTAGGGCGCCAGGCCTCGCTGCGTATTGACCAGACCGAACTGAGGAGGACCCGAATGGCGGCGGTTGCTTGCGGAGTCGACTGGGCGCAGGATCACCACGATGTCGCGGTTGTTGACCACGACGGCAAAGTGGTTGCCAGCGAACGGATCTCCGACAGTGCCGAAGGCTTGACCATCCTGTTGCGGATGCTGGTCGAGCACGACCCTACCGACGCGCAGCTGCCGATCGCGATTGAGACCAGTCGGGGTCTGCTGGTGGCAGGACTGCGCGCAGCGGGACGAAAGGTTTTCGCGATCAATCCGTTCTCGGTATCGCGCTATCGAGACCGCTACCGGTCCTCACGTGGCAAGTCCGATGCTTTCGACGCCATGGTGCTGGCCAATATTTTGCGCACCGACATCGATACCCACCGGCCATTGTCCGATGATTCCGTCGAGGTGCAGGCCCTGCGAGTGCTCACTCGCGCGCAACAGGACGCGGTCTGGGAAGGTGCCGAGGTCACCAACCGCATTCGGACGCTGCTCAAAGCGTTCTTCCCGATGGCACTGTCGGCATTCGAACGAGGCGGACGACACCGGTTGGATTCCGCGGCCTGCCGAACCATCCTGTCGACTGCCCCGACTCCCGAAGCAGCCCGATCCCTGACTGTGCGACGGCTGTCGTCTCTGCTGAAAAAGGCTGGGCGGCAACGCGGAATCGACGAGGAAGCGACCCGCCTGCATGCGGCGCTGCGCCAGGAAGCGATGCATCAACCCGCAGCCGTCGAACGTGCGATGGGGTTGCAGCTGCAAGGCCTGCTCCGCCAGCTCGACGCGATCTGCGACACCGTGGCCGAACTCGAGGAAGCCGTCGAAACCGCCTTCCACGCTCATCCGGATTCCGGGATCGTGAGCAGCTTCCCGGGTGTCGGGACACAGCTCGGCGCCCGTTTTCTCGCCGAGATCGGCGATGACCGCGCCCGGTTCGCCGATGCCAGAGGGCTGAGAGCCTTCGCCGGCGCCGCGCCGGTCACCCGAGCGTCAGGCAAGAGCAGTTTCGTGCATGCCCGTCGCGCCAAGAACAATCGCCTCGCGACCACCGGCTATGTATGGGCGTTGGCCGCCGTCCGCCATGACAAGAACTGGGAGGCGCTCTATCGAGCCCGCCGAGACCACGGCGACCGACACACCGCCGCGCTGCGCAGACTCTTCAGCATCATGCTCAGCAAGCTCCACTACTGCCTTAAATCAGGTCGGGTCTACAACCCTGCGTATGCCTTCACCGTAGGTGAAATTCCCGCTGCGGCTTGACATCCTGTGTTGGTGAGATGTCTCGATGTAGGCGAACACAGGTCGGGTCTACAACCCTGCGTATGCCTTCACCGTAGGTGAAATTCCCGCTGCGGCTTGACATCCTGTGTTGGTGAGATGTCTCGATGTAGGCGAACCAGGCATTCTCGGCGTCTTCCCTTGTCCGCCAACTGTTTCGATACACCAACTCGGTCTTCAGGCTGGAGAAGAAATTCTCCATAAGCGCGTCGTCGTAGCTGTCGCCGACCGACCCCATGGATTGTGCGATCCCGTTGTCAGCCAACCGGTTCGCGAACCGGATCGCCGTGTAGGTCGACCCGCGGTCGGAATGATGAACCAGCTGCCCGTCACGAACATCGCGGGTCCAGACCGCGTACTCGAGAGCGCCGAGCACCACCTCGGTGTCGCATCGGTCCGAACATTTCCAGCCCACGATCGGAGTTCGAGAACGCGTCCCGGACCGCGGCCAGCCAGAACACACCCTCACCGCAGACGATGCGGGTGGCATCGGCAACCCACAACCGGTCCGGCTCGCCGGCAGTGAAGTCACGATTGACCAGGTCCGGGGCAGGGGTGGCACGCCGATCCTGCCGGGTCGAGCCCAGCCGCCACTTTCTTACGCAGGAACGCGCCCTGCAAACCCGCCCCTCGCATCTGTCGCTCGACTCGTTTGCGGCTGACCGAGAACCCGCGCCGAGCCAGCATCGCGTGGACGCGTAGGTTCCGCCGGAGCTGGTATGGATGTCGACGATCTCGGCCAGCAGCTCTTGGTCGGCAAGTTGCCGCCGTGACGGCGTCTGCGCCTGCCGCAACCAGCCGTAATTCGTCGAGGATGCGATGCCCAGAACCCGTAGTACGAGCTCGACCGGCTTGCGGGTGTTCGCTGACGAACGCCACGATCACCGTCGGGTCTGGCCGAGCTCCGAGGCGAAATACGCACTCGCATCGCGCAATACGGCATTGACTCGCTCCAGCTCCGCGACCCGCTTATTCAGGGCTCGGTTCTCGACCAGCATGTCGGTCGTCGGGCGATCGTCTCGCTCGCCGATATCAGTCTCCGCTTGGCGGATCCACAGCCGCAACGCTTCGTGATGCACCCCGAGCTGCGTTGCCAGCTTGCGGATTGTCGGCTTCGGGTCCGACTCCCGATACCGCCGCACTGCCCGCGCCTTCAACTCGTCCGGGTACTTCTTCGGTGCTGGCACGAATGACTCCTTTCGGTCCTATCGGACCACAGTCAGAGCCCTCCGAGAAAGCGGGGGAACCTCAAATTCGGGAGAGCGGGACGCTGCGGATGCCGTGATCGCCGCTGGGTGGCGTCCACCCGCACGCAAGATAGAAACGGCGGCCGAGCTGGACGAGCTCCAGCCCGCAAATGCACTGCTGGATTCAGGCAAGTGCGAACGCAACGACCTGGCCGCAGTGATCCGCGATGACCGCGGCAACGTCTTCACTCGCGACATGCACAACCCGGAAGAAGAAGTCGCGCACGGCCGTCCAGCGGGATGGTGGGAGACGGGCACCAGCCGCGATGACCGCGACAGCACGACGATGACCTTCCCCGTCGATGAAGCCGACGATTCTCTCATCCCATGACCGTCAGCCGCTGGTGTGCGGGTAGTGCGGCGGGTAGGTGCACGGTGCAACGGAGCCCGCCGGAGAGACGCGGAGTGAGGGTGAGGGTTCCGTTGTGGGCTCGGGCGATGCTTTGAACGATTGCCAGGCCCAGCCCAACACCCGCATGGTCGGTGTGCCGGCGTTCGGTTCCGCGGCGAAACGGTTCGACAAGCGAGGAGACCACCTGTGGCGATAGTTTCTCGCCGGTGTTCTCGACAGTGAGCACGGCCGCGCCGGGGTGCGCGCTGGTCGTGACCCATACGGTGCCACGATCGGGCAGGTTGTGCACGATCGCGTTGTGCACGAGGTTCGTGGTCAGCTGTAAAAGGAGTGCAGGTGAGCCGATGGTCGGAGTTATGTCGCCGGAGGTTTCGATGGCGATACCGCGTTTTTCCGCGAGGGGAAGAAGTGTTTCAGCGGCTTCTTCCGCCAGGAGCGACAAGTCGACGTGTGCTCGGGTGAAGATTCGGTGCTCGGCGCGGCTGAGTAGGAGTAACGCCTCGGTGAGGTCGATCGCTCGGGTGTTGACGGTGCGAAGTCGTTCGACGAGTTCGTCGGTGCGGCTGGCCGGATCGTTGTGGGCCACGTCGAGAAGTGCCTGTGTGATCGCCAGCGGGGTGCGCAGTTCGTGGGAGGCGTTAGCTGCGAATCTCTTCTGTTCGTCTACATATGCTTCCAGCTGGGCAAGCATTGTGTCGAAGCTGTCGGCGAGTTCGCGGAACTCGTCGCTGCGGCCCGGCAGCCGGATGCGTTGGGAGAGCGATCCGCTCGCAGCGGTCCGAGTGACCTCGGTGATTCGAGTCAGTGGGGCGAGCACGCGGCCGGCGAGAATCCACCCGCCGACGAGGCCGAACACCAGCAGGAACCCCAGCACCAGGATCGCCGCCGGGACGAAGACGGCTGGGCCGAAGCTGTGTGGGTCGAAGGTACGGCGGAAGTCGGACAGATCGGGAACGAAGAGGGCGTTCGATCTTCCTCGCAGGAGGAACACCCACACGGCGGCGAGCAGCAAGGCGCCCGCGAGCAAGAGAAACCCGACGTAGCTGAGGGTCAGTTTGACGCGAACGCTCACACCCGACGCCCTGTCCACAGTCGATTCCCTCACGTACCGCTGTCGATGCGGTAGCCGACGCCGGACACGGTGGCGATGAGCCACGGTTCGCCGAGCCGTTTGCGCAGTGCCGAGACGGTGATGCGCACGGCGTTGGTAAAGGGGTCGGCATTCTCGTCCCACGCCCGTTCCAGCAGCTCTTCGGCGCTGATGACACCACCTTCGGCAGCGACGAGCACTTCGAGCACGGCGAACTGCTTGCGGGTGAGCGCCACATAGCGACCGTCGCGATAGACCTCGCGGCGGAACGGATCCAGCCGCAGGCCTGCGATCTCCCGCACCGGTGGCCGGTTGTGGACGCGTCTGCGGTCGAGCGCCCGGAGCCTGAGCGCGAGTTCACGGAGCGCGAACGGCTTGGTGAGATAGTCGTCGGCGCCGAGCTCGAAGCCGGAGGCCTTGTCATCGAGCCGGTCGGCAGCGGTCAGCATCAGGATCGGCATGCCGGTCCCGGACGCGACGATGTGCTCGGCGATCTCGTCACCTGAGGGCCCGGGGATGTCGCGGTCGAGGACCGCTATGTCGTATGCGTTGATGGCCAGCAACTCGATGGCCGTTTCGCCGTCACCGGCGATATCGGCCGCGATCGCCTCCAGGCGCAGCCCATCGCGAATGGCCTCTGCCAGGTACGGCTCGTCCTCTACGACCAACACACGCATGCTCTCGATATTACGAGGCGGCACATATCGTCGGCGTATTCGAAAACGCATACGGGTGCGCAACACCGCTGCGCCTTGACTGGCGGCATGAGTCGAAGAACTGGATCACCAACGATGGCGAGCAGGCTGGCCGCGACCGGCCTGCTCGTCGCCATTACCGCGATCACCGGCACACTGGTCTATCAGTCGGCACCATCACCGTTTCGCTTCGTCAGTGCCGTCCTCCGCGGCGGGGCTGTCCCGGACGATGGAGGCCTCCCGAACGGCGCCACAGTGTTCGCCGACGAGTACCCCGGCATAGCCAACCTCGCACCCGATCTGATCGACGCCCTGCATTCCGCGGCGGCCGAGGCAGGCGAGGAGGGCATCGAGTTCCGCGTCAACAGTGGCTGGCGTTCCCGGGAGTACCAGAACCGGCTGCTTCGCGCGGCGGTCGCGAAGTACGGCTCGACGGAGAGAGCCGCCCGATGGGTCGCCACCGCGGACACTTCCGCGCACGTGTCCGGCAACGCGGTCGACCTCGGTTCCGATGCCGCGGCGTGGCTGTCCGCACACGGCGCCGCATACGGACTGTGCCAGATCTATCGCAACGAGCCCTGGCACTACGAACTGCGCTCCGAGGCGATCGAGCACGGTTGCCCCGCCATGTATCCCGATCCGGCACACGATCAGAGGTTGCGCCCGTGACGACGACCGAAACCACCGCCACCGAAAGGCGAGCGCGGTGGAATCTGCTCACCCGTATCGCGTTCCGGTTCTGTTTCCTGTACTTCGGCTTGTTCTGTTTACTGACTCCGCCGATTGTCTTCGTGCTGACCGGCTTGCTCGGCCGTCACCTGGGCTACGGTGCACAGTTCTGGCACATCCGGAAACTACAGCCTGTCCTGAACTGGGTGAGCCGGGAGCTGTTCGGTACCGCCGTGCACCTGTATCCGACCGGAGTCGGTGACCAGACGATCTTCTGGGTGCTGTTGTTCTGCATCCTGGTCGTGTCAGTGGCTGGAGCAGCGGTGTGGTCGGTACTGGACCGGCACCGTAGGCAATATCGCACCCTCGCGGGCTGGTATCTCCTGGTCATCCGGATATCGTTGGCCGGTCAGATGTTGAGTTTCGGCTTCGCCAAAGCGATTCCAACGCAGATGCCCGAGCCGTCGCTGACCACGCTGCTGACCAAGTACGGCGACCTCACGCCGATGGCCGTGCTGTGGTCGCAGATCGGTGTGTCGAAACCGTACGAAATGCTGCTCGGCGCGGCAGAAATCACTGCGGCGATCCTGCTGTTCGTGCCGCGGACCGCACTGCTCGGCGCGTTGCTGGCGCTGATCGACACCCTGCTGATCGTCGTACTGAACATGACCTTCGACGTGCCGGAAAAGATCTCGTCCACCCATCTTCTGCTCATGTCGTTGTTGCTGCTGGCGCCCGAGGCACGGCGGCTGACGCGAGTGCTGGTGTTGAACCGAGCCACCGGCCCATCCGCCGTACCGTATCCGTTCCACACCAAAGGATCTCGCCGTATCGCGACGCTGACGCAGGTCGCGCTCAGTATCTGGATTGCCGTGGCGCTGGTGCACGGCGGCTTGAACGCCTGGCGTTCCGGCGGGCCCGACCGCCCCAAGCCTGCGCTGTACGGCATCTGGTCGGTCTCGCAGTACACCCGTGAAGGACAGCCGGTGCCACCGCTGACCACCGACGAAACTCGATGGAGGACAGTGGTATTCGACTACCCGGAAACCATCACCTTTCAGCGGATGGACGACACCCTCGTCACCGTTTCCGCTGACGTGGACGACACGTCCCATCGGATCCGGCTGATCGAGGGGACACCACAATCCAGACCGATGACGACATCCGGACACACCCGGAATCCCCTGGGCACGCTCACCTTTCAACAACCCACCCCGGACACAGCCGTGCTGACCGGCGAACTGGACGGCGACCAGGTCACCCTCACCCTCGACCGAATCGACCCGGACAGCTTCCCGCAGCGAAGCACACCGTTCCGCTGGGTGCAGAACCGCCCGAATTTCTGACTGGACACTGCGCTCGCGGCGCCCAGTTGTGTTCCAGGTAGCAGGCGAGCTGCCTTCCCAGGCACCGGTGTGCACCAGCACCACTCCGCAGAGCGGGCCGCCGCTACCGTTGGTCCGAAGTGGCCACGTGGACATGCGATCGTCGATGTCGAGCAGACGCGCCCTCATCACGGCCCACCCGACGATGGGGCGTGCTCCTCCGGTCTCTCGGCCTTACGATGCGACATCGCTGTCTCCTGGGTCATCCGACAATCTGACGGTTGCCGGCCTGATCCCCGACCCGGCATCCTTCTGGCGTCCCCACGTCCAGGCCGCGGCAGCGCGGGGCGAGATTCATTCCGGTCGTGACCTCGCTCAGATCTCTGAGTGGGTGGCGCATGTGCTGATCAGCCTGGGCGCGATCCCTGATCACGCCATCGACCCCGATGCTGGGGCAGCTGAATCCGCAACCGAACCTCGTGCGTGCGTCAGCTCGCACGGTCGCGGGGCTGTGCGACACTTCCCAGCAATCCATGAATGTAGGTTAGGCTAACTTGACTCATTGGATGATGGTTTCAGAGTGGGACGGTACAGCGCATGGCGATTACGCAGCGTGCACGGCAGCGGGGGAGCCTTCGGGCCCGGCGATGGACGGCCGTCGCCATGATAGGAGCCCTCGCTCTGACCGCTGGGTGCTCGAGCCGAGAAGCGCAGGCCGACAATGCGGCCGGCGCGGGAGCGCTGTCGATCATCGACCAGCGCGGCCAGACCGTCACCTTGGATGGACCCGCCGACAAGGTGGCGTTCACTGTGATGCCCGCACCCTCGATCTTCGCCGCGGTGGACCGCAGCTACGACCGCATCGTCGGCATCAACCAGTCGACGCTGGTCGCTAATCGCGGTGGCATGTTCGCGACCATGTTCCCGGCCTCGGCCGACTCCGCGGTTGTCGCGGGCAACGATTTCGTGCCGAACGTCGAGACGCTGCTGCAACTCGATCCCGATGTCGTTGTGCAGTGGGGTGATCGGGGCAACGACGTGATCGCGCCGATCGAGTCGGCGGGCTTCCCCGTGGTCGGACTGAAATACGGAACCCAGGACGACCTCGAACAGTGGATCACGCTGTTCTCGCAGATCGCGGGTAAGCCCGAACGTGGGCAGCAACTCGTGGACTGGCAGCGCGCCGAGCAAGCCGAGATGCGCGCCCGGGTCGCCTCGACGCAGGGCCAACGGCCGCGGGCGATGATCCTGTCACGCACCGGTGACACCTATAGCACCACCAGCGCCAAGGGCTACGACGGATTCCAGTTCGACCTGGTCGGTGGGGATCTGGTCAGCAAGGGTTTCGTCTCCGACTCCGGACAGGTGGGCCCCGAACAGATCCTGGCCTGGAACCCCGAGGTCATCATGCTCAGCGGATTCGATCAGAGCACTCCTGCCGAGATCTACGCCGACCCGAGGCTGGCGAATGTCAGCGCTGTACAGAACAAGCGCGTCTACAAGACTCCACTCGGTGGCTACCGCTGGCAGGTGCCGGGCGCGGAATCACCACTGATGTGGCTGTGGATGCACCAGATCCTGTACCCGGGCACGCGCGATGGGCAACTGCGCGAGGACATTCGCGCCGGGTTCGACAATCTGTTCGCCTACCGGATCACCGACGACGAGATCGACCAGGTCCTGCGTCTGGACCTCAACAAAGACGCGGCCGGTTATGACCAGTTCCTCCGTTGATCAGGCGGCGGCGCCGGTGGATCCGGTGCCGCCGCGGGCGCGGTTCGATCGGCGGATGCTGGCCGTTCCGGGGTTCTTGCTGCTGCTGATCGTCGTGGCGGTCGGCGCACTGGCCGTCGGCCGCTACGCCGTCCCGCCGAACGAGATCGTTCGAATCCTGTTGGGGCAGTTCCTGCCGATCGAGCAGACCTGGTACCCGCAGGAAGCCACGGTGGTGCTCGATGTGCGACTTCCCCGCGTCCTGTTGTCGATCCTGTTGGGGGCCGGGCTCGCGCTCACCGGTGCGGTGATGCAGGCAGTGTTCCGCAACCCGCTTGCCAGCGCACAGGTCCTCGGTGTGTCATCGGGTGCCTCATTCGGCGGCGTGCTGATCCTGCTCGCCGGATTCAGCGGCGCCGCACTGGTGGGCGGGGCGTTCCTCGGCGGCGTGGCGGCATTGGTGCTGGTCGTGGCGATCGCTCGGGCCGTGCCGGGGGCGCCACTGTTGATGATCATCCTCGGCGGCACCGTGGTCGGCGCGATGTTCGGGGCGATGGTCTCGTTCATCACCTATATCGCCGACCCCTACAGCGAGCTTCCCTCGATCGTCTTCTGGCTCATGGGTTCACTCGCGACGGCCAGCTACGCCAAAGTGCTGACCGCGGCGATCCCGATCGTCGCGGCGGGACTGGTGGTGCTCGCGCTGCGTTGGCGGCTGAACATTCTCGCGATGGGCGACGAGGACGCCACCGCGCTGGGGCTCTCGCCCCAGCGGCTGCGCAACCTGCTGCTGGTGTGCGTCGCGTTGATCACCGCGGGATCGGTATCGGTCGCCGGGGTGATCGGCTGGGTGGGACTGGTCGTCCCGCACCTGGTGCGCATGATGGTCGGCACCGACAACCGGATGGTGCTGCCGGTCAGCGCTTTGCTCGGCGCCATCTACCTCACCCTGATCGACACCCTCTCGCGCACGATCAGCACCGCCGAGATCCCGATCGGCATCCTCACCGCCATCATCGGCGCACCTTTCTTCGTGGCGCTGCTGATCCGCAACCGAACCCGCCTGTGGGGTTCGGATGCTTGAGGCGAGCTCGTTGTCGTTCCGCTATTCGGCCAAGGGGCCGTGGATCTTTCGTGATGTCTCGGTCCGCGCCGCGGCGGGTCAGGTTTTCGCGGTGCTCGGACCGAACGCACGTGGCAAGACCACGATGCTCAAGTGTCTGGCCGGAATCACGCGCCCGGTGGCCGGTTCCGTCACGACGACCGGCGGCGTGGGTTACGTCCCGCAGAGCCATTCGGTGGTGTTCTCGTTCTCGGTGCTCGATATCGTGCTCATGGGCAGGGCGAGGACGGTGAAGATCTACAGCACTCCCACCGCCACTGACCGCGAGGCCGCGCGGGAGGCGCTGCACCGGGTCGGCGTTTCCCATCTCGCGGACCGTGACTACACCGGACTCAGCGGCGGCGAGCGCCAATTGGTGCTCATCGCAAGGGCGTTGGTTTCCGACTGCGACACCATCGTGCTCGACGAACCCGCCGCCGCCCTCGACCTCCGTAACCAGGCCCAGGTGCTGACTGTGCTCCGCGCGCTCGCCGACGAAGGAATGGCGGTCGTGATGACCACCCACCACCCCGATCACGCACTGCACGTGGCCGAACGGTCGATGCTGATGGTGAGCGCCGACGACCAGCGCATCGGCCCGACCCGCGAGCTACTCACCGGTGCACTGCTTTCCGAGATGTACGGGGTGGCGATCGTCACCGCCGACATCGAAACGCCCAGTGCGATAAGGCGACTGACCGTTCCCGATTTCGGCAGGGGAATCTCGTGACGGTGCTCAACGCCCACATGGCCCCAGGCGATCGGCAGGTGATCGACGGCATGCGAGAAATCGATGTCTACGACCTTCCGACCGAATGCGACGACTCGGTCACCGGGGTGTATCTGACCGGCGATGTCGATCAGGAGTACTTGCTCCACCAGCGACCGTTCTTGGATTCCTTTGTCACCCGTGGCGGACGCGTGGTTATCAACGGGCACGTGCAACGCCGCTTCCTGGACGGCCTGAGCACGTGGCGAAAGCTCGACTTCCGCAACCCGCGCGATCTCGCGTTGACCCGCGTGAACGAGCATCCCGTGTGGGCAGGCACCGATCCGAAGTCCTTCCTGTACAACACCGGAACGCCGGGGCCTGTGCCGTTCGAAGAACTGGCCCGGATCGGCGTCGCCGGCTTCTACGGGCGTGGCTGGTATGCGGACCTGCCCGACGACGCCCGAGTGGTGCACACACTCGGGTCGACCAAGGCCCCGGTCGACTACGACTACCCGCTCGGCGCGGGCCGGGTACTCGTACACGGGGGCAACGATCTGCTGCAGTTCGCCACCGCCGCTCGCGGCACGCAGCGATTGCGCACCCAGCTCGTGCGATGGCTGGAGGGCCGCGATGACTGATCTCGTTCGCGGCGCCTGCTCGATCGCGTTGCTACACGGCGGCAGCCACGCACAACTGGCCACCCTGGCCGATCCCGCACTGGCGCCGTACCGGATCCGTCCGATCCATGTGCGGACCGGGACGCCCGAGGAACTCGCCGACATCGACGTGATCGTGGTGTCCGACCGGCTCCGCCCGGATCTGTTGGGGCGCTGGACCGCAGGCATCCTCACCGCCCTCGACCGGGGCGCCACCGTCTTGGTCTTCGGAGAGAACATCGTGGAGGGCTGGGTGCCCGGTGTCCGCCAACAGAGCCGTCCCACCGTGTTCTGGTGGTGGCGAACCGCCGAGGACCACCGGCTCCGCACACGCGCCCCGGACCATCCAGCCTGGGATTTCTTCGCCGATCGCGCGGTGATCTGGCACTACCACGGTGTGCTCGAGCCTCCGCCCGGCGCGGTGAGCCTGGTCGATCTGCACACCGAGGACGGCGCCCGCGACGGTTCGATCCTCTATCTCGACGAGCAGTCGACCCCCGGTCGTCTGTTGGTCACCACCATGGACCCGGTGTATCACCACGGGTCCGGATTCATGCCCGGCGCAACGCAATTGCTCTACTCGGCGTTGTACTGGGCCACCGCCGACCGGAGGAAAACATGCTGACAGTCCTCGAATCGGGCACGCCGATCGATATCTCGTTCACCGATCTGATGAAGTACCACGGGCCACACTTCCCCGGCGGGGTGGCGCACGCGTACTGCGCGATGCGCCATGCCGTCGCGGTGCTCGGTCCCGTCGAGCGCCGTGAGGTCACCGTCCGCACCGCCTTCCCCGGCCCCGGCGGCCGAGACGCGATCGAAATGGCCTTGCGTGCGGTCACCGGCGATCGTTTCGTCGTCGTGCCCGAACTCGCCGCGACCGACCGCGGTGCCACCCTGGCCCGCTACGTCTGGGAATTTCGCTATCGCGACCGGACCGTGCTGGTGCGGTTGCGCGACGCGGGATTCGTCACCGACGAATTCATCGAGCTCGGAGCCCGTAGCGACCGCACTCCGGCCGACGACGAACGACTGACCGTGCTGAAACAGGAGATGACCGACCGACTGCTGGGCGGCGAGGTTGGTGAGGTCTACGAAGAGGTGCCGCAGCCGACACGCTGAGTCGTGTCGGCAACGACTGCATTCGGTGACGCCGGGCGCGTTCGGAGACGACTACTCACTACCGGAGTCACCCCGTGGGCGTGCTGAATGTGTCCGCAGGGCTGGGTGTCGTCCTGGGAGGGCGAAGGAGTTGGCCTATCGACGGACGCGCCGAGCGCCTAACGACGCGCAACATGTAGACTTCTGCGCTATGCAGGGACATCTCATTTCTACGACGACGCCGGTTACTTCCGGCGCCTTCGTGATGGACTGATCTCCCTCAGACATTTCGAGCCCCGGAACAGTGTTCCGGGGCTTCGTCGTTTCCCCGTCTGTTCCGGTACCAACCACCAGGAGCAGACACTATGGTCGCCGACCACCGAGATCTCAATCTCGACATGGACATCTTCGCTACCGACCCGCTTGCCGGTTCCGGTCTTCCGATGTGGCTGCCTGCCGGGGCCGTTATTCGGGAGGAGTTGCAAAAGCTGGCCAAGGAGCTGGCGTCGGCCGATGGCTGCCTCGGCGTGTTCTCGCCGGTCCTCGGGAAGCGCGCGCTCTACGAGCGTTCCGGCCATCTGACCAAGTTCAGCCAGGACATGTTCCCCGCCATGCGGATGGGCGAGGACGAGCTGATGCTGCGGCCGGCGAACTGCCCTCACCACGCGCTGATCTACGCATCGACTCAACGTTCCTATCGTGAACTGCCGCTTCGCTTCAACGAACTCGCCGCCATGTTCCGAGCCGAACGTTCCGGTGTCGTCTCTGGTTTGAGCCGCGTCCGCCAGATCAACCTCGACGACACTCATGTCTTCTGCCGACCCGACCAGGTTCTGCACGAAGCCGAACTCGGGCTGCGGGCAGCGCTGCGTGCGCAACAGATCCTGGGGCTTCCCGTCGATTACGTCCGACTGTCGACCAGAGACGACGTCTCTTCAGCATGGCTCGGTACCGACGCCCAGTGGGAGCACGCCCAAGACAACCTTCGTACCGCCGGACGAGCCGTCCTCGACGAGCACGGACTGAAACTGGTCGAAGCCCCGGGCGAAGCAGCGTTCTACGGCCCCAAGCTCGATCTACAGGTTCAGGACGGACGCGGCCGCGAGGAAACCATTGCCACCGTGCAACTCGATTTCATTCAGCCGCAACGATTCGGTCTCACCTATATCGGCGCGGATGGCGGCGAACACCAGCCTGTCATGATCCATCGAGGCACCGTCGGTTCGATGGAGCGCGTCACCGCAGCGCTACTCGAACGCTATGCGGGGCGCTTGCCGTTCTGGCTCTCTCCGATTCACATCACCGTCCTGCCCGTCAGCGCCGACCAGGACGGAGCAGCGCGCGCACTCGCGAACAAAGCTCGTCACCGAGGACTTCGTAGCCGAGTCGACTATGACGGGTCATTGGGAGCGCGCGTTCGACACGCCCGCATGATGAGAGACCACCTCATCGCGGTCGTCGGGCCGACCGAATTCGCGCAGAACGCCGTTCAGGTCACCGACATCGCCAGCGGTGTCCGCACCCAGCTGAGCCAAGAACATCTTCTCGAGCTGATGGATGAGGCCTACGTCAACCGCCGGACAGCACTGGATTGGTCTCTCTAACAGTCGCGTACTCGCGCGCTCACGTGCAATCCAACGACATCATCGACATTGTCCGGCAACGCTTTTCCAGCACCTACGGCCCGACCAGGACTGCCTCAGCCCACCCGGCGTAGAGCAATCATCCGCTGTGAGGACAGTGCCCCCGGGTGGGGATCGGCCGAGTTCTCATAGGTTGGGGTTGTGCCAACCCTGGGGTGGGTTCCGGGCAATCGACTGCTGCGGGATCGTTGATGGCACACCGGAAACGGTGTCGGAGAGGATCGATCGAGAGTGTTGATCCCTCTGCTCGAGTTCAGGGGCAACACGATGTTCGTAGGGCGAATCAGGTTGCGTGCCAACGTGGTAGCGGCCAGTCTGACTGTCGCGGTTCTCAGTGCCGCAGTCACAGGCTGCGACCCGACAACCGGGCCCCGCAGCGCAGACGTCACCAACACCCGCACCGCCGGAGCGGCCGAGCTCGGTACCGACGAAGAGTCGTTCCTCGAGGAGATCAGGATCAACGACGCGGCCCTGCCGGGGAAGTCGGCGAAGGAGTTGGTCGCCGCGGGCCACGCGACGTGTGAACATCTGCGTGGCGGCGTGTCGGTTCTGGACGAGACATCCGCGGTTGAGCAGACCTACCAGTTCGATCAGGGCCCGCTGTTCGTGAGTGCCGCGACCACGAATCTGTGCCCGGACTTCGTCTCGTGACCACGTGCGCATCGTCGACCTGCCCGAGGGCGGTGGTGGGGCAGGGCTCCACGCATCGAGCCGGCTCGGCACTCCGAGTCCGATCATCGGTGCTCGACGCGGCGGGCTAGACTGTGCGCCCGGAAGGCTCTTACCTTCTGCCGATTCCGGCTGAGAGTCGGCCGACGGTGGTGAAGGAAGCCCGTGCGTGGATACGCCCTTCCGGTGGCCGCGTCTATCAACGTTGTCCGCCCGAACCGAATCGACGGTAATGCCCCGATGAGCACAGCGACCGCCAACGAGGCGTTCGAACACCCTGCCCTGTTCTATGCGAACGAGCAGGAATACACGCAGCAAACGGGGGCATTCCTGCGCGAGGGTTTGGCGGCGGGCGAGCCGATGGCCGTCGCGGTACCGGGACCCAACCTCGAGCTGATCAAGGACGAGCTCGGCGTCGATGCTCGCGACATCTCATTTCTCGATATGACCGAAGTCGGCCGCAACCCGGGGCGGATCATTCCGAAGGTGCTCAAGGGGTTCGCCGACGCGCATCCGAAGGGGCGGGTGCGCATCATCGGCGAGCCGATCTGGGCTGGGCGTAGCGCCGTGGAGTACCCCGCATGCGCGCAGCACGAAGCGCTGATCAATGCCGCCTTCGAAGGCCGCGCGGTGACCATCCTGTGTCCCTACGACCAAACACGGCTGGACGCGGCGGTCCTGGCCGATGCGCGGCTCACCCACCCCACCCTCATCAGTCAGGGGCGCGAGCAGGCCAGCAACGACTACGACTGGCAGGCGATCGTGGCTCGTTACAACGAGCCGCTGGTGTCGGCGCCCGATGCCGCCGTCTTCGCCTTCGGCGAAGCCGAGCTTCGATCGGTCCGCAACTTCGCCGTCGACCACGCGAGCAAAGGGGGACTCGACGCCGTACGGCTCGAAGACGCCAAGCTGGCGGTCGCGGAACTGACAACCAACAGCGTGGTGCACGGCGGCGGCCGGGGACTTTTCGCGATGTGGTCCGAGCCGGGACACCTTGTGTTCGAGGTTCGCGACGGCGGGTGCCTGAGCGATCCACTGGCCGGGCGCAGGCCACCTGAACAGGGACAGTTCGGCGGTAGGGGCCTGCTGCTGGTGCACTACCTGGCAGATCTGGTGCGCATACACACCGGCGAGGACGGCACGACGATCCGTTTCTATCTCGACGTGTGAATCAGAATCTGCCTCGCATATCGTCGATAAACCCGTCGCGGGCCCAATCCTGGTTAGCCGCGTTCACGCCGAACGGTCGCAGCGTAAAGTCTTCGGTCGGGTGGTCATTCGAATCCGCAACACACCGCTCGGTCGTGTGGGGTGACGGTCGGCCCTACCTCACACCGATCGGATAGGTGTTCGATTCGGACCGGTCGACCAACGAGGATAGCCATGACGGATACCGCAGCACCGGCCCGAGCAGTGCCCGAGCAGGCCCCGCCGATGCAGTCCGCGGTAGCCACCGACGAAGTCGAACTGCGGCGGCTGCTGGCCGGTTTGACCGCGGTGCGCGACGGTGATTTCGGCACCAGGTTGCCCACCGACGCCGACGGGCTGCTCGGCGAGATCGCCACGGTGTTCAACGGCATGGTGGACCAGCTGTCGCTGTTCACCTCCGAGGTCACCCGTGTCGCGCGCGAGGTCGGCACCGACGGACGCCTCGGTGGGCAGGCCGAAGTACCCGGTGTGTCGGGCACCTGGAAGGACCTCACCGACTCGGTGAACGCGATGGCGGGCAACCTGACCAGCCAGGTGCGTGATATCGCCCAGGTCGCCACCGCGGTCGCGCGCGGTGACCTGAGCCAGCAGATCACGGTGAACGCGCGCGGGGAGATCCTCGAGCTGAAGAACACCATCAACACGATGGTCGACCAGCTCTCCTCGTTCGCCGACGAGGTCACCCGCGTGTCGCGTGAGGTCGGCACCGAGGGCAGGCTGGGCGGGCAGGCCGACGTCAAAGGTGTGTCCGGGACCTGGCGAGATCTCACCGACTCGGTGAACTTCATGGCCGGCAACCTCACCGCACAGGTGCGCTCGATCGCACAGGTCGCCACCGCCGTGGCGGGCGGCGACCTCACCCAGAAGATCCGTGTCGATGCCCGCGGCGAAATCCTCGAGCTCAAAGAAACCATCAATACGATGGTCGACCAGCTCTCATCCGTGTCGATGCCCGCGGCGAAATCCTCGAGCTCAAAGAAACCATCAATACGATGGTCGACCAGCTCTCCTCGTTCGCCGACGAGGTCACCCGCGTGTCGCGCGAAGTGGGCACCGAGGGCAGGCTGGGCGGGCAGGCCGACGTCAAGGGTGTCTCGGGGACCTGGAAGGACCTCACCGAGTCGGTCAATGTCATGGCCGACAACCTCACCGCACAGGTGCGCTCGATCGCGCAGGTCACCACGGCGGTCGCGGGCGGCGACCTCACCCAGAAGATCCGTGTCGATGCCCGCGGCGAAATCCTCGAGCTCAAAGAAACCATCAATACGATGGTCGACCAGCTCTCCTCGTTCGCCGACGAGGTCACCCGCGTGNCGTGGCGGGCGGCGACCTCACCCAGAAGATCCGTGTCGATGCCCGCGGCGAAATCCTCGAGCTCAAAGAAACCATCAATACGATGGTCGACCAGCTCTCCTCGTTCGCCGACGAGGTCACCCGCGTGGCCCGCGAGGTCGGCACCGAGGGCAACCTCGGCGGGCAGGCGACCGTTCGTGGCGCCTCGGGCACCTGGAAAGACCTCACCGACAACGTCAATGTGATGGCCTCCAACCTGACCAACCAGGTGCGCTCGATCGCCCAGGTCGCCACCGCGGTCGCGCGCGGTGATCTGAGCCAGAAGATCACCGTGGAGGCCAAGGGTGAGGTCGCCGCGCTGGCCGGGGTGATCAACACCATGGTCGACACGCTGTCGGCGTTCGCCGACGAGGTCACCCGCGTGGCCCGCGAGGTCGGCACCGAGGGCATGCTCGGTGGTCAGGCCCGCGTGCCCAACGTGGCAGGTACCTGGAAAGACCTGACCGACAACGTCAACTCGATGGCCAACAACCTGACCAATCAGGTGCGCAACATCGCCCAGGTAACGACCGCGGTTGCCCAGGGCGACCTGACCCGCAAGATCGACGTGGACGCGCGCGGGGAGATCCTGGAACTCAAGACCACGATCAACACGATGGTCGACCAGCTGTCTGCCTTCGCCGCCGAGGTGACCCGCGTCGCCCGCGAGGTCGGCTCGCAGGGCCGACTGGGCGGCCAAGCCGAGGTCGAGGGTGTCTCGGGCACCTGGAAGCGGTTGACCGAGAACGTCAACGAGCTGGCGGGAAACCTGACCCGCCAGGTCCGTGCTATCGCCGAGGTCACCAGCGCCGTCGCCGAAGGCGACCTGACGCGCTCGATCACCGTCGAAGCCTCCGGTGAAGTCGCCGAGCTCAAGGACAACATCAACTCCATGGTGGAGTCGTTGCGCGAAACCACCATGGCCAACCAGGACCAGGACTGGCTCAAGAGCAACCTGGCCCGCATCTCGAGCCTGATGCAGGGCCAACGCGATCTGCATGTGGTGGCCGAGCTGATCATGGACGAGCTCGCGCCGCTGGTGTCGGCACAGTTCGGTGCGTTCTACCTGGCCGACGAGACCGCCGAGCAGCCGGAGTTGCGATTGATCAGCTCCTACGGCAGCCCGGACGGACCGGGCAGCGCGCCTCGGCTCACCTTCGGCCAGTCGCTGGTCGGGCAGGCGGCGCGCAGCCGCCGCACGATCGCCGTGGACGACGTTCCCGGTGACTACGTCACCATCTCCTCGGGGTTGGGGCGAACCGCGCCGGTCAATCTCCTTGTGCTGCCGATCGTGGTGGAAGACCAGGTGCTCGGTGTGATCGAGCTGGCCTCCCTGCATCGCTTCACCCGCATCCACCTCGATTTCCTCGATCAGCTCATGGAAACGGTGGGCGTCAACGTCAACACCATCGTGGCCAACGCGCGCACCGACGAACTGCTCGTCGAATCGCAGCGCCTGACTTCTGAGTTGCAGGCACGCTCGGAAGAGCTGCAGGTACGCCAGGAGGAACTGCAGCTGTCCAACGCCGAGATGGAGGAGAAGGCGGCGCTGCTGGTTCAGCAGAACCGCGACATCGAAGCGAAGAACCTCGAAATCGAGCAGGCCAGGCAAGAGCTCGAGACCCGCGCCCAGGAACTGGCGCTCGCCTCGAAGTACAAGTCGGAGTTCCTGGCCAATATGAGCCACGAGCTACGCACACCGCTGAACAGTCTGCTCATCCTCGCTCAGTTGCTGGCGCAGAACCCGACCCGCAACCTCACACCCAAACAGGTCGAATACGCGGGCATCATCCACTCGGCGGGTTCGGATCTGCTGCAGCTGATCAACGACATCCTCGATCTGTCCAAGGTCGAGGCGGGCAAGATGGATATCACCCCCGAGCGGGTGCCGCTGCGCAAATTGCTGGACTACGTCGAGGCGACCTTCCGGCCGGTGACCACGCAGAAGAGTCTGGGTTTCCGCATCACGACCACTGCGGGCCTGCCACTGGAGTTGCTCACCGATGATTCTCGGCTGCGGCAGGTGCTGGGCAACCTGTTGTCCAACGCGGTCAAGTTCACCGAGAGCGGGTCGGTGGAGTTGCGAATCGAGCCGACGGAGACCCACGAGTTGCCCGCCGCGGTACGCCGGCACGGCATGGCCATCGCCCTGCGAGTGATCGACACCGGCATCGGCATCGCCCAGCATCAGCTGGAGTCGATCTTCGGCGCCTTCCAACAGGCTGACGGCACGACCAGCCGCAAATACGGCGGCACCGGGCTCGGACTGTCGATCAGCCGCGAGATCGCCTACCTGCTCGGCGGAGCCATCGCGGCCGAGAGCACCCTCGGCCAAGGCAGCACCTTCACCCTCTACCTGCCGGTCGCTCGCCCGGACTTCCACGAAGTGCTCGAGCTCGAGCACACGGACCGACAGCAGACCCACGACCGTCTGGAACTCGCGTCGAATTCGGCGACGCCACAGCAGCGTCGGCTGTTGGTGGTGGAGGAGCGGCCGCAGGGCCTGCTGTCGCTGGTCGCGCAGAGCGCGGTGGCCGACCTCGCCGACAACAACGACCCGCGCGGGCCGGTCCAGGTGGTCAGCGCGATCGGTGTGGTGGAAGCGGCCGGAGCACTCGCCGCCGAGTCGTTCCACTGCGTAGTGCTGGAGCTGGACATGCCCGACAGCGCCGCGCTGGAGTTTCTCGAGACGATGGACGGCGATGCCGCGTTGAGCAGCGTGCCGGTGCTCGCCCACAACCGCCGCCTCGACGCCGAGCAGGAACGCCTACTGCAGGATCGCATGCGGCGACGGCCGCTGGAGTTGCTGTCGAGCCTGGATGAACTGCGCGAGCGGATCGCCCTGCACGTCACCGCCGAGGCACCCGGGGACGTACTGCCCCTGGTGCGCCGGGACGACGCACCGGTCGCCACGCCGCATCGCCCGCTCGGCGAGCTGGCCGGGCGCACTGTGCTCATCGTCGACGACGATGCCCGTAATCTGTTCGCGCTCAGCAGCATTCTCGAACTGCACGACATCACCGTGTTGCACGCCGAGAACGGGCGCGAGGGCATCGACAAGCTGCTCACGCACCCGGAAACGGATCTGGTGCTGATGGACGTGATGATGCCCGAGATGGACGGCTACACCGCGACATCGACCATCCGCGAGATGCCACAATACGAGAAGCTGCCGATCATCGCCGTGACCGCCAAGGCCATGCTGGGTGACCGGGACAAGAGCCTGGCCTCCGGCGCCAACGACTACGTCACCAAGCCGGTCGACGCGGATGCGCTCCTGGCCTGCATCGTGCACTGGCTCGGTGTCAGATGACCGACCCCGGAATCGGTGCCACCGACGCCGGGACAGACCCGGTCGTCTCGCGCCTCGCGGCCACGGTGGAGCGGCTACACAACCAGATCCGGCAGGCACAGGCCACAGCCGACGGCCGGGCGCTGATCGAAATGGCCAAGGGTGTGCTGGTCGAACGGCTGCACTGCGGGCCCGCGCAGGCGGCAACCCAACTGGAGATCCTGTCCGCCCGAGCCGGGGTCGCGCCCCTGGAGTTGGCCGTCGACCTGGTGAACCAGGCGGCGCAGGACAAAATGAGCGCGGTGGTCGGGGAGTTCCTGCAGGCCACCGCCACACCACCCGGCGAGCCGACGGCGGTCGTGCGGCTGCGCACCGCCGAGAGCGGACTGCTCGCGGCGGGCGATACCCAGCGGGTAGCGGAGTCGGTGCTCGAACACGCAGTGTCACCGCTGGGCGCCACGGCGGTCGCGATCTGGTCCGCGGGCATCGACGCGTCGCTGTCGCTGGCGGGTTTCGCCGGGATCGCCGGGCACGAGGCCCAGCGGTGGCGCTATGTGCCGCCGGGGGTGGCGACCCCGGCGCGGCAGGCGCTGATCCAACGCACGCCGCAGTGGATCGAGGACCTGAGTGTGTCGGGGCTGCCGTCGATCGGAGACCGTGCCGGCGGCCGAGCAGCGATCCCGGTCGGCGCGGCCGGCAAGATACTCGGGGTGCTCGAGGTGTGCTGGCCTCGGCCGATCGAGGTGCAACCGCGCCAGATTCACCAGCAACTCGAAGCGCTGGCCGAGCTGTGTGCGCACACGCTCGAGTCCGACTCTGCTGCAGTGCGAACCACCGAACGCGCTGATGTCGCCGACCTCGTGCGCTTGGCCGATGGGTTGTTCGACCCCGCACTGGTGCTCATACCCCACCTCAACGAGGGCACGCTCGCAGACTTCTCCATCCACCATCTCAACAGCTGCTTCGTCGACCCGGCCGGTCGACCGCCCGGCCTGATCAGCGGCTCGTCACTGCTCGAGATGTACCCGATGGCCGCGGTCGAGGGACGACTGTTCGAGCGGATCGAGCATGTCTTCGCTACTGGTGAGACCTACCGCGCCGACCGGGTCATGCTGACCGAACTGGTCGACCAGATCCCCTTGACCGTCGCGGCCGCGCTCAGCATCAGCCGCCACGGCGACGCCGTGCTCATGGTGTGGCGGATAGAGGACGAGTCGGGGCGACTGGCGACGCTGCTGCAGCACGCCCAACGGCTCGGCCGCGTCGGCGGTTTCGAGGAGAACGCGGCCACCGGCGAGATCACTTGGAGCGACCAGCTTTTCGCGCTCTACGGGGTGGCGCCGAACACCGACCCAGTCCCGCTGGCACAGCTGCCAGGCCATGTCCACGACGCCGACACCGAGGCGGTGCGGCGGTTTCTGCGCACGCTGTTGCGCTACCGCCGTCCTGCCTCCACCGCATGTCGGCTCACCAGAGCCGACGGCGTGACCCGACATGTCCGGATCATCGCCGAACCGGTGGTCGACGCGGCCGGGCACCTGCACGCCATCCGCGGTGCGTATCAGGATGTCTCGTCCCAACACTGGACCGAGATCGCGCTGTCGGCGACTCGGGACAGGCTCACCGACACCGAGATGCGCGCCGCCGAACAGAGCAGTCTGGCAAGGCAGCTCCAGCAGGCCATCATGCCCGACGCGCAGCCGTCAACCGACGCGTTCGGTTTGCGCATCGCGGTGCGCTACCGACCGACCGAGCAGGACGAGCTCGTCGGTGGCGACTGGTACGACACCATCGTGCTGCCGTCGAAGGAGATCTTGGTATCGGTCGGCGACATCACCGGCCACGGCATCACGGCCGCGACCGGAATGGTCGTGCTACGCAACGCCTTACGTGGTCTTGCCGCAACCGGTGCCGGACCAGGCCAGATGCTGGCATGGCTGAATCTGGTGGCACACCACCTCACCGACAGCATCTTCGCCACCGCCATCTGTGGCGTCTACAACCCACTGACTCGGGTCCTGCGCTGGGCTCGCGCAGGCCACCCGCCACCAGTGCTGGTCCGAGCCGGCCAAGCCTGCTCCCTGCCTGAACTCAAAGGCATAATCCTCGGCGCGCTGGCGGAAACAAGCTACGAGGAAGGCGAAATCCAGCTCGAATTGGATGACACACTCCTGCTCTACACCGACGGCCTCATCGAGCGCCGCGACCGGGATCTGGACCTCTGCATAGAACGACTTCTCACGATCTCGGCCGCATTCACCGGAAGCCTGGACGACCGTCTCGACCACCTGCTCGACAGCAGCGACGCCGACACAGACGACGACACCTGCGTAGTCGGCATCCAGGTGGGAACAAGCCAGGGCCCGCCGACCGGCAACCTCTGACAGTCGCACTCACGTGTACGAGGCGGAGATGAAACAAGCCCACCGCTTCGAAGTACTCGATGACGACATGTATGTACTCATCGAATGAGCAGTGAGTCGATTATGGTGACGCGCAGCTGCTTTGGGCCGCCTCCCGGATCAGACGGCGTAGGAAGCGGTGCTCCGGATCATCGGTGAACACCGGATGCCACCACATCGCCTGGGTCAGCTCGCCGAGGTCGACCGGACACGGATAGGCCGTGAGACCCTCGCTCATCCCGGGGGCCGCGAGCAAGCGGCGGGGGACCAGCGCGATGCGGTCGCTGCCGGTGATCAGGCACCGGACGGTCAGGAAGTTCTCGGTGACGATCTGGCGCGTCGGTTCGATGCCGAGCATTCGCAACCGGCGCGCGGCCGGGGTGGAGGCGGTCTGGGAGTGGTAGACGAGAACCCAGGGGCGCCGCTGCAGGTCCTCGGCGCTCAGTTCGCCGCCGGCCGGTTCGTGGTTCCGATCCGTCACGACCATCCAATCATCATGGAAGACAGTCTCATTGGGTAAATCGGTGACGAACCCGTGCGGCACGAGCATGACGTCGTAGGTGGTGAGGGTGTGCTCGGCTCGGGCGACGAGTTCAGGTGAGGAGGGGAGTATGCGCAAGCGTGCGTGGGGTGCGGCCGAGGTGAGCAGCTCGGCCAGGCGTTGGCCGAGCAGGGCGGTGGTGTAGTCGCTGGTCACGACCGAGTATTCGCGGCTGGTGTCGGTGGCGTCGAAGGTGCCGCGCGCGGAGAACACCCGCTCGACGCCCGCCAGCGCGGCCCTGGTGCGCTGCCGCAGCTCGATGCCGAAGGGCGTCAACCGGTACCTGTTGCCGACTCGCTCGAGGATGTCGTCGTCGAAGTGGCGGCGTAGCCGAGCCAAGGCTGCCGAAACGGCCGGTTGCGTGACGCCGAGGTGCTCGGCGGCCCTGGTCACACTCTCGTGCTGCACCACGGCCTCCAGCGTGATCAGCAGGTTGAGGTCGAGATTGGCCAACGGGCGAGCAGGCTTCTGCATAACTCCCATTTATACAGACAATCAGAAATCACGCCTTCCCTGATGGTGACGGGGGTCTCAGAGTGGAGTGAGTCACCACAACGCTCGCTTATGTGCACTGTCCCAGGGAAGTGATTCGATGCACCCTCACACCGCCCGCACCGTCCTCGTACTCGGCGGCGGTCTCGCCGGGTCGGCGGCCGCGGTCTTTCTCGCCCGCGCCGGTCTCGACGTCGATCTCGTCGAGGCGCGCGGCCACGGCCACGCCATCGGTTCCGGCATCACCTTGCAGGGCAACGCGTTACGCGTGCTCCGGGATCTGGACCTGTGGTCCGATATCAGCCGCGAGAGCTGGGGTTTCGACACCCTGGGCATCCGCGCGACCGACGCTCACGGCAGCCTCCTCGCCGAGATTCCCGATACCAAGACCGGCGGCCCCGACCTCCCGGCCGCGGTCGGGATGGAGCGGCCGGTGCTGGCGGCGATGCTGCACGACGCCGCGGAAAAGGCCGGTACACGACTGAGTTTCGGCGTGCGCGCCACCGGATTCGAGGCCGACGACACCGGCGTCGATGTCGTCTTCGACGACGGCGCCAGCCGACGCTACGACGTGGTGATCGGGGCCGACGGTGTCCGCTCGCCCACCCGTCGCGCCCTCGGAATCGACTCCGAGCCGCAGCCGACCGGCATGGGCATCTGGCGGTTGGTGTGCTCGCGTCCGGCATCGATCACCCGCACCGATCTCTACTACGGCGGCGTCGCGCACATCGCCGGATACTGCCCGACCGGACCTGACTCGATGTACGCCTACATCGTCGAGGACACCCATGATCGTTCGGCGCTGTCCAAGACCGAGCAGCTCGAGGTGATGCGCGCACTGGCCGCCGAGTACCACGGACCGTGGGACGAGGTCCGGGCCTTGCTGACCGATCCCGATGCCGTCAACTACACCCGGTTCGAGCAGCACGTGATCGACGGGCCGTGGAATCGCGGACGCATCGTGCTGATCGGCGACGCCGCCCACGCGTGCCCGCCCACCCTCGCCCAAGGCGGCGCGCAGGCGCTCGAAGACGCAGCGGTGCTCACCGAACTCCTCATCGCCGAACCGGTCGGTCCGCAGCTGTGGCGCAGCTTCACCGACCGTCGACTGCCGCGGGCGAAAGCGGTGGTCGAAGCCTCGGTGCAGCTCGGCCGATGGATGCTCGACCACGATCCCGACGCCGATGTCCCCGGCTTGATGCGCCGCATCGCCGAGCTTGTCGCGACACCGGCCTGAACCCCATCCCTCGTCTTTCGGAGCCTCCTCATGAGCGATCATGTCTTCACCCACCTGCGGCACACGGCACTGGCCGTGCCCGACTTCGACAAGCAGCTCGACTTCTACACCAACCACTGGGGCCTGTCGGTTGCCGCGACCGATGGCGATGTCACCTATCTGGCCGCGGAGGGCTCGCCCGAGCAGTACGTGGTGCGCATCCGCCGCGCCGCCGAAAAGCGCCTCGACCTGATCTCCTTCGGCGTCACCGACAGCGCGGCGGTCGACACCGTCGCCGACAAGCTCGGCCGGGGCGGGGCCACCCTGGTCAGCGAACCGGACCGATTGCAGACACCCGGTGGGGGATACGGTTTCCGGTTCTTCGACAACGAAGGCCGCACGATCGAGGTGTCCGCCGACGTCGCGGCTCGCCGACATCGCAAAGTCGAAGTGGGCGAGGCGATTCCGGTACGGCTGTCGCACGTGGTGGTGAACTCCGCCGACCCGGAAACCACCGTGGCCTTCTACGAGAAGCATTTCGGCTTCAAGGTCTCCGACATCCTCATGCATCCGCGCATGGGCAAGATGATGTGGTTTCTGCGCACCAACCGTTGGCACCATTCGCTGGCGATCGCGCGCGGCCCCCATCCCGCGCTGCACCACGCGTCGTTCGAGCTGCGCGGTCTCGACGAGTACATGCGTGGCACCGGCCGCATGTTGCGCTCAGGCGTCGAAAAGATCTGGGGCCCCGGTCGGCACCTCGCGGGCAACAACACCTTCTCGTACTTCCTCGACCCGAACGGCAACACGATGGAGTACACGACCGAACTCGAGTCGCTGGACGAGGACACCTGGCACCCGCACCTCTACGACTTCACCCAGCCCGAGGTCAGCGACCAATGGGGGACCGCCAACGCGATGGACGAATTCGTCGCCGCGAAATCGTTCAACGACCCCGACAAGGGTCTGTTCATCGCACCGCCGGTGTGAAAGGAGTTATCCACCATGCGTTTTGCCATGATTCGCCATAACGACGCGGCTCCTGTCGCCGCTGTCGTCGACGACGACAACGTGTACCTGTTCCCCGGTGGCACCACGGTGCTCGAGCTTGTCCGGGCCGGGCTGACCGCCGCGCTGGAGATGGGCGCGCAGATCCAGTCGATGACCACACCGATTCCGGTTAAGGAGGTCGCGTTCGACGCTCCGCTGGCACCGCCGACAATTCGCGACTTCGTCACCTTCGAAGAACATGTCGAAGGAGTCCGTGCGAGTGTCCAGGGCCGCGGCGGAGTGCCGGCGGCCTGGTACGCGGCGCCGCATTTCTATTTCACCAACCCGCACACGGTGAACGGTCCGCGCAGCGAGATCCGGGCACCGCACCACTGCGCGGAACTGGACTTCGAACTCGAGGTCGCGGCCGTCGTCGGCCGTGCCGGTCGCGACCTGACCGTCGAGCAGGCCGCCGATCACATCTTCGGTTACACGATCTTCAACGACTGGTCGGCACGTGATCTCCAGCGTCTGGAAATGCAGGTCGGGCTCGGTCCGGCGAAGGGCAAGGACTTCGCCAACACGCTCGGCCCGGTGCTGGTGACCGCCGACGAAATGGTGCCGTTCCTCGACGCCGACGGCTTCCTCGAACTGCACTGCACCGCACGGGTCAATGGGACCGAAGTGGGCAGCGACGTCTTGTCCAACATGGGCTGGACCTTCCCCATGCTGCTGGCCTACGCCTCACGCGACGCCGCGCTCGCCCCGGGCGATGTACTCGGCTCGGGCACCGTCGGCAACGGCGGCTGTCTGGCCGAGCTGTGGGGCCGCCGCGGCCGTCTCGACCCGCCGCCGCTGACAGTCGGCGACACCGTCGAACTCACAGTGGAACACCTGGGAACCCTGGTGAACACCGTCGGCGAGCGCACCAGCGCGCCGCACGCTGTTCCCGCACCCCGGCTCCGCGACCGCGCGCAGCACCGGGCCGAGGTGACCGCACCATGACAACCCACACCGTGGTCGTCACCGGCGCGGCAGGCGGCATCGGCCGCGTTGTCGCCCAACGACTCACCGACGACGGCTACCACGTCGTCGCGCTCGATCGCCAGGGCAGCGAAATCGTGCGCGCGTTCGATGTCACCGACGAGCGGCAATGGCGAGAACTGGCAACCACTCTCGACGCACCGGTGCACGGACTGGTCAACTGCGCCGGCATCACCCGACGCGCGCGCCTGGGCGAGGTGACCGTCGCCGAAATGACCGACGCCTATGCGGTCAACGTACTGGCACCGCTGCTGGCGATCCAGGCGCTGACCCCCGTGATGGCCGCTGGCTCGGCGATCGTGAACATCGGTTCGCTCGCGGCCCTCACCGGCCACTACCCGGTGGCCTACACCACGAGCAAATGGGCACTGCGTGGTTTGACCCACACCGCCGCACTGTCCTTGGGTGAGAACGGAATTCGGATCAACATCGTCCATCCGGGCTTCATCGACACCCCCATGACGGAATCGGCGCCCGCGCGATTTCGGGACTCGTCGATCAGTGAGACCGCGTTGGCGCGTGCCGGCACCGCCGCCGAGGTCGCCGGCGCGGTGGCCTTCCTCCTCGGCGCCGATTCCACATACATGACCGGCGCCGAGATCACCGTCGACGGCGGAGCGAGCTCGCACGGCGGCGTGAAGTCGATCTCGGACGCCCTGCGACCCGAACTACAGGAGCACAGATGACCGGAACAGAAACCGCCGCAACGCCACTGGACCGCAGCGATCCCGAATCCGCGATCGCCGCCGCGGCCCAGCGATGCTCGAACTGGGCACGGTGGGGTGCCGACGATGTGCACGGCACGTTGAACTTCCTCGACGACGCCAAGCGGGCCGAAGCCGGGGCACTGATCCGGCACGGCCGCAGCTTCAGCCTGTCGCAGAGCTTCGACACGAACGGGCCCCAGCGCGGCTGGCGGCGTCGCTCGAATCCGGTGCACACCATGCTCGATACCGGCACCGACGCCGAAGCCGGGATCCAGGGATTCCCGCACGGTCTCGGCGGCGCCGACGACGTGGTGTCGATGCCGCTGCAGTGTTCGACGCAATGGGACGGACTCGGCCACATCTTCGACCACGGTCGGGCCTGGAACGGCCGGCGCGCGGGCGAGGTAGTGACCTCACAGGGCGATCAGGTCACCGGCATCGAAACCGTGGCCGATCGGATCGTGGGCCGCGGGGTGCTGCTCGACGTCGGACGCGTCTACGGCACCGGCACCGAACTACCTGACGGGTTCGCCATCACCACAGCCCATCTCGAGGAAACGATCCGCACACAGGGAGCCTCCTCGGCGGTCGGCCGCGGTGACATCGTGACCGTGCGCACCGGCCAGCTCAGCCGCGCCCGGCGCGAGGGTTGGAACGACTACGCCGGTGGCGCGGCCCCGGGTCTGTCGTTCACCACCGCGGACTGGTTGCACCGCACCGAGATCGCCGCGATCGCCACCGACACCTGGGGTTTCGAGGTGCGGCCCAACGAATTCGACGACGCCTTCCAACCTCTGCACCAGGTCGCCATCCCGCACATCGGGTTGTTCCTCGGCGAGATGTGGGACCTGGACGCGCTCGCTGAACACTGCGCGCGCACCGGCACCTACGAGTTCTTCCTCGTCGCCGCGCCGATCCCGGTCACCGGTGCGGTCGGCGCACCGGTCAACCCGATCGCGGTCGTCTGAACCCCGACGAAAGCAGCGTCGAGCGCGGATCTCGTCGCGTCTCGAAAACTTGTCAATGAGAGGAAAACCCTGATGTTCGAATACTTTCCCGGAAACTATGTGTGGAACCTCGGTGTGGTCGCGGCGCTGAACAGTGGCGGCTACATCGACGAGGTCGATCGGGCCTGCCGTCCCATTCGGGAAGCGGCCACCCGCGGTGAGGACGCAGGCACCGAGGAATTCCTGGCGTCCTGGACGGCGGTCGTCGACGACCTGGTCGAGGCCGCGGGGCGTGACCGTGCGGTCGGACGCACGCGGTCAGCGGGCCGAGCCTACGCACGTGCCGCGAACTACCTGATTCACGCCGAGCGGATGCAGAGCCCGCAGACGCCCGATCGCAACGCGATCTATCGCCGGGTGCTGGAATTGATGCAGCAGTCCTTCGACCTGGTCGATCCGAACACCGTGCGCGTCTCGATTCCCTTCCGCGACACCACACTTCCGGCCTATTTCATGCGGCCTGACGTGGCAGGCCCGGTGCCCTGCATGATCGTGTGGAACGGCCTGGACAGCACCAAGGAACACATGTACCTGTCCGGGTTCGCCCACGAGCTCGCCGAGCGAGGGATCGCCACCCTCATGGTCGACTGCCCCGGCAGCGGCGAGGCACTGCGCCTGCAAGGACTCACCGCCCAGATCGAGACCGAGGAATGGGCGGCCGCCTGTGTCGACTACCTCGAAACTGTCGACGACATCGACACCACACGCATCGGCTTGGTCGGCTGGTCGCTGGGCGGCTATTACGCCCCCCGCGCGGCGGCCTTCGAGAAGCGGCTGGCGCTGTGCGTGGCATGGGGCGCCAACCACGACTGGGGCAAGGTGCAGCGTCGCCGAATCGAACGCGAAGGCGAACGGCCCGTGCCGCACTACTGGAACCACGTGATGTGGGTCTGGGGTGAGAACGACCTCGACACCTTCCTGAACAACGCCGACGGCGTCAACCTCGACGGCGTCGTCGAGCAGATCAGCGTGCCTTTCCTCATCGTGCACGGCGAGAACGACCGGCAGATCCCGCTCGAATACGCCCACCGCTCCTACGAGCAGGCAACGGCCAGCCCGAAACGACACTTGCGTGTCTTCACCGCTCGCGAGGGCGGCGCGGAACACATCGGGCTGGACAACTTCCCCCTGGTCAGTACCTATATCGCCGACTGGGTCACCGAAACCTTCGCCGAACTGGGGGCAGAACAGCAGACGGCGACCGCCGTCGGCTGAAGGCCGCGGCGATGTCGGCCGGTGCGCTGCCCGGCCGCCCCCGACATCGCCGTCGGCTGTTCTCACCAGACGAATGCCGGCGATGGATCACCCGATCCCACGAACCGCCCGAGGCAGCGCGATGGGGACCGGCCACCGACACGCGTACGCGTCGGCGCCGTTCGTCGCGTTCGCGCTGCCTCGGGCAATCGGATAGCGGCGGCTCGTCTACCTACCCGCACCCAGATCGATGATGGCCAAGTCCTTCTCGATCTGGGTCCTGGCGTCCAGCACGAGTGGGACCAGCGTCTTGTCGACCAATTGTGCGAAGCGCTCGGCGTGGCACGACAGCGACACCGCGCCGATGGCCTGACCGTCTCGGTCGGTGATCGCCACGCCCACCGCGGCCACTCCACGTTCGGTGCCTTCGTAGTTGATCGCGAACCCGCGACGCCGCGTGGTGTCCAAATCGGCTGTCAGGGAATGGAATTCGCCGGCGCCGAGCAATGGCTCGCCGCCCGCGCGGGSGAGCCGATACAGCCGTTCCAGCTCGTCGAAGGGCAGGGCGGCCAGTAGCGCCTTGCCTCCGGAGGCCTGGTGCGCAGGCATCACCACGCCATCGCGATCGTTGGTCGCATACACCGATTGCGCGCGCACGGTGCCGAGGAACCGCACGCTCTCGCGCACCCGGATCATCAAGTTCGCCGATTCGCCGCTGCGCCGCGACAACACCTCGAGATGCGGCTGGCACAGCGCGCGAAACGCTTTGGTCCACGCCAGTCTGGCCGGGGCCGCGTCCAGTGAGGGACCGGGCAGGTAGACGTGGTTGTCGTTCTGCACCGCGAAACCCCGGTAAGTCAACGTCTGCAGTAGCCGGTGTGCGCTCGACCGCGAGATGTCGAGGTGGGTGGCGGCGTCCATCACACGCAGGCTGCCGTAGTCGCGCAGCAGTTGCAGCAACCGCAACCCACGGTCGAGGGAGCCGACCGCGCTCGTCGGTCGCTCGGGCAGGGGAGTGTTCCGCATAGCGGAATTATATTCCCTCGTGAAAGCCCACGGACTTAGTTTCGCTCCATGCAGAATTGTGACTCAGATTACGCACCTACCGTCGTGGTAGGTGGCGGCATCGGCGGTCTGGCCACCGCGCTCGGGCTGATCAAAGCCGGTAAAAAGGCCGTTGTGCTGGAACAAGCTCACGAGTTCGGGGAAATCGGTGCGGGCCTGCAGCTCGGCCCGAATGCCACCCGCATCCTGGATTCGTGGGGCTTGCTCGAGCGGGTATGCGCGGTCGGCGTGCTCCCGAACAATATCGTCATGCGGGACGCGATCTCCGCTGAGGAAATCGGACGGCTGCCGCTGACGGGCGAATTCCGCACGCGGTTCGGTGGCCCCTACGTCGTCATCCACCGCACGGACCTGCACGCGATCCTGCTCGAGGCATGCCGCGAGGCCGGGGCCGACCTGCGCACCGGCGTCCGGGTGGAACGGGTCGAGGACATCGGCAACGGCACCCTCGTCGTCGCCGAAGGTGATCGCAGCTTCACCGCCGAAGCCACCATCGCCGCCGACGGACTCCATTCCGTGCTGCGCCACGAGATCGTCGGTGACGACCTCGTGGCATCCGGGTATGTCGCCTACCGCGGGACGGTCCCGATCACCGACGCGTCGAGACAGGACCGCGAACTCGACGATGTCGTCGTGTGGGTCGGGCCCGGCAGCCACCTGGTCCAGTACCGGCTGCGCGCCGGCGAAGTGCTCAATCAGGTCGCGGTGTTCGAGTCGCCCTCCTTCGTGCGCGGCGACGAGGAATTCGGTGGCACCGCCGAGCTCGAGGCCGCCTTCGCCGACTGCCATCCGCAGGTGCGCGACGCGATCACCCACATCGGCAAGCAGCGCCGGTGGCCGCTCTACGACCGGATGCCCGCCGACACCTGGGGCGAGGGCAGGCTCGTGCTGACCGGCGACGCGGCACACCCCATGCTGCAATACCTGGCCCAGGGCTGCTGCCAGGCACTCGAAGACGCCAAAACGCTCGAGTTCCTGGTCGCCGCCGACGCCCAGGACACCGACTGGCCGGCGGTGATCCGCCGGTTCAGTGACTCCCGTATCCCGCGCACCGCCGAAGTGCAGACCAGGGCACGCATGTTCGGCGACATCTGCCACGCGGGCGGTGTCCACCGCGTGGTGCGCAACGAACTGCTCGCCACCCTCGGCGCCGAGGACCTCTACGGCCACGCCGACTGGCTCTACCGGGGCCCGGTCTTCGACCTGCTGCGCCAGGCCCGCCTCGCCGTCGCCTGATCCCGCCCCGATTCCTTCCACCGAAAGACGATTCCGACCATGCGACTCGCAGTTCTCGACGGCGACCGTGCCGCGATTGCCACCGACACCGACGTCTACGACATCACCGATCTGCTCCCGACCTCGGCGGGCCCCTACGGCGGCCCGTGGCTGCCGTGGCTGGAACGCGGCGGCCTCGTCGCCGACCTGCGCGCTCTGGATCTCTCGCAGTGCCCGCGCCATCGCCTCGGCTCGGTCGCGCTGCGCGCACCGCTGTCGCGGCCGGGCAAGATCGTCGCCGCTCCGGTGAACTACCTCGATCACAAGGTCGAGATGCACGAGCAGAAGACGATCGCCGAGTACGGCGTGTTCCTCAAGGCCAACACCTCGGTGATCGGGCCGGGGGAGACCGTCGAGCTGCCCTACCTCGACAAACGCACCGACCAGGAAGGTGAACTGGCCATTGTGATCGGCCGCACCGCCCGGCACGTGCCAGTGCAGGAAGCTCTCGACTACATCGTCGGCTACACC
Organism: Nocardia sp. Root136; assembly: GCF_001427185.1. Classification (NCBI taxonomy): domain Bacteria; kingdom Bacillati; phylum Actinomycetota; class Actinomycetes; order Mycobacteriales; family Nocardiaceae; genus Nocardia; species Nocardia sp. Root136. The sequence goes on from NZ_LMFE01000008.1 coordinate 32,813, forward strand.
TGCCTGCTCGACATCAGCGTCCGCTCCACCGAAGACCGCTCGACCCGTAAGTCCTTCGACACCTTCACCCCGCTGGGACCGTGGATCGTCACCGCTGACGAGGTGGGCGACCCCGACACCTTGCCGCTGAGTTGCTGGGTGGGTGGGGAGCTGCGCCAGCAGACCAACACCTGCGAGCTGATCTTCTCGGTCGCCGAACTGGTCTCCTATGCGAGCTCGGTGATGACCCTGCACCCCGGCGACGTCATCGCTACCGGGACGCCCGCCGGGGTCGGCGCGCTGGACGACGGCACCTCGATCCGGCTCGAGATCGACCGGATCGGTGTGCTCGAGGTCGGCGTCACCGCCGAAACCGCCATCGCCTACGCCGATCGGCCGGGCGCTCAGCTCGACGCCCGTTTCGCGAGTAAGTGAGCGACGCAATGGAAATCGCAGCTCACAACATCAAGGCCCGCATCGAATCCGCGCCCATGCAGCCACTGCAATACGCGGTGGTGACGATCTGCGTGCTGTTGAACATGCTCGACGGATTCGATGTGCTCGCGCTGGCATTCAGCGCCTCACATATCTCCGATGAATGGTCACTGAGCGGGTCGCAGCTCGGCATCCTGCTCAGCTCGGCGTTGTTCGGCATGGCCGCCGGATCGATCGTCGTCGCCCAGGTGGCCGACCTCGTCGGGCGCCGACGCACTATCGTCGTCGCCGCGCTGATCGTCGCGCTCGGCATGGGGTTGTCGGCGATGGCCACCGGGTTCACCATGCTGCTCGCGGTGCGGATCGTCACAGGCATCGCCGTCGGCACCCTGCAGGCCTGCCTGAATGTCATGGTGGCCGAGTACTCCTCGGCCCGGCACCGCTCGACCGCGATCAGCGTCTACACCGCCGGTCAGCCGATCGGCGGCACACTCGGCGGCATCATCGCCGGTATCCTGCTCGCACAATTCGATTGGCGTGCGGTCTTCGCCTTCGGTGCCGTGGTAACACTGTGCGTCGCACTGCTCGCCGCGGCGATCCTGCCGGAATCGGTCGATTTCTTGATCAACCGGCGCCCCCGCAATGCCCTGGCACGCACCAACGCCATCCTGACCCGGCTGCGCCAACCGGCCCTGACCGAGATGCCGTCGGCTGCGATGCGCAACAACGACATCACCGGGCATTGGCGCGACATCACCACCGGCCCGAACCTGCTCACGACATCACTGCTCGGATTCAGCTTCTTCGTATTGATGGCCGGGTTCTATTTCGCCAACTCCTGGACGCCGAAACTGGTCGCCAGCAGCGGGTTCACCTCCGCCGACGGCGTGCAAGCCGGTGTGTGTTTCAGCGCGGGCGGAATTGTCGGGGCCCTGGTGTTCGGGCCCCTGGCCATGCGATTCGGCGTGCGTCCCACACTCACCGCACTGTTCGGTGTCGCCGCGGCCGCCTTCGCGCTCTACGCGCTGTCGATGGGATCGCTGCACACGGCCCTGGTCGCGGCCGTACTGCTCGGGATGACCACCAGCGCTGTGATGGCCGGCATGTTCTCGATCGCCCCGATGTACTACGACTCCTCGGCGCGGGCGACCGCGGTCGGGCTGGTCATCGGCATGGGACGAGTCGGCGCGATCTTCTCGCCCATCATCGCCGGCAGGCTCATCGACCTCGGCTGGGCGCCGAAGAACCTCTACTTCCTGTTCTGCCTGCCCCTGATCGCGGGTGCGCTGGCGATCTTCGCGCTGCGTTCCCGGCGCGCTGTCCTGACCGACAGCCGCACCGAGCCGGGGGCGACCGATGCCGCACCGTCACTGGCGCACTGAACTCCGACCGGCGGTCCCCGAGCCGCCCCGCTCTCCGAGGGAATCACCATGACCAGCAACAACGTCACAGAACCTGAATCCAACCCCGAACTCGACCGTCTCTACGCCGACTTCGCCCGCAACTCCACCGCCCCGCTGTGGACCCAAACCGGCAACCTCATGCCGGAAAGTCCTGCCCCCGCCGCGGTCGCGCACCTGTGGCAGTGGTCGGAGCTGCTCGACATCGCACGCCGCTCCGGTGAGCTTGTCCCCGTCGGCCGCGGCGGTGAACGTCGAGCGATCGGCCTGGCGAACCCCGGTCTCGCCCCCACCCCGTATGCCACGCCGACCCTGTGGTGCGCGATCCAGTGGCTCGGCCCGCGCGAAGTGGCACCGGAGCACCGGCACGCCCAGAACGCATTTCGCTTCGTGATCGAGGGCGAAGGTGTGTGGACCGTCGTCGACGGGGACCCGGTGGCTATGCGCCGCGGCGATCTACTGATGACGCCCGGCTGGTGTTTCCACGGGCACCACAACGAGACCGATCAGCCGATGGCATGGATCGATGGACTCGACGTGCCACTCGCGCACGACCTCGATCTCGGCTTCTTCGAGTTCGGGTCCGAGGTGGTGACCGACGCATCGACCCCACCGATATCGCGATCGGAGCGGTTGTGGAGTCATCCGGGTCTCACTCCGCTCTCGTCGGGTGCATCACGGCGATCCACGCCGATCGCCGCGTACCGCTGGGAGTACACCGACCGGGCTCTGCGCGAGCAATTGCTGCTGGAGCAGGAAGGACATCCGGCTACCGTCGAGCCGGGTCACGCGGCGATCAAATACACGAACCCGACCAACGGCGGCGATGTGCTCCCGACTATCCGCTGCGAATTCCACCGCTTGCGGGCGGGCACGACCACTGCGGATCGGCGCGAGGTGGGCTCGTCCATCTGGCAAGTTTTCGACGGCACAGGTCATGTCCGGCTCGGCGACCAGCGCCGGGCACTGACCACCGGCGATCTATTCGTCGTGCCGTCCTGGGTGCCGTGGTCGCTGGAAGCGGAGACCGAGCTCGACCTGTTCCGGTTCTCCGATGCTCCGGTTGTCGAGAAGCTGGGATACCACGACCCGGCCAAGTAATGAAAGCGGCTGTTCGACAACCACGATGGCCCAGGTGCAGGCGTCGGCCGACAGCTCGATTGAGTAAGTCGGTGGCGGGTGCTGTCCTCGCAATTCGACGCGAAGCAACATCGAGATTCATCCGGATCGTCGCGCGCGGGACAACAACGGATGCGCGCAGCGCCCGAGCGATATGGAGGTTCCCGCCGGCGTCCGGATGGAGAGCATCACGGCGTCTGTGCTGGTACGAGGGCGGCGGTCACCGCGGACTGGACTCCCTGCCCGGCAAGGACGATGGGTTCGATCGAGCGCAGTGTGCGACACAGCACGAACGCTCCCTCGAGGGCGGTCAGAGTCGACATCGCCAGAGCACGACTCTGTTGCTCGGTGACGTCGAGTTGTCCGAACCATTGTGCGAGTCGAGTCAGCCAGTCCTGAAAGACCTCCGCGGCCTCGCTTCTGAGCCGTTCGTTGGTGCTCGCCACTTCCAGTGCGATGGTCTCGATCGAACATGCCTCGCTGTAATCCTGAGATTCCATGAGTCTGCCGGCGTTCTCGAATAGTTGCGGTATTGCGGTTGCGGGATCGGCGTCGGCCAGTTGCGTGCCGACAAAAGCGCCGTAACGGACTCCTTCGCGCCGAATGACTTCCACGCTGATCGCTTCCTTGCCCCCGGGGAAGTGGTGGTAGATCGAGCCGAACGGTGCCTTAGCTGTGCTGGAGATCTGTTTGAGGCCGGTAGCGGACATGCCTTGGCGGCGATACAGCTCCGCTGTCGCCTCGAGTATCCGTTCACGTGTGCCGAGATCTGCCATGGCGATCACTCCTTGCGCGGTGGTATGCGACAGCATATCGTGGGCCAGTAGAACGATCTATCTAGGAGGTGCGGGATGCCTACAGTGCAGGTACCGGCGGGGCCCATCGCCTACGAGGACACCGGTGGAGACGGACCCGTCCTCGTGTTCGGCCACGGTCTGCTCATGGACGGTCGGCAATGGCGCAAAGTCATTCCGTTGCTGCCCGAATACCGTTGCATCACACCGACGTTGCCCCTGGGCGCGCACGTCGAGCCGATGCATCCCGACGTGGACCTGACCGAGCAGGGAGTCGCTCGCATCCTCGCGGACTTCCTCGATGTCCTAGGACTCGAGGCAGTGACGTTGGTCCTCAACGATTGGGGCGGTGGGCAGTTCATGATCTCCGAGGGTCGTGATCAGCGGGTGGGAAGGCTGGTGCTCGCCTCGTGCACCGCGTTCGACAACTACCCGCCCAAGCCGGCGCGCCCCGCGTCCCTGCTGTGCCGCCTGCCGGGTGGGGGATGGCTGCTGAGCAGAATGTTCGGGACGAAGTTCTTTCGGCACAGTCGCCGCGCGTACGGTGCGCTGAGTAAGACGGGGCTACCGGACTCGCTGTACGACGAATGGTTTCGCCCCGCCATCGAGAACGCCGCGATCCGCCGCGATCTGGTCAAATTCGCCACCGGGGCGCCCTCTAGACGCCGGCTGCTCGAATTATCCGATCAACTACGGACATTCACGCGTCCGGTACTCGTGGTGTGGGCACGCGAAGATCGGATGATGCCGCTCGAGCATGCAGATCGATTGGTTGAGCTGTTCCCTGATGCGGCCAAGCTGATCATCGATAATTCGTGGACTCTTATCCCGGAAGACCAGCCGCAAGCTATGGCAAAGGCCTTGCAGGAGTTCGTAGGATGATCGGCCGCATCGGTGGTGCGCTGTTCAGTTGACCAGAATCGGTGCCCCGTCGGATGGCACATGCGTGATGTTGCGGACCCGGCCCCGCGTCGTCGCGGTCGCGGGCAGGGACAAGGCGTGGCGGCGCAGGATCTCTTGAAGCACCGCCGCACCCTCCATCAGCGCGAAACCCGCTCCGATGCACCGGCGCACCCCACCGCCGAACGGCAGCCAGGTATTGGGCGCCACGCTGCCGTCGAGGAAGCGGCCGGGCCGGAATACCGCGTCCGGGAAGGCTTCGGGCCGCTTGTGTGCGAGCAGGATCGAGGTCGCGACGACCGTTTCAGCGGGCAGGTCGTAGCCGCCGATCATTATGTCGCGGGTGAGCTTTCGCACGACACCTCCGATGACCCAGTGGTAGCGCAGTGCTTCCTTCATCACCGCTTCGAGGTAAACGGTGTCGCCGTCGAGCGCGGCTCGGCGGGCGAGGTCCTGCTGGGCGGGGTTGGCGGCCAGTTCGCGTAGCGCCCAGGACAGTGCCGCCGAGGTCGTCTCGTGCCCGGCGGCGAGCAGGGTGACCAACTGATCGCGGAGTTCGTCTGGGGTGAGCGGGGTGTCGTTGCCGCTGCCCGCTGCCATCAGTCGCGACAGCACATCAGCGCCCGGGGCGTCACTACACGTGCGTCGCTGCTCGATCTCGGCGTAGAGGTAGGCGTCCAGACTGGCCCGGTCGTGATGAAACCGCTTCCAGGGTCCGCGGGTTTGTAGGGCTGGGTAGCGGGAACCGAGCAGGGTGAGCGGGGCGATGTCGGTGATGCGGCGCATGGGTGGACCGAGTAGGTCGCGACGGCGCGGATCGGTGACACCGAGCACCACCTCGCCGATGACATCGAGGGTGATCCCGGTCATCGCGTCCAAGCTGCGGACGGTCGACCCTGTCTGCCAGGTCTCCACGTGGGTGGCGGCGATCTGCTCGATCATCTTGCGATAACCGGTCAGGGCGGGCCCGGTGAAGGCGGGCATCAGCAGGCGGCGGGCGCGAGCGTGCTCGGCTTCGTCGGTGATGAGCACCGAATGATCGCCGAGCAGCGGACGCAGAATGCCGTTGCTCTCGCCGGCGTGCAGGTCGGTGGGGGAGGCGGCGAAGATCTCGCGGACGTGTTCGGGGCGGGTGAACACGACCATATGCCGGGCGTACGGCGGCACCATGCGCAGGGTGAAGGTGTCGCCGTACCGGCGAGCGGTGGCGGTCATGAACCGCTCCCGCGCTTGCACATACCGGATCGTCTGCGCGATCGCGGGAAGTCGGGGGCCGGGCGGGTACATGGCGACGGTCCTCTCCTAGACGCTCACTCCACGGTAACCCCGGTTACTCGGGCCGGGCGTCGATCTGGAAATCCATGTGTTCGCTACCTCGCGGGCAGCGCGGCGGGAATGGAGTTCTGTCTGAATTGTGAGTCTCCGTAGATGATTTCAGCACGGAAAGGCTTTCCGGTGCTGGCGGGGGTCGCGTTGATCTGTTCGATGGTGGCGTGTGCCGGCGAGAACGCCGCCGCGACCTCGCCGAGCCCGTCAGGATCGCGCACCAGCCCGACTGCCCGACCGCTGCAGACCGATGGCACGTTGCCCGACGGCACCGACACCTACGGCTACCGCGATTCGTTCGCCCGATGTCGGGGCACCGAACGGCTGGTGCTGCTGGTCAGTCAGACCACCGGGCGCCCGGTGACCCCCTTTCAGGGCAGACGAGTAGGCGGCGACCAGCGATTCGTCGTGTGCGAGGACCAGACCGGCACCCGGATCATGCGGGCGGCAGCGCCGACGCTACGGCCGGACCCCTTCGAAGGAGCCTTCTTCACTTTCACCGCCAATAGTCAGCAGTTCGTGGCCGATGGCATGAAGATCGACCTGGCGCGCGCGACGATCACCGTCACCGACGACCCGAAACACCCCGAATTCCGTGCGGTGACATGGACCGTGAACGAATACTGTTCTGCTATTACTAATTCGGCCGCTCGGTCCCGACTCGGGCGTCATGGTGAACGAGCTGTTCGACCGCACCGACTGTCAGGGCGCTCGGTTCACCACGGCGAGCGCGAGTTCGGTGCACAGGGCAGCGACTTCGGTGGTCGGCCGACCGGGGTCGCCCAGCCAGGTCGCCACGAGCTGGTTGATCCCGCCGACGACGAAAAGTGCTTCCTGGCGCCGGATCTCCGGATTCGCGGGGGTATCGAGGAACTCCGCGCTGTACTGCATCACGAGGTCGGTCACGATGCCGACGGCACGGGAGCGCAACTCTTCGAGCCCGGCGACGCTGTGGGTATCGCTGGTGAGGATGCGGTGGATGCTGGGGTCGTCGGCGATCGTGTCGAGGTAGGTCGTCAGTGCCCGCCGGAGTTTGCGTTCGAGGGTGCCCGGCTCGGCCTGGCTCGCCTCGACGAGGGTGGTGAACAGCTCCTCGTGCACCTGCTCGGCGACGGCGAGGACCAGTGCGTCGCGGGTGGCGAAATCTTCGTAGAAGTAGCGCGGCGTCAACCCCGACGCGGCGCACACGCGGCGCACGGTGACTTCGCTCGGGCCTGCCTCGCCCCAGATCTGGCGACCCGCGGCGAGGAGTTTGTCGCGGCGTTCGTCTCGTCGATTCGCCGCGCTGATTCCCCGGTAGGACCGGACCACCTCTGCACGCGCCATTGACAGGACTTTAGCAGCCGACATATTTTGGATATCAACCGTTATCCAAAATATTGTCGCTCAACGAGGAGTGTCGATGACCACCGTTCCCGCCCGCCACCCGGATCGTCCCCACCACGTCCCCGCCGTCGTCGGCGGCTTCGCGGCGATGCTGGGGGTGCACAGCCCCGACTCGAAGCAATGGCAGCACCTCGGCGAGGGCCTGCTCGTCGGTGACGCCGCGATGGATCGGCTGGTGGACTGGATGGTCGCCACAGGCTCTAAGCAGATGCGCCCGCTGTTCGATCGAGCGCTCACCGACGGCATCGCTGCGGTGCCGCAAGCGCCGGATGAGCTGCGCGAGTTCTTCACCGCGGTCGAGACCGTTCCGGCGTGGGTCGATCACGACAAACTCGTACGCGGGGCCAAGGTCCTGCTCACCGGCGGATCCGACGGCATGTACATCGCTCGCGACGTCGCCATGCTCGGCGGCTACCAATTCTCCGGCTTCAACAAGACCCTGTTGCGCACGGGAGCACTGGAAAAGGGCTCCAACCAGCGGTGGGCCGAGACGATGCAGTGGGCGATGGACGTCCTGTCCGAGGACGGATTGTCCCCGCTGGGTCTGGGATATCAGTCCACGATCCGGGTGCGACTCATCCATGCCTTCGTCCGCAGGCACGTGGCTGCCATGCCGGATTGGCGGACCGAGGACTGGGGCCTGCCCATCAATCAGACGGATATGGCGGCCACGCTCGTCGGCGCCTTCATCGCACCGGCGATCGGTGGGATGGGCCTGGGCCTGTTGCTCACCCCCGCCGAAACCGACGCTGTCGCGCACCTGGTCCGCTACGTCGGCTGGCTGCTCGGCGTCGAGGAACAGTGGCTGCCGCACTCCTTCCGCGACGGTGTGCGCGTCCTGGTGCACACGCTGTCTGCCTTGGCCGACCCCGACGAGTCGACCCGTCAACTCGCGGTGCCGATGTCACGAGACCCGTTGTCGTGGAACTATGACCGGCTGCCCACGATCCGGCGCCGTCTCGCCTATGCCCAGCATCTGTCAGTGACGGGGACCTTCCTCGGCCGCCACACGATGCGTGCGCTCGGGCTGCCGACGGCGATCGTTCCGTGGTACCCGGCGATCCGCATCCCCGTCAACGTTGCGCGCTCGGTCACTCGGCTGTTGCCCGGCGGGCTCGACCGTGCGGCGACTCGTGGTGCGCGAGAACAGGATCGGTTCATGTCGACGCTGGTCAGCGCCGGACCGACCGTCGGCGCGGCGGCCGCGAGACTCACCCACGCGGCCTAGCGCCGCAACGGGTGGAATCCGGCCGAACACGGTACGGCCGGATCCAGACAACGGTGGTTGCCCCGGATTGCACGCCGACGAGCCTCGGTCGGCCAGTTCCTGGATAGCGCTGGCCATGGCCTACCCCAATGAGTGTGACCGTCTGCCAGGCCGCGCGAGAATCTCAGCGATTCAGTGCTTGGAGCGGTTCGAGGCAGACCACGAACTTCTCGACTTCGTTGATGGAGGGTTCTTCGCGGGGCCCGCATTTGGTTCCGTCTACGGTGTCTGGGTTGATCGAGACGGCCTTGAAAAGGAGATCTTCGGGTTTTGTGGTGCACGGTATCTGCTTGACAGGATGTTTGGCCATATCCCAGCAGGTGTTGCGTCTCCAATTGATGTCCCAGCACAGGACCCAGCCGGTCACTGACGAAGTTCCGTCGTCCGGGTTGCATTTCTCCGGTCCGCTGACGATTGCTTTGATCTTCGCGTCCGCCTCGGTACTGTCGCAGGGGACCTTTTCTATCTTGTCGGTGAAGCGGGACAGTCGCGCGCATTCCCCGTCGCTCCAGTCGATAGGAGGGGGCCGCGTCGAGAAAGAGATCGCGGCGGCTATTGCGAGAGCGGCGACGGCCGCGCCAGTTCCGATCATCAAGACCCGCTTCCAGCGGATGTTGGTCGACGGTGACTTGTGTTCGAGACATTCGCGGCGACGGGCGGCGGCATCACGATAATCCGGTTTTGTCGCGAGGATCTCACCGTAGAGATCGGCGGCGGCGCTCCAGTCCCGGCCTTCTTGTGCGCCGATGGCCTGCTGGTATTTGTGAGCGAGATCGAGTTCTTCGGCGGCGGTGCGGCGCAGTGCGGCGGCATCGCGGTAGTGGGGGTCCGATACCAGCAATTGGTCGAGTTTATGTATGACGGTGTCGTAGTCGTGGTCATCCAGTGCGGTGCGGGCCGCAGCGTAGAGCTGCTCATTGACCGGTTTCTCCGGCTGTGATTCCAGGATGAACGGTCGGCTGTTTCCTCCTCGCAGGTAGAGGACGGGGGTGACCCATTCGAGGGTCCCCTGTGCGCCCATGATCGAGATTCGGCCGCTGCGAACAGCGTTCTCGACAGTGCGGTTTCGCGCGATCGCCGTATAGAACCCGGCAGCAAAGGAGGTCGCGGCCGTGTCGCTGATTCTGAACTGCATGGCAGCGACAGCACTGACTCCGCTTCGCGCCAGCACTGCTGCGGTGCCGGAGAACAGATCCCTGGTGCTCTCCGCACCGGATGAGCAGGAATTGAGGACAACCAGTCGGGGCGTCGGTCTTGCTTCGCTGAGCAGACAGGCCAAGCGAGTGGCGGGGATCGGAACTGCGCCGCCATCGGCATCGACCCAGGCGATAGACCCTTCATCGTTGGTGACGTCGTAATGGCCGTGGCCGATGAAGTGCAGGACGTGCCATTCATCGGACAATAGTTTTTCCTGTACGCCCGCCCAACCTGCTTGCTGTAGCCACTCGAAGTGCAGCAGGCCGCGCGTGGTCAACGGTTCCAGTGCCTTCTCCAGCCGTTGTTGTTCAGTGGAAACGGCTAGCGACGACATTCCCCGTGGGGTGGCCACCAGCCCCAAGATTCGCAGTGGCGGTGTCACTTTGAGTGGTTCACAGGTGTAGGGCGCCGGTACATGACGAACCAGGGGCGCGGTCAGACAGACGTAGTTCTTGGTGTCCTGGTCCCATAACGCTTCCCACGGCAAGGCAGCCAGCTCGGGAGCGCCGAGGCGCAGTTCCACCCGCAGTTGCTCGTTGTGATCCTGGGCGGCGGCGACGCTTGCCCGATACGTCTCGAGGACAGCGCCGGTGAACAGTGCCCGGAACAAGTGTCCGCCGACGTCCTGTAGGGCCTGCTCGCCCGGGTCAGCGACCCGACGTCCGGTTACCGATGACGCCAGTACCACCGCCTCCAAATAGGGTTGCTTCTCGAGTAGCTGGTGGGCATCCAGCTGCATGGTCGCAGAGGGTTCGGCCCCGACAGGTGAGTGCAACACGCGCGTCGTGTACTGATCGCCGCCGGAGTTCGCTTCGATCTTGATTTGAATCGTGCATGCCATTTCGCTGATCACACCCTCGCATCAAGCTGCGGCTCACGTCGTTCGACGGGCAGGTTTTCGCTCGCCGGCCGAACGCCGACAACGTTGTTCGTACGTCGGGCAATCGGATGCCACGTGAGGTCCACGCTGAGCTGGGCGGCCGCGCCCGTCTCGGCCACGATGGCACCCGCTTTCGCATTGAATTCCAGACCGAACTGGACCCGTACCTCGGCTGGCGGCGCGGCCAGCTCACCGAGTTGACCCAGAACTCCCTCTGCCATGACCCTGATCACCGAGAGCGCGGAACCGAGCGAACGCTCGGCCTTCTCCACGGCCTCTGCCATCTGGTCCCGCCCACCGCGGGTCACCACGTCGCCGTACCGGGGTAGGGAGTCGACATGCACCAGCACCTCGCCGCCGCTTTCGACCGGAAAACTGACCATCGACATCACTTCTGCTCCTTCGATCAACCTCGGAATCGGTGAACCTCCGGCGCAGAACTCGTCACGCGGGTCGTGCCGACGAAGGGCACCGAGCCAGACGCCGCTGAGCGGCATACATCTGGATTTCTAGGCATTCACCACCGTCGGTAACGGGCAGACCATTCAAGTGGCGCTTTTGCTACTGACCCAGCTCTCGCTTTTGCCTCGTAGAAAGATCATCTCGCGCTGAGCGGGCGCAGGGATCGAGTAATCCTCTACCTGTGTTCCAGGGAGGCGGTCCGCCGCGACAGTTCGGCCCGTAACTGCAGGAATCGGAATAGTCCCGGTCGGCCGACGACGGCTTCGTAGCGGTCGACGACCTCGTCGATGAAGGCGGGGATGTCAGCGGCGGGAATGCGGGCTGTCCAGTCCGCGAACCCGACCGTGCACCACCGGGCGAAGGCCTCGCGTGAGCCGAAGTCCCATTCCCGGTCGGTTACGGAGTGCGCGGTGACCTCGAGGTCGGCACTCGCCGCGATCGAGGGCAACGTGCCGGGGTCGATATGTACGAAGGGGCGCGCGAATCCGGCGAACGCTGTCGACCAGCGCGCATCGCCGGTAACCGCCATCGCTACGTTCTCGATGCTCGGGCGAGGCCCGCCGCAGACATACTGCACGAGCACCCGTCCGCTGGGTTCGAGTGCCCTGGCGATGTGCCGGTAGGCAGTCTCCTGGTCGAGCACCCAGTGCAGTGCGTTGAACGAGACAACGAGGTCGAAGTCGCGGGGGAAGGTCATGGTCGTGACATCGCCGACTCCGAAGTCGATGTTCGTGAGCTGGTCGTCGGCCGTGCGGGCGGCCTCGATCATCCGCGGCGACGGGTCGATGCCGAGCACGGAACCAGCGGGCACCCGCGCCGCGATCAGGCGAGTCACATAGCCGTCGCCACAACCCACATCGAGGACGTGCTCGGCACCCGCGAGCGAGACGGACTCCACAGCGTCCGTCGCCATCGCACGCTGGAGTCCACTGATGTGGGCGTAGCCCGCGCCGTCCCAGTCGGCCATCTACGACCCGCCCTGCGGCGGAACATCCTGCTTGACCTGCGGGGTGTCGTCCGGGGCGAGGTACGTGCCGATCTTGCGGAACAGCGCGTCGCCGCCATTCGAGTAGCCGCTCGACGCGCTGAACGGTTGGGGCTGGGTCAACCATGCAGCTTCGACACTCAGTTCTTGAGCTGGCATACCCGTATTGTCGCTCGCCGGCGCAGATGAAAGCTGCACCAAGACCACGCAGGCGTGTTCGGCGCGCGAGTCGGGCGCTGAACAGTTCTCGTTTCATAGTCGAACTCCCAGCTCCGATCTTGGCCATCCGCGCGGCGGCCCGAGATGATTCTCCGCCCAACAGGAGCTCGAAGCAGTTCGCCGACCACCGTGCGGCGCCGCGTCGGTCACAGGGCGTCGTCTTCCGAGTGTCGGAGTATGCGTGTTTAATGGAGTTACCTGACAGCGTTCTCGCTCAGGTTCTGTGAAATGAGGTACGACCATGATCGTGCTCGGGTTGATATTGTTGCTAATCGGATTCCTGACCGGGATCTCGATCCTCTGGACGATCGGAATCGTCCTTATCGTCATCGGAGCGATCCTCTTCCTGCTCGGTACAACTGGGCGCGCGGTCGGCGGCCGGAAACATTGGTACTAGAGGTACGCGGATCAAGACCCTCAGGGTGATCAACGAGGGCACCCTGAGGTTTGAGTGTGTCTGCCGGCTCGCCGGATCGAGACCAACTCAGCGGTGTGTTCGGGCAGTCGGCGATTGCGCCTCGAGTTCGCGAGGCCGGGTGCGGCGATTCATGGCGCGCCTTCGTCGAACTAGGACGCCAACTGTCCTATATCAGCGGCATACTCGAATCATGAACGAAACCGAATCGACTGCGGGACAGCTGAATAAGCCCGACATTACCGCCTACGACGATCCGGACGCGCCGTGGAACCAGGCGTGGGACGAAGAGGGCAGCATCGCCGACTGGAACGCCGATGTGATCACCGAGTTTCGGGAGAACTCGGGCAAAGTGGGCGGCGCTTACGCGGGCGGGGACCTCGTCCTGCTCACCACCACCGGAGCCAAGAGCGGCAAGCGCCACACGACTCCGCTGGGCCCGCTATACCGGGATGACACTATGTACGTGAGCTCGTTCATCGAGGACAAATACCCGGCTTGGTGGCACAATATCAAGGCGAATCCGCAGGTCACCATCGAACTCCGGGACAAGACCTACCAGGCGACCGGAACGGTGCTCGAAGGCGCGGATTACTCCGAGTTCGCAGCCTGGGTGATGGCCAACAACCCACTGATGGCTGACTTCCAGTCCAAGATCGACCGGCCCGTGCCGCTGGTCGTGCTGACCCTCGACAGCGAGTGCTGAGCGCACTCAGGCGTGGCCCGCGCGGCATCACCGTCAACGCTGTCGCCCCCGGCTATGTACTCGCCGATATGAACGCCTGGCTCATCGACAACCCCGACGGTCAGCGCGAAGCCTCGTCCAACGTCGCCCTCGGGCGCGTCGGCCACCCCGCCGATATTGCCGACATCCTCTCCTACCTCGTCAGCGACGACGCCCGGTGGATTATCGGCCAAACCCCCGACGCCAGTGGCGGTACCGTCCTCTGAGTGGGCCAGATCGGCTGTGCCGCAGTCGATCACGGTGCGCGATAGTGCTTCCGGTCGGCACGCTGCTGACCGAGTCAGATGTTTCCGTGCCGACCACGCTGCGTCACCAGATCAGTTGTGCCAGAGCGAATTGCAGGGGCTGCCCTGCAGGGGACTGAGGGCACGTTCGGTCACTGACCGGATCCGACCAGCGACCGAGCGTCACCTTCCCTTGAAGGGCCGTCGCAGGGTTTGAGCGCTACGGAAACCGAGCCATGGTCCTGAACCGACACTTCTGAACGCCCGAGCTCCGGCTTCGGCCTGGTCGGGGCGCCCGTCTCACGGGGTGAGCGGCCCACCGGCGGAGCGCCAGTCGATCAGGCCTCGGCTCATATTGACCGCTTCGAAGTCGTTCTCGACCAGGAGGTTCGCCGCTCCCGCGGAGCGAAGGCCGCCGGTGCAGAAGGTGATGAGCAGACGGTCCTCGGGGAGTTCCATGCACTCCGTGAGCCGCAGTGCCTCGGTCGATTCGGGGTTGCTGCGCGGCGAATCTGTCGTCGCGGGCGCACTCGGTGTTCACGATGCGCCGGAAGCGGGAATCGCGGCCCCGACCGCGTCACTGGAACACACGGCCGACAGGGCCTGCTGCTGATCAGCGTTCAGCTGAACAACCACTGATCTGGGTGCCGCGCTACCCACTGGGCTCACGCCGAATTCTGCAATATCTCACCCGGGGCACGATCGACAACTGTTGCGGCGCAATGTTTGAATCATAAGTGCGGGGTAGTCGACATAGTGGTGCAGCGTTGCGCCTACCTGACGTCGACATCGAAGGAAAGACTGTATGAGCACACGCAACACCGCTACGACCTTGCTCGCGCAACTGCGCGTCATCCGCGATCTGACGGATACCGAAATCCGAATCGCCGAGACTCGAATCGCACAGGCTCGCACTGAGGCAGTACGCCGCGAACTGGCTGAGAACGCCGACAACGCCCGCGCCCGCGCAGAAGCCATCGAGGCCGCGATCCGTGAACTGGGTGGTGCGCCGGAGCGGATCGGCCCGTTCATCGGACGGGCTGCCGCAGCGGTCAAGGCGATCGGCGAACAAGCCCAACCCTTCGACGAAGCCCTGCTCGCAGACCTCGTCCTCGAACATCAGCTGCTCGACCGTGCCCGCTACGTCAAAGCACTCGCGACCACCGTTCAGAACGCCGATGTAGTCGCAGTGGCGCAGCGGTTGATCACCGCCCATACGGCCACCGTCGAATGGTTGACGACCGTACTCGCCGAGGACGCGCTCGGCGGGCCCGCGGCTTTGCGTCGAACACCGATTCAGGCGGTTACGGGGACTGCGGTGAAGCTGATCAATATCCCTGTTACGTGGTCTACTCGCAGCATCGACCGCGCGTTGGACACATTCCGTGCTGCCCCGCCGGCACTGAGCGAGTTGCTCGCCAGGGGTGCGCACGCGGGCGATGTCGCCGTGAAAACCCTCGCGGCCTCGCGCGATGCTGTTCTCGAAACCACCGAGCAGGTCTCGCGGCGTGAAGGCGCGGACTCCACCGCCGAGGCAACGCATTCACTGCGCACGACCACCGGCCTTCTCGATCCCAGCGAGCTGCCCATCAGTGGCTACGACGACTTGAATGTCACCCAGGCGGTGGCAGCGATCAAGGAACTCACCGATCCCGCCGCGGTCCGGACGATCCTCGCCTACGAGGAGGCGCACAAGGCGCGGCAGGGTGTCGTTTCGGCCGCGCAGACCCGTGTCTCGACGATCGCCCGAGAAGTGAGTGGGCTGAACTGAGAAGTCTCCTGACAGCTACGCCGTCGGTGCCGCCCACAGCCGTGGCGCGCCGACGGCCGGTCAGCGGTCCGCCTGGCCTTGAGCCAGTACCGCGAAGTTCGACTACGTAGCATCGGCGATCTCGTTCCGCCAGCTGATCGCCTACGGCTGGCCGCGCGAACACCGCAACAGGGCCGAACACACTATGAATAGCCCAAAGTTTGCGCCGTCGATCATCGGTGGCTGTTTAATGTTGCCGGAGAGGGGAAGTCGCGTGAAAATAAGTGAAGGATATTAGGCATCGAGTGGGCTCAACAATTCGTTGAGTCATTCGTAGCCTGGGCCGGGACGAGCCAGTCGGTATCCGGGTTGTTCCGAATGATAGGTGACTTGCGCGATGATGCAGCAACAACGATGACCACTTTCAATATCGAACGCCTATACCTTGCAGCCGGAATCGCATTGCTATTGGCCGCGACGCTTCCTCGCCTCTTCAAAGATCGGGCGATCACCGCGCCGATGCTCATGTTGGGAGTCGGAGCCATCGGTGGACTCGTGATCGGACCCAGCGGCCTGCAAGCGGTATCACCCTTGTCTCATCCCACCGTGATCGAGCATCTCGCAGAGCTGTGTGTGATCGTGGCCCTGATGGGTGTCGGGCTCGCGATCGACCGGCCCTTACAGTGGCGCACCTGGGGCTCGACCTGGCGCCTGCTGCTGATCACCATGCCGCTGTGCATCGCAGCGGTAGCGGTGTTCGGATGGTGGGCGGCAGCGCTGACTCCTGCCGCGGCAGCTCTGCTGGCAGCTGCGCTGGCACCCACAGACCCGGTGCTTGCCTCGGATGTGCAGGTCGAGGGCCCGACGCCCGGCGGTGCCGGCTCAGCCGAGGAGGACGACGAAGTCCGTTTCGCGCTCACTTCGGAAGCGGGCCTCAATGACGCCCTGGCCTTCCCGTTCGTCTATCTGGCGATATTTCTCGCGACCAAAGGCTCGGTCCAGACCTGGTTCGTCGGCTGGTTCACCTGGGAACTCATCGGCAAGATCGCGGTCGGTGCCCTCGTCGGCGGGATCGTCGGAAGTTTGCTCGGTCGTGGTTTGTTCCGATTCCCCATCAAAGACGCACGCCTCGCCGACCGCGGGGAACCGATCGTCGCCTTGGCCGCGGTGTTCGCCGTCTACGGGCTCACCGAACTCGTCGGCGGCTACGGATTTCTCGCGGTGTTCGCGTGCGCGATCGCTATGCGACGTATCGAGCGCGGCAGCGAATACCACGAACAGATGCACAGTCTGGTCGAACAGTTGGAACACGTTCTCACCCTGGTCGTATTACTGCTTCTCGGAGCGGCCCTCACCACGGGCCTGCTTGCCGCTCTTTCTTGGCAGGGAGTCGCGGTCGGAATGCTCCTGGTCTTCGTTGTTCGGCCTGTCGCAGGGTGGCTTGCACTGCAGCGATGTGCCGGGATGAGGCCCAAGGAGCGCGTCATCACGGCCTTGTTCGGCGTCCGTGGAATCGGTTCGATCTACTACCTCGCGTACGGCCTGACCCAGGCGGACCTCCGCTCGGAAGCTGGTGCGCTATGGGCGATCGCAGCGTTCACCATCGTTCTGTCGGTGGTTGTTCACGGCGCCAGCGCAGGCTGGGTGATGCAGTACCTGGAGAACGCACGTGCAAGTAAGTCACCGACCTAGCCGAACTCCTGACGCACCGTCGATTCCGGCAATTCGTTCCGACCCGCGGCACGGGGGCCGCGATGCCCAGTGAACCGCATCACTGCCCTGTTGCTCGCCGCGGTCGCCGAGCAACACGATCTCGATCGCTACCGGTTCACCCACCCGGACATCGCCGGGGTCGCGACGTCGATGACCGGGTGCTGAGCGCGCTCGGACTCACCGTCGACGCCGCTGGCGCTGTCTACGCGCGGCCCGACCGCCACTCGGGTGAGCGGCCGAGAATTCCCACGATGCGGGCCAGGGTTGCCGTCGTGTCCGCGACCTCGAGTGCGGGGCCGAAAGCAGTGCGGGGGTGGAGGCGAGCCATGCCGGTGGGAACCGCTTCGGCGATCCGCAGGGCCGTTGGAGCCAGGTCGGAGTCCACATCGATGTCGTGGCCGACCGATCGGGCGACATCCCAGGCGTGGACGACGCTGTCGATGAGATGGAAGCCGAGCGCGGTCGCGGTGGGGAAGTGACCCGGTGGGATCTCGGGGAGAAACACGGTACGGGCCTCGCATGTGGCGAAGGCTGCGACGACGTCGTGAGCTGACCGGACATAGTCACCGATCGGATCGACGGCGTGGTGCACCAGCCAGACCGCCGGATCGTTCACACCGCGAGCGGCTGCGGCGAAACCGCGATTCTGGGTGCCCATATGTTCCAGCAGCGCACGCAGATCCCATCCGGCACAGGGTGTTTCGATCGACAAGGACGCGCCGGACGCCGCCTCTACCGCGTCGATACTCAGCCGCACGGCACGCTCGTGCCGGGCGAGCAGCAGTCGATCTTCGTCCGAAATAGTACGCATGCGCTGACCGTACGCCCAGGCTTATGATCTGCCAAGGGTTATCGATCGATCCGCCCCGGCGGTAGATTTCGACCATGCCGAAAGCGACCCGCCCGGATCTCGCGGCCATGCTCGTACCACTCGGCCGTGCGCTGACCGAAGCGGAGCGGCCAATCCTCGACCGGCACGGGCTCACGATGTGGGCCTACGTGGTGCTCCTCGGCCTCGACGAACGCCCCGTCCACACCCAGGCCGCGCTCGCCAAGGCGATCCGGGCGGACAAGACCCGGATCATTCCCGTCCTCGACGACCTCCAGCAGCGCGGCCTGATCCTGCGTGAGCCCGATCCGGCCGATCGGCGCGTCAACCTGATCAGGCTCACTCCCGACGGCGCGAGCCTGCGCGACCACACCCAACGCGACATCCAGGAGCAGGAGCAGCGGCTGCTGGCCGAGGTTCCCGCCGCCGATCGCCGCACCTTCCTTCGAGTACTGCAACTGCTCGCCGACCGCACCGGAACCGGCTATTCGCAGCCGTGAAGAACGACATCGACCACCTCTTGGGTCATATTGACCACGGCATCTGAACGGGCTTTCTGGGGCCACTGCCTTCCGCGGGTGCATGCGTCGAGTGCGAATCCGGTGGATGCGCTCGTGCACGAAGGTGCGGTGAATCCGCGGCTGTCGTTGCCTGCAGTTCTGGGCAGTGATGTCGCCGAAATCGGCGCAGGCGTCAGCGATTTCGCGGTGGGTGATGAGGTGTATTCCACCTCGGAACTCACCGAGGGTGGAGGCGCGTACGCCGGATACCATGTCGCGTCCGCCGCGGTCGTGGCGCCGAAACCGTCGGCGCGGAGAGCGTGGCGCGCAGCCTGTCCGCCACCGAGACGGCGGCAAGGTAGCTACGATCCTCGCTCCGGACGGGTCACTCGACTCCCTGTATCAGCGCAACCAGAAGCTCTATGGCATCTTCCTCACCCGGGAGCGCGCACGGTTCACCGAAATGGCCCCGGTTTTCGAACGCGGGCCGGCACGTCCGCGGATCGGGAAAGTTCTTCGCCTCGACCAGATCGCTGAGGCCCATCGACTCCTCGACGCCGGACACAACAGCGGCAAGATCGTCATCGACATCAACTGACGACCCGAACTTCGAGGTAGCGGGCGAGCAGGCGTTGCGGTCACGACGGCAGCGACTCCAGCGGGCTCGGTAGCGGACCCACCGCCAGCGGGCCCCGCGTATACACAGTGTCAGCCGGGCGTGCATCTGCCTCGTGGGTGGATTCCAAAGATGTTGGGCAGTGCTCAACGAGTCGGCGCAGGCTGGCTGACCGCCGATTCGCCAAGGACGCGGCACTCTTCATCGGGCTGGCGATGACCGTCACGTCGGCCACACCCAGTGGCTCGACTCCGGTCGGCGGGCGCTATGACGGCTCCCCGGCGCCGCGCGGACACTGATCTACCCGGCGCCGGAAGGCCGCACCACGCGGATCAGTTCAGTGCGCCGTTGTAGTCCGGGAACTTGAAGGTGCGCTCGGCATGCCCACCGGACAGGTCCGTCGGGCTGTTGCCGATATTGGCGACGATCGTGTAGCCCTTGCTCTCGATGTCGGCTCGGCTCGCGGTCTTGTACTCGGCCAGGCCGGCATTGCCCGCCGACAGCGTGGTCGGCGCGCTGCCGTACAGCGCGTCAACCGGGTAGCCGACCGAGGTCAGGTTCGCTTGCGAGTAGGCGTTGACCAGGGCGGGCCTGCCGGTGACGAAGATGATCGCGGCGCCGTTCTGTTTCGCCCAGGTCGCCAGGCCGAGCACCGGCTGGATCGCCGGGATGATCAGGCCGGTGTTGTAAGTGGTCTCCAGCGTCGTGTTGTCGATGTCGAAGACGATCGCGGGCCGTGTCGCGCCGGGCAGCCGACCGGCGAGATAGGTCTTCGCCTCGGCCACGACCGGGGTGATCTCGCCGATCCACTGCGCGTACGGCGGCAACTCGGACTGGTTGCCCGACAGCGAGGACGAACCGCCGCCGGACAGCGACGACGAACCGGTGTCGGCGCCCGCGGCGGGCAGTGGAGCTAGGAGCGCGGCCGCGACACCGGCGACGATCGATGCAGTAACACGTTTCATCTGTCGCACGCTAACAGCGGACCGAGCCACACAGCTTCACAATCCGTGCAGTGGGACTGCTACGCGGGACCGCCCACTAAATCGGCGTCGGACACCTCGGCCCGGTTCAACCGCTGCGAGATCACCTGGCGGAACTGCAGTGGCGAAGCTCTGACCTCGGGTCAGCTTGTTCACCTGAACGGCTGCACGGCCGAAGGTGGGACATGGACGCTAGGAATAGCAGGAGGTTCACATGCGGCTGGCGCCCAGGTTCGAGGCTCTATTTCGGTGCCGGGCTGGTGTGTGAGCGAGAGAATCGTCAGGGGCGATGGAACTCTGGGGTCATGCGTGCCCTCCACGATGAGCGGCCGGACCCGTGCTTCGGCGGCGGGCACACCTGCGGTGATCGCTAAAGCGCGTAGCGCGGTGAACGACAGCCAGAAGAACGCGCTGTCGGCTATGCGCGGTCGCAGTGCGTCGCGCGGTGGGGGAGGCGGTGTGCGCACCCGAGCCCAGGGCAACACCGTGCACCGCGGCCAGCCAGTGCCAGGGGCGGAATGCCAGCGACCGCTGGCAGGACGGTGGTGCGGAGTACGGCTTGGGTGGTGTTGCCGACTACGCCGGCTCCCGGCGCGATGCAGAGCTCGGTCCCAGAAGAAGACGTGCGCACGGTCCGTGCGCACGTTGTTCTCTTCGGTGCGCTGAGCTTGGTGGATATCGGTGGCGCGGCAGTCAGGTTGGAACCGTCTGTTCAGATATCGGTGGCCGGATGCTGTGGTTCGGCATCAAGTGGAATGTATCCGTCGCAGTTGGCTCATTGGGTTGTCTGAACAACCCGGCAGTACATGTATCAATATAGATATGCGAATCTAAGCATTGAATTACCCACTCTTTGCAGCGTTGGAAACCATCCTCGGTCACATGCATTGGCTACGGAGCAGGGAAGGCCTCGGGCCAAATGCGTGGCTCGGTCGGCGTAAGCGAAGATTCAACTCGCCGAGAAGTGTCCAACCCGGCAGCGGCAAGTTCTTCGAAGGTTCCCGTGCGGATCTGATCGAGCGCGCGACGACCGAAGGCGATGTCCCCGTCAGGTCCTCAACGCGGATCAGCCGTATTTGGGCGAATCGCCATCGCGAAGCCTCAATCCAGCGCGGCGAGATGATGTAATGAGCGCCAACGGGTTCCGATCCATCGAGGAGGCACATCGCATGCGCTCGAGATCGATTTTCGCCGTAGTTTCCACCCTGGTCGCGTTGCTCTCCGGAGCACCGGCCATCGGTGCGGCCGCGCCGGCTGGACCGTGCAGTCCGGGCACTCCCGACACCGCGCCGGCGACCACCACTTTCTATGACGACGACCGCCAGTATCTCGGTCCCGACCCACTACCGACGCAGCCACCGGTCGGTCCGCTCCTGGCTGGATATCAGCGATTCGGGGCCTTGAACGCTGACCAGTTCGTCGCGAAATACCGTACCGAGCAGGGGTGGTGGATCTACCCACCCGAGGACGGATTCGTCGTGCGTGCCGGACACACCATGCGCCACCCGCAGGCATTGCCACCGGGTAAACGGGTCGACCGCTTCGGCTACGCGGGCGGCAAATTCCTCGCACCGCAAGATGACTCGTTTGCCGCCCGGGCCCTACCGCCGCAGAACCTGAACACCCCGACCGGCACACCGCTGAGCAACTACCACCTGTATTGCGTGCTCAAACCGTTCCAGGTCGACGCGGGCCCGATCGCGGCGTGGTTCGAACAGCCCGGTGGCGGCACCCAGTACAAACTGGAGTCGAACTACCTCCCCGAAGCCGGTCCGGCCCTGAGTGTCACCTGGCTGCTGCAGAACGGCTACCTCGTCGAAGAACGACCTTCCTGAGCGGAGTGACCACCATGAATCGCCATGAACTCGCCGACGCCCTCACCGTCGCCGGCTTGCCTCCCGAGTCGTTCCAGATCGCCGACGTTCACGAAACCAGTCCACCCCCCACCGACTTCTGGTTCCTGCGACCCGGCTCCGACGATGGCTGGGAGGTCGGTGCCTACGAGCGTGGACGATTCGACGTGCGGGCGAAGTTCGACACCGAAGCCGATGCCGCCCAATGGATGCTGAACACGCTCACCGGCGCACCATCGAACTGACGAAAACTGGTGCCGCACCGACAATTCGGTGCGGCACCCGCTGGGTCGGCCTAGTACTGCAGCTGCACTCAGTTGAGCGAGTGGCCGCCTCACCACCACCCGAGTATCGGCTGCAGCTCCCGCCCGAGTGGTCCGGCCAGGGACCGGGAGTAGCTGGCGGTGAGGTGGTGCTCGTCGTGATAGATCAGGATGTTGCCCTCCGCCACCGCGCACAGCGTGGGCTCGCAGACCGCGTCCGTCATGTCGATCGGGAAGACACTAGGGAACGCCGAAGCCGGTTGCAGCCCTGGGTTGATCGGGTCGAGCGCGTCTTCGCGGCGCATGCCGCAGCTCCTGCGGTTCCCGCCGCCTGCCAAACAATCGGTGGCTTTGTATCGGACGGTTCCTCGGCGCAGCCACGGGGTGTCGCGGATGGCGACCACGTTGAGACCACGATCAGACAGCGCCGTCCAGACGGCGAGATAGTCGGCGGGAGTCTCGTCGCCGCCTTCGTCGCGGGGCCGTGTTCCGGTGGTGAAAACCCAGTCGGGGCGGTCGGCGTCGAGGCGGTTGATCACTTCGGTTGACCAGTACCGGCAATCGGGGATGGGCTCGCCTTTGTATGTGGCGTCCTCGGCGAGCGTGAGCGGGCAGCCCATCTTCAAGTACACCTGGATGCGGAACGAGTGTTCGGTGGCGAGCACCTGGAGTGCGGGCAGCCAGTGTTCGGCGTGGGAGCTCCCGACGAGTGCCAGCGTCCGATCGGCCTCCGGGTCACCGTAGGTACAGGTGACGACGTCGCGGGTGGCCCAGTCCGCGATACACCCGTCCGCTGTGGGCGGGGGGACTTCGGTGGGCGCGTCGAAGACGGTGGGTCGCATCGGCTCGTCGGGAGTCACCGCGCCGGAGGCCAACGCCTCCGCACCCGGGTACTTCGCCGGGTCGAGCTCCCAGGCGGCGACCGGTGGGTGGACCTGGGCCACTGTGAACTGCCAACCGGCGGTGACGGTGATGGTCGCCACCAGCAACACCGCGACCGTGGAGGCGACCAGATGTCGCGATCGTGAATGCCTGACATCGGGAGTGTCGATGCGCGTAGTGCGTTGCCGCAGTGGCTGTTCGATCCAGCGGTGTGTCATCCAGGCCAGAACAACCGACAGCCCGATTACCCCGGTGCCGCCAACGATCCCGGCGTGGGTGTTCCCGCGTTCGGTGAGGAAGAAGATCAGGATCGGCCAGTGCCACAGGTACAGGGGATAGGCGATATCGCCGAGCCACCGCATGGCCGGGTGAGCCAGTAGCCGGTTCGCCAACGGCCAGTCGGCATACCGCAGCCGTATCGCCGACAGGATCACAGCAGCCGTCGCGCAGACCGGGAGAAGGGCCGCGGGCCCGGGGAAACGGTTGGCGCCGTCGACGATGAGCCACCCGCACAGCACGACACCGAGAGCGCCGAGCACCGAGAGCGCGACACGCACCTGCCGCCACAGCACCAGCGAAGGCGCGACGACGGCGAGCCCGGCGCCGACCGACAATTCCCACCCGCGGGCGAAGCTGTCGTAGTAGTTCCATCCTTGATTCGTCGCGGTGCCATAGGCGGCGTAGCAGAACGAGGCCACGGACACCGCGACCACGATCCCGCCGACAGCGGGGCGAACTCGACCCGGTCGTGAGAGCCGAGTACACAACCAGGCGACAGCGGCGACCACCAGCAGCGCAACCGAGTAGAACTGGGCCTGCACCGACATCGACCACAGATGTTGCAGCGGGCTGACCGAAGGATCAGCGGCCAGGTAGTCCGACCATGTCAGGGCGAGTTGCCAGTTCTGGTAGTAGAACAGCGACGACAGAATCTGTGCCGCCCCTGTCGACCATTGCGTATACGGCAGCAACAGCACCGACGCGACGACGACCGCCGCCAGCACGACGGTCATGGCCGGGACGAGTCGGCGCAGGGTGCGGCGCACGACCCACCACGCCCAGAACGGTTCCGACGCCGCTGCCCGACGCAGCAGCAAGCCCGTGAAGAAGTACCCCGAAAGCACCAGGAAGACGTCTACACCGCCGGAAACACGACCGAACCACACATGAAAGACCACGACCAACGCGATCGCGAGCCCCCGCAAGCCGTCCAGATCGAAGCGGTACTCCCACTGACGGTTGGTTCGCGTCGCGGTGGCGAGGCGAGCCTGCTCGGTCGAGTCGATCGAATCGGCGTCAACATCGGTCACAACCGCTGACACCACCCTGCCGAGATCACATCAGGCACAGGCGAGCCGGCTCCCCGGCGAACGGACGATGACGACGACATGACAACTCTCCTATCACGGTCGAAACCACCAGGTCCATTCGCGCTGGTACGCAACGAGTTACACCATCGCGGCGGTGAGCCCGCAGGCCGTTCCAGATCTGAGCAGAGCTCGACGGATCCGAGGATCGGTCACGCGGCGGGGGAGAGGAAGGTCGATCGTTCGAACTCGCGGTGGCGCACCGCGTGGACGAACGCGGTGTATTCGAGGCGATCGAAGAAGAGGCGGGCGGTCCCGGCTGATGCTCTGCACTCCGGCGCGGCGCTGAATTCGTAGAGGCCGTCGAATCTTCGATCGACGACGAGAGCTCCCCGGATGGGCCGGCCTGCTCGGATCGCGGCTTGCAGGGCCTCGAACTGGTGGTGGTCGAGGGTCAGGCATTCATCGAGTGGGACCGGTTGTGTCGCGGTGTCGACGGGGCCGGCGAGTTTGTCGTCCCAGATGATGGTGCGGTGGTTGTCGCGGTAGACCATCACGCACGCCTGTTGTGGGGAACTGGCGGCCGCTTTACGAAAATATTGAGCGGGCGGTGTCGGTAACGACATGGTGGATCCTTTCGAACAGCGCTGTCGGCGACGTTGCCGACAGCGCGGGCGCACACTACGGCAGGCTGCCGATAGCGGCGAAATTGCAGGGGCGGGCATAGTCGTCGTAGTCGATCGGCTGGTCGGGCCGCCAATCCGTGGCGTAGGTGATGCCAGGGTCGGCGATGGTCCACCCGTCGAAGAACGTCTGGAACTGCGCACGGGTGCGCAGGGTGACCGGTGTGCTGGCATCGGTGAAGACCGCAGCACCGGCGGCCACCTGCGCTTTGATCTCCGGGCCCGCGTCTTCGAGGGACACATGGGTCATCGCGATGTGGCTACCGGGAGCCAGCGCGTCGCGCAGTTGCGCGACGATCTTGCCGGGCTCGCTGGCGTCGGTGACCCACGGAAGCACCGAAACCAACAGCAGCCCAACGGGTTCGCTGAAGTCGATCAGGCGTTGGGTGTCGGGGTGGGCGAGGATGCGCCCGGGCTCGCGCAGGTCGGCGTCGACCATCGTCGCGGTGTCGGTGACGCCTTGCTCACGCAGCAGGTCGCGGGCGCGGTTGATCGCTTCTTCGTCGTTGTCGACGTACACGACGCGGGAGTCGGGGGCGAGCTCGCGCGCGACTTCGTGGGTGTTGCCGCCGGTCGGCAGGCCGGACCCGATATCGAGGAACTGGCGAATTCCGGTGCCCGCCATGTGTCGAACGGCGCGGCCGAGGAACCGGCGATTGTGCTGAGCCCACAACGGATAGAAGGGAATATCGGCGTAGAGCCGCTGGATGAACGGCAGGTCCGATTCGAAGATCACCTCGCCGGTGACCATGTGGTGATAGATGCGTGCGGAGCTGGGCTTGTTGGTGTCGATGGGGCGGGGCTCGAAGTCACTGTCGGACATCGTGTTTCCTCTGCGGTTGAGGTGGGGCCGGTCTATCGCTGGATGGTCGGTCGGCTGCGGAGTCCGCGGACGAGGTGTTCCATGAACTGACGGGAGTCGTGGGGGCTCAACGCGGTCATCGTCAGGCGGTTGAAGATCTTGTCGCGGATCCCGACAGCGGGTTTGTCGTCGATGTAGCGGATCTCGCCCTGGGCTTCGATGACGGCCATCTCGAGATCGCCCGCGGCCCCCGGGGAGGGCACGCGAACCAGGATGTAGCGGTCCTCCATGCCCGCGCCGGGTGCTTGGTGGGTGAAGGGCATGACCTGGATCTGGATGTTGGGGCGGCGGGACAGCTCGAGCAGATGGGTGATCTGGGCGAGCATCACCGTGTCCCCGCCGTAGGTCCGGCGCAGGCAGGACTCCGACAGGATGGCGTGGAACTCGGGTGCTCCCCGCTTGAGCAGGATTCGCTGACGTGCGATGCGGGCCTGCACGTAGTCGTCGACGGTGACCGCGCCCGGGTCGTCGGGGTCGGGTTGCAGGGGTTCGTGCAGCGCGCGGATATAGCTCTCGTGCTGCAGCAGGCCGGGAACTATCTCGGCACCGGTCTCGCGCAGGCGATCGGCCACATCCTCGAGGTCGACGAGTAGTCGTAGCTCCTCGATGTAGGCGCGGCGATAACCGGAGTTCCAGAATCCGCGGCGGTGGCTGTCTTCGCGGAGATCGAGCAGGATCGCGATGTAGTCCTCGTCGGTGACGCCGAGCTTTCGGACCAGCTCGTCGAGCGCCTGGGCGCTCAGGTTGCCTGTGCCGCCGATCACCGCCGCGATCCGCGACTGGCTGACCCCGATCGTCTTCCCCGCGTCGGCCTGGGTAGTTCGAGACCGCCGCAGGAGCGCGTCGATCTCGCGACCTAGCAGCACTTTTCGTGCGGTTCGTGCCATGGATCCCACCGTATCGGGCTGCTGGGCGGCGGATGCCACCAGTTTCGCAATCCTGATTATCAGGTTAGATTATCAACCAAGATTATTTGGCGAACAAGTCAGAGGGTGAGTCCGGACTGTGACATACCTTGCGGCGCAACAAGAGTGGGGCCCACTCATGGACGTCACCGACTCCGAAGCCCTGCGCGGCTATCCCGACGCTGGGGCCGTGAACAGCTGGGGACAGCGACTTCGGACCTATCGCCGCGCTCGATTAGGGCTCAGCCGTGGGGATTTCGCCGAGATGATCAACGATCGTGCTCGTCGCGACAGCATCAATGTCGCGTGTTCGGAACGCCATGTCGCGCGCTGGGAACTCGGCGAGGTCCGCAGGCCGAGCAAGACCTACCGCAGCCTGCTGGCTGTGCTCGGCGCACCGATACCCGAGATCGACTCCGTACCCCCGGCCCCGGCTGTCGGGATCGCTGATGCGGCGGGGTCACAGTCTCCCGGATCTCCCGGTGCCGGGACGCATCGCGGCGCGAATGCGACTCTGCTGGAGGCCCTCGCGACCGCCGTCGTAGGTTCGGCCGACATCCTGACGCCCTGGCTGCCGTCTCTCGACGGTCCCGAGAGCGTCAGCGACACAACGCAGCTCGACCTCGATGTCGTACGTAGCGCCATCGCGGAACTGCGGGAAAAGGACCAGCGACACGGGGGCGGCTCAGTCGCGCGCACGGCTGTCGACCTTCTGAAATCGACCACCGCGCTGCTGGCTCAGTACCGCGGACACACGGCACTCGCGCACTCCCTGCTGGTCGCTACCGCCGACCTGTCCAGGCTGATCGGATGGGCCTACCACGACATCGGTGATCAACAGCGCGCTCGCCAATTCGCGACATTGGCCCTGGTTTCCGCGCGGCGGGCGGGCGTGGACAGCCTGGTGGCGTCGACGCTCTACGTCCTGGGTCGGATCAGCTTGATCGAGCGCGACCCACGCGTTGCCCTGCGGATGTTCCAACTCGGGCAGTTGCCCGCCCAAGACGCCGCCGGCGGTGGGGAATCGGCCCGCTTGTATGCCAATGAGGCATGGGCGCACGCCATGATGGGCGATGTCGGCCGGATGCGGACCGCGCTCTCGCGCGCCGAGGAAGCGATCGGCAGGGTCGCGGACCCCGTCGAGCCGTGGACCCGGGTGTTCTTCACCCCTGGAGAGTTCACCGGTATGCAATCGGTGATCTACAACGAGTACGCCCTGACGGCCCGCGGACAGACCGCTGAACGCTATACAGTCGAAGCAGTCGATGCCGCCCGAGTCTCGTTGGCCGCGTCCACACCGGGGCGACCGGTCCGCAGCATTCTGTTCGACAACATCACTGTCGCCACCGGCGCCTTCAGGCTCGGACAGATCGATGATGCGGTCTCGTTCGCGGCGGCTGCGCTGGACATGACCGGCCAGGTCGACAGCAGGCGAGTCGGCGACCGACTGGGGCAGCTGGTGCATGCCGCGACCCTCGCGTCCTCGCGATCCGATGTGCGGGAAATGTGCCAGGTGATCCGGCGGACAGTTCGCGCCGACCAGCACGCTCCGCGTTCGGCGTCTCGATACCGCCTCGCGACCGCGTAGCACTGCGGGCGCGCGTCCAGACCAGTCGGCAGATGTCATCCGCGCATGGCGACACCGAGGACATGTCCGGTCGAATGTCATTGTCGCAGAGAATGTTTGGGATTGTAATCGAACAATGATCACCACGACCCCTAGACGTGGCCAGCGGGACATGGCCAGACGCCAGTGCGCCGGGTGTGTGTAATGAACGGAGTGAGGCACGCGGGCCGCTCTACCGCGACGCCTGACAACCGCGGCGTGGCGGACGTGCGGGCACGGACCGCGGAGGGATTGCTCGAAGCCCGCCAGCTACTGCTGGCAGTCGCCGGGAATCTGCAGGGCGGTTCCCCGTTGATCGAGTGGGCGCGCGAACTGGCTGATCTGCATGCGACGCTGCTCACCGCATCGGTATCGACCACCCGCCGGCCGGCGGACTTCGATGCCACCGTCACCAGCGGTCGGATCAACACGGTCATCGGCTTGATCGACGAGTGGGCGTCGTGTCACCTTCCTCGTCCCACCTCGGGCCGTCGCCACACCCATTCCCTCGGCGAGGTGATCAGCCACGTAGCCGACAACTACACCCAGGTTCAATGGACACTGCGCCACACCAAGAGCGCCGAGCACCAGCACCATGCCGTCCTGCGATTCGCTCAAGTCCAGGAAGGCTATGCCGATCTGGTCGACGACATTCGAGCATTGCGCGTCGCGCTACCGCTGGGACGGGGCAACCAACCTGTCCGGAACGAGGGCAACGGCACAGCATCGGGGCTCAGCGGCGCTGCCGTGCGGTCGTCTGACCTGGGGTAACGAGGTTCAGTGCACGGTCTCGGAGAGCTGAAATAGTCAGTGCGCGCAGAGGGTTCGCAATTCGAATTCCTCGGGTAATATCGCCGTCGGGGGGAGCACGAGATGAAGGTCTTCGGCTGCCCCTATACCGATATACCACCATCTCCAGGGGATGAAACTTGATCGACATGGCACCGAACCCCACCTCGCGTCGGCGCTTCGCGCGACGTTCCGGCATCACTTCGGTCGTCGCGGCGGCGGCGGTCTGCGCGGCCCTCGTATCCGGCTGCACGAAAGACGATTCGGCCACCACGGCGGGTCCGGCGCCCACCGGCCAGTTGCCCGAGGGCGCGCAGATCGTGAAGGAGTCGGCGAAGACCACGCAGACCCTGCACAACGTGCACCTGAAGATCAACGTCAAGAACCTGCCCGACCTGCCGGTGGAAACCGTGTCCGCCGACGTCACCAACGAGACACAGGGCTCGGGCGCGGCGATGGGCGAGGCGAAGGTCAAGCTCACCCCCGAAGCCTCCTTCACCGAGGCGAAATTCCTTGTGGTGGACAAGGTCCTCTACACCCAGACCGGCGGCCGCTACGTGCCCGCGGGTCCGGCCGAGAAGGTCTACGATCCGGGCGTCATCCTGGACAAGGACAAGGGCATCGCGAATGTGATCGCCAATATCCAGAACGCGAAGACCGAGGGCCGTGAGGTGATCGACGGCATCAACACCGTCAAGGTTTCCGGCACCATCGACGCCGCCGTGATCGACCCGATCGTGCCGCGCATCGGCCAGAACGCGGGCACCATGCCGATCACCGTGTGGATCCAGGACACCGCCCCGCCTGCCTCCGATTCCACCAAGCCCTCGGATGCGGCCTCCACCGGCGACGGCCCGAATCTTGTTCGCGCCGTGGTGAAGAAGGACCAGGGCGAGGTCACCGTCGGCCTGTCGAACTGGGCCAAGCCGGTCAACATCATCAAGCCCGCCGGCTGATATTCGCCGGTAGTACCGGATCAACCCACACCGGTCCGGGGTCAGCGGAACCTGGCACGCAGTGCCCTCCGCAGCCCCGGGCCGGTGTGTCGTCTGGGTGTCGTCAGCGGTAAACGAATCACGAACGCACGAGTGCGCATCCAATAAGAGAATGTTCAGCGAGATGCAAGGCGCCACAAGGACTATACGTGTCGGGACGCTGGTCGGCAGGGAACACGCATCGGAAGCCGATCGGACACGGAGGAAGAACTAATGACGATCGATGATCGACCTGATGAAGCGGAGCGCGAGCTCCCGCCACCGCCGGGCCCGGGGGGTCGTCCTCCCGTCAACAACGTATGGGTTTATAACGGAAGAGCCTACGACCTGAGCGAGTGGATCTCCAAGCATCCAGGTGGTGAATTCTTCATCGGCCGCACGAAAAATCGCGATATCACCTCGATCATCGGTTCCTACCACCGTGATCCGGAAAAAATCGGGCGGATGATCGAGCGTTACAGTCTCGGTCGCGATGCCACGCCCGAGGACATCCATCCCAAGAACAACGCCCCCGACTTCCTGTTCAAGGACGGCTTCAACAGCTGGGACGACACCCCGAAGTACAAGTTCGACAACAAGTCCGATCTACTGCACCAGGTGAAGGCCCGGCTCAAGGAGCCCGAGCTGGCCGCGCGACTGAAGCGCATGGACCGCGCCTTCGACATCGTCGTCGGCGTGCTGATCTTCGCCTACATCGCTGTGCAGGCGCTGCGTCTCTACGACACGAGCTGGATGCCGTTGCCCGCCTTCGTGATCGCGATGGTGCTGCTGCGCAGCTCGCTGGCGGGCTTCGGCCACTACGCGATCCACCGCGCGCAGAAGGGCTTGAACAAATACGCGGTCAACGCCTTCGACATGAACTATGTCGCACTGTCTTTCGTCACCGCCGACGGCCACGCGCTACTGCACCACCCGCACACCCAGAGTGAAGTCGACATCAAGAAGAACGTCTTCACGATGATGATGCAGATCCCGCGCCTGTACCGGGTGCCGGTGCACACCGCACACAAGTTCGGACATCTGTTGACGGGCATGATCATTCGGCTCCTCGATGTCTGCCGGCTCACCCGCAAGGTGGGCATCAAGGATATGTACGGCAGCTGGCGCGGCGCGCTGCCGCACTTCATCGGCTCGTTCGGAATGCGGTTCCTGCTGGTGGCCGAGTTCGTGGCCTTCGCCTTCGCGGGCGATCTGCTCGCCTGGGGCCTGCAATTCGTGATCACGCTGTGGATCAGCACCTTCATGGTGGTGGCCAGCCACGACTTCGAGGTCCCGACCGAGGAACTGCACATCGAGACCGAGGACTGGGCGGTGAACCAGCTCGAGCAGGCCTACGACCTGACCGTGGTCGGCAACAAGTATGTCGACTGCTTCCTCTCGGCCGGGCTGAGCTCGCACCGGGCGCACCACGTACTTCCGTTCCAGCGCAGCGGGTTCGCCAATATCGCCTCGGAGAACGTGGTGCGTGAGGAGGCCGCGAAGTTCGGCGTGGAGTGGCTGCCCGCCAAGAGCTTCTTCGGAGATCGTTTCCCCAAGCTGTGCCGGACCTACCTGCTCGCACCTTCTCGTGCGGCCGAGGAGAACCGGTGGGGTTTCGTGCGCGAACACTGCGCACCGTCAGCGCTGAAGACCTGCGTCACCTACACCGCGCAGGGCTTCTCCGGCATCGGAACCGTCTGACCCGGCCGTTGCCACCTCTGATCTGTCTCGAAAGGATAAGTGCCCGTGTCTGTTTCCTTTGACCTGCTCCGCACGCCCGACGTCGAGCGCGGGCACGACCTGCTACCACCCGCGCCGCCGACGACCGTCGGCGTGATCGAAGCGGTCGCCACCGGTTCGCCCTCGCTGGTCGTCGATCAGTCCGTGAACGCGGGCCGGGTCGCCGAAATGTTCTCCGATCCCGCGCAGCGCCAGCGCATTCCGCGGATCTACGCCAAGACCAGGATCGACACCCGTCGCCTGGTGATCGACCCGCTCGATCCCGGGTTCCTCGAGTTCAGTCGCAAGCCCGGCACCATCCGGGAGCGGATGAACCTGTTCCTCGAGCACGCGGTGCCGTTGGCGGTCGACGTGGCACGGCGCGCGGTCGCGGGACTGGAGAATCCGGCTGAGGACATCGGCCAGCTGATTTTCGTGACCAGCACGGGCTTCATCGCCCCCGGCGTCGACGTCGCGGTGGTCAAGCAGCTGGGCCTGTCGCCGAAGGTCGGCCGGATGGTCATCAACTTCATGGGCTGCGCCGCGGCCATGAACGGCATTCGCGCCGCCGTCGACTACGTCCGGGCCCATCCGGACAAGAAGGCGATGGTGCTGTGCATCGAATTGAGTTCGGTCAACGCCGTTTTCGACGACGACGTCAACGATGTGATCACCCACAGCCTGTTCGGTGACGGCTGCGGCGCGGTGGTGATCGGCGCCAACCAGGTGCACAAGCCACTCGCACCCGGCAGCGTCGTGATCCGCGACAGCTTCAGTCACCTGTTCGACGACGCCGAGGACGGCATCGTGCTCGGTGTGAAGGACGCCGGCATCACCTGCGAACTCGCGACCAGCCTGCCCGACTACATCTACCGCGGTGTCGACCCGGTGGTCTCGGAGGTGTTGGCGCGCAACGGACTCGGCAAGTCCGATATCGAGTTGTGGGCGATCCACCCCGGTGGTCCCCGCATCATCGAGGAGTCGGCGCGTTCGCTCGGCATCCCCGCCGAACTGGCGGCGCCGAGCTGGGAGGTGCTCGCCGAGCACGGCAACATGCTCAGTGTCTCGCTGATCTTCGTGTTGGAGCGGATGATCCGCGACGCGCAGACGGCGGCACCGATCTCGACCGGTGTGGCGTTCTCGTTCGCACCCGGAGTCACCCTCGAGGGCATCGTGTTCGATGTCATCCGCAGCTGAGAGCGCAGTCAAGTCATGCATCTGCTCCGTTTTCTCGCCGCGCTGTCGCCGGCCAGGATCGCGGCCGTCGTCGCCGCGGGCCTGATCTGCGGCGCCGCCAACACCTACCTGGTCACGCTGATCAACGCGGTCGTCTCGCCGCGCCCGCAACCGGACAATCTGCTGCTCCGCTTCGGGGCGACGGGTCTGGTGATCCTCGTCAGCGGTGTGCTGTCGCAGGTTCTGCTGATCCGGCTCTCCCAGGATGCGATCTACCGGCTGCGCAGTGATCTGAGCTCCGGAATCGTCTCCGCCCCACTGGAACACCTCGAACGGCTCGGCATGCATCGCCTGATGGCGACGCTCACCGAGGACGTGCGTTCGCTGTCGCAGGCCGTCACCGCCATCCCGTCGATCTGCGTGGATGTGGCGACGATCGTCGGCTGCTTCGTGTTCCTGGCGGTGGTGTCGGGACCGATCTTCGCGGTCACGGTGGGCGGCACACTGGTCGGCATCGCGTGTGTGGAACTGGTCCTCAAGCGGGTTCGCGGTATCTACCGGGAAGCCCGAGAGAACGAGGACGCGCTGTTGCGATCGTTCCAGGCCGTGACCCTCGGCATCAAGGAACTGAAGCTGCACCGTGGTCGGCGTCGTGACTTCATGGACCGGCACCTGCTCGGTTCGGCGGGCACGCTGCGCGATCAGAACACCGACGCGGGCTCGAAGTTCTCCTACGCCCAGGGCTTCGGCCAGGCGTTGCAGTTGGGCACGATGGCGCTGATCCTGTTCGTGATCGCGGCCGCACTTGATCTGCCGCGCGAGACGATGGTCGGCTACGTGCTGGTCACCACGTTCCTGGCGATGCCGATGCAGAACTTCATGCACCGCATCCCCGACCTGCTGCGTGGTGATGTGGCGCTGGCCAAGATCCGTGCGATGAACCTGTCGATGACGACGCTGCACGACGAGGAGTCGCTGCCGTATTCGGAGCGTCCAGCGGCAGGGGAGGCCAAGCTGGAACTGACCAACGTCAGCTACATCTATCGTTCGGAGGCGCCCTCGCAGGTGCCACCGCCGCCGGGATCGCACGGGCCGGGCGGGCATCCGCCGCGTCCGGGGATGCCGCCGCGTGAGGGCAACGGCAGGCCGCCGCATCCGCATCCCGCGCATCCCGGTGCCCATCCGGGTGGCACGCAGGTGGATGTCAACGGCAAGAAATGGGTCGACCACGGTGGCACCGATGTGCGTCCGCTGGCTCCGCCGCCCGGACTCGACGAGTCCGACGACGCCGGTTTCCGGCTCGGTCCGATCGACCTGGTTTTCGAACCGGGCCAGATCACGTTCATCGTCGGTGGCAACGGCAGCGGGAAGTCGACGCTGGCCAAGCTGATCACCGGTCTGTATGTGCCACGCTCGGGGTCGTTGTCGCTCAACGGGGAGAGGATCGACCACGACAACATCGAGTGGTACCGGCAGAATTCGTCGGCGGTGTTCACCGATTTCCATCTGTTCGAGGACTACCTGGGTTTCGACCGTCCGGGTATCGACGCCGAAGTCCAGCGTTATCTCGACGAGTTGCAGATCGCGCACAAGGTGACCGTGCAGGACGGGCGGTTGTCGACGGTCGATCTGTCACAGGGGCAGCGCAAGCGACTGGCCCTGCTCACCGCGCTGCTCGAAGACCGCCAGATCTACGTCTTCGACGAATGGGCCGCTGATCAGGAGCCACGCTTCCGTGACGTGTTCTATCACGAGATCCTCACCGATCTGAAGCGGCGCGGGAAGACCGTCATCGTGATCACCCACGACGACCGGTACTTCGATTGCGCCGACCAATTGGTGAAGCTCGACTTCGGTCTCGTCGCTGTGTAGTGCGTGAACGCCGGCCCCACCCGGGGCCGGCGTTTTCGTGTGTCAGGCGATGTCGCGGTACTCGGCGATGCGGCGCGACATCGGCGGCCTGTCGGCCAGGCTCACCTCGGAAGGTGTGCGCCGCCAACCGGTTTCCTCGGGCAGGAACTGCACCAGACCGATCCCGGAATCGCGGATACCGAGTCGGTCGAGCAGAGTCGCCACGACCTGGCGGCTCATCACCGCGAGTTCGTGCGTCGGCCGATTGCGATGCACGCGGATCCCGAGGTCGACCTGGGCGATGGCCGACAAACCGCGTCGCTGCCAACAATCGAGCAGGATCCCGATCTCCGCGCCGTACCCGCTGGCGATGGAGATCTGGCCGAGAAACGCACGGGTAGTGGCACATTCGCCGCCGAGCGGCTGGATGATCTCGGCCAGTGCGGGCGCGAGCGCGGTGAGCAGCGGGCGCGCCATCAACTGGGTGACCCGGCCGCCGCCATCGGCATCATCTGTCATCGGCCTGCGATAGAAACCCTTGACCAGGGTGATCTGCGGGTCGGTGAGCAACGGTGCGAGCAGGGTGGGCACGAACATCGGATCGGGTTCGATGAGATCCGCGTCGAGAAAGACGATCAGGTCTCCGGTGCACACCGCCATCGACCGCCACAGCACCTCACCTTTGCCCGGCCGTATCGCCACGCCGGGCAATGCCTGCTCCCGCGTGTAGACCTCGGCGCCGGCGGCACGTGCCCGCGCGATGGTGCGATCAGCGGACCCGGCATCGAGCACGATCAACTCGTCGACCAGCCCACCGAGCAGCGGCTTCACAGAAGCGACCACTCCGGCGACGGTGTCCTCGTCATCCAGGGCGGGCACCACCACCGAGACCCGACGACCGGACTTGCGGTCGTTCAGTTCACGGATATCCATCCAGCCAGTCAACGACACACTCGCTCCCGCCGCCACCGGTGCGCGCCGATCCTGTGACCGACTCCAACGGTTTTCCGACAGGAGTTGGTCATACCTACAGGTCCGGGCCGGTTACCGAGTGCGGGACCGTCGGTAGTTCCTGCGGGTACCGTGGGGCTCAGTCGACTGGTGGAGGGGCAGAATCATGAGTGGGAGTGCGGCAACGATGGTCGAGGTTTCCAAAGGGTCGAAGACCGATCTCGTCGACGGGCAGTACACGGTGCGCTTGGATCTCGACAGCCCGGCCGGGGCGGTCGACATCGCCGCGGTGTTGTTGACCGCCGACGGGAAGGTGCGCTCCGATGCCGACTTCGTGTTCTTCAACAATCCGTCGGCGTCCGGTGTTCGGTTGGAGTCCGATGCTGTAGTCGCGGTAGATCTGTCGGCATTGCCCGCCGAGATCCATCGAGTGGTGATCACCGGAAGTACCGAGGCACAGGGGATTCGGTTCGGTGCGGTCATCGGTCTGCGGGTCTCGGCTGTCGGGGTGAGTCAATCGGTGAGTTTCGTGCCACCGGGTCTGGACTCGGAGACGGTGCTGCAAGCTGTCGCGCTGTATCGCCGGGGGAGTGGTTGGCGGCTCGACGCGATCGGGCAGGGCTACAGCGCCGGGCTGGCGGCGTTCGCCACCGATCACGGCATCGTCGTCGATGCCGAGGAAGAACCGGCCGAGGCGCCTTCGAAGTTGACTGAAGTGCCTGCACCCCAACGTGTTACGCCCCCCGCTCCGTCGGTCGATCTGCGCAAGGTCGATGTCGTGCTGACCAAGGATTCGCCGGACCGCCGCGCCACCATCGACCTGCGCAAGGGCGATCCCGGCTATGTCCTGACCGTCGGCCTCGAATGGGACGGGCGCGGCGCGAAGTATGACGCGAACGGTCGCGTCACCGAGTTCGGCACGGGCGACTTGGACGTGTACTTCTTCTGCCGCAACGAGATAACCGGTGACTATGTGGTCCTCAGCGGCGAGAAGGGGCACCAGGGCGACATCACGCAGTGGCCGTTCATCCACCACCAGGGTGACACCCGTGGTCCCGGCGCGAACAACCTCCCCGCCACCGAACAGGTCACCGTCCGCCCCACCGAGAACGGCGACCTGCTTCTCAACGTCTACCAATCCGTGGACAACGGAGCGGGCGCCATCGACAAATTCGGCAACCCCCGAGTCCGCGTCCGCTACGGCCGTCCCGGCCCCGACGGTCTGCCCGACAAGGACGCCGACCAGATCACCGTCATCATCGGCAACGGCAAGAGCTCGTTCTGGGCCACCGTCGCCCACATCGACGTCCGCGACGGCATCCTCACGGTCGACGGCACCATCTACTACAGCCGAGCCTTCAGTGAACGCATGCCCGTTCTCGACACCAACGGCACCTGGGTCCGCTCCGCCAAGAACGGCCCCGTAGGCCGCAGCAAGAAGGCCAGCGGTCTGGGTTTGAGCCGCTACGAAGGCCAGTGCCCGACCCCTCGCTGAGCTGAAAACCGCCCGCGAGACCGGTCGAGGGTTGGGCTACATCGCTAGCTCGAGCCAGCCGACTCGTCCTTCGAGCAGCCCTCGCAGAGCAATCGCTTCACTTCGACGGCCGTCAGCTGGTCCGGGGGAAACAGTTCGGCGCAGCTCGCGCAACGCTTCCTACGGGTCGACGGCGGCAACGGAGGACCATATTGGGCGAGAGCGGAAAGATCGAATGTCCACTCCTTCTCGGAGCGGACCCGCCATTGCTCGAACTGCCGCTCGAGATAGAGATCGGTTTGGGTCGGGGTCCAACCATTCACCTCGGCCAGGTGACTGCGGGCTCGCTCTCCCCGGCCACCGGCATACTCCCGGCCTATGTGCTTGACGGCATGGCAGTCCGCGCACAGCGCCTCGAGCCGGACCAACCGCTGGATCTGTTGCTGGTCATCGTATTCCCAGACCTCGTTGCAATCCGGAGCCCGCTGCCCGACACCATCGCAGATCTCACACCGGTTGCCTGCCGCCTCGCACACGATCCCTCGAAGCCGCTTCCACTCCCTCGCGGACAACTCCGACCGCAAGTTGGCGCCGGACCGCGTCTTCGGAACCAGTTCGACGGCGAGCCTCAGGGGAGACGGGCGAGTCGTCGGCGTAGTCACCTGGAGTGCCCGCGAACTCGTCGTAGTGCCGACGAATCTACGGCGCCTGCTGCTAACCAGGGCCACCAACATGATCAGCACGGCGGATAAGACAACGCCGACGATTCGAATCATGCGAGTGATCGTGTCACTCAATCCTCATGTTGACGTGGCAATCACACGGATGTCGGTTCGCAAATCCGGGAAGCTCCTGGAATTCGATCCGGCGGCCGTGCAGTGCCCACGGGCACTGGCTCCGTCGAGTGGCGCAGAACGGTGTCATCATCTTTCGGGATCGGCGACCCGACGGTGCGCGAGAATGATTCCCCCGAGTTTGCTCTCGGCTGAGCTGAGGGTTCTGTATGTATCGATGACGAAGCCGGCGTCCTCGAGCCACGCGTGCATCTGGCTGTGCTGGCGACGATGGACATAGAGGTTCACTGGGCGCCCGCCGTAGCCCTGGGTCAGCAGGTGCGACTCGTCTCCGACGTGGAAGCCGAGTAGCAGCGGACCGCCGGGCCGAAACACGTCCACGCCCAGTTGACGCAGGTGAGCGGTGATCCTTCCCGTTCCGCAGCCCACATCCACAACTGGTCCCCCGCCCTGGGCCTGCACCAGATCGGCGAACGACGCCAGGACAGCGCGCTCTTCAGGTGTTTCATCCAGAAGGCGACGCGTCAGGTCTGCATAACTATCAGCGATGTTGTTGTAAGACGTGCGCGTGTTTTCCCGCCAGCCATCTGTGTCCATTCCCATCCCCATGGCCACAGCTAACCAGGCTGATCAAGATGATCCCCAAGTTCGGCCCGAATTGGTTTCAGTCGGTGCGGAGCCGGGCGTGGAGGTGCATATCGTGACGGCCGTCGCTATGGCGACCGGCTTCACGCAGCGTGCCCTCGAAGGCGAATCCGCACTTCACTGCCACCCGGCACGATGGCGGATTCTGGACCGAGTGGGTGAGCTCGATTCGGTCGAACCCGATGTCGTCGAAAGCCCAGCGGGTCAACGTGTTTGCGGCGCGGGGTGCGATTGAGCGCCCGCGCCAGGCGGGCAGGGTCCAGTAGGCGAGCTCGGTGACACCCTCGGCGAGGTCCGACTGCCGCAGTCCGATGCGTCCGGCGACTTCTCCGTTGCTGGTGACGGCCCATTGGCCGTTGCCGGTGGACCAAGCCGCGCCCCATCGAAGAATCCATTGGCGGACCTCTTCGATGGAGTCGGCGGTCCGAACATGCCAATGGCGGATCGCGGGGTCTCGGAATGCTTCGTACACGGTGCGCGCATCGGTGGCGGTCCAGGGTCGCAATGACAGGCCGTCGGCGCCGGTGAGTGTGGGCTGGGCGGTGGTGAACGTGCCGGGATCGATCACGGCCGACATCAACTCGGGCATGTCTGAATTATCCGCCCGTGGAGGCCGCGGTGTGAGCAAGGCGAGACCGACCCGGGCTGCTCCGGAACGAGGCCACGTCCGATCGACGACAGCGTGTTTCCCTCGAGGCGCATTCGCATGCCGTCGGAACGAAGGGTGTTGCGCAGCAACGCTTCTCTTGCGGCTGCGGGGATGACCTGGGCGACCAGAACTCGGTCTACACCCGCGCGGCCTGGACCAATGGGACAAGCGCAACGTTGAGGGCACGCGCGCTCTGGTGCGCATCGCGAATGTCACCGGCCGCGAGAAACTTCGGGAGGCCATCCGAGGTGGTATCCGACCGCCGCCGACCACCCCTGCCCCTCTTGATTGGTGCGCCAGGAGGAGTTCAGCGGGCGCCGTGGCCGGTTCTCGGGCGCGGCGGTGCGTAACGCGCGGGGGTCCGGATCCGACCGCAATGGTGTGAGCTGGGTTATCGAGGACGGGACGGGGGGCGCGTGACGGCCGGTCGGATGAGACGAACAGCCGTGGTGGCCGGGGCCGCGGGCGTTCTCGGGGTCCTCGGATATGGCGGGCTTGCGGCTGCTCAGCCGACTGTCCGCCCCGGCGAAAAGGTCGCTGTCGTCGCAGGACTCGGCTCCACCGAGGTTCCGGGTGGTGGTGGACTCGGCACCGGCGACGCCGTCCGGTTCGTCGCGGGTCCGGGAGACCACGGTCATGGCGGGAACAACGGCAACTCGAACCCTGGCAGCGGGAACGGCAACCAGGGAAAGGGTGGTGGTAATCAGGGCAATAACGGGAATCAGAACCCTGGCAGCGGGAACGGCAACCAGGGTAACGGTGGTGGTAATCAGGGCAATAACGGGAATCAGAACCCTGGCAGCGGGAACGGCAATCAGGGTAACGGTGGTGGTAATCAGGGCAATAACGGGAATCAGAACCCTGGCAGCGGGAACGGCAACCAGGGAAATGGTGGCGGTAACCAAGGCAACAACCCGAACCCAGGCAATGTCCCGGAGCCACAGGCGCTTGCCCCGGAATCCGCTCCCGAAGCCCCGGCCCCTGGCGCACCGTCTGTACCCGTACCGCCCGAGCCGAAGGCTGCCCAGC
The DNA here is from genome assembly GCF_001427185.1 of Nocardia sp. Root136. Lineage (NCBI taxonomy): Bacteria > Bacillati > Actinomycetota > Actinomycetes > Mycobacteriales > Nocardiaceae > Nocardia > Nocardia sp. Root136. The sequence goes on from NZ_LMFE01000008.1 coordinate 73,349, forward strand.
CGGATACTGCCGAACCCGACAGCGACTCACCCAGCGGTGGCGGCGCAGCACCGCCGGTGCGATCGGCGCCCGGGGGAGTCGGCGAGTCACCCGGGGGAGTCGGTGAGTCGCCCGGATCACCAGCTCCCGGCGGAGTCGGTGATCCACCCGCGTCCGCGCCTGGCGGCGGCGAGGCGGCGGTTCCGGTCCACGAGGTCGAGCCCACCAGCGATACGAGCAACCTTCCCGAGCCGAATCTTCTCTCGGTGATCGGCGGTCTCCTAGCCTTGGGGATCGCCGGTGGCGGATCGGCCGCGGTCAGCTTCCAAGGCGCTGCCCAGGCTCAGGCCCGCATCGATGCCGCCCGAGCCGAGTTCTTCGGACCGCGTGCGTAAATCGTGGGCTGCATGCCGCGTCGGTAAGTGGGCGGGCGCTCGGCCCCGTCGGTGACCTCCCGCCGATCCGGGAGTAGGCAGGATTCGGGTTGTCCGGCTGTCAGCTGGCCCGCGATCGACTGCAGCGCAGGCAGACTCACGTCCGCGGCGCGCAGAACACGCGTTGCGATTCGACCGGTCTATCCTGTCTCATCGTCGCGCTCCTGTGGTCGGTCGTCCAGGTTCGCAATGGCAGTGTCGAATGCGTCGATATCACCGGTTGAAGGTGGCTCCCTGGAACGGGGTGGCCGGCCGGTTGCGATCAGCGATCCTGGCTCGTCGCCCGGGAGGCGACCAGTTCGGCGAAGGCAGTGGCGACGAGGGCGACAGAGTGATCGGTGTCCGCGCTCAGCGCCCGCAAGGTCGTCAGCGCGCGGGTGCCGGGCAGCTCCACCAGTGCCTGGATGAGCCGGATTCGGATGCCTGCGTCGTCCTCGTGTGCGGTCAGCGCGTCGGTCAGCGCGCCCAGTATTCGATCTGCGGATGCCGGGTCCTCCGACAGCGCGCCGAGCACCTCGCCCGCGTCGACATCGTTGGTGCCCGCGATCACCATGGCCACCAGGACCGGCTCGGCCGCGGTCACCCCGCGGGTACCGGCGGCCAGGGCGGCGGGGCCGCGGACAGCGGAATCCGGGTCGTCGATCGCGGCGCTGAGCAGCTCGGTCGCGGCGTCGCCCGGGATCTCCGCCACTGCCAGCACGGCCCGGCGTCGGACCTCGACGTCGGGGACGCTCAGCCCGGTCGCGAGCCCGACCAGGCCGTCGTCACCGGCCCGCGACAGCGCCCAGCGCAGGGCGCCTGCCATGTTGGGTTCAGCCTCGGCGAGCACGGCCGCGGCCAGCAGGTCGGTCGGTACCGGCTCGTTGTCGGCCGGATTCAGCACCGCCTGCAGGCGACGATGCGGGTCGGTCGAGCCGAGGGCGCGCACGAGTTGCACGATGCGCAGCACATCGCGCCAGTCTCCGGGCTCGGCGTTCTCGACCGCGCGCAGTCGCTCGAGCAGTTCGCGCTCGCGCACCAGCCGTTCCTCGGTGCGTCGGATGAGATCGCTGACCAAGGTCCGCGGCGTGAACGACTGGTCTGCCAGCACCTGGGCGATCTCGCGCAGCGAGAGGCCCAGGGAGCGCAGGCTTTCCACGTGAAAGATGCTGCGGATGTCGGCATCGGAGTACTGGCGGTAGCCGCCGACGGTGCGCCCGGTGGGGCGAACCAAACCGAGCGAGTCGTAGTGGCGCAGCATTCGGGTGCTGACTCCCGAACGCCGCGCCACCTCGCCGATCAGCACGGCGCGCCGTCGAGCGCCGCGACCCGCTTCGCCGCGTCGATATCGAGATCGAAGGCGGCGTCCGGGTCGCGCAGCAACTGCTCGGTGGCCTGTGCGTGCGCTCGCACATGCGGGTCGGTGCTGCTCGCCGCCCGGTGCAGTACCGCGAGGATCACCTCGCCCAGTGAGGTCAGCGCCCGGCTCAGACTGCGCCGAACCTCCCGATCGCCGCGCCCGAATTGGGTGGACAGTTCGGTGGCCAGCGCCTCGCGCTCGGCGTCCGGCACGAGAACAACCGCTGCGCGCCACGCGCTGCGCGCCACGTCGTCGTCGGGATCGCGCAGCAGCGCCGGGGTGATCGCCGGCCAGACCGTCCGATCGCCGATCTTGGACAGTGTGTGCAGCGCCTGGCTGCGGGCCTGGGCACCGTCGGATTCCAGCTCGGCGCGAAGCCGGGGCACGGTCAGCTCGGTGGGGAGCCTGGTCAGCGCCCAGGTGAGCATGTCGCGGACGAAGAAGTCCGGCTCCACGGCACAGCGGTCGATCAGGGCCCCGAGCAGCGCCCGGCTGGGATGTGTGCCCGCGACCAGCGCGGCCTGCAGTCGGGTCGACGCGTTCTCCGCGCTCAGCGCGGCAAGCAGCCGCGGATCTACCGATTGTCCTGGTGTCGAGTTCATGGGAACCACCTCCTGCCTCCAGTGAAGACGTTGTCACTGTGTCAGGGTCAAGCGCTGGATCGTGTCAGGCTGCTCATGGCAGGCCTCTCGGTGAGTCGAAAACCACCCGATAGACCCCACGGCCCCGGGTTACGCTCGAATCGACGTTTCGGACGACGAGGGGACACGAAACACGATGAGCGGCACAGTGATCGCGGTGAACAGCAATGGCGAGTACTCGTTCACCAAGCCGACCAGACCCAGCATTCGGCTGTTGACCGGTCTCGGCGTAGAAGGCGATGTCCACGCCGGAACGACGGTCAAACACCGCTCTCGCGTCGCGCAGGACCCGACCCAACCGAACCTGCGGCAGGTTCACCTCATGCACGAGGAGCTGTTCAGCGAAGTCGCCGAACACGGATTCGAGGTATTCCCCGGCGATCTCGGTGAGAACATCACCACCAGCGCCGTCGATCTGCTCGCACTGCCGGCAGGCACGCTGCTTCGTATCGGCTCCGACGCGGTGGTCGAAGTGACCGGCCTGCGCAACCCGTGCGTGCAGATCGACCGATTCCAAGACGGGCTGTTGAAGCGGCTCGTCCATCACGACGCGGCAGGCACCGTTGTGCGCAAAGCCGGAATCATGGGCGTGGTCACCGCTGGCGGCGAGGTCAGGCCCGGCGACAGCATTGTCGTCGAATTTCCGCCTGAGCCGTGGAGGGCGCTGGACCGGGTCTAGGCAGCGGAAACCTCTCGGCGATCCGGGTCGGCGAATCCAGGCTTGCACCTGACGTAACGTCAGGTTCTACCGTCGACCATGCCGACGCACAGTGCGTCGGTGGAAGTGGGATGAAACGGATGAACCAGCGCGGAACCGGGCGTCTGTGGAAGGTCGGTGAGCTCGCGGCCGAGGCCGGGCTGACCGTACGGGCGCTGCACCATTACGACCGCATCGGGCTGGTACATCCTGCGGAGCGGAGCAGCACCGGTCACCGGCTCTACACCGCGGGCGATGTCGAGCGGCTGTACCAGGTGCTCGCCTTGCGTCAGCTGGGCCTCGGGCTGGATCAGATCGCCGACGTGCTCGCGGGCGCCGTGGCGATGTCGCGGGTATTGGCTGCTCATCGCGACTATCTGGCCGCGCAACTGGCCGCGACCCGGGACCTACATGCTCTGGTCGCGGCACTGGCCGACACAGCGGACAGCCGCTGGGACGCATCCACAGATCACTTCCTGGATTTGATCAGGAGGACCGTCATGGTCGACGACACCATCAAGCAATATTTCACCGAGGAGCAGGTGACTCAGCTCGCGCTGCGCCGGGAAGAGCTCGGTGAACAGCGTATTCAGCAAGCCGAGGCGGACTGGGCCGTGCTGATCCCACAGGTCGACGCGGCGATAGCGGCGGGCATGGACCCGACCTCACCTGAGGCCCAGCACATGGCGGCGCAATGGATGGAGCTGTTGGAAGGGTTCCACGGCGGTGACGCGGGCCTGCGCGACAGCATGTACCGGATGCAGGCCGAGGAGGCCGAGCGCATCGAGAGCGAGTACTGCGGACCTTCACCCGCGCAGATCGAGTTCATCACGACCGCGAACGCCGCACGCAGGTAGCGGTTTCGGCACGCGCCGGTGTTCGAATCGGGCACGCGAGCAACGGGGACCACTGGGGCGCGGAACGGTTCCCCGCGCCCCAGTGGCAATGTCCGGTGTCGTTGCCGAGGTCAGGGCAAGGCAGCGCAGTTGCTCGGTGCCGGTATGCCTGCGAGGCGTTGGGTGAGCCAGTCGTGAGCCGCGACGGTGGCGGGCAGGAATTCCAGTAGGTGGCCGATCGCGGTGCTCGGCAACAGTGGCGGGAGCCAGGCTGTCGGTTCGAACTGCACGGTCGCGCCCTGCGCGCACCAGTCGACGGCCAGTTGGCGGACCTGCGGATAGGTCAGGACGTCATCGTTGGTGCCGCCGGCGATCAAGACGGGCGCGGCGGGTTTGAGCCTGCCGATGCGCTGCTGGTCGACGATCGCGGTCAATTCCGGTGAGCCGTCGATGATCTCGGCGGGTGTGCGACCACCGGCGGTGTACCAGGTCACCGGTCGCAGCATCGTCCGGATCACTGCCTCGGCGATGCAGGTGGTGGCCAACTCGGCCATCATCTGCTTACCCGCGGGGTTGGTCGCGGCATCGATGATCGGCGCTGTCTCGGGATCGTTGGCGACGATCCCGTTGAGCACATAACCCAGTAACCCTGATGCGAAGCCACCGATCACGCCGGGCACGATCCCGTTGATCGCGGGGGCACTGAGCATCACCGCTCGCAGGTCCGCGGGCGGCGCACCGGTGTAGGTGCCGCGCATGTCGAGTTCGGGGGCGTAGTCGCTGTGCAGTTCGGCGGCAGCGGCGGCGGCACCCCCACCTTGGGAATAGCCGAAAATTGCGCTGGGGCGGGTGATTCCGGTCAGCGATTCCGCGGCGCGGATCGAATCGAGGACCGCGTGAGCTTCGGCGGCTCGGTTCACGTAGTCGTGGACCGCGGGGGTGCCGAGGCCGTGGTAGTCGGTCATCACGACCGCCATGCCGCGGGCGAGCAGCGAATAGGCGGTGATCATCTCGTAGCTGACCCACACATCGAGCGGGAAGCTGTAGTGGACGAGTTCGGCGAAACCCTTCGACGGTGCGCACTGGTCGCCTTGGCCCTGCGTGCCGGGTGCGACCGCGACGAGCGGTCGGGGCCCTGGCCCGTTCCAGGGGAGGGTGGGTTCGAGGTAGGTTCCGGTCACCGCCGCAGGGATGCCATGGGTGTCGGCGCTCAGATACATGATCCGGGTGGCGTCGGCGGGGACCTGCCCGTCCTGGCCGGGAACTGCGAGGGCGAGGGTGAACGGTTCACTGCGGAGGATCTGGCCGGGCGCCCCCTCCGGTAGCGGTGCGGGCGGCAGGTAGAAGTCGACGCTCTGGGCGGAGCCCGACGCCGAGCCCGAATCCGGTGCGGTGGCGGCGGGTCCAGTGCCCATGGTCAGCGCTGCGGCGACTACGAGCATTGCCGCGCTGAGCATCGCCTCGGTTCGGATTCTGTGTTCGCCACGCTTCGGTCGCGTGTTCATGTCGGTCCGGTCGGGGTGTGCAGGCTCGCCCGCAGGACTTTGCCGCTGGCGTTGCGGGGGATCTCGTCGAGCACGATGAACCGCTTGGGTACCTTGTAGCGCTCGAGTCCGTCGCGTACATGCTGTTTGAGCGCGTTGTCGCTGGGCGTGGACGCGTTCGAGCCGAGGACGATGAAGGCGTTGAGGACTTGGCCGAATTCGGCGTCCGCGACACCGATCACGACTGCGTCGGCGATGGCCGGGTGGGCGGCCAGGCAGTCCTCGACCTCACCGGGGAAGACGTTCTCCCCGCCGGACACGATCATGTCGTCGGCGCGGCCGTCGATGAACAATCTGCGCTGCGAATCGAAGTGGCCCATGTCCCCGGTACTGACATGCCCGTCGATCACTTCCTTTGTCGAAGCTCTCGCGGTCGCGTCCGGGGTGTAGCCGGTGTATTCCAGCCCGCTGCGTACGAAGATCTCACCGATTTCGCCGGGCCCGGCTTCGATCCGATCGGCGCGCAGGATCCGCACCGAAACACCCAGCGAAGACCGCCCGATCGTGTCGGGTGCGGCGACGAGGTCGGTCGGGGTAGCGATTGTGACCAGACCGGCCTCGGTCGAACCGTAGCCGTTGACCACGATCGGCCCGAATGTGTCGATCAGGTCCAAAATCGTGTGCGGCGAGATCGGAGCCGCCCCGGTCACCAGGACCCGCAACGCCGACCGTGCCGCTGAATTATCCTGCAGGCCAGGCACAGCGAGGAGGCGTTGCAACATCACGGGCACCGCCATCACCACCGTGATCTTATGGCGGCCGATATCGTTGAGCGCGGTCGCGGCATCGAACCGGCGCCGACAGATCACGGTGCCACCCAGCGCCAGGGGCCCGAGCAAGGACAGCAATCCGAAACCGTGGAACATCGGTGGTGCCACCAACACTCGATCGGTCGAACGCAGTCGCAGGATCGCCATTGCGGTCAATGTCAGCAACACGATCGCATGCGGTTTGATCGCGCGCGGCACACCCTTGGCCAGACCGGTGGTGCCGGAGGTGAGCAGCGTCAGCTTCACCGCATGGTGCACCCGTGGGGGCTTCGGGTGGCTCCGGGCAGCGAGGTCGTCCAGCGTAGGAAGTGCGGCGAGGTCGGAATCGGGCTCACACCAGGCGAGTACGCGCGTGCCGGCGAAGTTCGACCGCTCGACCGTAGCATCGTATTCGTCGTCATAGATCAGCACGTCGGGGTTGTGTCTGGCCAGGACCGCCTGCAATTGAGCGGCGGGGAGTTCGGTGTTGATGAAGATCAACTCCGCACCGAGTTGCGCGCCCGCGGCCAACGCCTCGGCGAACCCGCGATGGTTGCGGCAGATGACACCCATCGACTTCGGTGCGGTGGCCCTTGTCGCGAAAAGTGCTGCGGCGATCGCCTCGGCGCGCTGCTGCAACTGTCGATAGGTCAGCTGCCCCGAGTCGTCGATGATCGCGACCTTGTCCGGATGTCGAATCGCGGTGGCCGCCAACAACATCGCAGGGGTCGGCCCGTAGCGGTAGAAACTGCGGGCCAAGGCCACGGCTTTGCGCGGCCCGACCGGGGCCAGCATGCCCGATGCGACGACCGCGGGCACCGCCGAACCCCACTGGCGCAGGCTATGGGTCAGTTCAGCGCGCATTCGTGCTCACCTGCGCTTGATCGTTGCCAGCGGTGCCGGTGACGGCGGGCAGCGCCGGTTCGGCCGGAGGCTGCCGCAGCCGCGACAACGAGGCCTCGGTGTCACCGAGATCACGGAAGATCCGTTCCATCAGCACTTCCAATGGCAGCCGGAATACTGTCGCGAACACCGCCGATGGGAACCCGTAGAGGGGCGTCATCGTGCGCGGCTTCTTCACCACGGCTTTGGCCAGCACCTTCGCCGCGTCCTGCGGAGTTTGGCCGGGTAGCACTCGCATCCAGCGGCTAGGTGCGCTCATCCGGGTGTGCAACAGTCCGCCGTAGAAGGTGGTGAGGGTGACCCCGTCGGTGCGGGCTTCCATCCCGACCGCTCGCATCCACCAGTCGAAGGCCAGCTTCGACGACAGATAGAAGCCCCACTTGGGGGCGTTGGGGAACATGATCCCGACGGTGGAGACATTCACGATGTGGCCGCTGCCCCGAGCGCGCATGCCGGGCAGCAGCGCCAGCGTCAGCCGCATCGGGCCGAGGTAGTTGGCACCGGAGGTGGCGGTGATGTCTTTGGGTCGGTCGTAGGACAGGTGGATCGAACGGCGCAAGGACTTGCCCGCGTTGTGGATCAGCACATCGACCTCACCCAGGTCGTAACGCACCGCCGCGGCGAACTCCGCGACTGACTGCTCGTCGGCGAGGTCGAGCCGGTAGGGATAGGCATCGCCGCCGGCGGCGATGATCTCCTCGGCGACCTCGACTAGCCGGTCCATCGACCGCGCGGCGATGACCACCTGGGCCCCGGCGGCGGCGAACCATCGGGCGGTTGCCTCGCCGACACCGAACGATGCCCCGGTGATCACGACCACCTTGCCCTCGATCTCACGCCGCAATGCGGCCTGGCTACGCAGCCCGCGTGGGCCGATGGCCCACGCGACCGCCCGTGCGAACCGCGTCTCGACGATCCGCGAGGGAGCGGTGGGCAGAACTTCAGACATCAGTGTTCACTCCGTTGTTTTCGACACGGTGGACAGAGAGCCGAGGAAGGCCAAGGCTTGGGGATCCGACAGTGCGGCATCGATGGCCCGCTGCGTCAGCTCGATGCTCGGGTCGGTGCGCAACGCGGCAAGGATCGTGCCGAACATGTTGCCGACGACCAGGTCTTTGACCTGGTCGCGGGTGATGTCGCGGGTGCGTGTCCAATGCAGCACCAGCCCCTCGATGTAGGCCACGAATCCGCTGATCGCGGCGCGCAACACCGGCGACGAGTGTGAATCGGTCACCTCCACGACCAGGGCATCGGTCAGTTGGATCCGATGACGGTCGCGAATCTGACGCACTTCCGCGTCGGCCACGTCGGCGAACAATGCCTCGAACGCCCTCGGCTGCTGCTCGGCTTCGTCGAGCAGTCGGTCTATTCCGCGAGCCAATCGGTCCAACGCGGGTCCGCGCAGGGCTAATAGATCACCCCAGAACTCCTCGGCCGCCTGCTCGAGAACGGCCAGGTAGAAGCCGCGTTTGCCACCGAAGTGATAGCTGATCGAACCTGCGGCCACCCCGATCGAACGCGCCAGGTCGACGATGGAGACCTCTTCATAGCGATCACCGCTGAACGCGACCTTCCCTGCCGCAAGTAGCGCTGCACGCGACGCCTCGCCACGTCGATTGCCGACCATCACACCTCCAGGTTCTTGAATCGAATTCAATAACCTGAGGGTAGGGGTCAGCGTCTGTGCGGTCAAGAAGTTTCTGAATCAGATTCAATAACCCAGCAAAAGCCCGGCGGCCCTAGCCGTCACGCTGGATTACCGGCGCGGGAAGGCCGACGACACCCAGATTCTCGCCCGCGCGCGTCGAGCGCAGGGCCCGACTGTGCATCGCCGACCCTGGCCACGGTCGAACCAGGGCGCACCTCGGCGGCGGGCGGCATGTTACGAAATATTCTGTAGGACAACCACATTCAAATTCAGCCATCAGGTCATAATGGTGCAGCGCGGCGTCGGTTCGACCGTCTGAGTGAAGTCGAGGCGTGTGCCCGCGGCGAAGGTGGGCACAATACCGATCGCGGGGGCCGCCAGGCGCATCGCCATACCGAGACTGACCAGCATCACATCGGTCCGGGCGTCCGGCGTCAGGTAGCGCACGCGCAGGTCGTCGAGCGCGGGTACGAAGCGATCGAGCACGTCGTTGCCTGCTTCACCGCCGGGAATCGCGACGTCGAGCTCACCGTGATGTCACTGTTGACGGCCCGGTGGACTGCCTGTTGCGCGGCATCGGATTTCAGACCCTCGAAGTCGCCCGCCGGTACCTCGTATACACCCTCCACCCCGGTGACCGGATCCCGACGACCGACTTGATCTGCTCGGCGGTCTGTCGGGCTCGCAAGGCGACAGAGCGGATCAGTCGAGGCGACCCGACCACGGCGGTGCCGAAACGTGCGGCCTGCGTCGCACCGTGGTCGGTGAGATGTGTTCCACAGAACCGAGGTTCGAGTCGGTGCCCGAAATTGCCGTGCGATTCGCCGTGGCGCACCATAGCCAGTTTGCCCGTCAAACCCTGCCCGCCGTTGTCCATTCTTCTATGTTCCGGCATGCCCCGTCAGCACGGGATCGACCCGAGCTGTCAGGTCAGCCGGGCTGCTCGCCCACCACGAGGGGGAGCGTGGGGTCGGCGGTCCACACGGTCAGCGAACCGTCGTAGACGGAGACGTCGTCGCGCCCGACGAGGGCCAGCGCATGAGCGAGGGTCGTTGCCGCGACGCCGCCGCCGCAATAGGTGACAGGCGTGATCGCTGGATCCAGCAGACCCGCGGCAGCGAACAATGCTCGCAGTTCCTCGATGGGGCGCAGTGCTCCGGTCTCGGGGTCGCGGATGTGGTCGACGGGCAGGTTGATGCTTCCCGGGATGTGGCCGGGCCGAGCGAAAAGGTCTGTCTCACCCCGGTAGGTCGCGGCGTCGAGAACTGCGACAGTGAGGAACTTGTCGTCGGCGATCGCAGCCTTCACCTCGTCGGTGGATCGGATGAGGTCGGGCCGTCGGCGGGCGGTGAAGGTGGCGGGTGTGAGCGTCACCGGGGAATTCGAAACCTCGCCACCCGCCGCCCGCCATGCGGAAAAGCCGCCGTCGAGGACCGCCACGTTGTCGAAACCTTCCAGGCGCAAGTGCCACCAGAAGCGGGTGGCCCAGATTCCGTCGTGCTGGTCGTAGATGACGACACGGACCCCGTCACCGATGCCGATCGCGCCGGCGGCAGCGGCGAAGCGCTCCGATTCCGGTGCGGTGCAGAGCTGATCGGAGGCGGGATCGGTGAAGTCGGTGAGCAAGTCCGCGAACACGGCACCCGGGACATGCGTTGCCGCATACGCGGTACGCCCCGACTCGAGTGTGAACGTCCCGTCGTCGAGCACGGTGAAATCGGTGCTCGCGTCCACGACGAGGAGATCGGGCTCGCCATGGTGGTCGCGTAGCCAGGACACCGACACTGTGTGGGGGACAGCCTGCCCCATGTGGGTCTCCGATCATGTTGGTGGACACTGGATTCCGAATCTAGTGAGTCCGCTGGGGCTGTCGCCAGACCACCGATCGCCATGATTGAAATCCGCTACCATCCGAGCGATCGAGTTGAACCAGCGGATACAGTTTGCTGACCTTCCGAGATGACATCGTTGAACTGTCGAGTTACCGTGGATCCCGAGACTGCTCGACGAGACGAGGAGGTTGGTCGCCCGGCCCCCAGCCGTGCCGGGCCGCAGACGAGTCCCCGGACCCGAGGTCGGTGCCCCGAGGTGCCTCGGCGGTGTCCTTTCCGGTTGCGCGCACGATTACCATCGCATTCCGGGGTCTGGCAATGGTCGAATCTGTTCCGGTAATAGACTGTGCGAGCGTGTAATTAAGCTGTGATCGGCAAGAGATAAGATCATGGGGTTCGTATGTTGAACATCACTCTGAATTGCGCTGTGTCGCTGGTACTTTGGCAACCGGAGGGGAATTTCCACGGCCTGTGATGGCGTGGTCGTGGAAGCTTGGCTTGCTGCACCAGGGAGACCTCATGACCAATCGTCCTGTGTTCCGTTCGGAAGGCGCATCGTCACCGAGCGTAGTGAATGTTATGTCAGAACGTCAGAAAGTGTTGTCGACCAATTCTCCCCGAATCTCGGGATGTGTCGATCTGGCGAGATGTGGTCACGCGGAATCGACTTGGTGTGACCGTAGAGACGCGCGGTTGACCGAAAAGATCGACTATCTTTCCGGCATCGGTCGTGCCGAGGCCCGCCTCCGTTTCGGCGATGCCGACACCCTGTGCGGCGGTGTACAGGCTATGCTTTTCGTGCACTGCGGAGTCCTGGACCGCGAGACCATCGTTCGGCGATCGGAGCTCGTGCTCGACGCCGAATCCGACGAGCCGGACCCAGGGTGTCTGTGGCTGTCGCTGCTAGCCCTGGTCTACGCCGACCGATGTGCGGAGGCCGCCGCGTACTGCACCCGGTGGCTGTCGGCCGAACGTGGCGAGATCTCGTTCCGGCTCTTCGAAGCACTCACGCTCGTACGCGCCAGAATCGACGCGCAGTCCGGCCGCCCCGCGACGGCGATCGAGGCGATGGAACCGCTGCTGCGTCGCGGTGTGTCACCCGCGCTGCGCGGCATAGCGCTGGCCTGGCTCGTCGAGGCGCTGGTCCAGGTCGGCGATCTCGGCAGCGCGCGGTGCCTGTTCGAGGACCGGATGAGCGCGGTGGAAGCGATGCCCGACCACGCCCACGTGCTCGCCGCCCGAGGCGCACTGCACCGTGCCGAAGGGGACCTCGAGCGCAGCCTGGCGGACTACCTGGCCTGCGGAAAGGTACTGACCGCACTCAATGTCGCCAATCCGGCGATCATTCCGTGGCGATCGCGCGCCGCGCTGGTGGCGGCCGCGCTCGGCCGCTGCGACCTCGCTGCGGCACTGGCCGACGACGAGCTCGCGGCGGCCCGGCGTTGGGGCTCACCGGGGGCGGTGGGGCGGGCCCTGCACGCGGTCGGCATGGCCCGGCGCAACGGTCGGTCGGTGGGCGCGCTCGAACGTGCCGTGGAGTTACTCGAACTCGCCGAAGCGCGCTACGAGCTGATGGGCGCACTCTGTGATCTGGGGCAGTTACACGCGATCGAGGGTGACGCGCAGCGGTCGCGGTGGGCCGTCGCGGCGGCCACCGAGCTCGCGGCCGCCGCCGGCATCAGACCCGTACTGCGGCGCGCGGGCTCGGTGCTCGGCGCACTGGACAACCAGCATCGGGAGACCGGCTTGACCAGGCAGGAGCGCAAGATCGCCGGCCTCGCGGTGCGCGGGCTCAGCAACAAGGAAATCGCCGAGCAGTTGTTCCTCACGGTGCGAACCGTGGAGTTCCACCTGTCCAATGTGTACCGCAAACTCGGTATCGCGGGTCGGCGTCAACTGGCCGGGGTAATGAATGCGCGCGAGTGCGCGTGAGGTAGTTTCCGGTAGTCGAATTACTCGGACGGCAGTCGTGTTCCACACGACTGCCGTCCTTTTGTGCGTGTGCCCTCGGTTCTGAACGCGTTGCCCCGGTGATGATCCTGTGGTTCCCCCGGGAAGAACCTACGGGTCGACCGTAGAGTCGTTCCGCAGCTCTTGAATCATCACCGAATCCTGTGCGAGATTTTCGGTGATCGGTGAGCAGCGTTGTCGCCGAATAATTCTCGAACTTCTTCGATACCGCTTCGGTATTCACGATATTCGGCGAGAGGAATCGACCATGTCTACCAACCCGTCCCGTGAGGAACTCGTCGAGCGTGCCACCAAGCTGGCGCCGCTATTGCGTTCGCGGGCCCGGTGGATCGACGAGAACCGCCGCCTGCCCGACGATGTCATCGAAGCGATCGAGGAATCCTCGCTGCTGAACATGCAGGTTCCCGCGCAGTACGGCGGATACGAATCCAACACCCGGGATTTCGTGGACGTGCTCGCCGAGGTCGCCCGCGGCAACACCTCGGTGGCCTTCTGCCTGTCGATCTACGCCTCGCTCACCTGGATGTCGGCGCTGTGGCCCGACGCCGCACTCGACGAGGTCTTCGCGACACCGAACGTGCGGATCTCGGGCACCACCGCGCCCACCGGTACCGCGACGAAGGTCGACGGCGGTTGGGTACTGAACGGCACGTGGCGCTTCAACAGCGGTGTGCTGCACGCACACTGGAAGGTCACCGTGGCGCTGCCGACCGAGCCCGGTGCCGAGCCGGTGCCGATCTTCGCCTTGGTGCCGACGGCTGATCTGCGCATCGTCGACGACTGGTACACCTCCGGGCTGGAAGGCTCCGGCAGCGTCTCGACGATCGCCGAGAACGTCTTCGTGCCCGAGCATCGGGTGATCACCGGCGAGGACTTCTACCAGAATCGGTCCAAGTCGGCGGTGAACGTGCTCAAGCCGAAGTACGCGGCCCCGGTGCTGGTGCCGGTCACCGCGATCCAGACCGGTCAGCTGGTCGGTGCGGCGCGGGCGGCGCTGGCGGCGTTCGTCGAACGGCTGCCCGGTCGGCCCATCACCTACACCGATTACTCCAGCCAGCTCGACGCCCCGGTCACCCATTTGCAAGTCGGCGAGGCGGCCTTGCTGATCGAGGATGCCGAGGCACGGGCGCGGACCTACGCCGACGTGATCGATGCGAAGGCCGCGGCGAACGAGGCGTGGACCGAACAGGAACGGGTCTGGTCGCGGGTGCAGATCGGCTGGGTGGCCCACCAGGCCAAGCAGGCGGTGGAGATCCTGGCCCAAGCCAGTGGCGGTTCCTCGATCCAGCGCGACGTGCCGATCGCGCGGTTGCAGCGCGATGTCCACGCGACCTCGCTGCACGCGATGATCACGCCCAGCGTGAACATCGAGCTGTACGGCCGTTCGCTGGTCGGCCTGCCGCCCAACACCGTCTACCTGTGACCGTGACGAAGCGACAGGGAGCAGCGACCATGCGCAAGGTACTCATCGCCAATCGGGGCGAGATCGCGGTCCGCGTCGTGCGCGCGTGCCGCGACGAAGGATTGGCCGCGGTCGCGGTCTACGCCGAACCCGACCGGGACGCACCGCATGTTCGGCTGGCCGACGAGGCGTACGCGCTGGGCGGGGACACACCGGCGACGAGCTACCTCGACGCCGCGAAACTGCTGCGCGCCGCAGCCGCCGCCGGCGCGGACGCGGTGCACCCCGGCTACGGATTCCTCTCCGAGGATGCCGATTTCGCCCAGGCGGTGCTCGACGCCGGTCTCACCTGGATCGGCCCGCCGCCCGCGGCGATCCGGGCGCTCGGTGACAAGGTGTCGGCGCGGCGTATCGCTGAGGCGGTCGGCGCGCCACTCGTGCCGGGCACGCGGGATCCGATCGGCGGCGCGGCCGAGGCGGTCGACTTCGCCGACCGGCACGGACTGCCGATCGCGATCAAGGCCGCCCACGGTGGCGGAGGTCGCGGGTTACGGGTGGTGCGGGAGCGCGCGGAGATCGCCGAGCTGTTCGACGCGGCCGTGCGCGAGGCCACCGCCGCCTTCGGGCGCGGGGAGTGCTTCGTGGAGCGTTACCTCGAGCAACCGCGTCACGTGGAAACCCAATGTCTTGCCGACGCTTTCGGGCAGGTGGTCGTGGTGTCGACGAGGGACTGCTCGTTGCAGCGCCGCCACCAGAAGCTGGTGGAGGAGGCGCCCGCACCGTTCCTCACCGACGCCCAACGCGACGAGCTGTACCGGGCGTCGAAGGCGATCCTGTCCCAGGCGGGATACGTGGGTGCGGGCACCTGTGAATTCCTGATCGGGCGTGACGGGACGCTGTCGTTCCTGGAGGTGAACACCCGGCTGCAGGTCGAACATCCCGTGAGCGAGGAGGTGACCGGGATCGACCTGGTCCGGGAGATGTTCCGGATCGCCCGCGGTGAACCTCTCGGCTACGACGACCCGCCTGCGCGCGGGCACGCGCTGGAGTTCCGCATCAACGCCGAGGACCCGGGGCGTGGATTCCTGCCGACGCCGGGCACGGTGACGAAGTTCGCCGCGCCTTCGGGCCCGGGGGTGCGGCTCGACACCGGCGTGGAGCAGGGATCGGTGATCGGACCGGCCTGGGACTCGTTGCTGGCCAAGGTGATCGTCACCGGCGCCGACCGCGATCAAGCGCTGGCGCGGTCGCGCCGGGTGCTCGCCGAGCTCACCGTGGACGGCGTCGCGACGACGCTGCCGTTCCACCGAGCGGTGCTCGACGACCCCGCCTTCACCGGCGCGCCGTTCATGGTGCACACCCGCTGGATCGAGACCGACTTCGACAATCGCATCGCCGCGCAGGACGTCGCGGGGGAGACGACAGCCGAACCCCAGCGGGAGACGGTGGTCGTGGAGATCAGCGGACGACGGGTCGAGGTCTCGCTGCCTGTCGCCGACCGCATCGGAATCGCGGCACCACGCCGCAGCGCTCGCACCGCACGCGGTGGACGCGGCGCCTCCGCCTCCGATGCGCTGGTCGCGCCGATGCAGGGCACTGTCGTGAAAATCGCTGTGACAGAAGGGCAATGGGTCGATTCCGGCGACCTCGTCGCCGTTCTCGAGGCCATGAAGATGGAACAGCCGCTCACCGCGCACCGGGCGGGCATCGTGCGCGAACTGACCGCCACCGTCGGCACGACGGTGAGCTCCGGCACCACTGTGTGCCGCCTCGACGACTCCGGAAGTCATGCGGCATGAACGGAATTCAGGAGGTAACCATGGACGCTGCCGTCATCGTGGCAGGCGCGGGACCGACCGGGCTGACACTGGCCGGGGAACTGCGGCTGGCGGGCGTCGACGTGATCGTCGTCGACCGGCTGCCCGCCCGCACCGGGGAATCGCGCGGCATCGGGTTGACCCTGCGCACCACCGAAGTGCTCGACCAGCGCGGACTGCTCGGCCGCTTCGGCGCGGTGGAGACCGGTTCGGCGGGGCATTTCGGCGGGATTCCGCTCGACCTCACGGTCCTCGGCGCACCGCTGGAAGCGCCACGCGTCGTGCCGCAGTCGACGACCGAAGCGGTGTTGGAGGGCTGGGCGCGTGAGCTGGGCGCCGACATCCGGCGCGGACACGAAGTCGTCGGGCTCGACAGCGACGCCGACGGCGTCACCGTGCACTTCGCGGAGCACGCGCCGTTGCGTGCCGGCTATCTCGTCGGCGCCGACGGCGGTCGCAGCGTGGTGCGCAAGGCCGCCGGTTTCGACTTCCCCGGTACCCCGGCCACCACCGAACTGCTGCTCGCTGATGTCCGCGGGGTGGAGATCGCGCCGCGGATGATCGGCCAGCAGGTATCCGGCGGCATGGTGATGAGTGCCCCGCTGCCCGGCGGCGCCTACCGGATCATCGTCGGCGAACGCGGCGCCGCACCCCGGCGTCGCACCGGCCCACCGGATTTCGCCGAGGTCGCCGATGTCTGGAAGCGGCTCACCGATGTCGACATCTCGCACGCGGAACCGGTCTGGGTGAGCGCCTTCGGTGACGCCGCGCGTCTGGTCACCGAGTACCGGCGAGGGCGGGTGCTGGTCGCGGGCGACGCGGCGCACGTGCACCTGCCTGCCGGTGGACAGGGCATGAACACCGGCATCCAGGACGCGGTGAACCTCGGCTGGAAACTCGCCGCGGTGAGCCGCGGCAGGGCACCGGCCACCCTGCTCGACACCTACCACGGGGAACGTCACCCGGTCGGACAGCGGCTGCTGGCCAACACCAAGGCGCAGAGCCTGTTCATCCTCGGCGGCGAGGAGGTCGGGCCACTGCGTGAGGTGCTGCGCGAACTCGTCGCCTATCCGGAGGTGGAACGGCACCTCGCGGCCAGGGTCACCGGTCTCGACATCCGCTATGACGTGGGCGGCGGATCCCATCCGCTGCTGGGTGCGCGGTTGCCACGGCGCAGGCTCGTGCGCGGCGCGCACGCCACCGATACCGCCGCACTGCTGCGGCCAGGCCGGGGCGTTCTGCTCGACCTCACCGACAACCCGGCGCTGCGCCGCCGGGCCGAGCCGTGGACCGACCGCATCGATGTGGTCACCGCGACCGCCACCGAACTCATCGACGCCGACGCGCGCACCACCGCGCTGCTGGTGCGGCCCGACGGCCATGTGGCCTGGGTCGCCCCCGGCACTCACGACGACCTGCCGACCGTCCTGGACCGCTGGTTCGGGCCGGCCCGATGAACATCCGAGAGAAGGGGAAGTCAATGTTCAGCACACTGATCGTGGCCCGCATGGACCTCGCGTCCGCAGGCGATGTCGCCGGACTGTTCCGGGAATTCGACACTACCGAGGTGCCGCACCGGATGGGCACTCGCCGCCGCCAACTCTTCCACTACCGCGGCCTGTACTTCCACCTGCAGGACTTCGACGAGGACAACGGCGGCGAACGGATCGAGGACGCCAAGACCGACGACCGCTTCGTACGGATCAGTCAGGATCTCAAGCCGTTCATCGAAGCCTACGACCCGAAGACCTGGCGCTCACCCGCGGACGCGATGGCGCACCGCTTCTACGACTGGAACGCGCGATGAGCGGCCCGGAACGCCGGGTGGTGATCACCGGCGTCGGTGTCTGCGCCCCCGGCGGGGTGGGAACGAAGAACTTCTGGGACCTGATCTCCAACGGCCGCACCGCGACCGGACGGATCTCGCTGTTCGATCCGGCGCCGTTCCGGTCCCAGGTGGCCGCCGAGATCGACTTCGACCCCGAATTACAGGGCCTGACCCCGCAGGAGATCCGGCGGATGGACCGGGCGGCGCAGCTGGCGGTGGTCAGTGCCCGCGAGGCGGTCGCCGACAGCGGGCTCGAGTTCGACGATATCGACCCGTTCCGGACCGGTGTCACCATCGGCAGCGCGGTGGGCGCCACGATGGGCCTCGATGAGGAGTACCGCACCGTCAGTGATGGTGGGCGGCTGGAACTGGTCGATCACAACTACGCGGTGCCGCACCTCTACAACTACTTCGTCCCGAGTTCGTTCGCGACCGAAGTGGCCTGGGCGGTCGGCGCGCAGGGACCGTCGACCGTGGTGTCCACCGGGTGCACTTCCGGTCTGGACGCGGTCGGCTACGCCGCGGAGGTGCTGCGCGAAGGCGGCGCGGACGTGATGATCGCCGGCGCTACCGATGCCCCGATCAGCCCGATCACGGTGGCCTGCTTCGACGCGATCAAGGCGACCACCCCGCGCAACGACGATCCCGCGCACGCTTCGAGGCCTTTCGACGCCAGCCGCAACGGCTTCGTTCTCGGCGAGGGCGCGGCGGTGTTCGTGCTCGAGGAACTGGAGAGCGCGCGCAGACGCGGCGCGACGATCTACGCCGAGCTGGCCGGACACGCCACCCGTTCCAATGCCTTCCACATGACCGGTCTGCGCCCTGACGGCAAGGAGATGGCCGAGGCGATCCGCACCGCACTCGGCCAGGCACGGATCGACGGCACCGAGATCGACTACATCAACGCGCACGGTTCCGGCACCAAACAGAACGACCGGCACGAGACCGCCGCGGTCAAGCGCGTTCTCGGCGATCACGCGTACCGCACGCCGATGAGCTCGATCAAGTCGATGGTCGGGCATTCGCTCGGCGCGATCGGGTCGATCGAGATCGCGGCGTCGGTGCTGGCGTTGGTCAACGACGTGGTGCCGCCCACGGCGAACCTGCACAATCCCGACCCCGAATGCGATCTGGACTATGTGCCGTTGACCGCGCGCGACCACAAGGTCGACGTGGTGCTGTCGGTGGGCAGCGGGTTCGGTGGGTTCCAGAGCGCGGTCGTGCTCGCCGATCCTTTCCGGAGCCGACGATGACCGCCGCGGTGGTGACCGGGCTCGGCGTCGCCGCGCCGACCGGTCTCGGGCTGGAAGAGTATTGGCGCACCACGCTGGCCGGGCACACCGGGATCCGCCGGGTCACCCGGTTCGACCCCGCGTCCTATCCCGCGCAATTGGCCGGGGAGATCACCGGATTCGAGGCCGAGGAGCACCTGCCGGGTCGGCTGTTGCCACAGACCGACCGGATGACGCGACTGGCTCTGGTGAGCGCGGACTGGGCCTTCGCCGACGCCGGCGTGCGACCCGACGAACTGCCCGATTACGCCGCGGGCGTGATCACCGCCAGCAGTTCGGGTGGCTTCGAGTTCGGGCAGAACGAATTGCGTGCTCTGTGGAGCAAGGGCGGCGAGTACGTGAGCGCCTACCAGTCCTTCGCCTGGTTCTACGCGGTCAACAGCGGACAGATCTCCATTCGCAACGGACTGCGCGGGCCGAGCAGCGTGGTGGTCAGCGACCAAGCCGGTGGGCTGGACGCGGTTGCCCAGGCGCGCAGGCAGATTCGGCGCGGGACCTCGCTGGTGGTGACCGGTGCGATCGACGCCTCGATCTGCCCGTGGGGCTGGGTGGCACAGCTGGCGGGCGGTGGACTGAGCACCGTCACCGACCCGGACCGCGCCTACCTGCCGTTCGACGCGCAGGCCGACGGCTACGTCCCGGGTGAGGGTGGCGCGCTGCTGGTCCTCGAGGACGCCGAGCACGCCAGACGCCGCGATGCGCCTCAGATCTACGGCGAGATCGCCGGGCACGCGGCGACCGTCGACCCGCGTCCCGACGGCCCTGGCGAGCCGGGACTGCGCAGGGCGATCGAACTCGCCCTCGGCGACGCGGGGGTGACTCCCGCCGACATCGATATCGTCTTCGCCGATGCCGCCGGCATCGCCGAACTCGACCGGATCGAGGTCGACGCCTTGGTCGCGGTGTTCGGTGCGCGTGGCGTGCCGGTGACAGCACCGAAAACCATGACCGGACGGCTCTATTCGGGCGCGGCACCGCTGGACCTGGCCGCCGCCTTCCTATCCATCCGCGACGGGGTGATCCCGCCGACCATCGGCACCGATCTCGCCGCGGACTATCAGCTCGACCTGGTCACCGAGGTCAGGCCCGCACCCGTGCGGACCGCGCTCGTGCTCGCCCGCGGTGCGGGCGGGTTCAACTCCGCCATGGTCGTGCGCGGCCCCGAACACCTTCGCCCCTGAGGAAAGGAAAGCCCGTGTCGACATCGTTCACACTCGACGATCTGCGCCGCATCCTACGAGAAGGCAGCGGCGACAGCCCCGGCCTCGACGGCGAATTCGCCGACATCGAATTCGAAGACCTCGGCTACGAGTCGCTGGCACTGCTCGAGACCACCGGCCGGATCAAGCGCGAATTCGGCGTCACCCTCGACGACGACGCCGTCGTCGCCGTGACCACGCCGCGCGCGCTGGTCGACCTGGTCAACGAACAGCTGCTCGAAGCGCCCCAGCCCAGCTGAGCGCGAAACCGATTGCCCGACAGGAGAACAGCTATGACCAACGACGACAAGGTGGCTCTGGTCACCGGCGCCACCAGCGGCATCGGCCTCGCCTCGGTCCGTCAACTGGCCGGGCAGGGACACCGGGTGTTCCTGTGCGCACGCAACAAGGAAGCCGTCGCCGACACCGTCGCGCAATTGCGGGGCGAGGGCTTCGACGTGGACGGCACCACCGCCGATGTCCGTGCGGCCGAGGACATCTCGGCGTTCGTACGGGCCGCGGTCGACCGGTACGGCCCGGTGGACGTGTTGGTCAACAACGCGGGCCGCTCCGGCGGCGGCGTCACCGCCGACCTCACCGAGGAACTGTGGTCCGACGTGATCGCGACCAACCTCAACAGCGTGTTCCTGGCCAGCCGCGAGGTGCTCACCACCGGCGGCATGCGAGAAAAACAGCGCGGCCGCATCATCAACATCGCCTCGACGGCGGGCAAGCAGGGTGTGGTGCTCGGGGCACCGTACTCGGCGTCCAAGCACGGCGTCGTCGGGTTCACCAAGGCGCTCGGCAACGAGCTGGCCCCGACCGGGATCACGGTCAACGCCGTATGCCCCGGCTACGTGGAAACGCCGATGGCGCAACGGGTTCGGTCCGGCTACGCCGCGGCCTACGACACCACCGAGGACGCGATCCTCACCAAGTTCCAGGCCAAGATCCCGCTCGGCCGCTACTCCACCCCCGAAGAGGTGGCCGGCCTGGTCGGCTACCTGGCGTCCGATCTGGCCGCCTCCATCACCGCGCAGGCGCTCAACGTCTGCGGCGGACTCGGCAACTTCTGATTCCGGCCGACGAGCACCAGGAGACTTCCATGACGACGCAGACCACCCGCGAGGTCGAGCACACGATCACCGTGGCGGCCCCGCCGACCGAGGTGTACCGCCTTCTGGCCGAAGTGGAGAACTGGCCCCGGCTGTTCCCGCCCTCGGTGTATGTGACCCGCCTCGAACACGAGGGCAACGAGGAACGCATCCAGATCTGGGCCACCGCCAACGGTGAACCCAAGACCTGGATCTCGCGCCGCGTGCTCGATCCCGAGCAGCTGCGGATCACCTTCTGGCAGGAGGTGTCCGCGCCCCCGGTGGCGCAGATGAGCGGCACCTGGATCATCGAACCGCGCGAGGACGGCGGGACCGAGCTGCGGCTGCTGCACTCCTACCGAGCCATCGACGACGATCCGGACGGGCTGGCGTGGATCGAGAAGGCGGTCGACGACAACAGCCGTGCGGAACTGCCCGGTCTCAAGGCCGCGGTGGAGTCGGTGGTGCGCACCGCCGATCTGACCCTGTCGTTCGTCGACTCGGTCGAGATCGCCGGTGCGGCAAGCGATGTCTACGACTTCGTCAACGAGGCGAACCTGTGGACCGAGCGCCTCCCGCACGTGGCCTCGGTGCAGCTCACCGAGAACACCCCCGGTGTGCAGGTGCTGCGCATGGACACCCTGACCAAGGACGGATCGAGTCACACCACCGAGTCGGTCCGGGTCTGCTTCCCGCAGCACCGGATCGCCTACAAGCAGACCACCCTGCCCGCTCTGATGGCCCTGCACACCGGCTACTGGGAGTTCTGGACCAACCCCGACGGCACGACCACCGCGTCCTCGCAACACACGGTGATCATCGAGGCGTCGCGGATCACCGAGATCCTCGGCCCCGACGCCGGGGTGCCCGAGGCGCGGACCTTCCTGCGCGAGGCGCTCGGGGGCAACAGCCGGGCCACGCTGAACCACGCCAAGAACTATGCCGAAGCCCGTCGATGACACCGACGTCCTGATCGTCGGCGCGGGGCCGGTCGGGTTGCTGCTCGCGGGTGATCTGGCCGGCGAGGGCGTCCGCGTGACGGTGGTGGAACAGCGGATCACCCCCACCACCGAATCGCGGGCCTCCACCCTGCACGCCCGCACCATGGACGTGCTCGCCGAGCGGGGCGTGCTCGATCGGCTCGGGCAGCTGCCCGACGGCGGTCCGGGACACTTCGGCGGACTGCGACTGGATCTGACCGAAGCCGATCCGGCCCACCGGTTCTCGGGTCAGTGGAAGTGTCCGCAGGTTCGGCTGGAAGCGGTGCTGCAGGAACGAGCACTCGAGGCGGGCGCGGTGCTCCGGCGTGGGCACCGAGCCACCACCCTGACCGCGCGGGCGGGCGCTGTGCTGATCGACACCGTCACCCCGGACGGCGAACGACACACCCACCAGGGGGCCTACCTCGTCGGTTGCGATGGGGAACGCAGCACCGTGCGCGAGCTGGCCGAATTCGAGCTGGCGGGTCTCGAGGCCGGGCGGGAGATGCTGCGAGCCGACGTGGCCGGAATCGATATCCCGGCCCGTCGATTCGAACGACTCCCGCACGGGCTGGCGGTGTCCTCGCGCTGGCCCGACGGCAGCACCAGGGTGATGGTGCACGTCTACGGCGCCGCACCCCGCGCCGGGGGCGGGGACCCGGAGTTCGCCGAGATCACCGACGCCTGGGAACAGGTAACCGGCGAGTCGATCGAACACGGAACACCGCTGTGGCGCAACGCGTTCGACGACACCAGTCGGCAGGTCACCCGGTACCGGCACGGCCGGGTCCTGCTCGCCGGTGACGCCGCCCATCGGCAGATGCCGGTGGGCGGGCAAGCCCTCAACCTCGGCTTGCAGGACGCGGCCGACCTGTCGGGCCGGTTGATCGCCGCCATCACCGGCACCGCCGGCGAGGCCGAACTCGACGGCTATCACCGCACCCGCCACGCCGTCGGCGCCCGCACCCTGACCAATATCCGCGCCCAGACCCTGCTGCTGCTGGGCGGACCGGAGGTCGAGCCCGCCAGGCAGCTGTTCGCCGAGCTCCTGCGGCTCGGCGATGTCCGATCCCATCTCGCCCGCATGATCAGCGGCCTGCCCGGTCCCGGCGACCCGGCGCCCGCACCACCCGATTCCAAGGAGACACCGATGAGCCTGACGAACAAGACCGCCCTGGTCACCGGATCCAGCCGCGGCATCGGCCGCGCGACCGCCCGCCAGCTCGCCGCCAAGGGCGCGCTCGTGGCCGTGCACTACGCGGACAACGAGGCCGCCGCCCGCGAGACCGTCGAGGTCATCGAGAACGACGGCGGCCGTGCGTTTCCCGTGCGGGCCGAGCTCGGCACGACAGGTGGCGTGCACGAGCTGTTCCTCGGTCTCGAACAGGGACTCAAGGAACGGACGGGGGAGACCACGCTCGACATCCTGGTCAACAACGCCGGTGTCACCACCCCGGCCGGCGTGGCCCCCGAGGACGTGACACCCGAGGACTTCGACCGGCTGTTCGCGGTCAATGTCCGGGCACCGTTCTTCATCGTGCAGCGCGCTCTCGGCCTGCTGCCCGAAGGCGGGCGCATCATCAACATCTCCTCCGGACTCACCCGATTCGCCAGCCCCGACCAGGTGGCCTACTCGATGACCAAGGGTGCGGTGGAACAGATCACGCTGCACTTCGCCCGACACCTGGCACCGCGCGGGATCACCGTCAACAGCGTCGCGCCCGGCATCACCAACAACGGCAGCGCCGTGTTCGACATCCCGGAGGCGGTCGAGCAGATGGCGCAGTTCTCGGCGTTCAAACGCGTCGGCGAGGCGGTCGACGTCGCCGATGTCGTCACCTTCCTCGCCACCGACGAAGCCCGCTGGATCACCGGCGCGTTCATCGACGCCACCGGCGGGACGCTACTCGGCTGACAGCACGGCCGCCGCCGACCACATCAGGAGATCCGATGACGACAGTGCAAGAACCCACCGGGTACACCCAACGGCTCGACGAACTCGACGCGCTCAAACGCGCCGCACGCCTCGGCCCCGACCCGGCGGCCACCGAACGCCAGCACGCCAAGGGCAAACTCACCGCCCGCGAACGCATCGACCTGCTCCTCGACCCCGGTTCGTTCGTCGAGGTGGAACCGCTGCGCAGACACCGGGCCACCGGCTTCGGACTGGAGGCGCGCAGACCCCACACCGACGGCGTGATCACCGGGTGGGGAACCGTCGACGCGCGCACGGTCTTCGTCTATGCCAGCGACTTCCGGATCTTCGGCGGCGCACTCGGCGAGGCGCACGCGCAGAAGATCCACAAGATCATGGACATGGCCCTCACAGCGGGGGCTCCGCTGGTCTCGCTCAACGACGGTGCGGGCGCCCGCATCCAGGAGGGCGTGACGGCACTGGCGGGCTACGGCGGGATCTTCCGCCGCAACACCAGGGCCTCGGGAGTCATCCCGCAGATCAGCGTCATGCTCGGGCCGTGTGCAGGCGGGGCGGCGTACTCGCCCGCGCTCACCGACTTCGTCTTCGTGGTGCGCGATATCGCGCAGATGTTCATCACCGGCCCCGATGTGGTGCGCACCGTGACCGGCGAGGAGGTGACCCACGACGAACTCGGCGGCGCCGACATCCACGCCTCGATCTCGGGGGTAGCGCATTTCGTCTACGACGACGAGCAGTCGTGCCTGTCCGATGTCCGCGCGCTGCTGTCGATGCTGCCTGCCAACAATCGGGAGCTGCCACCGGTGGCGTTCACCGCCGACCCCGCCGACCGGCAGACCACGGCGCTGACCGACCTGGTGCCGCTGGACGGCAACCGCCCCTACGACATTCGCGAGGTACTGGCCGAAATCGTCGACGACGGCGACTATTTCGAAGTACAGGCCACCTGGGCGACCAACCTGGTGTGCGCGCTGGCCCGGCTCGACGGCCACGTGGTCGGGGTGGTGGCCAGCCAACCGATGAGCCTGGCCGGGGTGCTCGACATCGACGCGAGTGAGAAGGGCGCGCGGTTCGTCCAGTTCTGCGACGCCTTCAACATTCCGCTGCTGACCCTGGTCGACGTGCCGGGGTTCCTGCCCGGCGTCGGCCAGGAACACGCGGGCATCATCCGTCGCGGCGCGAAACTGCTCTACGCCTACTGCAACGCGACGGTGCCGCGAATCTCTTTGGTACTGCGCAAGTCCTACGGCGGCGCCTACATCGTGATGGACTCGCTGTCGATCGGCACCGATCTCGCGCTGGCCTGGCCTACCAACGAGATCGCTGTCATGGGCGCCGAGGCCGCGGCCGACGTGGTGTTCCGGCGCGAGATCGCCGCGTCGGAGGATCCCGTGGCCACCAGGGACCGCAAGATCGCCGAGTACCGCGAGGAACTCGTGCATCCCTACTACGCGGCCGAGCGCGGACTCATCGATGACGTGATCGACCCGCGTGACACCCGTGGCGTGCTGATCCGCGCCTTCGCCATGCTGGCGGGAAAAGACACCGATCTGCCCCGCCGCAAGCACGGGAATCCACCGCAATGAGCGTCGAGGACCCGGTGCCCTTCCTTCGCGTCGAGAAGGGCAGCGCCGACCCGGACGAACTCGGCGCGCTGCTCCTGCTGCTGCTCGCCCGGCGACGGGCCGCCGCCGCGGCGCCGACCCTGACCAGGCCCGTCGCTCGCTGGCGGCGTCTGGAACGCCGACCCGCCTTCACCGACCCCCGCGCGTGGACCGGATCCACCCGCTGACGAACGGAGCCACCATGGACGTCGGACTGCTCTTCGACCTGCGCAACCCCGCACAGTGGCAGCGCCCGTGGGCCGACCATTACGCCCGCACCCTCGAGTTCTGTGAGGAGGCCGACCTGCGCGGCGCAGGTGGAGTCTGGTTCACCGAGCATCACCTGTTCGAGGACGGCTATCTCCCGCAGCCGCTCACCTTCGCCGCAGCGGCGGCCGCCAGAACCAAGCGGGTGCGCATCGGCACCGCCGTGGTGCTGCCCGCCCTGCGCAAGCCTGCCCAGCTCGCCGAGGAGGCCGCACTGGTCGATCTGATCAGCGGCGGTCGGCTCGAACTCGGTCTCGGCGCCGGCTACCGCCTGCCCGAATACCAGCTCTTCGACACCGATTTCAGCCGTCGGTTCGCCCGCACCGGCGACAACATCGCCGAGATCCAGCGACTGTGGGCCACCGGCGGGATCACACCGGGGCCGATCCAGGATCCCGTGCCGCTGTGGGGTGGGTTCTACGGTCCGCGCGGCGCCCGCCTCGCCGGGCGCCTCGGCATCGGATTCCTGCACATCTCGCACCAGCTGTTCCCGCTGTACCGCGAGGGACTCATCGAAGGCGGCCACGATCCCGAGTCCGCGCGGGTCTCCGATCTGCTGCCGATCCTGCTGGCCGATGACCCGGAGGCCGCGTGGGCCCGGGTCGCACCGCACCTCGCGCACCAGATGAATTCCTACCGGCAGCTGTCGGTGGAGGGCACCGACGCGCCTGTACCGCCCGCCCTCGAACTCGATCAGCTGCGCCAACGTCCCGAGGACGGATCCTTCGGCGTGCTCGAGATCCTCACCCCCGAACAAGCCGCCGTGCGGATCCACGAACGGGTGGCCGGTCTGCCGGTGCGGCACCTTATCTTCTGGGCCAGCATCGCAGGCATGCCCGACGACCTGGTCACCCGCCACATCGAGCTGGTGAGTGAACAGCTGCCACCGTTGCTGGACAAGCAGTTCCAGGTGAGCACCGGCGGCCCGATTTCGGCGCGCAACGGCCATGGCTGACGTGCGACCAGCGGCGCCGACCTGGGATCGGCGCCGCTGGGTACTGCTGTTGGTGCTGTCGGGCAACATGATCCTCGACGCCATCGAGGGCTCCATCCTGGTGCCCGCACTCGGCGTGCTCACCACCGAATTGAACAGGTCGATCGGGCAAACCCAGTGGCTGCTCAGCGGTTTCGCGGCGGGTTTCGCCGCGCTGCTCCTCACCGGGCCCGCGCTGGCCGCCCGGTTCGGGCGCAGGCAGGTCTATCTCCTCGCCATGGCGCTGTTCGCTGTTGCCTCGGTGATCGGCGGGCTCACCGACGACCTGGCCCTGCTCGTCGCGACTCGCGCGGTGAAGGGCGCCGCTGCCGCGCTGACCGCACCCGCCGGGCTGGCGGTGATCGCAGCGGAGTTCCCGGTCGGTGCCCAGCAGCGCCGCGCGATCTCGGTGTACGCCGTCTTCGGCGCGGCCGGATTCACCACCGGCCTACTGCTGTCGGGTTGGCTCACCGCGCTGAACTGGCACCTGCTGTTCGTGTTCCCCGCTCCGATCGCACTGGCCCTGCTCGTCGCCGCGTGGCGGGTGATCCCCGACCCACCGGTGGCGACACCGCCGCGGCTGTCGAAACCGTTGTTGCGCAATGGTTCGCTGGCACGGTCCGCCCTCGGCGCGGGGGCGCTCAACGGCGGCTACCTCGCACTGCTGGTGGTGATCGCGGTGCAACTGCACCAGTCGCTCGGTTGGGCGCCGTGGCAGATCGCCGTCGGTCTGCTGCCGGCGAGTCTGCCGCTGGCACTGTCGGTTCCGTTCGCGGGACGGTTCGTGGAGCGGTACGGCACCGCGCGCCTGATCCTCGCCGGCGCGGTGGCGACGCTGGCCGGGCACCTGCTGCTGTTCGCCCGACCCGAGATCCACGACTACGTGACCGACGCGCTGCCGGTGCTGCTGCTGATCGAAGCCGGGTTCGTCCTGTCGTTCGCCGCGCTGAACATGCAATCGACCGCCACCGTGCCCGCAGAACTCCGCCCGATTGCGGTGCCGCTGTATCAAACCGGTGTCCAGTTCGGTGCGGCCTTCGTGCTGCCGATCACCGTCGGAGTGGCGGTGGCCTTCGATGCCTACCGTCCCGCGGCGGCGGTGATCGCGGTCGCCGGGTTGCTCGCGGTGCTCGCCGCGAGCAGCGAACTGCGCGCATCAGCGACATCGGCACCCGCGAAAGCCATTCCATGACAGCCACACTCACCTCGAGGAGGTACCACTCATGACCGCCGACGTCTTCATCCGAGAACAGCCCGACCAACTGGCGACGGGCCCCAAAACCCTGGCGCTGTTCCCCGGGCAGGGCTCCCAGCGGCCCGGCATGGCCGCGTGGATCACCGACTACCCGGTGGCCGAGGAGGTCTTCCGCCGCGCCGACGACATTCTCGGCATCCCGTTGACCCAGCTATGCGTCGACGGCACCGCCGAGCAGTTGCGTGCCACTGACGTGGCCCAGCCCGCGATCGTCGCCACCAGCCTGGCCCTCAGTGCGGTCCGCGCACAGCGGGGACTGCCGCCCGCGGCGGTCGCCGGTCACAGCCTGGGGGAGTTCACCGCCCTGGCCGTCGCCGGAGTGTTCGATGAAGACACCGTCCTGCAGCTGGTACGCCGCCGCGGCGAGCTCATGGCCGAGGTCTCCCGTCGCTACGACGGCGCGATGAGCGCCGTCATCGGCCTGCCCGCCGAGCAGGTCGACGCACTGTGCGCCCGCGTCACCTCGGGCGTCGTCGGCGTGGCCAACTACAACCAGCCGACTCAGACCGTGGTCTCCGGCGCCGCCACCGCCGTAGCCGACCTCGAGGACCTGGCCCGGTCCGCCGGCGCGGCGAAAGTGGTGCGGCTGAAGGTCGCCGGAGCCTTCCATTCGCCACTGATGGCCGACATCGCCGCCGAGTTCGGCGCCGAACTCGACCGCTACACCCTCCGGCCGCCGCTTGTTCCGGTGCTCAGCGCGGTGACGGCCGACTACGTCACCGACCCCACCGAGATCCGCGCCCTTCTGCGCGGCCAGCTACTGGCCCCGGTCCGCTGGGTGGAGACCGTCCAACGGGCCGCGAGCGACGGCTACGACGAACTGGTGGAACTGGGACCGGGGCAGGTACTGACCGGATTCTCCCGCCGCATCGCCCCCGACGTTAGCTCGACGGCAGTATCCACACCCGAAGAGCAGGGATAGCCGATGTGTCGATCCGGCGGCTTACGTCAGGGGGGATTCGACCACTACTGACCCCACCAGACGTCGCTGTTTGTGGGTTGACGCAAGCGGTGGCGGGTCTCGGCGGGCACGCTCTCAGGATGATCGGGTCCGATCGAGGTAAGCCTGTCGTCCGACCGGGTCGAAGGCTCCGTAATCGGCACCACCGACGAATCGTTTGAGGTGCCACATGATCTGTGCGGGGATGATTTCCTCGAGCAGGCCGATCGGGGCAAGGTATCGAGGAACGGTCACCTCACCTCGGCCGTGCCCCGCGCTGTCGACGATGGCAGCGGCGACGGTCTCGGGGGCGAGGGTGGGTTGCAGGCGAAGCAACACCCCGGCGGTCAGGTCTGTTCGGGTGGCGGCCGGCATGACGGTGGTCAGGGTGACGCCGGTTCCGTCGAGTTCGGCTCGGACGGCCCGTGAGAGGGCGACCACGCCGAATTTCGACGCGCAGTAGGTCGCGATACCCGGGGTGGTGACCTTGCCCGCCATCGAGGACACGTTCACGATGTGTCCTCGTCCACGTCGGATCATGTCGGGTAGGACGAGGTGCGTTCCGGTCAGCACCGCTCCCAGGTTGATCGCCAGCTCGCGCTGCAAGGCGGCGAGGTCGTGATCGACGAAACGGCCCATGAGCTGGATTCCCGCGTTGTTGACCAGCATATCGATGGGCGCTCGCTCCGACGCCGCTCGAAGGAATTCCTGGAAGCTGGCTTGGTCGGTGACGTCGAGGTAGTGCGCGTGGGCACCGAGTGTCTCGGCGGTCTCCTGTGCGGCGGCGAGGTCGCGATCACCGATCCAGACCGTGGCTCCGCGACGGGTCAGTTCCGCGACAGTGGCGCGTCCGATGCCGCGGGCGCCGCCGGTCACACAGACGTTGGCGCCGTCGAGCCCGATCACAGCGGGCTGCCGACGGGGTGCCGCAGGGCGAAGTAGGCGATGAGACGGATCTCCTCGGCCCCTGTGAACAACAGTGCGCGGCCGAGATATACGCCGGGCGTCAGTTCCACGATCTCGTCGCGCGTCTTGCGGATCGGGAAGGTGCGAACGCCGGGGTTCTTGTGCTGTGGCACGCCATAGTCCAAGGCGCGCACCGTGACTCGCGGCTCGATGAGACCCCGGTCGACGGAATGGTGGAAGTGGAACCCTTCCGCCTCGCCGTCGACCATGCGCAGTCCGAGGTAGCCGAAGGTGACGAGGGGCATCGCCAGCAGCGCGATCGGGGACAGGCGATTCAAGCCCGTGCCTGCCGCCAGATCGAAGGATTTTCCCCGCCACGTCGGGTCGACCTTCATGAGCTGGTTGGCGAGTGCGGCTTCGGGGATACCGAACAGCTTCCCGACGATCTGGCCTTCGAGCTTGCCGTCCAGATCGCGGGGTTCGACGCCCGCGCCGAAGAGCTGTGACAGCGCGTCGTGGTCGTCTCGGCTTCCCAGCGCACGGAGGTAGGACCACGTCTCCGTCCGCGCCCGTGTCGGGCTGTGTTCTGCCAGCGCACGGAGCTCGTCGAGCATCACGGTGGCGTTCGGCAGGTATTTCTCGGGCATCTCGACGCCCTTCAGGTCTGCGGTCATCACGCGACTTCCAATCTGGTACGTAGTGGTACCTGAATCAACTGGTACGAAACTGTGCCAGAATTGCCCGAGGGATGTCAACGGTGAACCGGCTGTCGTGGAGGTGGGAGAATGCTGCGCGTGTCCTCAGCCGGTAAACGCAGCTACGGGGGAGAGTCCGCACCGGAACGCGTCCGGCGACGGCGCTCCCAGTTGATCGATGCGGCCCTGACGGCGATGGCCGAGAATCGGTGGCGGTCCGCGACCGTCGCGGGGCTCTGCGCCGAGGCGCAACTCAACAAGCGGTACTTCTACGAAAGTTTCGTCGATCTCGACACAGTGGCGAGCGAGGTGATCGATGAGGTAGCGGTGGAAGTGGGTCAGGCCGCTGTCGCCGCCTACGTGGACTCGATCGAGCTGCCCCTCGCAGACCAGGCGCGGGCCGCGGTCGAAGCGGTGGTCGGCGCGTTGGGGACCGACCCACGGAAGGCGCTGGTCCTCCTCGGCGGTGTGGCCGACAGTCCTACCGCCCATGTTCGGCGAGCAGATGCGATGAAGGGGCTCACCGCGATTCTCATCGGCCACGCCCGCAGCGTGCACGGAGTCGAACTGGAAAACGACTCGCTCGCCGCGAGCGCTCCGGCCTTCGTCATCGGCGGAACCGCCCAGGCGATCCTGTCCTGGGCGGACGGGACCGCGCCCATCGACCGGAGCAGCCTCGTCGAGGACATCGCTTCGCTGTGGCTCGCCGTGGGAGAAAGCGCGGCGGGTATCGCCCGCTCGAGGCTCGAAGCAACAGGGCGGCACTGAGTAGATGGTCGGCTACGACCGTTCTCAGAGGTCCACCTCGAGGACGGGGGAGTGGGATCGTGACGAGCACGTGGTGAACATGCCGTCGGCGCGTTCGGCGTCGGTGAGGACGTCGTCGCGGTGGTCGGGGTCGCCGGCGAGGACGCGGACGACGCATTCTCCGCAGATGCCCTGCTGGCAGGAAAACGGGGCATCGACGCCGTTGTCCAGCAGGACATCCAGCACGCTCTGGTCGTCGGCGACCAGGTATTCGGCGCCGGTGGAGGCCAGGCGTACGGTGAATCCGGTCTGTTCCGACTCGGTGGGTGTGGTGAGATCCGTGCCGAATCGTTCAGTGTGTAGTGCGGTGGGAGGCCAGCCGAGGGCTTCGGCTTTGCCTACGACGTAGTCCATGAAGCCGTCCGGTCCGCAGACGTAGACCGCGGTGTCCGGTCTCGGGTCACCGAGATCGCGGGTGATGTCGAGCAGTAGGGCTGGGTCTTCGTCGTCGAAATGCAACCGCACCCGGGGGTTCTCGGTGAGCTCCTCCAAGAATGCTGCGCGAGAGCGGGTTCGCGCACTGTAGTGCAGAGCGTAGTCGGCCTCGGTGTGCTCGAGCTGTGTCAGCATGGCCAGCAGCGGTGTGATTCCGA
Source organism: Nocardia sp. Root136 (assembly GCF_001427185.1). Taxonomy (NCBI): domain Bacteria; kingdom Bacillati; phylum Actinomycetota; class Actinomycetes; order Mycobacteriales; family Nocardiaceae; genus Nocardia; species Nocardia sp. Root136. The sequence goes on from NZ_LMFE01000008.1 coordinate 105,510, forward strand.
TGCCGCCCGCGATCAGTACGTGACTGCTCGTCTCGGCGAGCGGAAAGTGGTTGCGCGGGGCCGAGATCCGCACCCGATCGCCCACCGTGAGCGCGTGCATCGCCCGCGAGCCGCCGCGCGAATTCGCGACGTTCAGCACCGCCAGGCGGTATCGACCCGGCTCGGGTGGTCCGCACAGTGAATACTGGCGGACCAGCCCCGAGCCCAGCTGCACGTCGATGTGGGATCCCGCTGTGTAGGAGGGGAACTCGGTGCCGTCGACCGGGGTGAGGTCGAACACCGCGATCTCGGATGTCGCCGGGGTGCGGGCGTGGACTACCGCATCGATCCAGGTCACGGGGCTGCCCCGGTCAGACACCGGCCGCAGGCACCGCTGCCGCGGTCTTGTCCGCCGTGGCCCCGGCGAGGGTGAACAGGCCGGCTTGGGTGTGCCGCACAGGCTCCTCGATCAGACTCACCCCCTGCGGATCACGGCCCGCCTCCACGTCATCGATCATCGTCCGCAGCAACCGGCGCAGCAGCACCACACCCCGGTCCGTCGTCGCCAAGGTCTCCTCCGAATGCAGCGCGACCGGACCCTGCGAGGTCATCACCTCGCCGTCGCCGGGGAAGCGCTGACGTTCCTGTTCGGTCAGCTCCCAGGAGTTCTTGCCGTCCTGGGTGATGCCGAACAGGAACCGTTGCACGCGTGCGGGATCGCTCGCGCGGATGGAGAAGAACGCGCGATGGCGGGTGTCGTCGATCGGGACCGCCCAGATCACCATGTCGGCCTTGGTATCCGGGGTCAGCTCGACCCAGTCGGGCAGCACCGTGGCATTGGGCAGATGCAACTCGGCACCCCAGACCCGCTCGGTCCGCACGCCGTCACGTTCCTTGTCCAGGAACCGGACACCGTACTTCGCCCCGAAATCGGTGCGGTCGTAGCTGACCCGGCCCGGCAGGGTGTACGGATCGAAGAAGTCTTCGGGGAAGCCGGTGGTGCCGGTGCCGAGGAACTGGTAGCCGCTGTGCTGGGAGTGCAGCCAGTTGATGTGGACCGGGTCGATCGTGTTCTCGTAGATCAGCAGCCAGTGGAAATCCTGCTCGGCGCCGGTCACCGATAGTCCGGGGAACGGCCACTCGGCGAAGTACTGCTCGCCCTCGGCGAGGTCCTCGAGCACGTCGTAGCGCGGCAGCACGGGCTTGCGGTCGGGCGGGCCCATGTAGACGAACACCAACCCGTAGCGTTCCTCGACCGGATACCACGGCTGACGCGCGGCATCGCGGCGCTTGCCACGATCGGGTTCGCAGGCCTGCTCCAGGCATCGGCCCTGCACATCGTATTTCCAGCCGTGATAGCCACAGCGCAGCCCGTCGTCCTCGATCCGGCCGAAGAACAGACTGGCACCGCGGTGCGCGCAACGCTCGAAAACCACACCCGCGCGGCCGCTTCCGTCCCGGAAGACGACCAGATCTTCGCCGAGGATGCGGGTGCGATGGGGTGCTTCGGCGGTGAGGGTGGCTGAGGTGGCGATCGGGTGCCAGTACCGTCGCAGCGCCTCGCCCATCGGTGTGCCGGGGCCGACCTCGGTCAGGCGTGCGTCGTAGGACGGGGCCTTGCGGCCGTACCCGGTACCGGTGTCCACCGTGGTTCGTTCGGTCATATCGGTCTCCTCCGCGTGCGAAAGACGGTGTGCTGCCCCGTTATCGGAGCGCCTGGATGATCGGGGCGAAAGCCTCCATCTCGGGTTCGAGCACGGTGTAGTAGGTCAGGCCGAGGGTCTTGCGCCGTTCGCGCAGGGTGTCGGCGTTCTCCTCGGGTGTGCCGAACAGCAGCGACGGCAGCTCGGCGAGCTCGTCGGGCGTGAGGTCGAGCCGGTTCTGCCAGACATCGGTCACGCCGTCTGTCGCGCCCTTGGGCAGCACCTTGTGGATGGGAATGTTGAACTCCACCTGGTCGATCCGGTCGCCGAGCAGTCCGCGCACGTAGTCGATCCGGTCGGTGACCTCGGTGATTCCACCCAGCTTCAGCCCGTCGCCGTCGCGGACCTCGGTGGTGCCGGTGAAGGCGATGATGTCGGCGTGGGCGGCCGCCAGCCGCAGGACCCGTGCCCCGCGACCGGCGATCAGGATCGGCGGGCCGCCGGGCTGTTCGAACCGCGCGTACTTGTCGAGCTCGGACTTGGGTTTGCGGAACTCGGCGACCGTGCGCTCCAGCTGGGAAACCCGTTCGCCCGCAGTGGGAAACGGGATTCCGGCCGCGTCGAACTGCGCGCGGTCGTAGCCGGCGCCCAGCCCGAGTTCCACCCGGCCGCCGGAGTACCGGTCGACCGTGGCGAGGTCGCGGGCCAGCACCGTGGGATGGTAGAAGGCGGTGTTGAACACCAGCGTGCCGATGCGGATCCGCTCGGTCGCCTCGGCGGCCAGCAGCAGGGTCGGGATCGGTGCGGGCATGCCGAGGTGGTCCGACACCGAGATGACGTCGTAGCCCAGTTCCTCGGCCTTGCGTACCTTGGCGATCCATTCCGCCCTGGTAGACGGGGTGAACAGGCAGAGACCGAAGCGGAACGGTCGGTCGTACAGGGAAGTCATGGCGCTCCTCGCGAGCTCATTCGGTGGCGATGTTGTCGGCGATCTTGGCCAGGACCGCGTTCGCGGCGAGGAATTCCTCCTCGGTGATGCCACGCAGCGATTCGTCGGCGTGGCCGTTCACCAGAGCTTCAGCGCGCTCGTGTGCCGCCTCGCCCGCTGCGGTGAGTCGCAGCGTCGCGCCGGAGATCTCGACCCAGCCGCGGCTGACGAAGTCGTCGACGATCGGCTGGTAGGTCTGTGCGCCGTCGGAGACCAGGAACGGCTCGAACGCCGCGTCGAGTTCGGCGACGCTGCCCAGACCGATCTGTAGGGCGTGCAGGATCTGCCAGTCCCGGCGGGTGAGCTTCTGCTCGTGCAGCAGCGCGCCGGTGGCGACGTCGAACTGCTGGTGCAGATGCAGCAGCCAGTACCCGATGCGCTTGGTCGTGTTCTTCTGGAGCATGACGAGCCTCTCTGTTGTCGAACGTCGGCTACTGCTGCCAGCCGCGCGAGTACGGGATGACCCAGTACAGGTCAAGGGCGATCCGTTTGAACCGCCACTGGCCGCCCTCCCGGACGTACTCGTCGGTGAACTTGCCTGCCACGAAAGAGCTTTCGGTATCGAAGACGACCTTCTCCTCGAAGAACGACACTCCGGTGGCCCGATCGCCGAGGATCTCCACGTCGTGCCCGTGCAGGAACTGCTTGACCAGCACCTGACCCGCCGGGCTGTTGTCCTCGATGAGCTGCGGCAGCCCGGCGAAGTACGCCTGGATGGCGGCTCGACCGTCGGCCTGGCCCAGATGGCGGTAGTCGAGATAGGCGTCGGCACTGAACAGTTCGCCGACCTGGTCCCATCTGCCCTCGTTGATGTAGCGGGGTAGGTCGTGACGCAAGGTGTTCAGCGCGCGGACGGCCTCGAGCGTCTCGAGTCGTTCGGTGAGCTGCTCGACCTGCTCGACCAGGTCCAGGACTTCTGACATCGCGGTGACACCTCTCGTTTCCGGGCCGTCGTGTTTCTCGGGCCGGGCCGAAATCACCTTCGCACGCGTTATTCGGAGGTCACAAGATCGCATCCGAAACCCTGCGGTTCGACCGTAGGGTTTCGGCTGTCGATCCCGCAGGGGTTGCGATTTCACAGAGTCAGCTGGATAAGTGTTGTAGCAACATCGGTGACAGTTCGATCGTGCTGCCGAAATTCGCACGGCGAATTGTTTCCGAAGTCCTCGGAACGCATTGTTACCGATGTGTCCGAACAATTAGATGACCAAACGAGTAAAAGTCCTTGGCACGCGAAATCGGGCCGGACTCGGTGAGGAGTCCGGCCCGATTCTCGCAGGTGGTGTTCAGCCCGGTCCGTGCCCCGCGGCGACCCGGCCCGCGACATGGCGCACATCGCGGTGCGAGATGAGCCACTCACCCTCGTGCTGCTCGAACTCGTCCTTGACCAGTCCGATGACGACCCAGTCGGCCGGTCGTCCCACGTCGGTGGCGGCCGTGCTCGAGAACCAATGCCACACGGTCGCATATGCGGTGAGCAGGGGTTTGTCGCCGTTCCACTCGATGGTGGCCTGCCCGATGACGTGGGCGACCAGGGAGCGTTGCGACTTGGGCACCCGGCTCATGTGATCGGTGAACTCGTCACGACCGTGGAACAGCACCGGCGGGCCGGGCATGATCCGGTACTCGATCAGCGCGTCGGGGGTGAAGCACTCGCTGAACCGCTCGCTCTCCTGTGTGTCGGCGATCCGGAAGAATTTGTAGAACGTTCGGAAGATCGCCCGCTCCGCTTCGATCGTGGCGAGCAGATTGTCATGTACAGCGGTCACGTCGGTCCTTTCTCTGCCGGGCGACAACCCATCGCGCGGCGCGCCGTTCGGTAATCGACACGATGCGAAGCTAGCACGGTGCCCGGTACCGCCCGATGGTGTACCGCGCTATTCGGTGCGACGATGTATTCCGAGCGAGGTGATCCGAATTGTTGACCGGGTATTTCAAGGTGTGAAATGTTTCGTCGTGTCGCCCGCCGTGAGTCCCACGTGAATCCGGGCAGTAGACAGAGGAATTCTTGCGTGAGCAGTGTTGTGCGTTCGAAGTCGATTCGCTGTGCCGTGGCATCGGCGGCGGTGGTCACCCTGTTCACCGGTGCCTGTGGCACCGGTGGTGAGCAAGGCGGCGATGCCGGTCCACCGAGATCCGGTGGCACGCTGAAGTTCTCGGTCGCCTCCGACGCGGGCTGTGTCGATCCGCAGCAGGTGGGCAGCAGCGACACCCTGTATTCGCTGCGCGAGACGGTCGATTCGCTGACCGACCAGGATCCCACCACCGGCAAGCCGGTGCCGTGGCTGGCGCAGAGCTGGGAGGTGAGTCCTGACGCCAGGTCGTTCACCTTCCGGCTGCGGCCCGACGTGACCTTCAGCGACGGCACCCCACTGAACGCGCAGGTGGTGAAGGCGAACTTCGACGCGATCCCGAAGCTGGGCGCACTCGCCATCCTGTCCAAGGGCTATATCACCGGCTACGTCGGCACCGAGGTCGTCGACGAGCGCACCGCCAAGATCACCTTCGAACAGCCCAACGCGCAGTTCCTGCAGGCGACCTCGACCGCCGCGCTCGGCCTGATCTCGACGGCCGATGCCGCGAAGACGCCCCAGCAGCGCTGCAGCGACGGGGTGATCGGCTCCGGCCCCTTCGTGCTGTCGAAATACGTGCCCAACCAGTCGATCACCATCAGCAAGCGGGCCGGCTACGGGTGGGGCTCGCCGTTGTGGACCAAGCAGGGCGAGGCCTACCTCGACTCCATCGAGTTCACCGTCATCCCCGAATCCGGGGTGCGCGCGGGCAGTGTGCAGTCCGGCCAGCTCGATGTCGCCACCGGTCTCGGCCGAGCCGACGAAGCGGGGTTGAAGGCGTCGGGCATCTCCCTGCTGACGCGATCGCACCCGGGCGCGGTGTTCAACCTCGGCCTCAACAACTCTCGGCCGATCCTGCGGGATCCGCAGGTACGCAAGGCGATTCAGTCCGCGGTCGACCGGCGTCAGATCGTGGAGGCGGTCTTCGCCAGCGGGACCGTGCCCGCCACGGGCATCCTCTCGCACACGACTCCCGGCTACACCGATCTGTCGGCGGATCTCGCCCTGGATGTCGCCCGGTCCACATCACTGCTGGACGCGGCCGGCTGGCAGGTGCGCGGTGACGGCATCCGCCGCAAGGACAACACCCGACTGAGCCTGACCGTGGTGTGGTTCAACAACTCCCAGAACACCCGCGCAGCGCTGGAACTGGTGCAGCAGCAGCTCAAGGTGGTCGGGGTGGAGTTGCAGCTGCAGGAGTTGCAGGTGACCCAGTTCCCGCAGTTGCTCGGTTCCGGCGACTTCGACGGACTGTGGGGCGGCGACCTGAGCCGGGCCGATCCCGATTGCCTGCGCACGCTGTACTCGACCCAGCAGGTCAACGCCTACCGGCTGCCGCCGAGCGAGCTCGACGGACTGCTCACCGCCCAGGCGGCCGAGGCTGATCCGGCCAAGCGCGCCCCCCTCGTGGAGCAGGCCCAGCAACTGGTCGTGCGCAATGCGTATGTGATCCCGGTGGTGGAGCTCGAGACCGTGCTCGCGGCGGCGCCGACCGTGCACGGCCTGACCTTCGAGTCGTCGAGCCGGACCCGGCTGCACGACACCTGGCGGAGCTGAACCGGCATGGGACGGTACGTGTTACGCCGTCTCGCCCAGGCGGTCGGGGTGCTGTGGGCGGCGTACACCGTGTCGTTCTTCGTGCTCGAGTTCCTGCCGGGCGACCCGGTGTCGGCGATGGCGGGCGGCGGACTGAACTCCTCGCCGGTGGACCCGGCCGAGCTCGCCGCACTGCGGGCACAGTACGGCTTCGACAAGCCCATCGTGGTGCAGTACCTCGACTATCTGGGCCGGGCGCTGGTCGGCGACTTCGGTGATTCGGTGGCCACGGGCCGGTCGGTGACCGGCACGATCGCCGCGGCGCTACCGCCGACCCTGCAGCTCACGGCGGCGGCGCTGATGCTCGCCGTGCTGTTCGGCGGCGGGCTCGCCGTGGCGGCCACCTACACCTCGCGGCGCTGGCTGCGGCAGGTGCTGCTGTCGCTGCCGCCGCTGGCGATCTCGATCCCGTCCTTCTGGGCGGGTCTGATGCTGGTGCAGCTGCTGTCGTTTCGGATCCGGCTGTTCCCCGCGTTCGGCAACGCCGGGCTGGCCGGGTTGGTGCTGCCCGCGATCACGCTGGCTATCCCGACCGGCGCGCTGATCGCGCAGGTACTGGCGAAGAGCCTGCTGACCACCCTGGACGCGCCGTTCGTGCAAACCGCCCGGGCCAAGGGCGCCAGCCGGATCCGGGTCCATCTGCGGCACGCGCTGCGCAGTGCGTCGCTGCCCGCGCTCACCATCGTCGGACTGCTCGTCGGACAGCTGGTGGCCAGCGCGGTGGTGATCGAGACAGTGTTCTCGCGCAACGGACTCGGGCGGGTCATGGCGGGCGCGGTGAGCGTGCAGGACATTCCGCTCGTGCAGGGCGTTGTGGTGTTCGGCGCGGTCGTCTTCGTCGTGGTGAACCTCATCGTCGACCTGATCTACCCGGTGCTCGACCCACGGATCGTGGTCGCGCGCCCGAGGAGTTACGCGTGACCGACACCGTGCTGACCGAGGCGGCCGTCCTCCGAACCGTCGTCGACGAGTTCGACGACGAGTACCGTACGGGTTTCGACTGGCGCAGACTGCCGCGGTTCCTGCTGTACCGGCCGGGTCTGGTGCTCTCGGTGGTGACGCTCGTGCTGGTGGTGCTGGCCGCGGTGTGGCCGACGCTGTTCACCGCCCGCGATCCGCTGCTCGGCGTCCCGTCGGAGATCTTCGCGCCGCCCAGCGGACAGCACTGGTTCGGCACCGACGAACTCGGCCGTGACATGTTCACCCGCGTCGTGCACGGCACCGCGCTGTCGTTGCAGGCGACGGTGATCGCGGTGGCCGTCGCGTTCGTCGTCGGGGGCGCGATGGGCCTGATCGCCGGGTTCGTCGGCCGCTGGGTCGACGACGTGCTGATGCGCTTCGCCGATGTGCTGCTGTCGATTCCATCGCTGTTCCTGTCGTTGGCGCTGGTGACCGCGCTCGGCTACGGCACCGTGAAGGTGGCGATCGCGGTGGGTGTGGCCAGCGTGGCCGGCTTCGCCCGGGTGATGCGCGCGGAGGTGCTGCGATTACGGCAAGCGGTGTTCGTCGAGGCCGCGTGGTCGTCGGGGGCGCGCTGGTACACGGTGCTCGGCCGCCACGTTCTGCCGAACGCGATCGGCCCGGTGGTCGTGCTGGCCACGTTGGATCTCGGAACCGCCGTGCTGGCGGTGTCGTCGCTGAGCTTTCTCGGCTACGGCGCGGTGCCACCGGCGCCGGAGTGGGGCTCGCTCATCTCGAGCGGCCGGAACTATCTCGCCAACGCGTGGTGGATCTCGACGATGTCGGGCCTCATGGTGGCGTTCGTCGTGCTCGCGACCAACCGGATCGCGCGGGCACTCGATGGAGAGTGGGCGAATCGACGATGACCGGGAATCTGCTGGAAGTGCGTGGCCTGTCGATCTCCTACCGCACCAGCACCGGGCGGGTGCGCGCGGTAGGGGCGGTCGACCTCGACATCGCGCCGGGCGAGATCGTCGCGCTGGTCGGGGAATCCGGCTCGGGCAAGAGCTCGACCGCGCATGCCATCACCGGGTTGCTACCGGCCGCGGGGCACATCGACGCGGGACGGATCCAGTTCGGCAGCAGGGACTTGGCGCGAGCGGGAGACAGGGAGCTGCGCGCGATTCGTGGGGCGCAGATCGGCTTGATCCCGCAAGACCCCGGTGTCTCGCTGAATCCGGTGCAGCGCATCGGCACCCAGGTCGCCGAGGTACTGCTCATCCACGGCCTGGCGACCCGGCGTTCGGCGCCGGAGGCAGTGGTGGACCTGCTCGAGCGGGCCGGGATGCCCGACCCGAAGACCCGTGCCGACCAGTATCCGCACGAACTCTCCGGCGGCATGCGCCAGCGGGCGCTCATCGCGATAGCCATCGCCGCGAATCCGGCGCTGATCATCGCCGACGAGCCGACCAGCGCGCTGGATGTCACCGTGCAGCGCCGCATCCTCGACCACATCACGAGCCTGACCGAAACCCTCGGCACCGCAGTGCTTCTGGTTACCCATGACCTCGGAGTCGCCGCCGACCGTGCCCAGCGGATCGCGGTGATGTCGCGGGGCCGGATCGTGGAGAGCGGGCCGACCCGCGAGATACTCGACAACCCGCGCGATCCGTACACACAGCAGCTGTTGCGCAGCGTGCCCGGACGTGCCGGTGTCCGGGCCCGGCCATGTCGGCCGGGCACCGCACCGTTGCTCGCGGTCGAGAACCTGGTGAAGGAGTTCCCGCTGCCACGCGCGAAGATCCGCGCGAAGATCGTCCGTGCCGTCGACGGTGTGAGCTTCTCGCTGCACCGAGGGGAGACCCTGGCGCTGGTGGGGGAGTCGGGGTCGGGCAAGTCCACCACGGCCAGAATGATTCTGCGCCTGGCCCCACCGACGTCGGGGCGCGTTGTGTTCGACGGCGACGATGTGACGGCCAGCAAAGGCGCGCGATTGCGGGAGCTGCGGCGGCGCGCCCAGGTGATCTATCAGAATCCGTATGAGTCACTGGATCCGCGGTTCTCGATCCAGGACGTGATCAGCGAGCCGCTGCGGGTCTTCGGCGTCGGTGACCGCGCCTCGCGGGCGGCGCGGGCGCGCGAACTGCTCGACCGGGTCGCGCTTCCCGCGTCGACGCTGGGGCGCAGGCCCGCGGAGCTCTCCGGCGGACAGCGTCAGCGGGTCGCGATCGCCAGGGCGCTGGCCCTGTCGCCGGAGCTGGTGGTCTGCGACGAACCGGTCTCGGCGCTGGACGTCTCGGTGCAGGCGCAGATCCTCGACCTGTTCGCCGAGCTGCAAGCCGACACCGGCGTGGCCTACCTGTTCATCTCGCACGACCTGGCGGTGGTGCGCCAGATCGCCCATCGGGTCGCGGTCATGCGACAGGGCCGCATCGTCGAGATCGGGTCCACCGAGCAGCTTTTCGACGATCCGGCCCACGAATACACCCGTCAGCTGCTGGCCGCCATCCCCGGCACCGACCTCGTCGACGGGAGCTCAGGTGCCTGACAGCAGGCTCACCACGGGCGCCAGCTCACGCGCCGCGTCGTCGTCGAGAACGATGTAGGAGATGCCGAACTCGTCGCGAAGACGGCGCAGCTGATCGGCCGCCTGCGCGGGCGATCCGGTGAGCAGGTTCGGGGCGTCAGCGGGGATCGGCGGACCGATGGTGCTCGTCGGGGTGCTGAAGCGCAGCGCCCGTTCGATGTCGGAAAGCCGTGGGCCCGCCGCATTCTCGAGCCACTTGACCTGACGGGTGAGCTGGTCGCGGGAGAAGGTGCTGAACGCGACGGTGTCGGCTTCGGCCGCGGCGAGTTCGGTCGCCCGACGTCCGCCCGCGGCGAGCAGCAGCGGCACCTTCCTCGGCGGTGCGGGAACCAGGGTCGTTCCGGTGTTCGCGTAATGGGCGCCGGTCGCCTCGACCCGCTCACCACGAAACAGTGCGTTGACGATGCCCACCGACTCGGCGAGGCGCTCGAACCGAATCCGGTCGGACTCGGCCGCGATCCCGAGTTCGCCGTAGCCGATGGCGGTTTGACCCGCGCCGAGCCCGAGCTGGAAGCGGCCGCCCGACACCAGGTCCAGGGTGGCGGCTTCGCGGGCGACGACGAACGGATTGCGGAAGTCGTTGGCCAGCACCCACGTTCCGACGCCGAGCGTGGTCGTCGCCGCGGCGGCGTAGGCGAGCGCGGTCAGTGGCGCGGGCACCGGTGCGGGCAGGTCGGGCAGCAGCAAAGCCGAGATCCCGGTGTCCTCGGCCCATCGCGCGGTCGAGGTCCATGCCTTCGGGTCGGCGTGGGAAACGGTGACGAGGCCGAATCGAAAAGGTTGGTGGCTCACGAGTTCTCCGGTGTCCCGTAGGCGCGCAGGAAGGTGTCGACGGCCGCGGTGGCGACCGCGTGCATCTCGGCGGTGGAGACCTTGCGGGTGCCGAGGCGAGTGCGGCCCTCCATCGGGCCGGTGATCAGTACGAGGAACTGCTCGGCGGCGATCGCCGGATCGCTCGTACGCAGGTGGCCCGACAGTGACAAGCGCGCCAGCCGATCCGCGAGGGCGTCGCCGAGCTGATCAGAGGTTCGGCTCACCACGACATCGATCAGATCGGGGAACTGCGCGACCTGACCGTAGGTGAGCCAGCGCAGCGACCGGGACTGTTCGGTGCAGCAGGACCGGATCAGGCGGAACGCCACGTCTTCCAGGGTGGCGCGCAGATCCTCACCGGGGTTCCGCAATCGCTCGACCACCGCCAGGTTCTCGGCGAGCACCGCGTCGCTCACGGCGGCCAGCGTGTGCCGGAACAGCGTCTCCTTGTCGTTGAGGTGGTTGTAGATGGTCGGTTTGGCGACGCCGGCGACCTCGGCGATCTCCTGCACGCCGGCCTGGGCGTACCCGCGGCGCGCGAAGACGACGAACGCCGCGTCCAGAATCGCCTGCCGCTTGTCGATGCGTCCTCGCGAGGCCGACTGTCCGGTCGGCGTTGCTGCTACTGCCATACCTGAACCATAGCGCAATCGCGCCACAACTTGACTAGCGGGTTCATTCTTATATACCCGAGTTGCGGTGCTCGTATGGGAACATTAAAGTGAACCCGCAAGTTCAAGTCGATCTGTTCCACATCGGGAGAAATCTATGATGCAACCCCCAGGAGACAGCCTCGATCCGCGTGCGTGCCAGAGTGTTCGGCCGAGTGCAAGCCCTCGGTCGAACGATCGAGGCAGCGCGGTCGGTCTCGAGGCCGGGCCGTGGCTGGAGATCTTGCAGGCACCCGAGCGAAATGGGCTGACGGTGACCGAGGTGTGCCGTCGGTACAACATCTCGCGCAAGAGCTACTACAGCTATCTCGCGCGCTACCGGGCCCACGGGGTGGCGGGATTGGCGCCGCGGTCGCGCCGCCCGAAGAGTTTTCCCGCCCGCACCTCCGCCGATATCGAGGCCGTCGTGGTGCGAGTACGGCTGGACCGCCCGCAGTGGGGAGCGCGCAGAATCCGGGCGCATCTGCTGCGCGCCGGTTCGGGCCGCGTCCCGTCGGTGTCGACAGTGCACGCGATTCTGCGCCGTCACGGCCTGGTGGGCACGGGGTCGGCGAACGAGCAAGCGATGACCACACACCGGACACCTAGCCGCGCAGGGAGCTACACCTGATGACTACTTCGACTTCCACGCAGGACGATACGACCGAGGAGTTGTACCCGCGGCGCTGGGCCGCGATGATCGTGCTCGTTCTCGGCTTCACCCTCGATCTGCTGAATGTCACGATCGTCAACGTCGGACTACCGGCGATCCAAGCTGACCTCGGGGGAACTCCTTCACAAGTCGGCTGGATCGCCACGGCCTACCTGCTCGCCTTCGCGGCCACCCTGATCACCGCGGCCCGATTGGGCGACCTGTGGGGGCGCAAACGAGTATTTCTCGTCGGCTTGGTTCTGTTCGCGCTGGCCGGTGCCTGGTCCGCGCTCGCGAACAGTCCGGGCGAACTGATCGCCAGTCGCGCCGCGCAAGGCGCAGCCGCGGCGATTCTGGCGCCACAGGTTCTCTCCAGCCTGTTCGTTCTCTTCCGCGGACCCGAACGGGCCACTGTCCTGGGCATTTTCGGTGTTGCCGCGGGACTCGCGCAAGCCGGGGGATTGCTGCTCGGCGGCGTGCTCGTCACAGCGGACGTCGCCGGTCTCGGCTGGCGGGCGATCTTCTGGATCAGCGTCCCGGCCGCCCTGATCCTGGCGGGTCTGGGCGCGTGGCTGATCCCGGAGAGCCGCGCCGAAGGCGCGCTGCGGCCACGATGGCTCGCGGCGATCGCTCTGACCGCGGGGCTGGTGGCCATCGTGTTCCCGCTGTTGGAAGGTCGCACCTACGACTGGGCGCTCTGGATCTGGCTGCTGCTGGCCGCTGGTGTCGCCGCTGTCGCTCTGGTCGCCATCGGCGAGAACCGCAACGCCGATGCTCGCGCGGGTGCGCTGTTGCCGTTGGAGCTGCTGCGTGCGCGCATCAGCAGCGTCGCACTCGCCGTTCAGTTGGTCGCGTTCGCGGCCTTCAGTGGATTCCTGCTCGTGTTCGTCCTCTGGCTCCAAGAAGGCCAGGGCTACACGGCTTTGCGAGCCGGCGTGGTGACCGTGGCGTTCTCGATCGGCGGACTGGCGGTGGCCCCGCTGGTGGGCCGCCTCACCGTGCAGTTCGGCCGCTCGACTGTCATCGCGGGTGCCCTGTTCGGCGCCGTCGGGACCTTGGCGGTACTGGGCGCGGCTCTGACCTCGACCACAGACGTCAATCCGTGGCTGCTCGCGCCCGGTCTGTTCGTCATCGGTGTCGGCATCAACCTCGTCCAGCCGCCGTTGACGACGTTGTTCCTGTCGACGGTGCCGACGCGCTACGCGGGGTCGGCCTCAGGGATCTGGACCACTGGCCAACAGTTCGGTGGCGCAGTGGGTGTCGCGTCGCTGAGCGCCATCTTCTTCGGTGTCGTGGCCAGCGACGGCTACCGCGGCGCTCTGACGGCGTGCACGCTGACGATCAGCGCGGCGCTGGTGGTCAGTGCGGCGCTCAGCCTCGCTCTGCCTGCCCCGGCCGCCCAGTCGGAAGGAAACGGATAGCGCTGCCTGTCGTGGGCGACAGCCGGTCAGCCGGATGGTTCCACGCGGTCGCCGAGTAGGTCGTCGCGGCGGTCGCCCACGGTGGCGCGCAGTGCCTCGACGACCGCGGCGACTTCGGGGCGGCGCAGCGTTTCCGGGCGAGTGACGAGCCAGTAGGTGAGTTGGACACGGACCTCGTCGGGCAGGACGCGGATGAGGTCGGGGTGGCGGTCGGCCATGAAGCAGGGCAGTAGGCCGATGCCGGCCGCGGCTCGGGTGGCTTCCACATGGACGAAGACGTTGGTGGAGGAGACGGATCGGCGCATGGTGGGAGCGAAGGCGAGAGCCAGGTCGAGATCGTCGACCTGGAGGATGGATTCGATGAAGTAGACCAGCGGGTAGCGGGCGAGTTCGGCGACGGTGGTCGGGGTGCCGTGTTCGGCGAGGTAGTCGCGCGAGGCGTACAGGCGCAGGCAGTAGTCGCCGAGCTCGATCGCTACGGCGCGGTGTACCTGGGGTTTACCGACCACCACCTCGATGTCGAGGCCGGTTCGCTGGGTGGATGCTCGTCGGGTCGCGGCGATGATGTCGACGGCGACGCCCGGATGTCTGCGCTGCACGCGAGTGGCGGACGGCGGAGCCAGGTAGGCGCTGAAACCGTCGGTGGCCGAAATCCGCACCACCCCTTCGAGCGTGCGTTCGCCCGCGCTCGAGCCGAGCGATCGGACGGCCGCCTCGACGGCTTCGGCCGCGGTCAGCGCCTCACGTCCGAGGTCGGTGAGCTCCCAACCACCGGTGACCCTGGTCAGTACCCGCCCGCCCATGGCGTGCTCGAGGGCCGCGATGCGCCGCGAGATCGTCGTGTGGTTGATGCCCAGTTCCTCGGCGGCGGTGATGTAGCGCCCTGACCGGCCGACCGCGAGCAGAACCAGCAAATCGTCAGCGCTCGGTCTGCGCCCCGAAGTCGAGGAAGAATGGCTCACGTGTGCAGTTTCGCAGATTGCTGGTGCGAAACTGGCCATTGTCACCGAGATAGATCTGCACGAATACTCTCCTCACGGCTTGTGGGCCACGTCACAGTTGTCTGGTGATGTGGCCTGGAACATCGAAGGAGTAGTGCGATGAGCGTGCGGAACGCGATACGACCGACCGGCGACGACCCGGACGAGGCCCCCACCGGACTACGGCGGGTAGTGGCCGCCTCGATGGCGGGCACCGTCGTCGAGTGGTACGAGTTCTTCCTCTACGGCACCGCCGCGACCCTGGTGTTCAGCAAGGTGTTCTTCTCCAAGGACACCAGCGACCTCGACGCGATCCTGGCCGCCTTCGTCACCTACGCCGTCGGTTTCGCGGCGCGGCCGCTCGGCGGCATCGTCTTCGGCTACTTCGGCGACCGCTATGGCCGCAAACAGCTGTTGCAGGTGAGTCTGGTGCTCGTCGGCGCGGCGACCTTCCTGATGGGCTGTCTGCCGACCTTCGCCCAAATCGGTTACTGGGCACCGGCGATGCTGGTGATCCTGCGCTTCGTCCAGGGCTTCGCGATCGGCGGCGAATGGGGTGGTGCGGTGCTGCTGGTCGCCGAGCACAGCCCGAGTCGCAGTCGCGGTTTCTGGTCGAGCTGGCCGCAGGCCGGTGTGCCCGCGGGCAATCTGCTCGCCACGGTCGTGCTGCTGGTGCTGACCTCGACCCTGTCGGACGCGGCGTTCCTGAGTTGGGGCTGGCGCGTGGCGTTCTGGCTGTCGGCGGTGGTCGTGCTGGTCGGCTACTACGTGCGGACCAAAGTCACCGACGCCCCGATCTTCGTGGCCGCCCAGCAGACGATGGATCAGGCCAAGGCCGCGTCGTTCAGCCCGTTCGAGGTGCTGCGCAAGTACCCGCGCGGGGTGTTCACCGCGATGGGTCTGCGGTTCGGCGAGAACATCATGTACTACCTGGTCGTCACGTTCTCGATCACCTATCTCAAGGTTCACGTGCATGCCGACACCACGACCATCCTGTGGTGGCTGCTCATCGCCCACGCCGTGCACATGGCGGTGATTCCGTTGGCGGGCAGGCTCGGTGACCGTGTCGGGCGCCGCCCGGTCTACCTGGCCGGTGCCGTCGCCGCGGCCACCTGGGGCTTCTTCGCCTTCCCGATGATGGACAGCGGCAACAGCGCGATCATCTTGTCCGCCATCATCATCGGACTGGTGTTCCACGGGTTCATGTATGCCGGTCAGCCCGCGATCATGGCGGAGATGTTCCCGACTCGGATGCGCTACTCCGGTGTGTCGCTGGGTTATCAGGTCACCTCGATCGTGGCGGGTTCGCTGGCGCCGATCATCGCGGTCAAGCTGCTCGACGAGTTCGGTTCGTCGGTGCCGATCGCCTGGTACCTGGCGTTCGCGGCGACCGTCACTGTGATCGCGGTGCTGTGCGCCAAGGAGACCCGCGGTATCGACCTGGAATCTGTGGACCTCGCCGACGCCTCCGCCGAGAAAGGTGTTGCCGCATGACCGATCTCACGGGGCGTAAGGCACTGGTCACCGGAGGTGCGAGCGGCATCGGCGCGGCGTGCGCGCGCGAATTGGCCGCGCGGGGCGCCGAGGTCACCGTCGCCGATGTCGACGGAGTCGGGGCGAAAGCGGTCGCGCACGAGATCAGCGGACACGCTTGGAGTGTCGATCTGCTCGAGGTCGATGCCTTGGCCGAGTTGCGTCTCGACGTCGATATCCTCGTCAACAACGCGGGCGTGCAGAGCGTGAACCCCATCGAGGACTTCGCGCCGCATCGGTTTCGCGCCATGCAGACGCTGATGGTGGAAGTGCCGTTCCTGCTGATCCGTGCCGCCCTCCCGCACATGTACGCCAAGGATTTCGGGCGGATCGTGAACATCTCCTCGGTGCACGGGATCCGCGCCTCCCAGTTCAAGGTCGCGTATGTGACGGCCAAGCACGGGCTCGAGGGGCTGTCGAAGGTGACCGCGCTCGAAGGCGGTCCGCACGGGGTCACCAGCAACTGCGTCAGTCCCGGATATGTGCGAACGCCGTTGGTGGACAAGCAGATCGCTGAGCAGGCGGCCGCGCACGGGATCCCGGAGCAGGAGGTACTCGAGAAGGTGCTGCTCACCGAGAGCGCGATCAAGCGGTTGATCGAGCCGGAAGAGGTGGCGGCACTGGTCGGATGGCTCGCTTCCGACACCGCGGGCATGGTCACCGGCTCCTCCTATGTCATGGACGGAGGGTGGAGCGCGCGATGACCGCGGTGGGTGCCGGATAGGCACGACACTGGACCGGTAGCCCGTCAGTCGCCACGCACCCTGTGACTGACGGGTCGCTGCCGTCGGGGGCCTTTGGTTTCGTCAGGGCGTTCGGTGTGGGCGGTCGCGGATTTCGGCGAGGAACCGCTCGACGTCGTCAGGGTGTCGGAGCAGTAGCAGGTTTGCGTGGGGAGCGTGGTCGGCAATGGCGGTCGTGATCAGCGGGAGGCTGTGGCGGCGGTAGCCGATCAGCCAGCGCCAGAAGGTCAGGTTCTCGCGGGAGCGACGCAGGGCGCGCCATGCGCAGATCCAGAGGGGGAAGTCGAGCAGAACAATGGTGTCGGCGGTCTCGAGTCGCACCTCGAGTGCGTCGAAGGGGCCGAGATCGCCGTCGAGAATCCACCCTTCGGCGTCGGTGAGCCGCTGCTGGATCGCCCTCCATTGATCAGGGGGTAACGGTGTCAGGTCCGGTGGCCAGAAGTGCTTGTCGAGCTCGATGACCGGCAGTTCGATGGCGGCGCCGAGTCGGCGGGCGAGGGTCGACTTGCCTGCGCCGCCGCGACCCAGGATCACGATTCGCTGCACGCTGCCTCCGTGTCGGATTCCGCGGTGGGTGGTCGACAATGCTGTTCGGTTCTCAGCATGACGTAGGGGACGTCGCTGCGGCATCTGGCCAGGCAGATGAGGGCGGCGTAGAAGGTGGGGTCGATCGTGGGCGGAGGCGCGATCTACGCAAGATTCGCCAGCAAGAGCGCTTGTTGTGGACGCTTGTTCATGTTGTAATCCAGATGTTTGCTGGTGGATGTCGGCGGCGCTTCGTGACCGGTGTGCCGGAGTGGCGCCGACACTGTTCGAAAGGTGGGGGACGGGATGGCGCGACGCATGGAAAACGGATCGGAGACGATCGTGGGGGCCATCGGAGATCTCCCCGCGGTGGAGCTCGCGGACAGTCCGCTGACCGCTGACCGCGTCGAACGGCTGAGCTCGGCGGCCCGGCACCGGATCGCGGCGTTCGTGCACACCACCCTCGCTGATCTGGACGAGCTACCCGAGCCCTGGGTCCCGCCCATCGACGTGACCTCGAGGTTGGCCGACCGCGAGCAATAGCGACCCATTGTCGAGCGGCCCTCGTTCGACAGTTGGCACCCCGGTCGGCATGTTAGCGATACATCACACCGCTGGAATCGTTCGCGATACGTGGCGTGCGTGGCGAACTACCCCCGGTCGGATAGCGTCGGGCGCCCATCACCGTGCCCTCGCCGAGGAAGACACGGTGATCGCGACCGAGGGTTACCGGAAGAGGGCGGTGACGTCGACAGTGGCCGCCATCGCGGCGGCGCCCTCGTCGTTGAGGTGCATGCCGTCACCGCTGTCGAACTCGGGACGGATGTAGTCGGGGCGCTCGGGGTCGGACACGGCACGGTCGACGTCGAAGACCGAGTCGAAGACATCGGTGGTGCGCAGCCATTCGTTGACGGCCTGGCGGGTCGGCTGGGTTTCCAGCAGGGGCATGCCGGGGTAGACGCAACCGGCGTACGGGCCGATGGTGGCCGCGTGGATACGCAGTCCGACGGCGTGCGCGCGGTCGGCCAGGTCGATGAAGCCGGCGATCAGTTCCTCACTGGTCGCGGAGGACTGTCCGCCCATCGCGCCGAGGATGAGGTCGTTGATACCGAAAGTGATCAGGACGTCGGTGACGCCGGGGACCTGCAACGCGTCGGAATCGAAACGGCCCGAACCGGATTCGCCGATCTGGTCGGCGGTGAGGCGATTGCCGGAGATCCCGTTGTTGACCACCCAACCCCGGGTGAGCCGGGCGTTGAGTGCGTCGACCGAGCGGCGATTGGCGCTCTGCGTAGTACCGAAGCCCTCGAACCAGGAGTCGCCGAACGCGACGGCGACCGACGGCGGGTCGGTGACCAGCACGTCGATCCCGGTGACGAAGAAGCGGAACGGGACCTCTTGCGCGTCACTGAGTTCCACATCCGCGGTGTGGTCGCCGGTGACGATATAGGCGATCTCGCCGGGTTGGTGGGAGAAGGTGGCAAGCCCGGTCGGCGTGGGGAGGTACAGGCTGAGCAGCAGGTCTTCGCCCGAGGCGACAGGCAGGGCGATCGGATCGCTCACGAGCTCGGCGCCCGCGTCGATGGTGACCTGTGCCGCGCCGTCGAAGGTGATCTCGTGATCGGCGATGATCGCCGATCCGGTCTTGCGCGCTGCGATGCGTGCGGCGCCGATCCGCAGGGGCGCGACCCCGTATCGGTTGGTCAACCGCACGCGTACCGCCTCGCCGCCACCTGTCATATGTACGACGTGGCGCACGGTTTCGTCGGCGAACTCCCGTGACTCGGCGAGCTTGATCTGCTCGTTCGGGGCGATGACACCGGTCCGGAACCCGGCGACCCACATGTTGCGCTGCATGATCTCTCCGATATTTGCTGTGCGGAATAATGCTTACGCATAGGTCTACTCGGATGTATTCCTCGTGTCAACTATCCGCATGGCAAATATCGGCTAAGCTCGCCTCATGTCCGTCCACGAGCTGTTCGACGACCCCCGCTTCACCATCTCCGGCTTGCTCTTCGAGGCGCACAGCGGTCTGATCGCGAAGCTCGAGCCGACCTGGAAAGCGCACGGCCTGTCCGGTCTGGACCTCAACGCCCTGCTGAGACTGAGTCGCTCCCCGAACAACCGCCTACGGATGTCGGATCTCGCCACTCAAACCGAGCTCTCGACCAGCGGCGTCACCCGTGTGGTCGACCGCCTTGCCACTGCGGGATTGATAGAACGCCAGCTAGACCCGACCGACCGCCGCAGCGCTTACGCGGCCTTGACCGACGCCGGCGTCCGCCGCCTCGAACAGGTCCTTCCCGATTACCTTGCCGCCCTCGAACAATGGCTCACCGGCCTGCTGACCCCCGAGCAACTCGACGGCTTGAGCACCGGCCTGCGCGTGATCCGCGATGCCACGAACCCGGCCGCTACCGCTGTGTCCGACCGATCGTGAGGCTGTCACGGTCTCCGCAGGGCCAGCCGGGTAACTGATCGGCGCAACTGTCATGGCGCGGGGGTGGTTTCGAGGTCGAATCGGAACCCGGATCGCAGGGCCGCCGTGGCGGACATCCCGAACATGCGGTGGAAGGTTTCGCTGAAATGGGAGGGTGTGGCGAACCCCGCGTCTGTCGCCGATCGGGTCAGATCGTGGCCGGCGGCGACATCGCGCAGCGCGTGGATGACGCGGGCCCACTGCTGGTAGCGGCGGAAGGTGGTCCCGTACTGCTGGACGAACAAGCGAAGGAAGTGCGAGGTGGACAGGCCCAGGTTCGCGGCGATCGGTTCGGCCCGGAATGCCTGATCCGGGTGCTGTCGGATCGCGGCTGCCACGCGCTCGATGCGCGGATCGATCTTCGCGGGGAGACCTGCGCCCGCCAGTGCCATGATTCGACCCGGGTCCGCGTCCGGTAGCCAACATTGTTCGACCAGCTCACGCTCGCGAAGGTGGTCGAATCCGTACGGTCCCTCGGTGGTCGCCATCTGTCCTTCGATGCCCGAGGCATGCGACCACAGGAGAAGGATCGGTTTGTCGAGGGTGTTCACCCGGTGCACCGCGCGAGCAGGGGCGTACGCACTTCGAGTGAGGATCTCGCCGTGGGTGGCGGTCTCGAGGACGAACGGCCCGTCGAGCCCGATACTGAGGACCGCGACAGAGGTGGAATGCAGGTCGACGCCGAGTTCGGGCCCGATGTACCCGGCATGACCCGGCCGGATCCAGACCACCGGTGACCGCGCCGGACCACACGATTTCGACAGCGCACCCTCGGTCACACCTGCCAGGGTATCGGTGCGCCGCAAGGGAACCGACGCGCGAGTGACGTGGAATCGGTCGTCGTGCGGTCGCGCTGGGGAAAAGCAGGCGGGTCGGCTTCAGGGGAGTGAATGGTAACCGGTTAAGGTGCCGACCCGCCTGCAATCCATTCGTTGACACGATCGGCACGGATGGGGGTGTTCTCGAGCAGCGATGGTGAAGTCCCGCACCATAACTCGTACAAGGTGGCTGCTCGGCTCACCGCAAGCCCGGAGAGTGCCGGGCCTGCGGTGGGGAGTGGGTCAGGGCAGGGGAACCCAGGTGCCGAAGAACCAGAAGCCGTGTTGCGGCGCGTCGTTCTGGTGATGCTCCGGCTGTTGCTGCGGCCGGTGCTGCTGGCCCTGCTCGGGCCGCTGCTGGTCGTGCCCGCCCGGATCCGCGCTCGCCACGCTCGCTGTCGCGCCGAGCACCCCGAGGGCCAGCGCGCCCGCCACCGCGGTCTTGGCCAGTGTCGATGTCATCCTCATGCGCGTTCCTCCAGATCGTCGATCTCACTGCCGAGATCATCGGCCGGCCGAAGTGCTCGGCCGATAGCTGAATCTTCGCGGCGCAACTGTCGAGCCCGGTGGGACGCGGCTGGGAGTCGGCTGTGTATCGGCGCCGACCCTCGACGGAGCCGACGTTGCTACAGTTCACCAGCCGTGGTGTTCGGGAAACCGGTGTAGAACCGGTGCGGCCCTCGCCACTGTGATCGGGAGTTGTGAATCGATCCGGACGACGTGTGTCGTCCGGAGCCACTGGGGCACCTGCCCTGGGAAGGTGGATTCACCGCGCACTATCCCGTCAGCCAGGAGACCGGCCACGGCTACGCAGTACCCCATTCCACGAGGACCTGGAAGGCCGTCTCTTGACCCGCTCTGTTTTCGCGCGCCTACGTTCCGGCGCGTTGCTCGCCTGCACGATTGTTCTAGCCGGTTGCGGTGTGCAACCGACCTCCGATACGGGCGGCGCAGCTGTTGTCACCCGCGTGAACTGTGGAATCGACGTCGCTGTCGACGGCCCACCGCAGCGGATCTACGCGGCGTATCAGCCCTCGATCGAGATCGCGCACGCGCTCGGCGTCACCGATCGGCTGGTGGGCACAGCATTCCTGGACTCCGCCGTGCTTGCGGAATATGTCGCCGCGCAGGCACGCTCGCCCTACGTCGAGAAGCTGCCGAGTCGCGACGAACTGCTCGCCCAGCGACCCGACTTCGTCATGTCGGGTTTCAACGGGGTGTTCGCCTCCTCGGCGCAGAACAGCGTCGGGACCAGGGCAAGCTTGAACGAGTTGGGCGTGCGCAGCTGGGTGCTGAGCCCGCTGTGCCCCAGTGCCGACGGACTCGCCGATGAAGCGATCGACCCCGATACCGTGCGCTTCGAGAACGTGTACGCCGACCTGCGCGACCTCGGTGCCCTGTGGGGTGCCTCCGAGCGCGCCGAAGAAGTTGTCACGCAGCTGAGTTCGCGCATCGACGCGGTCCGCGCGAAGGTCGGCAACGCCGTGAAGCCCCGGGTCGCGGTCGTCACCCCCAAAGATGACGGCTCCTACACCGTGGCAGGCGGCATCGACTTCATCACCCAGATCATCGAAGCCGCAGGCGGAGTGAATGCCTTCGCCGATCTCACCGCCAAGCGCAATGTGCCCGTCGGCGCGGAAGAGCTCATCGCCCGTGACCCCGACATCATCCTCACCAGCCTGTGCTGCAAGGCGACCTACACACGCGCCGACGGACAACCCCAGGTCGACAAGATCGTCGGAAACCCGGCCTTCGCGAATCTGGCGGCCGTGCGCAACGCGACCGTGCACCCGTTCCTGTTCGCCGACCGGGCGGCAGGCGTGCGGATCGCGCACGCGACCGAACTGGTCGCCGAATTGATCCATCCCGAGTTGTTCCGGCGGTGACGCGCACCGCTCGCGGCACCGGTCTGATCCTGGCCGGCGCCGCGCTGGCGGCTGCCTGCGTGGCGTCCATCCTGATCGGTGCACACCCGCTCACCCTCGACCAGGCCGCGGTCGCGTTCACCGATTTTCAGGGGACCGACACCGACCGGGTCGTGCGCTACATCAGGCTGCCCAGAACTGTCGCGGGCCTGCTCGCGGGTATCGCGTTGGCGCTGGCGGGCGCGGTGATGCAGGGGCTCACCCGCAACCCGCTGGCCGGACCGGGCCTGCTCGGCATCAACGCGGGCGCCTCGCTGGCGATCGTGATCGCGATGGGTGCGCTCGGCCTCACGGCGACGGGCGGATTCATCTGGTTCGGCTTCCTCGGCGCCGCGATCGCCGCCGCGCTCGTCTACACGCTGGGATCGTTGGGGTTCGGCGGCGCGACGCCGGTGAAACTGGCGCTCGCGGGCGCGGCCTGCACCGCATTGTGTGGGTCGATCACCACGGCGATCACCCTGCTCGACCGGACCCTGTTCGACAACTTCCGATTCTGGGTGGTGGGCTCGTTGGCTCGCGCGGACATCGAATCCGTGTGGGGGACGGTGCCGTTCATCGCTGCCGGGTCGTTGCTGGCGGTCGTGGTGGCACGGCCGTTGAACGCCGTCGCCATCGGTGACGACATGGCGCGCACGCTCGGCACCCGACTGGTCGCGACGCGCGCGATCGGTGCGTTGAGCGTGGTGCTGCTCGCAGGGTCTGCGGTGGCGATCGCCGGACCGATCGCCTTCATCGGCTTGGTGATCCCGCACATCGCCCGATTCTTCGCCGGACACGACTACCGGTGGATTCTGCTGTGGTGTGCGCTGCTGGGTCCGACGCTGCTGTTGGCGGCCGACATTCTCGGACGGATGCTGGCGCGGCCACAGGAAATCCAGGTCGGCATCATCACCGCCTTCGCGGGCTCGCCGTTCTTCCTCTATCTCGTGCGCAATCGAAAGGTGGCCACCCTGTGACGCGCACCGAGCGCGGCGTACTGCCCAGCGGCACGTTGTTGCTGCGAACACCCGCCCGGCGCATCGTCTTTCGCGTCGGGAAACGGTCCGCGGTCCTGACTGTGCTGATCACGGCGGCCGCGGTGGCGGTGGCGGCGTGGTCACTCACGATCGGCTACTACCCGCTCACCGTCGCCGACGTGATCCGGGTACTCGGTGGCGGTGGCACGCTCATCGAGTACGACGTGGTGGTGGCCGACCGGTTGCCACGCGTGCTCACCGGACTGTGTGTCGGCGCGGCCTTCGCGATATCGGGGGCGATCCTGCAACGGATCGCGACCAACCCACTGGTGAGCCCCGAGATCATCGGGATCAACGCGGGCGCCTCACTGGGCGCGTTGGTGGTGAGCGTGTTGCTCGGCGGCGCCGGACTGGGGCTGGTCGGCGGCGCGGTGCTCGGCGCCGGGGTGGCCATGGCGCTGATCCTGGCCGTGGCCACCAAGGACGGACTCGACGGCTATCGACTCGTGCTCGTCGGCATCGGCGTCACAGCGATGCTGTCCTCGGCCATCGCGTTCATCCTGACCATCGCCGACAACTACCAGGCGCATACGGCCGCCATGTGGCTCACCGGCAGCTTGGCCAACCGCGATTGGAGCCACGTCGGCTTCGCCGCGGCGGCACTGGTAGTGGTCGTGCCGCCGCTGATCGTTCTCGCTCGCTCGTTGCCGCTGCTGGAAATGGGCGACGACCTCGCGAACTCGCTGGCCGGGCGGCGCGGCCCGCACCGCATCACGCTCATCGTCGTCGCGGCCGCCGCCGCGACCCTGGCGACGGCCGCGGCCGGGCCGATCAGTTTCGTCGCCTTGGTGGCGCCGCAGATCGCACGACGGTTGCTGGCCGAACGCGGTGCCGGGCTCGCGCCCGCGGCGGCCACCGGGGCGTTGCTGGTGGTCGCCGCCGACCTGGCCGCCCGGCGGCTGTTCCCGGCGGAACTCCCTGTCGGGGTGGTGACGGCCATCCTCGGCGCTCCCGTTCTCATCTACCTCCTCGCCCGCGCAACCCGGATCGGACACGCTGGATGACCGCACACTTGACCACCGAGGGACTCGCGCTCGGCTACGGCGACACCGCGATCGTCACCGACGCCACCGTCGACTTCCCGACCGGTGCGATCACTGTCATCGTCGGCCGCAACGGCTGCGGCAAGTCGACCCTGCTGCGGGGCCTGGCCCGACTGATCGCGCCGACGGCGGGCGCGGTCCTGCTCGACGGCGCCGATATCGCACCGCAGCCCGCGCGCACGGTCGCCCGTCGGCTCGGCATGTTGCCGCAACAACCTGTAGTGCCCGACAGCATTACTGTGGGTGAACTCGTCGGCCGCGGTCGCCATCCGCACCAACGCTGGTTCCGTCAGTGGTCGGCGCAGGACGGTGAGGCCGTGCGAAAAGCGTTGGTGGCCACCGACACTCTCGAGTTGATCGACCGACCGGTGGATCAACTCTCCGGCGGTCAGAAACAACGGGTGTGGATCGCGCTCGCGCTGGCGCAGGACCCCGAGGTGATGCTGCTCGACGAACCGACGACCTTTCTCGACCTGGCGCACCAACTCGACGTTCTCGACGTCCTGCGAAACCTGTTGCCACGCACCATCATCGTGGTCCTGCACGACCTCAACCTCGCCGCCCGCTACGCCGACCACCTCGTCGCCGTGCAGGACGGTCGCGTGGTCGCTCAGGGTTCACCCGCCGAGATCGTGCGCCCCGAGCTGATCGCGGCAGTCTTCGGCATCGACTGCACGGTGATCGACGATCCGATGACGGGCACACCGCTGGTGATTCCGGCCGGGCGAACGGTGCGCACCGCATGACGCGCCGGTATGTCCTCATCGCCCGGCCGACTCCGTCGGGCGTCGATCTCCCGTCCGTCGAAGCTCTGGCGCAGGCCTGCGGGGTCGACTACGCGCTCCTCGACCAGCAGGAGCCGACCATCCACACCGCACTCGACACCGCCGCCCGCGACGCATCGCCGGTCACGCTGATCCCGCTCGCCGTACCACGCGACCGCTACCTCGAGACCTGGATCGCGCGGGCGGTGGCGAACTGGAGGGAAACCCGCGCGAGCGACCTGGACGTGCGAATCACCGACGGCATCGACACCGCCGCCGGGTTCGCCGATGTGGTGCGTTCGAGGATGTCCGAGGACGGCGCACCGGTGACGGCGAGCCCGCGGGCCTTCCGCAGCCCGGCCTGGTCGGAAATCCCCGACCACACCGCGCACATCCTGGTCTGTCGAGGCCCCCGCTGCACCGTGTACGGCGCGGGCGAGCTGCACCGAACTCTGCGCCGCGACCACCCCGACGCCCTGATCACCCCGACCGGCTGCCTCAACCCGTGCAACCTGGGCCCGCTCTACATCACCTACCCGGACGGGGAATGGCACACG
The DNA here is from genome assembly GCF_001427185.1 of Nocardia sp. Root136. NCBI lineage: Bacteria > Bacillati > Actinomycetota > Actinomycetes > Mycobacteriales > Nocardiaceae > Nocardia > Nocardia sp. Root136. The sequence continues at coordinate 131,197 of NZ_LMFE01000008.1, forward strand.
AACGGGGTACGCGGGGGTGACCCCATCGGTGCCGCGCGCGATAGCCTGACGGAATGATCGAGGACGAGCCGACCACGATCCACCCCGACCGGGCTGCGCGGCAGTCGAGACTCGCATGCTGATCGAGAAGCAGCGCTGGGCCGGGATCCGCAGTGGGGCGGTGACGGTGCTCTTTCGCCGGTGGCGTCATCGGCAGGCTACCGAGGGCAAGATCTACCGCACCGGTGCCGGGCGTATCGCCGTCGACCAACTGTCGACGGTCACCGCCGAGCAGATCAGCATCGAGGATGCGCGCGCCGCGGGATATGACGCACCCGCCGATGTGCTCGCCGATCTCCGGGGCGCTGAGGAGGACCCGATCTATCTGCTCCGGATCCGCTGTCTCACCGACGAGGATCCGCGCGACGCGCTGGCCGCTGACGACCGGATCGACGATGCCGCGGCCTTGGCCGCCCGCCTCGCACGCATGGACCGGACCGATGCCGAGGGCCCGTGGACCCACGACACGCTCCGAATCATCCAGCGGCGCCCCGCGACCAGGGCTCCCGACCTGGCCGAGGAACTCGGGCGTGACCCGCACCGCTTCAAACTCAACGTGCGCAAACTGAAAAACCTCGGCCTGACCATCAGCCTGGGCACCGGCTATCGGATCTCACCCCGCGGCGTGGCCTTACTCGCGGCCCTGGATTCGGCGCAGACCGGCGATTGAACGCGGCGAGTGAACCTCGGCGCCGCCTTGCCTATCAGGCGGGCGGCGCCCGGACGATCCCCGTCTGGCCCGGCGAGCGTGTTCACCCGGTGCATAGCGCGAGCCGACGCATACGCGCTGCGGGTGCGTATCTCACCGTGGGTGGCGGTCTCGAGAACGAACGGCCCGTCAATTCCGACGGTGAGTACCGGGACAGAGCCGGAGTGCAGGTCAACGCCGCTTTGGGGCCCGAGATACCCGGCATGACCCGGCCGGATCCAGACCACCGGCGACCGCGCCGGACCACACGATTTCGAAAGCGCCCCATCGGTCACACCTGCCACGGTAAAGGTGCGCCGCTTCGAACTACAGCGGCCGACCACGAGAGGACAGAAATCGTGAAGATCCCACTGGCAATGCTGGTAGGCGTCGCCGTCCTGACCGTCAGCGCATGCGCGATGCGGCCGACGGCCAGCGAAACAGACACTGCGCAAACAGCTTCCGGACTCGATTCGGCTGCGCTGCAATCCGCGCTGGATGCGGTCCGCGACGCGGGAATGACCGGTGTGTACATGGAGGTACGTGACGGCGACCGGGTGTGGAGTGGCACGTCGGGGGTCGCCGACGTCACCTCCGGCGAACCCATCGGCCCCGACATGGTCCACCGAGTAGGCAGCATCACCAAGACATTCATCGCGGCCGCGATCATGCAGCAGGTCGAGCAGGGGCGGATCGGGCTCGACACACCGATCGGTGACTACCTGCCGCACTTGGTCCCTGGCGAGCGTGGCGCGCAGATCACGGTTCGGATGCTGCTCAACAACACCAGCGGTCTGGCCGAGCACCTGCCGTACTCATTTCCCTCTCTCGCAGCCTTTTTCGGCGGGACGCAGCTGTCATCGGAGAGCCTGGACAAGCATCAGTTCACCCAGTTCGACCCGGTCGAGTTGATCGGAATGGGCGTCAGCGCGCCGCCCGCCACCCGGGCGCCCGGAGCGACCCCCGGCGTGTACTCCAACACCAACTACTTCCTGCTGGGCGAACTGCTGGAGCAGGTGACCGGAACTGCGTTCGAGACCTATGTCGCCGAGAAGGTGATCGGACGCGCCGGGCTCGAGCACACCGCGTTCCCGGACGGGCCGACCCTGTCGGTTCCGCACCCGCGAATGTACGAGCGGCTGTTCGGAATGATCGATCCGCCGCGCGACTACAGCGTCTACAACATGTCGTGGGCGCTGCCCGGCGCCGGACTCGTCTCGACCATGGCGGACCTGAATCGCTTCTACCGCATGCTGTTCGGTGGGCACATCGTGAGCCGCGAGTCGTTGGCGCAGATGCAGCGTACGGTGCCCGTCATCGCACTGGACGGTACGCGGATCGAGTACGGTCTCGGCCTGCACCGGGTGCGGACTCCCGGCGGCGAAACATTCTGGGGCCACGACGGCAGTGTCTTCGGTGCCCAAGCGATATCTCTGACCAGCGCCGACGGCACCCGCCAGATGTCGGTCGCGACAAACCTCGTGCGGTGGAACGAGATCGGCCCCGACGGAAAGCCGAAGCCACACCCCATCGACGACGCCCTCGCCACCCTCTACCACATCGCGATGGGCGGCGAGTGATCCTTCGGCGGCGCTCTGTGCCCCCGGCCCGTCACCCCAGTCGTCGGCGCCAACGGCCCGGATAGGGTGCCCCGACTCGGTGCCGAAGTCTCGCACCGCAACTCGCGCGTCACTGATCGTCGAGTGCAACGTTCCGGGCCCGGCGAACGATGCGATGCTCATGCAGGGGATGACGCAGGTCGATGAGCAGCAGCAAACAGCCGGGTTCGGTGCGTTCACCGTGGTTGATGTCGAGACCTCCGGGCTACGGCCACACCAGCACCGGGTGCTGTCCGTCGCGGCGGTGACGCTGGACGGCACCGGCCGGGTGACGCGAGAGTTCCACAGCCTGATCGATCCGGGTTGCGATCCGGGTCCCGTGCACATCCACGGGCTCACTGCCGAGGTGCTGCAGGGCTCGCCCGAGTTCGGTCAGGTGCGCGACCAACTGACGGCCATGCTGGACGGCCGGGTGATGGTGGCGCACAACGCGCTGTTCGACTACGGGTTCCTGCTGCAGGAGTTCGCCCGGGCCGGGGGAGCTCTGCCGGTGCAGCGCCGACTGTGCACGTTGGCACTGGCCCGCCGCATCGCGCTGCCGACACCCGACTACAGGTTGGGCACGCTCGCGACGTATTACGGTGTGCCGCAGCAGAAGGCGCACGATGCGCTCGACGACACCCGTGTTCTCGCGAATGTTCTTCGAGCGTTGGTCGCCGACGCGGCCCATCTCGGTATCGCACCCCCTTTGCTCGACTGCGCACCTGATTCGGCCAGGCCGACGCAGTCCAGGTGGCCGGTCGAACGTCGCGGCCCGAAGCAGCCATGTGACTTCGCCTATCCCGGGAAGCTGGCGGTGGCCGGCCGTCTGCGCCAGGGGATGAAGGTAGCGCTGACTGGAGAGACCCGGATCGAACGGGAAGAGCTCGTCGCCCGTGCCGAGTGTGCGGGGCTCGACGTCACGAGCATGGTGAGCAACCGAACCAGTGTGCTGGTCACCAACAATGCCCATGCGGAAACGGGCAAGGCGCGCAAGGCGTTCGAGTTCGGAACGCCGGTGATCGATGAGGCTCGGTTCGCCGCGCTGCTCGAGTCGGTAGAACCGGGGCACCTGAAAGGGGCGGCGGTACCTGAGGTTGCGGCGCCACGTCGGTCGACGGCACCCGCACGGGCGAAATCGGGTCCGCTGGCCGGTCGGCGGATTCTGGTGCTGGGCGGAACCCACGGCGAGGCTGCGGCGGCGCGATCGCGGATCGTCGAGCTCGGTGGTTCGGCCGCGGTCAATCTCTCCGCGACAGTGACAGATCTGCTCCTTCTCGCAGGTGGGGAATCCGACCGGCGCGCGCGAAAGGCCGACGAACTCGCACTGGCGGTCCACGGACCAGACCTGCTCGAGCAGGGTGCGATCGCGCCCGCGGCAATCCCTGCGGCATCGACCGCACCTGGTCGTGCTGAAATCCGGCCCGCGGAGCCGACGGTGTTGTCGCGAGGTCAGGTGATCGACGTGCCGATCGCCGAGGGCGGCAATACGTGGACTCTGCGGGCAACGTGGAGCCAGCTCAGTGCGCCGACCGTGGATCTCGTCGCGTTCCTGCTCGGCAGCGATGAGCGAGTCGACGACTCCGACGACTTCCTGTTCTACAACCAGCCAGAATCGCAGGGCGCGAAGCTTTCCGAGGATGGGCCGAACGAGCAGTCGATCACCCTGGTCCTCGATGACCTGCCCGAGCACTGCACTCGCATCGTCCTCGCCGCTTCGCTCGACGGTGCCGGTCTCACCTTCGGCGACGTCGGCGCCATCGAGCTGGATTTCGCCGCCGGCACGGAATCGAGCACCGCGATACGTTCTACGCTCGATGCCGCAACCGTGGAGCGCACCCTGCTGCTCGCCGAGCTGTATCTGCGCGGTGAAGATTGGCGGCTGCGCGCGGTTGGCCAGGGCTACGAGACCGATCTCGCCGAACTGGCCAGGCGGTACGGGGTCGACGTCGACGAATGAAGCCGCACGAGGTGGCGGCCGGTCGCGCGCTGATCTTTTCGTACCATTGATCCACTTCCTGCTCGACGGCCATCACGAGCTGGAGGCGGCGGCGAAGGCCGGTCGATGCCGGCCTCGCTGACAAGCACGACATCGCATCGCTCGCCGGCATCCGGTCGGGGATGCCCGGCGAGCGTCGGTAGCCTGACCGTTCGAGATCAGCTGCCGAAGCTTTCGGCGACCATGTTCTCGGTGAGGCCGTAGTCGGCGAGGGAATAGTGGTGGGTGGGTTTGCGTGCGCCGGTGCGGCTTTCGTTGTCGAGGGCGGTGATAGCGGTTCGAGCTTCGGGTGTGAGGGCGGCACCGGTACGGGCGTACACACGGTCGACGACGCCGAGGGGGTCAGTGCGGAGATCGTCGAAGTCGATGTCGATGAAGGTGGCTTCGGGGTGTCGGGCGCGGGCGGCGGTGAATTCGTGGAGGCCGCTCGCCCACAGGTCGAGCTGGGTGCGACCGATGGTTTCGCCGGTGAAGACCGTGGACCAGCCTCGGGTTGCGTGTTCGTTGAGGCTGCAGACCGACGGGATGATGGTGGCGGGGTCACGATGGGTCTGGATGACGATGGCGTCGGGGTAGGTCGCCAGCAGAGCGTCCAGGCAGAACAGGTGGCTGGGGTTCTTGAGCACCCAGCGGCGGGTGTCGTTCATGCCGATCAGCTGCAGGTTGCGGCGGTGACGTGCGTAGGCGGGTGTCCAATCCTGACCGGACAGCCATTGCGTGTAGCCCGGAATATAGGCGAGGCATCCGTAGGAGTACGACATGCCCGATTGGCGCAACAACTGCCAGCATTCCTCCACGTCGGAGGCGCTCATGTAGTGCAGGCCCATGAATTCGGGGTTCTGCACCTGATGCTGTCGCAGACCCGCGTCGATCTGCGCGTAGGCGGGATTGTCGGCCCAGCTCTCGCGCGGTGGTCGCGGCTGCGGGAAATCGGTCAGCCACATCTCCAGCCCCTGATTGGCCGGATCGGCCGCCAACAGCCGGTGCAGTGCGGTGGTACCGGTCCTGGGCAGCCCGGTGACGAAAATCGGCTGAGTGACCGGTGTTTCGACGTAGCCGGGATTCGCCGCCCACGCGGCTTCGCTCAGCGCACGAGCGACCAGCGCACCACGCAGGAAGAATCGCGACATTTTGGAGCCGAGCTCGGTGAGCCCGGCCTCGTCGCGATACGAGTCGAGCAGAACCTGCAACGCCTCGGTGTAGTCGTCGGCCCCGAAATCGGTGAGACCGGTGAGTTTGGTGGCTGAGGCGTGCAGGTCGGCCACGGTGCCGACATCGGTGCGCACAGTCATCTTCTACAAGCTCCTAGTTGTGGTATTCGCCGCAGTTGACGTCGAGGGTCTGGCCGGTGATCGCCGACGACCAGTCGGAGGCGAGAAACACCACGGCACGGGCGATTTCTTCGGGCTCGGGCAGCCGCTTGAGATCGGACTTCGACGCGGTCTGCTCATAGACCTGCTCGACGGTGATGCCGTACTTCTCGGCGACCTGACCGAAATACCACTTCAGCTGATCGGTCCAGATGTAGCCGGGCAGCACACTGTTGACCCGCACGCCCTTGCCGCCGAGCTCGGTGGCCAGAGTCTGCGACATGGCCAGCAGCGCCGCCTTGGTGAGTTTGTAACTGCCGTACCTGGGTTCGGAATGACGCACGACCATCGAATTGATCATCACCACAGCACCTTTGGCCTCGGCGAGGGCGGGCGCGAACGCCTGCGTCATCCGCAGGCCGCCGAGCACCGTCATATCGAGGCTCGACCGGATGTGGTCGAAATCGGTACGGTCGAGGGGCTTCATCGACGGCACCGAGAACGCGTTGTTCACGAGTGCGTCGACCCGGCCGAAGGTGTCGACCGTGCGCGCCACGAGATTCTGCACCGCGGCCTCGTCGGTGATGTCGGTGGGCACGCTCAGCGTGGCGCCCCCGGCGGCCTCGATTTCGGCAGCCACCTCGAGCAGACGGGATTCGGTGCGTGCGGCGAGCACGATCGTCGCCCCTGCCGCGGCCGCTTCCAGACAGATCGACCGGCCCAGACCCGGTCCGACTCCGGAAACAACGACGACTTTGCCGTCCAACAGTGCCCCGCTCACCCGAGCATCCTTTCGGCGAAGGCCCGCTGGCGGGCCGCGATACGGTCGCGCCAACCAGCGGCGTCGATCCGGTTGTCTTCGATATGGGGAAGGTGTTGTGCGACGTCGTCGATCGGCACGACGACGACCGTCGGACCATCGGCCTCGGTCATCGGGCGATCGGTGCGCTGCCACCGGAACTGCAGAATGCCGCGGGTACGGCCGGTGGTCTCGATCCAGTTCGCGATGCCCGGATCCTGCTTGCTCACCACCATCCGGATCAGCCCGTCGGAATCGACCTGAGCCTGAGTGTGATTGAGGCTCGTCTGGTGGTTGACGTAGTCCAGGGAGATGTACCAGAGACTGCCCAGCTGGAACCCCTGGTACGGCGCATCGGACTTCGGCACGGTGATCACCAGCGCCTGATCGTCGGCGAGATCGAAATGCCCCACCGAGGAGTACTGGGTGCTCAGCCCGCCGGGCGTGAGCCGGGGTGCGGTGAGGGTGTTCACCGGCAGATCGAGGTAGAACCACTTCGGGAAGTTGAACCAGGTGTGCACGCGGGTGAGCAGCATTTTCGCCGCCGCGCCGTACCGTTTGCGAATCCGCGTCAGGTCCGGTTCGACCGGTGCGGTGCCGATGGTGTCGACCCGCTCGATCCGGATCGAGCCCTTGCGCTCGGACCAGTCGCTGTAGACCTCGCGCACGGCCAGCATGGACGCGCCTTCCCCGAGTGGGAAGTAGTCCGGGCCCGCATCGGGTTTCGCGGGGCCGAAGCGCAGGGTGAAGCTGCCGTCGGCGGCGATCGGAATGCGCCGGTCGTCGAACGCGTCGGCGCCACCGGGCACATCGGTCGCGGTGTAGTCGCCTTTGAGTACTTGGAAACTCAGGTCGACGGTGCTGCCGCGCACCCCGCTCACCACGTATTCGGCGGTCGGCTCGATAGTGGCGTGGTAGTAGAGGGTGTCCGGGTTGTCGAGGCCCATTTTGGCGTACGGGCCGGTCGAGGACACGAAATACGGATGTGACGTGCCGTGCGCGCCCGAAAGACGCAGGCATGCCGCGACACTCGCCGCGAGGTAGTCGTAGCCCTCGGCGAGATCCTGATCACTGCGGATGAATTCCGCTGCGGCGATGAGTTCTTCGGCCTTGGCCACCGCGGCGAGGAACGGCGCGGTGAGCGGTTCCGGTGGCGCGGTGCTACCGGATTCGGTGGCGGTACTGGAGTGGGTCAACGGTCTGCTATTCCTAGCTCTCGGAGGATATGGGCGGCGATCTCGGCAGGGGAGCCGAGCTCGGGTGTGATGACCAGGTCGGCGTTCTCGGGTCGTTCGTAGGGGGAGCCGATCCCCGTGAAGCCGGGCAGCTCGCCTGCTCGGGCCTTCGCGTAGAGGCCCTTGGCGTCGCGGCGCTCGCATTCCGACAGTGGGGTGTCGACGAAGACTTCGTGGAAGGGGAGCTCGCGGTCGGCGTGGGCGGTGCGGGCATTGCTGCGCTGCGCGGCGAACGGGCTGATCACCGACACGATCGCCACCGCACCCGAATCGGCGAACAGTGCGGCGACTTCGGCGACGCGGCGTACGTTCTCGTCCCGGTCGGCGGGGGTGAAGCCGAGGCCCGCGTTGAGACCGTGCCGCAAATTGTCGCCGTCGAGCAAGTAGGCGGGGCGGCCGGCCGCGACCAACTGCCGCTCCAGCTCGGCGGCCAGCGTGGACTTGCCCGATCCGGACAGGCCGGTCAGCCAGACCGTCGCACCCGCATGTCCGCGTTCGGCGCGACTCACCGCCGACCGATGCCAGACCACAGACGAGGCCGCGCGCGCACGGTCCGAGGTCACTGAGTCGGTCCCGGTTTCTCGGCCGGTCACCATCCCCGCGGCGACCGTTTGATCGGTGACCGGATCGATCAGGATGAAGCTGCCGGTGCGCCGATTCTCCCGATACGGATCCGACAGCAGCGGATGACGGCTGCGCAATCGAACGCGCGCGATGTCGTTGAGCGACAACGTGGTGACGTCCTCGATTCGGTGCAGGGTGTTCACGTCGAGGCGGTAATCGATGGCCGTGATCTGCGCGGACGAGGTCTGCGTGGCGGTGCGCACCAAGTATTGCGCGCCCTCGCGCAACTGGGCGCTCTCCGAGAACCAACACACCATCGCGTCGAGTTCGGTGCCGATATGGGGACGGTTGCCCGGCCGTGCGAGCAGGTCACCGCGCCCGACATCGATGTCGTCGTCGAGGGTCACCGAGACGGCCATTCCGGTGAACGCCTCGTCGACCTTGCTGCCACCCGGACCCCAGATCTGCCTGACATGGGTCGACTTACCCGCGGGCAGCACCACCACTTCGTCGCCGGGCTTGAAAATGCCGCCCGCGACAGTGCCCGCGTAACTGCGGTGGTCGAGACCCTCCTGCGCCCGGATGACGTACTGGATCGGCAACCGGGCATCGATGAGATTGCGGTCGGAGGCGATATGGACGTCTTCGAGGTGGCGCAGCAACGGCGGGCCCGGATACCAGTCCATGTTCTCGGAGCCGTCGACGACGTTGTCGCCGAGCAGCGCCGACACGGGCACAAAGCTCAGATCGCCCACGGTCAGTTTGGCGGCGAACGCGGCGAACTCGGTGCGGATCTCCTCGAAACGCTCCTGCGACCAGTCCACGAGGTCCATCTTGTTCACGCAGACCACCAGGTGCGGAACGCCGAGCAGGGTCGCGAGGAACGCGTGCCTGCGGGTCTGCTCGGACACGCCGGTGCGGGCGTCGACCAGGATCAGCGCGAGGTCGGCGGTGGACGCACCGGTCACCATATTGCGGGTGTACTGGACGTGTCCCGGAGTATCGGCGATGACGAATTTGCGTCGTGGTGTCGTCACGTAGCGGTAGGCGACGTCGATGGTGATGCCCTGCTCGCGTTCGGCGCGCAGACCATCGGTGACCAGCGCGAGATCGGCGGAGGCGCCGCCACGTTCGGTGCTGACTCGTTCGATGGCGGCGAGTTGATCGTCGAACAGGGATTTGGAGTCGTAGAGCAGCCGACCGATGAGGGTGGACTTGCCGTCGTCGACGCTGCCCGCGGTCGCCAGTCGTAACAGATTGCGGCGCATCAGAAGTAGCCCTCTCGCTTGCGGTCTTCCATGCCGGTCTCGGAGATCCGGTCGTCGGCGCGAGTGGCGCCGCGTTCGGTGAGCCGGGTGGCGGCGGTCTCGGCGATCACCTTCGCCGGGGTGTCGGCGGTGCTCTCGACGCAGCCGGTGCAGGTGGCGTCGCCGACGGTACGGAACCGGACGGTGGCTTCGACGGTGCGTTCGCCGGGGGCCGCGGTGACGAAGCGTGTCGCCGACAGCAGCATCCCGTCGCGTTCGATCACCTGACGCCGGTGCGCGTAGTACAGCGAGGGAAGCTCGACGGCCTCGCGATCGATGTACTCCCAGATGTCGAGCTCGGTCCAGTTCGACAGCGGGAACACCCGGATGTGTTCGCCGGGCTGATGGCGACCGTTGTAGAGGTTCCACACCTCGGGCCGCTGGGCTCGGGGGTCCCACTCGCCGAAACTGTTGCGGAAGCTGAACACCCGTTCCTTGGCGCGGGCCTTCTCCTCGTCGCGGCGCGCGCCGCCGAATGCCGCGTCGAACCGGTGCTCGGCGATAGCGCGCAGCAAGGTGGTGGTCTGCAAAGGATTGCGGGTGCCGCCGGGGCGTTCCACGGCGCGGCCCGCGTCGATGTCGTCCTGTACGCGGGCGATTTCCAGGCGGGCGCCGGTGTGCTCGGCGGTGCGGTCGCGGAACTCGATCACCTCGTCGAAGTTGTGGCCGGTGTCCACGTGCAGCAGCGGAAACGGCAGCGGCGCGGGCCAGAAGGCGCGCCGGGCCAGGTGCAGCAGCACGGCGGAATCCTTGCCGCCGGAAAAGAGCAGCGCCGGTCGCGCGAGCGTGGCCGCGACCTCCCGGAAGATGTGCACCGACTCGGCCTCCAAGGCCGCCAGATGCGATAACTCGTACCCCGTCTGCACTGTTCACCCACTTCATTCGCGCATTTCGTCGGAAAACATTCCCCGACGGGTTGCAGTGTCGAATATTCGACGCTATTGTTCGGTATTGTGACACCGACGATAAGCCGGGCCGAGCTCGCCGGTCAAGAGGCGGCCCCGGATTCGTCCGGTGATGCCGAGATTTCCGGCGCCGCGTCGCCGCCGACGCAGCGTGTGGTGAAGGTGCTCGAGCTGCTGTCACGGCGGGCAACCGAACGGCTGTCGCTGGCCCGCATCGTGCGAGAAGCGGGGCTCTCGCGGGCCACCGCGCACGCCGTGCTCACCCAGCTCACCGCCGACGGCTGGACGGTGCGTGACGAGGACGGCTGCTACGGCATCGGCTTGCGGCTACTGACAGTGGCCAGACGTGCCGAATTGGCGTTCCCGCTGCGCCGCACCGCGGTGGCGCACCTGCGAGCGCTGTCCGAGCAGGCCGGCGTGCCGGTGTTCCTCGCCGAACGCGATGGGGAGAGCATCGTGGTCACCGAGGTCGTCGGTCATCCGTCGGCGGGCTGGATTCGCCCGGGTCGGCGCCTTCCGCTGGCACCCCCTGTCTGCCGCGAATTCATCGCCTGGGCAACGGAACCCGTCAGGCAGGCATGGCTCGCGACAGCGAACTCGGCTCACCGCGACCGCCTCGCCCGAGTACTCGCCGAGATCCGGACCCGCGGCTACTCCGTCGAACGACTGGTCGACGACTCGACGCCGATGCTGGAAGTCCTGGCGGGCCTGCGCGATACGCCGATCACCGCCGCCCTGCGCGCTCAACTCGGTTCCGTCATCACCGAACTGATCACCATCGACTACCTGCCCGATGAACTCGGCCCCGAGAACGCGGTAGTGACCCTCGCCGCCCCCATCCGCGATCGCAACGGTGCGGTAGTGGCAGCGGTCGTCAGCTGCCCCGACACCCGATTGTCGAGCCGGGCACTGAGTGAGCTCGGTGCGGCGACAGTGGCGGCCGCGGACCGGATTACCGCAGGCGTACCAGGGGACTGAATCGCGCGCTGCCGGTCAGAACCTGGACACGGGTGATCACCTCTCGCGCCGAACGGGTTGTGTTCCTACGGTTTCGAGTACTCGGCAGCGGCGGTTCGCCATTACGCTGAGGGGTGGATCTGCCCGAATGCGACCCGCTCGACGGTCGCGGAGGCGGAGGGCGAGGAAGGACGGGCCGTGGCAAACGACAGTGATCGGTGGTGGGAGGCGCCCGAAATCTCAGGCTCCACCCCTGACTCCTCGGCGCAACCGGCCTCGGACCCCACCATCCTGAGAGCTCCCGGCAACCAGGGTCAGCCAGGCGGTGCGCAGCCGGCACCCGGACAGCAGCCGGGAACGGGGGAGCAGTCGCCATGGCAGCAGTCAGGTAGCGGCCAGCATCCGTACGCGCCGCCGACAGTCGTCGGGCAGCACCCGTTCGGACAACCAGGGACCGGCGAACAGCCATACGGACAGCAACCCGGTACCGGACCGCAGCCACCGTGGCAGCAGTCCGGGGCGGGGCAACCGGGCAGTGGCCAGCATCCGTTCGCGCCGCCGACAGTGGTCGGGCAGCCAACATACGGGCCGCAACCCGGGGTGGGCCAGGATCCGTATGCCCCGCAACCCGGCAGTGGGCAGCCGTACCAGCCGGGAACAGGCCAACAGCCGTACGGGCAGCAGTACGGATCAGGCCAGCAGCCATTCGCCCAGCCGGGATACGGGCAGCAGCCTTTGGGCTATGCTCCTGCGCCACAGCAGTATTCGCCCCCACCGCGTCGCAATGGCGGCTCGGGCATGATCATCGCGGTGGTGGGTGTCGTCCTGCTGCTGGTGATCGGAGTCGGGGTCGCGGCCGCGTTTGCCGCCCGGTCCTCCGACGAGTCCTCGGTGTCGGCGGGTACGACCACCACCACGAAAGCGGGACCACTGTCGGGCACGAGTACCGCACCCCTGGCCCCGGGCTCGAAAGGCGTGCTCATCCCGACCTATCGCGTCGCCTACGACGTGCCGTCGGCCTGGACCATCCACTCCGACTCCGACCCCATGTCGTTCACCAGCGCGACCGGCTCGGTGGACGGACGCGGTCAGGCCACTGAGGGAGCCAGCTACTGCCCCGGCTCGGTCTACCGCGCCATGGCCGCCGTTACCTCGAGCACGGAAACCGACCTCGCTGCCGCCGCCAAGAGCGTCGCGAAAATATCCGCGGCGGGCGGATATTCGGATCCGACCGGCGGAAAGATCAGCACGCCTACGTCGCTGAAGACCCAGAGCGGAGTCAGTGGCCAATTCGTGGAGACCTCCGGCGCGTGGACCCCACAGATCCCGGGTTGCACGGCGAACGCCTACTCCGTGTACACCTTCGGGTTCCGCAACGCAGCGAACACCACCCTCGTACTGACCATCCTCGTCGACCGGGGCACCACCGGCGAACTCACCGCTGACCAGGCTCAGAAGATGATCGCCAGCCTGCGCCTGGTCTAGCGGCGTCGGCGCCACCGCGCTCGGTGTTCGTAGACTCGACTCATGACGGCAGCGGCATCGAATTCGTCCGATCTCCCGGCGAGTCTGGTGGAGATGACCGCCGACCACGTGCGTGCGGAGATACTCGGCGGCGCCTTGGCGCCGGGGGAGCGGGTTGGTGAGGAGGCGCTGTGCGCGCGGCTGGGTATCAGCCGAGCGCCGGTGCGTGAGGCATTGCGGCGCTTGGCCGAGCAGGGTCTGGTCGAGCACCTGCCACGGCGCGGATACCGTGTGGTCGTGTGGTCGGCGCACGACATCGTGCAGCTGTTCGAGGTGCGGCGGGCGCTGGAGCAGCACGCGCTGTCCGCCGCGCTTCCGTGTGCGGATCTGCCGCGGCGGCTGAGTCGGGTCCGTGCCGCGCTGGCGGAACTGACCGCGGCGGACCGGCGTGCGGACTGGGTCGCCCGCGACGACGCGCACCGTCGCTTCCACGTCGAAATCGTCGCGCTGGCAGGCAATCGGCAGCTGGACCTGGTGTACGAGCAGGTGCTGGTGAAACTTCAGCTCGCGATGGCGCGCAATCTGCGCGAGGAAACCGAGGCGGGCGCTCGTCGCGAGGGCGTGCGCAGACATCAGGAACTGCTCACCGCGCTGGAGGCCAATGATCCGCTCCGGGCCGAGGCCGCGCTGCGCAGGCACGGCGAGCAAACATACCTGAAACTCGGTATCTGCTAACACGTCCGATACAGACCGATCCCCCCGCCGTCATACTTTCTGTCGACAATCGACAACATGACAGGCTCTACGGTCACCGAAATTCTCACCCAGCATCAGGGTGGCAGCGGCTCCCCGATCAGAACCGCGGAACGGGTGGCCGACGCGATCTCCGCGCGCGGCGACGACGGCACCTGGATCACTCCGGTGTCGCGTGCCGAGTTACTCGCTGCCGCAGCGGCTATCGAACGCAGGCCGGGCGCACTGACGCTGCCGCTGTACGGTGTGCCGTTCGGGGTGAAGGACAGTATCGACGTCGCCGGCTACCCGACAACCCTGGCCTGCCCCGACTACGCCTATGTGGCCACCCGCACCGCACCGGCGGTGCAACGCTTGCTCGACGCGGGCGCGCTGTTCGTCGGCAAGACCAATCTCGACCAGTTCGCCACCGGTCTCAACGGAACAAGGACCCCGTATCCGGTGCCGCGCAGCGTCTTCGGCGGCGACCTGATCTCCGGCGGTTCCAGTTCCGGATCCGCGCTCGCCGTCGCACTCGGACAGGTGCCGTTCTGTGTGGCCACCGATACGGCGGGATCGGGCCGTGTGCCCGCCGCGCTCAACGGCATCGTCGGCTGGAAGCCTTCCCGTGGCCTGATCAGCACCGTGGGGCTTGTGCCCGCGTGCAAGTCGCTGGACTGCCTCACCCTGATGGCGACCACGGTCGAGGACCTGGATCTGGTCGCGGAGGTGATCATGGCGGTTGATCACGAGGATCCGTGGACCCGCGCCAGGGGCGGGCGATTCCCCGGCGGCCCGATCCGGCTCGGGTTACCGGCACCGCAGGAACTCGAGTTCTTCGGCGACGACGCCATGCGCGCGGCGCACCTCGGCGCGCGAGACCGGCTGCCGGGCAAGGGATTCGATTGCGTCGACACGACCCTCGCGCCGTTCCTCGCGGCGGGCGCTTTGCTCTACCAAGGCCCGTGGGTCGCTGAACGCCTGGTCGAATTCGAGGAGTTCCTGACCGAACGGCCTGACTCGATTCTGCCCGTGATCCGGGAAATCCTCGACAGCGGACGACAGTTCAGCGCCGTGGACGTGTTCCGCGCGCAACAGCGACTGCAGACACTGCGCGCGCAGGTCCACCGCATGTGGGACGAGGTCGACGCGGTGATCGTGCCGACGATCGGCACCACGTTCACCGTCGACCAGGTGCTGGCCGATCCGATCGCGACCAATACCGTGCTCGGCCACTACACCCACTTCGGCAATCTTCTCGACCTGACCGCCATCGCGGTCCCCGCAGGGACCACGCGCGACGGAAGGCCGGTCTCGCTCATGGTGTTCGGCCCGGCGCTCGCCGACGATGTCGTCCTCGCCGCCGCCGCGCGGCTGCTAGACGAGCCGCGCACTGCGGCTCTACCCCATCACCTCGGACCGGTATCCCTTCAGGAGCGACGATGACCGAAATCCCCGCCGACCCGACCCCCTTGCCCTTCGATCCCGCGACGACGGCGCTCGTCATCATCGACATGCAGCGAGACTTCCTACTGCCCGGCGGCTTCGGCGAAAGCCTCGGCAACGATGTGGCCCTACTGCGTACCGTGATCGAACCGCTCGCCGAGCTACTCGCGTCCGCCCGAGCGGCGGGCATCACCGTGATCCACACCAGAGAAGGGCATCTACCCGATCTCTCCGATTGTCCACCGGCGAAACTACGGCGCGGCAACCCGTCTCAGCGGATCGGCGATCCGGGACGGTTCGGGCGCATCCTGATCCGCGGCGAATACGGCCACGACATCATCGACGAACTGGCGCCACTCGACGGCGAGACCGTCATCGACAAGCCGGGCAAGGGCGCATTCTACGCGACCGAACTGGCCGCTGTGCTGCAACAGAATTCGATCACCACCTTGCTCGTCGCCGGCGTCACCACCGAGGTGTGCGTGCACACCACCGTGCGCGAGGCCAACGACCGCGGCTACGAATGCCTCGTCGTCGCGGACTGTGTCGGCTCCTATTTCCCCGAATTCCAGCGTGTCGGGCTCGCGATGATCGCCGCCCAGGGGGCGATCTTCGGCTGGGTCGCCGACTCGGCGGATGTCATCGCCGCACTCACCACCACAGCCCCCGTCACGGCCTAGCGAACAGGATCCACCATGTCCGTCGACACCTCGAAAACGACCACTACACCGGAACCGCCTGCGCCACTGGCACTTCCGTGGTGGACCAGGGGAGACACCAACGCCTTCTTCGGCCTGGCGTTCAACATCCTGGTCAACGTCCTCACCCTGACCACGCTCACCATCGCGGTCGTCAAGATCCCCAGCACCGATGTGCTCGGCACGGTGCTCCCGGCTCTCGGTATCGCCCTCGTGCTCGGCAATCTGTACTACATGGTGCTGGCCAGGCGCCTGGCGCGGCGCGAAGGACGCTCCGATGTCACCGCCCTGCCCTACGGACCGAGCGTTCCGCACATGTTCATCGTCGTGTTCGTGGTGATGTTGCCGATCTACCTGGCGACGGGAGATCCGTTGCGGGCGTGGGCAGCCGGTCTCGCCTGGGCGTTCATGATCGGGATCATCGTGATGATCGGAGCCTTTGTCGGCCCGTACATCCGCAAGGTCACCCCGCGCGCCGCGATGCTCGGCACCCTGGCCGGAATATCGATCACCTTCATCGCCATGCGCCCCGCCGCGCAGATGTGGGAGGTGGCCTGGATCGGGCTCCCGGTGCTGGCCATCATCCTGATCGGCTTCTTCACCGACGTGAAAGTGCCGGGCAATATCCCGGTCGGACTGGTCGCGCTGCTGGTCGGCACGGCGATCGGGTGGATCGGCGGATACATGTCGGCACCCGACGTTGCCCAGGCCGCAGGCGATATCGCGCTCGGCTTGCCCGACCTGCGCCTCGACCTGCTCTTCGACGGTCTGAGCGACCTCGCCCCGCTGCTGGCCACCGCCATCCCGCTCGGCATCTACAACTTCACCGAGGCCATGAGCAATGTGGAGAGTGCCGCCGCGGCGGGCGACAACTACAACCTGCGCAGTGTGCTGCTGGCCGACGGCTTCGGCGCTGTGATCGGCGCCGGCTTCGGCTCACCGTTCCCGCCCGCGGTCTACATCGGTCATCCGGGGTGGAAGGACGCGGGCGGGCGCACCGGCTATTCCCTTGCCAGTGGCCTGAGTATCGGAATCATGTGTCTGCTCGGGCTGTTCGGTGTCCTCGCGACGCTGCTGCCCATCCCGGCGATCGTGCCGATCCTGCTCTACATCGGCCTGCTGATCGGCGCGCAAGCCTTCCAGGCGGTGCCGCGCATCCACGCGGTCGCGGTCGTGGCCGCGCTGCTGCCCAATCTGGCGGAATGGGCGGTGACCCAGATCGACAACGCGCTGACCGCCGCCGGGACCTCGGCGGAGAAGATCGGTTCGGACGCGCTCGGCCAAGCGGGCGTGGTCTACGACGGGTTGAAGGTGCTCGGTTCCGGTGCGGTGCTGGCCGGTCTGGTGCTCGGCGCGATTGTCACGTTCATCCTCGACAAGCGGTTCCGGGCGGCCGGAGTGGCGGCGCTCATCGGCGCGGGGCTGAGCTGGATCGGGCTGATCCACGCGCACGCGGTCGAATGGGCTGCCGCGCCCGGTGTGGCGCTGGGCTATCTGCTCTTCGCCGTGGTCTGTCTGGCCTACTCGCTGCTGCCGTCCCCGAGCACGGAGACCCCTGTCGCCGACGAGGTCGCCGTGTGAGGTGGTCTGCCTGACCCGGCGCAGATGAGCCGGGTCAGGAGGCCTTCGGCAGGGTCGCGAGGAAATCGCGGAAGTCGGTGGCGGGATGGCCGGTCAGGTGCGGGACCGCATCGGTGACGTGCTCCAGCTCGCCCTCGGCGATCGAGGTATACGTGCTGACCCAGCCGTCGACTTCCCACTGCGGCGCGTCGTATTTCGCGCGAGAGGCGTAGGCCTCGTCGACGGTTTGGTCGACGTAGCGGAACGGACGACCGAGGATTTCGGTCATGGCGGCGGTAGCAGCGCTCAGGCTGAAGGCCCGCGGACCGGTGAGGTCGAAGGTCTTGCCGAGGTGGGCGGTCGAATCGAGCACTGCCGCAGCGCAATCGGCGACATCGGCGCGAGTGACCGCAGCGACCTTACCGTCGGCCGCGGGGCCCTCGATGACGCCGTCGGCATCGGCGAAGTGCGGGATGATGTCCTGGTACTGGTTGTCGCGCAGGAAGGTGAACGCGAGGCCGGAGGCGCGGATGGCCTGTTCGGTGTACCAGTGGTCGCGACCGAAGGTGAACGTGGCATCGGGCGCCGCGCCGACGAACGACAGATACACGATCCGTTGCACACCCGCGTCTTTCGCGGCGTTCACCACCGCGCTCTGCTGGGCGGCCCGGTCGGCGCTCTCGGTGGCGGAGACGAAGAAGAAGGTCTGCACGCCGTCGAGCGCAACGCCCACGCTGGCCGGATCGCCGAAGTCGATGGTCGCTGTGGTGGCACCGTCGATGGGCGCGATGCGGTCGACGTTGCGTCCGAGCAGTCGCAATCGCGCGCCCGACGGCGCGAGCAGATTGGCCACCCGGCTGCCGATATGTCCACTGGCTCCTGAAATCGCAATGGTCTCCGGCATCGGTCCAGGCTATGGGGTGGTCGCGACGGGTCGTGCCGACACGCCCAGCGGACAGGTCGGCGCGCGCGTCGAAGCGCGGATCAGCCGATGAGGTGGTGGAATCGGCGCGTGCGCGTATCGAGTGGAATTGCAGCCTGTGTCGCGGTCGTGGCATTGGCCTTGCCCGTAGGCCCGGCCGCAGGCGCGGTACAGGACACGGCCTGCGGGTCGACCCTGTCGCAGGCCGACATCGCTGAGCTCGCGAGGCTGTCGGACACGTCGGCGATCTCCGGTGCGGGCAGCCTGGCCGGCCTCGAGGACGCGGTGGCCCGCCACCATCGGATCACCGAGATCCTCGTCGAGCATCGAGACCTGCGCGGGCTGTTCGCGATCGGGCTCGACGGCGTCGAATACGCCGCGGTGATGCCGATGCAGCGCGATCCGGCAGCCTTCGTGAACCGCGAGTACGCGCACGCGATCAGCTTCGAACTGCTGCGCCGGTTCCTTGACAATCTGCACGCCGAATTCACCGGTGGTATCGCGGAACCCCACTGGGCGCACTACTTCGCGCTGGCCCGCGACTGTGGGGCATCGCGCGCTCGCACGGCCATGGCCGGATACAACGCGCACCTGACTGTCGACCTGACCTATTCGGCGGCCGCGGTGGCCACCAAGCCCGAGAACGCGCCGGACTACTTCAAGATCGTGGCGGGAATCGCCTCGGTCGGCGACGTGATCGTCGACCGCACGAAGGCGGCCTATGGCGCCGACCTCGGACCACTGTGGCGGTTCTATTTCGTCGGCGAAGGACTCGACCAGCTGTTCGGCGCGGGCGTAGCCACCGAGCAGATGCTGATCGCCGCCGACCTCGGGGCGAACACGGTGATCTTCACCAACGGCCTCGCCCTACAAGACCCCGCTCTCGCACCCGCGATCCGCACCGAGATCACGGCATTGTGGCAGGCAGCCGATCTGGCTTTCGAAGCACTGGCCCGCATCAACGCACTCTGAACACGTCGGTGCCTTCAGGAGCGGTCGAACCGGATATCTGCCGCGAGCGGGTCATGACAGATGTCGTCGAGCTCGAGAAGCTGGTGGATCCAGGTCGGCGCGGAGACCGGATTCCGGATCAGCGCGCGCACCGTGATGGCGGCGACCACGGCCGTAGCCAGTGATTGTCCGCGCCCGTACGCCGATCTGATGGATCCGTCCGCGGCCTGCGCGAGCGCTACCCAGCGATCACTGCTGCCGGGCATATGGGCAGGCGCCAGCGATTGCAGGGCAGGCGTCCACGTGAGGGCAGCCAGGCCGAGCGTGGCGAGTCGGGAGTCGAGGCGGAGGTAGGTGCGCACCGGGACACCGAACTCGCGGGTGAGACGGTGCTGATCGGCGAAGTCCGCGCGGAGAGCGGGAAACGGACGGTAGCCGGCGTGCGCGGGCACTGAAAAGCGTTGCCGCCCGGTGAAATTGCGGATGCTCGTGCCGTCGGCGTCGGCAAAGCGCTGACCGAGCAGCCGATAGGTCCAGGCAGTCGCGGCGGGGCCGTGGGTTTCGCCGGAGCCGAGGCCGATCATGATGTCGACGGGGCCGCTGCGGGGTGTGAGTGCGTCGACGGCGAGCAGGGTGGTGAGTCCGGGAGCCAACCCGACGCCGAGCACCGCGGGGCCGCCGACGTGTTCGAGTGCCTGGACATAGCTCGACGTCGCGGAGATATCGACGAAGACGATCCCGCGACCGACACACGCCCGGGCCAACCCGACATCCTCGGTGCCCGCGCAGTTCACGACGATGGTCGCATCTGCCAAAGCCGCGTCGACACCGGCGCTGTCGCGCAGGTCGACCACCCGGTCCGCCCTGGCGGGATCGCGCCCCGCCGCCTGCACGGAGATCCCTTCGGCGCGGAGCAATCTCACCAGATGCGCGCCGACCGTTCCGTAGCCGCCCAAAACCAGCACCGTCATCGAAAGCTCCTCCCCGTCGTCGGCACCGATGCTACGTGGCGCCGAACAGAAAAGGCCCCGGCCTCGCGGTGTCAACCGCAAGGCCGGGGCCTGATTTCGTCGAATCAGCCCGCGGTCTTCTCCGAGCTGCGGACCTCGATGATCGGCAGGATCAGGGCGGCGGGCGCGCTCGCGGGCACGACCGGCTGGTTCGGACGAACCGGGGCGATCTTGCTGTAGCCGGCGCTCTGCTCGGGGCGGGTGTCGACCTCGCCGTTGTTGGGCCAGTAGGCGGCCGCGCGCTCGGCTTGGGCGGTGATGGTGAGCGAGGGGTTGACGCCGAGGTTGGCCGATACGGCGGCACCGTCGACAACGCTGAGCGTCGGGTAGCCGTACACGCGGTGGTAGGCGTCGATCACGCCGTGCTCGCGGTCGGCGCCGATCGCCGCGCCGCCGAGGAAGTGCGCGGTCATCGGCACATTGAACACATCACCCCAGGTGCC
The DNA here is from genome assembly GCF_001427185.1 of Nocardia sp. Root136. Lineage (NCBI taxonomy): Bacteria > Bacillati > Actinomycetota > Actinomycetes > Mycobacteriales > Nocardiaceae > Nocardia > Nocardia sp. Root136. Next base: position 151,824 of record NZ_LMFE01000008.1, read on the forward strand.
ACCGGCGACGCCGCCGATCTTCTCCGCGACCCGTCGGGTGACATCGTTGCCCGCCGGGATCCACGTCGGGTTCGGCTGTCCGTGGCCCTGTTTGGAGGTCAGCTTGCGGCCACCGAACAGCCCGCGCTTGGTGTAGGTGGTGATCGAATTGTCCAGGTGCTGCATGACCAGGGAGATGATCGTGCGCTCGCTCCAGTTCTTCGTGCTCATGAAGCGGAAGAAGGTCAGCGGATTGGACAGCACCAGGCCCAGGAACCGCAGCCATCGCGGCACCCGCCCGCCCCCGTCGACCATGAGCGTTTGCAGCATGCCCATCGAGTTGGAGCCCTTGCCGTAGCGAACCGGCTCGACGTGGGTATCGGGGGTGGGGTGGATCGAGGAGGTGATCGCGACACCCTTGGTGAAGTCCTGGTCCGGCCCCAGCGTCCTGGTCGCCGCACCGACGATCGACTCGGAGTTCGTGCGGGTCAGCAGGCCGAGCTTGTCCGACAGATTCGGCAGCGCACCCTCATCACGCATCGCGTGCAGCAGCTTCTGCGTACCGAGCGTGCCCGCCGCGAGCACGACATGCTCGGCGGTCAACGTCTTGGGCGCCTTGCGCACCCACGCGCCGGTGCGCTCGGTGGCCACGTCCCAGGTGCCGTCGGGCAGCGGTCGCAGCGACGACACGGTGGTCATCGGAATGACCTGCGCGCCGGCCTTCTCCGCGAGGTAGAGGTAGTTCTTCACCAAGGTGTTCTTGGCGCCGAACTTGCAACCGACCATGCAGTCGCCACATTCGACACAGCCGGTGCGCTCGGGACCGACACCACCGAAGTAGGGGTCGGCCTCGGTCTCACCCGGCGTACCGAAGAACACGCCGACGGGAGTCTGCACGAACGTGTCGCCCACACCCAGGTCCTCGGCGACGGACTTGAAGATCTCGTCGGCGGGAGTCATGTGGGGATTCGTCACGACACCGAGCATCTTCTTCGCTTGCTCGTAATAGGGGGTCAGCTCGGTGCGCCAGTCGGTGATCTCTCGCCACTGCGGGTCCTGGAAGAACGGCTCCGGCGGCACGTAGAGGGTGTTGGCGTAGTTCAGCGAGCCACCGCCGACGCCGGCGCCGCCCAGGATCAGAACGTCGCGCAGCGGGTGGATGCGCTGGATGCCGTAGCAGCCGAGCTTGGGCGCCCACACGAATTTACGCAGGTCCCAGCTGGTTTTCGGCAGTTCGTCATCGGCGAAGCGGCGGCCCGCCTCGATGACGCCGACCTTGTAGCCCTTCTCCACCAGGCGCAGCGCGGTGACACTGCCACCGAAGCCGGAGCCGACGATCAGAACGTCGAAATCGGTGGTGCGCTCGGGCATGGGGGAGCTCCTCGATCGGTGTCGACAGTGACGCGGGTAACGCTAATGGCGACAGCCAGGGCTGTCAACGTAGGCTCCGCTTCGACCTATGCTGTTCGGGTGGCCCGATATACCCGAGCGGAACTCGCCGACGTCAGCGGCGTGGCGTCGCGCACCATCCGCTATTACCACTCGCTCGGCGTGCTCCCCAAGCCCGGCCGCGCGGGTAAGGAAGTCGTCTACTCCGACGAGCATGTGGACCGCTTGCGCGACATCGTCGCCATGCAGGCGCGCGGCCTGCGCCTGGACGCGATCCGCGAGGTGTTCGACGCTGAGCCGCAGCCCGGTGATTGGCGCGTGCTGTTCGATCCGCGCGCGAGCCAGGCTGCCGAACGCTCGTGCCACATCGACGACGCCGAGCTCGCGGCGATGCTGGGCGACCGTGGCGCCGATGTGCTCGCGGAGCTCATCTCGGCGGGATATCTCGAGCGCCGTGACGAGCGCTGGTTCCTCGGGGACCGGTCGATGTTCAAGGCCGCGCTGGTCCTCTACGACGTCGGCATCGACATCACGCTGAGTGGTGTGCTGCGCACGATGATCCAGTCGCGGATCGCCGTGCTCGCCGACGAAGTGGTGCACACGATCCGCGACGCCGCGGGCACGAGCTACGGCGGCGAGAGTGTCGGTGTGGACCTGAGCCGCTTCCGCGACCGATTGCTCGCGATGGCATGGGAGGTCGGCGGTGCCACGCTCGCCGCCGAGATCGAACGCGCCGCGGCCGCCGCCGACGACGCGGCCGGGCGCCGTGCTCCGGCCCGCGCCATCAGTGGGCGATGATCGGAGGATGAGTTCCGACCAGCCGGGCCCCCGTGCCCTGGCACGCGCGCAGACGATCGCTGACATCAAACGCATCGGCCGCGAGCACCTCGCTACCCAGGGCGCCGCGGCACTGTCGTTGCGTGCGGTTGCGCGCGATCTGGGTGTGGTGTCCTCGGCGGTGTATCGGTACGTGCGCAGCCGCGACGAACTGCTGACCATGCTGGTGGTCGACGGCTACAACGCGTTGGGCGACGCCGTCGACGCGGCACTGATCGACGCACCCGACGACCCGGCGACCCGTTTCCGGGTCACCGCGCGGGCGGTGCGGGAATGGGCGCTGGCCGAACCCGCCTGGTACGGCCTGCTCTTCGGCACGCCCGTACCCGGCTACGACGCACCCGCCTCTGACACCGAGGCGCCAGGGGTGCGGGTGATCGCGATCCTGCTCGGCATCGTCGACAGCGCTTACCGTCAGGGGCAGCTCGACGTCCCCGCTACCGGACCGGCGATCAGCGCGCGAACGGCCGCCGATTTCGCGACGATCCGTGAGCAGTTCGGCCTCCTCGCCCCCGACTCGGTGATCGCGTCAGCCCTCACCGCATGGACCACGCTGTTCGGTGCCGTGAACTTCGACGTGTTCGACATGTACGGCCGCGACACCTTCGCTGATCGCGCGGAGATCTTCGACCTGAATATCGATCAGTTACTGCATCTGCTCGGCTTCGTCGTGCCGCGCTCGGATGATGTGGACCGGTCGGTACGGTAGCGATTCGAAGGGTTCCCGCGGTATGTGGGGAGAGGGAATGTGTGAACGGCGACGACGGCGTCGCCAACGAAGGAGAGTGCCCGAGTGAATTCCCGCGAGGAGATCTTGCGCCGAGTCCGTGACGGGCTGCTCGACCTACCCGAGGACGAGCGCCGGGTCCCCATGCGTCGATCCTCCGGCAGGCACGCGTTGGTGGATCCGGACGAACGGGCCGAGGTGCTCGAGCGGTTCGTCGAACGGTTGCGCGAGCACGGGTCGCTGGTGCGCACCGTCGACATCGCGGGCCTGCCCGCCGCGGTCGCCGACGTGCTCTACGGCATGAGCGTGCAGACCGTACTCGCCGCGGTCGAGCCCGGCCCGGCGTGGTTGGACCACTGGGCCAGTGCGCCGGGACATCGGGTCGTGCACAGCGGCTCGGACTCGGACGAGTCCGGTGAGGCGGTGGTTCGCGACGCGGTGGCCGGTGACGCGTCCACCGGCTCGCTGGCACTCGATGCCGACGGTGGTCCAGCGGTCTCCGAGGACATGCCTCAGGTCTGCGTTGTACGCGCCGACCGGGTGTTCCTCTCCCTGCCCGAAGCGCTGGACCACCTCGACCAACGTCGCCCGCTGATCTGGCTCGGCGGTCCCGGCGATACCGAGTTGGCCCGCCAGATGGTGGTGTTGCTCGTCGAATAGCTCGTGGGAAAACGTTATCGAGCCAGGGTTGTGTGGGACTGGAGGTCTCAGTTATTCTCGGGTAACGGTGTGACGGCGCTAACAGGGCCGTGCGCGCCGCACGCGAACCGAGGAGGCACCGATGACGCTGACCGAATCGAGCCGTGGTGGACCCATTACCGAGGAGTACCGAGAGGCGCTGGCAACCCTGTCACAGGGGTCTGTCGACCGCCATTTCGATCCCTACCTCGATATCGACTGGGATTCGCCCGAGCTCGCCCTTGACCCGAACGACGTGCGGTGGGTTCTCACGCCCGAGATCGACCCGCTCGGCGCGACACAGTGGTACCGCGACCAACCCCTGGACCGGCGCATCGCGATCGGTAAATGGCGCACCGCCAATTCGATCAAGGTCGGCGCCGCCTTCGAGAGCATCCTGATCCGCGGAATGATGCAATACATCATGAAGCTGCCGAACGGGTCGCCCGAGTTCCGGTACTGCTTGCACGAGATGACCGAAGAGTGCAACCACATCCAGATGTTCCAGGAGCTGGTCAACCGCATCGACGTCGACGTGCCCGGCATGCGGCCGATGTTTCGCGCGTTGTCGCCGCTGATCGGTGTGGCGGGCGGCTACGCCCACACGATCCTGTTCATCGGCATCCTCGGCGGCGAGGAACCGATCGATCACTATCAGAAGGCCGTGATCCGCGCGGGCGCGACGATGCCGCCGATGGTGTTGCGCACCATGGAGATCCATATCGCCGAGGAAGCGCGTCACATCTCCTTCGCCGGTGACTTTCTCACCGCGCATATCGGGCGGATGGGCAAGTTCAATCGCGGCGTCTGCTCGGTGGCCTTCCCGATCGCGATGCGCTGGCTGGCCAGTGAGATCATGGCGCCGCCGCGTTCGTTCGAGCGCGAGTTCGACATTCCGCGCGAGGTCATCGAGCAGGCGTTCTGGAAGTCGGAGCATTCCCAGCAGATCCTGGCGGGCTACTTCGGCGATATGCGCAAACTGGCCAATGACCTCGGTCTGATGAACCCGACCGCCAAGTGGCTGTGGCGCAAGTTCGGCATCGACGGGCCCGTGTCGCGCTACCGCAGCGAGCCCGAACGCAGCGCTCGGCGCGTCGCCTGAGCTGACGTCGCCGGCGATCAGTCGCCGGCGACCAGCTGGGTGATGATCTCGGTGAGTTGCTTGTCGGGGTCGAGGTTCAGGCCGTGGCGGCGGGCGACGCCGTCCACCACGTGCCAGGCGTAGGAGGCGACTTCCTCGATCAGCTGATCCCTGGTGAGCGCCGGACCGGGGTCGTTGGCCCAACGGGTGACGGTGGCCTCGGTCATCGAGACGATGGCAAAGGTCATCGTGTCGGCCGAGGCCTCGTCGGTCACGCCCACGACACCAGCCAAGCCGGTGACGAGCGCCCTGGTCGAACCCGCGAGGGTGTCGATCAGCGCGCTCATCGCGTCGATATCGGGATCGGTCTCCGATGGACCTGTCCGTAGAAACTCGTGTAGCCGGGGATGGTCCTGGATCCAATCGACGACGCCGCCGATCGTGCGAACCAGGATTTCGTGGATCGATCCCTCGGCGATGTCGAGGGCGTCCTCGATGTCGGCGACGAACCGGTCGGCGATCTCGCTCCTGATCCGGCGATCGAGCTCGTCGCGGCCGGCGAATTGCCGGTAGACCACCGATTTCGCGAGCCCCGCGTGCTCGGCGATCTGGATGATCGGCACCTCGACGCCGGCGGGCGCCTGTTCGATCAGCTCGACCGCGGCCAGCACGATTCGCTCCCGGCGGCTGTCGTTGTGCGGCTGCCATCGGGCTTGCCTGCCGCTCACGGCGCCGGCTGGGTGTGACGCTGTGCTCGACACCCGCCCGAGTGTAGAGCAAGCATCGGTGGTTCAAACCTCTACCGGGGGACCGACACCGGATCGGTGCAACTGGCGAGCCCGTCGACGAGCGAGCACGCGGCGACAGGGCGCGTCGGCCGGTAATCGGGGGCGACGCCGCCCGCCGCGGTGATCGCACGGTAGGCGGCGACCGCGTCGGTGGGCGTGCGAGTAAGGGTCGGGTCGGTGAGAACGTCGACCGTGTAGAGGCCGAAACGTGGAGTGTAGGAGCCCCATTCGTAGTTGTCGGTGAGGCTCCAGTAGTTGTAGCCCATCAGCGGGATGCCGTCGGCGACGGCGCGCTGGAGCCAGTAGACGGTGTCGCGCAGTGAGTCCGCCCGCGTGTAGCCGTCGGCGCGGGGGAGTCCGTTCTCGGTGGGGATGCCGTTCTCGACGATGTAGAGCGGGCGGCCGGGGAACTTCCGCGCGAAGTGGTCGAGCGCGTAGTAGATGCCTTCGGGTTGCAGCGGCATCGTCCAGAGGCGGTCCGGATCGGGAATCTGCAGCTGGGCGGGGGAGAAGCCGTAGTAGTAGTCGATGCCGATGTAGTCCAGGCGCGCCGAGATCCGGTCGAGCAGTGGTCCGCTGACCGCGTCGTCGACAGTGGGGACGTAGGCGACATTGCTGGTTACCTGGGCGCCGGGGTGTACGGCGTGGATGTAGTCGTAGATGCTGTTGTGCGCCTGGGCGATTCGTTCACCCATGGTGAGAATGTCGGCCCCGCCGATGCCGCCGTGGCGCAGATCGTTGACTATGTAGAACGTAGGCTCGTTGAACGTCACCCACAGCGGATCCGCGTCGGCGAACCGGTCGACGACCACGCGCGCGTTGGACAGCCAGTTGGCGACGATCTCCGGATCGCGCCAGCCGCCGCGGTCGGCCGCCCAGCCCGGGTACACCCAGTGATCGAGCGTCAGCATCGGCCGCATCCCCACCTCGGTGATCGCGCTGACGACGTCGTCGTAGAACGCGAGTGCCGCCTCGTCCCAGACGCCAGGTCGCGGTTGGACCCGGGCCCACTCGATCCCGATGCGGTAGACGCGCACACCGAGTTTCGCGGCGAGCGCGATATCGGAGCGGTAGCGATTCCGGAAGTCGACCGAGTTCAGATAGGGATCGTCGGTGGAACCGGATTCGACATATCGGCGCCAATTGCTGTCCGGCGCATCACCTTCGGCCTGAAACCCGGAAGCTGCCACTCCCCAGAGGAATTCGGGCCCGAGTGGTGCCAGTTGGACCGGCGCCGGTGGTCGGGCCAGGGCGGGGGAGGTGCTGGTCGTGAGCAGTGCCACGGCGGTGAGAGCGACCGCAGCGAGGATTCGGCGACCAGTGGGGGAGGGCATGGCACTCCTGGGGTCTGAGGGAGGGGAAGGGGAGTTCAGTGTGCGACATCGAGGTAGTTGTGCGGGGGAAGTGGGTCGGAGCGGCGGGTTTGGAACCCGCCGCTATAGAAATTACATGGAGTAACGTAGATATGCGCATCTACTTATGCTTCTCCCTCTAATGCCGATCAGACCGACTCAATTCCAGACATGTTCGAACCAAACAACCACTCACCAGCAAGGGCAGGGGAGGGGAGGGTCAGGCCGTTAAATCGACGGCAACTGCGGGACCGGTGTCGAACCAGTACGCATGCAGGTTTCGGCCGTGTTTGCCGACTTCCGATCGGCCGCAGTACGCCGAGCGTCGCTCGCGGCGATCGGTCGTCCAGCACTTCGAGTGAGTTGCCTCTCAGCGCAGCATCGTGAGTGGGCGAACTCGATTTGCTCGAGCAAGGATTCGTGGATGGTTTTCAATCCCTTGCCAGGCTTTGCGCGCGTGTTCGCGACACAGCCCTGGGTGATGCGTGGCGCCGGCGTAGTCCTGCCGACCGAGCGGTTGTTGCGCAGGCTCAGTGGCGGTCGGTGGGGTGTACTCGACCTGGCCGGGCTCCCATCGATCGAGATCACGGTGGTCGGGCGTAAATCGGGACAGCCGCGAACCACCTCGCTGCTGTGCGTGCCCGACGGTGACGGCTTCTATCTGGTCGGCTCCAACTGGGGCAAACCGGAGCATCCGGCGTGGTCGGCCAACCTGCGCGCGGCCCGTACGGCATCGGCCCGTTTCGGTGGCAGCTCCGCGTTCCCGGTGACCGTCAGCGAGATCACCGATGTCGAGCGCAAACGCGTGTGGGACCAGGCCGTCGAGTTCTGGCCGGGCTACGAGATGGAATTCCGGCTTTCGGGTGGTCGTGAGTTCCGCATCTTCCGACTCGACCGGATCGCCTGACCCAAGACCTCGGGGATGATCTGCTCCGCGATCGCTAGCTGATACCTTGGGCGGCCAGGAGGAGCGTTGGCGAGGATCACCAGTCTGGATGTCGCTCGAGAAGCCGGAGTCTCACAGACGACGGTGAGTTTCGTGCTGAACGGCAAGAACGAGTTCGGAATTTCGGAGACCACGCGGCGACTGGTCCTCGATACTGCCCAGCGGCTCGGCTATGCGCCGTCGGCGGTCGCTCGGGCATTGCGCAGCGGCCGCAGCCAAGTAGTGGTGTTCCTCTTGGCGGATGCTCCGGTGTCGGAGCCGTTCGCGCGGTTCAAACGCGAGGTAACGACCGCTTTGCAGGCGCAGGGGTTCACGTGCGTGTTCCTCGAATTGACCGGGCTGGCAGGTGGGGTGAGTGCCGTGTGTCAACATCTGGACCCGGCCATCGTCGTTTCCGCGACAGTTCTTCCCGAGGCCGACAAGCAGGCGTTGGTGAAGTCGGGGGTACCGGTCATCGATGGCGTTCTGGGGTCCGAGGATGCCTCGGTCGCCGGACTCGATCAGCGCGAGATCGGGCGAATGCAGGTGCGGCACTTGGCCGATCGTGGGCATCGGGTGATCGGGTTCGCCGCGGTCGAAGACCCACAGGATCAGCCGTTCTGTCTGCCTCGGCTGGAAGGCGCTCGCGAACAGTGCCGACTGCTCGGGCTCGCGGAGCCGGTGGTGGCGAGCATGGATTATTCGCTGGACGGGGCCGCTGACGCGTTGACGCATTGGGTCGAGAGCGCGCCGCCGGTGACTGCTGTGGCGGCGTTCAACGACGTTGTGGCCGTGGCGGTCCTGGGTGCGTGCCGGTTGCGCGGCCTCGATGTTCCCGGCGATCTGGCGATCATCGGGGTCGACAGCGAGACGATCGGCGCGCTGACGGTGCCCACGTTGACCACTATCGGCATCGATCTGACGGTTCCCGCGGGGAGTCTCGCCGGCGCCATCGTCGATCTGGCGCAAGGCGGTGCTGCCCAGGTGCGCGCGGTCGCGACGGATGCGCTGACGTTGGTTCACCGCGGGTCGTCCTAGCTTCGCAGTAGCACTGCGACCGCCCAGCCGGTGGCCGGTCGTGGCTTTTTCGTGCTCGATTCTTCCTTCGAAGATTCTCACTGACTGTTAGCCTGATCTCAGCTAATACGTATTAGATCGAATCGCCGGTGCAATCAGGCAACGGCGATTTGTCGCACCCTGATCGCGGAATCGGTAGACACCACCGCCGGATTCTGCGTCGCCCAACCGATTCGACACTGAGGTGATCCGAACGATGCGCAACGTTGCACACCGTGTACTACTCCTTGCCACAGCGGGACTGCTGTTGTCCCCGGCGGCGCTGTCGTCCGCCGCACCAGGGGACCCTTCTCACCGAACTGGCGCCGAATTCGTCGCGATCGGCGACTCCTATATCGACAGCGGATCCTTCGCGGGCTCGCTCATAGGACCGTGCATTCAGGCCACCGACAGCGTCGCGCGACTCATCGCCGCGAAGATGCCACAGACCAGCTTCGGCGACTGGGGCTGCGGAGGCGCTGTCACCGCCGACATCACGCAGGTTTCACCGATGGGCCCGCAGGTGGACGGGTTGTCCGCCGCCACCGAGTTCGTCGCGGTCTCCATCGGCGGCAACGACGAGAACCTGTTCGTCTCGGTGATCAGCAACTGCTTCCTGGCCGCCACCTGCACGCAGGCCTTACGAGACCAGGCCGCGGACGCGCTCACGAGACTTCCGGCGCGACTGGACGCCGCGTACGCCGCGATCAGGCAACACGCCCCCGCCGCCGAGGTTGCCGTGCTCGGTTATCTGAATATCCTGCCCGAGGACCCCACCGGCTGCTTCATCGATGCGATCGCGGGCCCGACGGCCATCGCCTTCAACATCCGCGCGCAGAAAGCACTCAACGACACAGTCGCGGCGGCCGCGGACCGAGCGGGTTTCACCTTTGTCGATCCCGACTCCGAGGGCGATCATTCGATCTGCGCCCCTGTCGCGCAACGCTATGTGTCGTTCGTCGGACTCGAGCCCGGAGAGGGAGGCACGTTCTTCCATCCCACGCGGCTGGGCCGGGAGTACATGGCCGCGAAAGCGTATGAGGCCTTGACCGCCAATTGATACGTGAACTGCGGAGCCGGATCGTTTGCCTGCAGGTCGATCGGATTCAGAGGCCGAGTTTGGTGACGGCGTTGTCTTCGAGTGGGTTCGCGGTGCGGATGTAGCCGTGGACGGTGCGGGGGTTGGACCAGCGGCCCTGGCGCATGATCTCGCGGTCGCTGGCTCCGCCGAGGGCGGCTTGGGTGGCGAAGCCGGCGCGTAGGGAGTGCCCGGAGAACAGGTCGGGGTCCAGGCCCGCGCGGGCCGCGTAGCGCTTGACGAGTTCGGCGACGGCCCGGCCGGACAGGGCGGTGTCGCTGATCGAGCCGTGTCGGTTGATCGTGGGGAACAGCGGGCGGTCTTCGTCGGTGCTGAGGCGGGTTCCGGTGAAGCCGTGGCAGCGGTGGATCGTGGTGTCGGCCGCGAGGTTGTTCGTCGTCCAGGTCCGTGCGCCCGCGTCGCCGGCGTCGGCGTGGACTTCCAGAAGCCGGACCCAGTCGGCGAAGGCGCAGATCGGGCAGGTGCGTGGGTGTTTGCCGCGAGGCAGGGCGATGCGCTGTTCGGCGACGCCGGTCGGGTCGGTCTTCGTTGTCGGCAGGTGAACGACGAGCAGTGGTTCGCCGGTGGTGTGGTCGGTGCGTACGTGCACGTCGCTGATGCGCAGGCCCGCGAGTTCGCTGCGCCGCAGAGCGCCGGCGAAACCGACCAGCAGTGCCAGCGCGTCGCGGCGGCGAGCGGGTTCGGTGGGCCAGTCGGGTGGGGGGAGCTCGGCGAGGAGTTGGTCGAGGGTGTGCAGCAGGACCGGCCGTTTGCGGGTCGGTGGGGTGCGGCGGGTGCGACGGATACCGCGCAGGGTGAGCCGGACGACGTCGGAACGGGTCGGTGAGGGGAGTCCGTTGGCGGCGTGGACTGCGGCGATGGCGGCGGACTTGCGATCGAGGGTGGCCGGGCTGAAGGCCCATGTGCCGTTTTCTCGTCGGGCGTCGGCGGAGGCCGCCAGGTAGACGGCCACATCGAGCGGGTCCGCGGGGAGCGCCTGGCGTTGTTCGATCGCGCACCAGCCCGCCCAGGCGATCCAGTCTGTTCGATAGGCACGCAGGGTGTTCGCCGATTGGGACGCTTCGAGGTAGCGGCGCAGTGCACCTGCTTGATTGTCATCGAACCGTTCGCGGACCAGGCGTAGGGCCGCGGTGTCGACCAGGACGCTGCGCACTCCGCGGCGCAGTTCGGTGCGGACCTGTTCGGGAAGCACGACCGATGCGTCGCTCAAACCTTGCCACTCCTCGCGTGAATCGCTGTGTCGCCGATGACTCCTGGCGTTGCAGCCTAGTCGTGCGCGGGTGTGATGACGCGGGGACGCGTGGTCATGGGTGTGAGGTCACGGCATCTCTTCGAGTTCGGCGAGCTGGGTGTGGATGTAGGCGGCGAGCCGGTGTCGGGCCGCGCCGGTCAGGAAACTGGTGTCGCCGAGGCGCGGGAAGTGCTCGTCGACCTCCTCGGTCGGTGCGCCGGTGGTGGCGGGCGCTTCGCTGACGAGCTCGAGTCGTACCGGATGCTGTTGGGGCAGAGGAACACTCGGTTCGTACGGCTCTGAGGTTACTGCTCCGGTACGTACCATGAATGAAACCCTAACGTTTTGATTACGGCCGTTGCCAACATCGCGGGCCAAGTAGTGATTACTGCCACGTTTTGTTCGATTTAGTTCATGACAGCCGGTCCAGGTGCTTTCGGGCCGCCATCATAGGGCGATGCGGGTGGTCATCGGCGACACAGAGATTCAGTTTGTCGACTATCCTTTCGCGGGCGCATCGGTGTATCCCGATGGCGTGCTAGCGGTTTCGGAGATCGCCGACGCCGATCCGCGCGCGTCTCCGCCGGAACTTCGCACTGTCTCGGGGGAGACGCTGTTCGTGCTCGCGTCCGATGCGCCGGCCCTCGCCGAGTTCTGTCGGCGCACCGAGATTGCGGTGCGTCGTCGTGGCGATATCTGGGCGGATCTGCTGGAGCCGTTCCTCGATACCTCGTTCGACGACGACGATCAGCGCGCTACCGAGGCACGACTGCATCGGTCGGGGATCGCGCCGCAGGAGGTCACCGACATCCGGGAGCGCGTCGAGCGGGCGATGATGTCGTACAACTTCGACAGCATGTTGTGGGAATGGGCGCATCTGGGCCTGTACGACCTGTTGTCCGCGGCCAACGGCGTGCTGGTTCGGCCCGCAGCGCGAGCGACGCTCGGAGATCCCGAACAGCTGTACCGCTGGGCGATGCGGATTGCCGCACGCACCGGTCCCGATCACGACGCGCGCGCTGCCGGACCAGGCTGAGCCGTCGCGGCGACATATCCGGCGACCGGGCTCAATCGCAGGACGGCAGGCATTCGGCGGGTGATCGCGGGTGGGCCGGTGAACCTGATCCGTCCGGTGTGCTGCGCGTGGGTGAGCGGCATGCGCCCCAACCACACCTCGTACAGGCCCGCGACGTCGGCGTTGATGGTGACGTCGACGGGATAGCCGGGGTCTGTTTCGCACACCGAGGCTACGGCGGCTTCGACCACGATCCAGAACCGGCGGATGTCGTCGGTGAACCGGACATGCAGCACTTGGCGCCGTCCGGGCAGCATGGAGGTGTCGAGCCTGGTGTGCATCCACCACACCAGCAGCGCCGCGTCGAGCTCTTCTTCCTGCGGTTCGCCGAAGGTCCAGCGCGCACCCCATTCGCCGAGGCCGAACAGGATCGGCTCGAGTTGGCTGCCCGCTTCGGTGAGCAGGTGTTCGGTGCCGAGCTTCTCGATCAGTCCGGCGCGTTCGAACTGGCGCAGGCGTTTGGCGAGCAAGCTGCGTGAGAGGCCGGGTAGGCCGCGAGCGAGGTCGTTGAATCGGGTGGTGCCGACGAACAGATCGCGCAGGATGAGCAACGACCACCGTTCGCCGAGCACGTCGAGCGCGCGCGAGATCGGGCAGTACTGGCCGTAGCCTGCGGTCGTGGTTGTCATGGTCACCTCACCGACGGGGTCCACTTCCAGGACCGGGAGAGTCCACTTTCTGGACTATCTGGTTATCGCGGCGCTTCCTACCTTCGAAACATGACTTCCACAATTTCTGACACCACGTCCAGCACCGACCGGGTCGCACTGGCCCGCGAGATCGGTGAAACCCTGCGTCTCGAGGTCCCCGAACGGGATCGCACCGGCGAGATCTCCGTCGCCGCGTTCGACCAGTTGCGGTCGAGCGGTCTGTCGGCGGCGCTCGTGCCGGTCGAGTTCGGCGGCGGGGGTGCCTCCCATCAGGAGATGGGGCAGATCCTGCGCGAACTCGGCAGCCACGATCCGTCGACAGCTGTCGCGTTCGCGATGCATTCGCACCTGGTGGCCGCGCAGGTGTGGCGGCACAACCATGGGGTGGACGCTTCGGCGGTGTTCGCGAAGGTGGCGGGCGGGGCGATCCTGGTCAGCACCGGGGCCTCGGATTGGGTCGAGTCCAATGGTCAGGCGGTGCGCGTCGACGGTGGGTATCGGGTGAGTGCGCGCAAGGCGCCCGCGAGTGGGTGTGAGGTGGGGGACGTGCTCGTCACCAGCGTTCGCTACGACGACGAGGTGCTGCATTTCGCCATCCCGTTGTCCGCCGCGGGGGTGAGCATCGACAAGACCTGGGATTCGTTCGGTCTCCGCGCGAGTGGCTCACACACCGTCGTTCTCGATGACGTCTTCGTGCCCGACGCCGCGATCTCGATGACCCGCCCAGCCGGTCCGTGGCCGCCGGCGCTGAATGTGGTGATCGGCGCCGCCCTTCCGCTGGTACTGGCCGCCTACCTCGGCGTCGCGGACGCGGCCGTCGATCTCACCGCGCACCTGCTGGCGGGCCGTTCCGAGGCCCACACGATCCAGTCGGCCGGTGAAATGCTCAACGCCTACACCACCGCCGAGGACCTCATCACGGCCATGTTCACCGACTCCGAGAACCTGAACTTCCCCAACACCGACACCTACGCCGCCCGCACCCTCAGCCGCAAGACCGTCGCGTCCGACGCTCTCATCACCACCGTCCGACTGGCAATCGAAACCACCGGCGGCGCAGGCTATTCCCGCGCCTGCGACCTCGAACGCCTCTACCGAGACATCCACGGCTGCCAATTCCACCCCCTGCCCCGTGCCAAACAGACCCGCTTCAGCGGGCGAGTTCTGTTGGGGCACAACCCCCTCGGCTGAGGCGACGGGGTCATCCGTGGTGGATGGCCCCTCGGCTACCCGTACAGGTGGTCCGAGACGGTCGGGTCGTTGGCCAGCACATAGTCGACGACACTCCAGAACTCTGGAAGGCGAGGGTGGACCAAACCGTCCGCCCGCGAGAGCACTACGCCGTGGACGTCGTCAGCTGAGCCGTCCAGACAGGCCTGGACCAGAGTTGCCGCAGGGTTCGGATTGTTCTGCACCGGCCCGACCCGGCAACCGAAAGTCACGTGATCGTCGGCGGTGTCGGAATCCCAGGTGCCCAGGATGACGTCGATCCAGGTGTCATGGGCCTGACCCGTGTGGTGGTAGCTGTTGGCGAAGTACGCCGCGTAAGCGATCCCGTCACGGGTGATCATGTTCCAGGTGCGCTCGATCGGCTCGTCGCAGCATGGGCATTCGTATCGCGCGAACTGGCGCTCGTCCAGATCGGCCGCGAGTTCGGTGGTTTCCATGTCAGGCAGCCGCCGGGGTCGGTCGGTTCGCGAGGTGCGAAATGGCCCGCTCGCGACCGGTTTGGTCGGGCATGCACACGTTTTCGGCGGCGAATTCCGCCGCCCGAGACCGCAGAAGATCTTGATTCACCGCCATATGATCCGCTATAGCGACGAATTTCGCATAGTCGACAGCACATCGACATGATTCAATCACCGGGTGTTGATGTTCGCGCAACTGTGGTGGCCGCTGACCTAGCGGCTGACCGAGTTGTGCTCGGCCGCCCTCGGGTGGCCGAATCTGTCGTGAAGACAGCTGTTCCGGCCTCCGTGGCGGTCCCGGAAACAGGAGGCCGACCATGATCGACAACGACAAGTCCGCGGGAACCGGCGGGTTCGGCGAGATTCTCGTCAGCTCTCGCTCCCTCGGCGAGTACCAGGCGATGTTCGCCCTCACCGAAGACGACCTCGGGCGCCGAATTCTGGACTGTCCGGGCGGTGCGGCAGGATTCGCCGCCGAAGTCATGGAACGTGGGGTGATGTGACTGCTTGCGACATAGCCTATTTCGACAACGGCGTCGAACGTGTGGCCGCCAACGCGATCGCCGAAGCAGCCCGAGGCAACGAATACGTCCGCGAGCACGCCGACTCCTACCGCTGGACATTCTTCGCCGACCCCGACGAACACCGCCGAGCCCGCCGCGAGTCGGCCCACTGCGCGAAGCGTTCGGCGATCCAGGCGAGTTGGCCGACGGGTGAATCGGTGCGCACGAGATGCTGGTCTGTGAGATGGCGACTTAGGTGGCGCAGTGTCGATCTCGATGCCGGGTCGGGCGATTCAGTGTGACGGCTCGTCGGTGGCGCCCGTTCTCCGGTTGTGGTGGTCCAACAGCTTGGACAGCAACTTCGTCAGGTGTTCTCGGTCCGTGGGAGACAGCGGTTCGAGGAGTGCTTCTTGGCTTTGGGCGAGTTGTTTTTCCAGGCGGCGTAGTTGGCGTTTGCCCGGGGTGGTGAGGGAGATGACGTTGCGGCGGCGGTCGGTGGGGTCGGGGGTGCGTTCGACGAGGTTGTGGTCGGCGAGTTCGTTGATGGTGGCGACCATGTCGCTGACGTGGATGCCGCTGCGGCGGCCGAGGGTGGCTTGGCTGGCGGGGCCGAATTCGTCGAGGCTGGAAAGGAGGCGGTAGTGGTAGCCGCGGGCGTCGGCGGCGGCGAAACCTTCGGTGACCAGGCGGTGGGCGTGGTTACCGGTTTGGGTGAGTAGCCAGGTGGGCAGGTTTGCCCACCTGGCGGGGGTCGGCTCTGGTGGGTGTTCCATGTGACAACTCTAACAAATCGTTTGTGTGACCAACGATCGCGATATCGTTGGTCACGCAAACGTTAGTCGGCCCAACGTTGGGCCGACAAAGGAGTCGAGACCATGATCGAACCGTTCCGCGTCGACATCCCGCAGGCCGATATCGACGACCTCAACAACCGACTCGCCCGCACCCGCTGGCCCAACGAAATCGCCGACGCCGGCTGGGACTACGGCTTCCCCCTGGCGCGGTTGAAGGAACTCGCCGAATACTGGCGCACCGGCTACGACTGGCGAGCGCACGAGGCGAAACTCAACGAACTGGCGCACTTCACCACCGAAATCGACGGCCAGAACATCCATTTCGTCCACGTCCGTTCCCCGAAGCCGGACGCGCTAGCGCTGATTCTCACCCACGGCTGGCCCGGCTCGTTCCTCGAATTCCTCGACGTGATCGAACCGCTCTCGCGCGACTTCCACCTGGTGATCCCGTCCATCCCGGGCTACGGCTTCTCCGGTTCGACCCATGAACGCGGCTGGGATATCGTCCGCGTCGCGCGCGCCTGGGCCGAGTTGATGCGTCGGCTCGGCTACGAGCGCTACGGCGCGCAGGGTGGCGACTTCGGTTCGGGAATCTCCCAGTCGCTGGGTGCTCTGGCGCCCGAGAACGTTGTCGGCGTCCACGTCAACTACCTGCCGACCCGGCCGGACCCGGATGTCGAACTCTCCGGCACCGACAAAGCGCGACTCGACAAGGTCAAACAGCTCATGGCGAATCGCCCGCCCTACCAAGCACTACAAGCTGCCACCCCACAGACCATCGGCTACGCGCTCACCGATTCACCCGTCGGCCAACTCGCCTGGATCGCCGAACGCTTCGCGCAGTGGACCGACCCGCGCTCGCCGATCAGCGACGACCGGATGCTCACCGACATCTCCCTGTACTGGCTCACTGCCACCGCGGCCTCTTCGGCGCGACTGCATCGGGAGTCTTCGCGGGGGAGCGAGCCGTGCCCGGTGCCCCTTGGCGTCGCGGTATTCGCCCATGACATCACCCAATCGGTGCGCCCGCTGGCCGAGCAGCTCTACGACATCAGGCACTGGTCGGAATTCGACCGTGGCGGTCACTTCGCCGCGATGGAGGTGCCGGACCTGCTCGCCGCAGACATCCGGGAGTTCTTCCTGCACAACATCAAGTGAGATCGGCGCGGAAAGTTGACAAGGGGTGTCAGGTTATGGGTCGAGGATGGGTTCGCCGGTTGATACACCACTAAGAGATAAGGGACCTCCTTGCGTGAAACTTCAGAAGATCTCGCAGAGCTTCAGGCGCTTCTCGACGCCTCGCTGTCCGGCGCTACCTCGCACCTTCGCTCGATCATCGATGGTGAGAACACGCTGACCGCAGAGCAGCTCGCCCAGACCCTCACGGGCATGTGCACGCTCGCTCTGTCCACGGTGACGGCGAAGGGCGAACCGCGGATCAGTGCCGTGGACGGACACTTCCTGCACGGACAGTGGCACTTCGGTACGGCGCGCAACGCCGCGAAGGCGCGCCACCTCGCAGCGCGACCGGCCGCCAGCGTCGCGCACCTGCGCGGTGAGGACCTGGGCGTGTTCACCCACGGCTCGGTGGAGGTCCTCAATCCGCTGGGTGGTGAGCCTTGCGTGGAGTGGTCAGCACTGCTCGCGTACTTCCAGGACTTCTACGGCGACGACGCCTTCGACTGGGACAGCGAGGTGGTCTACTACCGGCTGCGTCCGCACTGGATGACCGTCTACGCACCTGACATCACCCGGCTCGCTACCTGACCGCGGGGGCATCTGTAGCTCCGCCGAAAACTCAGGGTTGCGCTATACGTATACATCTACTTATAGTGAGAGCACGCAATGTACGTATACATCTACGTATATCCTTCGCAACCTAGGAGTACAGATGCCTACTTTCCAGACGCCGCAGCCGATCGCCGTCACCGTTGATGTGGCCTGCGGTGATGTCACCGTGATCGCCGCCGACCGAGCCGACGCTGTTGTGGAGGTCCGACCGGCCGACGCGTCCAGCAAAGCGGATATGCGTGCCGCCGAACAGATTCAGGTCGAATTCGCCGGCGGCAAGCTGACGGTCGAGTCTCCCAAGAAGTGGAAGGCCTTCACCCCGTTCGGCGGCAACCCGACGGTCTCGGTGACCGTCGAGGTGCCGATCGGCTCCGTGCTCGACGCGACCATCGCCATGGGTCGACTGGTGAGTGTCGGCGAATTCGACCGGTGCGAGCTCGAGGTATCCGCCGGCGACATCGTGGTCGAGCGCCCGGGCGGCTCGGTGACCGCGAAGACCGCCAAGGGCAACATCCGCGTCGACGAGGCCGCGCACGGGGTGCTCCGACTGGAGACCTCGATGGGCGATCTCGAGGTGGGGATCCGCCCGGGCAGCGCGGCGCGGCTGGAGGCCAACGCGCTGTACGGCAGCGTGCAGAACCGGATGGAACCCGTGGACCCCTCGCAGGGGAGCGGGGATTCTGTGCAGGTATTCGCGCGCAACCTCTACGGGAACGTCACCGTGGGGCACGGAACTCTCGTGTGAGGAAGGTCAAAACTATTGCGCCCGAAGCCATCCGCGTGTGACCGACCGTCGCACATGCTGGGCCTCCAGCGCTCCGCAACACCCAACTGGTGCGACAGCCGCCGAACACCCTCTTGCGGTCGGCGGCTGTTTGCCGTCCGCGCAGGAGCTTGTGTCATCGGTTGAACGCGCCGGCGTCCGCGGCGAGCGCGGCACCGGTGGCCGAGCGGTCGGGCAGGCGGGGGTCGGACGGAGCGCGCAGGAGAACCAACTGGTGGTAGACCGGTGCGGTCGCGGCGATCAGGAGGGCGTGCGCGTCGACATCGGGCGGAAGCTCGCCGCGCTGGATCGCGCGCTCGACGATGACCTCGGACTGCGCGTAGCGGTCATCCCATAAACGCCGCAGAGCTCCGGCGGCTTCCTCGGATCGGAACGACGCGGCGATCAGCGCCACCGCGAGCGACGGCTCCTCGGTCAAGGAATCCTGGATCTCGTGGTTGAGCGCCGCGAGATCGCCGCGCAGCGAGCCGGTGTCGCGAGGGCTCCATTGCTGGTCACTCGCCGCATCGAAGAGGTCGGCGAGCAGACCGCCGACATCTTGCCAGCGTCGATACACCGTGGCTCGGTGCACGCCCGCCCGGGCCGCGACGGCGTCCATGCTGAGCGCGTCGAAGCCGTGTTCGGCCAGCTCCGCGGTGACGGCGTCGAGCACCTGGGTTCGGATGCGGGCGGTTCTGCCACCCGGGCGGGGGCGTGCCGGGGGAGCGGGCTCGGAGGTATCCGGTTCGGATCTCATTGTCGGCCATCCGATCGCTTGACGAGGTAGGGCTGTCGACGTAGCTTAGTGCGACAATTGTCGTATTAACAACGGTGGGTGTGCGACCTCCACCGGCGTCCGATAGCGCACCCGCCGAAGGAGTTTCGCTGTGCCCCACGAATCCGCACCTGTTCCCGCAGACCCGACGGTGCTGCATCCGATGCCCGAGCAACCGCGAGTCGTGCTGCTGAAGCCGCTGATCACCTCACCCCTCATCGAGGTCGGCGAGTACTCCTACTACGACGACCCCGATGAGCCGACCTCGTTCGAAACTCGCAACGTCCTCTACCACTACGGGCCGGAGAAACTGATCATCGGAAAGTTCTGTGCGCTGGGCACCGGAACGCGGTTCATCATGAACGGGGCCAACCACCGGATGGACGGCCCGTCGACCTTCCCGTTTCCCGCCATGGGCGGCTCCTGGTCGAACCACTTCGACCTGCTCACCGGACTGCCGGTCCGAGGTGACACCGTGGTCGGCAACGATGTCTGGTTCGGCAACGGCGTGACGGTGATGCCCGGCGTGCGGATCGGCCACGGCGCGATCATCAGCACCGGCTCCGTCGTCACCCGCGATGTCCCCGACTACGGCATCGTCGGCGGAAATCCGGCCGGCCTCATCAAAACCCGGTACAGCGACGGCGATATCGCCCGACTGCTGGCAGTGGCGTGGTGGGACTGGCCCGCCGAGCACATCACCGCACACGTGCCGACGATCATGTCGGGCAGCATCGACGACCTGGAAGCCGCCGCCGAATCCTTGAAATGAGTGAAATGCCTTCTCGCCCAGCCCATATCGCAATGGTCGGCATCCCTATCGTCAGCCATGTCCTGCCGAGCCTCGACATCATCCGTGAGCTGGTGGCCCGTGGCCATCGCGTCACCTACGCCAACGACCCGGCCGTCGCGGACTTGATCACCGCAACCGGTGTCGAGCTGATCCCGTGCACCTCGACGCTGCCGGTGGCCGACAACAACTGGCCCGACGACCCTGTCGCGGCGATGAACCTGTTCCTCGACAATGCCCTGCTGGCCCTGCCACAACTGCACGCGGCCTACGACCACGACCCCGCGGATCTTTATCTCTACGACATCGGCGCCTACGCCGGACGGGCCCTCGCCGAAACCCAGAACCGCCAAATGGTCCAGCTCTCGCCTACTTTCGTCGCGTGGAAGGGCTACGAACACGACGTCGCGGCACAGCTACGACAGCTGCCGGGCGCCGACGCCTACCAGGCGAGGTTCGCGCAGTGGCTAGCCGATTGCGGTGCCGCGACCACCGATGTCGACGACTTCTCCGGCCTGCCCGACAAGGCCGTAGCGCTGATCCCGCGAGCGATGCAACCGCATGCCGACCACGTCGACTCCGGCACAGTGACTTTCGTCGGCCCCTGCTTCGACACCCGCGAGTCAGCGGGTTGGGTCCGCCCCGAACACGCGGAGAAGGTCTTGCTGATCTCCCTGGGATCGGCCTACACCCACCAACCGGAGTTCTACCACCAGTGCCTCCAGGCTTTCGGTGACCTGCCCGGCTGGCACGTGGTCCTTCAGATCGGCAAACACACCGACCCCCACGAGCTCGGCAATATCGCAGCCAATGTCGAAGTGCACTCCTGGGTTCCCCAGCGGGCGATCCTGGAACGGGCCGACGCCTTCGTCACCCACGCCGGTATGGGTGGCTGCGGCGAAGGGCTGCTGGCGGGTGTCCCGATGATCGCCGTGCCCCAGGGCGCCGAGCAGTTCATGAACGCGGACCGTCTCGTCGAACTGGGCGTAGCCCGCCGCCTCGACACCGCGGAAGCCACCGCCCACAACCTCCGCTCAGCCCTGAACGATCTGATCGGCGATCCCGAGGTCGCCCGCCGCTCAGCGCAACTGCGCACCCGAGCACAAGCCGAAGGCGGGACCGTCCGTGCCGCCGATCTCATCGAAAACACGCTGGGCTGAGACATCTGTCCCTGTTGTGCAAAAAGGTGTTTTATGGCTATCGCGACCTGCGGTTAGCGTCGAATTCATGGATTGGAATTTCGCGTCGGCTGAAGAACTCGTGACCGCTTTGCGTGCCGGTGAGCTGACATCGGTGGAACTGACCGAGGACGCGATCGCCCGAATCGAGCGTGACGACGAGGCGATCAACGCGATCTGTGTGCGGGACTTCGATCGTGCTCGGGTCGCCGCGCGTCGTGCCGATCAGGCGCGTGCGGGCGGTGAGGATCGGCCGCTGCTCGGTGTTCCGGTGACGGTCAAGGAGTCCTACGACATGGCTGGGCTGCCCACGACCTGGGGCGTGCCGCACAACAAGGACTATGTTCCTGCCGAGGACGCGATACAGGTGTCGCGGCTGGAAGCCGCCGGGGCGGTGATGCTCGGCAAGACCAATGTGCCGTTGGGGCTGCGAGATGTGCAGAGCTTCAACGAGATCTACGGCACCACCAACAACCCGTGGGATCACAGCCGGACGCCGGGTGGATCTTCGGGCGGATCATCGGCGGCACTGGCGTCGGGATTCGGTGCGCTGTCCATCGGTTCCGACATCGGCGGTTCGTTGCGCACCCCCGCACATTTCTGCGGTATCTACGCGCACAAGCCGACACTCGGGCTGGCGGCGAATCGCGGAATGGTCGCGCCGCCCGCGCAGGCTTTGCCGGTCGACCTCGACCTCGCCGTTGTCGGTCCGATGGCGCGCACGGCCCGCGACCTCACACTGCTCCTCGATGTGATGGCCGGCCCGGACCCACTGACGCTCGGTAAGGCGTACGACTCGAGACTCCCGCCCGCGCGCCATGAGCGGCTCCACGATTTCCGGGTTCTGGTCCTCGACGAGCATCCGCTCATCGGGACCGGGATCGCGGTGCAGGCAGGGGTGAATCGGGTAGCCGACGCGCTCGTCGACAGCGGTGCCCGCGTCGAACGACACAGCGCGTTGCTGCCAGATCTGGCCGAGGCCGCGACGATCTATATGCAGTTGCTGTTCTCGGGCTCGGGCGCAGGGTTTCCCGTCGAAGCGTACGAACAACTTCGGACCCAGGCCGCGGAACTGAGCATCCACGACCAGAGTCTCGACGCGACGCGGTTGCGCGGCCTGGTCTTCACCCACCGCGACTGGGTCGAGGCGAACAACCGCCGCGAACTCCACCGCCACGGCTGGCGCCAACTCTTCGCCGAGTTCGACGCCGTGGTGTGCCCGATCACCCCGACTCCCGCATTCCCCCATGACCACGATCCCGATCTGCTGGGACGCCGCATCGACATCGACGGCGTCGAATACCCCTACCTCGACCAGCTCGTCTGGGCCGGTCTGGCCACCATGCCCGGCCTACCCGCCACCGCCATCCCTACCGGACTGTCACACGAGGGGCTGCCGGTGGGAGTGCAGCTCGTCGGTCCGATGTTCGAAGACCGCACCCCGCTGCGGCTGGCCGAATTGTTGGAGCAGAAGATCGGCGGCTTCCGAGCACCCCTTCGTGAGTAGGTTCGAGACCATGGACAACGACGGACCCAGCCGGACAGCACTCACGACCGCCTATGCCCGCGCCTACCACCAGATCGCTGATAGGCCACTGATCCTCACCGACCCGGTCGCGGCGCGTCTGCTCGGCGTCACCGCGGACGAACTGTCCGAATGGGCCGAGCCGACAGGTGATCGTCACGGTGGCGAGGCCGGCGATCGGTCGCGACGGCTGTTCTTCGCTGCTCGCGCCCGCTTCGCGGAGGACCGCGTAGCGGCGGCAGTCGCTGGCGGGGTACGACAGGTCGTGGTACTCGGCGCGGGCCTCGACACCTTCGCCTACCGCAACCCGCACCCGGAGCTGCGGGTGTTCGAAGTCGACCACCCTGCTACCCAAGCGTGGAAACGCCAACGTCTCGTCGCGGCCGACATCGACCGCCCCGACACGTTGACCTTCGTCCCGGTCGACTTCGAAACCCAGGTGCTGGCAAAGGAACTGGAGTCAGCCGGATTCATCCGGTCGGAGCCGGCTGTATTCGTGTGGCTCGGTGTGGTCTTCTATCTGACCCCGGGAGCCGCTCAGTCGACCCTCGACTACCTCGCTGGTCAGGCCGAGCCGGTCGAGGTGATCTTCGACTATCTGCAACCGGCAGAGACCGACGAAGATCGCGCGCACCTGAAGGCCCGCGCGGATCGCCTGGCCGCTGTCGGCGAACCCTTGTTCAGCTACTTCACACCCGACGACATCGCCGCGCAGTTGCACGCTCTCGGCTTCACCGACGTCGAAGATCACCCCGCCGCCGACCTGATCGACAGCTACCTGGACGGATCCGCGAAATTCGACGGCGAATCAGCCCAGGGCCTGCGCGCTAGCCGGATGCTGCGGGCGACGAAGCGGTCATAGAGGCGACCGAGGCTCGGGAGGTGAACCGAAAGACGATCGCAGCGGCTGCTCCGATGGTCGCCGCGGTGATTGCCGCTGTCGTTGACCAGCCGAACCAGCCGACCGATGCCGCGCCGAAAGCAGTGCCGAGGCTTCCGCCGACGAAATACACCAGCATATAGGCGCTGTTGAAGCGGGCGGGGGCTGTGGGGTCGATCGCGAGAACGGTGCTTTGATTCGCTACCTGGGCGGCGAAGAGGCCGGCATCGAAGAGTGCCAGGCAGACCAGCGTCACGACGAGGTCGGTGAGTGCGAACCCGGCGACGACCAACGACGCTGCTGCTATCGACAGACCGATCATGATCACGCGCCGGGCGCCCGCTCGGTCGGTCCACGCGCCGGCTACCTGCGTTGCCAGAATCCCCGAAAGCCCGGCCAATGCGTAGAGGCCGATCCGTTCCGACGAGTACGAGAAGGGAGGCTGCGACAGTGCAACGGCCAGACCTGCCCACATCGAGCAGAACGCGAAGAACCACAGCGCGCCCGCGATGGCCGCGATCCGCAGTGTGGCGTGGCGCACGAGCAGGCCGGGAAGCGAACGCAGAGTCGCGAGGTAGCCTCGCTGTCCTGCGCCCTGACCGCCGGGCAACATCACCAGGCAGCATCCGGCGATGAGCGCGCAAGCGGCGGCGAACGTCAGAAGTGTTCCGCGCCAGCCGATCTCGTCGGCGAGCCAACCGCCGAAGATTCGGCCCGCCAGGATCCCCACCGAAATTCCGGCGGTCACGACACCGAGGGTTTTCGCGCGTCGACGCGGGGGAGCGAGCCTGCCCGCGACGGAGCTGAGGCTCGCTCCCACCGTCGAACACGCTCCGATCACCGCGGTCATCAGCGCCAACTGCCACCTACCACCGACTGCGGCACTGAGCGCCAGAGCAACCGCCAGGACTGCGAACTGAGTTGCGATCACCCGCCCAGGTGCGAACCGATCGACCAGTGGGACAAGCAGACCCAGACCTGCCATGTACCCGATCGGCCCGCACGCGAGGGCGAGTCCGACCACCGCGATCTGTACACCCAAGGAATCGGCCACGTCGCCGATCGCGGGCTGCAAGGGGTAGATGGTGGAGGTCCCGAGCGCGGCCGCCAGGGCCATGAGCAGCACGACCGAACCCCGCAATCGGGTGTCGGCGTGGATCTCGACGGCAGGATCTGTAGTCATATCGACCGACGGTAGAAAGTGCGAGTACCCGACGCTGGCGGGAAACCGACACAACCGTGTCCCGCGGATCAGGTCCAGACGTATCGCTGCGGGTCCATGCGTTGCCAGCTGCGATGCATCTTGGCGTAGGCCGCCCGGCGGTAGTGGGTCCAAGTGAAGCCGCCGGCACGGAGTGCACGATGATGCCCCGCCCACACCAGGAGCATCACTACCAGGAACAGGACGCGGTGGGCGAGCATGGTGAGACGAAAGCGAGCGCGGGATCGGTTGTGCAGCAACACGGCCAGACGCTCACACTGCAATTGCACGTGCGGCACCTCGTCGGCGAGGATCTGCGCGCAGACCGCGCGCAGTACCGGCGAGCCGGTGGCTCGGCGGATCGCGTTGTAATAGACCATCGCCAGGGTCTCGACCATCACGACGGGCGTGGTCCAGACCTCGATGTCGGTGATGCTGTAGCGGAGTCGGCGAAACAGGGTGTCGCCCCAATCCGCTCGGCGGCGTGGGATTCCCGCATCGTCCAAGATCCGGCCCAACAGGGCTCCGTGGCGTTGTTCTTCGCGGATGAACAGGTCGATGACGTCGCGGTATGCGGGGTCATCGGTGGCTGTGGCGTAGCGGTCAGCGGAGGCGGCCAGGTGAGCGCCGTCCGATGTCTCGCCGAGCTGCCAGGCCTGCAGTGAGCGGCGAATCGGTGCCAGCTCCGCCGGATCGGCTCCGATGCCGTTCGTCTGCCACGGAATCGGTCGCTGCCGAGCCGCATTCTGCTGGAAGTAGTCCAGCCATTCCTCGGTGGAGCGCACGCGACGCTCACCCACCCGCGAGCCTGTCGCCGACGGACTGTTTCGTTCCCCACGAATTTCCCCCTCTGTTCAGCTCCACTCGTACTCGAAAGTCGACGTCGCCGCCAGCGCCTGCCGATCATTTGCCGCGCAAAGCAATACTGTTGCGTGGGCGTTCGCCAAAATCTCTGATGATTGAGAGGACGAAGTCATGACGAGCAGGCTCCGATCGAACATGGCGGTCGCGGTCGCGGTCGGCCTGGGTGCGGGCGCGCTCAGCGCGACGGCACCCGCTCTGGCCGCCGACACCCCGACCGTGGTGCTGGTTCACGGTGCGTTCGCCGATACGACCAGCTGGGACGGTGTCGCCGAGGCCCTGCGCGCGGACGGTTACCGCGTGGTGGTCCCGGACAATCCGCTGCGCGGTCCCGCCAACGATGCCGCCGCGATCGAACGCACACTCGCCACGATCGACGGGCCGATCGTGCTGGTCGGACATTCCTACGGTGGCGCGGTGATCACCAACATCGACGACCCCGACGTGACCGCGCTGGTCTACATCGCCGCGTTCGCCCCGCAGCAGGGTGAGCCCGCCCAGTTGGCCCTTGATCCGATCCGCTTCCCCGGTAGCCAACTGCTGCCCCCGGTCCTGCAGCTCGCCGTCGTCGACGACAGCCAGGGCATCGCGGGCAAGAACCTCGACGGCTATGTCGCCCCGGCGTCGTTCCACGAGGTGTTCGCGCAGGACGTCAGCGATGCCACCGCCGCCGACATGATCGCCCACCAGCGCTCCATCGCCGTAGCGGCGAACATCGAACCCTCCGGACCGGCCTCGTGGTCCCACACTCCCAGCTGGTACCTCGTCTCCGGCGCCGACCGGGTGATCCCCCCTGCCTCCCAACGCTTCATGGCCGACCGCATCGGCGCCCGCACCACCGAGATCCCCGCCTCCCACGCTTCCTTGGTCGCGCAGCCCGCTGCCGTCGCCGCGGTCATCGAGGAGGCCGCCACGCACTGACATTCGAGGTATCCGGCCTCGAGTGTGGTCAGTGGCGTGGCCTGACCCAGCCGCCGAACGCCTTCTCGAGAGTGAGGGCTGCGGCGATCGAGAGGTGGTCGCGGTTCGGGCCCGCGACCACCTGAACTCCCAGCGGCAGACCACCGGAGCCGCGGCCGAGGGGAACCTGGGTGACCGGCAGTCCCGCGAGGCTGAACGGCGCGACCGTGTTCGTACGCCACAGGCGCCCGGTGGTGCGACCGTGGCGGGGTGCGACCGTGGTCAGGGTGGGATGCAGGAGCAGTCCGTCGCCGATGGTTTCGGTGATCTCGGCGGCAGCGTTGTGCGCGGCAGCGGTGATGCGCCGGGCCGCCGGGCCCGGTAGTCGTGCGGCGATCAGTTCGCCGAGTGCGAGGAGCCGGGTGGCGAGTGTGTGGTCCCCGCCGGCGGCGGTGAGCTGCCCCAGCGCCAGGATGTCGGCGCCTTCGTTGCGCATGATCTCGGCGAAACTGATCCCGGTTTCCTCGGCCAGCACGATCGAGGCGAAGAGCCCGATCATCCGCAGAGCGGGCACCGGTACACGGGTGATCTCGGCGCCGACATCGGCGAGCGCGGCCGCGGCACGGTCACGTGCTGCCAGCACTTCGCGGCCGATGCCGGGGGTGAACGTCTTGTCGAGCAGCACCACGCGAACACCGCGTAGCGAGGTGGTCGCCGGATCGCCGAGGGTGACTTGCTGTATCAGTGGATCGGTCCCGTCGGGGCCTGCCATGATCTGCAACAGCGGCATGAGATCGGCTGCACGGCGGGCGATGACCCCGTTGGAGCACAGGGCGGCGACCCCGAAGGGCGGTGGCCAGGCGCCGGTGGTCGGGAGCAGGCCGGTCGAGGGGCGGTGGCCGAAGACGCCGTTGCAGAAGGCGGGGATGCGGATCGAGCCGAGCGTGTCGGTGGCCAACCCGAGCGGGGATCCGCCGCTGCCCACGGCGGCACCCTCACCGCCCGAGGACCCGCCGGCGGTGCGTTCCCGGTCGTGCACATTGTTGGTTCGCCCGTAGACCCGGTTGGTCGACTCGATCCACATGCACCCCTCGGAGGTGTTCGTCAGACCGAGCACGATCGCGCCGGCATCCAGGACTCGTTGCACCACAGTGGCATTGGCGGTGGGACGTAGATGCTTGCGGGCCACCACGCCCGCCGTGTTCGGCAAACCGGCGACGGCCAGGGATTCCTTGACGGTGATCGGTACGCCGAACAGTGGTGGCAGGTGCGCCGGTCCGGTCGCGAGGTGGGCGTCGTCGGCGTCGGCCTGCTGTCGCGCGGTGTCGTAGCAGTCGACGACCACGGCGTTGGTGGCAGGCGCGAAGCGTTGCAGCACGGCGATGTGGGCATCGACCACCGCGCGGACGGTCACTTCGCGAGCGCGGATGGACGCGGCCAGGCCGATCGCGGACTCATCAGTGACCGTCGGGGCGTCGGGGCGAAGCATCATGCGTTACAGTATTACGCACTCTGTCAAACCGTATCCGGCTGGTCGGCAAGCGGAAACTGCCCCAATCGTGGGAGGCCGCACACGATTTCCCCTGCACCGATGACTTTCGGGTGAATCCGACGTCGTAACCACTGGGTGTACCGACAGACAGGAGTCCAGGCATGGCGAGACCGGTTCGATTCGATACGACCGCGGTACGGGCCAACGGGGTGGATCTCGGCATCGAGAGCTTCGGCCGCGAGGACGATCCGCTGGTGCTGCTGGTCGGCGGCACGACGATGCTGTCCTGGCCCGATGCGCTGTGCGAACGACTCGCGTCGGGCGGGCGGCGTGTGGTCCGCTACGACCTGCGTGACTCCGGCGCGTCGACGCTTCTCGACCCGGAGCATCCGGCGTATGACCTACGGGATCTCGCCACCGACGCGGCCGCGCTGGTCGAGGCGCTCGGAGCCGGGACCGCCCATCTCGGTGGAATCGGTGTCGGCGGGATGATCGCTCAGGTCGCCGCGCTGGACCACTCGGACGTGTTCTCCGCACTGACCCTCGTCGGCACCCGGTCGGTGGCGCCCGGCCCCGTCGACAAGGACCTGCCCGACCACGATGGCGCGATCATGCGCGAGCTGTTCTCCCGCCCGAAGCCGGACTGGACAGACCGGGACGCGGTCGCGGCGTTCGCCGCCGAGGGCGCCGAGTTGTTGGGCAACGATGCGGAGCAGGCGCGGTCGACGGCAGCCCGGATCTGGGACCGGACGCCGTCACCCGTTCCCGCCGTCCACCAGGCTAACCAGCTCGGGATGGTGTTCTCCCGGATCGACTGCACCCCGCGATGGCGCGAGCGGCTCGGCGAACTCGACGTGCCCACGCTCGTGGTGCACGGCCGCGCCGACCCGTTCTTCCCGGTTGGCAACGGCGAAGCCCTCGCCGCCGAGATTCCCGCGGCGCGACTGCTCGTCCTCGACGACATGGGTACCGCTCTGCGCCACACCGCGGCCGACCAGATCGCTGTCGCCATGCTCGCCCTCTGACGCGCGGCGTGCTGTCCGACCTAGGGGCTGGAGCGCAGTAGCGCGCCGCGGTTGCCTCGACGATCTGGACTCGGCGGCGATGGCCGCGTTGCGTGCGGCCGTCGATCGATCCCATATCCACGGATGGCCCTGTCGGCCTGCCGCATCCGTGATATCCCGCTTTCCGTGACGGTTTGGACCGAGCACAGTTTTTGACGTGTTCCGTAGCAGTAACGTTGCGTTGGCAGTGACCAAACGGAAACGTAATAAAATCAAGGTCATTGAGAGCGAGGGGAGATCCTGACCGCCGATAATGTTCACTTATCGGCGGTCAGGATCGAGAAGGCTCGATTCGACTCTTCCTGGGGCGACACGGAATTCGTTTCGTGTATTACGTAAGGAAACGACGAAACAAACGCTACGATTCTCCCGTGTCGAGCGTCTGCAACTATCCCGGCTGTGCCCGCCCCATCACCCGCGCCGGTGGCCCGGGTCGTCCCTCCGAGTACTGCGATCACCCGGACCACACCCGGTGGCGCGCCTGGCGCGAAAGACAACGCCAGCAACAGGAGTCCGAGAGTGCGGCCGCTACCGTCACTGTGACGGCTCAAGGTCCGGTGACCGCGGCGCGGTTGCGGGCCGATGAGCTGCTCGGACAATTCCGAGGGCTGGCCGAGCAATTGGGGACCACGTTGAACGCGGCGGTGGCCGAGCTGCAGACGATCGGGGATCCGTCGGTGGCCGAAGCGCAGGTCCAGGCCGCGCAGGCCGACGCTGCCCGCCGGATCGCCGAAGCGGAGATGGCGACGGTGGCGGCCGAACAAGCGCGACGGGAAGCCGAAGAGGCACGCGCGCTGGCGGAATCGGTGGCCGAAGAGGCAGTCGCCGCGGCGGAACACGCTGAGCAAGCGGTGGGTGAGGCGCTCGCGGCCAGGGACGAAGTCGTCGCCTCGGTGGACGCGCTCACCAGGCAGGCTGCCGAGGACGTGTTCGCGGCGCGCAGCGATGCCGAGGCGCAAGTGCGTGCGGCACAACGACAAGCGGCCGACGACATCGACAAGGCCAAACAGGACGCCGACGACACCGTGGCCCGCGCCGAACAGCGCGCCGACACCGAGATCGCCCACCAGCGCCGAGACGCCGACGCCCGCATCGCCGCCGCGAACGCCGAACGTGATCTCGCGATCCAGCGCGCCGCCGACGCCGACCGGGCCACCGAACGTGCCGAGCAAGCCACCGCCGAGCGAGTGGAGGCCGCCGCCGAAGCACGCGAGGAGTGGCGCCGGGCCCGCACCGAACTCGACACCGCGCGCGGCGAACTCGACCGCACCCGTACCGAACTCGCCGAGCTGCGCCGCGCCACCACCATCGACACCCAGCAGCGCCGTGACGAATCCGCGGCCGCGCTGGAACAGGTACGCGCCGAAGCCGCCGAACGATGGGCCGCGCTCGACGACGCCCGCAAGCAAACTCTGGCCCGCGCCGAACGCGCCGAAGCGCAGCTCGACGAACTTCTCGCCACCACCCGCGCCCCGATACCGCAGACATGAGTGGGGTATCGGCGGCGGCGAGCAGCGACCTGGACTAGCGTCACGCACATGACCGAGCAGCCCGGCCCTCTCGAATCGACCCGTGAGTTCGCCGCCATCGACATCGACGACATGCTGAACGCCGAGGAAACCTACACCGGCCCCACGTCACGGACGCGGCTGATCGCGATCCT
Source organism: Nocardia sp. Root136 (assembly GCF_001427185.1). Taxonomy (NCBI): domain Bacteria; kingdom Bacillati; phylum Actinomycetota; class Actinomycetes; order Mycobacteriales; family Nocardiaceae; genus Nocardia; species Nocardia sp. Root136. The sequence continues at coordinate 182,559 of NZ_LMFE01000008.1, forward strand.
GGTGGTGGCGGCGCTGGTATTGGGCGCTGGCGCCACCACCTTCGCGATTCTGTTGGCCTGACCCCTCACGCGGGCCGAGCCAACGGAGTGTCGGGGTCGCCGGAATTACGCAGTGCGACGATCTGGTCGGGCACCCAGTAGATCCGGCCGAACTCGAACGCCTGATAGACCCCGTCGTCGTGGCCGATCTCGTCGGAGGCAGGCCACCCGAGCTCGCCGTTCTGGTAACCGGCCGCTGCCCACCGCGCACCGATCGCACCGTGCACCCAGTACGCGGGTTGCCCGGCGCGTCGGTACACGGTGCCACCTTGAAACGCCTGCGTCAGCCCTGGTCCGGAACCGCGCGGGTCGGGTAGTTCGGTGTGCTCGGCGGTCGGGTAGCCCAAGGGGCCTGCCTCCCACCCCAGCTCGGCATATTTGGACATGACCGCCGTCGGGATCGCGTGGGCATCGGTGGCCGGATGCCAGTAGACGTAGCCGCGCTCGAATTCGGCGAAACGTCCCACCCCGTCCGGTGTGGGGAGTTCGCCGTCGGTGCGGCGCGCGCCCAACCACGGGGACGCCGCGGCACGAACATCGATCGCCGTCGGTGTGGTCCCACCGGCGAACGCGGCGACGTGGGCGGCGAACACATCCCACGGGAAGTTCGGTCCCACATCGGTGTGGGAGCCGATGCCGAGCGCCCTGGTGACGTACTGGTGATCGGAGATGCCGTCGCCGACGTAGTAATCCGGCTCGATCACCTCGGTCGAGTACCCGTGGCGGTGCGCGCTGCGCACGGCCAGGAACGCCGCGATCCGCAGATCACCGTCGATGCGCAACCACTGCTCACGCGACCACGCGATCCGGCTGCCGGCGAAGCACAGATTCACGGTGAAAGGGTTCGCCGACAGCACCGACCACGACGCGCGTTCCTCCGCTACCACCCGCACCACGATCGCGTCGCGCAGCGTGTAGTGGTAGGACACGCCGTTGGCGGGGTTGTTGAGGTAGGCGGCAAGGGATTCGGCGGTGCCGTTGCCTTCCTGGGTGTGCAACAGGAAGTTGGTGATGCGGGCGCCGTCACGCGAGGAGTGCGAGGGTCCGAGGCGGTCGATCTCGGTGAACTGCGGGACCGGTACCGAGCGGTCGAGTGCCCACTGCCCGAAGTCGGGGGCGAGGATGTCGTTGACATCGACACGGGTGCCGTCGATGAGAGGTCCGGGGTTGCTCGGGGTGTCGATCACCCGCTGGTAGAGCACCGCGCGCGGTTCCCGCTCGGTGCCCGACCAGGCTCGCGTCTGCCACGCCCAACTGAATTCCCCGCGCGCGCCGACCACGCCGTCTTCGATCGCCCACGCGCACACCCGCGAATGCCCGTAGATCCCGGTCCATTCCGTACCCAGTACCGCATTGACCCCGCGAAAGAACTCGACGGCGGTGCTGTTCCACTGCGAGAGCGAGATGTCCTCGTCGACGGCGAAGAATATCGGTGCCTGTCGAGGCGCGCCCACACTCAGATGCGTGGCCAACGCCTGTTCGGCCATCCGCCGACCGCCGTCGAAACCGGTGGTCCAGTCCGACGGCGTCGCGTCGCCGGGTTTGCCGTATTGCCAGATGGAGACGATGTCGAGCCCGGCGGCGGTGAGTGCGCGCGCGTAGTCGGCGGTGATCGGTTTGGCACCGAAATTCGCACCCGGCCTGCTCGGTGAGATGTAGGCGAGGACCGCCGAATGACCCGCCGCGACGATCGCCGGCGGATCGATGAGCCTGGCCGCGAAATCGACAGCTGTAGACATGATTGACCCCCTGTATGACTGCGTACCCGATGGAATTCCCGAAATGGTGGAACTATCGCGATGATCTACGCTGGTACCCGAGGACCGGTACCGGGGTGAGGATCTCACCTCGCACCATTCTAAACGAAACACTCACTCCCGCACCGTCGTTCACCAACGAACAGGGTAGTACCCGAATGCGGGAGTAGTTTCACTCACGCACGCGGGCCGTCGTGCCCGCTAACCTTTGGCCATGGTGGCGCAGCTGATGTGGGGGATCCCGACGCACGGGTTCTTCGTCGCGCTCGGGGTAGCTGTGGCCGCGGTGGTGTTCGTGACCGAATGCAGACGTCGCGACGCGCTGCGCGAAGAGTCCCTGGTCGCGGTCACCGGAGCGTTGGTCGGTGGGGCGATCGGTATGCGGTTGTCGAGTCTGGCCGAGACGCTCGATCCCTATGAGAGCTGGATGTTCGGTGCGCGCAGCGTGCTGGGTGGATTGCTCGGCGCGTATGTGGGTGTGTTGATCGCGAAGCGGATCATCGGCTATCGGGAACGGACCGGTGACCTGTTCGCCCCGGCGGTCGCGCTGGGAATGGCGGTGGGGCGTATCGGGTGCTTGCTCACCGAGGCGCCGGGGCGGCCAACAAGTCTGCCGTGGGGGATCCACGCGCCCGCGACGGTGCCGCAGTGCCCCGGGTGTGTGGCCGGTGTGGCGATGCATCCCAGTTTTCTCTACGAAATCATGTTCCAGCTGGCCGCTTTCGGCGCACTGTGGTGGTTACGCGACCGGATCAGCACACCGGGGGAGCTGTTCACCCTCTATGTCGGGGCCTATGCGATCTTCCGGTTCCTGGTCGAGTTCACCCGTGCCAACGACACGGTGTGGCTGGATCTGACTCGCCCGCAATGGTTCCTGCTGCTGGGACTGGTCCTGGTGGCGGTGCGCTGGACCATCGGCTATCGGCGTGGCAACTACGACGGTGTACTTCGACGAAAGGTCGCGGCATGAACTTTCCTCCCGGACCACCACCGAACATGCCACCCCCACCGCCCTATCAGGGCGGAAAGCCGCCGGGGCAGGGCGGTCAGATCGCGGCGATGGCGTTGGCGGGTGCGATGGCGTTCATCGTGGTCAACGCGATCGCGGGATTCGTCGTGTTCCTGGTGGTGGCCTCCATCAACGACGACACCGCGACCAAGGCGCTGGTCGGTCTCACCGCGGTGGTCAGTGCGGCGGCGGCCTTCGGGGGTGGCTGGCTGTTGATCCGGCGCAAACGCCCCGCTCCCAAGGGGTTCGGAATGGGGCTGATGATCGGGTGGTCGCTGGTCTCGGTGTGCACGGCTGGTTTGTGCACGGCTATCAACCCCGAGCTGTACACGGGCATGTTCGGGATGGCGCGATGACCGGGATGCCGTTGCGGGGCGATCGGATTCTGCGCTATGTCACCGCGTTCTGTCCCCGCTGCCACGACGAACACCCTGAAACGCCGCTGCCCGAGGTCGCGCGACTGTCGGGGTGGCTGGCCGAACGAGACGGGAAGGTCTTCCTCGAACGCGGGTGCCGCACCCACGGCATGGTCCGGACCCTCTACGACGAGGACCCCGAGATCCTGGCCTACCTCGAAGAGTGGACGGCCCCGACCAAAGCACACCTGCCCGACACCGTCGGCAATTTCGATCCCGTGCCCTCGGCGTATCTGCGGGGACTGCCCGAGATGCAGACCCAGCACACCTGCATCCTGCTCGAGGACATCATCGACAGTTGCAACCTGCGCTGCCCGACCTGTTTCGCCGACTCCTCGCCCGAACTGCGCGGTGTGGTGGCGGTCGAGGACGTGCTGGCCAATGTCGATCAGCGGCTGGCCCGCGAGAACGGGCGCCTGGACGTGCTGATGCTCAGCGGCGGTGAACCGACCCTGCATCCGCAGTTGGCGCACCTGCTGGCCGAGCTCACCGCGCGGCCCATCACCCGAATCCTGCTCAACACCAACGGTCTGCGCATCGCCGTCGACGACGAACTGCTGGCGCTGCTGCGTACCCATCGCGACCGGGTCGAGGTGTATCTGCAATACGACGGGGAAACAGCGCAGGCCTCACGCCATCACCGCGGCGGTGACCTGCGGGTCCGCAAACAGCAGGCACTGCAACGGCTTTCGTCGAACGCCGTCTTCACCACCTTGGTGATGACAGTGGCGCTGGGCGTGAACGACGACGAGATCGGCGCGGTGCTGCGCACCGCCATGGACACCCCGTTCGTCGGCGGGGTCTCGATCCAACCGCAATTCGGGTCCGGGCGGTCGGGAGCGATCGACCCGATGGACCGGCTCACCCACACCGGCGTGCTGCGCCGACTCGGCCCGCAGACCGACGGGCTGGTGACCTGGCGCGACCTCACCGCGCTGCCGTGTTCGCATCCGCACTGCTGCTCGGTCGGCTACCTGTTGCGTGACGACGCCGGGCAGTGGCGGTCGCTGGTCTCACTGATCGGGCACGAGCGGTTGAAACAGCAGTTGGGGCTGGTGTCCAACCGGATCGCGGACTCGGCGCTGCCCGCCGAACTGCGGATGGCGGTGCAGGAATCGCTGCTGGGACTGCTGTCGGAGCAGTCGTCGCTGTCGCATCCGGAGATCGGGCGGGTGTGGCGCAATATCTGCGAGAACTGTGACCTGGGGATGTCGACCCTGCTGACATTGGCGTCGTCGGCCTTGCCCGGACGGCGCAAGCGGTTGCGGACACTGCTCGGGGAACGGGTCGTGCGGATCACGATCAAACCGTTCATGGATATGTCGACGATGATCGAAGAACGACTCACCCAGTGTTGCGTACATGTGGGCACTCGCGCCGATGCTGATCAGTGCGCGCCGTTCTGCGCGGTGCAGGCGTGGCCCGCGCTGTCGCGGCAACGGTTGTCGGCAGCGGCACCGTCGGGACGGGCGTTGCTGCCGGTGGAGGTGCGGTGAGCGAGCGCGGGGTCTATTACGAGGAGGCGATGCGCGCCCAGCAGCCGCACGACCCGTTGACGTTGTGTGTGGTGGCGACCGTGGCGTTGCTGACGTGGTTGGTGGGCCCGTGGGCGGTGGTCGGGTTCGGCGCGCTCGCGTTCGCCGGGTATTGGCGGGCGTGGCGGGCCGGGTTGCGGCGCAGTCGATGCTGGTTGCGCGACACCCGCCTGGTGCTGGCCTATGTCGCGGCGATCGCTGTGTTCGGGGTCGTCGGCGTGATGTGGTGACGGCGTGTCGCCGAAGTCGGTGCGGCAGAACAGTAGCGGGCGAGCGCGGGGCACGGTTGACTGGTAACCATGGCCGCCACTCGATCCAGCAGGCAGCGTCGATCAGGGGTGCCCGCACCCGCGGTCCCGCCGGGCGAACTGATCGTCATCACCACGCCGACCGGCCCGGAGATCACACCGATCGCCCTGCGCGAGAACCGATCCGTCCGCACCAGGGTCGATGAATTGCTCCCCGGCACGGCACGTCTGGTGCCGATCTTCGGTCCGGACAACCGACTCGCGGCCAGACTGGCAGACACACCGCAGGCGTCGGTCGCGGGGGACTACCTCAGCTACTACTCGGTGCACGGTGAACTGGGTGACCTCGGCGAACTCGCGCATCGGCTGCGCGAGGACGACACCGTGGCCGCTGCCTATGTGAAGCCCGCGGCCGAACTGCCGCTGGCACCCCTCGCCGAGAACATCGTCGCACCGCGAGCGCCCGCTGTGACACCCGATTTCCGGGTCAGGCAGGCCTATCTGGACGCCGCGCCCCACGGCATCGATGCGGTGTGGGCACACGGTCAGCCCGGCGGGCTCGGCACCGGCGTGCGGGTGATCGATGTCGAGGGCGCGTGGCGGTTCACCCACGAGGACCTGCGCCAGAACCAAGGCGGGATGATCGGTGGCACCGCGTCCGACGATCTGGGGTGGCGCAATCACGGCACCGCCGTCGCCGGTGAGATCAGCGGCGACCTCAACGCCTTCGGCGTCACCGGGATCGCACCCGAGGCCCACATCAGGGCCATCTCCGTGTTCGGCATCGGCTCGGCCGCCGCGATCCGCTCCGCGGCCGACGCCCTGAACCCCGGCGACATCGTCCTCATCGAATTGCATCGCCCCGGTCCGCGATTCGACTACCGGGCCACTCCTGATCAGCGCGGCTACATCGCCGTGGAATGGTGGCCCGACGACTTCGCCGCCATCCGCTACGCCGTGAGCCGCGGCGTCGTCGTCATCGAAGCGGCGGGCAACGGGGCCGAAAACCTCGACGACGCCGTCTACGACACCCGCCCCGGTGATTTCCCCGCCACCTGGCACAACCCGTTTCGCGCGGGCCGGGCCGACTCCGGCGCCGTCCTGGTCGGCGCGGGCGCCCCACCACCGGGCTTGCACGGCCGCGACCACGGCCCCGCCCGCTCGCGTCTGGACTTCTCCAACCACGGTGCCCGCCTCGACGTCCAAGGCTGGGGCCGTGAGGTCACCACCACCGGCTACGGCGATCTCCAAGGCGGCCCCGACGAAGACCTCTGGTACACCGACGAATTCAGCGGCACCTCCAGCGCCTCGCCGATCGTCGTCGGCGCCGTCGCCGCCTACCAGGGCATCCGCGCCCACGGCCCCGGCCGCGCGACCCCGGAACAGATAAGGACCCTGCTCCGCACAACAGGCTCCGCCCAGACCGCCGCCCCCGGCCGTCCCACCACCCAGCGCATCGGCACCCTGCCAGACGTGCGCGCCATGTCGGCGAAAGGCTGATACCCGCGATGGCAGTCATCCACCAGACCACCGTCACCCCGTCCAAGCGCGATCTCGTCGCGACGTGGTTGCCCAGTCGGCAGTGGTACCAGGGCACGGTACCGAGTATTCGCAAGGCCGGCGGGTTCCGCCTCGACGATCCCGCAGGTGAAGTGGGCATCGAATTCCTGCTGTTCGTCGACGATTCCGGTGCCGACGAAGTGTTGTATCAGGTGCCGTTGACCTATCGTGGGGCGCCGCTGCCGGGAGGTGACTCCGCGCTCGTCGGCACGGCCGAACACGGAGTACTGGGCCGGCGCTGGATCTACGACGGCACCCGCGATCCGGTCGCGATCGGCGCCGTCGTGGATCTGCTGACAGGTCGGACGAGGGCTCAGGCTCAGAGCGTCAGCGACGCGCCGGATCCGACGGTCGTCGTGACGAAGCCCGAACACCGGTCGATCGAGGGTGATGTCGGCATCGGTCTGGACGACATCACCCACACCGACGTTCCCATCGGGTCCGCTGTGGTGCGATTCCATCGCTCGCCCGCGGCCGTACGACTCGGCGCGGCGGGCTCGGTCGCCGTGCCCTCCGCACTGGGCCCGGTCGTGGAGCTGATCACCGTGCTCGCCGACTAGCCCCACAGCTGCTCCCCACCACGCCACCGCGGGTAGAAAACCAGATGTGCAGTGGTGGGGTGGCGTGGGAGGGTACGAAGATGGCATCGGCGAAGAGCGTGTGCGTTCGGGCGGCTACCCAGGCGGACTCGGCTGCGATCTTGGGGTTGCAAGAGGCCGGGTTCGGGATGCGGTACGGCGGTGACGAGGACGAATTCCGGGGCAAGGTCTTTCCGGTCGAGCGGTCGTTGGTCGCGGTGGACGGTGACCGGATCGTCGGGCACACGGTGGATCGGACGATGACGGTCACCGTGCCGGGGGAACGGTCGGTGCGGGCATGTGGCATATCGGGGGTCGCGGTGGCGCCGACGCATCGGCGGCGGGGGATTCTGCGCGAGCTCTATGAGGCCCAGCATGCTCGAACCGAGGCCGACAGATTGCCGTTGACGATCTTCACGGCCAGTGAGGGCACGATCTACGGACGGTTCGGGTACGAGGTCGCCATTCTCGACACCGCGGTCTACATCGATACGCGGCGGGCCGAATTCCGTTCCACCACACCCGATCCCGGTGGTGTCACCTTGGAGACGCTGGCCGACGCCGTCTCGCGGATTCGCGAGATCTACCAACGCTGGCAGGAAGTGACCTCGGGTGCGCAGGATCGTCCGGATGCCAAGTGGGACCTGTTCTTCGCCGATGTGGAGCGCCATCGCCAGGGCGCGACGACACTGTTCGTGCTGCTGCACGCCGACGGCTACGCCCTGTATCGGCGCTTCCGGCGGGATGGCCGCGATATCGCCTCGGTGTGGGAATTTCGTGCCGTGACCCCCGATGCGCACGCCGCGCTGTGGCGGGTGCTGCTCGGTATGGACCTCGTCGACACCGTGGAAGCCGAGATCGCCGACGACGACCCGCTGGCCCACATGCTCACCGACCCACGCGCGGTGCAGGTGACCCATCGCAGAGACGCACTATGGGCACGGGTAATGAACGTACCCACCGCCCTGACCGCCCGCACCTACCGCGCCGACCTCGATACCGTGCTGGCGGTGCACGATCCGTTCCGCGGCGCCGGCGGAAATTTCGCCCTGCGCATCCGTGACGGCCTCGCCGAATGTGAGCCCACCACCCGGACAGCGACACTCGCCTTCGACATCAACATTCTCGGCGCCCTCTACTTCGGCGGGCAGCGCGCCAGCACTTTCGCCGCCGCGCACCGGATCGCGGTCGAGGATCCGAAGGTGCTGCGCGCGTTCGACGAAGCGTTCACCGCCGACCGCGCTCCGCAATTGGGCTGGCCCTTCTAGGCTCTACGCCAACGGGCGCGTTCGCCCCGAAGGTCACCGCTTCGGGAGTACGGTAGGTAGCTGTGGATTCGCACGAGGTCGATCCTTCGGTTCGGGTGCGTGGCGCCCGGGTCCACAATCTGCGCGATGTCGATGTGGATATCCCCCGAGACGCCCTGGTCGCGTTCACGGGCGTGTCGGGATCGGGCAAGTCTTCGTTGGCGTTCGGCACGCTGTACGCGGAATCGCAACGCCGCTATCTGGAGTCGGTGGCGCCGTATGCCCGACGGTTGCTGAACCAGGTCGAAGCTCCCGATGTCGACACTGTCACCGGCCTGCCGCCGACGGTGGCCCTGGCCCAGCGCCGGTCCTCGCCGTCGTCACGATCGACCGTCGGCACCGTCACCGCGATCTCGAACACGTTGCGCATGCTCATGTCCCGCGAAGGTGACTACCCCGACACCCCGGCCAGGACCGGCCCCGGGCACTACCCGGAGGGCACCAACCGCCTCTACTCCGACGCGTTCTCCCCGAACACCGTCGAAGGCGCGTGCCCGCGCTGCCACGGACAAGGTGTCGTCCACGAAGCGACCGAGGCGTCGATGGTCCCCGACCCGTCGCTGAGCATCCGAGAGGGCGCGATCGCGTCGTGGCCCGGCGCCTGGCAGGGCAAGAACCTGCGCGACGTGCTGAGCGCGCTCGGCTACGACATCGACCGCCCGTGGCGTGAACTCTCACCCGCCGCCCGCGAATGGATCCTGTTCACCGAGGAGAAACCGGTCGTCACGGTAGAACCCGTGCGCGAACCGCATCGCATCCACCGCCCCTACCAGGGCACCTACACCGGCGCCAAGCAGTTGCTGCTGCGCTCGCACGCCGAATCCAAGAGTGAGGCCACCAGGGCCCGCGCGGCCGAGTACCTGCACACCGCCGTCTGCCCGCTGTGTGACGGGCGGCGACTCAAACCCGAAGCGCTCGCGGTGACCTTCGCCGGGTACAACATCACCGAACTCGCCGACCTGCCGCTGAGTGAGCTCGTCGAGGTGCTGCGGCCCTACACCCCCGGCACGGAGGCGCTGGCGGTGCTCACCCAGGATCTGACCTCGCGCATCGATGTGCTGATCGAACTCGGGCTCGGCTATCTGAGCGTCGACCGGGAGAGTCCGACACTGTCCGGCGGTGAGCTGCAACGATTACGACTGGCCGGGCAGCTGCGGTCGGGACTGTTCGGTGTCGTCTACATTCTCGACGAGCCGTCAGCGGGACTGCACCCGGCCGACACCGCCGCCCTGACGAAAGTGCTCGACCGGCTCAAGAATTCGGGCAACAGCGTGTTCCTCGTCGAACACGACCTCGACGTCGTCCGTCACGCCGACTGGCTCATCGACATCGGCCCCGGCGCGGGCGTGCACGGCGGCACAGTGCTCTACGCCGGTGAAGTCGACGGCTTGCGCGAGGTGGCCGACTCGGTCACCCGGCCCTACCTGTTCGACGAGATAGTGCGCCCCCCGCGCGCGGCCCGCACGCCCACCGGCGCGCTGCGACTACGCGCGATCACCAGCCACAATCTGCACGACCTCGACGTCGACATTCCCCTCGGTGTGTTCACCACGATCACCGGTGTCTCCGGATCGGGCAAATCCACGCTGCTGCACGCTGTTTCGGCCGCCGCCGAGGCGGATGCGGACATCGTGCGAGTCGTCGAGGTCGATCAGGCGCCGATCGGGCGCACCCCACGATCGAACCTGGCCACCTACACCGGCCTGTTCGACACGGTGCGAAAACTGTTCGCCGCGACCGAGGCCGCCCAAGCTCGCGGCTACGGGGTCGGCCGGTTCTCGTTCAATGTTGCCGAAGGACGTTGCCCGACCTGTCAGGGCGAGGGATACATCACCGTGGAACTGCTGTTCCTGCCCAGTACCTACAGCCCGTGCCCGGCCTGCCACGGTGCGCGCTACAACCCCGAAACCCTCGAAATCACCTATCGCGACACCACGATCGCCCAGGTGCTCGACATGACCGTCGACCGCGCCGCCGACTTCCTCGCCGACGTCGGCGTCGTCGCGCGCGCTCTGCACACGCTGCGCGATGTCGGCCTCGGCTACCTGCGGCTCGGGCAACCTGCCACCGAACTGTCCGGTGGTGAAGCGCAGCGAGTGAAGCTGGCCACCGAGTTGCAGCGGGCGCGGCGCGCGGGCACCGTCTACCTGCTCGACGAACCGACAACCGGGCTGCATCCGGCCGACACCGATATCCTGATGACACAACTGAATTCGCTCGTCGACAGCGGTGCGAGCGTGGTGGTGGTCGAACACGACATGACCGTGGTCGCCGAAGCCGATCATGTGATCGACATGGGACCGGGCGGTGGCGGGCAGGGGGGCCGAATCGTGGCACAGGGGACACCGGAGCAGGTGGCGGACAATCCGGTGAGCCGGACCTCGCCCTACCTGGCGGAGCGGCTGACATGAACCGCGACGCCGATCGGACCGGCACCGCGATGCTCGTGGCCGGTGGGTGCTCGTTCGGGTTGGGGGTGGCGCTGCTGCTGTGGCCGGGGCGCGACGAATCCACCCTGGCAACGCTGTTCGGGATCTCGCTGGTCCTGAGCACCGCGGTGCAGACGTATCTGGCGTTCATGGCGCGGATCGCGTTCCTGCTGCGGGTGCTGGTACTGGTCAGCGCCGCGCTCACCGGGATATTGGCCGGACTGGTCTTCTACGGCGGCAATATCGAACTGCTCGCGCTGTGGATCGGCATCGGCTGGTCGGTGCGCGGCATCGTGCAGGCGCTGGTCGCGGCGTGGGACGACAGCATCGTCGACGGCTGGACCCACGAAGTGTGCGGGCTCGTCACCACCGCGATCGGCATCGCCGTCATCGCGATCACCTTCCAGACGGTCACGGGGCTGGCCACGATGGCCGGTGGTGGGCTGGTCGTGATCGGTGTCATGGAACTGCTCGCCGGTGGACTCTGGCGGGCGGCGCTGCACGCGACGCACGGGTCCGCGACCGAGGAACAGAGTCGGCCGATTCGTGCCGCGACCGAGCTGTAGTAGCGAATCACACACTGCCAGTGCGTAATTCGAGGTTTACGCGAACTCGGGGACAACGCGACATTGCGGGCAGTCGAGCGCGTGCTGAACTCTGTGTGCACCCTCGCTCACAGCTGGGGTAACTGTGCTGCGCGCCGGTAGCGTGGCCCGCGGCGTGCGCACGGGGAGAGGGCCCTGTTCGGCGCGCCGCGTCCGCAGAGCCCGATTGTGAGCCCAGGAGAATTGTGGTGTCGCGCGTAGTACCCGGCCTAGCTGCCGATGCCGTCCAGCGTGAAGAGCTGGCTATGCGGCGCATGACCGAGAGTTTGGTCGAAGACCTGTCCGAGAACGTCCCCGTCGACCAGGTGACGTCGGCGGTAGGCGCCGCGCACCATCGTTTCACCGATAAGCCGATCCGGGAGTTCGTGCCGATTCTGGTCGAGCGGATCGTACGCCGTGAACTCGCCGATCCCGATCCGACGGTACGGATTCCGGCCCCCTCGGCCAGCGTGCGGGCCTCCGAGCTCATCGCGCGAGAGTCGAACACGACCGAGAAGCAGACCGAGCGGCTGGTGAGCAGGCGGGCGGTGGTGCCGATGTCGCTCGGCGCGGTCGTGGTGGTCGCCGCCGTCGTGGCCGGGGTCGTGCTGTTGCCCGGAGGCGCGGATGCTCCGGCCGCCGCTCCGGTCGCCGCGGCGACTGTGGTGCGCGGTGTCGTCGGGTCGGAGAAGATGTCGTTCTTCGCTGACGAGCGCGTGGTGAAGGTGCTCGCCGACAACGGCATCCGAGTCGAGGTCGAACCGGCCGGTTCGCGCCAGATCGCGACCACCGTCGATCTCGGCGCCTTCGATTTCGCGTTCCCGTCCAGCATTCCGGCCGCGGAACGAATCCAGCGCCAGCGCAACATCACCACCGAATACACGCCGTTCTCGTCGCCCATCGCCATCGCCACCTACCGGCCGATCGCGGACCTGCTGACGACGGCCGGGGTGATCAAGCCGGGTCCGGTCGCGACGTTCGACATGAACAAGTACCTGGAGTTGGCCGGCACCGGCGTGCAGTGGGACGACCTGCCCGACAACACCACCTACCCGGTGGCCAAGAACATCTTGGTCTCCACCACCGATCCGCGCAGTTCCAATTCCGCGGCCATGTACCTGTCGATCGCCAGCTACGTCGCCAACGACCACACCATCGTGCGCGGCGCCACCGCCGAACAGCACGTGTTGCCCGCCCTGTCGAAACTGTTCCTCGCCCAGGGCTACACCGACAACAGCAGCGAAGGACCGTTCAACCAGTACCTCACCAACGGTATGGGCCCGACCCCGCTGGTCTGCATCTACGAGGCGCAGTTCGTCGAAGCGGCGGGCAAGGGCCGGATCAAGCCGGACATGGTGCTGACGTACCCGACCCCGACCGTCCTGTCGAGTCACACGCTGGTCCCGTTGAATCCCACCGGCGACAAGATCGGCAAACTCCTCACCGACAACCCCGAGCTGCGCCGTCTGGCCACCGAACACGGCTTCCGCACCGGCGACACCGCCCAGTTCACCTCGGTCGCCGCTGAGCGTTCGGTGCCGGTGGCCGCCGATCTGATCGACGTGGTCGACGTACCGGCCTACGAGACCCTCGAGCACCTGCTCGACGGGGTCGCCAACTCCTACAACTGAACCTGCCCCACCCTGGTGCCGTGCAGCTCTCCGCTGTGCGGCATCGGCGTTCGTTCGCTCGTTGCCGCGGTAGTGCCGGTGCTCGTCGGTCGAATCATTGCGTGCTCGCGTGTTTCCGGGTGAGAACTCAGCAGGCGAACCCCCTTGACGCATGGACTGACATGCGGGAATCGTAGTCACCGCGACCCGGGGGGCTTGACACGTATTCAGTGCACGACTGTACACTGAGCTTTCCAGGTGATACCAGCTGGTTTGCACTGCGAATGGAGTCCCACCGAGATGGACAAATTCGAACCCGGCCGAGAACTGCTCAACGAACTGTCCATCGCGGCGCGCCGAACAGGTACCGCGCTGGCGAGCATCGTGAGCGACGCGGGACGCAAGAGCGCCCGCGAAGTGGTCGATCTGGCGCACGAAGGTCGCGAACTGGTCGCCGCGACACTGCGCGCACGCGCGGACGAACTTCGCCGCCGCCGTTAGCTCGACCGCCCCCGTCGGCGAATGTGCCATAGCTGGGAACATCCTTGCCGATTCGGCAATTTTTCTGGGCAGCTCGGCTGACAGCTGGTGATACTCGGGTCCTCGATTCGAGGAGGACCGCCCATGCTGGACAACCCTATTCGCGCCCGCACCACCACCGTTCGTCCCTGGGCGGTGCTGGCGGTCTGTTCGTTGAGCCTGTTCGTCGTCGGTCTCGACGCGACCATCGTCACCGTGGCCCTGCCCGCGATCGGTGACGGCATCGGGGTCGGGCCGCAGGGCCTGGAGTGGGTCGTCGACTCCTACACCTTGGCGCTGGCGAGCTTTCTCATCACCTCCGGGGCGATCGCGGATCGGGTCGGGCGGCGTCGGGTATTCCGGCTCGGCCTTGCGGTCTTCGGCATCGCTTCGGCGGTGTGCGCGCTGGCGCCGACGGTCGAGGTACTGATCGCGGCGCGGATCGCCCAGGGCGTGGGTGGATCGATGCTGAGCCCGGTGGCGTTGGCGATCGTGGTGTCGACGATCATCGATCCGCGGCAGCGCGCACGGGCGATCGGGGTGTGGGCGGCGGTGTTCGGGGTGAGCATGGCGGTCGGGCCGACGCTGGGAGGGGCGCTGGTCGATTGGTTCGGGTGGCGGTCGGTGTTCTGGATCGCGGTACCCGTGGTGGTGATCGCTCTCGTGCTGAGCGCGGTGTTCGTCCCGGAATCGCGGGCCGAGCAGGGACGTCGGATCGACGTTGTGGGGCAGGTGTTGCTGGTGCTGGTCATCGCAGGAGTGATCGCGCTGCTCATCGAAGGGCCGCGAATCGGATGGGGCTCGGCCACGGCAGTCGCCGGATATCTCAGCGTCGGGGCCGCGACCGCCGGATTCGTGTGGGTGGAACGCCGGGTGGCCGAGCCGTTGATCGATCCCGCACTGTTTCGGCGCGCGCCGTTCTCCGCCGCGGTCGTCGGGGCGGTGGTGGTGTTCGTCGCGCTGACCACCACCTTGCTGCTGAGCACCTGGCATCTGCAGCAGGGACGGGGGATGAGCGCGGTCGCGGCGGGGGCGATCACGCTGCCGCTCGCGGTGGCCGCGACCTTCTGCGCACCGCTGTCGGGAATCCTCGTCGGCCGCGTCGGTGCTCGACTGCCGTTGTTGCTCGCGGGTGGATTCCTCACTGCCGGTGGAGCTCTGCTCGTCGGCGCGGGCGACGAGCCGGATCCGATAGTGATGCTGGGCGCGTTCGCGCTGATCGGGGTCGGCTTCGGGTTCGCGAACGCCCCGATCACCAACACCGCCGTGAGCGGATTGCCCGCCGCCAGGGCCGGGGTCGCGGGTGGGATCGCCTCCACCGCTCGGCAAGTCGGCGCCGCGGTCGGTATCGCGGTTGCCGGGGGACTGATCGCCGGTGCCGGATCGGCCCGGCTCGGGTGGATCGTCGTCGCCGGTTGCGGCGTGACCGTGGTGGCGCTGGCCCGACTTTCGCCATCGAAAGAACTCTGACCTGCGACAAAGGTTATGGTGAAAGAACATTCGCAACGACCGATGAGTTCTCACGTTCCGCACCGTCTGTATGAGTGCTACCTGTAGCCGAGATCCGGGAGAGCCTCATGACCGCCAGTTCCGCCGTCACCACCGGCACCCTCGTGGTGCCCGACGCCCGCCTGTATTACGAGGTCCGTGGATCGGGACCGCTACTCGTGCTCGTCGGCGCCCCGATGAACGCCGCCTCGTTCGCCGCGGCCGCCGAACAACTCGCCACCACCAACACCGTCCTCACCACCGACCCGCGCGGTCATTTCGGTAGCCCCCTCGACGATCCGAACCAGGATTCGACGGTGCTCGCCCGTGCCGGGGACCTAGCCCAGCTCATCACCCATCTCGACGAGGGCCCGGCCGTGGTCTTCGGATCCAGCGGCGGCGCCGTCACCGCGCTGGCTCTGGCTCAGACCCACCCCGATCTGGTCACTACCGCCGTCGCCCACGAACCGCCGCTGCGCGAACTGCTGCCCGACGCCGATGCCCAGCGCGCGCTCACCGAGGACGTCGTCGCCACCTACGCCACCGGTGAGGTGATCGGCGCCTGGCGAAAGTTCTTCGCCCAAGCCGAGATTCCCATCCCGGACCCGATGCTCGAACAGATCTTCGGCGGCGACCGCGATCCTCAGCAGGTGGCCAGCGAACGCTTCTGGTTCGCCCATGAACTAGGCCAGACCACCGGCTGGGTACCGGACCCGCCGTTGCTGCGCTCGATCCCCACCCGCGTGATCGTCGGAATCGGTGCCGAGTCCACCGGCCAGTTCTGCGATCACACCGGACGAGAACTGGCCTCGGCGCTGGGCGTGGAACCGGTCATGTTCCCCGGCGACCACACCGGATTCGTCAACGACCCCGTCACCTTCGCCGCCCGGCTGCAAGAAGTACTCGACGAGCCGTGAGCGTGGTTGCTCGCACACGGCGAGGCCGGGAGAGAAGATGCCAGGCATGAGCGAATCCCAGGACTGGAACAGCAAGATCATCGCCGAGTTCCGCGACAACGACGGGCGAGTGGGTGGGCCCTTCGAGGGTGCGCCGATGGTGCTGGTGCATCACCGAGGGCGGCGCACCGACCGGCAACTGGTGTCTCCGATGATGTACCTGGCCGATGAGAACGACCCGAAGGTCATGTATGTCTTCGCGTCCAAAGCCGGTGCCCCCACCAATCCCGACTGGTACCACAACCTCGTCTCGGCGGGCACAGCAGAGGCGGAGGTCGGCACCGAGACCTTCGCGGTCACCGTCACCGAAGTCACCGGCGCCGAACGTGACCGCCTCTACGCCGAGCAGGCGCGACGGTATCCCGGTTTCGCCGAATACGAGGAGAAGACGAAGGGTGTCCGCACCATCCCGGTGCTCGCGTTGAGTCGGAACTGATCCGATGACGTAGTGGGGCAGGGCGACCGGACCGCCCTGCCCCACTACCGCAGTCCGATGTGGTGGTAGTACCGCAGTCCGATGTCTGTGTGGGCCTGCGCTTCCTACCGTTCGATCATGCGTTTTGGAATCTTCACCGTGCCGATCCTCACGGCCGCGCTGGTCCTGTCCGCCTGCACGACGAGTGAGGCCGATCCCGTCGTGGTCGCCCGGGTGGACAGCGTGCGGGGCGACCTCGATGCGATGGTCGGCTCGGGCGCCGTCGGGGCCATCGCCACGCTCACCGAGAACGGTGCGAGCACCGTCGTCGGCTCCGGTCTGGGCGATGTCGTCGCGGCGACTCCGATCGTCACCGACGTTGCCCAGCATGTGCGGATCGGCAGCGTCACCAAGGCCTTCACCGCCGCGATCGTGCTGCAACTGGTCGCCGAACACCGCGTCGACCTCGACCGGTCCGTCGACACGTATCTGCCCGGATTGCTCACCGGTGACGGCGTGGACGGTCGCGCGATCACCGTTCGTCAGATCCTGGGCCACCGCAGTGGCCTGCCCGAGCCGACTCGATCCCCCGAGCTCGACGAGCACGAAGCGGCCAAGAACGGTCGCACCTTCACCCCGGCCGAGGAGATCGCACTGGCCCTGGAGAACCCCGCGAAGTTCGCGCCCGGCAGCCGGTTCGAGTACACCAACATCAACTACATCGTCGCGGGCATGCTGATCGAGGCAGTGACCGGACATCGCTACACCGATGAACTGCGCGACCGCATCCTGATTCCGCTCGGCCTGTCGAATACCTACCTGCCCGCCACCGGCGAAACCGGGCTGCGCCTGCCCCATCCCACCGGTTACACCACCGTCGACGGGACCGTCACCGATACGACACCGATGGAGCCGTCGGTGCCGTGGACATCGGGTGCCCTGGTCAGCACCGGCGTCGATGTGAATCGGTTCTTCCTCGCGCTGCTGGCCGGTCAGGTCGTGCCCGAGCCACAACTTCGGCAGATGCTCGACGGAATCGACATGGGCAACGGGGACGGCATGTCCTACGGTCTCGGTCTCGGCTACACCCCACTGCCGTGCGGTGCCCAGTTTGTCGGCCACATCGGCGGCGTCCCCGGATTCTCCACCGTCGCGGGCGCCACCCGAGCCGGGCGGGCGGTCACCATCGTCTACACCGGCACATCCTCCGCTGTCGATCTCGCCGGGATGCTCACTCACGCACTGTGTGACTGAATATCGCGCCTCAGGGCATTGGTGGCACTTGATGCACAGTTGCACCGGGTGCATTCACGATCGCGTCACGGCAGCGCTCGCTCACCGTGCGCAGCGCCGTGATGAGCTCCGGTGGATCGGTGACAGTGAATTCGATGTCCAAGGCGGTGATCATCCAGGCCAGCGAGGCAGGGGAGTCCGCACCCAGGTGCAGCAGGCAGCGGGAGTCGTCGACCGCTTCGAGCACACCCATTCCGGGCCAGACACGATCGGCCAGCTCGGTGGCTGATCCGTGCAGGGTGACGGCAGTGCGCCACGGCCACGACGCGACCGACAGCCTGCGTGACAGATAGGTTGCCGCGTCGCCGTCGGGCAGTGGGCGCGGGGCGAATCGTGGTCGGCACGCGCGGCTGGAGCCGGTCGATGCGGAAGGACCGCCAGTCCGCCCGGTCCACATCCCAACCGACCAGATACCAGTGCCTGCTCACATTGACCAGTGAATCGGGTTCGACATCGCGGCGAGACGTCTGACCGGCGTGGTCGGTGTAGTCGAAGCGCAGACGCTCGTGGCGTCGGCAGGCTTCCGCGATCGTCAGCAGGGTCTCGGGCGCCACCCGCGGTGCTTGGGCGGCAACCCGCACCATGGACTGCTGCAATGTCGTCAGCCGATGGCGCAGCCGCGACGGCAGCACCTGTTCCAGCTTGGCGAGTGCGCGCAACGACGCGTCCTCGATGCCGGTGACGGTGCCGCCCGAGGTGGTGCGCAGACCGACCGCGACAGCCACGGCTTCCTCGTCGTCGAGCAACAATGGCGGCATCGACGCACCGGCCCCCAAGCGATAACCCGCGCTGCCCTGCAATGCCTGCACCGGATAGCCCAGTCCGCGCAGCCGCTCCACATCGCGGCGCACGGTGCGTGTGGTGACAGCGAGCTTGGTCGCCAGTTCGGCGCCGGACCACGCGCGGTGGGTCTGCAACAACGACAACAGACGCAGCAGCCGGGCAGAGGTGTCGGACATCCGTTCATCATGCAGCGAACTTAGGAACGATATTGACCTAAGTGGTCCCTAGCGTTGCCGGTATGAGCGACATCGACACCTTCCGGATCGACATCCCGCAGTCCGAGCTCGACGACCTGCACGAGCGGCTCGCCCGCACCCGCTGGGCCGAGGACCTGCCCGGCACCGGCTGGACCTACGGCCTGCCCACCAGCTACCTGCGGAATCTCGCCGACTACTGGCGGACCGGGTTCGACTGGCGCGCCACCGAAGCCGCACGTAACGCCCACCCGCAGTTCGTCACCGAGATCGACGGACAGCGCTTGCACTTCACCCACGTCCGCTCTGGCGAACCGGACGCGCTGCCGCTGGTGCTCGTGCACGGCTGGCCGTTCACCGACTTCGGCGCGACGATCGGCCCACTGACCGACCCGCGTGCGCACGGCGGCGACCCGCGCGACGCCTTCGACCTCATCATCCCGTCTCTGCCCGGTTTCGGCTTCTCCGGACCCACGCATCAGCCCGGCCACGCCGCGACCGAGCGATCCGCCGAACTGATCGCCCGGCTGATGAGCGAACTGGGCTACGAACGCTACGGCGCGCAGGGCGGCGACGCGGGCTCGTTTATCGCCCCGCAACTGGGTCGCGTCGACACCGCGCGAGTCGCCGGCGTGCACCTCAACGCCGCGATCACCATCCCCGCCTGGAACGACGACGGCGCGGGCTACACCGAGCGGGATCAGGAAAAGCTTGCCGCACTCCAGGATTGGAGCAGCAACGAAACCTCGGCCTACGCGGGTGTCCACGGCACCCGCCCCCACACCCTGGCCCACGCGCTCACCGATTCGCCGGTCGGCCTGCTCGCCTGGATCGTCGACGTCGTCAACACCTACAAGGACCCCGCCGCCGCGCTGCCCGAGGACTCCCTCGACCGCGACGCCATACTCGCCGAAATCGCGATTCTGTGGTTCACCGGCACCGCCGGATCCTCGATGCGCCTGTACAAGGAATCCCAACAGTGGGGCGCCGACCTGCCCAGCTCCGGTGTCCCGACAGCGGTCGCGGTCTTCCCCGGCGACTCCACGATTCGCGGCATCGCCGAGAAACAGAACAACCTCGTCCGCTGGACCGAATACGACCGTGGGGGGCACTTCGCCGCGATGGAAGCGCCTGACCTGCTGGTCGAGGATGTGCGCGAGTTCTTCCGCTCGGTGCGGTAGGCACGTCGGCCTCCGGGTCACGGCCTGGGGGCACCGCCGTCTCGATGCCACACGGCACCGATCTCGCTCAGCCGCTCGACCGCGTAGGCGGGCTCGACCAGTGCCTCCGGGGTGTGGATGCCCGGTGCGGGACGATCGCCGCGCAGGCCGAGCAGCCTTTCGACGCCGAGCGCGATCCCGAGGGCAGTCAGCGGGCGCTGCCCGTCCCGATGGACGAGATGTTGTGTCCTAGCGATCGGTTCGCCGGTCCGGGCGGTGCCGACGAGATCGATGCTGATCTCGACGGAGGCAGGTTCGCCGCGACGTCTGGTCGGGGTCTCACCGACGGCGAAGTCGACCCGGACGTTCGGTGCGCCGGTCGCGAGGGCCAGGCTCGGCACATCGAGAACCGGGATGCTCTGACCGGGCAGCGCGGTGCCGTCGACCGTGTAGACGTCCGCTCGTGCCTCGGCCTCGGTGAGCCAGGTGAAAACGCCGTCGCGTCGCACCAGGCCCGCCGAGGTGACGGCCGACCAACGCTCCAGGTCCGCGATTCCCGCCGGTCCGCCGGTGTCGGTGTCGTCGAGGGCGACACCGACACGAACCGAGTCGACGCGGTCGAACTCGCGCGCGGACTCCAGTGCGGCGAGAACGATGATTCCCGCCATCAAGTGGCTGGCGACCAGAACCGGTGCCGCACTCGACCTTTGCGCGCCCGCGACGATCTCCGGGCCGATGTCGAGCAGGCCGCTGGAGATGCTGAGGTAGGGCAGTCTGTGGTCCTGCGCGTAGTGCAGGCCGTTGAGTCTGTCGTCCCACAGTGTCGCGACCACCGCCGAGTAGGCGGCATCGGCGAGGCCGAGATCGCGGCGCGACAGATCGATCGTGACAGCGGTCGCGGTGCCGAGTTCGTCGGCCACACGTTGCGCCCGGCCGAGATCGCGACCCGCGATGGTCAACGGCAGGCTCGGGTACCAGCGGCGCAACAGGGCGGCGGTGTTCGACCCCGCCTGCCCCGAACCGCCCATGATCAGTACCGATTTCTCCATGGTGAATTCCTCTCCGGCTGTAAAGCTACAGTTTGTAACTTACTCTTTGTAGCTAAACTGGAGGAATGGCGCAAGGGAGGACGATGACCACACGATCGGCTCGGTTGGCGAAGCCGGCCAGACGCGAGCAACTGCTCGATACCGCCTTGACGTTGGTCCGCGAGCACGGCACCGACGGCCTGACCTTGGCCACCCTCGCCGAAGCCGCGGGAGTGAGCAGGCCGATCGTCTACGACCACTTCGGCACCCGCCCCGAACTGCTGCTCGCGCTCTACCGGCAACTCGACGAACGCCACCGCCTGGCCTCGGAACAAGCCGTCCGCGACGCCACCCCGACCGTCGACGAGATCGCGCGCGTCATGGGCGCCGCCTACTTCGCCTGCGCCACCGACATGCCCGAGTTCGACGCGATCTCCGCAGCGCTGAAAGGGAACCCGGACGTCCAGGCGATCCAGCACGACATGCTCGACGGCTACCGAGACTGGATGGCGACCACGCTGCAACCGTTCTCCGCACTCACCACCGCGGCCCTGCGGCTGCGCTGTGTCGGCGTGCTGGGCGCGGCCGAAACGCTGGCCGCGGAACTGAACCTGGGCGCGACGTCGGCCGAGGAGGCAGTCTCGGCGCTGACCGATCTGATCGTGGGGAGCATCGGTGCGAGACAGCGGAACTGACGGTCCGGGTGTGCCCGCGTTGATCACACCCTCCGTCGATCTGTACAGCGCGTGGCGCGAGGCGCATGCGGAGTGGGGTCCCGGTGCCCACGAGGACGGTTTCGGCCTGCTGCCGAGTGACGACGTCGACTCCGTAGCTGGATTCGAGGTCTGGGTGGCGCGGCTCGCCGCCGCATCGGCGGAGAGTGGCGACCGGCGCTGCTCGTATCGCTGGATAGTCGAGGGTGATCGTGTACTCGGTGGGATCGCGTTGAGGCACGGGACCGGAGACTTGGTGAGGAAATTCGGCCATGTCGGTTACGGGATCCGGCCTTCCGCGCGTCGACGCGGTCTGGCGAACTGGGCATTGGGACAGATCATCGCCGAGGCGAGATCGACAGGCATGGACCGTGTGTCGGCAGTCTGCGCGGCCGACAATGTCTGGTCGGCGAGGACGATCGAGCGCCAGGGCGGCGTACTCGAGGCCATCGAGGACACCGAACTCGGTCCGGCGCGGCGGTATCGGATCACAGTTCCGCCAAGCGGCACTTCTGGCGTGGAGGGGCGCTGACGTAGCACCCCTCCACGGCCGATCATCGACGGCCGAAGTGTTCGACCAGTCGGGAGTAGCTGTCATGTCCGTGGCCTGCTGCGATGGCCTCGGCGACCAGGTTTCGCGTGTAGGTGGGCAGATCTGAATCGATGCCTCGGGCCTGGCTTTCGGCGATCAGGTCATCGAGGGAGGGCAGGTGGTGGCTCAGGTCGCCGAAAGGGGTAGCGAATTGGCCGTGGTCTATTTCCTTCGCCAGCATCGGGAACAGGGTCGGCAGGACCGCCAAGGAAGGCAGCGCCTGCTGGTGGAACTCGCCGATCCGAAGCCCCGCATTGCCGAGAAGTGCTGCGGCATGGAGGAATCCGTTCAACAGGCCCCACATGATGTCGTGCACGGCCATGCCGTACAGCACCGGTACACCCGGGTCGGCAGAGACGTAAGTGGCGCGGCCGCCGAGAACCTGGAGCAGGGATTCATACTGGTCGAAGGCATGACGGGCGCCGCCGTAGAACACCAGCGTCTCGGGGGAGCCGATACCCGGAGCGATCGTCATGATCTGGCCGTGCAGGTAGTCCGCGCCGTATTCGTGCACCAATTGCTCAGTGGCAGTGGCCTGTTCGGAGGTCCCGTCGGTCAGGTCGACCACGGTTCGCTCCGCGAGCCGCGACCCCGCCGCGCGCAACAGTTCCGCTGCCACCGCGCCACCGGTGACATTGACGATCACCACCTCGGCTGCGCCGACCGCCTCCGCCGGTGACGCGGCCCACCGGGCCCCCTTGGCCACCAGTGGATCCGCTCTGTCCCGAGACCGGTTCCACACGGTGACACGGTGATCACTCCCCACGAGAGCCGCGGCCAGTGCCGACCCCATCTCGCCCAAACCCAGAACTGCGACTGTCGGTGTGTTTTCGTGTCCGCTCATGAAACGGACACTAGAACCTCAACTTCTCTCGAGGTCAAGGCCGAAGGTCTTACCTACGCAGGACGGTCGCGAGCCAGGCGGGGGTGGAATCGTTGAAGCGGGTTCGCAGATTTTCCGGAGCGATGTTCGCCAGCCGCCATGCGGGACTGTCGACGAAAGGGGCGGCGAGGGCTTCCTTGGTGACCGGGTGGGGTCCGATATCGGCTCCGATATCGCTGAAGCACAACACATACAGGGCGGCGCCGTCGTCGGCGACCGAGGCCAGGCTCGCAACGTATTCGACGCGCTCGACCTCGTCGAAGGTGTGGAACAGACCGCAGTCGAGGATTGTCTCGAAGCGGCGGTACAGACGTTGCAGGTGCAGGGCGTCAGCGATGGCGAAGTCGACGTCGACCGTGCGGTCATCGGCTGTTCGTCTGGCGACGGCCAGGGCTGTTTCGGCGACGTCGACGCCGAACACCGGCAGACCGCGGGCGGCGATGAACAGTGCGTTGTCGCCGGTGCCGCAACCTACGTCGAGGACCGGTCCGCAGAATCCGCCTGCCTCGGCCAGACGGACGACAGCCGGTTGGACAACGCCGATGTCCCAGGGAGCGGGGCCGTCGAGATAGGACGCGTTCCACGGTTGGCCGGATCGGCGTTCGTGACTGGTCGGTGGGCGAGGGTCGGGCTGGGGCATCAGCGGATGAACAGCGCGGAGCGGTCCGCGAGGTCGAGAACCGGCTGGGGGAAGATGCCGAGCAGGAGGGTGGCGCCCGCACTGAAGGCCACGACCAGCGTGGTGGCGAAGGGGGCGGTCACGATGGGGGCGTCGGAGGGGGGATCGGTGAAGAACATCAAGACGATGACGCGGATGTAGAAGAAGGCGGCGATGGCGCTGCACACGACGCCGATGATGACCAGTGGGGTGTAGCCGGCACCGGAGGCGGCCGCGAAGACAGCGAACTTACTGACGAATCCGCTGGTGAGGGGCAGACCAGCGAAGGACAGCAGCAACAGGGCGAATGCCGAAGCCAGCCACGGGGATCGGCGTCCGAGACCTGCCCATTGGGACAGCGCGGTCGCTTCGTCGCCGGAAGCGTCGCGGACCAGGCTGACCACCGCGAACGCACCGACGGTGCCCAGTCCGTAGGCCAGCAGGTAGAACAGCACGGCCGCGACACCGGCGGTGTCGGCGGCGACGATACCGACGAGCAGGAAACCGGCGTGGGCGATCGAGGAGTAGGCCAGCATGCGCTTCACGTCGGTCTGGGTGATGGCCATGATCGCACCGACGACCATCGTCGCCACCGCGACCGCGGCGATCACCGGGCGCCACTCCGAGCTCAGCGCATTCACCCCGACCATCAGCACCCGCATGGTCGCACCGACGGCGGCGATCTTGGTGGCGGCGGCCATGAAGGCGGTGATCGGTGTCGGCGCGCCCTGGTAGACGTCGGGAACCCAGGCCTGGAACGGGACGGCACCGATCTTGAACAGCAAACCGACAGCGAGCATCCCGATGCCGAGCAGGGCCAGGGTCGCGTTCTCGGGCTGCTTGTTGAGTGCCGCACCGATTCCCGGCAGTGACACCGTGCCGGTCTGCCCGTAGAGCAGCGCGACGCCGTAGAGGAAGAACGCGGAGGAGAACGCACCGAGCAGGAAGTACTTCATCGCCGCTTCTTGCGAGAGCAACCGCCTTCGGCGCGCCAACCCGCACAGCAGATACAGTGGCAGCGACAGCACTTCGAGCGCGACGAACATCGTCAGCAGATCGTTGGACGCGGGAAACAGCAGCAGGCCACCGACCGCGATCATCGTCAACGGGAACACCTCGGTGGTCGAGACGCCCGAACGGACCGCGGCGAGCTCGTGCGCGCTGCCGGGCACCGCGGAAGCCTGCGGGGTGAACGCGTCGACCCCTCGATCCAACGCGGCCGCCGCCCGACTCCACGTCCCCGGCCCGCTGCGCGCCCGCGGCACCGCGCCGCGCTCGGCGATCAAGAGCAGACCCAGCAGCGCGACCAGCAGGATCGTGCCCTGCAGGAACAACGTGACCCCGTCGATGGCCACCGCACCCATCACCGCCGCGCCCTCGGTACCCGCGAGCAGCACCACGGCCACCAGCGCGCCGATCACGCCGGCCACCCCGAGCGTCAACTGCGTCGGATACCGGTAGGGCCGTGGCACGAACGCTTCGACGAGCACGCCGACCACACCGACCGCGAACACGATCAACATCGGGGCGAGCAGGTGGTATTCGATGCTCGGTGCGGGCGCGATGGCCGCGAGCTCGGTGATGGTCACGGAGTCCGTCCTCATTTGTGGCCGCCTGCGGGCGGAGTGGCCGCACCTGCTTCGGGAGCGGGGACCGTCGGAGCGGGATCGTGCTTACCGATCGTCGACAGGGTGTGTCCCACCGCGGGATCCACCAGATCCAGGATCGGTTTCGGATAGAACCCGAGCACCAGCAACGCGACCAGCAGCGGCACCACCACGGCCAGCTCACGCGGCACCAGATCGCGCAGGTGCTCGTTGCCCTTCTTCAGCGGGCCGGTCATCAACCGCTGATACAGCCACAGCACGTAGATCGCGGCCAGCACCAGCGCACCGGTCGCGATCACCGCCGCCACCTGATACTTCGGGAAGGTGCCGACCAGGACCAGGAATTCGCTGACGAACGGCGCCAGCCCGGGCAACGAGAGGGTGGCGAGGCCCGCGATGAAGAACGTCCCGGCCAACACCGGCGCGACCTTCTGCACACCGCCGTATTCGGCGATCATCCGGGTGCCGCGCCGGGAGACGAGGAATCCGGCGATGAGAAACAGTGCGGCCGTGGACAGCCCGTGGTTGACCATGTATAGCGTCGCCCCCGATTGGGACTGGCTGGTCATGGCGAAGATGCCCAGGATGATGAACCCGAAGTGTGAGATCGAGGTGTAGGCGATCAGGCGCATCACATCGGTTTGGCCGATCGCGAGCAGCGCCCCGTAGAGGACGCCGATCACGGCGAGGGTGATGACCAGGGGCGCGAAGGTGTCCGATGCAAGGGGGAACAACAGCAGGCAGTAGCGCAGCATGCCGAAGGTGCCGACCTTGTCGACCACGGCCATCATGAGCACCGCGCTGGACGGGGTGGCCGAGACCGCCGCGTCGGGCAGCCACGTATGCAGTGGCCACAGCGGTGCTTTTACCGCGAAGGCGAACATGAAGCCGAGGAAGAGGGCGTTGAGAACCGCGGTGCTGCCCCCGAGTTCACCGTTGTTGGCCGCGGCCACCACGACGCGCAGGTCGAAGGTGCCCGCGGAACCCTCGCCGAGGCCCGCGTTGACGGTCAACACGTACAGCCCGATCACCGCGGCGAGCATGATCAGCCCACCGAACAGGTTGTAGAGCAAGAACTTCACCGCGGCGCGCGACCGTTGGGCGCGGATCGCGGCATCGGACGTGCGGGTGCCGAAACCGCCGATGAGGAAGTACATCGGGATCAGCATCGCTTCGAAGAACACGTAGAACAGCAGGATGTCGAGGGCGAGGAACGAGATCAGCACCATCGACTCGACCAGCAACATCAACGCCATGTAGATGTGGGTGGTGCGGCGTCCGTCACCGGTGGCGGTGTCGTCGTTCCAGCCTGCCAGGATCAGCAACGGCACCAGCA
The DNA here is from genome assembly GCF_001427185.1 of Nocardia sp. Root136. Classification (NCBI taxonomy): domain Bacteria; kingdom Bacillati; phylum Actinomycetota; class Actinomycetes; order Mycobacteriales; family Nocardiaceae; genus Nocardia; species Nocardia sp. Root136. The sequence goes on from NZ_LMFE01000008.1 coordinate 209,256, forward strand.
CCGCCGTCAGCAAGACCAGCGCGGTGGCGATGCCGTCCAAGCCCAGGGTGTAGCCGACACCGAATGCCGGGATCCACTCGTGGGATTCGACGAACTGGTACTGCGCACCGCCGGGCTGGAACCGCGTCGTGATGACGACGGCCAGCGCGAGCACGCCGATCGAGACCACGAACGCGATGGCGCGCGCCACATTGCGCCGGGCGGCGGGCACGACGAGCACCACACCCGCACCGATCGCGGGGGCGAGCCAGAGTGTCGTCAGCCAGGGAAACGAGTTCACCAGAACCTCACCGCCAGCAGGGCAGCGGCCACCAGGGCCGCGCCGGTGAACATGGACAGGGCGTAGGAGCGCACGAAACCGGTCTGCACCTTGCGGATTCGCGCCGACAATCCGCCGATCCCAGCGGCCGTCCCGTTGACGATCCCGTCGACGCCCTTCGCGTCGACGAACACCAGCGCCCTCGTGAGGTGGCGACCGGGGCGTTCGAAGACCGCTTCGTTGATCTTGTCGCCGTAGAGATCGTCGCGCGCGGCCGTGGTGAGCACACTGACCGGCTCCGGTGCGAGCTCGGGGATCGGGCTCTCGGCGTACTTGCGGTAGGCGACGGCCACACCGATCGCGACCGCGGTCAATGCCAGACCGGTGACCACCGCCGCGGGGATCACGGGCTCGCCGTGATGGGACCCGACAACAGGTTCGAGCCAGTTCACCAGCGAGGACCCCCACACGAACAGCCCGCCCGCGAAGACCGAACCGAACGCGAGCAGGATCATCGGCCCGGTCATCACCGCGGGTGACTCGTGCGGATGGGTGTCGGGCTTCCAGCGGCGCTCGCCGAAGAACGTCATCAGCATCACCCTGGTCATGTAGAACGCGGTGAGTGCGGCGCCGACGAGAGTGACTACGCCGAGCAGGATTCCGGTGGCTCCGCCGTAGTCGAAGGCCGCCTCGATGATCTTGTCCTTGGAGAAGAACCCCGACAGCGGTGGCACCCCGATGATGGCGAGATAGCCGAGGCCGAAGGTGATGTAGGTGATCGGCATCAGCGTGCGCAGACCGCCGTAGCGGCGCATATCGGTTTCGTCGTTCATCGCGTGCATCACCGAACCGGCACCGAGGAACAGTCCAGCCTTGAAGAAGCCGTGGGTGAGCAGGTGCATGATCGCGAACGCGTAGCCGGCCGGGCCGAGGCCGGCCGCCAGGATCATGTACCCGATCTGGCTCATCGTCGAGGCGGCCAGTGCCTTCTTGATGTCGTCCTTGGCGCAGCCGATGACGGCGCCGAACAGCAACGTCACCGCGCCGACGGCGATCACCGCGGTCCGCGCGTCGGGGGCGAGATCGTAGATCGGGTTGGAGCGGGCGATCAGGTACACACCGGCGGTGACCATGGTGGCGGCGTGGATGAGCGCCGAGACCGGAGTGGGGCCCTCCATCGCGTCGCCGAGCCACGACTGCAGCGGCACCTGCGCGGACTTGCCGCAGGCGGCCAGCAACAGCAGCAGCCCGATCGCGGTGAGGGTGCCTTCGCTCGCGTCGGGGCTCGCCGCGAACACGGTGCTGAAGTCGAAGGAACCGAACGTCGTGAACATGACCATCATCGCGATGGCCAGGCCCATGTCACCGACCCGGTTCACCACGAAGGCCTTCTTGGCCGCCGTTGCGGCCGAGGGCTTTTCGTACCAGAAGCCGATCAGCAGATAGGACGCGAGACCGACGCCTTCCCAGCCCAGGTACAGCACGAGGAAGTTGTCGGCCAGGACCAGCACGAGCATGGCGGCCAGGAACAGGTTGAGATAGCCGAAGAACCGGCGCTTGCCCGGGTCGTGGCTCATGTAGCCGATCGAGTAGAGGTGGATCAGCGACCCGACACCGGTGATGAGCAGCGCGAAGCAGATCGACAGCTGGTCCAGTTGCAGGCTGAAACCGACTTGGAGATCACCGGCGGACACCCAGTTGAACAGTTCCTCGTGCACGGCGCGGTCGGCGTCGGCGCGCCCGAGCATGCCGACGAACGCGACGACGGCGACAGCGAACGAGGCCACCGCGGCCGCTGTGGCCAGATACGGGCCGAAGCGGTCGGCGAAACGGCCGAACAGGAGCAGGACGATCGCGCCTGCGAGCGGGAGGGCGGGCAGCAGCCACAGCGTTGCGGTACCCATGTCAGAACTTCAACAGGTTGGCGTCGTCGACCGAGGTCGACCGGCGGGCACGGAAGATCGTCATGATGATGGCAAGGCCGACAACGACTTCGGCGGCGGCGACCACCATGGTGAAGAACGCGATCACCTGCCCGTCGAGGTTGTCGTGCAACCGGGCGAAGGTCACGAACGCCAGATTCACCGCGTTGAGCATGAGCTCCACGCACATGAACACCACGATCGCGTTGCGGCGCAACAGCACTCCCGCGGCGCCGATGGTGAACAGCAGCGCAGACAGGAACAGGTAGTTCTGGGGGTTCACCGCTTGCCTTCCTCGTCGGCCGTCGGGTTGTCGTCGCTGATCTTGTCCGCGTGCAGCGTGCCGACCGAGGCCACGGCGGCTTCGGTGTGGGCGCGAGTGCGGCGGTGACGCAGGATCGTGCTCACCGAGAGCTCGGCGAAGGAGCCGTCGGGGAGTTGAGCGGGGCTGTCGACGGCGTTGTGTCGCGCGTAGACGCCCGGTGTCGGCAGCGGAGTGGCCCGCTCGCCCGCGGTGCGGAAGCGGTCGCGCGACATCTCGCGCTGCCCGCGTTTGGGGGTGAACTGTTCGCGGTGGGCCAGCACCATCGCACCGATCGTGGCCGTGATCAGCAGTGCGCCGGTGAGTTCGAAGGCCCACACGTAGCGCAGGAAGATCAGCTCGGCGAGTTCGGCGATCACGTCGCGGTCACCGAAACCGCGGCCGGGGAAGCTCGTTCCGCTGTCGCGCAGGGCCGCCCCGATGCCGCCGATGAACAGCAGCCCGAATCCGACCCCGACGATGGCGGCGGCGATGCGCTGCCCGCGCAACGTCTCCCGCAGCGATTCCGCCGAGTCGACGCCGACGAGCATCAGCACGAACAGGAACAGCATCATCACCGCGCCCGTGTACACCACGATCTGCACCACGCCGAGGAACAGCGCGCCCTGGGCGATATAGAACACCGCGAGCGCGATCATGGTGGCGGCCAGGCACATCGCCGAATGCACGGCCTTGGCCGCGGTCACCATGCCCAGCGCGCCGAGCACCGCGATCGGGGCGAGTACCCAGAACAGCACGCCCTCGCCGGTGGAGGTGTCGGCGACTTCGGCGGCCAGCGTGTGTGCGGTGCTCATCGCAGTACCTCCTGCTCCGACGGTGCCGGACCGACCCGGCCGAGGTAGTAGTCGGCCGCGTCGGTGCCCGGTGCCATCGGGTGCGGCGCGGGGGTCATCCCCGGCTGCATGGGCGCCATCAGTTGATCCTTCTCGTAGATGAGATCGGCGCGGTTGTCGTCGGTGAGTTCGTATTCGTTGGTCATCGTCAGCGCGCGCGTCGGGCAGGCCTCGATGCACAGGCCGCAGCCGATGCAGCGCAGGTAGTTGATCTGGTAGACGCGCCCGTACCGTTCACCGGGGGAGAAGCGTTCCTCCTCGGTGTTGTCGGCGCCTTCGACGAAGATCGCGTCGGCCGGGCACGCCCACGCGCACAGCTCGCAGCCGATGCACTTCTCGAGTCCGTCCTCGTAGCGGTTGAGCTGGTGGCGACCGTGATAGCGCGGTGCGGTCGGCACCTTTTCCTCGGGGTAGGACTCGGTATTGGGCTTTTTGAACATGGTGGCCGCGGTGACCGCGAAACCGGCGAGCGGTTCGAACAGGCTGATCTGGGGTTGGTCGTTGGCGGGCCGCGCCGGCATCGGCGGGACCGGGAAACCGAGGAACACCGACGAGGTCGATGGCTCCTGCGGCGGCAACGGCGGCAGCCCCTTGCTGCGCCCGGCGCGCAGGAACATCGCGATCATCGCCGCGGTGATCACCACACCCACACCGACCAGGATGAAGTTCTGCCCGGGCAGGCCTTCGAGGTCGAGCACCCGGGCACCGGCCACAATCATCACCCACACCAGCGAGGTGGGGATGAGCAGTTTCCAGCCGAGGTTCATGAACTGGTCGTAGCGCAGGCGGGGCAGGGTGCCGCGCAGCCAGACGAACACGAACAGGAACGTCCACACCTTGAGGGTGAACCACAGCAGCGGCCACCACCCGGAGTTGGCGCCCTCCCACAGGCTGATCGGGAACGGTGCCCGCCAGCCGCCGAGGAACAGGGTGGTCGCCAGCGCCGACACCGTGGCCATGTTCACGTATTCGGCGAGCATGAACATCGCGAACTTCAGCGACGAGTACTCGGTGTGGAAGCCACCGACCAGTTCACCTTCGGCTTCGGGCAGGTCGAACGGCGCCCGGTTGGTTTCGCCGACCATCGACACGCAGTAGATGAGGAACGAGGGCAGCAGCAAGAAGACATACCAGGTGCCTTCCTGCGCGCCGACGATCTCGGAGGTCGCCATGGTTCCCGACAGCAGAAACACCGTGGCGAAGGTCAGCGCCATCGCGATCTCGTAGGAGATCACCTGCGCGGTCGAGCGCAGGCCGCCGAGCAGCGGATACGTCGAACCCGACGACCAACCGGCCAGCACGATGCCGTACACGCCGATGGAGGTGATGGCGAGGATGTAGAGCACGGCGACCGGCATATCGGTGAGCTGCAACGCGGTCTGCGTCCCGAAGATCGATACCTCCGGGCCCATCGGGATCACCGCGAACGCCATGAACGCCGGGATCACCGAGATGATCGGGGCGAGCACGAAGATCGGCTTGTCCACGATCGCCGGGATGATGTCTTCCTTGAGCGCCATCTTCACGCCGTCGGCGACCGACTGGAGCATGCCGCCGGGGCCGATCCGGTTGGGACCGACCCGCATCTGCATCCACGCGACGACTTTGCGTTCGGCGTAGACCGCGATCAACGGCACCAGCATCAGGTAGACGAACACGCCGAGCGCCTTGACCACCACCAGCCACAGCGGGTCGGTGCCGAAGACGGGTCCGGCTTCGGCCGCGAGGAGTAGCACGCGATCACTCATGACGGTGTTCCTTCATCCTGTCGTCGGCGCGACGCACGCGCACCACGGCGCCGGGTGTCACACCGAGTTCGGCGGCGACCGTCGAGCCGGGCGAATGCAGCGGCAGCCACACCACCCGGTCGGGCAGGTCCGTGATCATCAGCGGCACCGAGATCTCACCGCGGTCGGTGGAGACGATGACGTGATCGGCATCGTCGGCTTCGATCTCGGCGGCGGTCGCGGCCGAGAGCCGAGCGACCGGTGGGCGGGCGATGCCGGCGAGGTTGGGTTCACCGTCTTGCAGGCGACCGGCGTCGAGCAGCATCCGCCACCCGGCGAGCACTGCTGTTCCGGGACCAGGGGCGGGGCGAGTCTGGCTGGTGAGTTCCGGCGCCGGGATGGGTTCGCCCGTCCACGGACCGAGCGCGTCGAGTTCTGTGCGCGCGGCGGCGGGGTCGGGCAGGTTGATCGAGACGCCCATCTGCGCGGCCAGTGAATGCAATACCCGCAGGTCCGACAAGGGGGCGGCGACGCGGCGGGTGGTGTCGAGCGAGGCCGCGGTGAACGGGCGCGGACGGCCTTCCCAGGTGTGGAAGGTGCCGGACTTCTCCATCGCGGTCGCTACGGGGAAGACGACGTCGGCCCGTTCGGTGACGGCACTGTGCCGCATTTCGAGGCTGACGACGAACCGGGCCGCGTCGATGGCGGCCAGCGCGGCCGCCGGGTCGGGCATATCGGCCGGGTCGACACCGCCGATCACCAGTGCGCCCAACTGGGCGGCGCTCGACAGGATCGCGGTGGCGTCGCGGCCCACCGTGACCGGGAGTTCTCCGGACTGCCACCGGTGTCGAACCTGTTGGCGCGCGGCGGGATCCACCACGGGCCTGCCGCCGGGCAACAGCGCGGGCAGTGCGCCCGCTTCCAGCGCGCCGCGTTCGCCCGCGCGGCGCGGCACCCAGGCCAGCGCGGCGCCGGTGGCATCGGCCAGCCGGGTCACCGCCGACAGCGCGCCGGGGCTGCCCGCGAGCCGTTCGCCCGCCATGATCACCGCGCCGGAGCTGTTCAGCAGCGTCATGAGTTCGGTGGCATCGGCCGATGTCTCGGCCATGATCGAGGTGATGACCTCGGCTTCGCCGCAGGGCGGGGTCTGGATGAGCGCGCCCGACATGCGTTCGAGGCCGCGGGAGGCGAACGGCGCCAGCGAGACCACCCGCTGCCCGCGCGTGCGTGCGGCCTTGCGCAGCCGCAGGTAGACGATCGGCGATTCTTCTTCCGGTTCGAACCCGACCAGCAGGACGACAGGAGCCCGGTCCAGCGCCGCGAAGTCGACCTGGACACCGCGTCCGGCGATGCGGGCGGCGAGGAAGCGTTCTTCCTCGTCCGAGTGCACCCGGCTGCGGAAGTCGATGTCATTGGTAGCGAGGACCATGCGCGCGAACTTGCTGTACGCGTAGGCCTCTTCCTCAGTGACTCGGCCGCCGACGAGTACCCCGGCATTGCCGATCGCGGCCTTCAAGCCCGCGGTGGCGGCGGTGAGAGCTTCGGGCCAGGAGGCCGGGGCGAGGACGCCGTCCCAGCCGCGCACCATCGGTGTGGTGAGGCGGTCACGTTCGGTGGCGTAGGCGAAGGCCCAGCGACCCTTGTCGCAGTTCCATTCCTCGTTGACCTGCGGATCGTCACCGGCCAAGCGGCGCAATACTTTTCCCCGGCGATGGTCGGTGCGTTGCGCGCATCCGGAGGCGCAGTGCTCGCAGACGCTGGGCGTGGAGACCAGATCGAACGGGCGGGCCCGGAAACGGTAGGAGGTGCCGGTGAGCGCGCCCACGGGGCAGATCTGCACGGTGTTACCGGAGAAATAGGAGTCCAGTGGTTCGGCCTGGGCGGTGCCGACCTGTTGCAGCGCACCACGATCCATCAGTTCGATGAACGGGTCACCGGCGACCTGCTGGGAGAATCGGGTGCAGCGTGCGCACAATACGCACCGCTCCCGGTCCAGCAGCACCGCCGTGGACAGCGGGATCGGCTTCGGGTAGGTCCGCTTCTCCCCGTCGAAGCGGGATTCGGCGCTGCCGGTGGACATCGCCTGGTTCTGCAGCGGACACTCGCCGCCTTTGTCGCAGACCGGGCAGTCCAGCGGATGGTTGATGAGCAGTAGCTCCATCACCCCGCGCTGGGCCTTTTCGGCGACCGGCGAGCTGATCTGGGTGCGCACGATCATGCCGTCGGTGACGGGGATCGTGCACGAGGCGACCGGCTTACGCTGCCCTTCGACTTCGACGAGGCACTGCCTGCACGCGCCGACGGGGTCGAGCAAGGGGTGGTCGCAGAAGCGGGGGATCTGCACGCCGATCAGTTCGGCGGCACGGATCAGCAGGGTGCCGACGGGCACCTCGATGGTGGTGTCGTCGATGGTGACACTCACCATGTCGGTGGGCACCACACCGCTGCTGTTGCCTGGCGCGATGGCAGTCATCGGTCCTCCTTCGCTGGTGCCCACACGGTCGAGGCGGCCGGGTCGAACGGGCAGCCGCCGAGTCGCTGATGCGCGAGGTATTCCTCGCGGAAGTACTTCAGCGAGGAGAAGATCGGGCTGGCCGCGCCGTCACCGAGCGCGCAGAACGATTTGCCGTTGATGTTGTCGGCGATGTCGGCGAGCTTGTCCAGATCGGCTTCGGTGCCTTGGCCCGCTTCGAGTCGGCGCAGCAATTGCACGAGCCAGTAGGTGCCTTCCCGGCACGGTGTGCACTTGCCGCAGGATTCGTGGGCGTAGAACTCGGTCCAGCGAAGGACAGCGCGTACCACGCAGGTGGTGTCGTCGAAGATCTGGAGGGCTTTGGTGCCCAACATGGATCCGGCGGCGGCGACGCCTTCGTAGTCGAGGGCCACGTCGAGGTGTTCGTCGGTGAACATCGGTGTCGACGAGCCGCCGGGCGTCCAGAACTTGAGGGTGTGCCCGGCTCGCACGCCGCCCGCGTAGTCGAGCAGCTCACGCAGGGTGATTCCGAGCGGGGCCTCGTACTGGCCGGGGCGGGCGACATGTCCCGACAGGGAGTACAGGGTGAAGCCGGGTGACTTCTCGCTGCCCATCGAGCGGAACCATTCGGTGCCGTTGCGCAGGATCGAGGGCACGCTGGCAATGGATTCGACATTGTTGACCACCGTCGGGCACGCGTACAGACCCGCGACGGCGGGGAACGGTGGACGCAGTCGGGGCTGTCCGCGCCTGCCCTCGAGGGAATCGAGCAGGGCGGTTTCCTCGCCGCAGATGTACGCGCCCGCACCGGCGTGCACGATCAGGTCGAGATCGAAGCCCGAGCCGAGGATGTCGTGGCCGAGCAGGCCCGCCGCGTAGGCCTCCGCGACGGCGGCTTGGAGTCGGCGCAGCACCGGCACCACTTCGCCGCGAACATAGATGAACGCTGTCGCGGCCCGGATGGCATACGCGGCGATCACGATGCCTTCGATGAGGGTGTGCGGGGTGGCCAGCATCAACGGAATGTCTTTGCAGGTGCCGGGTTCGGATTCGTCGGCGTTGACGACGAGGTAGTGCGGTTTCGTCGTGCCGTCGGGGCCGGGGCCCTGTGGGATGAACGACCATTTCATCCCGGTGGGAAAGCCCGCCCCGCCGCGACCGCGCAGACCCGAGTCTTTGACGGTCTGGATCACCTCGTCGGGCGTTATCCGCAGGGCGGCGCGGAGTCCGTCGTAGCCGCCGGTGGCGCGGTAGCTTTCCAGGGTCCAGGACCGCGAGCTGGCCCAGTGTTCACTGAGGACGGGGGTGAGCGTGGTCATCGCGGTCCCCTTGCCGAGTCATCTTCTGCCGCAGCAGCTTCGAGCCCTACCAGGGTGGGTGCGCCCGGTGCGCCTTCGAGGGCGCCGGGGCGTTCGTCGGGGAATCCGGCGAGAATGCGAGCGGTCTCGCGGAATGTGCACAGTGGTGCGCCGCGGGTCGGGCGGACCTGGTGGCCCGCGCGTAGTGCGTCGGTGATCGCGAGTGCCGATTCGGGGGTCTGGTTGTCGAAGAATTCCCAGTTCACCATCATGACCGGGGCGTAATCGCAGGCGGCGTTGCACTCGATGTGTTCGAGGGTGATGGCGCCGTCGGAGGTCGTCTCGCCGTGCTTGACATCCAGATGCTGTTGCAGTGCCTCGTAGATGGCGTCGCCGCCGAGGATCGCGCAGAGGGTGTTCGTGCACACGCCGACGTGGTAGTCGCCGGTGGGGGTGCGCCGGTACATCGAATAGAACGTGGCGACCGCGGTCACTTCGGCGCCGGTGAGATTCAAGTGATCGGCGCAGAAGTCGATGCCGGTGCCGGTCACGTAGCCTTCCTCGGCTTGCACCAGGTGCAGCAGGGGAAGGAGTGCGGAGCGGGGGTGCGGATAGCGGGTGATGATCTCCTTCGCGTCCAGTTCGAGACGTTCGCGCACATGCGGCGAATACGGTTCGGGACGGGTGCTGAGGCTCAGGAGAATCGGTGTGCTGGTGGGGTTTTCAGTGCTCATCGGTCTACTCCGCCCAGTGAGAGGTCAGGGCACGAAGGGAGTGCGGCATTCATCGGTCTACTCCGCCCATGACGGGGTCGATGCTGGCGACGGAGGCGATGACGTCGGCGACCATGCCGCCCTCGCACATCGCTGCCACCGCTTGCAGGTTGGTGAACGAGGGGTCGCGGTAGTGCACCCGGTAGGGCTGGGTGCTGCCGTCGCTGACCATGTGCACACCCAGTTCCCCGCGAGGGGACTCGACCGCTGTATACACCTGTCCCGCAGGCACTCTGATGCCTTCGGTGACGAGCTTGAAGTGGTGGATCAGCGATTCCATGGAGGTGCCCATGATCTTGCCGATGTGCTTGGGCGAGTTACCGAGACCGTCGGGGCCCAGTTCCAGGTCGGCGGGCCAGGCGATCTTCTTGTCGTCGATCATCACCGGGCCGGGCCGCAACTTGTCCAGGCACTGTTCGACGATCTTGATCGACTCGGTCATCTCGGCGACCCGGATGATGTAGCGGCCGTAGCAGTCGCAGCCGGTGGTGGTCGGAATGTCGAATTCGTAGTTCTCGTAGCCGCAGTACGGATCCGATTTGCGCAGGTCGTGTGGCAGCCCGGTCGCGCGCAGGACGGGGCCGGTGATGCCGAGGGCCATGCAGCCGGTGAGGTCGAGGTAGCCGATGTCCTGGGTGCGCTTCTTCCAGATCGGGTTGGCGCTGAGCAGGTGCTCCATATCGCGGAGCCGACCGGGCAGCAGGTCGAGGAGTTCGCGGACTTTGGTGACGCCGTCGTCGGGCAGATCCTGGGCCAGCCCGCCTGGGCGGATGTAGGCGTGGTTCATCCGCAGGCCGGTGATGGTTTCGAAGACGTCGAGGATGAGCTCGCGTTCCCGGAAGCCGAACAGCATCGGGGTGAGCGCGCCCAGTTCCATGCCGCCGGTCGCCAGCGCCACCAGGTGCGAGGAGATGCGGTTGAGCTCCATCAGCAGCACCCGCACCACAGTGGCGCGTTCGGGGATCTGCTCGGTGATGTCGAGGAGTTTCTCCACGCCGAGGCAGTAGGCGGTTTCGTTGAAGAACGGGGACAGGTAGTCCATCCGGGTCACGAACGTGACGCCCTGGGTCCAGTTGCGGAATTCCAGGTTCTTCTCGATACCGGTGTGCAGGTAGCCGATGCCGCAGCGGGCCTCGGTGACGGTTTCGCCTTCGATCTCGAGGATCAGGCGCAGCACCCCGTGCGTGGACGGGTGCTGTGGGCCCATGTTCACCACGATGCGTTCTTCGGCGCCGCCGTCGATCACTTCGCTGACCTGGTCCCAGTCCTGGCCTGCGACGGTCACTACTGGTGTTTCGTCGCGGCGGAAGTCGGTGTCGGTCATCAGCTGTAGGTCCTCCGCTCGTCGGGCGGCGGTATGCGCGCGCCCTTGTACTCCACCGGGATCCCGCCGAGCGGGTAGTCCTTGCGCTGCGGATGGCCGCGCCAGTCGTCGGGCATGGTGATGCGGGTCAGGGAGGGGTGCCCGTCGAAGACGATGCCGAAGAAGTCGTAGGTTTCGCGTTCGTGCCAGTCGTTCGTCGGATAGACCGAGAACAGCGACGGAATGTGCGGATCGGCATCGGGCGCCGACACTTCCACGCGTACACGCCGACCGTGGGTGATCGACTTCAAGTGATAGACCGCGTGCAGTTCGCGGCCTTCGTCGTCGGGGTAGTGCACGCCGTTGACACCGAGGCAGAGCTCGAATCGCAAAGTGCTGTCGTCGCGCAGCGTGCTCGCGACGGCGAGGAGATGTTCACGCTTCACGTGCAGGGTGAGTTCGTCGCGGAACACCACGATCTTCTCGATCACGGTGTCGAAGGCGATGACTCGTCCCACGAGTGCGGCGCGCAACGTGCCGACGAAAGCGTCGAACCAACCGCCGTACGGGGGCGGGGTGCCCGCGGGCAACGCGACCGGGGTGACCAGACCGCCGTAACCGGAGGTATCACCGGTGCCGGTGACGCCGAACATGCCGCGGCGGGTACCGATCACCTCGTCCTCGGCCGGTTTCGGTTGCGGCTGTGCGGGTGATTCCTCCGGAACTTCTTGTCCCGCGGGGTTGTCGGTGTGGTCGGGGGAATCGAAGGTCATCGCAGCAGCCCCTCCATCCGGATGGTCGGCGTGCTGGCCAGCGCGGCCGCTTCGGCGGCGCGGATCGCTTCCTCGCGGTTGACGCCCATCGGCATCTCGGCGATTTTCGCGTGCAACGCCAGGATCGCGTTGAGCAGCATCTCCGGGCGCGGCGGGCAGCCGGGCAGGTAGATGTCGACCGGGACGATGTGGTCGACACCCTGCACGATGGCGTAGTTGTTGAACATGCCACCCGAGGACGCGCAGACCCCCATGGCCAGCACCCATTTCGGTTCGGTCATCTGGTCGTAGACCTGCCGCAGCACCGGCGCCATCTTCTGGCTCACCCGGCCCGCCACGATCATCAGGTCGGCCTGGCGCGGTGAGGCGCGGAACGCTTCCATGCCGAAGCGGGCGATATCGAATCGTCCGGCACCGGTGGCCATCATCTCGATCGCGCAGCACGCCAACCCGAAAGTCGCGGGCCAGACCGAGCCCTTACGCAGGTAGCCGGCGAAATCTTCGACCGTGCTCAGCAGGAACCCGCTGGGCAGTTTCTCTTCGAGACCCATTATTTCCCACTCATTCCCAGCTGAGGCCGCCGCGACGCCACTCGTAGGCGTAGGCGACTGACACATTGACGATGAACAGCGCCATCGCGGCGAGACCGAACAGCCCGAGCGTGTCGAAATGCACTGCCCACGGGTAGAGGAACACGATCTCGATGTCGAAGATGATGAACAGCATCGCCGTCAGGTAGTACTTCACCGGAAAGCGCTGTCCTGCTGCATTTCCCGGTCCACCGGCGATGGCGTGCGGGGTCGGCTCGATGCCGCATTCATAGGGTTCGAGTTTGGCCCGGTTGTAGCGTTTCGGGCCGATCAGCGACGCCATGATGACGGAGAACACCGCGAACGCCGCGGCGATGGCGCCGAGTACGAGTGCGGGCACCTCGATGTTCACGACTGCACTTCCCCTCCTCGCTGGAGCAGGCCGAGCCGTGTGGCCCGGCCGCGGACGGCAGCTTTCGGCGAGACGGGGCCGACAACGTTGTCCGCCGAACGGGGGCTCGCGCAAGGCTGTGCAGCGATGGCGGAGCGTTATACAAGTGCCCGTGCTCGTGTGAGCTAGAGCACAGAGTACCGCCGTTTCGCGGCTCCGCCGCACGTTTCCGGGGCGGGGTTTGATCGATATCGGTACCGCGATTCATGAGCGATACGGGGGTAATCGCCTACGGGCATGCGGCAGCGAACCGCTGGCGTTACCAGTGGTGATAGGCGGAAAGGTGCGAAGCGAACTATCCGACGGTGCGGGACGATGTCCAGCCGCTACCGGTCAGCGGGCGAGCAGGACCGCCGCGACCGCGTTGGTGAGCTGCATGGCGTCGATCGGGTGCGAGACGGCGGCCTCGGCACGCGACCAGTTGGCCAGCCAGGCGTCATCGGGGCGACCGGTGAGCACGACCACCGGCGGGCACTGATCGATCTCGTCCTTGAGTTGCTTGGCGATGCCGAGGCCGCCGGTCGGGGCGGATTCACCGTCGAGGATGGCCAGATCGATCCCACCCGCATCCATCTGCTCGATGACCACCGGCGCGGTGGCGACCTCGAAGAAGTCGAGCTCGGGTAGATCGGCGCGCGGCCTGCGACCAAGCGCCAGGATCACCTGTTGGCGGGTATCGGCATCGTTGCTGTAGACCAGCACACGCAGAGGGGTGGAACCATTGGATTCGGCCACGCTCGGATCGTACGTCCGGGGGTGGCGCCACCGTGGCAGGTTCGTCGGATCGACCAGTCGCGCAGTGGTATAGGCGGCGATCAGCGCCTGGCCGGGTCTGCGCTCACGACCGTCGCGGGGGTAGCTCGAACTCGCGACGGATCCCGGTGAACAAGCTCTCGACGTGTGCGCCGTAGGTGCTCGCGGCTTCGTTGAGCGCGGAGAGCGCGCCCTGTAGCGGATCGGCATGTCGCGCGTGAAAGACCGTGTTGAGCGCGAAGTGTGGGCGACTGATCTCACCGTGGTCGTACGGGTTCGACTTCGGGGCGGGGTCCGCGGATATCTCCCACACGACGCTGCTCTCGAAGCATGCCTCGTCGGGTCCGTACTGGTCTCGGTCGAGCCGTGCGAACGCGGCGCTGTTGTCGTGGAAGGGTTCGGGCAGGGGTGCGCCGGATCGAAGCGCGTCCAGCGCTGGGCGCACCCAGGGACGATCGCTGAGACCTGCCATGTCGTAGGCGCTCTGGGCGCAGTACTGCGCCAGTCGGCGCAGTTGGGTGGCGTTCATGGCCGCGATCGACTCCGCCAGGACGCGGTCGTAGCCCGCGAGTTCGCGTCCGTTATAGGTATCGGCAAAAGCTGCAATCGGGTCGCCACCCCATGCTGCCCGGTCTCTGGCTTCGGCCTCGGTGCGGAGTTCCTTCTGCCAGTTCGATTCGGGCTCGGGCAGATTCGGGGCAGGCTCCGGCGGTGGTGGTTCGCTGTTCGCGGGGATTCCGTAGCCGGGCATGTCCCACTGTTGGGCCGGCCGAAGCGCAGTGCCGTCGTCGGGCCACAGCCGGATTCGCCAGCGGTCGCCAGGGGTGGTGTCGCCGGGCCAGCCGTAGTTGACGAAACCCGTTCCGGCGATCTCGGCGGTGTAGTCGCCGCGCGGCACCGGTGCGTCGGCCCAGCCGTCGATGGGTGAACTGATGTTCAGTCCGTGCTCGCCGATGTGTAGTCGGGCTTCGCTGACCTGTTGCCAGTCGCCCTCGTCGGCCGGTCGCTGATCCCACACCTGGACGTGGATCGGCATGTCGAAGTTGTTCTGGTGTGGGCTGAGCACCACGACGGTGTGCCCGTCTCCCGCCGCCGGTCTGTCCGCCAGCGCGGCGTCCAGCAACGCGAGCTCGACGTCTTCCTCACCCTCCCCGCCGTGCAGGGTGAACTGGCCGTAGTCGAGCGCCAGCTCCAGGCGATGCTCGGCGAGCAGGTGTGCGGGTTCGGTCATGGGCGAGATCGTGGCACACGCCACCGACAATGATCGAGGGGTTTCGCGCGAGGCGCGGGGTCGGGGTGCGGCGCTACCAGTTGCCGTCGTCGACGGCGTTGTCGCCCAGTGGAATCACCGGAAGGCCGTATCCGATGGGCGGATTGGGGTGTTCGTCGGCGAGCCAGTTGCCGGTCGGTTTCACGTCGGCGAGCTCGGTCGAGGGTGGTAGGTCGTCGGCGTCGGCGGCGTAGTAGTCGAACCACGGCAGGCCGTTCGCGGCATACGCCTGGGCGGTGATCGGGGTCGGGGGCGCGGGTTCGCCGGTGATCTGCTGCCATTCGGCGGCAGAGGCGAGATGGACGAAAACCCTGCCGTCGGCGTCGGGGCGGTAGTCGTCGACGGGGCGGATGTCGGCGTAGATCTCCTGGCGCATCGTGCCACCGGCGCCCAGGCCCATCTTCCTGGCCATGGGCAGACCTGCCGGCGCCGGAGGAGCGCCGGGCGCGCTGACGGGCATCGGCCCACCATAGGGCGCTGCGCCGTAGGCGGCTGACGACGCCCACGGCGGTTGGGCGACCGGGGCCGGTGCGGCTCGCAAGCGCTGCTGCCGTGCGCGCTCCTGCTGCTCCCACACTTCTCGCGCGGCGTCGGTCAGCCCGTGTACCGACAACTGCACGCCACCCCACTGTTCAGTGCCGGTGACCTGACCTTCGACGGTCGCGCCGAGACCCATCGGCACCGCGACGAACTGGCGGACGGTCCCCTGTCCCGAATTGATTCCGTCCAGCCACGGCTGTTCGGGCAACGCGAGGTAGTTCTGCGGATCCTTCGAGAGCGTGTCGCTCCACGGCTTACCCGAGACCGCGCAGACTTTGCCGACGGCGACCTTCAGCGCGGTCGGCGCAGGAGCGGAGAAGCGCAACCACATGGCTTCGCGCTGGTAGACCGGCAACATCACCCCACCGCGTTCGCGCCATTCCTCGGGCACAGTGTCGGGGTAGTCGGCGACCCGTCGCAGTGGGAAGGTGCCGAGGCCGGGCGGCAACGGATAGGTGCCGGTCTCCGGCAGTCGCAAGGTCCGCACGAACGTCACCCGGACACCGCCTGGCAATTCGAGCGCATCCCCCGCCAGCTTCACCGCAGTTGCCATGTCCCACCCCTTCATTCGACTGTCCCCAGGCAGCGACCGCGCCTGGCGACGACCGTACCGACGGCGCCGACAGTCGTCTACCTGGATCAGCGGCTCACTGCGTCGTCCAACTCGGTGAGGAGCCGAGCCTTGGATCGTGCCCCGACGAGGGTGCGCAGCAGTTGGCCGTCGCGGAAGAGCAGCAGCGTCGGCGCCGCCATGACTTGGTAGTTGCGCGCGGTGAGCGGGTTCTCGTCGGCGTTGAGAGTGCGAACGGTGAGGGTGTCCGCGCGTTCGCGGGCGACCTCGGCCAGCACCGGCGCGATCATCTTGCACGACGGGCACCACGTGGCCCAGACATCCACGAGCACGAGGCCGGGGTGGGCGAGAACGTCGCGGTCGAATGTTTCATCGGTGACCGCGACGGTGTCGGCGATCGCAGAACTCTGAGTCATCATGATTCCTTCGGTTCGGTGGGGTGGTCGTGTGGTTGTTCGACGTGGCCGTCGATCGTCCCGTCGCGGCCCGATGGAGGCTGCCGCGCAAAGACCGCCTCCGGCCACGGGAGCATTCGAGTGGTTGTGTGGCGGTGGGCGGCGTCGCGGAGGCGATCGGCGAGGGCGTCTCTGCGGGCGGTGAGTGCTTCGATTTCGGTGTTCAGCGCGTCGATGGTGCGCTGGTATTCGGCCAGTGAGGCGGGGCAGTCGTCTACGTGTTCGCTGCCGGTGGCCAGGCAGTCCAGGAAGGGTCGTGTTTCCTCCACCGGGATTCCCAGGCGATTCAGGGATCGGATTTCCTGCACCAGTCGGACGGTGTGGTCGTCGTATTCACGGAAGCCGTTGGGGTGGCGTTCCGGCGCGACCAGCCCCAGAGCCTCGTACCGCCTGATGGCCTTGGGGCTGAGCTGAGCCAGCCGCGCAAGCTCTCCGATCCTCATGCAGCGAATGTAAACGCTGCCCCCAGGGGCAAGGTCAAGCATGAAGGCTGATCGAGGTACAGCGACTTGTGCGGGATGGGATCGCGGGTGGTGTCGGGAGAGTTCACATTGATTGTGGGCGGGCTGTGAGCCATTCTGGAAAGGGCAAGGGACACACCGGATTTCACAAGGGGTTGTTGCCGAATGCCGAATGGGCTGAAAACGCTTACTCGCTACACGATCGAGGAAGAACATCGGCATCCCGGTTCGTCGGGGGAATTCTCCGCGCTGGTCAATGTGGTGGCTACGGCGGCGAAGATCATTGCCAATCAGGTGACGCGTGGGGCGATCATCGGGTCGGGGGTCGACGACGAGTCCTCGGTGAGTGGGCGGCTCGATGTGCTGACCGACGAAATCATGGTGGGGCAGACGCAGTGGTCCGGGCATTTATCGGGGCTGTTGTCCGAGCAGCACGCGACGGTGTTGCCCGCTGCTCAGCGGCGGGGAAAGTATCTGCTGGCCTATGACGCGTTGGACGGGTCGAGCAACATAGACGTGAATCTGCCGGTCGGTTCGATTTTCAGCATTCTGCGGGCGCCGGACGCGGTGGTCTCCGGCGACGCCGAACCTGCTGAGGCCGACTTCCTGCAATCGGGTGTGGAGCAGGTGTGCGCGGGGTTCACGCTGTACGGGCCCGCGACCATGCTGGTGCTCACCACCGGCAGTGGGGTCGACGGGTTCACCCTCGATCGGGAGATCGGGGCGTTCGTGTTGACCCACCCGCAGATGCGAATCCCGCAGGACACTTCGGGATTCGCGATCAATGCCGCCAATGAGCGGTTCTGGGAGCGGCCGGTGCGCAGGTATGTGCTCGAGTGTCTGGAAGGTGTGGAGGGCCCGCGCGGACGCGATTTCAATATGCGGTGGGTGGCGTCGCTGGTGGCCGACACGTTCCACATCCTGACCAGGGGCGGGCTGTATCTGTACCCGCGCGATACCCGCAATCCCGCGCTGCCGGGCCGTGTTTCGCTGCTGTACGGGGCGAATCCGATCGCGTTCATCGTCGAGCAGGCGGGTGGGGCGGCGACCACCGGGCACGAGCGGATGATGGAGGTTCCCCCAGCCGAAGTACATCAGCGGGTGCCGTTCATCTTCGGTTCCCGCAACGAGGTGCTGCGTATCGAGCGCTATCACCGGGAACCGGACGCGGGCAAGCGGTTCGACAGTTCACTGTTCGGGACGAGGTCGCTGTTCCGGGCGGCCAGGCACGACCAGCGCACCTAGATCCGCGACCGGCCCAGCGCTTTTCGGGTGATCAGACCGGGTCCTGGTCGCGTTCTTCCTGTTGCCTGCGGGCTTCGCGACGTTGTTGTTCGGCACGCTCGCGCAGGCCGCGCAGGAAGGCCTCGTCGTCGTCGGGATTCGACGCCACCCGGCGGCCTGGACGGTCGTATTCGCCGAAAGAGGTGTTCGACGCGGGACGCGACTCCCCGAGCGGCCTGCCCGCGAACAACCACAGCAGCGCGCCGATCGTGGGAACGAGAACGACGACGATGATCCAGCCCATCTTCGGAAGGTGCCGGATGCCCGCGTCGGGGCTGGTGATGATGTCGACCAGGCAGTACACCCACAGGGCAAGGGTCAAGAAGCCGATGACGGCGTAATGCATCGCGGTTGTCCTCTTCGGGAATCGATGGTCGGAGGACAGCTGTCGCCGAAGCCCCCGGGCAGTCAGGATGCCGCACCGTGGGCTCGAGCGCGAATTCGGGGTCAGTCGGGCAACATCGGGACCGAAATGCCTTCGCCGCTGCGCAGAAGTGCGGCGCGGGTGACGGCCGTGGAGCCGAAGCGGCGGCGCAAGTCGTCGAGGGTGGCGTCGAGGGTGTTCTCGGCGCGCGCCTCGAGTGGCAGGGTGAGTTGCATGGTGTCGGCGTCGTCGAGGTTGGTCAGCGAGAGACCGATCAGGGTGATGCCGCGTTCGATGATCAGGGGTTGGGCGGTGTGCAGGAGCAGGCGAGCGGCATGGCGGATCGCGGTGGAGGAATCGGTGGCTTCGACGAGGGTGTGCGAGCGGGTGGCCCTGGTGAAGTCGTCGAAACGTAAGCGCAGCACCACTGTCCGGCAGACGCGGTCGGCGGCGCGCAGGCGGCGGCCGAGTCGGTCGGTGAGGCCGTCGAGGTAGGCGGCGATCTCTTCGGGCTCGCGGGGGCGGCGGCCGAGGGCGCGTTGTGCGCCGATCGAGCGGCGTCGTTTGCCGGTTTCCACGCGGCGTGGATCGCGCGCCCAGGACAGGGCGAACAGGTGACGGGCCGCCGCGGGACCGAGGATCGCGCGCAGATGCGGTTCGCCGAGTTCGGCGAGCTGGCCGATGCGGGTGATGCCGTTGGCGTGCAGGGTCGCCGACGTGACTTTGCCGACGCCCCATAATCGCTCCACCGGCAGCGGGTGCAGGAAGTCGAGTTCTTTGCCGGGTTCGACGAGGCGTAATCCATCGGGCTTGGCAACGGCGGAGGCGACTTTGGCGAGGAACTTGTTGCGCGCGATGCCCACCGAGATGGGCAGGCCGACCTGCGCGGCGACCTGCGCGCGCAAGCGGTGCCCGATCTCGATCGGCTCCCCGCTGATCCGGCGTAACCCACTGACGTCGAGGAACGCCTCGTCGATCGAGATCCCCTCCACCACGGGAGTGGTGTCGCGGAAGACCGCGAAAACCGCCTTGCTCGCCTCGGCATAGGCCGACATCCGCGGCGGCACGGCGATCGCGTGCGGACACAACCGCAGCGCCTGCCCCGCGTTCATGGGAGTGCGGATACCGAACGCCTTGGCTTCGTAACTGGCCGCCAGCACCACCCCGCCGCCCACGATGACCGGTTTGCCACGCAGCCACGGCTGATCACGCTGTTCGACCGAGGCGTAGAACGAGTCGAGGTCGGCGTGCAGGATCGAGGCTTCGGCGCGGGACTGGATACGCGGGGGACGGGCGGCGGAATCGGACACGAACATATGTTCGCATCGGGGTACGACAATCGGGGTACGACGAGTTCGGTCGCTCAAGGTGCGGCGGTAATCCTGGCGCGCAAATTTTCGGCGAACGCGCGGGCGGCGGTGAGGTCTGCGGCGTCGGGGTGGCCTTTATGGATGCCGCCGACCAGGCGCAGCGGTAGCACGGTGTCCAAGCCGCGGCAGTCGAAGGCGTCGATCACGTCGAAGCCCTTGCGCTCGATGTCGCGGGTCAAGGTGCTGACATAGCGGCGAATCGGTGTTTCCGGGAATCCGCTGGTGCGGAAGACGAACGCCTTGCCCTGGTGCCCGGTCGGCAGCGCGTCGATGAATCGGCGCAGTTCCGGGTGGAAAGCCATGGTGTAGATACCCGAACCGAAGCCGACGAGGTCGCAGTCGGCGAGCTCGGCCGGGTCGATGTCGGCGGGGGCGAGGACCCGGCCGCCGAGCACCTGGTTCATGGCCTCGGCGACGCGCTGGGTGTTGCCGTGCGACACCGACTTGCACACGAGGATGACCTTCATGGGGATGGTCCTTTCGTTCCGCTGCAATTGCTGGACACTCTCGAAGACACCGCTCGGGGTCCCAGCGTGACACGCCCGCGGGGTGTTCTCGGTCACAGCACGCGATCAGGGCAGGTCAGCGGAGATGTCGAGGGACCGGATGACATCGATCGTCTGCAGTTTGTCGGGATTGCGGACCGCGTAGAGGCCGGTGATGAGGTCGTCGATCATCTCGACCACCAGCACCGTGTCCAGGTCGCCGTTCCTCGACCGGACGAGCACCGCGGGTTGGGCGTTGAAACTGCCGAATTCGACAGTCGCGCCCGCCATCGAGTTCTGTGCCAGCCCGATCATGAACCGCGCGACGGACTCGGCGCCGACGATCGGGCGGCGTGCGGCGGAGACGCGGCCGCCGCCATCGGAGATCTCGACGACGTCGGGCGCGAGCACCGCCAGGAGGGCGCCGACATCGCCGGTGTGGGCGGCGAGCAGGAAACGGCCGATCACCGCCCGGCTGGTGTCGGAGTCGGGTCGGAAGCGTCGGCGCCGAGCCGCGACGTGCGCGCGGGCCCGGTGGGCGATCTGCCGCACGGCGGTGTCGGATTTGTCGATCATGTCCGCGATCTCGCGGTGGCTGTGCCCGAACACTTCCGACAGGACGAACACCGCCCGCTCGGTGGGGCCGAGGGTTTCCAGCACGAGCAACATCGCCATCGACACCGACTCCGCCAGCAACACGTCGTGGCCGGCATCGGGCGTGGTGCGGATCGGTTCGGGCAGCCAGGTGCCGACGTAGTCCTCGCGGCGCCGCCGGACCGAGCGGAGATGGTTGATCGCCTGACGGGTGACGATCTGCACCAGGTACGCGCGCGGATGCGTCACCTCCGTCGCTTCGCGCCAGCGAAGATAGCTGTCCTGCAGCACGTCTTCGGCATCGGCGGCGCAGCCCAGGATTTCGTAGGCGATCGTGAACAGCAGTGGCCGGAAGGTGGTGAACGTGTCGAGCTCGGTCATCGGGCCACCCCTGCCAACCTCATACGCCGATGATTCCGGGCGACAGCGAGTCGGCGCAACCATGTCGACGCGCGCTGGTGGTCAGGAACTTCCCCGGTTCGCCCTGCCGAACCAGACCGGCAGGTGGGCGAGCAGGTCCTGTTGGTCGTCCCCGACCCACGCCACATGCCCGTCCGGGCGAAGCAGTACCGCGGGGGCGTCGAGTTCTTCGCTGACATCGACGATGTGGTCGACGCGGTCCGCCCATCCCCGCACCGACAGGCGCCCGGTCTGGTCGAGCAGCAGCCCGCGACCCGCGTGCATCTGCGCGTAGAGGCGACCGCGTTTCAAGGCAATGTCGCGCAGTCGCCGACCGAGCAGGGGATCGCCCTCGCCGAAGTCGTAGCGGATGCCGATGGCGATGATCTTCTCGGTGAGATAGCGACTCACGTCGTCGAAGTCCATCAGTCGCGACACCAGCCTGCGCACCGCCTGCGGACCAGGGTCCAGCGACATCAGCTCCATCTGGGCGCGGGTGTTGTCGAGCACGTCGGCGGCCACCGGGTGACGTTCGGTCTCGTAGGTGTCGAGCAGGCCCGGTGGCGCCCATCCGTTGATCTGCGCGGCCAGTTTCCAGCCGAGGTTGAACGCGTCCTGGACGCCGAGGTTGAGGCCCTGTCCACCGGCGGGCGGGTGGATGTGGGCCGCGTCGCCCGCCAGCAGCACCCGGCCGACGCGGTAGTGCTCGGCCTGGCGGGTGCCGTCGCCGAACCGCGACAGCCACCGCGGTGAATGCACCCCGAAGTCGGTACCGGCGGTGGCGACGAGCTGCTGTGTGAATTCGTCGAAGGTGGGTGCGGTCGTACGGTCCTCGGCGACGCCGTCGGCGGGGGCGACCACGCGGTAGACCCCGCCGCCCAGCGGCATCGCGCCGAAGCGCAACTGGGTCTTGCGGACTTCGGCCATCACCTCGGTGATCGTTTCCGGTGACGCGGTCAGTTCCATTTCGCCGAGCAGTGTCTCGACCCGGCTCGGCTCACCGGGAAACGCGACGCCGAGCAGCCTGCGCACGGTGCTGCGGCCGCCGTCGCAACCGACGAGGTAGCGCGCCCGCAGCTGTGTGCCGTCGGCCAGTTCGACCGTGACCGCGTCGTCGTGCTGACCGAGGCCGACCACTTCGCTGCCACGCCGGATCTCGACCCCGAGCTCGGTGGCGTGCTCGCTGAGCAGCTGGTCGGTGAGAGGTTGTGGGATGCCGAGCACGAACGGATGGGCGGTGTCGAGTCGTTCGGGTGCGGGTTTGGGGATGCCGGCGAAGAAGCCGCCGACGGGATGCTTGCGCCCGAGCGCGAGAAACCGGTCGAGCAGGCCGCGCTGGTCCATGATTTCGATACTGCGCGCGTGCAGACCGAGCGAGCGAACGATCTTCGTCGGCTCGACATCCTTTTCCAGTAGCACCACCCGCACCGCATGCAGCCTCAACTCGGCGGCCAGCATCATGCCGGTCGGTCCACCGCCTGCCACGATCACGTCGATCATCGAATACTCCCCTTCGACCGGATATCCGCAGGTTGCGGGCTCGCCGAGAGATTGTGCAGCACGACCGGGGCCTTGCCGCAAGCCCCGGGGTGCGCTATAGATTAGAGGTGGCAAGGAGTGGTTTTCCCTCCTTGCCATTGCCATGCTCGCAACTCTCACCGATGGCGTGCCGGTACTGTGAAGCCGGTTCGGGCAAGGTGAAGGAGTCGGTCGGCGGTGCGTGGTTTCGGGGATCTCGAGGCAGTGCTGATGGATCGGCTGTGGGATCGCGATGTGGACACGACCACGGTGCGCGAACTGTTCGACGAACTCGCGACCGAGCGCGACATCGCCTACACCACCGTGATGTCGACCATGGACAATCTGCACCGCAAAGGCTGGCTGGCCAGGGAGCGCGAGGGGCGCGCGTACCGGTACTGGCCGACGGTGACCCGCGAGGAATACAGCGCCCGGCTCATGCACGAGGCGCTCGGTGTCGGCGGTCGGTCCGACCTGGTTCTCAATTTCTTCGTCGACCGGATCAGCGAGGACGAGTTCGCGGGATTACGCGCGGCCTTGCGCCGCGTCGCCACCCGCCGCAGTGAGGCGAGCTAGCCCGACCGTGTCGGAGTGATCTGATCTGATGAGCAGAGCCAACGGGATCGGTCACGGGGACGGGGACGCATGCTGAGTGTCGGATGGGATCAGGTGTTCGCCTGGCGGCTGGGTCGTCAGTACGTCGCGGCACCGACCGGGGGCTCGGCGGAGGATGTCGCGGCCAGGTTGGCCGGGGTGCAGGCGCAGGTGGCGTCGGCGGCGGAAACGGCTGTCGCGGTGCGAAGTTCGGATGCCCGCGCACTCGGTGTCGGCGAGGCATTGGGTGTGGGCACGCTGATGAAGACCTGGGCGATGCGCGGCACGCTGCACGCGATGGTGCCCGAGCAGGCAGCGGCGGCGCTGTCGCTGATCGGCTCGGCTCGCACGTGGGAGAAACCGTCGTGGCAGAAGACTTTCGGTGCGACCCCTGAGCAGGTGGCCGCCCTGGTGGAGGTGGTGTCCGGTGTCCTGGTCGATCAGGTCCTGACCCGTGACGAACTGGTCGAGGCGGTGCTCGCCGAACCCGGCTTCGCCCATCTCGGCGAGCAGTTGCGCTCCGGGTGGGGTGCGGTGCTCAAGCCGTTGGCCTGGCAGGGCGCGCTGTGCCACGGTCCCGCCCGCGGCAGCAAGGTCACCTTCACCGCACCGGCCGGCCTGACTCCCGGATGGAAGGGCTTACCCGAACCCGAGAGTGCCGCACCGACTCTGATCAGCGCCTATCTCGGCGCGTACGGTCCCGCGACGCCGGAGGCATTCGACGCGTGGCTCAGTCGCAACAGCGTGCGCAAGACCGTGGTGCGTGGCTGGTTCGCGGCCATGGGCGAGGCACTGACCGAGGTCGACGTCGAGGGTCGGATCGGTTGGATTCCGAGCGAGTTCGCCGACGATCTCGCCACGGCGACCCTCGACGGCGGCGTCCATCTGCTCGGCCCGTTCGACCAGTACGTGTTGGGGCCCGGCACCGGCGACACCGTGCTCCTGCCCGCCGAGCAGCGGTCGAAGGTGAGCAGGACGGCGGGCTGGATTTCCCCGCTGGTGCTGCTGGACGGCCGGATCGCGGGCACCTGGGAACAGGTCGACGACGAGCTCGTGGTGTCGCTGTTCGACGGGCGCACAATCCCGAAGCGCACGCTGTCCGCAGCGGTGAAGCGGTTCGCCGAGGCGACCGGCGCACGCGGGCTCGGCCTGCGCGTGGGCTGAGATTTCGGATACTCCGGACACCGAACCAAGCGCTTGCTACGGTGGCTCGATGATCCCCACGATCGTCTGGGGCACGGGAAATGTCGGCCGCGCGGCCATCCGTGCCGTGGCTGCCCATCCGGCGCTCGTTCTCACCGGGGTGCTCGTGCACAACCCCGACAAGGTCGGCCGAGACGCGGGCACGCTCGCGGGCCTCGACACCGAATTGGGGGTGGCCGCCAGCGACGACATCGACGCGCTCCTCGCGACCGGTCCGCGGGCGGTGGTGTACGCGGCTTCCGGAGAGATCCGGCCCGATGAAGCGCTCGCCGACATCGTGCGAGCCATCCGTGCCGGGGCTGTCGTCGTCACCCCCGCGCTCTACGCCCTCTACGACCCGCGCAACGCACCGGCCGAAATGCGCGAACCGGTGCTGGAAGCCATTGCCGCGGGCGGTGGTTCACTGTTCGTCTCCGGCGTGGATCCCGGCTGGGGCAACGATGTGCTGCCACTGTTGATCAGCGGGCTCGCCGCCACCGTCGACGTGGTGCGTTGCCAAGAGATCTTCGACTACTCCACCTACGACCAACCCGACTCGGTGCGCTATCTCGTCGGCATGGGACAGCCGATGGACTACCAACCGCCGATGCTGATGGCGAGCGTGCCGACGATGGTGTGGGGCGGCCAGATTCGGCTGATGGCCAGGGCATTGGGTGTCGAACTCGACGAGATCCGCGAAACCGTCGACCGGCGCGCCCTCGACGAGACGGTGCAGACCACCCGGATGGGAGCCTTCGACGCGGGCACGCAGGGCGCGGTGCGGTTCGAGGTGCAGGGCATCATCGACGGGCAGGCGCGCATCGTGATCGAGCATGTCACCCGCATTCATCCCAGCTGCGCACCGGACTGGCCGACACCACCCGACGGTGACGGCGCCCACCGGGTGATCATCGAGGGCTCGCCGCGCATCGGGGTCAGCGTGGAAGCGACCGACGAGGGCGGCAATCGCGCGGCGGGCGGAAACGCCACGGCGGTAGGACGTTTGGTCAATGCCATCGACTGGTTGGACGAGGCGCCGCCCGGTCTCTATGACGCACTCGATGTGCCGCTGCGTGCCGCGGTCGGCAAACTCGGAAGGACACCACGATGATCATCGATATTCCCGAGGGCAAAGATCCCATCGGTTACGTGTGGGGCGAGATGGTGCCCGGCATCGGCGTCGCCGCGGCGGCGTTCTCGCTGTCGGTCTACGAGCACTCCACCCTCGGCCTGCGTGAATTCGAAGCGGCCCGGCTGCGGATCGCCCAGATCAACGGGTGTCTGTTCTGTCAGGACTGGCGCACCGAACGCGACGGGCAGAAGGTCGAGGCGGAATTCCCCGAGGCGGTCACGCACTGGCGTGACACCGACCAGTTCGACGAACGCACCCGGCTGGCCGCCGAATACGCCGAGCGCTATGCCACCGACCATCACGGCCTCGACGACGAATTCTGGGTCAGGATGTTCGCCGAGTACTCCCAGGCCGAAGTGGTGGAGCTGAGCATGAGCATCGGTTCCTGGCTGGCGTTCGGACGCCTCAATCGTGTCCTCGGGCTGGACACCGTGTGCGTGCTGCCCGGGCACTGACCGCCGCCTGCGCCAGACATCGCACCGCATTCCCACCGGCTGTGTGCCAGACGCTGAGCAACACTGTCGCACCGATCCCGGTTAAGCTGCGGGCCGTGGTGGAACCTGCGCGACAGCAGCTCATCGATACGGTGGCCTGGGTGCTGATCGAGAACGGTCGCATCCTGTGCGCCCGTCCACGCGGCAAGGACGTGTTCTTCATTCCCGGCGGCAAACGCGAAGGCGCCGAGACCGACCTGCAGACCCTGGTCCGTGAGGTCGCCGAGGAACTGACCGTCGAACTCACACCGGACAGCGCCGTCCACGTCGGCACCTACGAGGCCGCGGTCGCCGACGGGCACGACACTGTGGTCCGGATGGCGTGCTACACCGCCGACTACCGCGGGGTGCTCACGGCCAGCAGTGAAATCGAGGCGCTGGCCTGGTTCGGGTTCGGCGACCGCGATCTGGTCCCCCCGGTCGACCAGTTGCTGTTCGACGACCTAGCAGCGGCCGGGTCGCTGCGGTGATCGGCGCGGTGGCACGGTCGGCGTTCTATGAACTGCTGGCACTGCCACTGGCATTCACGCGGGTACGGACCCGGCTGCGGGTGCCGCGCCTGCTCCTGCGCGAACCGGTCGGCGCCCGCCATGTTTCGCTGGGACGCTGCCTGATCCACTCGGTGCTGTCGGGGGGACTCGGGCTACTCGGCTGGTTCCTCGCGATGCTCAGCGTGCTGGTTCTGGTGCGCGGTCTGGCTTATCCGCTGGTCGCCGCCGATGGGTACGAGAACTCCTGGGGCGGACCCACCTTGGCGGGAGCGTGGGCGGTGCACGCGGCGCTGGGCGTGCTGATCGCGCCGGTGTTCGTCGGCTCGATCGCCCTGTTCGGCCGGTTGCAGCTGCGGGTGATCCTGACTGTTCTGGGCGGTGATCGCTCGTGGTGGGCGATTCCGATCGTGGTGGTGCTCGCGGCGGCGGGCGGGCTGTTCTTCGTGGCGTGGGTGCATCAGATCTGAGGGTGGCAGCGCCTCACCGAGAGTTCTGTCCGGGAATCCGTACACCCGCGGCACGCAGTTTCGTTTCGACGAGCGTTGACATCCGAGCCGCGGTCGATTCCGGCTCTTCACCGTGGTGCCGGATCAATTTGTAGCGTGTCGCGGCCTCGGTGCCGGCTTGTAGCCCGGTCACGATCTCGAGGTGATCGGGGTTGGCGAGATAGTGCTCGGCCACTGCGGTGGCGAGGTCCTCGATCCTGGGGTCGTCGGGCTCCCAGCTCATCGCCTCGGAGGCGCGCCGATACACGGCGAGGAACTCGGGGTCTTCGATGGCGGTCTCGATATTGGCCAGGTAGTCGTCGAAGCCTTCCGGAACGAGAGCTCTGGCCAGCACCCAGCCCTCGCGGGCGGCGGCGATGTCTGCCTCGCTGATGCCGAGTTCGGGCAGGCGGGCGAGCAGCGCCACCGCGCGGTCGGGCAGCAGCGTTCGGTCGCCGTCGGCGAGGCGGTGCAGGGTGTCGCGGCGGGCGATCAACTCCTCGATCCGTTCGGTGAGGCGCCGCTCGACGTCGGCGAGCTCGGTGGCGAACGATGCCGCGTCGGCGTCGAGCAGGGCGCCGATCTCGGCCAGCGGTACTCCGGCACCGGCCAGGGTTCTGACCTGCACCAGGCGCAGCAGCGCGGCCGAGCCGTACCGGCGGTAGCCGGAGCTGTCGCGCGCTGGTTCTTCGAGCAGACCGTTCTTCTCGTAGTGCCGCACGGTCTTGATCGTGACGCCGGCGAATACCGCGGCCTGGCCGATCGTGACGCCGTTGTTCATCTGCTCAGTCCGCCCTGCTCGGGGTAGTCCTACTGAGAAAGTTGACCTTGATGCGAGGGCGAGGTCAAGTCCTCGGCGCCGAACACCTCGTCGACCAGCCGTTGCGTGGCAGCCTGGAACACCGTGGACAGCGACAGGTCGGCGTCGTCGACATAGTTCAGCGCCGCGGTCATGGTTTTGGCGCCGTCGGGTGTGCTGTACATCAGTGCCGCGTGACCACCGTGGCCGCCGTTGTGGGTGATGACGGTGCCGGTCGCGGTCTTCTGCACGAACACCCCCAGGCCGTAGCCGACCTTGGTTTCGGGCATGAGCATCTCGGCCAGCAGCGGGGCGGGCAGCAGCTTGCCGCTCAGCAGGGCGGAGATGAAGGTGTGCAGGTCCTTGCTGGTGGAGATCATGTCGCCGCCGCTGGAGATCCAGGAGGGGTTCTGCACGCTGACATCGACGGTCTTCTCCACGCCGGCGTCGTCGTAGCGGTAGTAGGCGTGGGCGTGCGGTCCGCCGATCTCGGTGGAGGTCTCCGGCACCACGGTGTCCGACAGTCCGAGCGGACCCAGGATCAGTCGCTGCATCTCCTCGGCCAGTGGGCGGCCGGTGACCGCCTCGATGAGCAGCTTGGCCAGCACGTAGTTGGTGTTGGCGTAGCTCCAGTCGGTGCCCGGTTCGAATCGGGCAGGCTGGGCCAGGGCCAGCCGCACCAGTTCGTCGGCCTCATGGGTCAGGAAGCGGTTGTCCACCCATTCTTTGCCACCCCAGGCGACGACGCCCGGCGCGGTCGTCCCGTCCTCGTAGACCTCGCCGGTGAAGTTGAAGATCCCGCTGGTGTGCTGCAACAGCATCCGGACCGTGATCCGCGGGTCCAGTGCGAACCGGGGCAGATAGTCGACAGCAGGGGTGTCCAGGGCGATCTTGTTCTCGGCCACCAGCTGCAGGACCACGGTCGCGACGAAGGTCTTGGTGTTGCTGCCGATCCGGACGCGCCCGTTGATCGGCGGTGCCGCAGGCTCGCCCAGCACGCTGCGCCCGGCGCTGCCGACCCACTCGCCGCGCTCGTCGTCGACCCGCAGTTGCAGGCCGACGAAACCGGTGTCGACGATCTCCTCGATCGTCTGCTGAAGATTCGGATATGCCTGTGCGGCAACAGTTTTGGTGATATTCGTTGCGGTGTTCGAGTTCGAAGTCATGAGATGAGCTTCCACCTTGACCCATGGTCAACCTCAAGAGTGATCCGGGTCACTCGGGGTGCCCGGATCCGGTTTCGGCTAGCCCAGCTTCTGTCGCACTGTGTCGGCGATGACGGCGAGGGCGCGGTCCTCGGTCATGCGCCAGTGGGTTGCGTCCACGGGGTGGTTGTCGACGGAGCCGGTCACTGCCTGGTCCCACGACGACGCACCGGCGGTCCCGGTCGGATCGTCCTGGGCTGCGGTGAAATAGGTGATCGTGCCGTCGAACCGGCGGGGGCGATAGGCGGCGTCGAGGGTGAGCGAGGTGATCGCCGCGTCGACGATTCGGTCGATGCGGGCGGGGTCGAGGGGTGTCTGCGGGGCGGAGCGTTCGAACAGGGTCCGGGCGAGTTGGTGCAGGTCGACCGGTTCGGTGAGGTCCACCTCGTCGGCCCCGACGAACCCGCCGAGCAGATCGGCAGCGGTCGCGGGGGTGGCGATGGCCGTCGACGCCGACGACAGGGTGCTGTCCAGCATGGCCAGCACCGCGACGTCCTCGCCGTCTTCCTGTAGCTGCACCGCCATGGCGTGGGCGATGACGCCACCGAGGGACCAGCCGAGCAGGTGGTACGGACCTTCGGGTTGCACCGCGCGGATTTCCTTGAGGTAGAGCAGAGCCCATTCCTCGATCGAATCCGGGAGGGGCTCGACCGAACTCAACGCCGGTGACTGGAGTCCGTAGAGCGGGCGGTCGAGGTGGGCGGCGAGGCCGCTGAAGGACCAGGCGATGCCGCTGATGGGGTGGACACAGAACAGCGGCTCGCCGGTGCCCTCGGTGCGCAAAGGCAGCAGGACGTCGAAGGCGGCGTCGGCGCCCGCGCTGTCGGGGCCCTCGGCGCGCAACGCCGCCACGATGCCCGCCGGGGTGGGCGTGGTGAAGATCCAGGTGACGGGAACGGTCGCGGCCGTCGCGGCACCGAGCTGGGTGGACAGGCGGGTGGCACTCAGGGACGTGCCGCCGAGTTCGAAGAAGTGGTCGTCCATGCCGACGCGGTCCAGGCACAGGATGTCGGCGAAAATGTCGCAGACCGTGTGTTCGACGGCCGTGTCCGGGGCGCGGTAGGTGCGGGTAGCGAGTTCGGGGGCGGGCAGGGCGGCGCGGTCCAGTTTGCCGATGGCGGTCAGGGGGATGTCGTCGAGGACCATGATCGTGGTGGGGACCATGTGGGTGGGCAGCGAGTGGCTTGCCCACCGCAGGAGGCTGTCCACGTCGACGTCGCGACCGTGCGCGGCGACCACGTAGGACACCAACACTGTTGCCCCGGCCTGGTTCTCGCGACCGACGGTGACGGTGGTGCCGACGTCGGGGTGCGAGCCCAGGACGGCGTCGATTTCCTCGAGTTCGATGCGGAATCCGCGGATCTTGATCTGGAAGTCGGTGCGGCCGCGGTATTCGAGTTCGCCGTGTCGGTTCCATGCGGCGAGGTCGCCGGTGCGGTACAGGCGGGTGCCCGCCTGGAACGGGTTGGCGACGAAGCGTTCGGCGGTGAGGTCGGGGCGGCCCAGGTAACCGGTGGCCAGCTGGGCGCCTGCCAGGTACAGCTCGCCCGGCACACCGACCGGGACCGGGCGTAGTCGTGCGTCCAGGACGTAGACCTGGCTGTTCCAGACCGGTGTGCCGATCGGGACGGTGGTCGTGTCGGCGGCGCGCACCCGGTGGCTGGTGATCGAGACCGCGGCCTCGGTGGGGCCGTAGACGTTGAACAGCGCAATATTCGGTGCCACGGTGGCGAATCGGCGAGTCAGTGCGATCGGGAGGGTTTCGCCGATGGCCAGGACGCGGCGCAGTGACGGCGCGAGCGTGTCGTTGAGCAGGGTGTCGAGCATCGACGGCACGACGTGCAGGGTCGTCACTTCTTCGCGTCGCATCAGCTCGGCGAGGTAGGTCGGGTCCCGGTGACCATCGGGTGCGGCGAGCACCAGTCGACCGCCGCAGACCGCCGCGGACCAGAACTCCCAGACCGACAAGTCGAACGTGGCGGCTGTCTTCAACAGCACGCTGTCCTGGGCGGTGAGCCCGAATTCGGTGGTCTTCCACCGCAACTGGTTGACGATCGCGGAGTGGGAGACGGCCACACCCTTCGGACGACCCGTCGAGCCCGAGGTGAAGATCACGTAGGCGGTATTCGCGGCGCGCAAGGGGGCGCGGCGGTCGCGGTCGGTGATCGGGGCGGGGCTGTGAGGTGCCAGGTCCAACTTCTCGACGCACAGCACGGTGGTTCCCGGTGAGTCCGTCGCGGCAAGCCAGGTGCCCGTGCTGGTGAGGGTCAGCAGGGGCGACGCGGTATCCAGGATGTGCCGGGTGCGGGCCGGTGGCTGGTCGGGATCGATGGGGACATACGCGCCGCCTGCCGTGCTGACCGCGTACATCGCGACGACCAGGTCGACCGATCGGCGCATCGCCAGCGCCACGCGGGTTTCCGGGCCGACGCCTGCCGCGATGAGATAGCGCGCAAGGCGGTTCACTCGCGCGTCGAGGTCGGCGTAGGTCAGGCGCACATCGTCGGCTACGAGGGCTTCGGCATCCGGTGTCGAGGACACGGTCGCATCGAGCATCGAGACCAGGGTGGTGCTCGGGTCTGCTGGCCGGGCGGTGTGATTCCAGGTGTCGAGGAGCTGTCCTCGTTCGTCGGGGGCGAGCAGGTCGAAGGTGTGCAGGGGCGCGCCGGGGTCGGTGACCACCGCGGTGACGAGACGGGTGAGCCGGGTCAGGAATCCGGCTACCGTGGCCGCGTCGAACAGGTCGGTGGCGTAGGTGCAGTAGCCGGTGATGCCGGCGGGCGAACCCTCGGCGGTGTAGCGGTCGGCCAGGATCAGGTGCAGGTCGAACTGGGACAGCGCACGGTCGAGCTCCACCGACGACACGCTCATCCCGGGCAGGTCCATCCGCACCTCGGCGAGATTCTGGAACGACAGACCGACCTGGAACAGCGGGTGGCGGGCGGTGGAACGGGCCGGGTTGAGAACTTCCACGAGCCGCTCGAACGGGATGTCGGCGTTGGCGAAGGCGGCCAGGTCGGTGTCGCGTTGGCGGGTCAGCTGTTCGGCGAAGCTCGCATCGGCGTCGACTCGGGTCCGGAACACCAGGGTGTTGACGAACATGCCGATCAGGTCGTCGAGAACGGCGTCGCCGCGACCTGCGACGGGCGTTCCGATGGCGATGTCGGTGGTGCCGGAAAGTTCGGCGAGTACCACCGCCAGGGCGGTGTGCACGGCCATGAACAGGGTCGCGCCGTGGGTGCGCGACAGTTCGGCGAGGGCGGCGTGGGTGGCGGTGTCGATGGTCAAGGGGACGCGGCCGCCCGCATAGGACTGGATCGCGGGTCGTGGCCGGTCACGGGGTAGGTCGAGCTGGTCGGGCAGCTCTGCCAGAGCTTGCTGCCAGTAGGCGAGCTGGGCCGCCGATGTCGAGGTGGGGTCGGTTTCGTCGCCGAGCAGGCTTTGCTGCCAGACCGCGTAGTCCGCGTACTGCACGGGCAGCGGTGCCCAGGCGGGGGCGTTTCCTTCGGTGCGTGCGGTGTAAGCGGTGACGAGGTCGCGGGTGAGGGGTCCACCGGAGAAGCCGTCACCGGCGATATGGTGCACCGCCATGGCCAGGACATAGTCATCCGGGCCCAGTTCGAACAGGGTGGCGCGCAACGGGACCTCGGTGGTGACATCGAAAACCGTGGACACCAGTGCTGTCACCGCCGCGTCGTCGCCCTGCGTGGTGACCTGCAGGCGTGGCACGTCCGGGTGGTCGATCGGCAGCACGATCTGTGCCGGGGCGAGGTCGACGGTCGGGTAGACCGTGCGCAGGATCTCGTGGCGTGCGACCAGATCGGTGAACGCCTGCCGCATCGCGGTGGTGTCGAGCGCGCCGGTCAGGCGGAGCACGACCGGAATGTTGTAGGCGGCGGTTCCGGTGTCGAAACGGTTGAGGAACCACATGCGCTGCTGGGCGGGCGAGAGCGGGATGTGGTCCGGCCGTGGGCGCGCGGCCAAGGCTGGGCGGTGGGCCGCACGGGTCAATCCGGCGATCTCACGGGCACATTCGGCGACGGTGGGTGCGGCGAACAGCACGCGCACCGGCACCCGGATCTCGACCGCCGCACCGAGCCGTGCGGTCAGGCGAGTGGCGAGCAGGGAGTTGCCGCCCAGGTCGAAGAAGTTGTCGTCGGCGCCGACACCTTCCGCGCCGAGCACCTCGGCGAACACGTCGGCGACCGTCCGTTCCAGCCCGGTCGCGGGCTCGCGGTAGGCCCGAGTCGCGAATTCCGGTGTAGGAAGAGCGTTCCGGTCGATCTTTCCGGCGGCCGACAGCGGGATGCGGTCCAAGACGACGACCGCCGCCGGGACCATGTGCGCGGGCAGCATCGATGACGACCACCGTGCGATGGCGCCGGGATCGATGTCGCGGCCCGTCACATACGAGACCAGCGCGGTGTCGCCGGCGGGGTTCTCGGCGCCGATCGTGAGGGCGAAACTCAGCTGGGGGTGGCGCAGCAGGACGGAGTCGATCTCGCCGGGCTCGATGCGGAAGCCGCGGATCTTGATCTGGAAGTCGGTGCGGCCCAGGTACTCCAGCTCGTAGGTGTCGCCGTGCACCCAGCGCACGAGATCGCCGGTGCGGTACATGCGTTCGCCGGGTCCCGCCCACGGGCAGGCGACGAAACGGTCGGCGGTGGCGGCGGCGCGGCCACGGTAGCCGCGTGCGAGTGCGGGACCCGCCAGGTACAGCTCACCGGTGGCGCCCACCGGGACCGGGTGCAGGCGGGCGTCGAGCACTACGGCACGCATGCCCGGGACGGGGCGTCCGATCGTGACGCGGTCCCCGGCACGCAATGCCGAGTAGGTCGCGCCGATGGTCGCTTCGGTGGGGCCGTAGCCATTGAGGAAGCTGCGGCCGGGCTGCCAGCTCGCCAGCAGTTCGGGGGTGGTGGCTTCACCGCCTGCCGACACGCACTGGAGATCGGGCAGGGCTGCCGGGTCCAGGGTGCTCAGCAGGGCGGGGGTGATGATCGTGTGCGTCACCTGTTCGGCGCGCAGCAGGTCGTCGAGGTCGGTGCCGCCGAGGGTGTCCGGTGGTGCGATGACCAGGGTGGCGCCGTGATGGAACGCGGTACCGAGTTCCTCGATCGACTGGTCGAAGCTGGGCGAGCACACGTGCAGCATGCGGTGGTCGTGGCGCAGGCGCATCAGGGCTGCTGAGTGTGCGACGAGAGCGCCCACCCCGGCGTGGGTGACCGAGACGCCCTTGGGCGTGCCGGTGGAGCCGGAGGTGTAGATCACGTAGGCGATGTTGTCACGGCGCAAGGGTGCTCGGCGGTCGCGATCACGCACCGGGGTCGACGAACAGGCGGCGATGCGGGCCTGGGTGGTCGGCTCGTCGAGGATCAACCAGCGCAGGGATTCGGGGAGTCTGTTCACCTTGGCCGCGACCGTGAGGCCGATGGTCGCGCCGGAGTCGTCGAGCATGTGGCGCACGCGATCGTCGGGGTAGTTCGGGTCGACAGGCAGATACACCCCACCGGCTTTGGCGATGGCCCAGAAGGCGAGGACCGACTCGTAGGAACGCGGTACAGCCGAGGCGACGACGGTTTCCGGGCCGATTCCCTCGGCGACGAGGACTCGGGCCAGGCGTGAGGAGTCGGCGTCGAGGGTGCCGTAGGTGTAGGCATTCGCGTTGTCGCGCACCGCAATTCGATGCTGGCCGTAGCCGGTGCCGCGGACGAGCAACTCGGGCAGGGTGCCGGTCGTCGAGGGATCTGTGCCGTCGCCGAGGTGGGTCAGGAAGGTGTACTCGGCGTGGTCGGACAGGGGTAGGTCGCCCGCCGGGGTCTGCGGTCGGTCGGAGATGGCGGTGAGCAGCCGGACCAGACGCCGGACGAAGGTACCGGCTTCGTGGTCATCGAAAAGGGTTCGGGCGAAAGATATCTCGATCGCCATGCTCGACTTGTTCTCGATCACCGTCACGGTGAGTTCACCGGCTGTCGGGGCGTCTTCCGCCGTCGTCGCAGCGTCGTCGGACCGTACTCGCAAGCAGACCTGTCCCAGGGAACGGAGCTCGACGCCGAGCAGGTGCGCGAAGTCCGCGAGTGGGATTCCGGCATGAGCCATCGCCTGAGACTCGGTGTTGTGTGCCTGGGTAAGCAGATCGAGGAACGGCACGGTGGGATCGATCGTGGTGCGTAGCAACAGATCAGGAGTGCCGGTGCTGATCACGATGTCGTCGGAAGCCGTCAGGCGTGCGAGAAGCACGGCCACACCTGTGCGGACCAGCGTCTGCCAGCTCACGTTCGCGGTGTCGGCGAGGCGGCGGAGGTCTCGGTGCACCGGAGCCGGGACCGCGAATCGGGTGCGTCCCTGTTCGGTGGCGCCGTGGCTATCCGATTGCCCGCTGCGCGAGTGGTCGGTGGGCAGGACCAGTCGGGCAGGCAGATCCGCCAAAGTCTGGCGCCAGTAGCGGGATCGGGTGATCGGGTCGGTCGGGTCGGCGGCGAGCTGTTCGGCGATGCGGGCCGCGGGCGTGGTCGGGCTCGCGACGAGGTTGTCGATAGCCGTGCGGAGGCGGTCGGTCACGGCTCGAGCCACCACATCGGAGACGAGGTCGCGGCGGTACTTGATCTGCACCTGGGTGCGGGCGCCCAGGAAGACCAGCACCGTGATCGGGTAGTGGGTGTGATCGGCGCCTTGCAGGTCGTCGATGCTCAGGTTGTCGAGTGCGCCGCCCGCCTGTTGGAGTCCTTCGACGTCGACGGGGTAGGACTCGAACGCGAGCATGGTGTCGAACAGCTCGCCCAGTCCCGCGACCCGCTGGATCGCGCCGAGACCGAGGTGGTGGTGATCGAGCACCGAAGCCTGCTCGGCCTGGACGGCGCGGATCAGGTCGCCGACGTTGTCGGCGGGATCGATCCGCACGCGCACCGGAACCGCGTCGACGAACAGGCCGATCATGTCGCCGACGCCGTCGAGCTGTGGCGGGCGCCCGGACACGGTGGCGCCGAACACCACATCGTCGCGCGCTGTACTCGCGGCGACGACCAGGCCCCAGGCCGTTTGGAACACGGTGTTCGCGGTGACCTCGGCGGCCGCGGCGAACGTGGTCAGTTCCGCTGTGCGCGCGGCGTCGAGTTCGAACTCGCACAGCCCGTAGCCGGTCCCTGTCGCGGCCGGCCAGGTCAGCTCGGGGGCGATCATGGTCGTGCGCACCCCGTCGAGGACCTCCGACCACGCGCTCTCGGCGGCGGTGCGGTCCTGGCGGGTGAGCCACTCGAGGTAGTCACGGTACGGGCGCACCGGCGGGAGCGGGGTCGCGTCGCCGTGGGTGGCGTAGAGGACGAGCAGTTCCTTCATCAGCAGCGGCATCGACCAGCCGTCGAGGAGGATGTGATGGCCCGTCAGGACGAGGTGGCTCCGCCCGGAACCGGTGATGTACACCGTGAATCGCAGCAGCGGCGCGATCGTCGGGTCGAAACCGGCCTGCTGATCGGCGGCGAGCAAGGCGGGCAGCTCGGCGTCGGCGGCTTCCACGATCCGAAACGGTGCTTCCACGGCATCGGCGACGAGCTGGACCGGGGTGCCGTCGGGTGCGGTGACGAAGGCCGATCGGAGGTTGGCGTGCCGGTGCAAGACGGTCGCGGCCGCGTGGCGTAGCCGGTCGGTGTCGAGGTCGCCGCTCAGTTCGGCCATGAGCTGGATGACGTAGGCGTGGACCGACTCGTCGAGCATGTCGCCCAGTGCGAGCAGCGAGTGCTGCAACGGCGACAGCGGCAGCACATCCGACAGGCCCGGATGGGTTCGGCGCCAGGTGTCGAGATCGGTTTGCGAGACCTGGACCAGCGCGACGTCGGACGGGGTCAGCCCGCCCGCGGA
Source organism: Nocardia sp. Root136 (assembly GCF_001427185.1). Lineage (NCBI taxonomy): Bacteria > Bacillati > Actinomycetota > Actinomycetes > Mycobacteriales > Nocardiaceae > Nocardia > Nocardia sp. Root136. Next base: position 246,220 of record NZ_LMFE01000008.1, read on the forward strand.
CGGGTGCCGGGTGTGGTCGGCCAGGGCGGTGAGCCAGCTCGTCCAGTCCTGCGCCAGTTCCTCGACCTCGGACTCGGTCAGGATGCCGGTGGCGTAGCGGAAGTCCGCCCGCAGTTGCAGACCGGTGTCGGTGGCGACGGCGATCGCGTTGATGTCGAGGACGGTGTGCGCGGGCAGGGCGGGGTCGTAGTCGACCTCGATCTCGTCGAGGTCGGCGGTGGGCAGCCACGCGACGTCATCGGTGGGCAGGGCGCCGGTGGTGGCGCGGCCCAGGTAGTTGAAGCCGATCTGACCGATGGTGCCGGACAAAAGGTTTCGGGTTTCCGGTGTCCTGCGCAGTAGGCCGAAACCGATGCCGTTGTCGGGCACAGCCAGCAGTTGTTCCTTGACGGTGCGCACCGTCGCGGCGAGGGCTTCGTCGTCGAAGGTCACGGGTGTGATGGCGCGCAGATCGAGGGCGACGGGGTAGACGGTGGTGAACCAGCCGACGGTGCGGGTCAGGTCCGCACCGGGGACGGCGTCCTCCTGGCGGCCGTGGCCTTCGAGTCTCAGTCGCAGAGTGGCGGAGTCGATGCCGCGACGCGCACGCCAGACGCGTACGGCCAGGGCCAGCGCGGCGAGCAGGGGGTGGTCGGCGCCTGCCCGGTATTGCGCGGGCAGGGTCGTGAGCAGAGTTTCGGTGATCTCGGCGGGGATCTGCACGGTGATCGACCGCATCGTTGCCTCGGTGTCGAGGCGGTGGTCGAGCGCGCGGGTGCCGAGCAGCGGGTCGGGGGTGGCCAGGACCCGCTGCCAGTGGTCGAGTTCGGCGGTGCGGTCGGCGGTGGCCAGGCCGTGCGCCCAGCGGCGGAACGAGGTCGCGACCGGCGGTAGGGCGATTTGTTGACCCGCGTCGTACTGGGCCCAGGCCAGGACCAGGTCGGGCAGCAGGATGCGCCAGGAGACGCCGTCGATCACGTAGTGGTGGGCGGCGACCGCGAGCACATCACGAGCGCCGTGGCGGCGGATCCAGGTGAAGGCGATCATGCGGGCGGCAGCGGGATCCAGTGCCGACAGGGCTGAGTCCATGGCGGCGCTGCCGATTCGGGTCAGCTCATCCGGCGGGGCGTCGATCTCGGTGATCAGCGAGTCCACATCGATGGCGTGGGGCGCCAGGACTTCCCACCGCCACTCGTCGCCGTCTTGCCGCAGCCGCGAACGCAGCATGTCGTGGTGGCGCAGGACCGCGGCGATGGTTGCCGTCAGGCCGGCACGGTCGATGTTGTCGGGTAGTGCCAGGACCATGGTTTGGGCGAAGCGGTCGCTCGAACCGGTACTCAGGAAGTCGGCCAATACCGGTGTCAACGCGACGTCGCCGAGGCCGCCGCCGGGCAGTTCGGCCAATACGGGCGCGTTCGGGCTGTCGAGGGCGGCGATAGCGGACAGCTTCGCCACGGTGCGGTGTTCGAACACGTCACGGGTGGTGAAGACGATGCCTGCCGTGCGGGCCAGGGAGACCAGCTGGATCGACAAAATGCTGTCGCCGCCGATCGCGAAGAACGAATCGTGCACGCCGACCTGCGGGACCCCGAGGACGCGGGCGAACAGCTCGGCCAGCAGGGTTTGCATCGTGCCCGTCGGCGCGGCGGCGGGCTCCGTCGCGGCGGCTGGTTCGGGCAGGGCGTTGCGGTCGAGTTTGCCGTTGGCGGTCAGGGGCAGCGTGTCGAGGACCACGATCGCCGACGGCACCGCGTGCGCGGCCAGACGATCTGCGGCGTACTCGGTGAGTGTGTGAGGGTCGGCCGAATGACCTTGTGTCGCAAGCACATAGGACACCAGCGTCGTCGATCCGGAAGGGGTCCGACGTCCCACGGTGACCGCGAATTCGACGCTGGGGTGGCTGACGAGCACGGCATCGATCTCACCCGGTTCGATCCGGAAACCGCGCACCTTCAACTGGGTATCCGTGCGGCCGAGGTAGTCGATGTCGCCGGTGTCGCGGCGGCGCACCAGATCGCCCGTGCGGTACATGCGGGTGCCGGGCGCACCCCACGGGTCGGGGACGAAGCGGGTCGAGGTCGTCGCCGGCTGATTGCGGTAACCGCGGGCCAACGCTTCACCGGTCAGATAGAGCTCACCGGTGACGCCCGACGGAACCGGGCGCAGGCGGGGGTCCAGGATCATCGCGTGCGTGCCCTGCACGGGGCTGCCGATCGAGATGGGTTGCCCGGCGGTGAGTTCGGCGTAGGAGGAGATGATCGTGGTCTCGGTGGGGCCGTAGCCGTTGAGGTAGCGGCGACCGGGCTGCCATTTCGCGAGCAGTTCCGGGGTGGTCACATCACCGCCGACAGACAACGATTCCAGTGCGTCCAGACCGGCCGGGTCGAGGGTGCCCAGGACCGCGGGGGTGATGATGGCGTGGGTGACGGACTCGGCGGCCAACAGGTCGGCGAGTTCGACACCACCCGCGATGTCGGACGGTACGACGACCAGCGTCGCTCCCGTCGCGAAGGCGCACAACCACTCCAGGACGGAGGGGTCGAACCAGGGGGCGCAGATGTGTAGGAAGCGGTGGTCGGACTCGAGGCGGTAGCGGCGGACGGCTTCATCGACCAAGGGGGCCAAGCCGGCATGGGTCACGGTGACGCCCTTGGGCAGACCCGTGGAACCCGAGGTGTAGATGATGTACGCGGGGTGGTCTACACGCAGGGGTGCGAGGCGGTCGGCGTCGGTGATCGGCGTGGTCGGGTGTGTGGCACCGGTTCGGTCGAGGTCGTCGAGGGTCAGCCAGGTCAGGTCGTCGGGCAGGTCCTCGAGGTGCGCGGCGGCGGTGATGCCGAGTTCCGCACCCGAGTCGTCGACCAGGTGTCGGAGCCGTTGGGTGGGATTGCGGGGGTCCATCGGTACATACACGCCACCTGCCGCGGCGACGGCGAGTGCGGCCGCGACCATTTCGAAAGAGCGTGGAAGGGCAACGGCGACAGCGACTTCGGGTCCGACACCACGGGCGATCAGCGCACGGGCCAGTCGCGCGGTCTGCTCGGTCAGCTGTCCGTAGGTGATCGAGCGGTCCCTGTACCGGACGGCGACCCGATCTGAACCGTGGGTCGATCCACGCGAGACCAGCTCGGGGAACAGCACGGTGGAGCCTTCGGGATCGGCGTCCCGCGCGGTCAGCGCCGCGTGCTCCTCCGTGTCGAGCAGCGTGAGGTCACCGACGGGGGCATCGGGGTGCTCGATCGCCGCTGCCAGCAGGCGAAGCAGACGTTGCGCGAAGACCGTGACTGTCGACTGGTCGAAGAGAGCGCTGGCGTAGACGAATTCGGCGGTGATGGCGTGTTCGTCAGCCGCCGCGTGGTGTGCGGAGCTCAGGGACAGCACGAGATCCCGCGCGACCCTATCCACGTCCGAGGATTCGTCCGATACCAGCATCACCCGCACGAGAGGCTGCTCGTCCGGTGCGTGGCCCACCGGTGACCTGTTTCGCGCGAATGCCCGCCGGGCCACCATGGTCGCCTCGGCCAGCAGTTCGTCGACAACGGTGTTGCCGCGCACCGGTAGTCGCAACACCAAGTGGGGGGTGTCGATCGCGATGTCTTCGGTGCCGGACAGTCGGGCGAGGAGCACCGCGAAGACCGTGTGCACGAGGCTGAATACCGTCGTGTCGCGGGATTCGGCGAAATCCCGCATGCGCCGATGGAGATCGGCGGGGATCTCGAAGCGGACGCGCGCGTCGGTCACCACGGGAGTTGCCGGTCGGGCGCGATCGGTGGGGAGGTTCAGTTCCTGCGGGAGGTCGGTGAGGACCGAACGCCAGTAGGTCGACTCCGCGATCGGGTCGTCGAGTTGATCCAGGGTGTCCAGCAGTTGGGCGGCTGTGTGTTCCGGTGTTCGGACGAAAGCGTCGAGGGTGGCACGCAAACGGTGCGCGAGAGCTTCGGCGATGCCGCTGTCGATCACGTCCAGGCGGTACTGCACACCGACGCGGATACCGTCGCCGACCTCGACACCGACTGCCACCGGATAGTGGGTCGCGTTGGCCGCTGTGACATCGACGATCTCGAGGCCGTCGATGGAGCTGTGCGCGCGCCGCATTCCCTCGGTGTCGACGGGGTAGGACTCGTAGGCCATCAGCGTGTCGAACAGCTCGCCCGTGCCTGCGGCCCGCTGGATCTCGGCCAGGCCGAGGTGATGTCCGTCGAGCAGCGCGATTTGTGCGGACTGCAGCTGCGACAACATGTTTCGCAGTGGCTGGTCCGTGTCGACGTCGACTCGAACGGGGATGGTGTTCGCGAAGAGTCCGACCATGCCGTCGACACCGTCCAACTGCGGCGGGCGGCCCGAGACCACCGCGCCGAACACGACATCGTCGCCACCGATCGCACCGGCCAGCACAACACCCCACGCCGCCTGGAACAGGGTGTTGACCGTGACGTCGTTGGCTGCGGCACAGACCGCCAGTTCCTCTGCCTCGGCCGGTGACAGCTCGACGGTGCACATCCCGTGCCCCTCGGTCGGCGCGGTCGGCGCGGAGATCGCTGTGGTGAGCAGGCTCGGCCGGTGTCCGGACAGCGCCTCGCGCCAATTCCGCAACGCGGCGGACCGGTCCTGGTCTGCGAGCCACGCGAGGTAGTCACGGTAGGGACGCACGCGCGGGAGCACGGTGGGCGCGCCGTCGGTGGCATAGCAGAGGAGCAGTTCCTGCATCAGCAACGGCATCGACCAGCCGTCGACCAGCAGGTGATGCGCGGTCAACACCAAATGCATGCCGTCGGCGCGCCGATACAGCGTGAACCGCAGCAGCGGCGCCGTGGAGAGATCGAACCCGATCCGCGCTTCGGCGGCCAAGAACTCCTCGGCCTCGGCATGGTCGGTGTCGACGATCTGCCACGGCACCGTGACACCTTCGGCGACGAAACCGACCGGCGTACCCGCCGCCGACGAGCCGAAGGCTGTGCGCAGGATCGCGTGACGGTCGAGGACCGCTTGGGCCGCTCGGCGCAGACGGTCGGTGTCGACCTCGCCCGCCAACTCCACAGCCAGCTGGACCAGATACGGATCGGCCGGAGACACCTGCGCGAGGAATATCAAACCGAGCTGCAAAGGCGCCAACGGCAGCACATCGGTCAGACGCGGACGTTCGCGATGCCAGGTATCGAGTTCCGCCTGGGTGACCTGGACCAGCGGCACGTCGGCGGGGGACAGGCCACCCGATGCCGGATCGCGCAGGTGTTCGGCGAGGATCGACAAGGCCGCTGTCCAGCAGTCGGCCAGTTCTCGCACCGACGCCTCATCGATGATCTCGGAGGCGTAAGAGAACGACGCACGCAGTTGCAAGCCGGTGTCGGAACTGGTGGCGAGGGCGTTGATGTCGATGACGGCGGCCGCGGGCAGCTCGGGGTCTTGTTCTGCGACGGGCTCGCCCCAGTCGGCGGTGGGTAGCCAGCTGTGGTCGGTTGCGGCGACATCGCCTGCGGAAAGACGTCCCAGGTAGTTGAAGCCGACCTGACCCAGGGGGCCTTCGAGGTGGGCCGCAGATTCCGGGTCCAGGTGGCGGAGCATCCCGAAACCGATGCCCTTGTGCGGCACCGCGCGAAGCTGTTCCTTGATCGCCTTGACCACGGCGGCCGTGGCATCGCCACCGTGCCACGCGGCGTCGTTGTCGACCGCGCTCAGATCCAGCGCGACCGGATACATGCTGGTGAACCAGCCGACCGTGCGCGTCAGATCGGCACCGTCGACCGCGGATTGCTCGCGGCCGTGGCCTTCCAGACGGACCCGTGTGGCGGGAGCGTCGACGCCACGTCGGGCCCGCCACGTGCGTACGGCCATCGCCAAGGCGGCGAGCAAGCCGTCCTCAGCACCCGCGCGGTACATGGTCGGCAGGCCGGTCAGGACCGCCTGAGTGATGTCGGTGGGCACCTCGACGCTGATGGTTCGCACCGTCGATGCGGTATCGAGAGGACGGAGCGGACGATCGCCCAGCAGCGGGTCGGGCACCGACAATGTCTGCTGCCAGTGGTCGAGTTCCTCGCGCGTGCCTGCCGCCACGCCGGTCAGGCCGTGCGCCCAGCGGCGGAACGACGTGCCGACCGGAGGCAAGACGACCCGCTGGCCGGACTGGGCCCACGCGGCGACCAAGTCCGACAACAGGATTCGCCACGACACACCGTCGATCACCGCGTGGTTCGCCGCGACGACCAGCCCGTCCGGGCCGTCCTCACGAGCCAGCCAAGCGAAGCCGATCATCCGGTACGCCTGCGGATCCAGCGACGCGAGCACGGAATCCATCGCGGTGTCGGCGATTGCGTCGAGCTGGTCGGTGCCTGCCGGGACATCGACGCGGATGAGTAGCTCGTTCACATCCACCGCGCCTGGCGGCAGCGTGTGCAGCTCCCACTTCCCGTCGACTTGCCGCAGACCCGCCCGCAGCATGTCGTGGTGATCGATCACCGCCGTGAGGGTGTCCTCCAGGGTGTTTCGATCTATCCCGGCAGGCAGGGCAAGGACCATCTGCTGGGTGAACCGGCCGAAGACACGTCCCCCGGCCAGCGCGGCGGCCAGCACCGGCGTCAACGGCATCTCGCCCACGCCACCGCCGGGGAGTTCGGCCAAGGTGGGCGCGGATTCGGCACCGAGCACCGCCACCCGCGCCAACCCGGCGACAGTCCGGTGCTCGAACACCGCCTGTGGGGTGAACGAGATGCCGGCATTGCGTGCTCGCGAGACGAGCTGGATCGACAGAATGCTGTCGCCACCGGCGGCGAAGAACGAATCCTCGGCACCGATCTGCTCCAGGCCGAGGATCTGGGTGAACAGTTCGGCGATGGCGGTCTCGACCGGACCTTCGGGCGCGCGGGAACCGACCGCACCGAAAACCGGTGTGGGCAGCGCATTTCGGTCGAGCTTGCCGTTGGGGGTCAACGGGATCTCATCGAGGATCATCAGGACGGTCGGCACCATGTGACCGGGCAGCGACGTGCCGACGAAACGGGCTACTTCCTCGGTGTCGATCGAAATACCTTGCCGGGGGAGCACATACGACACCAATACCGTGGCGCCCGAGTCGGCCTTCATACCGAGGGTGACCGCGTACTCGATGTCGGGATGGGCGGTGAGGGCGGCGTCGATCTCACCGAGCTCGACGCGGAAGCCACGGATCTTCACCTGGAAGTCGGAGCGGCCGAGATACTCGAAATCACCGTCGGCGGTGCGTCGAACCAGGTCTCCGGTTCGGTACATACGGGACCCGGAGAAGGGTGAGGCGACGAAGCGTTCGGCGGTGAGAGCGGGCCTGCCCTGATAACTCTGCGCCAGGGCGGGGCCGGACAGATACAGCTCACCCGCCACGCCCGCGGGAACCGGGCGCAAACGTGAGTCCAGCACGGTCGCACCGAGGCCAGGGAAAGCCGAACCGATCGTGATCGGCTGCCCGGGGGCAAGCTCGGTGGTGCCGGTGGCGAGGATGGTGGCCTCGGTCGGGCCGTAGCCGTTGAAGAAGGCGCGGCCGACAGCCCAGCGGTCGACGAGGGTCGGGCCGAACGCGTCGCCCGCGACGACTACCACCCGCAGGGCGTCGAGGTCGTGCGCGTCGACAGATTCCAATGCCGCCGGGGTGATCAGCATGTGGGTCACTCGTTCACGGCGCAGCAGCTCGGCGAGCTCGGGGCCACCGAAGACCGACGGAGGTGAAATCACCAGCGTGGCACCGGAATTGAACGCCACCAGCAGCTCGAGCACGGAGACGTCGAAGTTCGGTGAGCACACGTGCAGGACACGGTCGCCGCCGTCGACCGCATAGCGTTCCCTGGCCGCCGCGACCAGCGCGCCGAGACCGGTGTGGGTGACGACGACGCCCTTGGGTCGGCCCGTCGAGCCCGAGGTGTAGATGACATAGGCCGGGTGCTGATCGGTCAGCGGGCGGACGCGATCGAGGTAGGAGATCGGGTGGGCGTGGTGCGCCGTGATGCGGTCGTGGTGGGCCGGGGCGTCGATGTCGAGCCAGTCGACACAGTCGCCGAGCTTGTCCCGATGCGCCGTGCAGGTGAGTCCGAGGATCGTGCCGGAGTCCTCGAGAAGGTAGGCGATCCGCTCCGCGGGCAGCGCCGGGTCGACGGGGACATACGCGGCACCGGTCTTGGCCACCGCCCACACCGCCGCCACCGATTCGATCGAACGGGTGAAACCGAGCGCGACCACATCGCCGGGGCCGATCCCGCGCTCGAGCAGATCCCTGGCCAGTCGTGACGAGTACTCGTCGAGTTGGGTGTAGGTGAGTTCGCGGCGTTCACCGTCGACGGGGGAGTACGACACGGCCACGGCATCACCCGCGGTGTCTACCGCGGCGGTCAGCAGCTGCGAGAAAAGCGGAGTACTCGACTTTCGAATGCCTCGCGGCGCACGGCGAGCTTCACGTCCAGAGGTGCGCGCTTCACGCATTCGGGTACAACATCCTTCATCTGTCCGGCCCACATCTCTGCGATGACCCACGAACCCTGTCGGATTCGGCCTACCGGGGCGGACCAGTGTCGAACAAGCAAGAAGGAGTCGATATCGGGGCGTTCGGCGACCATGACACCACATGTAAGGCTGTCACGACCACATGACCGGTTTGTTTCTCGGCGCCCAGACCGAATCGATCAGAAATTTGTGCGGATGGCACAATGTCGTCGATGTTTTTTGTTCAACGAATGGAAGCGCCCGTGGCGGCATACGGATCCCTGATATGGGTGGGACAGGCCCTCGGCCCGCGTGTCGAGGCCATCACCGAAGACCTCATCCGCGTCACCGAGCAGATGATTCCGCTCAACGACGTGGCCGCCGACCTGGCCGAGATGCGAGCCGCCAGCATCGCGGAGAACATCGCCGCCGTGCAGCACGTCCTGGCGAACGGTATCGATCCGTCCACCGTCAGCCCGCCTGCGGGCGCCGCCGCCTACGCCCAACGCCTGGCCCGGCGAGGTGTACCGCTGACGATCCTGCTGCGCGCCTACGGGCTCGGGCAGTACCGCATCCTGGACGCGGCGATCGGGCTGATCCTCGCTGTTCCCGGCCCCGACCAACCCGCCCGGATCGCGGAGGTCCTCAAGTTCGCGGGGACCTACCTGGATCGGCTCAATTCGTCGATGGGGCGAATCTACGAGGCGGAACGCGATCGCTGGCTCAGCAGTCGCCAAGCCGCACGGCAGCAGTGGATCGCACGTCTGCTCGACAACGAGGATGTCGACGTCGCGGCGGCCGAAGAAGTGCTGAACTACCGACTCGACCAGCCACACCACGCGGCCGAAGTATGGTCGACAGCCACCGGCACCGACGCCGCGCGCGCGCTCGAGCAGGCACGACAGCTGCTGTCCGCCGCGATGCGCACCCGCGGTTCCGAATTGGTCGCAGCGTCGGGGGACCGCGCCATGTGTCTCTGGTTCCCGATCGAGGAGCCGTGCGCGCTCCACGAGCTCACCGAACAGGTCGAGGCCAGCGGACTGCCGGTACGAGTCGCTCTCGGCCCGATCGGCGAAGGGCTGCCCGGGTTTCGACGCTCGGCCCGCAGTGCGGCACGGGCGAAGGCGCTGGCCATTTCAGCGGGGGAGACCGCACCCACCGTGGTCGACTACGACGCGATCGCGCCCTTCGCGTTGCTGACCGACGACCCGGACGAACTCGCAGGCCTCGTCCACCGCGTCCTCGGCCCCCTGGCCGGCGACGGCACCAAGGTGGAGCTATTGAGGAACACTCTCGAGGTGTTCCTCGCTGAAGGCGCCAGCTACTCCCGCACCGCCCGCGTCCTCGACGTCCACCGCAACACCGTCCAGTACCGCATCCAGCAGGTCACCGGCCGCTACGGCATCGCGGTCGACACCGACACCTTCGAACTGCGCTTCGCCCTCGGCATCTGCCGCTGGTACCGCCACGTCCTGACTCGGACAATCTGAGTCCAGGTGGTTTGTGCATCCCGCACAGCTGATCGACAGCCGAAATCCGCTACGTGGCAGTGCCGCCGCGGCGGCCCGAGAGCCGATATCCGCTTCGGGCGGAAATCCCCTCTGACAGTGGCGAGCTCGACCGCTGACGCCCATGATGGTCAGAAGAAGGATCGAAGTGAGGTGGGGGAATGAACAACAAGCTCATCGCCGCTGTTGCGGCTCTGTCAGCGGGGGTCGTCGCGGTGACCGGTTGCTCGAGTGACGCCGACGTAGTGTCGAAGAACCTGTCCAAAGAATCGGACCAGTTCAAGATCGACCGCCGGGTGGTGTTCTTCAACGGAATCACCGACAAGTACCTGCTGTCCATCGAGGGAAAATGCTCGATCAAGGACGAGAACAACCAGCTCGAGGTGACCTGCAAGACCGGTGACGACGAATACAAGAAGCACTTTCTCGGGCTCTCGGACAACGTGAGCTACTTCGTCGAACAGCTCGAGGGCGCCGAGGTGAGCCGCTACCACTACAAGGTGATCTTCAAGCCCGAGACCATCATCCCCGACGTCGACCGTCCCTGAACCAGGGGAGCGGAACAGGACTAGCGATCGCTCCGCTGATCTGGGGTCTTACGCTGGTTCGCGGTGAAGCGCGCCTTCTTCTGACGATTCCCGCAGGTGTTCATGTCACACCACTTGCGGGTGCGGCTCTGGCTGGTATCGAAGAAGACCGCTCGGCACGTCGGCGATGCGCACAAGGCCAATCTTCCGTCTCGTTCGCCCGCGATGATGCTGATCGCGTCGGCGGCGATGACGCCGAGGGCATCTTCTACACAGGAAGCCGAGCTGAGTCGCCATTCGCGATTGCTCTCGGGCGTCAGGATCGCCGCCGCCCGCCCTTGAATGCTGCGGTCATTGATGATTCGGACAGCAGGCACAGGGGGAGTGTCCTGGATCGCGGCCGCTGTCGCGGCGGCGTGAATTGATTCCCGCAGTGTCCGAGCGAGTTCGAGCTGGGCGGTGGTGCAGGAGTCGACAGCTAAGCCGCTCACTGCGAGCCAGTCGACGAGTCGCTGCGGCGTGGGAATGCGTTCCACGGCGTCGCCGTGACGCTCCGTCAAAGTCGCCGTGAAGCTGGTAGCCAGCACACTCCCGAGGCGGAAGTCAGGGAACTCGGCAGGCATGGAACCACCTTAGCCGGTTGCGTGTCGGAATCGAGGCGTGTTAGAACCGTCTTAGCCGGTTCTCGATAAGCGGTAACCGGTTACGCGACGGCAAGGAGGTCTCATGCCCCGCACGACCAGCGATGTGCACGTATTCGAAGCCCACGCACCTGACGCCGACCTCGACGATCTGCGCGCGCGATTGGCCGCGGCCCGCCTACCGGAGGCCGAGACGGTCTACCGCGCCGCGCCCGACCCTCGGCGATGGGAACAGGGAGTCCCTCTCGCGGACCTCGTCGACGTCGTGAATTACTGGCGCACCGAGTACAACTGGCGATCGTTCGAAGAGCGCCTCAACCGGATCGGCCAGTTCCGTACGACGATCGATGACCTGGGAATCCACTTCCTGCACCGCCGATCCACGCGCGCGGACGCCACTCCGCTGATCCTGACGCACGGTTGGCCGGACAGCATTGTTCGATTCATCGATGGAGTAGACGAGCTGGCAGATCCGAAGGACGCAGACGCGCCGGCGTTCCACGTCGTAGTCCCGTCGTTGCCCGGCTTCGGCTACAGCGACAAGCCGGCCACCACCGGGTGGGGGACCGAGAAGATCGCGGCCGCCTGGGTGGAACTCATGGGAAGGCTCGGCTATGGCCGGTTCCTGGCCCACGGCGGCGACTGGGGCGGCAACATCACCACGGTTCTCGGCGGTAGGTTCCCGGCGCACGTCCTCGGCATCCACACCACATTCGCGGAGGGACCGCCCGGGTTGACCACCGACGGTCTGACGGCGGTCGAGCGCGAGTGGGCAGCGGAAACCCGCGACTTCTGGCGCCACCGCGCGGCCTACGCGAAGCAGCAGGCAACCCGACCGCAGACCATCGGCTACTCGCTCGTCGACTCACCGGTCGGGCTGCTCGCCTGGATCCTCGACAAGTTCGCCGAGTGGACCGATACCGAGGACAGCCCGTTCGAAACGATTTCCATCGACAGCGTTCTCGACGATGTCACCCTGTACTGGCTGACGCGGACCGGCGCATCTGCGGCCCGCATCTACTACGAAAGCCACAACGCGCTCGATCCAGAACTTCGCGTAGACGTGCCGTCAGCGATCACCATGTATCCACGGGACGTCGAGAAGGCTCCACGCGCATGGGCGCAGGAGCGGTACCGACAGATCGTCCGATGGAGCTTGCCCGAGAGTGGGGGACATTTCCCGTCGCTCGAGGTACCCGGGTACTTCGTCAAGGACCTGCAGGAAGGCCTCGCGGAAGTACTGGCGGCTGCGAATGTCCGATTGCCGTCTTGTTGACCTCCTTGGAATAACCGGCAACTTTGTGCCCGACGGGATCGCCATAGAGTGCCCCGCACCTGCGCGGCGACACGACATCACAGGTATAACTCGGCCGCCCACGATGCCGCCCCGGTGACGCACGCGTTCCGGAATCGCCGGAATCACCGTTCACTTTCGGCTACTGTCCGGAACGGGGCCACCCGCTCGAGCGGACATCGCGATATCCGCTCCGTTCTACGAAGGAGCAGTATGTATCCGGGCGCACACGTCGACCGATTCCCCGACAAGGTTGCCATCGTCATGGCCGAGAGCGGTGCCACGCTGACCTATCGGCAACTGGAGGAGAACTCGATCCGGCTGGCCCGCCACCTCCACGATGCGGGGCTGCGCAGAGGCGATCATGTGGCGCTGCTGTCGGTGAACGACCCGAAGGTATACGAGGTGTACTGGGCCGCACTGCGTTCGGGGCTCTACATCACGGTCGTCAACTGGCATCTGACTCCCGCCGAGATCGGCTACATCGTCGACGACTGCGGGGCGCGCGCTCTCATCGTGTCCGCAGCGCTGGCCGCGACCGCCGAGCAGGTCACCGCGCATACGCCGCAGGTGGAGATCCGGTTGGCCTTCGACGGTCCGGTCGAGGGATTCAAATCCTACGAGCAGGCGCTCGCGGCGGCCTCTCCCGATCCGTTGGCCGATCAGCCGCGCGGAGCCGACATGCTCTACTCCTCGGGGACCACGGGCAGACCCAAGGGCATAAAACTACCGCTGTCCGATCGTCAGGTCGGCGATCCGCCCGGTGACACCTACACCGCGATCTTCGGCCCGCTCTACGCCTTCGAATCCCAGAGTGTCTACCTCTCACCCGCACCGCTGTATCACGCGGCGCCGTTGCGTTTCGGTGGTGTGGTGAACGCGCTGGGCGGCACCCTCGTGGTGATGGAGAAGTTCGACGCGGAGCTGGCACTCGCCACGATCGAACGGCACCGGGTCACCCACAGTCAATGGGTGCCGACCATGTTCGTCCGGATGCTCAAACTCGACGCATCGGTGCGAGCCCGCTACGACGTGTCGAGTATGCAGGCCGCCGTACACGCCGCCGCACCGTGTCCGGTCGAGGTGAAACAGGCCATGATCGACTGGTGGGGGCCGGTGCTGCACGAGTACTACGCCTCGACCGAGGCCAACGGCGCCACCTTCATCGACAGCGAGCAGTGGCTGCGTAAACCGGGTTCGGTCGGTACCGCGGGCCTGGGTGTCATCCGGGTGTGCGGCACCGACGGCGCCGAACTGGCGTCCGGCGAGATCGGCACCATCTATTTCGAACGCGAAGAACTGCCGTTCAATTACCACAACGATCCCGCCAAGACCGCCGAGGCGGTCCACCCGAACCATCCCACCTGGACCACCACCGGCGATATCGGTTACCTCGACGAGGACGGCTACCTGTTCCTCACCGACCGTAAGGCGTTCACGATCATCTCGGGCGGCGTCAATATCTATCCGCAGGAGATCGAGAACGCACTGGCCTTACATCCGAAGGTGTTCGATGTCGCGGTGATCGGCGTGCCCGACGAGGAGATGGGCGAATCGGTGAAGGCGGTCGTGCAACCGGCGGCCGGGGTCGAGGCGGGGCCCGCACTCGCCGAGGAACTGCGCGATTTCCTCGGGGAGAGGATCGGCGCCTACAAGGTGCCACGCACGGTCGACTTCTCCGACGATCTGCCGCGCACGCCGACCGGAAAGCTGGTCAAGGGCAAACTTCGGGCCCGGTATCTCTGACCGATGGGGCCGCCGCCGATGCCGAAGTAGCACCCTACGCAGCGATGCCGACCTCATGACATAAGCTGACCCCGGCACCGCGATATCCGTGCCTGGTTCTGCGCTAGACAGAGATGCCCGCAGTTTCGATCTAGATCTCTCGGATCGAATAGCACGCTTTTCTGCTCACGATCCGCTGACAAGCGGTGTTGCGCTCCATCCCGTGGCGATTGTGCTGTTCGGTTCGATAGATGCCCTGAACGGACCAACTCGCACGAAGGATCGGTATGAAGAGCGGAAAACGCGCCTGGATCGCAGCCCTCACGGGAACCCTCGTGGTCGTCGGCACCGGGGTCGTGGCCACATCGACGGTAGGGGCCCAGCCACCGCAGTTACAGGTGGCGGGGGGTGACGTTATCCATGCCGACGGTGCTGCGACGGCGATCACGATTCCCGGCGCGGCCGGGCCGATACCGGCACGATCCACCCGGCTGGTCTACTCCAGCAACGACACCCACGGCGCGCCGAACACGGTGGTCGGCACCTATCTGGAGCCGAGTCAGCCTTGGACCGGCCCGGGCCCGCGACCACTGGTGGCATACGCGGGCGGCGCACAGGGGCAGAGCGCCGAATGCGCGCCGTCGGCGATGCTGGGGCAGGTGGTCCGATACCAGCCGCCTGCCGACGTGGTCTTCGAATACGACATCATCGCGATCTATCAACTCCTGGCGAGCGGGATGGCGGTCGTGATGACCGACTATCACGACTTCGGGGTACCGGTAGTGCACAACTTCCTGAACCGCAAGACGCAGGCTTACGCGGTGCTGGATTCCGCGCGGGCCGCACTGCGCCTGCCCGGTTCGGGACTCGGCCCGGATTCACCGGTCATCATCTACGGCTACTCCCAGGGCGGGATGGCCTCCGCTGCCGCCGCCGAACTGCAGGCCGAGTACGCACCCGAACTCAACGTACGCGGAGCTTACGTGGGCGGGCCGGTGGCGGGGCCGCAGGACTTCATCGCGCGCAGCGATGGCAGCCCCGGCGTCGCGCCCGCCATCGCGTGGGTGCTCAACGGAATCGCCGCCGACTACCCCGAGACCCGCCCGGTACTCGATGCCGAGCTCAACGACACCGGTAAGGCGATCCTGCACAGCTCCGCCGGCACGTGCGGGGGCGGTCTCTCCGAGATTCTCGTCCAGCCCCAGGACACGGCCCGGTGGACGACCAGCGGACGACCGCTGACGGCTGTAATCGACGGTTCCCCCGAGTTGAAGCGGGCATTCGACGAGCAGCGGCTCGGCGGGACCGCCCCTGCGGCGCCGGTGCGCGTCTACTCGGCCATGCACGACGACAAGGCCACCTATCCCGCGGCGCGCGATCTTGCCGCGCAATGGTGTGGCGGCGGCGCGGCGGTACAACTGGAAGCGGACGGCACGGTGCCCGCGATGTCGGGCTTCTTGGGCACCCATGATCTGGCCTTCTTCCCGTCGCTGACGAGTTCGCAGCCCTGGATGGTCGATCGCCTCGCGGGCGTGCCCGCTCCGGTGAACTGCGCGTCGTTGCCCTGACAACGCCGGTCTCCATCAATCCTCGGGACCACAGGGGAGGGGCCTTCGAATTCTCTGCCGCGACAGGAAACGTCCGACATCAATCACGCTGAGCGGACGCAGATCTCGGCAGAGAGTTCAGAGGGCAGTCGCACCCACCCGCGGTCAGCAAAGGTGGGGGTGGCCAGATGGTTTGCAACCGGACGAATCTGCTGAACGCAGCTGGCCGGGAGGGCGCCGAGTAAGGGCTTACTTGACATAATGTGCATTATCGGCGTTTGAAGGCGGCCGGTCGCGAGGGGTATTCGCGAGTTCTGCGGATGCTTGCAGTGTGTGCCGAGCTGCACCGCGCGCAGACAGGCATCTCAGGATGCCTGTCTGCGCTCCCGTTTTGTGCGCGCAGACAATTTATGCGGACCTCTGCACGACATTTCGGTATCTGGGACGAAATCTGACGAAATTCGGACAATTCTCGGATTGCTCGATTGATAACCGTTCTCGCTGAATGCCGCTAATCGCCAGATCTGGGGCCTGGATCCACGGAAAGCTGATGCGGCCACCCGAAGGGCGGCACTCCCCCTCCCCCTTCCCTGTCCCTATTTCGTCACAGTGACGAAACTATTGGAGGTTCCCCGACGGCGCACCGCAACGCCGAACTCGAAGTGATGCGGTGCGCGACGAGGATCAGACGAGAACAGGGGTCAGGCGGCGTGATTCGGTGGCCTTTTCGGAGCTGGTCTCCGGGGCTTCGTCGGCGTCGGCGGTGAGGTACTTATCGGGCAACGACAGTTTCGCGATGGTGCGCAATGTCAGACCGTATTGCCGGACCAGGCTGCCGGTGGTGTAAGGCAGGCGATATTCGGCCGCCAGTTTGCGCACTTCACGTTGAATTTCGGGAAGTCGGTTGCTCGGCAGATCCGGGAACAAGTGGTGTTCGATTTGATGGCTGAGCGTTCCCGACAGAATGCGCATCAGGGGACCGACTTCGATATTGGCGCTGCCCAGGTATTGGCGCAGGTACCATTCGCCGCGAGTCTCGTTCTCGATATCGCGTTTGGTGAACTTCTCCGCGCCGTCGGGGAAATGCCCGCAGAACGTGATGATCTGTTCCCACACGTTCTTGGTGAGGTTGGCGGTGATGTTCGCGCGTACCGTCGATTTCCAGTTCCGCCCGGTCATCGCCGGGAAGATGACATAGTCCTTGAGCAGCTGCTTTCCTGCCTTCTGGGCGATTTCATCACGAGCTTCCCGGAACTTCTTCTTGTCCTTCTTGCCCGCCAGCACGCGCGGGATCTCCAGGTGGTACACGCACATGCCCAGTTCATAGAGCAGCGAGACCGGGACGAGGTAGACGAAGTTACCGAGGTGGTAAGGACGCCAGCGACGGTCGCGGGTGATGCGGAGCAGACCGTAGCCTTCATCGGGGTCCAGGCCGAGCACGTTGGTGAAAACGTGATGGCGGTAATTATGCGCTTCTTTCCAATGCGCGGCGGGCATGGAATGGTCCCATTCCCAGGTGGTGGAGTGGATTTCCGGGTCGTTCATCCAGTCCCACTGGCCGTGCATGACGTTGTGCCCGATCTCCATGTTCTCGAGCACCTTCGACAAGGTGAGTAGGCCTGTCCCCCACCACCAACTGCTTTTCCGACCCGAGTCGATCAGGACGAGTCGAGCGGCGATTTCGCACGCTCGCTGAACGCGGATGACAGTCTTGATATATTTCGCGTCGCGCTCGCCCAAGCTGGATTCGATCTGTCCGCGCAACGCGTCCAGGCGTTGCCCGAACTCTTCGATGTCGGTCGGCGAGAGATGTGTGTACGCCTCGACGTCAGATATAGCCATCTGCTGTGTTCAACCCCTGTTCCGGTGCCGCGCGCCGGGCGCGGTCCTGGTGAGGATACGAACTCGAGGGGTCGATGCGGTGCAGTCCGCGTTATTTAGTTAGACATAACAGACTGGTGTTCCGAATTGGGTGGTACTAGCTACTAGCCGTAGATCTTGTCCACCTCGGTGGCGTACTTCTTCATCACCTCTGCTCGCTTGAGCGACATCTTCGGCGTCAGTTCGCCGGTGGCCTCGGTCCAGTCGACGGGCAGAATGCGGACCTTCTTGATCGCCTCGGCATGGGACACCTTCTTGTTGGTGTCAGCGATGGCCGCGTCGATCTCCGCGACGAGGTCCGGGTTGTCGATCAGGGCCTCGTTCGTGGTGTCGGCGGGCAGGTTGTGGCTTTGCTTCCAGGCCGGGAGTACTTCGGGGTCGAGGGTGATCAGGGCGCCGACGAACGGGCGGCCGTCACCGACCACCATCGCCTGGCTGATCAGCGGGTGGGCGCGCAGGGAGTCCTCCATCAGTCCCGGGGAGACGTTCTTTCCGCCTGCGGTGACGATGATTTCCTTCTTGCGACCGGTGATGGTGAGGTATCCGTCGCGGTCGATGGTGCCGAGATCGCCGGTCTGGAACCAGCCGTCGGCGAAGGCGTCCTCGGTGGCCTGGGCGTTGCCCCAGTATTCGTGGAATACGACGGGGCCGCGCAGGAGCAGTTCGCCGTCGGCGGCGATCTTGACGGCGTGGCCTTCGGTCGGGCGGCCGACGGTGCCGACGCGGGTATCGGCCGGGGTGTTGACGGTGATCGCCGCGGTGGTCTCGGTGAGTCCGTAGCCCTCGTAGATCGGGATGCCGGCACCGCGGAAGAAGTGACCGAGCCGAGCGCCCAGCGGTCCGCCACCGGAGACCGCCGCCTCGCAGCGTCCGCCGAGCGCCTGGCGTAGTTTGCGGTACACCAGTGTGTCGAACACGGTGTGGCGCAGTCTGAGCGCGAGACCGGGTCCCCCGGTGTCCAACGATTCGCTCCACGCGATGGCGGTCTCGGTGGCCAGGTCGAAGATCTTGCCCTTACCGCCGGCGTGCGCCTTCTGCTTGGCGCCGTTGAAGACTTTCTCGAACACTCGCGGCACCGCGAGGATGAAGTGCGGTCGGTAGCTGCCGAATTGGTCGACGAGTGTCGACCAGTCGGAACTGAACGCGACGACCACTTTGGCATCGAGCGCTGCCAAGGTCACCGCTCGTGCGAAGACGTGGGCGAGCGGCAGGAACATCAGTGTCTTGTTGCCCTGGGTGACGAACTCGCCCAGGGCGATGCGGTCGGATTTCGACTCGGCGTAGAGGTTGCCGTGCGTGAGAACGACGCCTTTGGGGCGGCCGGTGGTGCCCGAGGTGTAGATCAGGGTTGCCGGGGCGCTCGCCCCGACATCGGCTCGGCGGGTGTGGACGGCCGCGTCGTCGAGGTGGGCGCCGCGAGTGGTCAACTCCTCGACGACGCCTTTGTCGATCTGGAGGATTTCTCGCAGCTCGGGCAGTGCGCGGTCGTCGATCTCCTCGATGATCGCGCGGTGTTTGTCGCTGTCGACGATGAGCAGTGTCGTCGCGGAGTCCTGCAGGATCCACGTCGCCTGCTCGGCGGCGGAGCTGTCGTAGATGGCGACGGTGCAGGCGCCGGTTGCCCAGATCGCGTGGTCGAGCACGACCCATTCGTAGCGGGTGGGTGCCATGATGGCCACGCGGTCGCCGGGTTCGATGCCCGAGGCGATGAGGCCCTTGGCCACGTCGGTGACCGTTCGTGCGAACTGGGCCGCGGTGATGTCGGTGAGTCCGCCGCTGCCGTTCGAGACGTTGAACAGCACCGTGTGTGGCGAGTGTTCGGCGTGCAGGAACACGCTGTCGGAATTGTTCGCGTGTTCCGGAATCGTGTAGGAAGCCGGGGCTTCGAACTCAGGCATCACAGGGGCCCTTCCACGTGGGTTGATCAGTTATCGCGCGGGCGCGTGCTCGATGCCGAGACGCAGCAGTCCGCGCAGGTCGTAGGCATTGGTGGCCACCGCACCGACGACCAGGCCGATCGCGAGTCCGGCGAGGGTCATCGACAGGCCCTGTGCCATGCCCGCTTCGAGGTGTCCGTCGAAGAACAGGATGGCGCGCACGGACAGGTAGATCTGATGCATGGGTTCGAAGGTGGCCATGTCGGCGATCCAGCGCGGTGTCGCCTCGAGCGGGATGGTGCCCGAGGACGACGGGATGCCGAGCACCACGAACACGATGAGATTGATCATCAGGCCTGCCGTGCCGAAGGCGGCCATCACCGACAGGGCGGTGACCGCGATGGCGGCGATCGCCAGTGTGCCATAGAGAAACAGCATCAGTGGTCGCTCGATCGACATGTTCAGCAGGGTGCCGACGCCGAGGAACACTCCGGATGCCAGCGGGGCGCTGATCGTGGCGATTGCCCATTTCACGAGCAGGGTGCGCCATCGGCTGATCGGGGCCGGGGCGGTGGTCTTGTGCCATGGGCCGTATTCGGCGGGGATGTAGCCGAGGGAGGCGTCGACCAGCGAGTTGATCATCATCGCGCCGCTGAATCCGACGATCAGCAGCACCAGGGTGTAGAAGAACGCGGCCAGGCCTTGGCCGGTGCCTTCGGGCAGTGGGTGGTAGGCGCTGACCATGACGTCGATCGGCTCGGTGAGTTGCAGCTGGGCCGCGCCGCTGAGTGGGGTGGCGCCGATAGCGGCGTTGACCTGCTCGGCGAGTTGGGCGCCGACGGTGCTGTTCACCTGTGTCATGGCTTGGTCGGCGACGGTGTTCATGATCTGTGCGGCGAGAGTGCCTGCCCGTGGATTGGTGAGCACGGAGATGATCGGCTGTTCGACCTGGCCGGGGACGATCGATGCGGCGCCGAGGATGGCGACGCGCTTGGTGAAGTCGCCGGGGATGACGATGGCGCCGTACACCTCGCCGTTCTGCAGCTGTCGCTGGGCTTCGTTGATGCCGAGTGGGCGCAGGTCGATCTTGTCGGCGGGGATGTTGTCGCTCAGCGCCGTGGTGATCTGTGCGCCGATGTTGGTGGGTGTACCGCCGACGGTGTCGCCGACGTCCTGGTTGACCAGGGCGATCGGGAAGTCGTGGAGGTGCTTCTCGGGGTCGGCGGTGTAGCCGAGGTACATGGTGCCCAGCAGCGCCGCCAGGATGGTGACCAGGGTGATCGGGGCCAGCCATTCGCGGATCGGCATGGTGCGCTGCTTGCGGGTGGGCGCGGTGTTGTCAGTCATGGCAATCGTCAATGTAGTCAGCGACAACAAAGTAGTCAACGCAAACATTGGGCGGACGTCGGATATCCTGCTCGTACCATGTCCCTGCACACCCCGTACCACCACGGCGACCTCCGCGCCGCGCTGCTGACGCGCGCCGAGGCGACACTGCGCGAGGCCGGTGTGGACGGGCTGTCTCTGCGTCAGCTGGCCCGCGACACCGGTGTGAGCCATGCGGCGCCGAGTCGGCATTTCCGCGACAAGCAAGCGCTCCTCGACGCACTCGCCGTGACCGGGCTCGAACGCCTCGGCGCCTGTTTCGAACAGGCCGTGATCGAAGGACCCATCACGGCACGCCTACAGACCGTCGCCTATGCCTACCTGCGATTCGCCGTCGACAACCTCGAGCTCTTGCCGCTGATGTTCGCGCGCCGAAACAACTCCACCTCCGCCGATCTCCAGCAGGCCGCCGACCGGGCGTTCGCGGTGCCGATCACCCTCATCGCCGAAGGTCAGGCCGCCGGCGAGATCGTGGCGGGTGACCCGAAACGGCTCGGTGTCACCGCCCTGGCCGCCCTCCAGGGGTTGGCTACCTTCGTCGGGTCCGGCTATACCGCCGACTACGACTCCGAACAGCTGCTCGACGACCTGGTCCGGCACCTCACCCTCGGCCTGCTCCCCCGGTCCTCCCCCAGCTGACGATCACAGCCCTCGACGACTGCTCAATTGGATCCGGCCAGGACTACGGGCCGACCGTTGCGCGGCTGGGTGGGTCGATTGCTGTGCGGGAACAGCGCGCGGTAACTGTCGACATCGCGGATTGCGACCGGCGCGGGGTGGCGCAGCACGATCCATTCCACGCCTTCGGTGCACGGGGGCGTGGTCAGGGAGCCCTGGTAGCGGAACTGGGCGAGGTCGGCCGGGAGGAACTCGCGCGGGTCGACAGTGGTGACAGCGCGGGTGAGGCCTGCGCGGTCCGGGGCCGCGGTGAGTATGCGACTCAGCGGGGTGGGGTCGGTGTGCGCGTTCAGGAGGACCGCGAGAACAGCCAGCCGGCCAGATTGGGCGGTGTGGACGAAATGCAGTTCCATGGCGGTCTCGGCGCCGTCGACTGTGTGCTCGCTGGGGAGATGGAAGTGGAATTGGGTCAGGGTGAACGGGGTTCCGTCGACGACGATGCGGTTGCCGGAGTCCGCTGGGGCGCCCACCTGAACGGTGTGTCCGTTGTTGAGCAGGTCCACCGAGGGGATGGGGCGGTAGTCGATCTCGATGTGGTCGGACGGATGTAGTTCGGTGGGGCTGTCCAGGTCGATCGGCGATTGGGCGTGGCCGACTCGGCAGGCCGAGTAGCCGCGGTCGAGGTCGGCCCAGTGCTCGGGGCCCTCGGCGTCGTAGTCCCAGTGCGGCTTGCCCGTGGTGGCCGCGACCGAACCGCCGCAACCGGCGGCAGCGAGCAGTGCCAGTGCGGCGAGTGCGCCGCGGCGGGTGATGACGGGGCTGAGGTCTGTGTGACGAATCGGCACCGGTGTAGCTCCTTGCCATGATTCTGCCGTCGGCCCGGATGTACACGTCCCGGGACGGCAGGGTGCGCGCGTCGAAATCAGCGAGACGTCCACCGAACCGAGAATGTCCGGTTTGCACCGAATATTCTTCTAGTGCAGTCGATTTCGCTCCTGCGCGGGGTCTCAGGCTATGCCTGTCGTCATCGCGGAGAACAGACTCGAGGGCGGCGAGATACGTCACATCGGTGGTGGCCGCGCCTCGAGGTAGACGCCTAGGGTCGGATCATGATCGAGATTCCAGAGGCCTTCGCCCACGAAACGATCGGTCGCGAAGGCGAACCTGGGCGGGCATGGATCGCGGCACTGCCCCTCCTGGCGGAGGAGTTGCTGCGACGGTGGTCGTGCACCCCCGACGGACCGGTCATGCACGGCCACGTCGGGATCGTCATACCGGTACGGCGGCCGGATCTGCCGCCCGCGGTCGTCAAGGTCTCGTTTCCGCACCCGGGCAATGTGTTCGAGCCGGACGCGTTCGCCACCTGGAACGGACGAGGTGCGGTGCACTTGTTCGACCGCGATGACGAGCGGTTCGCGATGCTGCTCGAGCGCACAGGACCCAAGACTCTGGCCGACGTCACCGACTTCGACGAGGCAGTCGGCATACTCGGGCAGCTGTCGCACCGCTTGGCTGTCGACGCCTCTGCCGGGCTACCGCGCTTGAGCGACCTGGTCGCCGACTGGGCCGACGAGATCCGCACGACGGCCGCCGAACTGGGCGACCCACTCCCCTGCCGCGTTCTGGATGCCGCGGCCGAGACCTTGCGCGACCTCGGTCCGGGGCAGCCCGAGACCCTCGTCCACGGCGACCTCCATGATGCGAATGTACTGGCGGGAGAACGAGAACCCTGGCTCGCGATCGACCCCAAGGGGTATGTCGGCGACCCCGCCTACGACACGATCACCGTCCTTCGCAGCTACCGGTTCGCGCCGCTACTGTTCGCCGCCGATCCGGGCGCCGGTATCCGTCGCGGACTGGACTTGTATTGCGAGGCAGCGGGAATCGACCGTGATCGTGCCCGTCGGTGGGCGCAGGTGCGTGCGGTCAAAGCTGCGCTCTGGGGACGGCGTCACGGTGATCCCGACTGGTTGACCCGAGCGACCGATCAGCTGGCCGAGATTCTGTTGTGAGGGTGATTTCGTGATCGACGGACCCCAACGAATTCTTCAAGCGGGGTTGCTCGGCCAGTTCTTTTCCATCCACTGGTCCGGCTTGGGGTGGGCGGTGAAGCCGTAAGGGCGGTACATGTCGTGGGCATCGCCGGTAGCCAGGGCCATGCGGCGCAGTCCCCAGTCGTCGGCGTCGGCCATGATCCGGTCCAGCAGGAGTTTGCCGACGCCTTTTCCGCGCTGGTGACGGTCTACGTAGACGTCGGAGAGCCAGGCGAAGGTGGTGCGGTCGGTGACCAGGCGGGCGAAGGCGATCTGGGAACCGTCGTGGAACACGCTGTAGGGCAAGGAGTTCTCGACGACGCGGCGGACGCGTTCGCGACTGCGGCCGAGGGCCCAGTAGGCGTCGGTCGACAGGCGGTGGTGGAGCCAGTCGAGATCGACGGCGGCGGGATCGGTGGAGATCTCGAGCATCGGTCCAGGGTAAGCGCGGCCGGGCTCAGGGTGAGCCCGGCCGCACAATGTCAGGCTCCGACGTAGGTGGCCAGGTGTTCACCGGTGAGGGTGGAGCGCGCCTCTACGAGCTCGGCGGGAGTGCCTTCGAAGACGATGTGGCCGCCGTCGTGGCCCGCGCCGGGGCCCAGGTCGATGATCCAGTCGGCGTGAGCCATCACGGCCTGGTGGTGTTCGACGACGATGACGGACTTGCCGGATTCGACGAGCCGGTCGAGCAGGCCGAGGAGCTGTTCGACGTCGGCCAGGTGCAGGCCGGTGGTCGGTTCGTCGAGGATATAGGTGCCGCCCTTGTCGGACATGTGGGTGGCGAGCTTGAGGCGCTGGCGTTCGCCGCCGGACAGGGTGGTCAGTGGCTGGCCGATGGTGAGGTAGCCGAGGCCCACTTCGGTGAGGTGGGTGAGGATCTTGTGGGCGGCAGGGGTACGGGCTTCGCCGTCGCCGAAGAACTCACGGGCTTCGTCGACGGGCATCGAGAGCACTTCGCTGATGTTCTTGCCCGCGAAGGTGTATTCGAGGACTTCGGCCATGAACCGTTTGCCCTCACACACTTCACACATGGTCGACACGCCGGCCATCATCGCCAGGTCGGTGTAGACCACGCCGGCGCCGTTGCAGTTGGGGCAGGCGCCCTCGGAATTGGCGCTGAACAGGGCTGGTTTGGCGCCGGTGGCCTTGGCGAACGCTTTGCGGATGTGGTCGAGCAGACCGGTGTAGGTAGCGGGGTTGCTGCGGCGCGAGCCCTTGATCGGGGTCTGGTCGATGGAGATGACGCCTTCGTCGATCGGGATCGAGCCGTGCACCAGCGAGCTCTTGCCCGAGCCCGCGACGCCGGTGATCGCCACCAGAATGCCGAGGGGGATGTCGACGTCGACTTTGTCGAGGTTGTTGGCGGTGGCGCCACGAATCTGCAAGGCGCTGGTCGACTTTCGCACCGAGTCCTTGACCGAGGCGCGGTCGTCGAAGTGGCGGCCGGTGACGGTGTCGCTGGCGCGCAGCCCGTCGACGGTGCCTTCGAAGCAGATGGTGCCGCCCTTGGAGCCGGCGGCGGGGCCGAGGTCGACGATGTGGTCGGCGATGACGATCGTTTCGGGCTTGTGCTCGACGACGAGCACGGTGTTGCCCTTGTCGCGCAGGCGCAGCAGCAGGTCGTTCATCCGCTGGATGTCGTGCGGGTGCAGGCCCGCGGTGGGTTCGTCGAAGACATAGGTGACGTCGGTGAGCGAGGAGCCGAGGTGGCGAATCATCTTGACGCGCTGGGCTTCACCGCCGGACAGGGTGCCCGAGGGGCGCGACAGCGACAGGTAGCCGAGGCCGATCTCGACGAACGAGTCCAGGGTCTGGCGCAGCGACTCGAGCAGCGGCGCCACCGACGGGTCGTCGACTTCCTTGACCCATTCGGCGAGATCGGTGATCTGCATGGCGCAGGCGTCGGCGATGCTGATGCCGTTGATCTTCGACGATCGGGCCGCGGCGGACAGTCTGGTGCCCGCACAGTCGGGGCAGGTACCGAAGGTGACGGCGCGTTCGACGAAGGCGCGCACATGCGGTTGCAGCGAATCGATGTCCTTGGACAGCATCGACTTGCGCAGTTTGGGGATGAGTCCTTCGTAGGTGAGGTTGATGCCCTCGACCTTGACCTTCGTCGGTTCCTTGTACAGCAGGTCGGCGAGCTGTTTCTTGGTGTACTTCTTGATCGGCTTCGCCGGGTCGAAGAAGCCGGAACCCTTGAAGATGCGGCCCATCCAGCCGTCCATGCTGTAGCCGGGGATCTTGAACGGGCCCTCGTCGAGGGAGAGGTTCTCGTCGTAGAGCTCGGTGAGGTCGATGTCGTTGATCTGGCCTTTGCCCTCACAGGTGGGACACATGCCGCCGGTGATGGCGAAGCTGCGGCGTTCCTTGACGGTGACACCGTTCTTCTCGACCTCGACAGCGCCCGCACCACTGATCGAGGCGACGTTGAAGGAGAACGCCTGCGACGACCCGATGTGGGGGTCGCCGAGGCGGCTGAACAGAATGCGCAGCATCGCGTTGGCGTCGGTGACGGTGCCGACGGTGGAGCGTGGGTCGGCACCGAGGCGGGACTGGTCGACGAGGATGGCGGTGGTCAGGCCCTCGAGTACGTCGACGTCGGGGCGCGCTTGGCTGGGCATGAAGCCCTGCACGAACGCGCTGTAGGTCTCGTTGATCAGGCGCTGCGATTCGGCGGCGATGGTGCCGAAGACCAGGGAGCTCTTGCCGGATCCGGACACGCCGGTGAAGACCGTCAGCCTGCGCTTGGGGATCTCGATGCTCACATCGCGCAGGTTGTTGACCCGCGCGCCGTGCACGCGGATCAAATCGTGGCTGTCGGCCGGCTCTATGGTGGTGCCGGTCTTCTTGGCCGTGCTCATGGGTCTCCCTCGATCAGTCGACATCGCCGGATATCGAATCTACCGGCGCGGTGGCTTACTTGGTCTGCTGGATGCGGACCATATTTCCGGCGGGGTCGCGGAAGGCGCAGTCGCGCACACCATAGGGCTGATCAGTGGGTTCCTGGACGACCTCGATGTCTCCGGCCTGCAGCTTTTCGAACAAACCGTCGAGGTCGTCGGTGGCGAGGTTGATACCGGCGTAGGTGCCCTTGGCCATCATTTCGCTGATGACGCGACGTTCGTCGTCGGTGAGGCCGGGGTCGGCGGCCGGTGGGTGCAGCACGATCGAGGTATCGGGCTGGCCGGTGGGGCCGACGGTGATCCAGCGCATCCCGTTGTAGCCCACATCGTTGCGCACCTCGAAGCCGAGCGCGTCGCGGTAGAAGGCGAGCGCGGCATCGGGGTCGTCCTGGGGCAGGTAGCTCTGGTGAATGGTGAGGTTCATGCCGACCACGCTAATTGTCGGCCGGAGCGGAAGCTTCTCGATTCCTGATCGGTCTGGTCACCTTCTTGACCACGCACGACGGCATGCCCGCGGTCTGTTCGTCCTGCTGCTGTTTGTAGACGCTGGGCGGTACGCCGACGAGTTCGGTGAAGCGGGTGCTGAAGGTGCCCAGTGAGGACGAGCCGACCGCGAAGCAGACGTCGGTGACGCTCAGGTCGCCGCGGCGCAGCAATGCCATGGCGCGTTCGATGCGGCGGGTCATCAGGTAGGAGTACGGCGATTCCCCGTAGGCGAGGCGGAATTGTCGGCTGAGGTGCCCGGCCGACATGTGGACGCCGCGGGCGAGCGCTTCGACGTCGAGGGGTTGGGCGTATTCGCGATCGATGCGGTCGCGCACGCGACGCAGCAGCGCTAGGTCGCGCAGGTGCTGTGGTTTCGCGGGGGTGCCGGTCACAGGGGCGATCGTCCCACGTCGGGTGGTATTTACGACAGCGGCCGCCCACGTCGGGTGTGCAGGACCCCGTCGAGTTCGGCACGGAAGTGCGGGCAGGTGCGGAAGTCCTCGGCATCGCACTCGAGCACATGGGTAACGGCGTCGAGGGCGGCGCGGGTGCGGGCGATCTGGTCGGCGAGGCGGTCACGATGGGCCTCGAGCACCTCGCGGCGGGTGGCGAGGTCGGGAGCGCGGGTGAACAGGATGGCGAGATCGTCGAGGGACAGCCCGGCTTTCTTGCCGAGGACGATCATCGCGACGGTGTCGATATCGGTGCTGCGATAGTGGCGGCGTCCGGCCGAGTCACGCGGTGGGCAGAGCAGCCCACGGTCTTCCCAGTGGCGGAGCACGTGGGGCGCCAGACCGAACCGTGTCGCCACCGCACCGATCGTGGTGTGTTCCTCGGCCATCCGCCGAGCCTATGCGGTGACGCGGTAGCAGGTGATCAGGGCGACAGGATGCCATGGCAGGCGCACTGTTTCGGTGTCGACCGCGCCGAAGACCGCGCCGAGTGCGTGCCGGATCTGCCGGGTTCGCGAGAAGCGGAAGTCATAGATCCCGGCGCCGCCGCCGGGTCGCAGCACTCGACGCAGTTCGGTGACCGCGCCCGGCAGGTCGGGCCATTCGTGCATGCTCAGGCTCGACACGGCGAAGTCGATGCTGGCGTCGGGGTGAGGCAGCTCGGCGACGTCGGCCACCGCCAGCTCGACCGGGTGCCCGGCGAGGGTCCGGCGGGCGATCTCGATCATGTGCGGGGACAGGTCTATTCCGTGCAAGTGTAGGTCGGGCCGACGAGTTGTCAGGTGCGACAACAGCTTTCCCGGACCCGTACCGAGATCGACGACGGTGGCCGAGGTGGTGGTGCTGGTATCGATGTCGGTGGCGATCCGGCGATACAGGCCGGTGAGCAGTCGGGTCGCGCGCCGGTCGTAGCCGAGGCTCTGTTCGTATCCGAAGGTGGTCATGAGACCACCGTGCTTGCTCAGGTCGACCTGAAGTCAAGCTCTTCGGTCGGGCGGACCGCCGCGGCGCGACCGGGCGCTCGCTGGAACTGCCAGTACAGGTTCGTGTGAGCGATGACGTCTTCGGGTTTCGGTGCGCCCCACCGGGTTTTGTCGCCGGTGGTGTGCGCGTCGCCGACGAGGGTGACGTCGTAGCCGCGCACGAAGGCGCCGTGGATGGTCGAGCGGATGCAGGCGTCGGATTCGGCGCCGGTGACGATCAGGTGACCGGCACCCACAGCGGCGAGCAGCCCCTCGAGCTCGGTGTCTTCGAACGAGTCGCCGTAGCGCTTGTGAACCAGCGGTTCGGTGTCGGCGCGGGTGAGTTCGGGGACGTAGCGCCAGGGATCGCTCTCTTCGACGAGGTCCTCGGAGGAGTGCTGGATCCAGATGATCGAGATATCGGCGTCGCGGGCACGCTTGACAAGGGCGGTGATGTTCGCGACGACCTCGTCGCGACGGGGCGCTTCGTCGACGACACCGTTCTGGACGTCGACGATGAGCAATGCGGTGTTCGGACGGTCGGGAAGCGTGGTCATGGCGAAATCCTTGGAGTCGGTCAGAGCGGGCGCAGGACGACGATGCCGGGGACGGTCCGAAGGTAGTCGATCAGCGGTGTGTCGACGACCTGGTTGTTCGCGGCGAGGGAGGAGGCGTTGCGGAAGACGGGACCGGTGGGGGTTTGAACGACGAAGCCGACATGGGTGACATCGAGGCCGACCTCGGGGGTGTAGGCACCGAGGTAGTCGCCCGTGCGCAGCGCGCCCGACACTGCCCCGTCGACAGCGCCCGAGGGGATGTGGGTGACGGCGCGGTCGATTACGGGGACGCCGGGCAGGTAGGTGCTGCCGTCGGCTTTGGCGTTGAGGTGTTTGGTGGTGGTGACGGCGGCGGGGCTCAGACTCGCGGTGATGTCGGTGGCCGCCAGGCGCTCCCGGGTGGCCCAGTCGGTGAAGAAGTGCTTGCGCTGGGCGAATTCGACCCGGCCGTCGATATAGCGGGTGGCGATCAGGTTGGTGAGGAACTGGTCGCGGTCGGTGGAGCGGGAAGCGGCGTCGATGTAGTCGAGGTAGGTGAAGCAGTCCACCCGGCGCAGATCGACGACGAGCTGTTCGGGTTCGGTGGCCGAGCCGATCAGCATGTTGGCCCCGTAGGGGGTGCCGAGCAGGCGTGCGGAGAGCCGTTCGATGAGTTCACCACGGCTGAGATCGCCCGATTCGGCGCGCACGCTGAGCAGTTCGTCGATCTTGCGTGTGGTGGCCTCATCGACCGACGGAGCGGCCGAGGCCGGTGCGAGCGCGCACACGAGTGCGGCGAGCACGAGCAGGATCCGGACGATGATGCGCAAGAAGCCTCCAACTGGCCACGGGTCGATCGGTGCGAGCGCTGTCCACCGTAGCGGAGTCGACCGACACGATTGATGTCTCGGCGTTCCCCTGGTGTTCGCGTACCGTTGTCGCAGGTAGTCCGTGTTCGCGGCGAGTTCGCGATGGGGTTGCTCCCCCCGGGTGTCGTGGATGTGGTTCGTGCGAACGTCGACCGTTGGCCCGTCCGGGCGGAAGGGATGCCGAAATGCGTGCGTTGACAGTGATTCCCATGCAGAAGCAATCGCTGCGTGTGGAGGATGTCCCCGATCCGGTCGTCGGTCCCGGCGAACTGCTCGTCGACGGGATCTCGCTGGGCATCTGCGGCACCGACCGCGATATCGCGCAGGGCAACTACGGCTGGCTGCCACCGGGCAAGCCACGGATGGTCCTGGGGCATGAATCGCTGGGCCGGGTGAAGACCGCGCCCGAGGGCAGCGCGTTCGCCCCCGGCGACCTCGTGGTCGGGATCGTGCGCAGGCCGGATCCGGTGCCGTGCGGGGCATGCGCGCGCGGGGAGTGGGACATGTGCCGCAACGGAATGTACGTCGAGCGCGGGATCAAGGAGATCGACGGCTACGGGTCGACGGCCTGGGTGGTGCGCGAGGACTTCGCGGTGCGGCTGGATCCGGCGCTGGAGAAGGTCGGGGTGCTGTTGGAGCCGACGACGGTGGTCGCCAAAGCGTGGGATCAAATCGAGAAGATCAACCACCGCGCCTGGTTCGATCCGCGCACGGTCCTGGTCACCGGCGCCGGGCCGATCGGGTTACTGGCGGCGTTACTCGGCCGACAGCGCGGCCTGGACGTGCACGTCCTCGATCGCACCAGTGGCGGGACGAAACAAGAGCTGGTCGAGGCGTTGGGCGGCACCTTCCACACGGCGACCGCGGCGGCGGTCGCGGAGGCGATCCGCCCCGATGTGGTGATCGAGGCGACCGGTGCGCCCTCGGTGGCCTTGCAGGCGATGGAGATCGACAACCCGGGCGTGATCGTCTGTTTGACCGGAGTGTCGACGCCCGGTGTCGACACCGATGTCGATGTGGGCGGGTTGAACCGCAATATCGTGCTCGACAACGCGCTGGTGTTCGGTTCGGTGAACGCGAACCGCCACCACTACGAACAGGGCGCGCAGGCGCTGGCCGAAGCCGACGAGTCGTGGCTGGAACGGTTGATCACCCGGCGACTGCCGCTGGATCGGGCGATCGAGGCGTTCGATCCGGGTGGGTCCGATATCAAGGTCGTCATCGACCTGGCCTGACTCCGGACACCGCGGCGGTCAGTTGCTCGCCGCGGACTCGGTGGCGGGGACCGCGCAGCCGTCGGGACCACAGGTCTCGCCGTCGGCGATGAGCTGAGGGGCGGGTCGATCGTTCCAGGCGGTGTTCAGCGCCCGGGTGAACGTTTCGGCGGGTTGGGCGCCGGAGACCGCGTATTTGCCGTCGAAGACGAAGAACGGGACACCGGTGGCGCCGAGCGCGGCGGCTTCTGCTTCGTCGGCGCGGACCGCGTCGGCGTAGGCGTCGGGGTCCGCGAGCACCGCACGCACCGAGGTCTCGTCCAGGCCCGCGCGCACGGCCAACGCCACGAGACGTTCGGTGTCGCCGAAGACGGGTTCGGTCTCGGCGAAGTTGCCCGCGTAGAGCGCGTCGAGCATGGCTTCCTGTTTGCCCTGGTCGAGAGCGTAGTGCAGGAGCCGGTGCATATCGAAGCTGTTGCCGGAGTCGCGGCCTGCGGTCTGGTAGGGCAGACCCATCGCCGCGGCCTGAGCGCCGATGCCGCGTTCGTTGGCGGCGGCCTGCTCGACGGTGATGCCGTATTTCTCGGCGATCGCCGGGATGACCGGGCGCGTGGAACCGGCGGGAAGCGTCGGATCGAGTTCGAAGGACCGGTGCACGACTTCGACGTCGTCACGGTGCGCGAAGTCGGCCAGGGCTTGTTCGAAGCGCGCTTTGCCCAGGTAGCAGAACGGGCAATTGATGTCGGTCCAGATCTCTACTCTGGTGGACAAGCGGGCCTCCTGCGGCGCATCACGGGGTGCGGCGGTGGTCCGCCGGACGGTACTGGACAGGCGTTCGAATTCGGGGTGTGTAACGCCGGCGATGAAGCCGCTATTCCCTGGCGCGTCCGGGCACGACGGGACGAGCACGAAGGACATCGATGGGGTTCGAACAGCGGAGGGGGTGGGTGCAGATGCCCGAAGGACTGGTGGTGCCGCGCGCGCTGGGCGGGTTGTGGGCGGTGCGCCACGCACAGAGCGAGGCCAATGTGTGGTTCGCCGACCCGGCGACCGGACAGCGGCCGATGCGCGGGACCGACTCGGCGGTGGAATTGACCGCGCACGGGCAGTGGCAGGCGCAGCGTCTCGGCGACTGGCTGGCGGGGTTGTCCGGTGTGCAGCGGCCCACGCTGGTGGTCTGCTCCCCCTACCTGCGCACCCGAGTCACCTGGGCGGTGATGGCCGAGGCGGCCGCCACCCGCAACCGGCAACTACGCCCGATCCGCACTCTGGTCGACGAACGGTTGCGTGATCGGGAGATGGGGGTGTTCGAACTGCATCCGTACCGGGCGATCCGGCGACGCGCACCCGAGGAGGGTGCGCGCCGTGAACTGGTCGGCAACTGGGTGTATCGCCCGCCGGGCGGGGAATCGCTGGCCGATGTGGCGTTGCGGGTGCGCAGTTTCCTCGACGAGCTGGATGTGGTGGCCGCGGGCGAGCAGGTATTGGTGGTGACCCACGATGCGGTTGTGGTGTCGTTGCGCTACATCCTCGACGGACTCGGCGCGCCGGTGCCGGATTCGCTCGAGCCGGTGCCCAACGCGTCGGTGTCACAGTGGCGGCGCGAGGGCTCGCGCCTGGCATTGCGGGTGTGGGGCGCGGTCGAGCACCTCACGACCGACGAGCAGACACGACAGGGCTCCTGGGACGAACAGGCTGGTTGAGGCGGCGCCAACGGACTGACCGGTTCGTGGATGACAGAATGCGCGAGTGGATGTCGCAATCGGTCTGGTTGTCCTCATCGGCTCGGCGACCGCGCTGGCGGCGCTGGCGCGGCGATTCGGGGTGTCGGAACCGCTGGTGCTGACATTGGCCGGCGTGGCCGCGTCGTATCTGCCGATGGTGCCGCAGGTGCATCTCGAGCCGGAGGTGGTGCTGCTCGGTTTGTTGCCGCCGTTGCTCTACACCGCCGCGCTGCGCACGTCGCTGGTCGATTTCAAGGACAACCTGCGCACCATCGCGTCGCTGTCGGTGGGGCTGGTGCTGTTCAGCACGTTCGCGGTGGCGTTGGTGGTGTGGTGGTTGCTGCCGGTGCCGTTCGCGGCGGCGGTCGCGTTGGGTGCGGTGGTCGCTCCCCCGGACGCGGTGGCCGCGACCGCGGTGGCACGGCGCACCGGGATGCCGCGCAGCATCGTGACGGTGCTCGAGGACGAGTCGCTGTTCAACGACGCGACCGCGCTGGTGGCATTGCGTTCGGCCATCGCGGCGATGGCCGGTGCGGTGACGGTGTGGCAGGTGGGCGGCGATTTCCTGCTCGCCGCTGTCGGTGGCGGTGTCATCGGGGCCGTGGTGGCGGCGGCGCTGGCGATGTTGCGCAGGCGGATCACCGATCCCGTGCTGGATACCTCGGTCTCGCTGCTGGCCCCGTTCGTGGCGTATCTGCCTGCCGAGCATTTTCACGCTTCCGGCGTGATCGCGGTGGTGACGTGCGGGATGATCCTCGGACACGGCGCGCAACGATGGCAGGGGGCGGCCTCGCGCGTCGCCGAGACCACCAATTGGCGCACCATCCAGTTCATTCTGGAGAGCGCGGTGTTCTTGATCATCGGATTGCAGGTGCGCTGGATCGTCGAAGGTGCCTGGCACAGCGGGTTGGATCACGGCACTCTCGTCGTGGCGGCGGTGGGTGTGCTGGCCGCGGTGATGCTGGCTCGCCCGGTGTGGGTGTTCACGCCGGTGTTGGTGGCCAGGCTGTTCGGGCGCGCGAGCGAGCCGTTGAGTCACGCGGCGGTGGTGTCGTGGGCGGGGATGCGCGGGGTGGTGACCTTGGCGGCGGTGTTGTTGCTGCCCGAATCGACACCGCAGTTGCCTGTCTTGGAATTGCTCGCGTTGGTAGTGGTGGGTGGCACGCTGCTCGTTCAGGGCAGTTCGTTGCCGTGGCTGGTGCGGTGGCTGCGGCTGCGCGGGCCGAGCCGCGAAGAGGACGCGCTCGCCAAAGCTGCTCTGCTCCAACAGGCTTCGACCGCGGGCCTGGCCGAACTCGATCGCCGGATCGGCCCGAACACCCCCGAGCCGGTGATCGAGTCGCTGCGCCAGCGACTGGTCTGGCGTTCCAACGCCGCGTGGGAACGGTTGGGCCGCCCCGAGGCGGAACTGGTGACACCGACCGCGGAATACCGGCGGCTACGGCTGGCGATGCTGGCTGCCGAACGCGACGCGGTGCTGAAGGTTCGCGATGCGGGAGCCGTGGATTACGAAGTGCTGCAACACGTGCTGGCCCGGCTCGATCTCGAGGAGTCGATGATCGACCGCTTCGACGAACGGGACGAAGCGCGCGGGGTCGAAACGCTGTCGACCGCAGCCGGTGCGCTGGGGTGCGCGCATCTCGACGAGGCTCCGCTCGTGCTGGAGCCACCTGCTGGTGAGCTGGTGTGCCAGACGTGCCTCGATGAGGGTCTGCGCTGGGTGCATCTGCGAATGTGCACCGACTGCGGGAACATCGGCTGCTGCGAGAGCTCGATCGGCAACCATGCCGACGCCCACTTCCGCACCTCGACGCATCCGGTGATGCGCAGTGTGGAGCCGGGCGAAGCGTGGCGCTGGTGCTACGTGGACCAGCTGCTCGGATGACCCGGCTGCTCGGTCAGCCGCGGTGGGAGTAGATCAGGCGGGCGTACTCGGCGAGCAGGTGGTCGAGTTCGGTGGGTTCGCCCGCGGCGGCGAGCTGTTGGTAGCCGATGATCATGGCCATGCCGAATTCGGTGACGACGGTGGCGGTGGCCGTGTCGTCGACGACGCCGTCGATCACGCGGTGCACGGTGCGCCGACGTGACTCGTCGACGCGCTTGACGGTCACGTGTACCGATTCGTCGTTGGCCGCCCAGGCGCGCAACGCGGCCTCGGCGCCGTGTTCGAGTCCGCTGGCGAGCACCGACATGGCGCGCACGTCGGCGTCGGCATCACCGTGGCCGACATCGAGCGCGCGTAGCTCGACCATCTGACGGTTCTCCCAGTGTTCGAGCAGGGTGTCGACAAAGCCCTGCCAGGAGCCGAAGTGGTGATAGAACGAGCCACTGGTAACACCGAGGCGACGGCAGAGCACCCCGATGTTGAGACCTTTGAAACCGAACTCGGCGAGCACCGCCACCGCGGTGTCGAAGTACTGCTCCTTGGTGACCACTCGGGACATCGCGATGCCGTTCTGTTCGTGCGGGCAGGGCCGAAGAATCCGAACAGTACCCCATCGTATCGAGCCCTCGCGCGTACGTAAGGTTGTCTACGCTGTGTCACAACCGGCCGATTTGACGACGAAATGCCAAGTGGTGGAACGAAATACGTGCACAGCGGCCTGAAAGTGCATCCGAATGGAATAGCGGAGCGCACGCTCTGTAAACTATTGTTCATGCCGAGACCGCGCACTCACGACCCGCAGACGGTTCTGGACGCCGCCGAAAAGCTCGCGGCCCGTTCCGGACCCGCCGCTGTCACGGTGCGCGCAGTCGCCGCCGCTACCGGAGTATCCAATGGCGCGCTCTATCACACATTTCAGTCTCGCCAGGTTGTGCTGGCGCGCACCTGGTTACGCGCCGCGCACCGATTCCTCGCCCTGCAGTCGGCCGACATCGACCGCGCCGTCGCCGCACCCGACCCCGAGACCCGTATCGATGCGGTCCTCGACGCCGCGCAGGCCCCGGCGCGGTTGGCCGAGCACCACCCCGACTCCGCGCGCCTGCTGCTGCTCGTCGATCGTGCCGAACTGCTCGCCGGTGACATCCCGCCCGCTCTGGCACAGGAGATCGCCGACACCGAGAAGGCACTCGTCGCCGCGCTCAACCGGCTCGCGCGTGCCCTGTGGGGTCGCGCCGACCGGCGCGGCGTCGCCACCGTCACCACCTGCCTGGTAGATCTGCCCACCGCGCTGCTGCTGCGCCGCGACCGGCTCACCGATCCCCTGGCCCGCGCACAGCTGCGTGCTGCCGTGCGGGCCGTCCTCGACCTCGGTCCCCACTGAAAAGGAAACCCCGTGCCCACACTGCGCCACCATGATTCGATCGCCGTGCTCGACCTCGGCGACGGCGAGAACCGCTTCTCCCCCGACTTCCTCATCGAAGCGCAGAGCCACCTCGACACCGTCGTGGCCGAGGGCGCGCACGCGCTGGTGACCACCGCGACCGGCAAGATCTACTCCAACGGCCTCGACCTGGACTGGCTCACGGCCAACGGCGACCGGGCCGCCGAATACGTCGCAGCGGTGCATACTCTGTTCGCCCGGGTGCTCACCTTGCCGATGCCGACGGTCGCCGCGATCGGCGGACACGCCTTCGGCGCGGGTGCGATGGTGGCCATGGCCCACGACTACCGGGTGATGCGCGCCGACCGCGGCTACTTCTGCTTCCCCGAGGCCGACATCCGCATTCCGTTCACCAACGGCATGGCCGCGCTCATCCAGGCGAAGGTGCCCCCCAAGACCGCCGTCGCCAGCATGACCACGGCGCGGCGCTTCGGTGGCGCCGACGCACTGGCGCTGGATCTGGTCGACGCCACCGCCGCTGAAGGCGAAGTCCTCGATGCCGCACTGGCTTTGGTCGCACCGCTGGGTGGCAAGGATCAGACCACGATGACCGCGATCAAATCGGTGATGTTCGCCGATGTCCTCGACGCGCTGCGCGGGCGGGACTGATCACGGCAGCCGGGGGCCCTTGCCCAGGTAGATGTCGCCACGGTCATCGCTTGCCCAGCCGCCCCCGGTGTAGTCACCGAGCACGAAACACGCGTGGCAGAACTGCTTTCCGAACACCGTCAGGTAGATGCTGCGGTAGGAGCTGATCGCCCGCATCTTCACCGACTTGTACGCCGCCTGTGCCGGCGGTTGGGCTTCGAGGAACGCGTAGCGACGGAAATCGGCCACCGGTTCGGTGGAGAAGCGGATCAGCCCGAGACGACTGAGGTTGCCCAGGTAGTGGTGGTCACGGTCGGGCAGCGCGCACCCGGCCATCGCCGCGATCATGTTGATGCCGTCGGCCAGCCGTTGCGAGCCGATCCCGAACGGCGCCTTGGTGCGGATGTCGATCGCGGGCTGCGGTCCGGCGACGGCGAGGAACCGCAGGATCCGGGCTTCGTCGGGTGTCAGGTCGTGCAGGATCGGCACGAACGACGGGTGCAGGTCGCGCGGTTGCTGCGCGCAATCCCAGCCCTCGGTGATCATCGCGTCGCCCATCGCCTTGAGATCGTCGGCGTCGACCTCGGTTTCGACCGGGCCGTAGACGCCGGTGGCGGTGCTGGACAGACCGAGCGCGCTCAACGCGGCGCGACGGAACAGATCAACGCGTTCGTCGAAGATCTGCGATATCGGTTCGCCCGAGCGGAGGTCGTCGACGAGATCGGTGGCGGTGTGCACCGCACCCTTGGTCACCGCGCCGACGATGTGGCGCAACGACTGTCCCGCGATCCGCGCCAAGCCGAGCAGATCGGTGGGGATGCCGGGTTCGCGATCGGGGGTGGGCTCGATGCTCATGTTCATACTCCGAAGATCAGCAGGTGGAGGGCACCGATGCAGGCACCGAGCACGCCACCGTGCAGATACAGCAGCCAGGCGTCCTGTTCGATGGCGGTGTAGAGCATTTCGACGAACTCCTCCGGCGGCAGTTCGCGCAGCTTCTCGGTGGCGAGCCGGTCGACGCTGGCCGCGGTGGACTGGGAGAACTCGATGTCCTCGACCAGCCACGGCTTCATCTCGGTGGCCAGGTTCGCGCCTGCGGTGGCCTGGATGGCGTCGAAGTGGCGTGGCCCGATCGCGAGTCGGGTCACCGAGCGCAACGGGCCGAGGATCCGATCGATCTCGGCCTCGAGGAAATGGGCGATCACCGCGCGGGTCTTGTCACCGCTGGGCCCGTCGAGCAGTTGCTCGGCGACGACGTCGAGGGTGACGATCTGATACCCGATCGCGTGCCCCAGATCCGCCGCGGCCTGGTACTGCCGTTTCGCGAATTTCGCGACCCGCCACGGATACCGGTAGCGCGGCTGCGGCACGGAGGGTTCGAACACCACCTTGATCGCGATGATATTGACCAGCACACCCACCATCGCGCCACCGGCGAGCACCCATGCCCACGCGGGCAGGAAGTGCAGGATGTCGTAGAGCCAGCCGGGGAGCGAGATCACCGCGGGGCTGTCGCCGTGGGGTGAGCTGTAGTGCAGCAACGACAACCACAGCGCCACGATGACCCCGAACGGGAACCCCAGCACCCCGCTGCGGATCATGAAGCGCAATTCCGGGGCGCCGAGCCCGTAGATCACG
Source organism: Nocardia sp. Root136 (assembly GCF_001427185.1). Classification (NCBI taxonomy): domain Bacteria; kingdom Bacillati; phylum Actinomycetota; class Actinomycetes; order Mycobacteriales; family Nocardiaceae; genus Nocardia; species Nocardia sp. Root136. Next base: position 284,376 of record NZ_LMFE01000008.1, read on the forward strand.
TCCTTGAGCAGTTCGGGCCGACGGCGCAGATAGCCCACGACCATCAGCTTCACATCGAGGAGCTGGTCGATGTTCTCGCCGATGAAGTCGAACGCGCGATCGGTGATCGCGGGCAGTTCGGCCTCCACCCGGGTGTAGATGGCTTCGCGTGCGCGCGGCGGCATGTCGGCCCACAGTCGCGGGTGCTCGGCGTCCATGATCGAGTCGACCATCGAGCGCACGTTCGGCAGCGCCACCAGCGCGACCTGCTCGGAGATCTTGCGCGGATCCATCTGGTCGAAGAAGTCCTTGGCGGTGCCGATCTTGGCGACCGCGTTGTCGACCATCAGGCTCGCCATCTTCTCCGAGCGCGCCGGAATGAAACCCTGGAAGCCGAGGATGCCGCCGGGGGCGAAGGTCGGCAGGATCTGCACTTTGCGCGGCAGCAGCGGAAAGATCGTTTTCAAGCCCGGCACGTAGAAGCCGGTGAAGCGCACCGGCGCGAACAGCATGATCACCCCGGTCCAGTTGGTGATCAGACCGGCCATGGCGCTGAAGATCGGAATGGTGATCATGTCGACCCAGAACTTGCTCAGACCGGTCGTCTTCTCCCAGTCCAGCAGGCCGAAGAACCCCGCCGCCTCGATCTCAGCATTCATCCGGCGTCCACTCCGTTGTGTGGCGAACATCGCGCGTACGGACATCATAAGCGACCGAACTCCGCGTTTCGGGCAAGTTCAGCCGTTACCCGCTAAACCGGAGCAAACATCGAATCGGGACCGGATTCGGCGTTCTCGCGAACTCGACGCGACCTGATTCGTGGGCCGAAGAATCAGTGCGTGGTGTTGACCAGCAGCAGGTTGGTGTCGATGTCGTGGGTGACCTTGTTGGCGACCGAGCCCAAAAGGCGTGCGGGCCCGCTCATTCCGCGGTTGCCGATCACGACGAGGTCGTATTTCCAGGCCGAGTTGCAGATCGCCTCTGCCGCGGGGACCCCGGTGAGGACGTCACGCCCGAACAGTTCCGGGTCCTCGACCGCCAGTTGAGCTTCCACGTCGATCAGGGTGTCGACACCGTCCTGGTCGACTTTGGCGGAGGTCACCAGGAACGGGCGCGCGGCCAGGGCCAGTGCCAGGTCGTAGCCGCGACGGACCGCGGTCAGCGAACTCGCCGATCCGTCGGTGGTGAGGCCGACGGTGGTCCAGCGTTTGGGAACCTTGCTCGTGAACACCACATCGGTCTGACTGTGGTGGGACACGTGATTGGCTGTCGAGCCGAGCAGACGCGCCTTGGAACTACCCAGGCTGCCCCCACCGATCACGAGCAAGGTCTCGGGTTCGCGTTCGGCGATCTCGAGCAGTAACGCGCCTGCCGCGCCGTCGAGTTCGATGCCGACGACCTCGTCCACACCGGCTTCGAGGAGCGCTTCGGCGGCCGTACGCGTGTTGTCTTCGGCCCATTCGGCATCGGTGCCCGATTTGCGCCCCGCGTCCTTCCACACGCTCACCGCGGTCACCGGAATACCAAGGCGCACCGCGAACTCCCCCGCCACCGCTACCGCCGTCTGCGCGGACTCCGAGCCGTTGGTTCCCACGATGATGTGCTGGTAGCACCCCATGTGACGCTCTCCGATCGACGGCAGGTCAGCTGCGCTGTGGCCCACAGTATAAGCGCAGCACACTGCGGGCAACCGGCACCGATGGGCACGCCGCTCGGTGCTACCGGTTCGCCGGCGCCGACGGCAGTGACAGGCGTTTGAGATGCAAGGCGTTGAGGGCCACGATCAGGCTGGACCCCGACATGGCCATCGCCGCGATCTCCGGGCGCATGGTCAGACCCCACGGAGCGAAGACACCGGCCGCGATCGGCAAGGCGAGGCCGTTGTAACCGACTGCCCACCCCAGGTTCTGGTGTTCCTTGTGGACGGTGCCACGGCCGATGCGCAGGGTCGTCGACACCGCGTACGGGTCCGAGCGCATGAGCACGACGTCGGCGGTCTGGATGGCCACGTCGGTGCCCGCGCCGATGGCGATACCGAGGTCGGCGCGGGCGAGGGCGGGCGCGTCGTTGACGCCGTCGCCGACCATCGCGACTTTCTGGCCGCTGCGTTGCAGATCGGCGATCCGGTCGGCCTTGTCTCGGGGCAGGACATCGGCGATCACGGTGTCGATGCCGAGATCGTGGGCGATCCGTTCGGCGGTGCCCTTGTTGTCGCCGGTCAGCATGATCACGCCGACGCCGAGCTCGTGGAGCGCCCGCACGGCGTCGGCGGCGGTCGGGCGTGGGGCGTCGGCCAGCGCGATCACCGCTTGCGCGCGCCCGTCGACGGCGACCAGGACGGCCGTATGGCCCGAGGTCGCCAGCTCGTCACGATGTTTCGCCAATTCGCCCAGTGCGATGTGGTCGGCATCGAGCAGGCCGCGGTTGCCGACGATCACCTGCTGCCCGTCGACGGTGGCCTTCGCGCCGCGCCCTGCCACGTTCAGGAAGTCGGTGGCCGAAGGAATCTGTACGCCATGGGCTTTCGCGTAGTCGACGACGGCTCGGGCGAGGGGGTGCTCGGAGTCGAGTTCCACCGCCGCGGCCAGTGCCAGCACCCTGTCGGTAGCCACGCCGTGCGCGGTGATCACGTCGGTGACCTCGGGTCTGCCCTTGGTGAGGGTGCCGGTCTTGTCCATCACCACCACGTCGATGCGCGCGGCGTCCTCGAGTGCTGTCGCGTTCTTGAACAGCACACCGCGTGCGGCGCCCAGCCCGGTGCCGACCATGATCGCCGTCGGCGTCGCCAATCCCAACGCGTCCGGGCAGGTCACCACCACAACGGTGATCGCGAACAGCAGCGCCTCGCTCAACGACGCGCCGACGAGCAACCACACCACCAGCGTGGTCAGGCTGCCCAGCAGCGCGACCAGCGTCAGCCAGAAGGCCGCCCGGTCGGCCAGTCGCTGGCCCGGGGCCTTCGAATTCTGTGCCTGCTGCACCAGTTCGACGATCTGGGCCAGGGCGGTGTCGGAACCGACCTTGGTGGCCTTCACCCGCAGGCTGCCGGTGCTGTTGATGGTCGCGCCGATCACCGGGGAGCCCGGTTCCTTGTGTACCGGCATGCTCTCGCCGGTCACCATCGACTCGTCGACTTCGCTGGAGCCCTCCAGCACGGTGCCGTCGACGGCGATCTTCGAGCCGGGCCGCACCAGCAGCACGTCACCGACTCCTACCTCGGCGGTCGGCACCTCGGTTTCCTTACCGTCGTGCAGCACCACAGCTTTCGGTGGCGACAGGTCGAGCAGGCTCGTCACCGCGTCTCCCGCACCGCTGCGGGCGCGCATCTCGAACCAGTGCCCCAGCAGCACGAACGTCGCCAACATCGTGGAGGCCTCGTAGAACACCTCACCGCCACCGGTGAACGTCACAGCCAGCGAATAGAGCCATCCCGTGCCGATGCCCACCGAGACCAGCACCATCATGTCCAGCGTGTGGGCCCGCAACGCCGCCCGTGCCCCGGTGAAGAAGATGGTCGAGGAGTAGAAGATCACCGGCAGGCTCAGGACCAACATCCAGATATCGGCGCGCAGCCCGAACGGAGTGGGCAGATGCAGGCCGAGCATGTGCGTGGCCATCGGCGACCAGAGCATCACCAGGGCGGAGAACACGAGCGCGACGAGGAACCGATTGCGCATGTCGCGGGCCATGTCGTCCATCGACATCGACGCGTGCCCGCCGTGCGTGTGTGTCGCCTGCGGCTGGTCGCCCGCCGGTGCCGGGTGGCCCGAGGACTCGACATGGTGCGGCGTGGTCGGCTCGCTCGTCGGGTCGCAGACGTGGCTCGGCACGGAGCGTCCCGCGCAGTGGTAGCCACAGTCGCGGACCCAGGTGCGCAGATCGGCGACGGATGTTCGCGTGGGATCGTAGGTGACGGTCGCGGTTTGGGCGACGGGGTTCGGGTCGACGGCGAGTACGCCGGGACGGTGGCGCAACCCGTTGGTGAGTACCCCGTGGGAGCTGGCGCGCAGTTGCCCGCCCACGTGCAGGACGGTCGTAACGGAGGCCGGTTGATCCTGGGGCATCGCCGCTCCTGTCGCCGGTCGTCCGCACGACGCGACAGCGCCCCGCGCCTCACTTCCAGGCGACTCTACCGGCGGCTGATCACAAGTCGACGCAGCTCGAGCGGTGCCGCGGTGAGCTGCGACGGTGTCAGAGGCTGATACCCAGCAGTGCGTCGACGGCGGTGCGGACCAGGGTGGGGGCTTCGGTGTCGGTGCCGCCGTAGGCGATGGCCTGTTCGGCCCAGTTGTCGATCGTGTCGAGGGCTTTCGGGGTGTCGAGGTCGTCGGCCAGGTGCTGACGCAACCGGGCGATGGTGTCGGTGGCCGAAGGGCCCGCGGTCAGCGACACCGCTTCACGCCAGCGGTCCAAGCGGCGCTGGGCGGCGGTGAGGACCTCGTCGGTCCACATGCGGTCGGAGCGGTAGTGCCCGGCGAGCAGGCCGAGGCGGATCGCGGCGGGGTCGACCCCGGAGCGGCGCAGCTTCGACACGAGCACGAGGTTGCCTTTGGACTTCGACATCTTCTCGCCGTCGAGGCCGATCAGCCCGGCGTGCACGTAATGGCGGGCGAAGCGGCGGGCGCCGGTGATCGCCTCGGCGTGTGCGGCGGAGTATTCATGGTGGGGGTACATCAGGTCCGAGCCGCCGCCCTGGATGTCGAACTCGGCGCCGAGGCGGTTGAGCGCGATCGCCGCACACTCGATGTGCCAGCCGGGGCGGCCAGCCCCGAAGGGCGCCTGCCACGACGGCTCGCCGGGGCGTTCGGCCCGCCACAGCAGGGCGTCGATGGTGTCGCGCTTGCCTGCCCGGTCGGGGTCGCCGCCGCGTTCGGCGAACAGCGTCTCCATCGTCGCGCGGTCGTACCCGGATTCGTAGCCGAACTGTTCGGTGGCGTCGGTGCGGAAGTAGATGTCGGGGTACTCGGCGTCGTCGACGATGTAGGCGGCGCCGGCGGCGAGCAGCTTCTGCACCAGCTCCACCACCTCCTCGACCGATTCGATGGCGCCGATGTAGTGCCGCGGCGGCAGTACCTGCAGGGCGGTCATGTCCTCACGGAACAGGTCGATCTCGCGGCTGCCGAGGTCGCGCCAGTCGATGCCGTCGCGGTCGGCGCGTTCGAACAGCGGGTCGTCGACGTCGGTGACGTTCTGCACGTAGTGCACGTCGTGGCCCGCGTCGCGCAAGATCCGGTTGACCAGGTCGAACGTCAGATAGGTCGCCGCGTGACCCAGGTGGGTGGCGTCATAGGGGGTGATGCCGCAGACGTACATCTTCGCGGTCTCGCCGGGGGTGACCGGGCGGATCTGACGATCGGCGGTGTCGTACAAACGCAACGGCGGCCCTGTTCCGGGGACGGTCGGCAGGGAGATATCGGACCAGGACTGCATGTCTTCGAGGGTAGAGCCCCCGCGGATGTGCTCGGCTCGCGGCCCGGCCCATGGGGTTGCTCGCGGTGTCGCGGCACGGCCCGCTACCTGCACACAAACGTGTTGCGGCGCCCGCGTCAAGGTTTGCGCTCAGGCAGATCCCCTGGTCACAGGGGTAACGGGTCGAATCGGGCGTGTCGTGCCCATTGTGCGTTCCGACCTGGGTGAACGGTTGCCATCGCGATCATTGTCACAGTCCGCAACTACCTGAACTTCCCTATTGATACTTATCTGCACGTTCGTTTACGGTCATTTTATGACGGATCGTCTCTATTCGGTCGAGCAGGTTGCCGAACTTCTCGGACTGCATGTCCGCACCGTGCGCAGCTATGTGCGCGACGGCAAACTGCCCGCCGCCCGCATCGGCAAGCAGTACCGCATCACCCACGAGGACCTCGAGGCGTTCACCGGGCTGCCGATCACCACGCCGCAGACAGCGCCGCGTCGCCATGCCGAGTCCTCCTGCATCGTCGATATCGACGACATCGACCGCGCCACCGTCGACCGGATCACCACACTGCTCACCGCGACCGCCGGAACCCGAGGTGCGGGCGGTCAGCGCATGCGCGTGGAAACCAGCTACGACCCGGCCCGCAATCGCCTCACAGTGATTCTGCTCGGCAGCCTCGCCGACAGTTCCCGCCTCCTCGACTACCTGGACGGAATCCTCACCTCATGATCTACAAATCCGACGAAGGCCGAGAGCTCATCCACCGGCGCTACCGCGAGCACCTCGACGCCTGGCCGGTCCCGCGCGAGGAACGGCGGATCGACACCGAGGTCGGAGAAACGTTCGTCGTGGTCTCCGGACCCGTCGACGCCCCGCCGCTGCTGGTGCTGCACGGCTCAGGAGCCAATGCGAGCACCTGGCGCGCCGACATCGCCGACTGGTCGAGAAGTTTCCGCGTGTACGCGGTGGATCTGCCCGGCGAACCAGGATTCAGCGTCCCTACCCGGCTGTCACTGGACAGCGACGCGACCGCGAGCTGGCTCGACGAGGTGATCGACGCACTCGGCCTCGACACCGTGGCGCTGGTGGGTATGTCACTGGGCGGGTGGACCGCACTCGATTTCGTGCTGCGCAGGCCGGGTCGGGTCACCACGCTGGTGCTGCTGTGCCCCGGTGGACTGGGCAAACATCGGTACGGCTGGCTGGTGAAGGCGATCGGCCTGCGGATGATCGGCAGGCACAGCGCGCGCGACATGGCCCGCGCCGGTCTGGGTCTCGCCGGTCCGGAAGCGGACCCGATCATCGACGACATCGAGCTGACATTCGCCCATTTCGTGCCGCGCCCAGTCAATGTGCCTATTTTCCGCGACGAACAACTACGCAAGGTGGACATCCCGGTCCTGGTAATCGTCGGCGAACGCGATGCCCTGTTCGATTCGGCGCGTACCGCCGAACGTGCCCGCGGCGCCTTCACGCGAGGCGAGGTGCGTGTGCTGCCCGGGGTCGGACACGCACTGCTGAATCAGACTGCGGCGGTGGGCGAATTCGTGCTGACCCACGCAGGATGAGCTTCGGTGCCACCGCTCCCCGACGTGCGGCGACACCGAACAGATCACATCAGAGTTCGCGGCACTGCATCTGCGCCGCGTCCGGGCCGAGCTGCTGCGTCGCGTAGTACGCCGCACCGACCTCGTTGCCCGCCTTCACCGTAACGTCGGGCAGCGGCGCGCCGACCTGGTTGGTGGAGGAACACACGTAGGTCTTCTCAGACCACCACCCGGCGGGGAACGCCTGCGCGGGCGCGGCAACAGCAGCGGCAGCACCGGTGAGCAGCAACGCGGCAGCGGAGGCGGTGACAATAGAACGGGTCGACATAGGTTTCCTCAGATCTCACGGGGACAACGAAAGTGCTTGGAGCACACTAGCACCGGGGCTGACCAGGCAACAGAGCCCCGGCATCCCCGAAAAGACCTCGGTGGTGGCGCCGGCTCAGTCGACGAGGTAGCGCAGCAGCACCGCGGTCTCGAAGCGCCTGGTCTCGACCAGGCGGAGCCTGATGCGCTTGTCCAGCAACGGGAACATCGGTGTGCCGCCGCCGAGCACCACGGGCGAGACGAACACCTGATACTCGTCGATGAGACCGTGTGGCATCAGCGAGGCCGCCAGGCTCGCGCCGCCGACCTCCATGACGCCGTCACCGCCTGCCTTGAGCCTGCGGACCTCCTCGACCGCGTTCGCACTGACCAGGGTGCTGTTCCACTCGACCTCGGTCAGTGTCCGGGAGAAGACGACCTTGGGCTTGTTCGTCCAGAACTCGCCGAATTCGCGCTGGATGGGCGGTGCGTCCTCGGGCACGTGCGGCCAGTACTCGGCCATCAGCTCATACAGCCGACGACCGTTCAACGCGACTTCGAGCCCGCCGAACCTGTCGTTGTGGAACTGGTGCAGCTCCTCGTCCGGATCGGTCCAGTCGATGCGGCCCTCGCGGTCGTTGACGTAGCCGTCCAGGGATACGCCGAATCCGTAGATCAGTTTCCTCATGACCGTGTAGACCTCCTCCGCGCTCGAAACTCATCGGTGGGCTGACGTGCTGTCAGAAAGCGGGCCAGGGAATCGGTCGCGAGGAGTTGGGCACCGGCATCACCGGGTGTTCGAGCAGGGCTTTCGCGCGTTCGGTGAGCGCGGTGATCTCGGCGTCGGTGATGTGGACGGCCAGCGAATCAGCGACGGCGCCGGGCAGATTCGCGGCGAAGGTGGAGATATCGGTGATCAGCGACTCGTGCACCGGGCGCCCCGCCCAACCCCACAGCACGGTGCGCAGCTTCGGTTCGGTGTGCAGGCAGATGCCGTGGTCGACGCCGTAGACCTGACCGTCGATACCTTCCAGCGCGTGCCCGCCTTTGCGATCGGCGTTGTTGAGCAACAGATCCAGCACCGCCATCCGTTGCAGACGCGGATCGTCGGCGTGGATGAGCGAGACCTCGTTGCCCTGCTCGTCGAGGGCGCGCAGTACCTCACAGAATCCCTCGGGCACGGTTCCGGGCGTACACAGGTCGACCAGGTCCAGGCGCTGACGGGCGTCGGTGCGGTTGTCGACCGAGGTGACCCAGCGTTGCACCATGCCCGGCCCCAAAGGCCCCTCGCGCAGCACCGTTTCGGGGATCACACCCCAGCCGAGGTGCTCGGAGATCAGATACGACGCCACTTCGCGCCCGGCCAGGGTGCCGTCGGGGAAGTCCCACAGCGGTCGTTCACCGCGTACCGGCTTGTACACCACCCGCAGCGGGGCACCGTCGGGTTCGGGTGCGGCGATCTCACAGACCAGCGTGAGATTGCTGGCCACGCCGATCCGGCCGACGATGTCGAGATCCCCTTCGGTGAGTACCGGCACGCCGGGATCACTCCTCTTCGAGTTCGGCGGCGCCGAAGATCTCGCCGCGCTTGTACCCGTTGGTGCGCACACACATGTGCCCGCGCGAGGACAGTGGTTCCCCGCACAGCGGGCACGGTGGGCGCCCGGCCGCGATCACCCGCGCCGACCGCAACGCGAACTCCCGCGCTTGGATGGGGGTCAGGAACACGCGCACCGCGTCGGGTCCTTCGTCGGTGTCGTCGAGCACCACCGATTCGTCGACCTCGGTCTCGGTGATCGCGAGCAACTCGACCACCACGGCGTTGGCGTCGGAATCCCAGCCCAGACCCATGGTGCCGACCCGGAATTCGGTGTCGATGGGGGTGACCAGCGGCGCGACATCGCGCACGTCCTCACCTTCGGGCGGCACCTCGGCGCCGAAGCGGCGCGCTACCTCGTCGAGCAGCAGACCCATCCGGTCGGCGAGCACCTTCACCTGCTGCTTCTCGAGCAGCACACTCACCACCAACGGCTCCTGCACGGCCTGCAGGTAGAACGAACGATCGCCCGGTTCACCGACGGTCCCGGCGACGAAACGATCGGGGGTGCGAAATACATGGATTGCGCGTGACACATGCACCTCCTGATACGTGACCCTGATCGACACTCACGAACACACTCCTCTAAGGAGAATCGCGGTGCCCCGCATTCCCATTATCCGCGTTCGCGGCCGTCGGCACCTCTCCACCGGGTGTCGGTGTCGTCGGTGCGGCCGCGGCCAGCGCGGAAAGATCGGCGCCGGTGTCGTTGAACTTCCACACCGACGGCCCGTGCGTGCCGTAGCGGACGACGCTGATCGAGGCCGGTTCCACCGCGATCCGCTGAAAGCTGTCCAGATGCAGGCCCAATGCGTCGGCCAGGATCGATTTGATGACGTCGCCGTGCGCGCACGCCACCCACAGCACATCCCGGCCCGCCTTCTCGGCCAGCGTGCGTTCGATATCGCGGACTCCGGCGACCGCACGCTGCTGGACCTGGGCCAGGCCTTCCCCACCGGGGAACACCGCGCCCGAGGCGTGACCCTGCACGACCCGCCACAGCGGTTCGTTGAGAAGTTCGGCGATCGGGCGTCCGGTCCAGTCGCCGTAGTCGACCTCGATGAGTCGTTCGTCGTGCTCGGGTTCGAGACCGAGTTTCTCGGCCAGCGGCGCCACGGTGCGCTGACAGCGCAACAGCGGTGAGCTGGCGATGTGTTCGATCGGCAGCATCGCGAGCCGGTCGGCCACCGCGGCGGCCTGTTCGGTGCCGCGCTCGGTGAGTTCGACGCCGGGTGCGCGCCCCGCGAGGGTGCGCGCGGTGTTGGAGGTCGACACTCCGTGCCGGAGCAGGATCACCGTCATGGGACCAGCCTAATGGGCGCAGTCGCGAAGCGGTCGTCGGTCATTTCGCGCATGGCCGGAGCGAATGCGGAGGTACGCCTAACCATGGGTCGATGTCTGGATCAGGTCGCGGAGACGACGCCGGTGGCCAGCAGGCCCAGCATCGTGACGCCGAGGATGATCCGGTAGCCGACGAACCAGTAGAACGAATGCTTGCCGACGAACTTCAACAGCCACGCCACCGAGGCATAGCCGACGATGAACGCTACGACGGTGGCAACCAGCAACTGCGGCCCACTGGCATTGAGGCCCTCACCGGCCGGTTCGAACGCGTCGGGCAGGCTGAACAGGCCCGATGCGGTCACCGCGGGGATGGCCAGCAGGAACGAGAACCGCACGGCCGCTTCACGCTCGAGGCCGAGGAACAGACCCGCGGTCGAGGTGGCGCCGGAGCGGGAGACGCCGGGGACCAACGCCAGACACTGCGCCAGGCCCATCACGATGCCGTCTTTGGTCGTGAGTTGGCTCAGCGGCCGAGCCTTGCTGCCGAAATGCTCACCCGCGGCGATCACGAGCGCGAACGCGACCAGCATGAACGACACCAACCACAGGTTGCGCGCCCCTGTGCGGATCTCGTCCTTGAACAGGAAGCCCAACACCCCGATCGGGATGGTGGCGATGATCACGTACCAGCCGATGCGGTAGTCGAGTTCGCGCTGGGTGTCGCGTTCGTGGGCGTCGCGGGCACTGCGGTCCATCACCGGCAGCTTCGTGGTGACCCGGTCTCCCACCGCGACCTCGCGTTGGGACCGTTCGCGCCAACGCATCCCGAGCGTGGTGAACCAGGCGACGACGATGCGCTGGATGTCTTTGGCGAAATACACCAGCACCGCTGCCTCGGTGCCGAGCTGGGTGACCGCGGTGAACGACGCGCCCGCGTCGTCGCCGAAGAACACGCCCGACACGATGCGCAGGTGCGCCGAGGACGAGATCGGCAGGAACTCGGTGAGTCCCTGCACTAATCCGAGTACCAATGCCTGGAACCAGGTCATCGCCTCGCCCACCACGTCCTCCTGCTGACTCGCGCCCGAAAGACCGCGTCCTCCTGGGCTTTTGCTACATATCCGGCCGTAACGGCCACGATCTCGCAGCGACCCTACCTGTCGACGCCCTCGGTCGTCGCCCGCCGGTCGCCGAGATCGGGTTCTGCCGCGCCGCGGCACGGGTCGCCGAGTGAGGTTGCGGAGGCGCGCACATTAGGCTGTCGCCGTGACGAATGCGCGGGCGCGGTGATGGAACAGCGAACGGTGGGACGCAGCGGACTTCGGGTGTCGCGAATCGGGTTGGCGACCCATACCTGGGGGACACATACCGATGCCGACGAGGCATCGGTGCAGTTGGCGGCGTTCACCGAGGCCGGTGGCACGCTCGTCGACATCTCGCCCGTCTACGGCGAGGGGGCGGCGCAGCGGATCCTGGCGGATCTGCTCGGCGACTTGGTCTCGCGTGACGAATTGGTCCTCAGTGGCAGCGCGGGGGTGGTGATGCACGCACCCGGCGCCGGGGTCGGCGACTCGGTGCCCGCGCCCGCGGCGGTGGGCCCGGTGGTCGACTCGTCGCGGCGCACCCTGCTCAAACAACTCGACCGCACCCTGCTCGAACTGGGCACCGACCATCTCGACATCTGGAGCATCGCCGCCTGGGATCCGTACACGCCGCTCGACGAGGTCGCGGCCACTCTCGACACCGCGGTGCGGACCGGCCGTACCCGGTACGCGGGTGTGCGCGGGTTCGCGGCGTGGCAGTTGGCCAGTCTGGCCGCGATCGCGCCGATCACGGCCGCGCAGACACCGTACTCGCTGCTCGCGCGTGGTACCGAGAACGATGTGATTCCCGCCGCTCGCCATCACGGGGTGGGCGTCATCGCGTCGGCGCCGTTGGCCGGTGGGATCCTGACCGGCAAGTATCGCGACGGTGTTCCCGCGGATTCGCGGGGCGCCGACGAGGCGACCGCGGCCGAGATCCGGCGCAGGCTCGACGACGATCGCGCGACCAGAGTGGTCGACGCGCTGGTCACCGCCGCCGACGGGCTCGGCACGTCGCCGTTGGCGGTGGCGCTGGCCTGGATCCGTGATCGGCCCGGCATCACGAGCATGATCGTGGGTGCCCGCGATATCGGTCAGCTCACCGGAGTGCTGGCCGCCGAAACCCTGGAGTTGCCGCGCGCGATCGCGGCGGCATTGGACGATGTGAGCGCCCGTTCCGAATGATGGCTAGCCTTACCTATATGAAACTGCGTGGTGTGTTGACGGCGATGCTCGCGGCGACGGTGCTGACCGGCGCCGTCGCTTGCACCGCGAGCAATCCTGCATCGACTGCCAATTCCGGTGGACCGGTGACCGCTCAGCTCGCTGACCTGGACCCCGTCCCGATCGGGCCCGCACCGACGCCGCGCTTGCCGGTGACGGTGAAGTCCTATGACGGCAGCGACGTGACGATCGCCGATACCTCGCGCATCATCGCCGTCGACCGGTACGGCACCCTCGCCCAAACCGTGTGGGCACTGGGTCTTGGCGCGAACCTCGTCGGCCGCAGCACCTCCGCCTCGTTCCCCGCCATCGCGGCCGTACCCAATGTGGCAGGCGGCAACGGCAGCCTCAGCATCGAAGCGGTCCTGAATCTGCGCCCGTCGGTGTTCCTCACCGATACGACCAGCGCCGCCCCCGCCGTGCGTGAGCAGTTGCGGGCCGCCGGGGTGACCGTGGTCTACTTCGACCCCGATCGCAGCATGGCCGGTGTCGTCCCGCAGATCGAGTCGGTGGCCACCGCGCTGGGTGTTCCCGAGGCGGGCAAGCAACTCGGCGCGCGCACCGCCGACGAGATCGCTGTCGCGACAGCCCGCGTGCCGAAGCAGGATCCGCAGCCCAAGATCGCCTTCCTCTACCTACGCAGCGCCGCGATCACCATGATGGCGGGCCGCGGGTCGGGCGCCGATTCGCTGATCACCGCGATCGGTGGCGTCGACGCGGGCACCGCCTCCGGGGTGAACGAGCCGTTCGTGTCCATCACCAGCGAGGCGATGATCGCCGCCGCCCCCGATGTGCTGCTGGTGATGTCGGACGGGCTGAAATCGGTGGGAGGCCTCGACGGGCTGGAGAAGGTGCCCGGCATCGCCCAGACGCCGGCGGGCCGCAACCGGCGCGTGGTCGACATGTCCGACGCGGTGATCCTCAGCTTCGGCCCCAACACCGGCCGCGTCGTCGCGGCACTGTCCGATGCCGTCTACGGCAAATCGGCATGAGCGATGCGCCCGACCTGACCAAGTCCGCGGACACCCCGCGGATCACCGACGCCACCCCCGATCCCCTGCCGCCCACAACGCACCGGGGCACGCGCGTGACAGTCGTGTTCGCTGTCGCGCTGCTCGCCCTGATCGTGCTGGCCGTGGTCTCGGCCGTGCTCGGACAGGTCCCCACGACGGCCGCCGAGGTGCTGGGCAGTGTGGCCCACCGGATCGGCCTCGATATCGGGCCGATGCCCGCGCATCCGGCCGGTGAGGTGACGCTGTGGGAGGTGCGGTTCCCCCGGGTGGCCCTGGCCGTCCTGGTCGGAGCTTCGTTGGCGACGGCCGGTGCCCTGCTACAAGGAGTATTCGCCAATCCGCTCGCCGAACCCGGCGTGATCGGGGTGTCGGCGGGTGCCGCGGTCGGGGCGGGCACCGTCATCGTGGTCGGTGGCGCGTTCGTCGCCTCGTGGTCGGTGGCGGCCGCGGCCTTCGTCGCGGGATTGATCACCACCGCGCTGGTCTATGTGCTGTCGAGGTCGGGCGGGCGCACCGAGGTGGTGACCCTGATCCTCACCGGTGTCGCGATCAACGCCTTCGCCGGCGGGTTGATCGCGCTGCTGTTGTTCGTCGCCAGCCCCGCCGCGCGGGATCAGATCGTGTTCTGGCAGCTCGGCAGCCTCAACGGCGCCACCTGGCAGTCGGTGGCGGTGGTGGCGGTGCTGGCATCGTTCGGCATCCTGGCCGCGATCCTCATCGCACCACGCCTGGATCTGCTCGCCCTCGGTGATTCCGCGGCCCGTCACCTCGGCGTCGACGTGGAGCGGTTGCGCAGGCAGGTGATCGTGGTGGTCGCCGTGCTCACCGCGGCGGGTGTGGCGTTCAGCGGCATCATCTTGTTCGTGGGTTTGATCGTGCCGCACCTGGTACGCATGATGGTCGGCCCCGGCCACCGGGTGCTCGTGCCGCTCAGCGCGATCGTGGGCGCGGTGATGCTGCTCGGTGCCGACGTCGTGGCCCGCACGCTGGTCCATAACGCCGACCTGCCACTGGGCATGCTCACCTCCCTGATCGGCGGCCCGTTCTTCTTCTGGCTGCTGCGCCGCACCCGCGCCCGGGCAGGAGGCTGGGGATGACCGAGATCGACACCGCCGACACCGCACTGCACCGCCGGGCATCCTGGCGTTCGCTGTTCGCCCGAACCCCTGACGTGCCCGCACGCCCCGAACTCGGCACCGTCACCTTGCGTGCCAGCGGGCTCACCGTCCGTCGCGGCACGCGTACCGTCCTCGAAGCTGTCGACTTCCAGGTCGCGGCAGGAGAGATCGTCGCGCTCGTCGGCCCGAACGGTGCGGGCAAGTCCAGCCTGCTCGCCGCTCTCGCCGGGGAACTCGAACCCAGTGCGGGCACCGTGAAGCTCGAAGGCCACGCGCTCTCACACTGGACCCCCGCCGACATGGCCCGTCGACGCGCGGTCCTGCCCCAATCCCACGCCGTCGGATTCCCTTTCACCGCCCGCGAGGTCGTCGCCATGGGTCGGGCCCCGTGGCTGCACACCCCTGCCGCCGACAACGACGACGCACTCGTCACCGCGGCACTGGCCGCGACCGATGTCACCCACCTCGCCACGCGCGTCTTCCCGTCGCTGTCGGGCGGCGAGCGCGCCCGTGTAGCCCTGGCTCGCGTCCTGGCCCAGGACACCGCCACCCTGTTGCTGGACGAACCGACCGCTGCCCTCGACCTCGGCCATCAGGAGGCCGTCCTTCGCCTGGCCGCCACCCGCGCCGCCGAAGGCGCCGCCGTGGTCGTCGTGGTCCACGACCTCGGCGTGGCCGCCGCCTACGCCGACCGCGTCACTGTCTTGGACGAGGGCCGCGTCGCCGCCGACGGCCGCCCCCGCGAGATCCTCACCCGCGAACTACTCACCACCGTCTACCAGCACCCCGTCGACGTCTTCGATCACCCGACCACCGGCGCCCAACTAGTCCTGCCCGACCGCGGCCGCGACTGACGCACCCCCGGCGTCCTGATCGAGCGCGGCCGCGGCAGGGAAAGGCGGTGTCCTCACCTGACCGACTGGGACCCACCGACCCCGGTCGAAGCCGCACACACGGGTCCTGCACCGGACCACGGTCGCCGGGCGGTTCGTGCCCGGTCGACAAACGCACCCGGTAGCGACAGTGACCTTCCACAGTCGCGAGCCGAGGGCAACAAAGACAGCGGCGTGTCTCCTACTATCGGTCGCGGCGCCACCCCGTTCGACCAGTTGCTCGGGCTGCTACGAAGTTTATTGTCCCGCAGAGGAATTGACATGCCGCCCGCAGAGCAGAGCTTGCCCAACCTGAGCCGCCGACAACTGCTGGCAACCGCCGCCGCGGCCACCACGCTGAGCGCACTGAGCCTGGGCCGCGCGTCCGCCGGACCGGCGGATGACGCCGACGTCATCGTCGTCGGTGCCGGACTCGCCGGGCTGGTGGCGACGTCGGAGCTGGTCGCCGCCGGTCGGCGCGTACTGCTAGTGGATCAAGAGCCAGAGACCGGTCTCGGTGGTCAGGCGTTCTGGTCGCTGGGCGGGTTGTTCTTCATCGACTCCCTCGAACAGCGGATCGCCGGGGTCCGCGATTCGCTCGAATTGGCGCGACGCGACTGGTTCAACACCGCCGGTTTCGACCGCGGGCCCGACGACCCGCTCGGCGAAGACTATTGGGGCGCACGCTGGGCCGAGGCCTACCTGCAGTTCGCGGCCGGGGAGAAGCAATCGTGGCTGGCAGGGCTCGGGATGCGCTGGGTCCCTTACGTGGGGTGGGCCGAGCGCGGCGACAGGAGTCCGAACGGACCGGGCAATTCGGTCCCGCGTTTCCATCTGACCCTGGGGACCGGTCCCGGTGTCATGGAACCGTTCGAGAAACTCGTGCGCGACGCGCAGTCCCGCGGCGCGGTCTCGTTCCGGTTCCGCCATCAGGTCGACGGGCTCATCACCACCGGTAATGCCGTCACCGGCGTCCACGGCAGCGTGCTCGAACCCAGCGACGCGGCCCGCGGCACACCCAGTTCCCGCACCGAGATCGGCGAGTTCGAGCTGCACGCCCCGATGGTGATCGTCACCTCCGGCGGCATCGGCGCCAACCACGATCTCGTCCGCCGCAACTGGCCGACCCGCCTCGGCGCACCGCCCGCCCGCATGATCACCGGCGTACCCGCCCACGTCGACGGCCGCATGCTCGCGATCAGCGAAGCGGCCGGCGCCCGGCTGGTCAATCGTGATCGGATGTGGCACTACACCGAAGGGCTCATCAACCACACGCCCATCTGGCCCGACCACGGCATCCGCGTGCTCGCCTCCCCCTCCTCGATGTGGTTCGACGCCACCGGCCGCCGCTTTCCCTCCCCCGGTATCCCCAGCTACGACACACTCGGCACGCTGGAACTGATCATGCGATCGGGCTACGACTACTCCTGGTTCGTGCTGAACAAAAGGATCATCGACAAAGAGTTCGTGCTCTCCGGATCCGAACAGAATCCCGAACTCACCCGCAAAGACATCCCCGGCTACCTCCTCAGCCGCCTGACCAACAGCACCCCCCTGCCGACCGAAGCCTTCATCGACCACGGCCCGGACTTCGTGACCGCCAACGCATTACCCGAGCTCGTCGCGGGCATGAACCGGCTCACCGGCTCGGACCTGATCAACATCGACGACCTGCACGCGCAGATCTCCCTGCGCGACGAGCAGGTCGACAACCCGAACAGCACCGACCCCCAGATCATCGGCATCCGAAATTCCCTCGCCTACATCGGCGATGCCCTGGTCCGCACTACCCCGCTGCATCGAATCCTCGACCCCGCAGCGGGTCCCCTCATCGCGATCCGGATGAACATCCTCACCCGAAAAACCCTCGGCGGCTTGCAAACCGATCTCTCCGGCCGCGTCCTCGACGCCACCGGCAATCGCATCACCGGGCTCTACGCCGCGGGTGAGGTCGCGGGCTTCGGTGGCGGCGGTGTCCACGGCTACCGCGCGCTGGAAGGCACCTTTCTCGGCGGCTGCCTGTTCTCCGGCAGGCAAACCGGCCGTGCCGCCGCCCAGGAAAGCGCGTGATGCCTCAGTTATCGGCGCCTTCCTCGGGCAGCAGATTCTTCTGGTCGAGGACATACAGCAAGATCAACGCTGGGACGACGATCACCACCAACGCCACAGTGGCGACCAGTAACGCCGTCAATGTCCCGCTGGGCGCGGCCGCCTCGTCCACGGTGGTGGTCTCCGGCAAGAGATAGGGCCATTGCGCGACGCCCCAGGCAAGAATCAGGGCGATGAGCGTGACGGCGGAGGTCGCGCGCCCGAACCGGTCGTCGCGGAGGTAGACGAGTACCAGCGATGCCGCGCCGGCCACCATGGACACGATCACGAACGGCAGTGCACGAGAGGTGAGTCCGTCGAACAGGTGGTCCGCCGAGTGGGCGAGAACCGGAATCGCTGCCGCGGCGACGATTCCGGCCACCACCGCCGACCCGAGTGCGCGGCGGCGGAAGTATGTCGTCATCTCCTCGTCGCCGAGGCGATGGGCGTCGCAGGTGAGACGTACGGCCGCCAGCCAGGCGAAGACGACGACGGCGAGCACCCCGCCGAGTATCGAGACCGGGTTGATCCAACTCGTGACGGGATCCCCGGCCTTGCCGCCGGGCGGTACCCGTCCGCTGACGATCGCCCCGACCACGGCCCCGAAGCAGAAAGGCACGAGCACCGAGGACAAGGCGAACGCCGCGCCGAAGCGGCGCTGGTCTCGCGTGCGCAGCACGGCCTTTCGGAAGGCGAAGCTCGCTCCGCGCGCCACGATGCCGAGCGCGGCGAGGGTCAGCGGCACGAACAGGGTCAGGGTGATCGACGCGTACACGGTCGGGAACGCGGTCCACAGCACCACGAAACAGAAGATCAGCCACACATGGTTGGCCTCCCACACCGGTCCGATCGCCCGGTCGATCGTGGCCCGTGGCCGCTCGCCGCGGATCGCACCGCCGGCGACCAGGTCCCAGAATCCGGCGCCGAAGTCCGCCCCCGCGAACAGGGCGTACGCCGTGATCGCGGCGAACAGGACAACCGCCACCGCATCGGTCATTCGATCGGCCCTTTCGCCGGCACGAGGTCCTGCGGGTTGGGGCCGTAGGGCACGTCGTCCTCCGCGAAACCGGTGGGTCCGTCGCGGGCCTCGCTCTCGCGGAATCGTCTGCTCATTCCGTGCAGCACCAGGATCGTCGTCACGCCGAGGCCGAGATAGAGCACGAACACCGCGATGAAGGTGATCCATACGCCGGTGTTGCCGGTCGCGGCGTCTTCGACCTTCATGTAGTTGTAGACGATCCAGGGTTGGCGCCCGACCTCGGTGACGATCCACCCGGCTTCCATGGTGATCACCGACAGCACACCGCAGCAGGCGGCGACTCGCAGGAACCATCGGCTGCGAGGCATGTCGCGCCGAAACACCCAGGCGGCGGCGTACCAGACGGCGATCAGGAAGAGCAGCGTGCCGAGTCCGACCATGATGTCCCAGGACAGGTGCACGATGTTGGCCTGGGAGACCGTCACGCGATCGGCTTCCGGGAAACTGTCCAGGCCCTGCACGACAGTGGCCTTGCCGGAGGACGGGTCCGACAGCCACGACGCCAGGCCGGGTATCGGTATCCCGCCTTCCACGGTGCCGTCCTCATTGAGGTGGCCGAGCAGAGTCTCGGGCACGTCGCTGCTGGTGGTGGGAACGAGTTCGATGGCGGCGAACTTCGCGGGCTGATTGTTGTATACCCACCGGGCCAGCGAGTCCCCGACTGCCATCTGCGGGACGATCGCGGCGCACGCGACCGTGAACGCGATCAGGAATCCCATGCGGTGGTAGCGGTCTCGCCGCCCCCGCAGCATGCCCACCGCGTAGACCGATGCGACGAGGAAGCCGCCGACGACGTACGCGGCGAGGATCATGTGCGCCGACTGCAACGGCATCGACTTGTTGAAGATGACACCGAGCGGGTCGACCTCGACGACGGCGCCGGACGAGTCGAGTGTGAATCCCGACGGTGCGTTCATCCACGCGTTCGCGGCGACGACGGATGCGCTGCCGAGAATGCCGGCCAGCACGATCGGAATGCCGGTGAAGAAATGGGTCCACGGTTTCAGACGCCGCCACCCATAGATGTAGATGGTCAGAAAGATCGCTTCGGTGAAGAAGAACAACCCCTCGAAGGCGAACGGCACCCCGAACGCCTCGCCCCACTTGCCCATGAAACGCGGCCAGAGCAAACCGAATTCGAAGCTCAGCACTGTGCCGGTGACCGCGCCGACGGCGAAGGTGACGGCCATGTATTTCGACCAGCGTTGAGCGAGCAGTAACGCGTCGGCGTCATCGTGCTTCACAGCTCTGTAGTTCGCGATCAACGTCATGAATCCCCACGCCACACCCAACGGAACCAGGATGATGTGGAACGCCAGCGTGAACGCCATCTGCGAACGCGCCCACGGCACCGGATTCACCTCCGGCATCGACAACAACACCTGTGCGGTGCTCATGACACCACCGGGTGCGCGCGGTTCATCCGAGACGCTCGATCAGGTGTTCACCGACACGGATGGCGTTGGCCATCGCGGTGAGCGCGGGGTTCACGGCCCCGATACTGGGGAAAAAGCTGGTGTCGACGACGTAGAGGTTGTCGAGTTCATGAGCCTTGCAGTTCACATCGAGCACGGAGGTGGCCGGGTCGTCGCCGAACCGGCAGGTTCCGGCCTGATGCGCACAACCGGCGACCGGGATGTTCATCTGCATGTAGAAGTTCTTCGCGAGCACATGATGCTGAGACATCCCGACGTGGTTGAGCAGTTTCTTCAGTTCGTGGTACAGCCCAGCGGCTTCGGTGTCGTTGTTCGAGGTGTAGCGCAGGTGGACTTGCCCCTGATCGTCGATGGTCACGCGGTTGTCGGCGGCGGGGAGGTCTTCGGTGGTGAGCCAGAAGTCGACAGCGTGGCGAGCGACCTCGTCGAGGCTCCAGTGCGGGGCGAGCAGGGTCAGTCGGGGTTCTTCGCCCTTCATCGCCCAGCCGTTGGACTTGCCGACCATCTGGATGTTCCCCAAGGGGAACTCGCGCTCACCATCGGCGAGGTAGAAGTCGTTGATACCCAAGGTCTTCTGGAACACGGTGTCATTGGGTTCCTTGGCCAGCGCCACGACTGCCTTGGAATTGTGGAACATGTAGTTGCGACCGACCTGGTCCGAGCCGTTGGCGAGCCCGTTCGGGTGGTGGTCATCGGCGGATTGCAGCAGCAACTTGGCACTGTTGGCCGCGCCGGCGGCGACCACGACGATGTCGGCTTCGTACCGTTCGACGGCGCCGCGGCGGGATACGACGACCGAGCTGACAGTGCGCCCGGTCGGGTCGGTATCGAGCTTGACCACCTCGGCCTGGACGAGCAATGTCACGTTCGGTGCGTCCAGCAGGGGCCGCACCGCGATCGTCTCGGCGTCGGACTTCGCGTGCACGAGGCAGGGGTAGCCATCGCACCACGAGCAGCGGATGCACGCGCTGCGAGCCCGGTCGGCTTCGTCGAGCAGGATTCCGCACGGGGCCGGGAACGGATGATAGCCACCGACTGTGAGGCTGTCGGCGAGCTCCTGGATTCGGGGTTCGTGCGAGACCGCCGGCCACGGGTATTCCTTGGACCAGTGCCCCTCGGTGGGATCCGCGCCGTGGTCGCCGTGAACCTGGTAGAGCCACTCGGCCTTGCTGTACCAGGGTTCGAAGTCGTCGTAGCTCAGTGGCCAGGCCGGGGAGATGCCGTCGACGTGTGTGATCTCCCCGAAGTCTTGTGGCCGCAGCCGGTACAGCGCCGCGCCGTACATCTTGGTCGCTCCGCCGACGAAGTAATGGACCTGCGGCTGGAACGGTGTCCCGGCCGCGTCGAACCACGTATCGGGCGAGATGTAGCGCCCATCCACGAATACCGGCGCGGGGTCCCAGTTTTCGGTCTCGCGCGGCAGGAAGTCACCCCGCTCGAGTAGCAAGATCTGCTTCCCCGCTGCGGCGAGGGTATGCGCTAGCGTCCCCCCACCGGCCCCGGTCCCGATAATGATTACGTCGTAATGATCACTGGCCGGCATCGCGCTCTCCTCGGTGTTGCAAACCGTTCGAACCTGCGGTCAACAATCGATGCGGAAACTCGGACAAAAAGAAGCAATCGCCGGGGGGCGATTGCCGATGCAATTCGAACAGTACCAGCCGGATATGCCTCGAGATAGATGCTTTTGGTAGGAAACGGATTCGACCGAACCGGACATAGACGGCGCGTCATGCCCAAATAGACTGTCCCTGTAAGGCTTTCGAAATAGCACTCTCACAAGTCGAACATTCGACAAGCATTCACGATTTACCACGAATTCATATCGATCGCCCGGCGCCCCGACGGGAGGGTTGTAGGGTGAGGAAGTCTGGACGGCCACCGACCTCCGAAGGAGACGTGCCGATGAGCACGAATGCTGTTTCCAGTTCCACCACCGAAGGGGCCGAGCATTCGAATGCCGATGCGCTGGTGATTTTCGGAATAACCGGCGACCTGGCGAAGATGATGACCTTCCTGTCGTTGTACCGACTCGAGCGGCGTGGCCTGATCGATTGTCCCATAATCGGTGTCGCAGTAGATGATTGGACGGTCGACGATCTGAAGAAACGCGCCCGCACCTCGATCGAAACCGCCGGAAAAGAGCCGGTGGACGAGGCGATCTTCGACCGGCTCGCGGCGCGATTCGATTACGTCAGTGGCGATTTCGGCAAGCCTGAGACATTCACCGAGCTCGCACGACACCTGAGCGGGGTCCGCAATCCGGTGTTCTACCTCGAGGTCCCGCCATTCCTGTTCGCGACGGTGATCAAAGGACTCTCCGATGCGGGCCTCACGAACTCGGCACGAGTCGTCGTGGAGAAGCCCTTCGGACACGATCTCCAATCGGCCCGCGCACTCGCCGCGGAGATCCACCAGTACATCGATGAGTCGCAGCTGTACCGGATCGACCATTTTCTCGGCAAAAAGGGATTCTCCGAAACGTTGTACCTGCGCTTCGCCAACGCGATCTTCGAGCCCATCTGGAATCGCCAGTTCGTCTCCGAAGTCCAGATCACCATGGCCGAGAGCTTCGATGTCGCCGACCGCGGCCACTTCTACGATCCGGTCGGCGCACTTCGCGACGTCGTGGTCAACCACATGATGCAGCTTGTCGCCGCCGTGGCGATGGAAGCGCCGTCGGCGTCACACGCCGCAGCGTTGAAGGACGCGATGGTCAACGTGTACCGGGCCATCCCCGCAGCGGATCCCGCGCATTACCTCCGCGGGCAGTACGAGGGCTACCGCGACGTCGACGGGGTGGCACCGGACTCCAGCACCGAAACATATATGGCGCTGCGGTTGGAGGTGGACAACTGGCGCTGGTCCGGTGTGCCGTTCTACCTACGCACGGGCAAGTGCCTCCCGGTGACACAGACCGAATTGCGACTGGTCTTCCGCAGCCCGCCCCCGGTGTGGTTCTTCGACGCCGCACATCAACCCGAACCCGCACAACTGGTGATCAAACTCGATCCGATGACCGGCATCCGTATCGAAGTCGAGGCGCAACGTGGTGAGGGCAAACAACCCGGGCCGATCACGCTGGACATGGAATTCGCCGACGAGGGCGGCGAGGGCGCCACACCCTACGAGGTGTTGCTGCACGCCGCGTTGGTCGGGGACAGTGCGCGCTTCACTCGCCAAGACGGTGTCGAGGAAGCCTGGCGGGTGATGCAACCGCTGCTCGATGGGCCACCACCCGTACAGACCTACCCGAAGGGGTCGTGGGGGCCACCGAATCAACTGCTGCCCGGCCAGGACCGCTGGTACGAACCCTGGTTGGCGTCATGAGTCCCGACGACACCGCCGCTGCCCGCCGACCACAGAGCGCGGCGGCGCCGTCCGCGTTCCCGCCGATCGCCGACTACGCGTTCCTGTCGAACTGCCATACCGGTGCGTTGATCGCCGCGGACGGAGCGATCGACTGGCTCTGTATACCGGCATTCGACTCACCCAGCGTGTTCGGTTCCCTGCTCGACCGCGAGGCCGGTGTCTTCCGGCTCGGCCCGTTCGGCATCAATGTGCCGGCCGCCCGCCACTACGAGCCCGGGACGAATACCATTGTCACCGTGTGGAATACGCCCACCGGGTGGGTGGAGATCCGCACCGCTCTGACGATGGGACCGACTCGCGGGGAGGACACCACCACACCGCACACGCGACCTTCCACCGACGAGGACGCCGATCACCTGCTGGTCCGTATGGTCCGGTGCCTGTCGGGAAGTGTGGAGATCGAGTTGGTGTGCGAGCCGGTGTTCGACTACGGGCGTACGGAAGCCGCGTGGGCGCTGGTCGACGAGAGTCGTCAGACCGCGGACGCGACCGGCGCAGGCCAGACGATCCGGCTCCGGACCGACATGGCCCTTGGCATCGAGGGCGGCCGGGTCCGCGCCCGGCATACCCTATCGAAGGATGAATCGCTGTTCTGTGCGCTCTCGTGGGCCGACGGCCTCGACGGGCCGGAGACTGTCGAGGAGGCACTCGAACGCCTCGATGCGACCACCGAATTCTGGCGGTCCTGGTTCGGACGCGCACGCTTCCCCGATCACCGCTGGCGCGCCGCGATCCAGCGGTCCGCCCTCACCATCAAGGGCCTGACCTACCTACCCACCGGCGCGACCGTGGCCGCGCTCACCACCTCGTTGCCGGAAACTCCTGGCGGGGAACGCAACTGGGACTACCGCTATACCTGGATGCGCGACTCGACGTTCACCCTGCAGGCGCTGCACTACCTGAACCTCGACGGGGAGGCCAACGATTTCATGCAGTACGTCGCCGACCTCGAACCGAATTCGGATGGTGCGCTGCAGATCATGTATGGCATCGACGGCCGCCGCGACCTCACTGAATCGATCCGCGAGGATTTGACCGGTTACGCGGGTGCGTATCCGGTGCGAATCGGCAACGGCGCCTTCGATCAGCGCCAGAACGATGTGTTCGGTTCCGTGCTCGATTCGATCCTGCTGCACACGGTACGGAGCAAGCGGCTCCCGCGTCGGCTGTGGCCCATCGTGGAGACCCAGGCC
The DNA here is from genome assembly GCF_001427185.1 of Nocardia sp. Root136. NCBI lineage: Bacteria > Bacillati > Actinomycetota > Actinomycetes > Mycobacteriales > Nocardiaceae > Nocardia > Nocardia sp. Root136. The sequence goes on from NZ_LMFE01000008.1 coordinate 308,945, forward strand.
CAATGCGCCACCGACGTGTGGCGCGAACCCGATCAAGGCATCTGGGAGGCACGCGGTGCGCCGCAGCATTACGTGTCCTCGAAACTCATGTGCTGGGTGGCCATGGACCGGGCCGCGAAGATCGCCGACATTCGTGGTGACCGCGCTGCCGAGGCCAAGTGGCGCGCGACGGCCGATGAGATTCACGCCGACATCCTTGCCAAAGGTGTTCGCGACGGCGTCCTACGCCAGCACTACGACACCGAGGCACTCGACGCCTCCACCTTGCTCGCGGCGGTCTTCGGTTTCCTGCCGGCCAACGACGAGCGGCTGCGTGCTTCCGTCGAGGCGATCGCGAACGACCTCACCGAGGACGGCTTCGTGCTGCGCTACCGCACCGGAGAAACCGACGACGGGATGTCCGGCAAGGAAGGCAGCTTCCTGATCTGCTCGTTCTGGCTTGTGTCCGCGCTCGCCATCGTCGGCGAGACGCAGCGCGCCCGGGACCTGATGGATCGCCTGATCAGCATCGCCTCACCGCTTGGCCTGTTCGCCGAGGAATACGACACCAGCACCGGCAGGCATCTGGGTAACTTTCCACAGGCGTTCTCCCACCTCGCCCTCATCGAGGCGGTCGGCCGAATCGTGTTCTCCGACCTGGCGGCGGAACTGTCCTGATACATCTCGCGCAGTACCTCGGTATCGGATCGAGGTACTGCGCGAGAGTGATGTGATCGTGTACCAGCCGTTCGTAGCGTGAGTCGCATGTCCTCAGTCTCGAAAGTCGCCGCCGCGATCGCTGTCGCCGGAACGGTCGCCGGTGTCGGAATCGGTGTCAGTTCGGCGGATTCCGCACCGGCGGGACCGGCGCCGCGGGTGGCGGTGATCGGTCTCGGCGGCACCATCGCGGGAACCTCCGACCGGCGCACCGATCTGGAAACCTATCGGCCCGGCACGCGGCCGATCGCCGAACTCGTCGACTCCCTGCGTCCCGAGATCGGTGAGATCGCCGCCGTGTCGACCGAGGACTTCGGGCAGAAGGGATCCGGCGACTACACCGTCACCGACCTCTACGATCTGGCGCGCCTGGTGGAAAGCCGCCTGCGAGATCATGATTCGGTCGTGGTGAGCACCGGTTCGGCCACGATGGAGGAGCTGAGCTACTTCCTCGACCTCACCGTGCGCAGCACGAAGCCGGTGGTCGTGACCGGTGCGATGCGACCGTGGACCGCGATCGGCAGTGACGGTCCGGTCAACCTGTACAACGCGATTCGCCTCGCGGCGAGCAACCGGACCACCTGTTTCGGCACGGTCATCGCCCTCAACGACCAGATCCTGCCCGCCCGCGACGCCACCAAATCCGACTCGACCCGCGTGCACACCTTCACCACCCACGAATACGGCGACCTCGGCACCATCGACCAGGCCGGAATCCGGCTGCAACGCGCCCCCGCCCGCGTCCAACGCTGCGACGACCCCGCCCGCTGGCTGACCCCGTTCGACCTGACCACGATCAACCGCGACGCCCTCCCGCGCGTCGACATCGCCCACAGCTACCTCGACGCGCCCGCCGAGGCCATCTCCGCGGCCGTCGACGCGGGCGCCAAGGGCATCGTGTTCGCGGGCACTCCCTCGCCGAAACAGGCGAGCGCCGCGATGGCGACCAAGGGCGTGGCCCTGGTCGCCACCAACGCCTACGGTTCCGGCGCGATCACCGTCGACCCCGCGATGGGTGTGGTCAGCGGCGGTGACCTCGCGCCCAAGAAGGCACGCCTGCTGCTCCTGCTGGCACTGGCCAGAATCGCCGAGCACGACCAGATCGTGGCCTGGTTCCGCGATTACGGCAATCAGCAGTTCTGAAGCCCGAAGTTGTCCCGCGGCGGCTAGGGAGGAGGCTCGCTCAGTCGGTTGAGGCCGAGTCGTCGCACCATTCGATGGATGAGCGACAACGACAACGCGACGCTGCCCAGTGGCACCAGCACGGCCAGCAGGATGAAGCTCCATAGCGTGGTTTGCGCGTGAGAGGTGAGGATTGTGAAGTTCATTCCGAAGTAGCCTGTGATGAACGAGAGCGGGAGGAAGACAGTCGCGACAATCGTGAGTCCATTGATCACCACCGCTTGTCGGCCCGCGACCGAGGCGGAGTAATGGCTCAGTGCGTCCTTCGCCTCCTCACGGATTTCTCGAGCGTTCTCCTTCATGCGAGTGACCCGCTTACGGTGCTGCTCGAGGTGCGCGTGGGAGTCAGGGCGCATGCCGGGTAGCCCGTCCAGGTCCGCCGCGATGTCCTCGAGATCGTGCGAGTACCACCCGAACTCCTGGATGCCATCGGTGAGGACGCCCAGCATGTTGACCAGCTCATCGTGAACTTCTGGCGCGCCGCCTTGGAGCATCTCCAACTGCACCTCGCCGAGCCGGTCGTCGATTGCCAGCAGTAGCGGCTTGAAGCTGTCGATCAAAGAATCCAGGATCAGAAACAACAAGTGTGGGCCTAATTCTCGCCCGTCCTGGTCCTGTCTGGCGTCAATACTCCTGAGGGCCCGACCCAGCGGCTCACAGGCCGTCGCGTGAACGGTCAGCAGGAACCGATCCGTCAGGACCATATTCAGGTAGCTGGCGCCGTGCGACGCACGCCAATCGGTGCCGGTGACCCACCGAAGCGACACCACGACGGCGGTCTCGGTCGGGGCGAACCATGATCGCGGTCTACCGTGCGCGACGATGTCCACGAGCTCTGCGGGAAGCTGGAGAGCTCGGCAGAAGTCCGACAGATCCTCGTTTCCCAGGGCCTCCAGGTCGAGCCAGAATGACGTGTCCGTCGAGAAATGCCGGGCGACGTCGTCCGGAGTCGCTACGCCGTCATGACCTTCGGCATCGACCAAGCGAGCGACAGCTGACGACGCAGAACGGTGCGGTGACCTGGATGGATCATTCGGGCTTGCCATCTCTGCTCCTTCTGGCCGCTACAGCTCCGCGAGTCGACACCGTTCGGCGCGCAGGTCGAATCGGCTATTTCCAGATGATTTTCAGCAGGGCCGGGGTGAGCACCATCCGGATGATCGTGGCGTCGATGATCAGCGCCACGATCATCCCGTAGGCGATGTATTTCATCAGCACCAGATCCGAGAACCCGAACGCCCCGGTCACCACGATCAGGATCGCGGCCGCCGAGGTGATCACCCCACCGGTGTGGGCGACGCCGTAGCGAATCGACTCCTCGGCCTCGGCGCCGGCGGCCCGTTTCTCGGCGATTCGCGACAGCAGGAACACCTCGTAGTCGGTGGACAACCCGAAGATCACCGTCACGATCAACGCCACCACCGCGAACATCAATGGTCCCGGTGTGAACTGGAATGTCTCTGCCCCATGGCCTTCGACGAAGATCCAGGTCAGCACGCCCAGGGTCGAGACCAAACTGAGCGCGCTCATCGCGACGGCCTTCACCGCCAGGATCACCGACCGGAACGCCACGATCATCAGCGCCAACGCCGCCGCGATCAGGATCGCCAACAGCAGCGGCAGCCCGTCGATCAACCCGTTGATGCTGTCGCGTTCGAGCGCGGGGATACCCGCGACCATCACCTGCACGCCCGGTGGCGCGGGCAACGAACGCAGCGCGTCGATCACCTGGTCGGCGTCGCGTTTGTCGCCGAGCCCGGCGGAGAGCACATTGACGTTGTCCTTGGTCGCCGCCGCCGGTTCGAACCGTCCGGTCAGCCCGGGAACCTGATTGGCCTCGAAGCGGATATCGCTGAGTTGCTGGGGCGAGGCGCCGACCACGATCAGCTTCAACGGTTCGGTGCGGAACCCGGGAAACAGGTGGTCGAAGTCTTCCTGGGCCACCCGCGCCGGATTGTCGGCGGCCAGATATTTCTCGCTGATCCCACCGAACTCGATGTGGCGCAACGGAATACTCAGCGCCAGCAGGCCGAGCACGATCGGGATGACCACCGCCCACGGCCTGCGCATCGCCCACTGTGCCAGCCGGGAGAAGAACCCGGCATCGATCTGGGCTTCGGTCTTGCTGCGTGAGAAGCGTTTCCAGCCCAGCCAGTCGATCTTGTGTCCGGCGATACTCAAGGCGGCGGGCAGGGCGGTCACCGACAACAGCGCCGCCAGCATCACCGCGGAGATGCCGCCGTAGGGCACCGACCGCAGGACCCCGTTGGGGAAGATGAACAGCGCACCGAGGCTCGAGGCGATGATCGCCGCGGAGAACAGCACGGTGCGCCCCGCGGTGGCGACGGTCCGTGCGGTCGCGTCCTCCACGGAGCGACCGGCGGCCAGTTCCTCCCGGAACCGGGTCACCGTGAACAGCCCGTAGTCGATCGCCAAGCCGAGCGCGACCAACGTCATCACCGCGCTGGCGAACACGTTGACCTCGATCTGGGCGGTGAGTACCCGCAGGATCCCGGAGGTGCCCAGGATGGTGAGTCCGCCGATCAGCACCGGCAGCAGTGCGCCGATCACCCCGCCGAACACGAAGTACAGCAGGATCGCCACGATCGGCAAGGCGATGATCTCGGCGCGCTTGATGTCGTGCTGCATCCCGATATTGATGCCCTCGACCACCGGCTGCAGCCCCGCCAGCTGCACCGTCGTGCCACCGGGCCCGGCGCCGGGTGCACCGGCGTTCAGGTGTGGTTTCAACGCGAGATAGTTGTTGACCGTCGCGGTCCCGCCGCCGCCTGCCAGCCCGATGCTGGCGAACGCGTGCTGTTTGGTCGGGTCGGAGGCATTCGCCGAGAACGGGCTGTCCCAGTAGCTGTCGATCTTGTGGATCCGCTCGCCGTACTGCTTGCGCAGGTCGGCCAGTGCCGCCGTCACCGGGCCGCGCACGGCGGGATCGTCGACGGTGGTGCCGGGTGGGGCGGTGTAGATGACGATCAGGTCGCCGTCGGTATCGCGCCCGAAGGTGTCGTCGGCCAGCTTCGACGCCGCCACCGACTGGCTCGACTCGTCGAACCAGCCCTCCTGGGTGTAGCGGTCGGCCAGGTCACGCCCGAACCACCCCGAGGCGAGCACGGTGATCACGAAGAAGCCGAGCACGAGGAACCGGTGGCGGTAGACGAACCTGCCCCACCGCACGGATCGAGATTCGCGCATCTCAGCCGCAGGCGGCGGTGCGATAGTCGGCCGAGCGCAGGATGCCGCACAGGTCGGTGCGCGAGATCTTCCACTTACCGTCGAGCAGCACGAAATGCACGATGGTGGTGCGCACGTTGGTTCCCGAACCGTCCTTGTCCAGTCGCATGGTCGCGGTGAGTGTGCCGTCACGGTTGTCGAAGACCGGGTCGACGACGCCGTACACCGCGTGGGGGTTGTCGCGCAGCGCCTTGTACATGTCGGGGATGGCGTCGGAGAACGCCGCTCCGTCCTCGATCAGTTCGGTGCGTTCGACATCGGGCAGGCTCGGGTCGAGCGCGCGTTTGATCTGCGCGTCGAGCTCTTGGGCGTTCGGCAGCGGCACCTTGGCCTTGCTGACCGAGGTCGCGACGGAGGAGGCGAGGGAAGCGTTGGCCGAAGACCGTGCGGCGTCGACCGAGGCCTCGTCGGTGGTTCCCCCGCACGCGGCGAGGGCGACGAGGGCCGTGAGGCAGGCGGTGGCCGCAGCGGCCCTGGCGGAAAGTGTGGAAGGCATCACCATCTACATACCATCAATGACTGCACTGATCCGTCCCAGGATGGCGCGAACTGTGGAGATGTCACTGGTTGCGGGCCTCTCGACCGGGACGGCGTCGGGGAGAAGATCGCGCACGAAGGCGCTGACGCTGCGGATGTCACCGAGGTCGATGTCGGTCACCTGAGCCTGCGCCTGGGCCACCACGTCGTCGGATCCGGGTACCGCATCGCCGAGGTCGGCGCGGTAGATCTGCACGGTCAGCGTGGCGCGGTGGGTGCGGAAGGCGAAGGGACGGCCGTCGTCGGTGGTGCCGAAGCCGTGGGCGAACGGTCCGACGGAGATGTCATCGATGCCGAAACCCGCCTGTGTCCGGTCGGTCATCGTGGGGATCTCCTGCCGCTGTGTGGCAATCAATTAGTCGACGCGTCAACAGTAACGCGCGTCACCGACACCTCCGACGCGAGCACCCGGTCGAAGCTACTGGTGAGTCATCATGGTCAGATGGTGATCAAGGGAGTCACCTCGTGCGGATTGAAGGAGTTCGGTGCATGCGCCCTCGTGGCTCGGTCGCCTCTGCGTTGCTCGGCGCGGCGGTTTTGGTGTTGTTGACCGGGTGCAGTGGTGAGGACGGCGGTTCCGATGTCCCGACCAGGGCCCCGGCCACCGCAGCGGTTTCTCCCGCTACCGCGAACCCGGTCGGTCAGGTCTTCCCGGCAGCGGCGACGAAAGCTCTGCTCGCCGAGAACTCGACCGGCCGCCTCGCCGCCCTGGACACCGCGGGCACCGCACTCTCGCTGATCGACCCCGCCGCACCGACCACCCCGCGCACGGTCGGCCTCCCCGCCGCCGGCGCGTCGCTGTCGCAAGGCAAGCCGGGCGAAGTACTCGTCGCCGCCCCCGACCGGGTACTGCGGATCGACGTGACCACCGGCACGCTCACCGAGACCCCCGTCGACGGCGACGTGCACAGCGTGCGAACTCGCACCGACGGCACCCTCGTGGTCGGTACCGCCGACGGCACCGTGCGCGAACTGACCGCCGACGGCGCGGTCACCCGCACGATCACCGGCCTGGTCTCCGCCGACGAGATCGCGTTGACCGGTGAGAACATCACCGTCCTCGATCGCAAGCAGACCGCCGTTGTCGCCGTGGGGCAGGAAGCCCTCGGGCTGATGCTGCGCGCGGGCGACGGCGCCACCAACGCCATCACCGACCAGCACGGCCGCATCATCGTGGCCGACACCACGGGCGGCGAACTGCTCGTCTACTCGGCCGGTCCGCTCGTGCTGCGCCAGCGTTTCCCGGTATCATCATCGCCTTACGCGCTCGCTTACGACCCGCGTTCGGACACGGTCTGGGTGAGTTGCACGCAGAGCAACGAGGTCGTCGGCTACGACCTGTCGACCGGCATCGGTGTCGAGGTGGCCAGGCTCGCGACGCTGCGCCAGCCCGACGCGATGACGGTCGACGAACGCACCGGCGACCTGTTCGTGGCCTCGGCTGTGGGTGATGGCCTGCAGCGGATCGGCGCGGACGAGCGGAAGAGAGGGCAGTGATGGCTACAGCTCCCAGGCCTCGCAGTTCGCGCTCGGCGATACCGCCGAGCTGGGAAACCAGCAACGACGACTACGAATACGTGCCCCTGCGGCTGCCACCGGAGGTCAACCGGGTCACCGCCTCGATGCGACTGGCCATCCAGGCCGAATTCGGTGGCTGGGAATTGTCCCGGGTGCGCGCCTACACCGACGGCAGTCGCCGGGTGCTGTTGCGCCGCCGCAAGAACGCCGTCCTGCCTGTGCCCGAACCCGGATTGTGAGCCGACCATGTACGCCCTCCTGTTACGCCTGATGTTCCTGATCCCGCCGGAGCGAGTGCATCACCTGGTGTTCGCCGCGTTGCGTTTCGCCACCTGGTTCCCACCGACCCGCTGGCTGGCGCGCAAGCTCACCGTGGTCGAGGACCCGATCCTGGCCACCACCGCGTTCGGTGTCGCCTTCCCCGCGCCGCTGGGTCTCGCCGCCGGTTTCGACAAGAACGCCGACGGCGCGAACGCCTGGGGCACACTGGGTTTCGGCTTCGCCGAGATCGGCACCGTCACCGCCCACGCCCAGCCCGGCAACCCCACCCCGCGCCTGTTCCGGTTGCCCGCCGACCACGCCCTGATCAACCGGATGGGGTTCAACAACCACGGTGCCGCCGCCGCGGCCGCCCGCCTGCACGGCGCGCACCCCACCGTCCCGATCGGTGCGAACATCGGCAAGACCAAGATCACCGAACCCGATGCCGCCGCGGGCGACTACGCGACCAGCGCCCGATTACTCGGCCCGCTCGCGGACTTCGTCGTGGTCAACGTGTCCTCGCCCAACACCCCCGGCCTGCGTGACCTGCAAGCCGTCGAATCGCTGCGCCCGATCCTGCAGGCCGTGCTCGACAGTGTCTCGGTGCCGGTCCTGGTGAAGATCGCCCCCGACCTGTCCGACGACGACATCGACGCCGTCGCCGACCTGGCGGTCGAACTGGGTCTGGCCGGCATCGTCGCCACCAACACCACCATCCGCCGCGACGGCCTGCACACCCCGACCCCCGAGGTCGAAGCCATGGGTGCGGGCGGACTGTCCGGCGCTCCCGTGGCCGAACGGTCCCTGGAAGTCCTGCGCCGCCTCTACACCCGCGTCGGCGACCAGGTGGTCCTGATCTCCGTCGGCGGCATCGAAACACCGGAGCAGGCCTGGGCCCGCATCCTCGCCGGCGCCACCCTGCTGCAGGGCTACACCGGCTTCATCTACGGCGGCCCGTTGTGGACCACCCGCATCCACCGTGGCATCGCGGCCAACCTGCGCGCGGGTGGCTACGCCCGGCTGTCCGAGGCGGTCGGCGCCGAACACCGCACCCACTCGGTCTGAGATCTCAGCCGTAGTACGCCTGGGGCGACCGATCCTCGTGCATCGGTCGCGCCGGGCGTAGCCGGGACAATTGAGCCGGTGGATCGTGGAACGACTCCCCCGCGGCCGGGTCGTCGCCGCGTTGGCGGGCGTCGATGCGCTTGGCGAGCTTGATCAGAGCCTGTTGCCAGATGATGCCGAGCAGGTCGGCGCGGGCACTGATCTCGGCGTGCGCGATTCGGTCGTGCACCGCGTCCGGATCGCTGACGAGTTCGTCGAGTTCCATGCCCGCCCAGGCTTGCTCACGACTGAGGGTGTATTCGGGCAACCAGCTCAATCGCCAGCCGCCGGTGTCGGTTCGCTGGGCGAATTCCGGTGTGCGGTCGCTGCGTAACGTGTCGTCGGTGCCATGAATAGCCATCGTGGACCTGCCTTCCCCGGTGGGGGCCTGCGCCCTCCCCGAGCGTCTGGCGGGGCATCACTCCCCCGTAATCCAGTGTGGCATTTGCCATTTGTCTTGGTCAATTGCCATTGTTAGTAGGTAATTGCCAGATTTCGGGCGTGGCAAACCCGGCAATGTGGCGATCGCAGTGCGGCGTCCGCCCCGATCGAGTGCGCGGTGGCGTCGAGAAGTTGACGGGAGGCAGCATGTCGATGGTTCCCCAGGATGCCCGCGTCGCCGCGATCCGCAGCATCCTGGCCAGGCTGGGCAAGTACGCGGGCTTGAACGCAGAACGCTTGCGCCACACAGAGATCGACGCCGCACCGCTGCTGGAGCTGCTGTCGGTACGCCGACACGCCCGCCGCACCGGGGTCTCCGTCGAGGCATCGATCCTGCCCGTGGTGCGTGAGGTCACGCAGTGGCTGGCACCGACGGACCGGCTGATCGTGGATGCGGCGCTCTCACTGGGACTGTTCCGGGACCGGTCTGGCGTGGGTATCGATATCGAACGCCTGTATGCAGATAACCTCGGGGAACGTCGAGAGGCCTTGACCGAGCAGTGGGTTGCCCTGCACACCCTGCTCGATGTCGACCCCGTTCCCGAAGCTCCCACGGTCAAGCGGTTGCGCACGGTCTCCGAACACAGCGCCTTCACCGCGCTGGCCGGGCTGCTCGCCACCGATTCCGGCTATCCCATGGCCGCGCCGTCGGCCACACAGCCCACCGCCGCGCCCGACCGGCACGGTGTCGTCACGGTTTTCGGCGATGCCGTCATCGATCATCTCTACCGGGTCGACACCTTCCCCGATGCCGACAACGCCGCCGGCGGCACCTTCACCGGCCACCCCGGCGGCAAAGGGCTCAACCGGGCCGTCGCCGCGGCCCGTCTGGGCGTCGGCGTGCACCTGGCCTGTGCGGTCGGCGGTGACGAATACGGCCGCCGCATCCTCGAATTCATCGAAGCCGAGGGGGTGCACCTCGACCTGGTCAAGGTCGTACCGTTCGCGACGTCGCTGGTGACCGCGGTGGTGATCACCCCCAACGGCGAGACCCGCATCATCGGCTGCCGCGACAGCCGCGTCCAACTCCAGGACGAAGACCTGCACCGCCCGGAACTGCGCGCCGCGCTGGAAGCCTCCGACGCGGTGATCCTGAGCTTCGAACCACCGCCCTCGGTGATCGAGCAGGTGCTGTCGGTGGTGTCGCAGATGCGGCCCAAACCGCCCGTCATCGTGTGCCCGACGCCGTCGATGCCGGTGCCGCAGAGCCTTTACCAGTACCTGGGCGCGGTCGATTATCTCGTCGGCGCCGCTGCGGATCTGGACGCGCTGCTGCCCGATGTGCCCGCCGAATCCGCCGAAGACATCGCCCGGCTGCTGCGCGGGCTCGGCGTCGGCACCGTCTGTACGGTCGAGAACTTCCGCTGCGTCGTCGCCTCCGACACGGTCGAGACCGTGATCGACTACTTCCCACAGGTGCTCAAAGCCTCGGTCGGGGCCGCCGCCGCCTTCACCGGGGCGCTGGCCTATCGGCTCGTCAATTCCCGAACCCCGCTCACCGCAACCGATTTCGTATGGGCGACCGCGGCGATGATTCCCACCCAGAATCTGGGGGCGGTGGCGGTGTCGATGCCCGGTGTCGCCGAGATCGACCGCATCGTGCGGCTGTACGCGCCGTCGGCCTGATCCGGGGGTAAAGTCGCGCCGTCGAGGCTCGCCCCTGTTCGGTATCGCCTGTCCACGCACGGAGGATCGTTGACCATTCTGTCGTTCGGCAGTGCCAGGACCGGGCAAGCCGGTGCCGACACCGCACACCGGTTGGGTCGCCACGGCGCACAACTGCCGATCCGGGTCATCGAGATCCCCGACCCCCGCGACGGTGGACACCTGCTCGTCTTCGGCGAACCCAGCGACGGCTGTCTGGTTCGAGTGCATTCGCGCTGCCTCTACGGCGAGGGCCTGGGTTCCGACGACTGCGACTGCGGCGGGGAACTCACCGAGTCGATGGACCGCATCCAGGCCGAGGGCGCCGGTGTTCTCGTCTACCTCGAGCAGGAGGGCCGCGGGGCCGGCTTGATCTGGAAAGCTCGCGGCTACCGCGAAAGCGAGCAGTCCGGCGCCGACACCTTCGACAGTTATCGAAGCCTCGGCCTCGACGCCGACACCCGCTGTTACGAGCCCGCCGCGCGCGCACTGCGCGAGCTCGATCTCACCCGGGTCCGGTTGCTCACCAACAACCCCGACAAGTGCCGGGCACTGACCGAGGCCGGGATCACCGTCGAGCCCATCGCCCTCACCATCGCCCTGCAATCCTCGCGCGGCAGGCAATACCTGCAGGCCAAACGACGCCAACGTCAGCACACCATCCCCGCCGATCCGCTCGCCGACGACGAGCGATCGGGGCGGGTGCGGTCGTGGTGGCGGCTACGGGCTCGCCGGTAACCGTCCTCACGATCCCGTATGTCCGGTTACGATAAGTGAGCCACGCCACTGCTGACGTCTCCATCTCGAGATAACGAGATGGTTTCACTCGCATCGGCTCGGTATCCAGCTCGGCCTATGGGAACAAGGGATATGACTGACATCGGTTTCGCGCACGCATCCGGGGTCACGGTGCACACCGTGCCCGCCGCCTTCCAGCAAACCGCCGCGTTGCGGCCCGACCAGATCGCCTTGCGCACGGTCGGTGGCACCCAGGAGATCACCTGGGCCGAGTATGCGACGAGGGTGCGTGCACTGGCCGCGGGGTTGGCCAAGCTCGGTGTGCGCCGCGGCGACACGGTCGGCATCATGCTCACCAACCGTCCCGAGTTCAACCTGATCGACACCGCGGCCCTGCACCTGGGCGCCGTGCCGTTCTCGGTGTACAACACCAGTTCCACCGACCAGATCGCGCACGTGTTCGCCAATGCGGGCAACAAGGTGGTCATCACCGAGCAGGCGTTCCTCGACACCCTGCGCGCGTCGGGGATCTCGGTCGAGCACACGGTCGTGGTCGACGGCACCGCCGAGGGCACCGTCACCTTGGCTCAGCTCGAATCCGATCCCGAACCGGACTTCGATTTCGACGCGGCCTGGCAGGCGGTGCAGTCCGGCGATTTGGCCACCCTGATCTACACCTCCGGCACCACCGGCCCGTCCAAAGGTGTCGAGCTCACCCAGAGCAATGTGATCGCCCAGGTCGCCGGCCTGGTCTCGGGTCCGCTGCCGGTCGGTTTCGACGACCGTGCCGTGTCGTATCTGCCCGCCGCCCACGTCGCCGACCGCATCTCCGCGCACGCGATGAGCCTGCTCACCGGCATCCAGATCACCACTGTCACCGACCCGCGCGAGATCGCAGCCGCCCTGCCCGATGCCCGACCGACGGTGTTCTTCGGCGTGCCGCGGGTGTGGCAGAAGATCAAGGCCGGTATCGAGAACAAACTCGCCGTCGAGCCGAGCCCGGTCAAGAAGGCGCTCGCGAACTGGGCGATCGGTGTCGGTGTCGCGCAGGCCAAGGCCAAGCTGGCCGGTGAGAGCTCACTGCTGCTCGGCGTACAGCACAAGATCGCGGACGCGTTGGTGCTGTCCAAGCTGCGCGAGGCGCTCGGATTCGCCGAGCTGAAGGTCGCCGCGTCCGGTGCCGCGCCGGTGCCGCCGGAGACCCTCGAATACTTCCTCGGCCTCGGCTTCGCCGTGAGCGAGGTGTGGGGGATGTCCGAAACCGCGGGCGTGGGCACCTTCACCGAGATCGACAAGCCGCGCCCCGGCTCGGTCGGACGCGTCATGGACGGTGTGGAGCTACGTCTGGACGCCGACGGCGAGGTCCTCATCCGTGGCCCGATCATCACCCCCGGCTACCGCAACATGCCCGACAAGACCGCCGAAGCGATCGACGACGCGGGCTGGCTGCACACCGGCGACATCGGCACCCTCGACGCCGACGGCTATCTGCGCATCGTCGATCGCAAGAAGGAACTCATCATCAGTGAAGCGGGCAAGAACATCGCCCCCTCCAATATCGAGAACGCCATGAAGGCGGCCTCGTCGATGATCGGCCAGGCCGTCGCGATCGGCGAGGCCCGCGCCTACATCACCGCCCTGATCATGCTCGATCCCGATGTCGCGGCCTTGCGCGCCAAGGACTTCGGCGCCACCGACGCCACCCACGCGGAGCTGGCCCGGCGCAAGGAGATCGTCGACGAGGTCAAAGAAGCGGTGCTGGCGGGCAACCGCAAGCTCTCCCGGGTGGAGCAGATCAAGCGTTTCGTGATCGTGGAGAACCTGTGGGAGCCCGGCGGTGACGAGCTGACCCCGAAGATGTCGCTCAAGCGCACCCCGATCTCGAACAAGTACGCCGAGACCATCACCCAGCTCTACGCCGCGACCCCGCCCGAGCATGTCGTCAACGTGAAGTAGTGACGAAAACAGCGGTGGCCCTGGAAGTCTCAGGGCCACCGCTGTTGTGTGTTGTCAGTTCTGTTCGTAGGTGCCGATCAGGGTGGCCCTGGCCAGGGTGTGGGAGAACAGGTTGAACCCGAGATAGGCGGGCGACGCGTCGGTTCCGACCTCGAGTGCGGGGACATCGACAGCGTGTACGACCACGAAATACCGGTGTGGCCCATGGCCTTTCGGCGGTGCCGCGCCGACGAAGCCGGGAAAACCACCGTCGTTGCGCAAGCTCACCGCACCGGCGGGCAGGTTCCCACCTTCGCTGCCCGCGCCGGCATCGAGGGTGGTGACCGACGCCGGAATATCGGCCACGGCCCAATGCCAGAACCCGGACGCGGTCGGTGCGTCGGGGTCGTACACCGTCACCGCGAAACTCTGGGTGCCCTCGGGGAATCCCGACCAGCTCAGCTGCGGCGAGATGTCCTTGCCGCCTGATCCGAAGACCCCCGACACCTGATCGTTGGCCAACGGCTGACCGTCGGTGATATCGGCCGAAGTGACGGTGAACGACGGCACCGTCGGCAGCGCGTCATACGGGTTGTAGCTCATAAAGGACCTTTCCAGTCGAGGTCAGCTGTGCAGAAGGAAGTGTTCCAGCACCCGGGTGCCGAATTCCAGTGATTGCACCGGAACCCGCTCGTCCACCCCGTGGAACAGGGCAGTGAAGTCCAGCTCGGGCGGCAACTGCAGCGGCGCGAAGCCGAAGCAGCGGATTCCCAAGCGCGCGAACGCTTTCGCGTCGGTGCCGCCGGAGAGCATGTAGGGCACGGTGCGCCCGTTGGCGTCGTGGGCCAGCACCGCGTCGTTCATGGCGTCGACGAGGTGGCCGTCGAACGTGGTCTCGTAGGAGTCGAGCTTGGTGATCCATTCCCGCTCCACGTCGGGTCCGATCAGCTCGTCGACCTCGCGTTCGAACGCGGCCTGCCGTCCCGGGACCACTCGGCAGTCGATCACGGCCTCGGCGGTCTGCGGGATGACGTTGGCCTTGTATCCGGCCTGCAGCATGGTCGGGTTCGCGGTGTCGCGCAGGGTGGCGCCGATGATGCGCGAGATGGTGCCCAGTTTGGCGAGCTGGCCTTCGATATCCGGTCCGTGCGGGTCGAATGCCAGCCCGCTCTCCTCGCTCACCGCGGCGAGGAATTCGGCCACCGAATCCGAGAGCACCACCGGGAAGGTGTGGCGGCCCAGGCGCGCGACGGCTTCGGCGAGGATGGTGACGGCGTTGTCCTCGTGCAGGAACGATCCGTGTCCGGCGCGGGCCTTGGCGCGCAACCGCATCCAGCCCAGGCCCTTCTCCGCGGTCTCGACCAGGTAGAGCCTGCGTTCGGTGCCGTCGGGGCGTGGCACGGTCAGGGAGAACCCGCCGACCTCACCGACCGCCTCGGTGACACCGTCGAACAGGTCGGGCCGGTTGTCGGCCAGCCATTGCGAGCCCCATTTGCCGCCGTTCTCCTCGTCGGCCAGGAACGCGAACACCAGATCCCGTGGCGGGACCGTGCCTTCGGCTTTGAACTGGCGGGCCAGGGCGAGCGTCATCCCGACCATGTCCTTCATATCGATCGCGCCGCGCCCCCACACGTACCCGTCGCGCACCGCACCCGAGAACGGGTGCACGCTCCAATCGGCGGCCTCGGCCGGTACCACGTCGAGGTGCCCGTGGATCATCAGCGCACCGCGGCTGGAATCGGCGCCCTTCAACCGTGCGAACACGTTTCCGCGTCCGGGCGCACCCGACTCGACGTATTCGGTCTCGTAGCCGACCTCGTGCAATTGCTGCGCCACCCACTCGGCGCACTCCTTCTCACCTTTGGTGGTGGCCAGCTCGCCGGTGTTGGAGGTGTCGAACTGGATCAGTTTGCTGACCAGCTCCACCACCTCGTCCTCCGCGCGGGACCGCCCGTTCGAACCAGAATTCTCGCCAGATGCCGACACGCCCCCTTTCCTACCACCATTCGCGCACCCCTCGCGCCACCTGCCCTGCTCGCAACGCTTGCGCCGCTGCTCGCTGCCACAGACTCGGGGTGAGCAGAACTCCGCCGGATCCTCCTTCGCGGCCGCCGTCAGCGGAGGACGAATTCGCCTGCGTCCCCGTCGCGTGCTTGGCTGGCGCGGTGAGAGCGCAGATTGTTCGGGGCGGTGTCCGCCTGGTGGCAGCGACGGCGACGCTGGCCGCGGCCGCGGGGGTGGCCTTGCATTTCACCCGGTGGCCGGCCGAACCACTGGTCCTGGCAGCGTCGGGGGCGCCCTATCTGATGGGCGGTGCGGTACTCGGCATCGTCGGTTTCGCGGCGACCAGGCAGTGGATCGCGACCGGGGTGGCAGTGGTGGTGGCGGGCGCGGGGATCGCGACCCAGGTGCCGCTGTATGTGGCCCAGACCGGTGGTGACGGGCAGCCGATCATGGCGATGCAGGCCAATCTGCTTTTCGACGGTGCTGATCCGAGCGCGCTCGTCGACCAGGTGCAGGCCCGTGACATCGCGATTCTCACCGTCAACGAGCTCACCCGCCCGGCCGCCGAGGCCCTGTCCGGTGCCGGCTTGGACCAACTGCTGCCATACCGGTACCTCGCTCCGGGTCAGACGGCCAGCGGCACCGGCATCTGGAGCCGATTCCCGTTGTCGGACACCGTGGAATACGACGGCTACGTCCTCAACCAGATCTCGGCGACCGCCACCGTCCCCGAGATCGGACCGGTCGCGGTCTACGCCTTCCACCCGGTCCCGCCCGTTTACGACACCGGCGTCTGGGCCGACGAACTCGCCCGCCTCCACGAAATTCTGCGCCGGTCCCCCACTGACCGCCCCGCGATCGTCGGCGGCGATTTCAACGCCACCTATGACCATGCCCGTTTCCGCGCCATGGCATCCGGGCGTTTCGCCGATGCCGCGGTCCAGGCTGGTGCGGGGCACCTGGTCACCTACCCGACCGACAAGGCCATTCCACCGCTGGTGGGCATCGACCATTTCCTGCTCGCGAAGGCACGGGCCACCACTGTCGAAACGGTCGCCCTTCCCGGCGCCGATCACCGAGCGCTGGTTGCCCGGATCGTCCTCACAGCTGACCGTTAGACACCCGGTATTCGGCTGTCGCAGAGCACTTTTCCTCAAGAGGGAGGCGACCCGGCGCACCGTGGTGGGGCGGTCACCACTATCGTTCGGCGCTACGTTCGGCCAAGCGCACTCGCCACTGTTCCATCGCCTGCCGCAGTGCCGCACCGACGATGGCGACGAACTCGGCGGATTGTTCGAAGCGGGCACCGGCGGGAGTGTCGGGGCCGAGGATCTCGACTCCGCGCCGGGTCATGGCGGACAACGAGTTCTGCATCTGGACCGAGGCGACGAGGTTGCGTAGCCAGATGTCGTCGACGGCGCGTTCCCCTACGACTGGCTCGACGAGGCGATGGAGTTGCGGATTCGCAAGCTGTTCAAGCGTTTGAGCTGGGTGTTGCCGTTGGCTCGCCCGACGGGTCTCGCACCCCGGCTGACCGCGCAGCAGCAGGCCGACAGCAATATCGAACTCGGCAAGCTCTCCAGCGTCGCCGCACTGAGCCCGGTACTCGATGCCACCACCGCCCCGGTGCGCTACGTGGTCGCTTCGGGAACCTCGTTCGGCAGCCGTGGCGGCGAGCAGGAGAAGATCCGCGCCGGCCTCGACGCGGTGCTCGACCGCAACCCCAACATTCGTATCAGCGCCAAGGTCGCCAGCAACCACGGTGCGATCCTGCGCAAGGACTTCCGCGCCATCGCCGACGCGGTCCGCGAGATCGAGACCATCACCTCGACGACCCCTGACTCAGATCCCGAGGAGCGAACCACCATGTCCGTTGACCTGATGTGACCCACAACACAGGTTGATGCTGTCAGGATTTCGGCGGCTGTCTCGTTCAGAAACCACGCGAACCAGACAGGAGCCACTCATGAAGCACCGCATCGTCGTCCTCGGGGCCGGTTACGCCGGGGCCTTCTCCGCCGGACTACTGGCCCGCCGACTCCATTCCGACGACTTCGAGATCACTGTCGTCAACGCCGACCCCGATTTCGCCGAGCGGTTGCGCAATCATCAGCTCGCCGCCGGGCAGGATCTGCCCCGGCGGCCGCTGGTGGAAGTGTTCGCGGGCACCGGCATCCGGCTTCACGTCGCCCGGGTGACCGGCATCGACGTCGAGCACCGGACTGTGACGGTCACCGACAGCGAAGGCATCGACACACTCGAATACGACACCCTGCTCTACTCGCTCGGCAGTACCGCCGACATCCACAGTGCCGCCGGCGCGGCCGAGCATGCCTTCCATGTGGCATCGCGCCCGGCAGCGCTGCGGTTGCGCGCCCGCCTGGACGAGCTGGGCGCGAAGGCGAAGGTCCTGGTGGTCGGCGGCAACCTGACCGCGATCGAGGCGGCCACCGAGATCGCCGAATCTCATCCCGAGCTGGCGGTCGGTCTCGTCACCCGCGGTGAGCTCGGTGGCTGGCTGGGCGACAAGGCCCGCGGCCACCTGCTCGCTGCCTGCGACCGGCTCGGCATCACGGTCGACGAGTACACCACCATCGAGCGGGTCGAGGCCGCGGGCGCCGTGGCCGCCGACGGCACCGTTTTCGCCGCCGCCGCGACGGTGTGGGCCGCCGGTTTCGCCGTGCAGCCGATCGCCGTGGCCAGCGGTCTGGCGGTGGAGCCCAACGGACAGATCACCGTCGACCGGCAGATGCGCTCGGTCTCGCACCCCGAGGTCTATGTCGCCGGTGACAGCGCCTTCGTCATCGGCGACAACGGTTTGCCGTTGCCGATGTCGTGCGCTTCCGCGGGATTCACCAGCATGCAGGCCACGGCCACGATCGTCGGAGAACTGACCGGGCGCACGATCTCGACGACCTCGCTGTCGTATGTGGGCAACCACATCAGCCTCGGCCGCAAGGACGGGATCTTCCAGGTCGTCGACGGTGACGCGCGATCGAAGTCCTGGGCCCTGCGTGGGCGCACGGCCGCCCGCCTCAAAGCCGCGATCCTCGGGGTCAACCCGTGGAGCCTGAGCCACCCGACCTTCGGCATGCCGAGTCGCCGGTACCGCGCGAACACCGATCGACCCCACGACGTGGTCGCGACCTAGAGTCGTGCTCATGGACACTGCCACCGTGGCGCGTTTCGAGGCCAGCCGTCACCGGCTGGCCTCGATCGCCTACCGTCTGCTCGGCTCGGCCGCCGACGCCGAGGACACGGTCCAGGACGCGTTCCTGCGGTGGCAGGCCGCCGATCGCGACTACGTCGAGGTGCCGGAGGCGTGGCTGACCAAGATCGTCACCAACCTGGCGCTGGACCGGCTCCGTTCGGCGAAGACGCGCCACGAGCGCGCGGTCGGCACCTGGATGCCCGAACCGCTGCTCGACGGTGACCCGATGCTCGGCCCCGCCGACACCGTCGAGCAGCGCGAATCGGTGACTCTGGCGGTACTGACGCTCATGGAACGGCTCTCACCGACCGAGCGCGCGGTGTATGTGCTGCACGAGGCCTTCGCGTACCGGCATGCCGAGATCGCCGAGATCCTCGACCTCACCGTCTCCGCGAGTCAGCAACACCTCCACCGCGCGCGTGGGCGAATCACCGTCGCGCGCACCGGTACCGATCTCGATCACAGCGCCGCGCGTCGCGTCGTCGAAGCGTTCGTCGATGCCGCGACCTCGGGTCGCACCGATCGGCTGGTCGCGCTACTGACTGACGATGCGACCGGGATCTCCGACGGTGTCGGGGGGCTGGCCACCAAGCTGATCCGGTACGCGAGCCCGCAGCGCCTGGCCGGCGCGGTGCGGGCCGGGTTCGCACCGACGGAAGCCAAGCGCCGCCTCGCCGGTGGCTCACCCTCGATCCATGCCGTCGTGGTCAACGGCTGCCCGGCCGTGCTCGTCACCCTCGGCGATCGAGTCCTCGGCGTCGCGATCCTGGAGATGCGCGCGGACAAGATCGCGGGCATGCGCAGCATCGCCGCACCGCACCGGCTGGGCCGTATCACCGACGCGTGGGCGCGGAGCGAACATGACGCTCCGCTGGTCGAATCGTGGTGATCGGCCGTGCCTGTCGAGCTCAGCGACGTTCCGCGACGCCGAGGGACAACGCCGCCAGGGCTTTCGGGGCGCCGGGCTGGTAGAACCGGTCGAGGTCGGTGATCTCGAAGCCCGCGTCGATGATCAGGCCGACGATGTCGCGATTGAGGTGACAGCCGCCGGCGATCTTCTGCTGGATCGGGTCGAGCCGGTGCTGCCAGATCTGTACCGACTCCTCCGGCGCGAGTCCGTGTTCGACGAAGTGCAGGGTGCCACCGGGTCGCAGCACCCGGCGGATCTCGGCGAGTGCGGTCGCGACATCGGGGATGGTGCACAGGGTGAAGGTGGACAGGGCGGTGTCGAAACCGGCGTCGGGAAACGGCAGCGACTGACCGTCCAGGCCGGCGCGTTCGATCGGAATCGAGCTCGCCGCAACACGTTTGGCCCCGATGTTCCAGGCTGTCTGCGCGGGCTCGACCCCGGCGACCCGCTCCACCGCGGCGGGATAGAACCCAATGTTGTTGCCCGACCCGAAGCCCACTTCGAGCACGGTGCCGTGTAATCCGGCGCAGGTTCGCTCGCGCAGCGGCCCGTTCTGGGCGACGCCGCAGACTTTGTCGACGAGGTGCGGGAGGATCCGATCGGTATAGAAGCCCATCCGTCGATCATCCTCCCGCCGTCACCGGCGGTCGAGCTTCAGCCGAGTCGTCGGTGGAAGACCTCGGTGCTCGCGCCCGAGGCGGGGTCGACGGTGAGCACTGTCAGGTTCACCGAGTCCGCGGTCAGGTCCATCACCATGAACCCCAGTTCGTGCTGGGTCTCGAACAGCGCACTGTGCCCACCGGTGGTCAGATGCGGCTGACCGCCCGCGGTCTTGCCCGCCGCGCCCGACACGATCTGGCGGGTGCCCTTGGTCGCCGGCGTCGGTTCGAGCACCTGCAGGGTGTGGTCGTGGCCCGAGAGCAGAAACGACACTTTGCCCAGCACATGGTCTTCGAAGAAGCGTTTGGCGTGGACGCCGTTGATCGGCTCCACCGGCAGACCCTCGTAATTGCCCGCGTCACCGTGCGGGCCGTTGCTGATGTAGGCCTGGTGTGTGCAGGCGATCTTCCATTGCGCGGTGGACTCGGCGAGCGCGGTGTCGAGCCAGGCGCGCTGCTCGTTCATGTACGGCCCGTCGACGGCCCAGTACGGGTCCAGGAACGGCGGGATGTAGGCCGCGAGGGGATTGATGTCGAGCACGAAGAACTCCACGACCGGGTTCTGTTCGGGCACGCGCACCGAGTAGTAGCGGCTCGGCATCCACCAGCGCGGCGACTTCGCGTGATAGGCCACCTCGAAGTTGCCACGGGCCAACCAGCCGCCGTCGCCGGGGAACACCGAGCTGGTGTCGTGGTTGCCGAGCACCATGGCCCACGGAAAGTCCAGTCCCGCATTGGGATTCTCGAATTTCGTGGCGAACTGTTCGTCGTCGGGGCCGTGGGGTCCGGTGTCGTAGATGTTGTCGCCCAGACCCACCGCGAGCGAGAACGGGCGGCGTGCGTGGAATTCTCGTGCCGCGTCGGCCACCGCCCACTGGGTGCGGGTGCCGGTGCCCGCGTCACCGGTGACCAGCACCCGGACGCTGCCCCCGGCCGGGGGCGCGAACTTGGGCACCTCGGCGGGCACCGCCGCCGCGGGCGTGAGCCCGACCAGCGACAATCCCGCGGCGACACCGGCGGCGCCCGCCAGAACTTCACGACGGCCGATTCCGGACGAGAACTGATCGTGCATGGTCACCTTCTGGGTTGTGGCTCTATTGGACAACTGACCTGATCGAAGCACAGTGACATGATCGCGACGCCGCCGCAGCCTAACGGGCGCACCGGCGAAGCGATCGTCGGCCTCGTGCGCATGTCGGCGAAGCGGGGCTTCGCCTAGACCGCGCACATCGATTGGATGACACCGCGCACGATCGGCGCGCCGTAGTCGGTCGGCGCGAACACCAGTTTCTGCACGATCGACAGCGGCGTGGTGACCGTGTCGGCCACTCCGGCGAACCCGGCGACGCTGGTGCCCGCCGAGAACAGCAGGCTGGTGATGTCGAGGGTCAGGGTCGCGAGGTCGAAGGCGTTCTCGACCTGGACCTGCGCCAGCGGCACCGTGTCGAGCGCTGTGCCCGCGGCGAGGTCGGCACCGAGGTTGGCCAGGAAGGTCAGCGGACCCAGATCCAGGGCCTCGACCAGCGGGCCCAGGTCGTCGGCGCGACGCATCAGCATCACCTTGGCCACCCGGTTGCTCGCCAGGAACTCCTGCAGCGCGTCGGCGGCCTCGTGCATCGCGACGTGGTCCAGGGCCACGGCCCCACTGTCGAGGAAGGCCCGTGCGCGCTCCACGACCGCGGCCAGGGTCAGTTCGGCGACAGGCGTGCAGGTGCCGTCGGCGTTCATGACCAGCGCGGCCAGGTCTTCGATCGGCTGGGGTACGTGCACGGGCTCGATGACGGGTTCGCCGAGTTCGAGCGGCGGGTACACATTCGGCGCCACACAGCCCGCGTCGATCGAGTCCTGCACCGCGCGCGCCAGCGCCTTGGTCCCGGTGAACATCGCACCGACCACCGGCTTGAGGAATATCCCGACGGTGGGCACCATGCCCGCGACGAGTTTGGCCGGGATCTTGACGATGCCGGTCGCCAGGATGAATACCTCGATGGCGTCGTTGACGGTCAACTGCGAGACCGACATCGTCTCGTCGATGCGCCCGGTGCGCACCGCGTCCAGGCCGTTCACCAGGTAGGTGACGATCGGATCGTCGAGTTCGGCGGGCCGCGTGCCGACCTGCTCGGGGTGCATGGGCAGCCCGTCGCGATGCACCCGCAGCGCGGCGATCCCGGCCCGGAAATCGGCGACCTGCTGGTCGTAGGCGAGCAACTGCGCGGGCCCGACGGTGCCGCGCAGCACCGATGCCGCGGCGGTCACCACATCGTCGAAAGTCGGTGCGCCGCTGACGCACAGGGTCGCGCCGTCGCTGATCGGCGTCGCGGCCAGCGTCTGGGAAGCCTCCGCCTGTGCGGTGCCGGGTACGAGCATCATGCCCGTCACAAGGGCCAGTGCGGTGAACGAACCGACGCAGGGCGTGACGCGGCGGGGCAGGGGTATTCGCATGCGCGGTGATCTCCGACCAGAGGGCGACAGGGTGAATCGTGCGATCCGAACCTATTGCCGCCTGGTTTCCGAAACATCCCCGTTCACATGAACACTTGCCCAACTTGGACATACGTTCAGTTTACGTCGGGTAACTCAACTGTTCCCTGACGCGGCTGACCTGCGCCGCTCGATCCGA
This sequence comes from Nocardia sp. Root136, assembly GCF_001427185.1. Lineage (NCBI taxonomy): Bacteria > Bacillati > Actinomycetota > Actinomycetes > Mycobacteriales > Nocardiaceae > Nocardia > Nocardia sp. Root136. Next base: position 331,651 of record NZ_LMFE01000008.1, read on the forward strand.
TCCTCGAGCAGGTCCGCCAAGTCGCTGACGACGACGTCGGCGCCCACAGCCCGCAACGCCGCCGCTCCGATCCCCCGGTCGACCCCGATCACCCGAAATCCGCCCCGACGCCCCGCCTCGACCCCCGCCACCGCGTCCTCGATCACCACCGTGCGCACCGGGTCCACCCCCAAAACTTGTGCGGCCGTAAGGAACATGTCCGGTGCCGGTTTGCCCGCGAGGTGTTCGTCCTGGGCGACGACACCGTCCACGACCACCGCGAACCTGTCCAGCAGACCCGCCGTGCCCAACACCAGCACCGCGTTGCGCGAACTCGACACCACCGCCATCGGGATACCGGCCGCGTCGAGCGCGTCGAGCAGACGCAACGACCCGGCGAACACCTCGACGCCGTCGCTGCCGATGATCTCGGTGAAGCGAATGTTCTTGCGGTTGCCCAGCCCGTACACGGTCTGGGCCTCGGGCGGATCCGCCGATGTCCCGTCAGGCACTGTCACACCACGGGAGCCGAGCACCGACCGCACCCCGGCCGCGCGCGCCTTGCCGTCCACCAGCGCGAAGTAGTCGGAGTCGGTGTAGGGGGCCGCTTCGGGGGCGACCCTCGGCAAGAACTCGGTGAACAGCGCCGACCACGCCCGCCGGTGCACCGCCGCGGTGTCGGTGAGCACGCCGTCGAGATCGAACAGCACTGCCTGCGCGTCGAAGACGCCCGTCATGAGGCCTCGACCTCGACCACGACACCGGGTTGCAGCGTCACCGGCTTGCCCCACACGGTGATCTGCGCGGCGGGTCCGTCGCCGACCAGCTCGAATCGCGCGTCCCGGTTCCCGAGGTCGGCGCGCACCGTGCGCCCGCGCCAGTGCACCGAGAACCGTAAGCGTTGCCACGATGTCGGCAGCGCGGGCGCGAAACGCAACCCGTCGGCGGTGGCCCGAAAGCCCCCGAAGCCGTGCGTGGCGACCTGCCAGGTGCCCGCCGCCGACGCGATGTGAATCCCCTCTTCGGTATTGCCCTGGTTGTCGTCGAGGTCGACGAACGCCGAGCGCCCGAAATACCTTTCCGCCGTGCGGGAATCGCCCACCTGCAAACCCACGATGGCATGGATCGACGGGCTCAGCGAGGACTTGTGCAGCGTGCGCTGCTCATAGAACTCGTAGTTCAGCCGCCGGGTTTCCAGCGAATATTCGTCGGGCAGCATATGCAGCAGCATCACCACATCGGGCTGTTTGAGCAGTGAGGTGGCCTCGCAGTCGAAAGGGGCGTAACCGAGCGGGTATCGCGGCATATCGTTGTCGTCCCATTCGACGATGGGCACGACCGTGCGCTCGAAATAGCCGTCGAACTGTTCGATGACACCGCAGTCGGGATCGGTCGGTGCCCGCAGCCGGGCCGCGGCGGCGAGCCACTGCGCCGGTTCACCCTCATCGAGCCCGATCGAGGCCATGAGCTCGCCCAGCTGTTCGGGCCGTTCTCGCGACATCCGCTCGTAGACCGCCGCCGCCTGCTGCAGATGCCAGTGCACCAGCTTGTTGGTGAACGCGTTGTTGTCGACGTGGGAGTGGAACTCGTCCGGTCCCATCACCATCCGGATCACGAGCCGGTCGCCCTCCTCGGCGCACCGCTGCACCCAGAAGCGGGCCGTCTCGAACAGGATCTCGGCGCCCTCACCGAACAGATAGTCGTCGTCGCCGGTGACGGTGGCGTAGCGCATGATCGCGTAGGCCACATCGGCGGTGATGTGGAGTTCCTCTTCGCGGGTGTAGAAACGGTCCTTGCCGTCGGGGGTGTACTGCGGACATTCCTCGCGTCCGGTGTCGGCCGATTCCCACGCGAAGCGCGCGCCTCCGGTTCCGTTGTCGGCGGCCACTTCCCGCGCACCGGGCAGGGTGTGGTGACGGTAGCCCAGCAACGCGCGGGCGGCGCGCGGCCGGGTGAACAGGAAGAACGGCAGCAGCATCACCTCGGTATCCCAGAAGACATGGCCCCGATAGCCTTCGCCGGACAGCGCTTTCGCGCCGATGCTCACGGTCGGGTCATCGGGGTCGGCGGCGATGAGCAGGTGATAGATCGCGAACCGCAGCGCCTGGGTGACCCGATCGTTGCCTAGCACTTCGCAATCGGCGACGGCCCATACCTGATCCCACGCCGCCTGGTTCGCCGCCGCGGCGGCATCGAAGGAGCTCGTCCGCGCGAGGGTGGCCATTGCGCGCTCCCGCGGCGGTGTCAGCGCCCGGTAGTCGCGGCTGGTGGCGATCCCGACCAGCTTGTCGACCCGCGCGGATTCGCCCGCGCCGGTGTCGAATTCCCATTCCATCTCGATGGCGTCGTGTCGGCACCGTTGCCGACGCCGCCGACCGGTTGCCGAGCAGGTGAAGGCATAGGCCAGATCCACCCCGCTGTCGATGGTGCGGCTCTCGACGATACCGACTTCACCGGCGAATCCCGCACCGACCGACACCAGGTGGGTGGACTTGGCCCACTTGTCCCACTTGCGTTCATGGCCGAACGTGGCCTGCTCGCGATAGGTCGGTAACCGTTCGAGGTTGCGCCGGTTGGCATCGATACCGGTTCGCACCGTCACCGTTCCCGCCCGATCCAGACAGCTCACCTCGATCCGCAGACAGCACAGGTCACGATCGGCGGTACTGGCGAACCGTTGGGTCCGCAGCCGGACCCGCGCACCGTCGGACAGCGCGAACACGGTGTCGCGGTGCAGAACTCCGTGGCGCAGATCCAGTTCACGACGGTGCTCGATGATCCGCGCCGACTCGGTGTCCAGGCGCACGCCGTCGACGAAGACCTCGCTGTCGAGCCAATCCGGCGCGTTCACCAGATCGATGACCGGCGAGTCGTGAGCGTCGTAGACACCGGCGAGGAAGGTGCCCGGCAACGCTCCGGTGTGGCGTTCCTCGAGCGAGCCTCGGGCTCCGAGGCGCCCGTTGCCGACGGTGAAGATCGACTCGAAGTAGTTGGCGCGCGCGGGGTTCCAGCCGTCCTCGACCACCGACCAGTTCGCCGGGGTGGGTCGGGCCTGTGCTCGCCGCGCGCCGTCGGGACCGAGAAGATACATCGCTCTGCCTTCCTCGTCGGGCGGGTGGGGTCAGGCGCCGGCGGTGGGGCGTTCGAAGCCGGTGGCTTCGTCCATGTCCTCGAGGGTCATCCCCTTGGTCTCGGGCACGAACTTGGCGACGAAACCCAGCGAGAGCAACGCGAACACCGCGTACATCCCGTAGGCGAACCCGAGCGAGAATGTCTTCAGGCTGGGGAAGGAGACGGTGATCGCCCAGTTCGCCGCCCACTGACCCGCCGCGGCCAGCGACAGCGCGGCGCCCCGGATCCGGTTGGGGAACATCTCACCGAGCAGCACCCACACGACCGGGCCCCAGCTCATGCCGAAGAAGACGACGAACAGGTTGGCCGCGACCAGTGCGATCGGGCCCAGCGCGCCGTTGAGGTGCGGTTCCATGACGCCTTCGGCGTCGGGCACCTGATCGGCACTGCCGAAGCAGATCGCCATCGTGGCCAGTGTGACGGTCATGCCGATCGAGCCGGTCAGCAGCAGTGGTCTGCGCCCGACCTTGTCGATGAGCATGATCGCGACGATGGTGGTGGCGATGTTGACCACCGAGGTGAACACGCTGATCTGGAACGACGCGGATTCCTCGAAGCCGACGGCCTCCCACAGCACGTTCGAGTAGTAGAAGATCACGTTGATGCCCACCGCCTGCTGGAACACCGACAGCATCAAACCCACCCAGACCACCGGGTAGAGCCCGCCCGTGGGACGGCGTAGGTCCTTCCAGGACGGTTTGGTGTCGCTGCGCAAGCTCTCCTCGATGCGGCCGATCGTGAGCTCGAGGTTCTTCTCGCCGAACAGCATCGACAGCACGCGCCGTGCTTCGGGGATCTTGTGGGTGGCCACCAGGTAGCGCGGCGATTCCGGAATCGTGGAGGCCAGCACCCCGTAGACCACGGCGGGCACCACCATGGACAAGAACATCCACCGCCACGCTTCCAGCCCCCACCACAGCGTCTCGCTCGCACCGCCCGCGAGGTGGGCGAGCACGTAGTCCACCAGCAGTGCCAAGAAGATGCCGAGCACGATGGCGAGCTGCTGCAGGGACCCGAGCCTGCCGCGGATACGCGCGGGCGAGGTCTCGGCGATGTAGGCCGGGGCGATGACCGAGGCCACACCGACACCGACACCACCGATCACGCGGCCGATGACCAGGATCCAGACGTTGGGCGCGAAGGCGGTGACCACCGCGCTGATGAAGAACAGGACCGCGGCGATCTTCATCACCTTGAGCCTGCCGATGCGATCGGCGATCCGGCCCGCGGTCATCGCACCGGCGGCGGCACCGAGCAGCGCGGAGGCCACCGCGAAGCCGAGAACGGCGTCGGCGACATCGAATTCGGATTGGATCGCCGAGACCGCGCCGTTGATCACGGCACTGTCGAAGCCGAACAGCAATCCGCCCAGCGCCGCGACGGACGCGATCCGGATCACGCGGCTGCTCGATCCTTCGCCGTCGGAAGGGGCGGGCTGGGCGGTGAAGGCGCCTCCATCGTGCATAGGCTTCATCCTCTCCACGGCAGGCATCATTGCCTCGCGAGTAGCAGCGTGAATCAGCTCACAGTGTCCCCCGAATAGGGTGCCATCTGCAGGAACGCACGATATCGAGCCCATATCGCCGTGTTGCCGTCGTGGGAGTTTCGCTCCGGCGGGCACCGCGTGTTCATCTGAGCGACACGCACACCATTTAGCGTCGCAGGGATGACCGATGTCGAGATTCGCCCGATCCCCCGTGATGTCAGCGAGATCGCCGATCTCGCGACCGTCGTGAACCTGGCCGACACCACCGGATTCACCGTCGACGACAGCGACGACGACGATCCGATCCTGCTCACCGAACCCGGCGGGCTGCTCGTCGACACCTGGCGCGAGGGCTACCCCTACGACGAGCGCCTCTCCCGCCTGCAATACGACCTCGACAAGCGGCTGCTGCAGATCGAATTGCTGAAGTTGCAGAACTGGGTCAAGGCGACCGGTCGCCGCGTGGTCATCGTGTTCGAGGGCCGTGACGCCGCGGGCAAGGGCGGCACCATCAAACGGTTCATGGAGCACCTCAATCCGCGCGGGGCCAGGGTGGTGGCCTTGGAAAAGCCCTCTGTGCGCGAATCGACCCAGTGGTATTTTCAGCGCTATGTCGAGCACCTGCCCGCCGCGGGTGAGATCGTGCTGTTCGACCGTTCCTGGTACAACCGTGCCGGTGTCGAACGGGTGATGGGTTTCTGCACGCCGGAGCAGCATCGACGGTTCCTGGCGCAGGTGCCGCTGTTCGAGCGGATGCTCGTCGACGACGGCATCGACCTGGTCAAGTTCTGGTTCTCGGTGTCCCCACTCGAGCAGCGCACCCGCTTCGCCATCCGCCAGGTCGACCCGGTGCGGCACTGGAAGCTCTCGCCGATGGACCTGGCCTCACTCGACAAGTGGGATTCCTACACCGCGGCCAAAGAAGAGAACTTCGAGCACACCGATACCGACCACGCGCCGTGGATCGTGGTCAAGAGCAACGACAAGAAACGCGCCAGGCTCAACGCGATGCGGCATGTGCTGAGCGGGTTCGACTACGACAACAAAGATCTCGAGATCGTCGGCACCGCCGACCCACTGATCGTGGGCCGCGGGCGCGACGTCATCGGTTCCTGAACGTTCTAGCGGCTCAAGGCCACTCGGTGCGCTTGCAGCATCAGCGCGGCGAGTTCGTCGCGTTCGGACTCGTCGAGGACCTCGAAGCAGGGCGCGATCAGCTCGTCGGTCAACTTCTCCGCCGCCTCCCAGCGCACCCGCACATCGTCGGTGACCGTCTCGAACGGTTCGGCCCAGCCGAGAAATTTCGCGTGGCCGGGTCCGTCGTAGATCGGTGATCCCGCGACCAGGATCGCCTGCAGCGGGGTGAGCCCGTTGGCCATCACCGCGATCAGGTGCAGGCCGCCGCGGAGTTCGCGCAGCACGTGCGTGAGCTGCAAGACCGCGGCCCGTCCGTCCTCCGGCACCGGCAGCGCCCGCCACCCGGCGAACAACGGCACCCCGGTGCAGGGCGCGGCGTCGACCACGCGTCGCAGCAACTCGGCGAGCCGGTCGGCGTGTTCGAACGCGGCGAGCTTGCGCTGTCCGAAATCGCGACACGCGAGCATGTAGCCCTCCGCGGCGTCGGCGGCAGGCATCCGCACCGATTCCCACGCCGCCCGCACCCCCGCGGGTTCGAAGAATCCGAACGCCGCGGTCACGACATCGGCGTCGACATCACCGAGTACCCCGCCGCGCCCGCGCGTGTAGGCGCCCTGGAACCCGGCCACCCCGGTCGTATCCCCGAACACCCTGGCCTCGCGCGAGATCATGAATGCCCCACCGAGTTCGAGCACCTGCTGTTTGACCGCTGCCGACGTCATTCGTCTGCCACCTTCCGCTGTAGTCCACTCCAGGCAGACTTTAGCGTCCAATAGTCAGATGCGACAGCCCTTCGCCGCCACCACGACCGAAATCCCGTCGACCGCAGCATCCGACCAGTCCTACGCTGGAGCCCATGACCAACCAGCTCGTCGCGATCCTGTCCGGCGCCGGTGTCTCCACCGACAGCGGAATCCCGGACTACCGTGGCCCGGCGGGCCTGTGGCAGCGCGACCCCGACGCCCAGAAGCTGGTCACCTACGACTACTACATGGCCGATCCCGATATCCGCCGCCGATCCTGGCTGATGCGCGGCGAACACCCCGCCTGGCGCGCACAGCCCAACTCCGCGCACGAGGCCGTCACCGCACTGGCCGCGACCGGCACGGCGGTGCGCGTGATCACCCAGAACGTCGACGGGCTGCACCAGCTCGCCGGCCTGCCCGACCGCGAAGTCCTCGAATTGCACGGCAACGCCCGCTCCGTGCTGTGTACGTCCTGTGATGACCGCACCAGCACCGAGCAGGCCCTCGACCGGATCGCCGCGGGCGAACCCGACCCGGCCTGTCTGCGTTGCGGCGGCATCCTCAAAACCGCGACGGTCATGTTCGGCCAGGCACTGGATCCCGAGGTGCTCGGGCACGCCATGGCGATCGCCCAGGCCTGCACCGTTTTCATCGCCGTGGGCACCAGCCTGCAGGTCCAGCCCGCCGCGTCGCTGGCCGGTGTCGCCGCCGAACACGGTGCCCGCCTGATCATCATCAACGCCGAACCCACCCCCTACGACGACCTCGCCGACGAGATCATCCGCGAACCCATCGGCACCGCCCTGCCCGCCGTGCTGGCGACGCTGGCCGCGACCGGGGCCGAGCACCGCTAGGTCGCCCCCAGCGCTGTGCGCCGACACCCCTTAGGCTCGGGTGCATGACCGTCGACACCGGCATCGACAGCCGGAAGGTGTGGCTCACAGTCGAATTCGTCGCCCTGTTCTTCGGCCTGACCGGGTTGTACGCGGTGTTGCTGCGCGGTGTTGGCCCGTTGCCGTTCCTGCTGGTGATCACCGTCGGCATCGTGATCTACCTGCGCCGCACCGGTTTCGACCGCCAGCGCTTCTGGCGAGCCGACGCGCTGCGGCCCGCTCTGCCCGGCATCCTCGTGCTCTGGGCGGTCTCGGCGGTAGCCCTCGCTGCCGCGGTAGCCGTGCTGCGCCCCGATTTCCTGTTCGATCTGCCCCGCGAACGTCCGCTGATCTGGGTGCTGGTCCTGGTGTTCTATCCACTGGTCAGCGTCTATCCGCAGGAACTGCTTTTTCGCGCCTTCCTCTTCCACCGCTACGCCCCGGTCTTCGGCGACGGTCCGCGCATGATCGCCGCCAGCGCCACCGCGTTCGGCCTCGCCCATTTCATTGTCGGCAACTGGATCTCGGTGCTGTTGAGCGCCGCGGCGGGTGTTCTGTTCGCGATCCGGTACCAGCGAACCCGCTCGCTGCTCACCACCTCGGTGGAACACGCCCTGTACGGCATCCTGGTGTTCACGGTCGGCCTGGGCGACTTCTTCTATCACGGCGCTGCGGCCTAGTACTCGTTGAACCATCGGTGCGTTGGCCTCGTATCACTGGGACAGGCCGAGCCCGCGGCCGCCATGCGATGACGGAGACCGGATGCGAGTGCTGTTCGTGGCCATGCCGTTGATCGGGCATCTTTTCCCGATGATGCCGTTGGCGCGGCAATTGCACGAGCGTGGGCACGAGGTCATGGTGGCTACCGGCGGCGATGCCGCCGCGGTGGTGCGCGCGCAGCTGCCGGTGGCCGATGTCGCCCCGCCGATCGACTATCTGCGGGCCGCGGTGCGTGGGTTGGGCAGCCATCCGGTGCTGGCGTGGCGCTCGGGGAAGGGAATGGCGGATGCGCGCGGCGGTGCCCATGTTTTCGCTGTCACCAATCGGCCGATGATCGAGCCGCTGCTGCGTGAGGCCACCGAGTTCGGGCCGGAGGTGATCGTGCACGAGCCCTTCGCCTCGGCGGCGGCGGTCGTCGCCGATCGGCTCGGGGTTCCCACGGTCCTGCACAACATCGCTCTCGACAACGGCACCGTCATCCGCCGTGAGTTGCTACGTCTGCTCACTGACATCGCCCCGCCCGCACCGGCGGCCACGTTGTCCATCGCCCCGCCCAGCATCGTCCGCGTCGACGGCCGCCCGCTGCGCTACACCCCGTACTCCACCCCCGGTGCGACCACGCCCGCGTTCCTGCGCGGACCGTCGACTCGTCGACGCATCCTCGTCACCCGTTCGACCATGCTCGGGGACGGCCCGGACACGATGCTGCGTGCGATCGTGCGCGCGGCCCCCTATGTCGACGCCGACATCGTGATCGTGCGGCCGGATCGAAGAACTGTGCGTACCACCACCCTTCCCGCGAACGTCCACACGACCGGCTGGATCGACCTGCGCGAAGCCCTGCCCCACTGCACGGCCATGGTCAACCACGCGGGCGCCGGTTCGGTCTATGCGGCCCTGCACGCGGGCGTACCCCAGATCGCCACTCCAGCCCCCGGGGATCGCGCCTGGAACGCCCTCGCGGTGCAGCGACGCGGCGCCGGACTGTCGGTGCCTGCCCGCTCGATCACCGCCGACCATCTCAATACCCTGATCGACGATCCCGACCTGGCGCGCAACGCTGGTGCGGTCGCCGCCGAGATCGCCGCGATGCCCGATGTCAGCCAGATCGCCGACGAGCTGACGCAATTGGCCACATCGACCCATTGAGCTACGGGGCTTGGACCAGCGTCAGCTTCGACTTCTTCCGTACGGTGAAACCCAATGTCTCGTACAAGCTGATCGCCGAGGTGTTGTGCGCGACCGCATGCAGAAACGGCGTCTCCCCCCGCGCCCGAATTCCCGCCCCGACCGCCCGAATCAACCGCGACGCGAACCCACGCCCCCGGAATTCGGCGTCGGTGCACACCGCGCTGATCTCGGTCCATCCCGGCGGATGCAGCCGTTCCCCCGCCATCGCCACCAATCGACCCTCGACCCGCAACCCCAGATAGGTGCCCATCTCGATGGTGCGCGGCGCATACGGCCCCGGTTCGGTCCGCGCGATCAGCTCCAAGATCTCGGGAACATCAGCGGCAGTGAGTATTTCGAGCTCGGGATCGACGGCGACCCGCAACCCCGCACCTTCCATCTGCACCGTGTCGAACTCGGCGAGCACCGTCCACTCCGGCGGCAGAACATGCCCCAACCCTCGTATCCCGGCACTGCCGCCCGACCCGAGCGCAGTCCCCAGATCAGCCCAGTCCTGCGCGTCCAGGACGGCCGGATGCCCGACGAACCGCGCCACCTCCGGCTCATACCGCCCGATGCGCCCCGTCCAGTGCGCGAACCGACTGTGCTCCCCACGCAACGAGGCCCGCACCGGATCATCCAGCGGATGCACCGCGATCTCGACGTCGACCGTCACCACACCCTCCTAGCCACCGAACCCGACCGCCGAAACGTTAGCCGAACACACAATCACCGGTCACCGGTTGCACTCAGCACGATTCCGACCCCTCGCCTACGACAGTGCGCGCTGGATGTCTTGTTCGAGCAGATAGTGGTTCACGGCCACCGCAGCCCTGGATCCCGCGGCCGCGGCGTGGATCAGTTGCGCAGGCGAATCGACGACATTGCCCGCCGCCCAGACGCCCGGCACGCTGGTGTGGCCGGTGGCATCGACCGCCACCCAGCCATCCTCGCCTACCGTGCACCGCGACCGGTTCAGCAACTCGTCACGAGGGCTGAAGCACGGCCCGACGAAGACCGCTGTCCGTGTAATGACCTGTCCCGATGCGATTTCCACGCCGTGCAGTTCACCGTCACGCACGACAACTTGCGCAATTTCTCCCTCGACGATTCGAATGCCACGCGCGGACAGACGGCGACGCTCGTCAGCGGACAGGTCGATCTCTCGCGGGAAGAAGGTGACATCGTCGGACCATTGACGCACCAGAGAGGCTTGGTGCACGGAGAACGCCCTGTTGGCGCCACCCAGTACCGCAAGCGGTTGGTCTCGCACCTCATATCCGTGGCAGTACGGACAGTGCAGGACCCCCTTGCCCCATTGCTCACGAACTCCCGGAATCGCAGGCAGTTCATCGCGCAAGCCGGTCGCCACGACAACCGACCGCGCTGTAATGACTTGTCCAGTCTCGGTTTCGACCGCAAAGCCGGTGTCTGCCTCGGCCAGTTCGACAACTCGACCACCCAGCAACTGGGCGCCGTATCGGAGCGCTTCGGTCGTGCCGACTGCCAGCAACTCGGTCGGTGTCGCGCCGTCGCGGGTCAAGAACCCATGTGTGTTCTCGGCAGCCATGTTTCGAGGCGCACCGGAGTCGATGACCACTACCTGGCGGCGAGATCGGGCCAGAACCAGCGCTGCGCCGAGACCTGCTGTGCCCCCGCCGATCACCACTACGTCGTGAAGCATGGATCCCCCTTGTACCAGCTCGCCCCACAGGGCAGTGTCGCCATCCGGGTACGCTCCTGAACGTACCGAATTGTTAACTAGTTTACAAAAGGAGCGCCGATGGCCGAGCGATCACTGCGAGACCGAACGTGCGATCTCTGGCGAGACCGAAATCCCGAACTCGACACCTCCGCGATGGTGGTGGTGGCCCAGGTCAAGCGCATCTCCGCTCTGCTCGACCGGGCCGTGGAGAACATCTACGCCGAGGCGAACATCACGGCCGCCGAGGTCGGACTCCTGGTCCCCTTGCGCTATGCCGAGCCACCACTCACCGCGATCCGACTCGCAGAACATCTCGGAATGTCGCGAGCCGGCGTCGGCAAAACACTCACCAAACTCGAGCGCCGCGGCCTGATCACCCGCGCCCAGAATCCGACCGATCGACGATCAACCTCGATCCACCTCACCACGGCCGGAATCACCCTGATCGACGAGGTCTTCCCCCGCGAAATCGAAGCCCACACACAACTCCTGGCCGACCTGAATCACGAACGCCCAACAGTGCTGCAGGGCTTGGACCGCCTCGCCCGAAGCCTCGAAGCTCGAAGGAACCGCTGAGTCCGGGCCCGGATACAGCTTGGACTCAGCTCGACGAGCGGCGAGACCGCTAACGGCGCGCCCGGACCGCCTCACCGATCAACTCACGGGCACCGTCACCGAACACAGCCTGGTCGTTCAACACCGCGAACATCCGCTCGTACAAGGCGATCTCACGCGGCTGCGTCACCGACAGTTCCGCGGTGACCGTCTCGACCTGAACGAGCCGCTGATCGAAGATCGCGAACCCGTTCGTCGCTGGGCCCTCATACGATGAGTTCATCGGCACCACACCCAGAACGACACGTGGCAACGACATCACCGTCAGCAACCGATCCAACTGCCCCAACATCACCTGATCGTCAACGATTGTCGTGTGAAGCACCTGCTCGGCAATGATGAACGAAAACCGGCGGTCACCGCGATACAGCACCCGTTGACGTTCGACCCGGGCTGCGACACCGTCGGCGAGGTCATCGGGAATGCCGTAGAAGCTGATGATCTTCGACAGGATCCCCTCGGCGTACTCGGCGGTCTGCAACAGCCCAGGCACGATCGTCGGTTCGTACCAGCGCATCGACCGGGTGGTGACTTCGAGTCTCACCGACATCTTCTGGCGGCGCCGTGTTCCGGCGCCGAGCAGGCGTTTCCACTCCATGTAGGCGGCTTCGATGTTGCGCAGGGTCGCAATGAGGTCCGGGAGTTGGTCGAGGCGGCCGGTGTGTTCGCACCATGCTTGTAGGTCAGATTCGGACGGGGTTTGTTTGCCGTACTCGGTGCGCGAGACTTTGGATTCGTGCCATCCGGCGAGCTGTGCGAGCAGGCGAGCGGTGATGCCGGCGTCGCGGCGAAGCTCGCGGAGCCGGAGCCCGAGAGCTTCGCGCGCTTCATCGACCGAGTTGGTCACCGAGCACCGAGGGTGAGGTATTCGGTGTGTGGAACCGCCGCTTCCCACACGAGGTCCCGCACCTGCACGCAGTAGGCCACGATTCTCGGGTCGGTGGTCAAAGCGCCGCCCCGCCATCGTCCGCCGGGTTCGAAGACGGTGAACGCCACCGAGTTCCGGTCGAACAGCCACCAGTCGTCAACGGTCAGCTGCTCGGTGTCGATGTCGTGGCGGGACAGGTACCGGATCTGTTCGCCCGCAGCGGCGTTCTGGTGGGACACCTCGAGAAGCCAGCGGGTGTAGTCGGTGTGCGGGACTGTGACCACGCGTGCCCGCCGAACGGTCACCCCACGGGCGGTGGTCTCCTCGACCAGGTCCAACCAACCCTGTAGCCACGAATAGTCTTCAGCGGGAACGCCGTTGAGGAAATCGCGAAATGGTTGTGTCTCGTCGGGTGTGTTGTAGGTGTCTCTCACTTCCAGGTGAAATGCCTCCTGGCGGGCTGACCGGAGGAGGTCGTCGAACGCTTCACCTTCCAGTAGGAGCACCGTAGAACTTCCTCTCGCACTTCGGGACCTCGATCGCGGTCTCTCCTGGCGCGAGGTCCAATTGGTCCAGGGTGGCACGGTCGATCACCGGGACACCGGTCAGGGTGAATGTTCCCCGTCCGGTGTCGGTCATGGTCGCGCCGACGAATGTGTCGGGCTCGGCGAATCCGAGGAGCAAGTGCGGGATCTCGATGACGGCGGGATCGCCGGTCTCCCACCCTTGCACGATGTAGGCGCCCTGGTCGGTTGCGAGCAATGTGGGGCATCCGCCGCCTCCGCTACCGCCATTGCCGAGAAACTCCAACTGCATGACGTACCGTCCTGTCCAGTCGTGTGCACGAGCTTGCGTCGCACTGATTTATCGTCCCTGATCTGGTTGTTAATTGCTAGATATCAACAAGCTTCGCGCAAGTTGGCGCAAGTTTGTGGCGTCGCCGTCCGGCTGCTTCGTAGCTTGGAGCCATCCCGCTCCGACACACCCGAGGTGACCCGATGAGTATCACGCTCGAAGCCAAGATCTTGGCCGCGTTGCAACCAGGTGGCATGCTCACGATCGCCACGATCGCCCTCACCGTGCAGATCGCCGAATGGGAGGCCAAGCGCGTCGCACTCGAGTTGCAGCGCAAGGACTTCGCGTTCGAGAACCTGCGCAACGAGTGGCAGATCACGCCCGCGGGCCGCAGGGCGGCGACCCGGTGAATGCTCTGCTGCTGTGTGGTCATGACCCCGGCCCGCTCACGGCGGCTCAAGCTCATCGGGCGATGCAAGTCCATCTGGAATGCGCGGTCGATACCTGCCGGAGTCGGCGCCGCGCCAGAAACACGTTGGTGGAGCAGAACCGGATGGTCCTCGACCAACGCGCACAGCAGGCAGGAGGCTCGTGATGAGCGAGGATCATCTGACCCACTGCCAGGACTGGATCTTGACCAGCCTCTGCCGGTTCTCCCCGACCACACCGATCACCACACCTGACCTGGCCTCGAAGTTGAGCCACTCGGTACACCGCACCGAGACCTACCTGGAACAGTTGGTCGAAATGGGATTGGTTCGTGTGCAACATGTTTCGGGTGAACCGGCGTGGCGGCCGTCCAGCGAGGGCCTCACGATCGGCACCGTCGTATGAGCACACCTCCGGTGGGCCCGACATTTCCCAGCCCGCCACAGCTGGGTGCCCGTCCGGCAGATCCTCCGGACGGGCACCCAACTACCAGAAAGCCTCAGCGCTTCAGGGTGAAGATGAAGTCACCGGAGAGCTTGCCGCTCAAGCGAACTGCTGAGGCAAGACTCCCGTCGGCGATCAGTTTCTCGACCTGGGCTCGCGAGATCCCGAAACCGTCAGCGATCAGTCGTACCGGCCGGAGAGGGATCCGCGCCGCGAAGAGAACCGACACATCAATGACCTCGCAGTCGAGGTGGTCGGACCCGCCGGTGTCGAGGCGCCAGGCGTTGTCCCAGTCCAGGGAGATGCGATTGCGGCGTTGCACGACTGGGTCCTGGAGTAACTCGGCTGTCAGGTCAGGGTCGTTGTCATGCATCCGGTCCAGCAGTTCGGATCGCACCGACCGCACATTCACCCGCTCCATGATCGTGAGTTTTGTGGTGTCCCCGCAGGAGATACAGCGCGCGAGGAGCCACACATCGAGGAGTTTGTGGTGTGCGTTGACGCGAAATTTCTTGCTGGCCCGGAAGCGCGTGGATGCGCATGCGTGGCAACGGCGGCGAATGAGGGGCAGGCAGGTGGGCACGACCACCCAGATTTTGAGCATAGAAGTACACCCGTTTCGGTGAGAAGTCCGCAGCAAAGAACCGCGCTGCGCACAAATGCGCGGCGCGTGAAATTCACTGCTCGGGAGGTCTCACAGGATGTACAACGGCGCGTCCTCGGCTAGGTGGCTCGGTTCGGCAGCATCGTAATGACGCGCAGCGGTGTTGTCCCACCGGTTTTCGAGCAGACGGTCGACTCGTTGCCCATCCGATCGGCCATGGTCGACCACGAGACGAATCCCTACCTCCCCCACCGATTTCCGACCGCCGACCACTGTTTGACTCTGCGCGAGGCGGGCATTCGCACTGAGCTAGGACAAACCTCTACCGGAGGGACCGGGTCGTGTTCACACATCTACGAGGCGCCATGTTGATCGGGCTGCTGGTTGTTGCCGGCTGCGCCACCAGCACCGACGCGCAGGATCCCGGGTTACCGCCGTCGCCCGCGGGCGCACCGGAGATCTCCGATGCGGCCGGCGTGCACCTGTGCGAGATGCTGGCGCCGGATCTCGATAATTGGCGTCAACAGGGGTTCAATGTCGCGCGGGTGTCATTCAACGCCACGGTGCAGAACTGGGCGGCGCGCAGCGGCGGCATCAATGTCGCGGTGGTTCGCAATCGCGAGGTGATCGATACGGTCACGCTGAAGCACTGCGTTGATGTGCGCCAGCAGGCTTTGCAGGCTCTGGATGTGCCGAATTTGGCCTCAGCGCTCGCCGGAGCCTGAGGCGCCGGCATCGGAAGCCTCGGCGGCCGAGGTCTCATCGATGTCCTCGGCCCCACGGCGCCGGTCACGTAAGACCAGCACACCGGCCGCGACCGCCCAGATCACCGCGAACGCGACCGCGCGTATCAGACTCCAGTTGACCATCAGCATCACGAGGGCGACACCGCCGAACAGTGTCAACAGCCGACCGGTACTCGTCTGACCTTTCATCGCCAGATCATCCCACGATCCCACCGGCCTGCCGCCCTCAGCTTTCGGCATGCACGGGCGAAGTCTCGTCGCGGATGCGTGGACGGCGAGTGGTCCAGGCCAACGCGGGCACGATCAGCAGGGCGATCCCGGCACCGAGCAACGCCAGACCCGGGTAGTCGGCGAATGCCACGATGACCCCGGATCCGAGTCCACCCCCGGCACCGGCGACAGCGATGCCCACATCGACGGTGCCCTGCGTGCGCGCACGGGTGGCGACCGGCGTCGCATCCGCGATCATCGTCGTCCCCGCGACCAACCCCAGATTCCAGCCGATCCCGAGCAGCCCGAGCGCCACCGCCAGCGCCGCCACCGAACTCGGCGGGGCGAGTGCCGCGGCTGAGCCGGCGGCGACCAGCGTGCCCGCGGCCGCCACGGCCACCAGCCCCGACCCGAACCGATCGACGAGCACTCCCGACAGCAACGACGGTAGATACATGCCCGCGACGTGCACCGCGATCACAAACCCCGCCGCGCCGACACCGTGCCCGTGATGCTGCATATGGATCGGAGTCATCGTCATGACCGCGGCCATGACCAACTGCGTCACGATCATCACCGTCGACCCGGCCACGATCGGCGCCGACCACCGCGTCGGAGCGTCCGGCACGACAGCCTCGCCGGGCGACTCGACGAGGGTGCGGGCGAGCACGAGCGGATCCGGGCGCAACATCACCCACAGCACCAGCGCCGCGAGCACATAGGCCACCCCAGACAGCACGAACGGACCCGACAATGCTGGAATACCGTACCGCACAGCCATATTCGACATCGGCGTCGTGAGATTGGGCCCGACCACCGCACCCACTGTCGTCGCCACCAATACCGTGCTGATGGCGCGCGCCCGATGGGCGGGCTGCGCCAGATCGGCGCCGGCGTATCGCGCTTGCAGACTGGTCGCGGTGCCCGCCCCGTAGACGATCAGCGAGACGAACAGCAACGGCAGGCTCTCGGTCACCGCGGCCGCCACCACCCCGAAACTTCCCAGGCCGCCCGTCAGATACCCGAGCGTAAGGCCCACCCGACGCCCGGCCCGCTGCGAGATCCGACCCACCCCGACCGCGGCGGCAGCCGACCCGACGGTGAACATCGCGCTGGGCAACCCGGCCAGCCCGGTGGAACCGAGCATTTCTTGCGCCAGCAGCGCGCCGACTGTGATTCCCGCGGCAAGCCCCGCGCCACTGAAGATCTGCGCCGCGACCAACACCGCCAGCGTGCGCCGTTGCGCGGGATGCTCACTCATGGGCATCACACTGCGGCATAAGTGGACGAAGGTCCAGTTATTAGGACGCCGAAGTACCGAGCGCGTCCCGCATCACCGAAACCCTGTCCTCAACGCAAGTAGGGTCCCAGCGCGATGTTCACCTCGGACCCGACATCCTCGATCGAAATGATCGGCCAGATCCGACCGGGCAACATCGTCCCCGCGGCCGTGGCGTAGCCGACCACATCCAGCGCAGCGCTCCCGTCGTCGTCATGCAGAATCCCCGCCTCGGTGCGCACACCATCGGAGAACACCACGTCGAACTCGTCGGCTATTCGATCGGCGCGTACCACCACGCCGGGGAACAGATGCGAATAGTCGACGGTGATCCGTCCGGGCTCGACACATTCGTCCATCGGCGTCCTCTCGTTGTCCGACGTCAGTGACCACACGGATCCGTGAGATGCAGTCCCTCACCCACCTTGATCCGGCGATGCTCGGCGAGCACGATCCCGATTCCGAGCAGCAAACACACACCAGTGAGGATTCCGGCGATCACCGCCCATCCGACAAATCCGGAACCGGCCGCCGTCAGGGTGGCCGCGAGCATCACGATGCCGATCCCGAGAAGCAACAGCCCCGGCCAATTGAGCGAGTCCTGGACCAACTCCCCGGCGTGCGAGCGCGTCGTGCGTTCGGTATCGGGAAACTTGTGTTGATGGGGATCGATGTAGTCAGTCATGGCACGGCCTCCTTTCGATGAGGGTTCTCCCCATCCGGCGCGTACCCCCGATTCACTCGGGCAAACGACCACCCTCGTGCGTTTTCTCGCGAGCGAGCACGAAAAAGTACGGCTCGGGGAAATCGCGGTAATCCATCAGGCCCAAGACTGTGTTGTCGTCGACCCGACGGAACACATCGATGATCGCCCGATGGTCGTACACCATCGCCGTGGTGACGACCCCGCGATGCTCGACCGAGCGCAACCGCGCCCGATAGTCGCGAGCGCGCAACGCCGGCTTCAACAGCCCGAGCAGTCCGCGACCCCGGTCCACAATCGAGGTCGGCACCTTACCGACCAGGCCCAACGGCACCTTCTGCGGATCGACAGCGAAGATGTCGCCCGACCGGTCACGGAACAGCAGCGGATGCACACTGTCGATGCCGTCGAACTGCTTGCCGTACCAGCCCGACGCCACGAGCAGGCCGTCCATCGGATGCCCGGTGGCCAGCTCGCGACCGTGCCAGCGGCCACTGAGCTGGGACGCGGGCACCGGCGGCAGACTGTCGAACAGCGCCAGCGCCGCCTCCCGGGAACAGACGGGTTCGAGCGCGGTGAGTTGGTCGATCGTCATGAAGATCCTCTCTTTCAGGCAGGCAGTCGGAGCGCGCCGGGCGCGGTCGCGGGCACCGCGGGACGTTCCGGGGCGACCGGACTGATCCGCTGGTAGGCGGCTCCGAGATCAGGACGCGGATCCGGCTCACCCTTGTTGGGCCAGAACGCCATCGCACGCTCGGCCTGCGCGGTGATGGTCAGCGACGGATTCACGCCGAGATTGGCGGTGATGGCGCTGCCGTCGGCGATGTGCAGGCCGGGATAGCCGTAGACGCGCTGGTAAGGATCGATCACGCCGGTATCGCGGGAGTCGCCGATGGTGCAACCACCGATGTAGTGCGCGGTCGCGGGGATATTGAAGATATCGGTGGCGATGTTGCCGGTGATGCCGTCGGACTCGGCCGCGTAGCGCCGGGCGATATCGTGCGCCATGGGAATCCACTCCGGATTCGGCTCACCACTGCCCTGTTTGGTCACCAACCGCTTGCCCTTCAGATACGAAGTCAGCGAATTGTCCAGCGATTGCATGACCAGCAAGATCACCGACCGCTCCGACGCACCGTGCGCGTTCTGCGAACGCACGAATTGCACCGGATGCAAAAGAATCGTCAGCAACAGCCGCAGGAACCGGAACGCCCCGCCGTCGATCATCGGCACCGTCTGCACGAACAGCGCGTTCTGCCCCTTGCCGTAGGTGCACACCTCCACGTGCGTCTGCGGTTCCGGGTGAATGGACGACGTGATCGCCACACCCTGGGCGAAGTCGTGGCGGGACTTGCTGGTGACGCCGATGATCGCCTCGGAGTTACTGCGCGTCAGCTCGCCGAGCCGCGAGGACAACTCCGGCAGCGTGCCGTCACCGCGCAGCTTGTGCAGCAACTTCTGGGTGCCGAGAGCCGCCGCCGCGAACACCACCTGCTGGGCGGTGAACGTGCGACGCTGCTTGCGCACCCAACCGTTGGACTGCACCGTCTCCACGCGATAACCGCCGTTACCGTCGGGGGTTACCGCCGTCACCGTGGTCAACGGGTGCACCTGCGCGCCGTTGCTCTCGGCCAGGTGCAGGTAATTGAGCGTGGTGGTGTTCTTGGCATTGTGCTTGCAGCCGGTGAAGCACTCCGAGCAGTGGATACACCCCGCCCGGCGCGGACCGGCGCCGCCGAAGTACGGGTCATCGACCTCCACGCCCTCGGAACCCTCGTTGAAGAAGACACCGACATGGGTGCGATGGAAGGTGTCGGCGACCTTCAGATCCCGTGCGACCTGCAACAGCACGTCGTCCTTCGGCCCGATCCGCGGATTCTCCACCACGCCCAGCATCCGCGCGGCCTGGTCGTAGTACGGCGCGAGCTCGGACTTCCAATCGGTGATGTGGGCCCACGCGCGATCGCGATAGAACTCCGGCAGCGGTTCGTAGAGCGTGTTGCCATAGATCAGCGACCCGCCGCCCACGCCCGAACCGCTGAAGACCAGGCACTTACCCAGCGC
This sequence comes from Nocardia sp. Root136, assembly GCF_001427185.1. Lineage (NCBI taxonomy): Bacteria > Bacillati > Actinomycetota > Actinomycetes > Mycobacteriales > Nocardiaceae > Nocardia > Nocardia sp. Root136. The sequence goes on from NZ_LMFE01000008.1 coordinate 351,355, forward strand.
GCTGATCCGCTGCGGTCCGGTCAGACCCAGGCGCGGCGCCCAGATGGCCTTGGGAATGTTCCAGTTGGTCTTCGGATAGTCCTCGGCGTTCCAGCGCCTACCGGATTCGAGCACACCTACCCGATAGCCCTTTTCGGTCAGCCGCAGCGCGGTCACGCTGCCACCGAAACCGGAACCGACGACGATCACGTCGTAGTCGTAGTCGCTCATCGTGACACCACCTCATAGTCGGCGGGATCGAACCGCGCCTGTTTCTTGTATTGGATTCCGAGCAATGGCCAGTTGGTCGTGATGCGGCCGTCGGCCTGGCGATACCACGACGAACACCGGGTCCACACGCTTCCGGTGAGCTGCGCCTGGATCCGCTCGTCGTAGGCCTGTTCCACGTCCGGACGAACCGTCAGCGCGCGACCGGACGCCGCGAGATGGGCGACATAGTCGCCGAGGTACTTCGCCTGCGCTTCCAGGAAGTAGATGATCGAACCGCCACCGGTATTGGTGTTGGGGCCGTACATGATGAACAGGTTCGGAAACCGCGGCACGGTCATCCCGTAGTAGGCGTGCGCGCCGCTGTCCCACTCCTGCGTCAGTTCCCTGCCCTGCGCGCCCGTGATGGTCATCGGGGCCAAGAACTCCGTGCTGGTGAAACCGGTGCCCCAGATGATGACGTCGACCTCGTGGTCACGCCCGTCCACGGTGCGCACACCCGAGGGGGTGATCTCGGCGATCCGCTCGGTGGTCACCTCCACGTTCGCTTCTGCCAGGGCGGGAAGATAATTGTCGGAGAACAGGATTCGCTTGCACCCGACCGGATAGTCCGGCCAGACCTTCTCGAAAAGACCCGGCTTGGTCTTGGTCTGCCTGCGCATATGCCACTTCGACACGGCCTTGATCGCGGCGGCGAGCGGTTTGGAGTACACCCAGGCGACGCTGAGCCCTTCGACCACGCCGTACCAGGTCGCGCGTTCGGCGAGCTCGGTCACCGGCACCTTCTCGAACACCCGGTGATGGCGCTCGGAGAACTCCCGATCAGGGCGCGGGATGATGTAGGGCGCGGTCCGCTGGAACAGCGTCAGCTTCTCGACCTGCTGTTGCACCTCGGGAACGAACTGGATCGCGCTCGCCCCGGTGCCGATGACAGCCACACGCTTACCGGTCAGGTCGATGTCGTGGTTCCACTCGGCGGAGTGGAAACTACTGCCGCCGAAGCTGTCTCGACCATCGATCGTCGGCACGGCGGGCCGCGACAGCTGCCCGACCGCCGACACCAGAACATCGACCACCACGGTGTCCCCGCCACTGAGCCGGACGGTCCACTTGCCGGTCGCGTCGTCGAACGCGGCTCCGAGCACCTCGACACCGAAGCGGATATGACGGCGGACATCGTATTTGTCGGCGACGTGCCTGATGTAATCGAGAATCACCGGCTGCCGTGAGAATCGGTGCGGCCAGCGCGGATTCGGTTCGAAAGAGTACGAGTAGAACGGGGACGGCACATCACAGGCAGCACCGGGATAGGTGTTCTCCCGCCAGACGCCACCGACATCGTCAGCCTTCTCGAACACGACGATGTCATCGAAGCCGCGCTTCTTCAGTTCGATGACAGCCGCCAAGCCGCCGAACCCGCTGCCGATGACTGCAATGGACGGGGTCATGAGGTCCCTTCGAGAACGATGCGAGCACAGGTATCGGGGTCGTCGCTGAACGGGAGGTGCCCGCAGCCGGGAAGGTCGAGATGGCGCGCGAACGGCAACACCACGCGCGCACGCGCGCTCTGGGTGCGGTGCACGAGCACGACGTCGCGGGTGCCCCACGCGATCGTCACCGGAATCTCACCCAACGAGCCACGGTCGTCGCCGGGATCGAGGACGTAATTGCCGAAGTCGTCGCGCGCGGCCGCGAAGGAGGTGGCACCGGCCAGCCCGGCCAAGTCGCTCCGAGCGGCATCGGGGTCGACGCCGACCGGGTGACCGAACATGCTCGAGAGCAGGATCCTGCGGCCCGCGGGGTATTCGACCAGCCGGTCCAATGTCGGTCCGGCGGTACGGGCGGCACCACGCATGCTGGTGAGCAGGACCTGAGTCCACCGGCGTCCGACGGGCCCGTAGAAGCCGACCGGTGAGAACGCGGTGACCCCGGACGCGACTCCGGTGCGACCCAATTCGATGGCGATGCCACCACCCATGGAGCTGCCTACCACGTGCGGGCGTCGAATTTCGTTGTCCGCCAGCCAGCGCGTGAGCCAGGCGGCGTACCCGCGCGGACCCGGCCGGACATCGTCGAGCGCCGGCGAGTCACCGAAACCGGGTAGGTCGATCGCGATGACCTCGTGCTGATCGGCCAGTAGGTCGATGATCGGCGCGAAGACCTGCCAGCGACTGCCGAGGCCGTGCACCAGCACGATCGGCGCACCACTACCCCGGCGGAGGTGAGAGATCTGCGTCATCGCAGCCTTTCATCCAGAGAAACAGTTACTGCGTACGGTATGTTGATTGCACCAGCTCGATCAGCCGTCGTCAAGGGGTGACCGCCGACACATTTCACCCAATCTACCGAATCTTGTCGGCAGGACGTACGATTTCTCAGGTGACCGTGCAACCACCGCGCCGCACCCAGGCCGAACGTCGGGCATCGACCCGCGCCAGAATCTTGGCCTGTACTGCCGAATGCCTGCTCGAACGCGGCTACGCGGCGACCACCGTCAGCGCGGTCCAGGAACGCGCCGGGCTCGCCCGCGGCACCGTGCAGCACCACTTCCCCACCAGAGCCGAACTGCTAATCGCCGCCACCACCGAAGTGGTCGACATCCGGCTCGAGAAGTTCCGGCGCGAAGCCGAACTACTCCCGCCCGGCCGCGACCGACTGCAATCCGTCGTCGACCTCGCCTGGCGCGACCTCAACAGCCCCGCCTTCTTCATCGCACTCGACCTCTGGGTCGCCGCGCGCACCGACACCGAACTCCGCGACCAGCTCGTCACCGAGGAACGTCGCGTATTCACCGAAATGCGCAGGCTCTACCTGCAAGTACTCGGCGAGCCCTATGCGTCGGACCCGCGCGCTGAGGTCCTCGTCGAATTCACCATCGACATGCTCACCGGTCTCTCGATGACCGCCATGCTCACCGGAACACTCGGCGAACGCGAGGCGGTACTGCGCCGATGGAAGCGCGCCCTGGCGGTACTCGCCGGACAGCTCCCCAGCGATGAACTCCTCGACGGAAGCCCGCTGCCCATCGGCGCGAGCTGACCACTCGCGCCTCTAGTCGCCCGTAGTCTCCACGCCGGACAAACCGTTCCAGCACAGCGCCACGACAGTGTCGACAGCCTCGACCATCGGAATCGGACGACCCGTGTCGAGCCACTGCCGAGCCGCGAGATGGCTGGCGCCCACCACCCCGAACGCACACGCGTAGGCACGGACGTCATCCATACCCGCGGCGCGCAGCTCCGCGCTGACCAGCACCGCGCATTCACCCATGGCATTACGCACCCGCCACCGCACACACGGCTCACTCGGCACCGGCGACTCGAAGACCAGGGTGTGCCCACCGGCGTCCTCGTCGACGAAATCGAAATAGGCCAGCACCGCACGGCGCACCTTGTCCTCTTGACCGTCGGCGTCGGCCAGCGCGTCCCGGATACCGTCGACCATCCGGTCCAGATAGCCCTGCAACACAGCGAGATAGAGATCGAGCTTGCTCGCGTAGTGCGTGTACAACACCGGCTTGCTCATCCCGGCCCTGATACCGATGTCGTCCATGCTCGCCCCGTGGTAGCCGTGGGCGACGAAGACCGAACGCGCGGCGCTCAACACTGCGAGTCGTCGCTGGGTGCGGGCAGCCGTCTCGGCGCCCTCGACAGCCGGGGCGTCATCGAAGAGAAGTGTCATGGGGTGTCCGAGGATTCGAGGGTGCTCACCATGTGAGCACCGGTTTGACGACAGCGCCCGCGCGCTGGTCGGCCAGCGCGGCGCCGACCTCGGTGTGCGGGTACCGAGCGATGAGGCGCTCGACCGGGAAGCGACCTGCCGCGTACAGATCGAGCAGCTGGGGAATGAAGGCGGCAGGCACGCTGTCGCCTTCGAGGCAGCCACGAATCACCTTACCGTGCAGCACGAGATCACCGATATCGACCGGTGGCGCGCCACGGCCGAGACCGACGGCCACCACCGTGGTACCGACAGCGAGCGCGGCGACGGCATCGCCGAGAACAGCGGCGACACCGGTCGTATCGAGCGCGTGCGTCGCACCGCCGTCTGTGAGTTCGCGGATACGTGGCGCGGTGGGCCCGTCGGCGGGATCCAGCGCCGCGTCAGCGCCGAGCTCGACAGCCAGTTCCCGCCGCGCGGCAGATGTTTCGACAACGACCACGCGCACGTCGGGAATCGACCGAGCAGCGAGCAAACCCGCCATCCCGACCGCGCCCGCCCCGTACACAGCGACCCACGCACCCGACTCCGGGCGCAACGCGTTCAGCACAGCGCCCGCACCGGTCTGGAAACCGCAACCGAACGGCGCCGCCACCGCGAGGTCGATCGCCGGGTCGATCACGATCGTGTTGTCCTCGGTGGTCAACGCGTAGCCGGCGAAACTCGACTGACCGAAGAATCCGTCCAGCACCGGAGAACCGTCGACAAGCGCCCGGGGTGTGTCGTGCGCGCGTCGTCCGAATTGGTTGAGTGCGGTCGCGCGGTGGCAGTAGGCGGGACGACCGGCCGCGCAGTTGCGACAGGCGCCGCAGTGCCGGAAGGTCAGCACGACATGATCGCCGGGCCGGACCGTACGCACGTCGGACCCGACCGCCGCGACGATGCCCGCACCCTCGTGTCCGAGCAGAATCGGACGATCCACGGCACCCGCGCGGCGACTGACCAGATCGGTGTGGCAGATCCCGGCGGCGACGATCCGCACCAGGATCTCCCCGGCACGGGGCTCGTCGACCTCGATCGGCTCGATCGAGAACTCCGCCGACGGATCGCGCGACAACACCGCCGTTGTGTGCATCAGGAGACCCGTTCCAGCAGGAAGTAGAAGTATTCGCCGCGGGAGAGAACCAGTTCGGGGCGCCCGTTCATGATGCCCATCAAGGTGGTGTCATCGAGCCACTTGAAGTGGTCGAACACCGCGCGGCCGTCGTAGACCATGGTCGCGGTGACCTCGCCGCGGAACTCGACATTCCACAGGGTCGCCTCGCCCTGTCCCAGCTCGACATTCGAGAACAAGGTGCCGTCCTCGGCTCGGCACATCAGTGGCTTCGCGTCGTCGAGAGCGAGGAAATTCTTGCCGTACCAGCGGCTGGCAGGCAGCGCGCGACACAGCGGGTGACCGGTCTGGAACGCGTCGCCGCGCCATTCACCGAGGATCTCCTCGGCGCGAGCCGGGCGTAGCCGGGTCCACAGCTGGTCCAGATCGGCGGTATCGACACCGTCTGTCTGCTCCCTGAGCTGCTGCCACCGTGGTTTGTCCGCGCTCATCAAGCCTCGTCTCACAGAGTTCAGAACCGTCCGGTTCACATGGGACCATAGTTCCGAACCAGATGGTTCGGCAAGGGGTACGCTTCGGCTCATGCGGGCAGCAGGTCAGGCAACACGGGAGCGAATACTCACCGCGGCGAAAGCGGAGTTCGCCGAATTCGGCATCGCCGGTGCTCGGATCAACCGCATCGCGGCCGCCGCGCACGCCAGCAAGGACCGGCTCTACGCGTACTTCCCCGGCAAGGACGAGCTCTACGCCGCTGTCACCGAACGCTGGACCACCGAGACCAGTAGCGAAGCCGCCATGTCCGCCGACGACCTTCCCGCCTATGTGGGCCGCCTGTTCGACCACTTCATCGCCCACCCCGACAACGCCCGGCTACAAGCCTGGTCCGAACTCGAGCCGTCCGGCGATATTCCCCAGGTCCTGCGGCGCACCATCGACGCGAAACTCGTCGAACTCCGACGCGGCCAGCACGAAGGCCTCGTCACCACCGATATCCCGGCCACGATCCTGCTGCACATGCTCACCGACCTGGCTCGCACATCAGCCGCCCACGCCCGGGCCGGAACAGTCGTCGCCGGCCGCGACCGCCTGGCAGAGCAGCGCTCGGCGATGGTGTCGGCCGTCGCACGCATTGTGACCCCTCGCTAACAACCGGTACCCACGGAGACCAACCAGCTGGGAGCTCCCCCGGCCTCCTTGTGTTCTTTTGGAGATGGTTTGTCTGTGTGCAAGTCGGGATGACGGATGAGTGGAACACATGTATAAATGCGCATATCTGCGTATCTGCATTAAATAAATCAGGAGTTGCGGTAACCAAGATCGTCGACGTGGCCCTCGACCAATCGAACCGGAATGACCAGGACGATTCAAACCTGTACGGCTCCTTGGTAAACGCGCTCCCCCACCACCGGCCGGACCGGGCAGCACGGCCCCGCTCCCCCACCTCGTACAGTTGCCGGAATGAACGGGGATCTACGCATCTGCTTCATCGGGGACTCCTTCGTCCAGGGCATCGGTGACCCGGAGTACCGCGGCTGGGTCGGCCGCGTCCTCACCGCGACCGGCCCCGGCATCACCGCGTTCAACCTCGGCATCCGACGCAACACCTCCGACGATGTCCTGCGTCGCTGCTGGCGCGAAGTCGATCCGCGCGTGCTGCCCGGCGCCGACAATCGCCTGGTGATCTCCTTCGGCAGCAACGACGCGGTCGTGGAGGACGGCCACGTCCGGGTCGGCAAGGCGCGCTGCCTGGACAACCTCGCGACCCTCCTGACCGAAAGCCGCGAGCGCGCGATTCATCCACTGGTGATCGGCCCACCGCCTGTCATCGACGGCGGCGAGGAACACCTGCGCCGAACGGTGGAACTCGCCGACGCCATGGCGGAGCTGTGCGGCTCGCGTGACGTGCCCTTCGTCGCCGCCACCAAGCAATTGGCGGAAGACCCGATCTGGGCCGACGAAGCCGCAGCGGGCGACGGCGCCCACCCCGGCAGTGCCGGGTACCAGCGCTTGGCCGAGCTGATCCTCGATGGCGGGTGGCACTCGTGGATCGCCCGGCCTCGTCTGTGAGTGCTATTCCAGAATGCCGAGATACTTCAGGTCACGGACGTATTTGACTATGAGATCTGTAGGCAGGTGCGGGATGTCGTTGTCGGGACCGATCTGTGCGGCGCGGACGGCGGCGCGAAAGCCGTCGGCGGGTAGGGCCGAGCCGCGCAGTGGACGGCCGGGCTTGCGGTAGGCGTCCAGTAGCGGGAGCAGGGTGTGCTTGCGTTGGGGTTCGGGCAGGGCGCGCAAGGCGGTTTCGAAGCGGGCGAACCAGTCGTCGTAGCTGTCGATGCGATCGACGCGGTGGCCCGCTTCGATCAACCAGTCGACGAACACGTCGAGGGAGATCCCGTCGTCGTGCGGGTTGAGGACGTCGTAGGTGCGGTATCCACTCGAGGCCGCGGCGCCGAGTTCGGTGATGGCCGTGGCGACGAAGTCGGCAGGTAGGCCGTCGTAGTGGGCGCGCTGTGGTTGCCCGTGGGAATCGGTGCGGTAGAACGATGTCGGGGCGAGCCCGGTGACGAGCACACTCAGCAGCAGACGGGTGAAGACGTCGGGCACATTGAGCTGGCCGCGGAAGTGGCTGTGCGCCAGGATCATGTCCGAGCGGAAGACCGCGACGGGCAGCCCGAATCGGTCGGCAGCCTCGCGTAACAGAACTTCGCCCGCCCACTTGCTGTTGCCGTAGCCGTTGGCATAGGAACCGTCCAGTCGGCGAACCGGACTCATGATTCGCACGTCGCCGTCCTCGGCGAAGGACTCCCCCTGCGCCGCGACGGCCACCGTCGACAGATAACTCACCGGCTTGCGGGTAGTTGTCAGCGCCAGCCGGATGATCTCGGCCGTGCCGACCACATTCGGACCGAACAGCTGCGCATACGGGAGCACATGGTTCACCAGTGCCGCGGAGTGCACGATCAGATCGACCTCGGCGGCCAACCGGTCCCAGGTCGGCTGCGGCAGACCGAGATTCGGTTCACCGATATCGCCGGGCAGCACTTCCAAGGTGTCCTTCGCGAGAACCTGGAATTGCATGGCCAGCTCACTGTCGCCGGTGTCGAACGTCGTATCGAGTCGCTCTCGGGCGGCGACCGCGTCACCGCCACGGACCACGCAGATCACCTTGCCGCCCTCCGGGGCGAGCCGTTCGAGCCAGCTCAGCAGCAGGAACCGCCCGAGATAGCCGTTCGCGCCGGTGATCAACACCGTCTTCGCGGGTGTAGCGGCAGGCACGCGCGCGGCGGTGCCGACATCCACGAACTTCTCGAGCGTCAGATCCGCCGCGCGAATCTCGGTAGCGCCGTTGCCGTGCACCGCGTCGGAATCGGTTCTGTGCGTGCCGGGTTCACGCTCACGTCGCACGTAGTCGGCGATATGGGCCAAGTCGCTGTCCGGTCCGAGCAGCACGTTCACCGGCACGTCCACCGCGAGCAGTTCCCGGAGCAGCGTCGAATACGACAGCGCAGCCAGCGAATCACCGCCGAGATCACCGAATCGTGCGTCCGGACGCAGATCCGCCGGATCGCCACCGAGCACAGCGCGAGCGGCGCGGGCGACGGTGTCGTACACCGGCAGCCCTGGTGCGTCGCTACGCAGCCTCTGCAGTTCGTCTTCCTGACCCCGCGCGAGGTCGGCGTAGAGCTGCTCGAGACGCTGCCCGTACCGCTGTTTCAGCTTGGGCCGCAACAGTTTCCCCACCCCGGACAGCATCCCGTCGGCTGTCGAGAACGGTTCGGGCTCGATGATGAAGTCACGCGGAATCTCGTAGGGCTCGAGTTCGGCCGAGGCGGCGGCGCGGTGCAGCGACGCACTCACCGCGGCGCGCAACTCGGCAGCGGGCCCCGCGAGCGCGGCCTCGGTGGGCACTACGACCGCCAGCAGATAGGAGCGTTCACTGCTGCCGTACACATAGATCTGGCGCACCAGGTCCGCGCCCGCGAACACCGCCTCCAACCGCGACACCGTAACGAACTCGCCCTGGGAGAGCTTGAGGACATTGTTGCGGCGGTCGACATAGGCCAAACGGTCGGGCGCCAACTCGACCACCACGTCACCGGTGCGGCAGAACCCGTCGGCATCGAAGACCTCGGCGGTCACCTCGGGGCGGCGGTAGTACCCGGCGATCATGGTGGTGGTCTTGAGCAGTAACTCGCCGCGCGGATACGGTTTGTCGGTGCCGAAATAGCCGAGCTCCGGCACATCGACGAGTTTGTAATCCAGTACCGGCGGGCGCATCACCTTCGTATCGAAGATCACCCCGCCGCCGGTCTCGGTGGAGCCGTAACCGTCGTGTAAGCGCAGGTGCAGTACCGACTCGACGAAGGCACGCAGGTCGGGTGCGATCGGCGCGCTGCCGCACAGCACCGACAGCAGCCGGCCACCCAGGAACTGTTCGCGCAGTTCGGTTTTCACCGTGTCGATCGCCGCGACACCGCGCTCGGCGACCGCACGCTGGAAGCGCTGCAGGATCATGTCGCACACCCGGGGCACCAGGAAGATCTCGGTGGGCCGCACCAGGGAGATGTCGGCGAACAACGTCGACAGGTCCGGCGCCGCCGCGAAATACGCCGTGCCGCCACGGGCGAGCACGCTGTTGAGGGTGAGCCGAGCGGCGATGTGGCACATCGGCAGGAAGTTGACATTGATCGCGGTCAGCGGCCGCGCGGGCTGCCAGCCCACCGCGACCAGGCGCTGGGTGTACATCGCGCCTTTGGGGGTCCCGGTGCTGCCCGAGGTGTAGATCAGCAGGGCGAGAGGGTCCTCGCCCTCGGCGGGCACGCTCAGCGGAGCCGCGTCGGCACGGCGACCCTGCTCGGTGGTGTCGTCGAGGGTGCTGAGCACGAGGGCCGATCCCCCGGCCCGAAGACGGGCGCGGGCCGCGTCGAGGGCATCCCGGTGATCGTCGTCGTCGGCGTGATGGTCGAACACGATCAGCGAACGCGGCGTGACGCCGGCCAGCACCGCGTCCACGGCGATGTCCAGGTGCGCGGTATCGACCGCGAACACCGTCGGCTCGGTCTCGTCGAGAATCGACCGCAACTGTTCCAGTCCCGCGCCCGCCTGCAACGGCACCGCGACCCCACCCAGGTGGATCGTGGCGAGATCGAGCACGGTGTAGTCGGCACTGGTGAACCCGAGCACCGCGACGAAATCCCCCGCGACGACACCGTCGCGATGCCAGGCCGCGGCGAGCGCGCGAGTGCGCTCCCACACCTGCCCATAGGTCAGCAACTCGAACTCCGGCAACAGCTTTCGCGTCGACCGTCCGCTGTTCTCGACCAGTTCGGTACGGCGGGTGCCGAGCGCCGGACGATCGGCGTAGGCGGTCATGACGGTCTCGACGATGCGCGCCGTCGCGAGTCCGGGGGTCGTCACGATGGCGTGAACATCCTCGACGGGCCGCGCCGCACGGATCTGCTCGTCTTCGGCGTAGAGCGCCTTGATGCGGTCGGCCAGCTGCCCCGCGGCGAGCTCTACAGTCATGCTTCACACTTCCGAATGCCTTGCCACGCTTCACGTTGCGCGGACTCGGGGTCGACCAGGACGCGCGGCGGATGGTCGATGATGGAGGTGGTGCGGCGTTCGGCGGTGTAGGGCGACCACGGCGTCAGCGGTTGGCCGGTGCGGGCGAAGCTGAGCCAGTTGTCCTGGATGTAGTCCTGGACGGCGAGGAAGGCCCGCCTGCCACCAGCTGCGGTCATCGCGCGCCCGACGGGGCCGTCGACCCAGCCGAAGACGGGGACCAGGTCGAGCGCATGGGTAGCGCCGAAGCCCGCCAGGTGCAGCGCGCGGGGGGCATAGTCGTACCGGTAGGCGTAGGTGGGGGCGTATTTGCTGTGGCCTTCGAGCACGGCCAGCGTCGGGCGTAGGAACAGATGGTCGCCGCCGACCCGTACTGCCGTCCGCGCCGCCGGATAGCCGGGGTAGCTGCTGGTCACCCGTTTTTCGGTGCCGGGCTCGTAGCGGTCGAAAATGGTGCTGAGTTGCTGGGGGGTGTGTGGCACCGACTTGGCGAAGCGCTGGAACAGTGTCGCCTCGTCGCGGTTGGTGCCGATGATCAACGGCACCGGATGTGCGCGGCCCGCCGCGATCGCGTCCAGGGGAGTCTCCGGGAGGAAGTCGCCGTCCGCGACAGGGGCGTAGGGAAAGCTGCCCGGCTCCTCGCGCAGCGAACGACCGAGCGCACGGTCACCCGCCCGGCACAGGTCCTTCGCGGACACAGTGCTCAGCACGGTCGCGGCGTCGACAGGGGTGGCGCCGAGCCGGTCCAGGCAGCGACGGGCGAAGCGGTGCGCCTCCTCCGGTGTCGAGGTCCAGTCAGCGGGGGCACTCTGGGCGATCGCCCGATGGAACAGACCGCGCGCGGCGGGCGTCGCCAGCAGGCTGACCACCGCGTGCGCACCGGCCGATTCACCGAAGATGGTGACGTTGTCGGGGTCACCGCCGAACGCGGCGATATTGCGACGTACCCATTCCAGCGCCGCGACCTGATCGCGAAGTCCGAGGTTCGACTCGAAAGGTCTGTCAGCCGTGGAGAATTCGCTGAAGTCGACATACCCGAGCGCGCCGAGGCGGTAGTTCACCGACACCACGATCACGTCACCGCGCGCGGCCAACCGTGCGCCGGAATACATGCTCGACGTGCCGATCAGGTATCCGCCACCATGGAAGAACACCATGACCGGGCGCGGGGTGGCCGACGGCATCGCCGGCGCGGTGACATTGAGCGTCAGGCAATCCTCGCCGACGGGTTGCCAGGTTCGCGGGCCGATGCGGGCACCGTTCGGATTCTGCACCGCGGCGTAACCGAACTCGGTCGCCGACCGGACCCCCGTCCACGGTCGAACGGGCTGGGGCGCACGCAACCGCAACGCTCCGATGGGTGGGGCCGCGTAGGGCAGGGCACGCCAGCGGGCGATTCGACGACCCGCACGACCGCGCACGACTCCGTCGGCGCTCACGATCTCGGTGGACAACATCCCTCGAATGTACGTGGTACCGACGGTACCGCGCAGCTGGTTCGGTCGGCGAACTTTTCCGAAGCCGCAACCACGCCGCGGACTAGACTGAGTCGATGACCGGCGAGGATCCGGAAAAGGCCCCGTGGGCGGCGGAAATCGCTCCCGATATCGCCGCACTCGATCGCTTGGTTTCCACCTGCCGTGCCTGCCCCCGACTCGTCGCCTGGCGCGAAGAAGTCGCGGTCGTCAAACGGGCAGCCTTCCGCGACGAAGAGTACTGGGGTCGGCCGGTACCCGGTTTCGGGCCCGCCGACGCTCGAATTCTCGTGGTCGGCCTCGCCCCCGCCGCCCACGGCGGTAATCGCACCGGGCGCATGTTCACCGGCGACCCGAGCGGCAACGTCCTGTTCGGTGCGCTACACGCGGTCGGCTCGGCGACCGGCGCGCCTCCGGTGAGCCTCGACGACGGCATCGAACTGCTGGATACCCGGCTCACCGCACCGGTGCACTGCGCCCCGCCGGAGAACAAGCCGACACCCGAGGAGCGGCGCCGCTGCGCGCCTTTCCTCAGCCGGGAATTGGAACTGCTCGGCTCGGCACTTCGGGTGATCGTCGTCCTAGGCGGCTTCGGCTGGCAGGCCCTGTTCACCGTCCTTTCCGAAGGCGACTGGAATGTGCCCCGTCCGCGTCCAGGATTCACCCACGGCGCGCAAGTCGTCATCACCCATCCCGACGGCCGGTCGGTCACTGTGCTCGGTAGTTACCACGTGAGCCAGCGCAATACCGCCACGGGAAAGGTGAATCCCGCGATGATCGAAGACATACTGCTCCGGGCGAAGACGATCGCCGAGTCCTGACCGGAATTCGCGACCTCGTCACCTAGGATCGAGCAGTGCTGACGCAATGCGTCGTTCCGCGCGTACGCGAATTACCTGCAGACACCGGAATTCGCCGTGGGCGTCAACGAACTCGTCGACCTGCCGGGCGAAGCGACAACCGCCGTCATGTGCGCCGAAGCGGTGCCGTAGCACGTCAGCATCCATTTCATCTCGACTCAGACAGCAAGCGGTTCGGCAACAGTTCACTGCGATGGCAGGAGATCCGACGATGAGTTCGCTGGCAATGAGCACACTGGATGTCTCCAGATGGCAGTTCGGTATCACCACGGTCTACCACTTCATTTTCGTCCCGCTCACCATCGGACTGGCGCCGCTCGTAGCGGGAATGCAGACGGCGTGGGTGATCACCGGAAAAGAACACTGGTATCGGCTCACGAAGTTCTTCGGAAAACTGTTCCTGATCAACTTCGCCATCGGCGTCGCCACCGGCATCGTGCAGGAATTCCAATTCGGGATGAACTGGAGTGAGTACTCCCGATTCGTCGGCGACGTCTTCGGTGCGCCGCTGGCATTCGAAGCGCTGGTAGCTTTCTTCCTGGAGTCGACATTCCTCGGATTGTGGATCTTCGGCTGGACCCGATTGCCCAAACTCGTTCACCTCGCGACGATCTGGATCGTCGCCGTCGGTGTCAACGCCTCGGCGTACTTCATCATCGCGGCGAACTCGTTCATGCAGCACCCGGTCGGCGCGAAGTACAACCCCGACACCGGACGCGCCGAGCTGGACAGCATCTGGGCGCTGCTCACCAACAACACCACCCTCGCGGCATTTCCGCACGTGGTCGCCGGTGCGTTCCTGACCGCGGCGACCTTCGTCGTCGGCATCGCCGGGTGGTTCATGGTGCGCAACGCGCGCAGCGGTGATGCCGCGAAACTCGACGAAGCCAGGATCATGTGGCGACCGGCGGCCCGGGCAGGGATGTGGGTCATCGCCGCATCGATCGTCGTGGTGGGGGTGACCGGCGACATCCAGGGCAAGATCATGTTCGATCAGCAGCCGATGAAGATGGCGTCGGCGGAATCGCTGTGCCACACCCAGACCGATCCGGAATTCTCGATCCTCACCGTCGGCACGCACAACAACTGCGACAGTGTCACGCATCTACTGGAAGTTCCGTACGTGCTGCCGTTCCTGGCCGAGGGCAAGTTCACCGGCGTCACGTTGCAGGGCGTGGAGGATCTGCAGGCGTCCTACGTGCAGGACTACGGGCCCGGCAATTACCGGCCCAATCTCTTCGTCACCTACTGGGGCTTCCGCGGCATGATCGGCTTGCTGGCCGGACCGGCGCTGTTGCTGCTCGCCGGTCTCTGGATGACCCGCGGTGGCCGAGTGCCCGACAAGCGCTGGTTCTCCTGGCTGTGTCTGATCGCCATCCCCACCCCCTTCCTGGCCAACAGCGCGGGCTGGGTCTTCACCGAGATGGGACGGCAGCCATGGGTGGTGGTGCCGAATCTGACCGGCGACACGACCATTCGTATGACCGTGGCGCAAGGTGTCTCCGATCATGCGCCGGGGACGGTGATCTTCTCCCTCGCGGTCTTCACGTTGCTCTACGGCGCGCTGGCCGTGGTCTGGTACTACCTGATGCACCGCTACACCGTGGTCGGGCCCGAGCCGGGGCCGACGGCATCCGATGACGAGTCCGGTCCCGATGACGACGGCGGTGGCGGTAGGCACCGCGCCGAACCCGTCGAACCGCTGTCCTTCGCGTACTAGGAGACGACGATGAGTCTGCAGCAATTCTGGTTCGTATTGGTCGGCGTGCTGTTCACCGGCTACTTCATCCTCGAGGGCTTCGACTTCGGTGTCGGCATGCTGATGCCGATCCTGGGCAAGGGTTCGGATGCGCGCAGGCGCGTCGTGCTCAACACGATCGGCCCGGTCTGGGACGGCAACGAAGTGTGGCTGATCACCGCGGGCGGTGCGATGTTCGCGGCGTTCCCGGAGTGGTACGCGAGCTTGTTCTCCGGGTTCTACCTCGCCCTGCTACTGCTGTTGGTCGCGTTGATCCTGCGGATCTGCGCCATCGAGTGGCGATCGAAGATCAACTCGCCGAAGTGGCGGGCCTGGTGCGACATCGGCATCGGCATCGGCTCGTGGATTCCGGCACTGGCTTGGGGCTGGGTGTTCGCCAACCTCGTGCGCGGTGTGCCGCTGAACGAGAAGCGCCAGGTCGTCGGCTCGGTGTGGGATCTGCTCAGCCCCTACGCGCTGCTCGGCGCGGCGACCACGGCCATCCTGTTCGCCCTGCACGGCGCGATCTTCCTGGCGCTCAAGACCGGTGGTGAGGTCCGCGACGATGCCCGCACCTGCGTCCGGATCCTGTTCGTGCCCACGGTGGTGATCGTCGGCGGGTTCGGGCTGTGGACCCAGCTCGCCTACGGCTCCGGCTGGACCTGGGGCGCTCTCGGCGCCGCGGTACTCGGCCTTGTCGTCGCCGGTGGCGCCACCGTCGCGGGCCGTGACGGCTGGGCCTTCATCGGCACCACGCTCACGATCACCTCGGCCACCGTCCTGCTGGTGGGCTCGCTGTACCCGAACGTGATGCCCTCCACCATCGACTCCGCCTTCGACCTGACCATCTACAACGCCTCTTCCAGTCACTACACCCTCCAGGTGATGAGCTGGGCAGCGGTGCTGTGCACCCCGGTGGTTCTGATCTACCAGGGCTGGACCTACTGGGTCTTCCGCAAACGTCTGACGGTGGAACAGATTCCCGAACCGACCGGGCTGCCACTCACGAAATAGGGTTTTCGACCACAACATTCGCCGCGCGCGTCATGGCACCGACAGTGCCGTGGCGCGCGCGGTGCGTTGTGGGCGCCCGCATCGACCCCGCTGCAATCCCTTCAGCGATGCCCTAGGTCGCGGAGCCAGGCGACAAAGCGCTATTCGATGAGGTTCGCGCTCTTCAGCCAGTCGTAGGCGACGTCGGCGGGGTCTTCTCCGTCGATGTCGACGCGGCCGTTGAGTTCTCGCATCAGGTCGTCGGTGAGGAGCTCGGAGATGGTGCCGAGAAGCTCGCGCAGTTCGGGGTCGGCGTCGAGGATGGCGCCGCGGACGACGGCGGTGCCGCTGTAGGGGAGGAAGAATTTCTTGTCGTCGTCCAGGACGACCAGATTCAGGTTCTTGACGCGGCCGTCGGTGGTGTAGACCATGCCGAAATGGCAGGGCTCGCCTTTCGCGGTCGCGGTGTAGACGACGCCGGCGTCCATCCGGGTGACGTTGCCCACGGGGACACCGTTGGGATCGTTGTAGGGGATGCCGTATTTCTGCAGCATCGGGATGAAACCGTCCGAGCGACTGAAGAATTCGTCGTCGACGCAGAAAGTCCGCTCGGCGACCGGTAGTGCGGCCACGTCCGAGAGCGACTTCACGCCGAGTCGCTGCGCGGTCGGTGTCGACGCACCGAAGGCGTAGGTGTCGTTGAAATTGGCCGGTGGGAGCCATTCGAGGTTGTAATCACGCTTTTCGACGTCGTGGACGCGCTGCCAGAGCTCCTGCGGGTCCGCGATCGTCTCGGTCTCGTTGTGGTAGTTGACCCAGCCGGTGCCGGTGTACTCCCACAGCACGTCGGCGTCGCCGTTGAGCTGGGCCTGCCGAGACGAGGCCGAACCCGGAGCGCCCGTCAGGTCGGTGACCGAGGCACCCGCGGCGGCCAGGTAGGTGGCAGTGATCTTGCCGAGCACCACACCCTCGGTGAAGCTCTTCGAGGTGACGGTCAGCTCCGCGCCGTCCAGCGGTCGTTCGCCGCCGGGCAGGCTCGCCTCGTGGAAGGTGCCCGACGAGCTCACCAGCCCACACCCGACGAGCAACGACATCGTCGCGACGAGCGCGGAAATCAACGGGACTCGCCTCATGAGACACCTCGTGGGGTCGCGGCCAGTTCGACGAGTCGGCCGAGCCAATCGATGATCAACGCCAGCAGACCGACGAGCACGGCGCCGGAGATGAGCAGCTTGGGCAAAAACAGCGTGACACCGGTCGTGATCAGGGTGCCGAGGCTGGTCGCACCGATGAAGGTACTCAGCGTCGCGGTACCGACCAGGATGACCAGCGCGGTGCGCACGCCGTTGAGGATCACCGGCACCGCGAGCGGCAGTTCCACCTGCACGAGGGTCCGTGCGGCCGAGAAGCCGATACCGCGCGCGGCCTCGATGGTGCGATGGTCCACCTGCCGGAGTCCGACGATCGTGTTCTGCAGGATCGGCAGGATCGCGTAGACGACGAGACCGACGACCGCCGTGCGGAACCCGGTGCCGAGCCAGAAGGTGAACAGCACGAGCAAACCGACGGCGGGCGCGGCCTGGCCGACATTGGCGATGTTCACGGCGATCGGCTCGAACCGCTGCAACGCCGGCCTGGTCAGCGCGATACCGAGCGGAATCGCGACGACCACCACGATCAGTGTGGCGACCACGGTGAGACGGATGTGATCGAGGATCGTGGTCTGCAGATTGGCCCAGCCGAGCGAGGCCTGTTCGGTCGGGGTGAATGTCGAGGACTGATACCAGAACACGTACCCGATGCCGATCACCACGATGATGAGCGGTTCGAACCACACGTCGATCGGGACCCGGCGCAGACGGTTCATGCCGGTTCGACCGATCCGGGTTCGTCGGCGGCGACGACCGGCGTGGGCGTGGGATCGGAACCGTCGACATAGGTTTCGTAGGACGAGTCCTCGACCGCGGCGTGCCCCTCGGCGAGCTTGGTCTGGATCACATCGGTCACCGAGCCGATGTTCAGCGAGCCGACGACGGCGCCGCGACCATCGGTGACCAGGGTGGCGCCCTGACTCGCCGCGAGCATGGCGTCGAGCGCGTCGTTGAGCGTCGAGGACTTGGCCACCACGGGCAGACGGCGGTCCAGATAGTCCGAGACCTCCGGCTTGCTCGCCACTTCCGTCAGTGACGGCCACGACCGCGGCCGACCCGACTCGTCCACGACCACCACCCAGGTGTGTCCCGCGGCTTCGGCCCGCCCGATCACGACCTGCGAGGATTCCCCGATCCTGGCGGTGGTCACCGGGTCGACCTCCACATCGCGCACCCGAGACACCGTGAGATAGGCCAGCTTCGCGCCGGATCCGACGAATTCCTCCACGAACGACGTCGCCGGGTCGGTGAGGATCTCCTCCGGCGTCGCGTACTGCTCGACATGCCCGCCCTCGGACAGGATGAGCACTTTGTCGCCGAGTTTGGTGGCCTCCTCGAAATCGTGGGTGACGATCACGATGGTCTTGCCGAGTTCGTGCTGGATCGCGATCAGACTGTCCTGCAGGCGAACCCGGGTGATCGGGTCGACCGCGCCGAACGGTTCGTCCATCAACAGCACCGGCGGGTCGGCCGCGAGCGCGCGGGCGACGCCGACGCGCTGCTGCTGGCCGCCGGACATGTCCTTGGGCAGCCGGTCGGCGAACGTGGCCGGATCGAGACCGACCAGGTCGAGAAGGTATTCGGTGCGCTCGGCGATCCGCTTCTTGTCCCAGCCGAGCACCCGGGGGATCGCGCCGATGTTCTTGGCGACCGACCAGTGCGGGAACAGGCCACCGGACTGGATGACGTAGCCGATCGACTGCCGCAGCTTGTCGGGATCCTCCCGGGTGACATCGCGGCCGCCGATGAAGATCCGCCCCTCGGTCGGCTCGATCAGCCGGTTGATCATCTTGAGCGTGGTCGTCTTGCCACACCCCGACGGTCCGACGAAAGCGACGATGTCGCCGGCGTCGATCTCGAGGTCGAGGCGCTCGACAACGGGCGTGTCCTGACCCTTGTACCGCTTGACGACGCCATCCAAGGTGATGGAATCACCGGTCACATCGCGCTGCCGGGCCGTCGGCGCGGGCTGGCTGGTCACATCGGTCATCACAGTCCCTTGGCAATCGTGAGGCGTCCGAGCAGGACGAGGAGCGCGTCGAAGACCAACGCGATGGCAACGATGAGAATGGTTCCGGTGAGCGCCATTTCGAGGGCATTGGCGCCGCCGAGGCGGGACAGGCCGTTGAAGATCAGCGAGCCGAGGCCGGGCCCGAGAACGTAGGCCACGATCGCGGCGACCCCGACGATCATCTGGGTCGAGACCCTGATGCCGGTGAGAATCACCGGCCAGGCGATTGGCAGTTCGACGGTGAGCAGGATCCGCCACCGCGAAAGTCCGATGCCGCGCGCGGATTCGACGACCGTGGCGGGCACCGAGCGCAGGCCGACTATCGCGTTGCCGATCACCGGGAGGGCAGCGAAGAACGCCAGCATGATGAACGACGGCACGACACCGAGACCGAACGGGACGAGCAGCAACGCCAGCAGCGCCAGCGAGGGAATCGTCAGTGCTACCCGACTCGAGGTCAGGGTCAGTGCCGAGCCCAGCGGCAACCGATACACCGCCACCGCGATCAGGATCGCGACGACGGTTCCGACCAGCACTGTCTGAAAGGCCAGTGACGCGTGCTGATAGGTGAGGAAGGTCAGTACCTCTCCCCTGCCCTGGACGTAGTTCCACAAATTCACGGCATTCCCATCGTCGAACTGGGCCAGTGGGTAGCTGTTCGCGCGTGCGCAACCGTCGGATGTGCCGTCGCAGAATAGTTGATCTCGAGTGTCGTTCCCGGGATGCGCGCGAGGTCGTGGCGGTCGATGATGGCTATGCGGCGCGCCCGAGCGGAGCAGCGTACGGCTCGGCGTCGCCCGCGATCACCGTGCTCGCGGAGCCGTCGACGCCC
The DNA here is from genome assembly GCF_001427185.1 of Nocardia sp. Root136. Lineage (NCBI taxonomy): Bacteria > Bacillati > Actinomycetota > Actinomycetes > Mycobacteriales > Nocardiaceae > Nocardia > Nocardia sp. Root136. Next base: position 370,964 of record NZ_LMFE01000008.1, read on the forward strand.
ACGGGCACCGGCCCGCCAAGCGTGATGCGGGTGAGCCTGCGGTGCTCGCTGCCGTCGTAGTCGTCGATGGCGTAGTGCTGGGTGGCCCGGTTGTCCCAGATCGCGACATCGCCCAGCGACCAGTTCCAGCGCGCGGTGTGCTCGAGACGGGTGACCCGGTCCTGGAACAGCCGGAACAGCGCCCGCGACTCGCTACTCGACACCCCGACGATCTCCTTGACGAAGCAGCCGAGCAGCAGGGCTCGCTCGCCGGTCACCGGGTGCACCTCCACCACGGGGTGCTCGGTCTCGAAATAGGTGGACTCGAACTCGCGACGGTAGGCGCGGTCGGTATCGGCGGATCGGTCCTCGATCTCGGCGGCGTAGTCGTATCGGTTCGAATGGCGCGCGCGCAGGCTCTCCGCGAGTCGCTTGAGCGGCTCGGGCAGCGCGTTGTAGGCGGCGACGGTCGAGGCCCAGGTGGTCGAACCGCCGTAGCTGGGCAGCGCCACCGCGCGCAGGATCGAGGCCTGCGGGACGCGGTCGACGAAGGTGACATCGGTGTGCCAGACATTGGAACGGGTCTGGTGCGAATCGATGGCCAGACTCTTCGCCCCGGCCGAGGTCACCGTCGGGTGCGGAGTCGTCGGATCGCCGAGCAACTGCGCGAACTCGTACTGCCCGTCCTCGGTCAGATGGTGCTGGCCACGGAAGAAGATCACCCTGTGCTCGTCGAGCGCGGCGCGGACGGCTGCCACCGACAGCGCGTCCAGGTCACCACCGAGCCGGACACCGTCGATCTGCGCGCCGATATGGGCGCCGAGCTTCACCACCCGTACTCCTGGGGCGGCTGCGTCATCGACGGACATACGGTGGCCTTTCGCTCGAACCTGGACGATCTGGTCACACGAAACCACCAGGAACGAGCCGCGACCAGCATTGAATTCAGGCTGAGCCGAATCGCCGCGTCGACTTCAGCGGGAATTACGGAATGCGCAGTTCCGCCGCCTCGTGCTCAGGAGCGGCCCACGTGCTGAATCGCATTTCGGCGGCTTCCGCCGAGGGCGCGCTGATCACTCGGGCAACCGCTTCCCATGACGCTCCGGACGCGCGCACGAACCGGACGGCTTCGACGAGGCGCTGCTCTGCCGACGCCGTGTCCGCGAATGCCAACCGCACCGGGATCAGGGCTTGCATCTCGAGCTGGTGGTAGTCCCACTCCGCGAGCACCAATCGGGCCAGGTCCGGGTCGAGTCTGCCGGCCGGGCAATGCAGGACCCGCGCGGACGGCGCGTGGTCGGCGCTGCGGTCGGCGCGTAGCCAGGTTCGCCCGTGCCAGCTGTCGCAGGAGCACAGCGCGCGCCACCCGATCACCTCCTCCGGTCGGCGCGGGTGCCGATCTTCGGATGACAGCGGTGGGGTGTCGATCGCGAGGGTCGCCCTGGGGCCGGGGGCGTCGATATGTCCGTACAACCCATCCGCGAAGATACCGGCAACCCATCCGCGGTGGTTTTCGAGCAAGCTGTTCATTCTGACTCCGATGTCGAATCCGAAAAGCTCGATCCCGAACCGGCCTGTCATGAAGCGCTTACCAGCGGTTCGGTGTGTGGGACGAATACTCCCACATACTGACGATCGACCTTGTCGACGCCGTCGGCAATCACTTCGCCGCATTGTTGTACCTAGTCACATATTGCCTGGTTGTGGCCTGTGCCCCGCAAGCGGTCGGAGCGAGTCGCGAGGTAGATCGTCGCGCCGGATTGTCCGCGGGTCAGCGGGTTGTCGAACACGATCGGTTGCGCCTCGACGTCGATGAAGGCGGATTCGAGGGTCGCACAGAACTCGTCGTCCGGTGCGTCGTCGGACCACATGGCGAAGGTGCCGCCGTCGACCAGGTGGTTCGCGACCGCACGCAGGCCCGCACCGGTGTAGAACGCAGCATTCGAGCCGTGCAGGACGTGGCGTGGCGAGTGGTCGATGTCGAGCAGGAGGGCGTCGTACTTGCGGCCGGGTTGGGCCGGATCGAAGCCCACCGGACCCGCGGCCGCGGCGAAGAAGTCCGCGCAGACGAGTTCGACCCTGCGGTCGGCGGCCAACCCGGCGGTGTCGGGCAGCAGATCATGTCGATGCCAGTCGATGACCGCGTCGGAATATTCGACAATGGTGAGTTCACGAATTCTCGGGTCCACCAATGCTTCTCGCGCGGTGTACCCCAATCCGAGGCCGCCGACGACCACATCGAGCCGATCGCCCGGTGTCCGAGCCAGCCCGAGTCGCGACAGCTCACGTTCGGCGACGGTGAACAAGCTCGACATCAGGTACTCGTCGCCGAGCTTCACTTCGTAGACATCGGCACGCACCGTCGGATCGAACCGTCGGCGCAAACTGATCTCGCCGATCGGGGTCTGTCGCCAGCCGAGTTCTTCGAAGCGTGCGCTCATCGCCGTCACGGTAGTCCTGCGATGACCGGAACCAGGCCGGCAACGTGCCTGCGGCGCCGTCAGAATTTGCGGTGGCCGTGGCCTTTACGGCATGTTTACGGGTCGACGAGTCGGGAAGTCTGGTCGACAACCCGGCTCGAGCCCGATCGAGTGGGGTTCTACCGGTGACGGGTACGCATCCGTTCAGCCAGGAGTACCGCATGACGCACACACTCACTCACCTCAGCATGGGCCTCGGTTGGGATCCCGCCCACGGCTACGGAACACACCCCCGCCGCAAGGACATCGACCTCAATGCCGCCGCACTGTCGTTCGCCGGCGACAACTTCGTCGATGTCGCCTTCCACGAGCAACTGATCTCGCGCGACGGCGCGCTGCGCCACCTCGGCGACAGTGTCACCGGCGACGGACACGGCGACAACGAAGTCATCGTGGTCGATGTGTCCCTGCTCGATCCCGCCGTCACCACCATCGTCTTCCTCGTCACCTGCTACACCGGCCAACGATTCGACCAGATCGTCAACGGGTTCTGTCGTGTCGTCGACAATGTCACCGGCATCGAATTGATCCGCATCGACCTCGACAGCGTCGGCGCTCACACCGGCATCGTCGTCGGCAAACTGCATCGCCCTCACCAGGATTGGGTCTTCACCATGATCGGCCAGCCGATCATCGCCCAGCATGTGGTCAACGCGGTTCCCCAACTGGCCGTCTATCTCGACTGAGGTCGATGATCAGTTCGTCCTCACTCCGACAAGCGGTCGCGGGCTCGTAGTCGGGTCTCGAGTGCGTCCAGGACGTGCGTCACGTCCGCGTCGAACTCCTCGGCCAGCATCTCGAGCAGCGCCGCACCGATCAGCAGCAGCGTGCTGAAGACGACGGGCGCGATGGGTTCGGTTGCCTCGAGCAGAGGTCGGGCCCGGGGCGCTCCGCCGCGATGCCAGGCGTCGAGAAGGGCCAGTGCGCCCTGGAGGTAGATCGGCGGGTCAGGTCGAGTACTCAGTGCGGGGATCGCCCGGTCGGCGGCTCGGCGGAGGATATCGTTGGTGGCCTCGATACCCGGCGCCATGGATTCCACCGCGCAGCAGGCCAAACGCAGGGCACCGTCCAGATGTAGCGGCGTATAGCGGGCCGATTCCGGGATCTGATCCCAGGGCAGACGCAGTACGTGCAGCAGCTCGGCGGTGATCGCGGTCGACGACGGCGCCTGCACTGCCGTCGGGGCGGACCCCGACGCGTAGTCGACACCGAGCATGATCTCCAGCCCGATCGCCGAAGCCATGAGATCGCTTCGGCTGCAACGTGTTTCGCGGCGATGGCGGCGATCCTCGACCAGTAACCAGCCGACCGTCTGCGCGTCGTCGGTCCGCAACAGTTTCGCGTCGGCCTGCCAGCCGTTCGCGGTATCGCACCGCGACAGCGCGCAGACGAGGTCAGCCATGACGTGATTGCCGGTGACCAGCGTCGGCTGATGCAGTGGACGGCGCGACACCACCGGAAGATCACCCAGCCTGGCCGACGAGGACACGAACGACATCGCGGTGAGCGCCGCCGCCGCCATGCGCGCGGCGGATACGGCATCGGCGGCGTTGGTCCGCAGCAGCGCGCGATGGATCGAGTCCGCCAGCGGCGCGACGCCGAACTCCGCGTAGTGCAGCAGCAGCCAGGCCAGCGGCATCTCGCCGAGGACCGGGGCGAGCCGTTCGTTCAGCTCGTACAGCAGCGCGGCCGACTGCTCCGGCCGCCGAGATCGCGGCGCCTCCCCGGTGAGGTCACGCCATTCCAGCAATGCCAGATAATTAGGGAGCAGCAAGCTATCGACCAGCTCACTCACCTGAGCGATCACGAATTCGAAATCCAGCTCCGTCATCGTGCCCGGCCCGACCGAATTCTGGACGGGGTTGCCGTCGAACGGATCGATACCCGAATCGCTGAGGGCGAGATCGAACAACAACTCCGCGTTCCCGAGCCTGCCGACGACCCGGCCGACAAACGGCACCACCCCACCGTCTTCGACGGCCGTGGCCGCACCGAGAAGGCAATTCACCATTGCCCCTTCGGCTTTCGCGTGCGCGCAGAATCTCCGCAGCCGCTGGTGCACGGTATCTTCGGCATCGAAACCCGTACGCACGATCTCTTCGGCAATCGTCACGATCGCCGCGTCGACGACATATTCGGGTCTGCCGCCGACACCCTCGGAGGCCGACGCGGGGCCCGCGAAATAAAGCCGATCACTGAATGCGTCGCCCATTCGTCGCCTCACCACAACCTCCACTCGGATGCGCCGTATGCCGTCCCCTTTGACAGCCTTCCAGCAAATTGTTCGCAAGTCGCGGCTCACACCTCACAAGGCGATAACGGGATGAGCTCCGCACGCCTCGGCCGGACCATCCGGCGCGCAGGACGCGGCCTGTCGATGCCGTGTCGGGACACTATTTGCCCGAATTCGGGCAGGGATGTTGGAGAACCCGGTCGGGCGAGGCAAGATCGTGCGAGTGAATGACGGGGTACCCACTGAGCTCGTCCGCTACGTCGTGGCGTCCACCGGCCTACCCGAACGCGTGGCCGCCCGGGTCGTCGCCGATATCGTCGGGTACTTCGACGAGACGGCCGAGCAGTTCGTCCGGCGCAGGCACGCCGAGCTGCAGTCTCGGGAGATGCGCAACGCCGAGATCTGGCGACGGCTCGAAACCGAACTCGCCGAGCGTCCGGTCGCGGCGCCGTCATTCACCGAACGGCAACTTCGTCGCATCGTCTACGGGTAAGGGGTTCACGCCATGTGTGGAATCGTCGGATACATCGGTCACCGGCAAGCTGTTCCCGTGCTGCTCGAGGGCCTGCATCGGCTCGAGTACCGCGGCTACGACTCGGCCGGGTTGGCGCTGCCGCATCGAGGGAAGGCGCGCGTCTGCAAGACCCAGGGGCGGGTGCAGGATCTTCGCGACAAGGCCGACACCACCGCCCTGTGCGGCACCGTCGGGATCGCGCACACCCGCTGGGCCACCCACGGCGAGCCCAGTGATGCTAACGCACACCCGCACACCGATGTCAGCGGGCGAATCGCGGTGGTACACAACGGCATCGTCGAGAACGCCGAACAGCTGAGGGCCGAGCTCACCGCACTCGGCATCGACCTGGTCTCCGATACCGATACCGAGGTGATCGCCCACCTCGTCGCCCGTGAACTCGAGGACTCCGAATCGCTCGAGGACGCCGTTCGACTCGCGCTGCACCGGGTCCGGGGCACCTACGGACTGCTGGTGCTCGACGCGCGCCGCCCGACCGAACTGGTGGTGGCCCGCAACGGCAGCCCCATCGTGCTCGGCGTCGGCGACGGCGAGATGTTCGTGGCCTCCGATGTCGCCGCCCTTGTCCACCACACCCAGCGCGTGGTGTTCCTCGACGACGGCGAGCTCGCCACGGTCCGCGACGGCGAATTCCGCACCAGCACACTGGGAGTCGAGTCCGAGCAGACCGACAAGATCCCGACCACCATCGACATGGTGGCCGAGGACTACGCGCTCGGCGGGTTCCCCGACTTCATGCGCAAGGAAATGGCCGAGCAGGGCGAGGCGGTCCGCAGAGCACTCCGTGGCCGCCTCGACGACCGCTTCGCCACCGCCCATCTCGGCGGGTTGAACATGGACGCGCGTGAACTACGCAGCATCAGCAAGGTTGTTTTCCTCGGTTGCGGCTCGGCCTATTACGCCGGTCAGCTCGGCGCCCAGCTGATCGAAGAACTGGCTCGCATCCCGGCCACCGCGGAGCCCGCTTCGGAGTTCCGCTACCGCAATCCGGTCGTGGACCCCGACGCGCTCTATGTCGCGATCAGCCAATCCGGCGAAACCCTCGATACTCTCGCCGCGGTGCAGGAGCTTCAGCGCAAGGGCGGCCGCGTGATCGGTGCCGTCAACGCGGTGGGCAGCGCGATCGCACGCCAGTGCGGGGCAGGTGTGTTCCTGCACGCGGGCCCGGAGATCTCCGTCGCCTCGACCAAGGCGTTGACCAACATGACCGTGTCGTTCACGATGCTGGCCCTGTTGCTCGGCCGGGTACGCGACCTCTCGGCAGCCGACGGCAACCGGATCGTCGACGGGCTGCGCGCCCTGCCCGACGCCATCGACCAGGTCCTCACCGACGAAGACGACATCGCCGAGATCGCCCACCGATACGCCAAGGCCCGCAGCATGTTCTTCATCGGCCGGGTTCGAGCGTGGCCGGTCGCCCGCGAAGGCGCGCAGAAGCTCAAGGAGGTCTCCTATGTGCATGCCGAGGCCTATCAGGCCTCCGAGCTCAAACACGGTCCGCTCGCGCTGATCGACCCGGAGATGCCGAGCGTGGTGATCGTCCCCGACGACGAACTGCTCGCCAAGAACATCAGCACCATCGAACAGATCAAGGCCCGTGGCGGGCCGGTGATCGCCGTCACGAACGCGGACCTGCCGCCGAATGTGGCCGACGAGGTGATCCGGGTCCCCAAGGTCGCACCGGAATTGGACCCCATGCTGCTGACGATCCCGCTCCAGCTGCTGGCCTACCACACAGCGCTGGCCCTCGGTCGCGATGTCGACAAGCCACGCAACCTGGCCAAGAGCGTCACCGTGGAATAGAAACTGCCGTAGCCGACCGTGCGGCTGGCAGGATCGAGGTATGAACTCCGCGAACCTGACCCGCTCCGAGACCGCCGCGCGATCGGCGGCGGTCACCGTCCGCGACTACCGCGTCGACCTCGACCTGTCGGAGGCCACGGACCAGACCCGGGCCGGGTTCGCCACGACGACGACCGTCGTGTTCGATGCCACTGTCGAACAGACGTGGCTCGACTTCATCGGCCTCGCGGTGGAGTCGGTGACGGTGAACGGTGCGGAGGTGGCGGTCGAGTACGACGGGGCTCGGCTCACCGTCGGTGGGTTGACCGAGACCAATGTCGTCGTCGTTCGTGGCACCGGCGCCTACAGTCGTTCGGGTGAGGGACTGCACCGGTTCCTCGATCCGGTCGACGGCCTGACCTACCTCTACACCCAGTACGAGCCCGCGGACGCGCGTCGCGTTTTCGCGTGCTTCGAACAGCCGGATATGAAGGCGCCGTTCACGTTCGGGGTGACGGCCCCGGCCGACTGGCAGGTGGTGTCGAATCGGCCGTACGCGGCGATCCAGAACAACGGTCTGATTCAGAACGTCGTGTTCTCCCCCACGCTGCCGATCTCGACCTATATCACCGCGGTAGCGGCCGGGCCGTACCATCGTGTCGAATCCTTGTGGACGCGAGGCGAACTCACGATTCCGCTCGGAATCTACTGCCGCGCCTCGCTGGCCCGCTATCTGGACGCGGACACGATCTTCGAGGTGACGAAGCAGGGACTGGACTTCTTCGGCGAACACTTCGACTACCCGTACCCGTGGGGCAAGTACGACCAGGTGTTCGTACCCGAGTACAACCTGGGCGCCATGGAGAACCCCGGGCTGGTCACGTTCACCGAGGCCTATGTGTTCCGTGGTGCGGCCACCGCCGCGCAGTACGAGGGCAGGGCGAACACGATCCTGCACGAGATGGCGCACATGTGGTTCGGCGATCTGGTCACGATGGTGTGGTGGGACGACCTGTGGCTCAAGGAGTCCTTCGCCGACTACATGGGCGCGCTCGCGAGCTCCGAGGCCACCGAGTGGACCGACGCCTGGGTGGCGTTCGCGAACCGTCGCAAGGCCTGGGCGTACTCGCAGGATCAGCTACCGACCACGCATCCGATCGTCGCCGACATCACCGATCTCGAGGCCGCCAAGCTCAATTTCGACGGCATCACCTACGCCAAGGGCGCCAGCGTGCTCAAGCAGTTGGTGGCCTATGTCGGCCGGGAGGAATTCTTCTCGGGTGTGCGCCGATATTTCCGGACGCACGCTTTCGGCAATACGACCCTCGACGATCTTCTGACCGAATTGTCGGCGGATTCCGGCCGCGACCTGGCGGGCTGGGCGCGGGCCTGGTTGCAGACGACAGGGGTCTCCACCCTGACCCTCGACGAGGGTGAGATCCTGCAAACCGATCCGCGTCCGCACCGACTCGCTGTCGGGCTCTACGACTTCGATGCCGACGGCGACTTGGTGATACGCGACCGCGTGGAGCTCGACCTCGTCGACGAACGCACGCCGGTTGCCCTCGCATCCGCTCCGCTGCGCCTGCTCAACGACGGCGATCTCACCTATGCGAAGGTTCGTCTGGATACGGCTTCGCTTGCGACCGTGGAGGGTTCGCTGAATCGGGTGACCGACCCGCTGGCGCGCGGGCTGATCTGGTCGGCGCTGTGGAACGCTACCCGCGACGGGGAACTCGGCGCCGAGCGCTACCTGTCCATGGCTCGCGATTTCGCGCCCACCGAACCGAACATGGCGCTGCTCACCGCTGTCCTGGCGAACGCGTCTTTCACGATCGGCCATTATCTGCCCGAGTCGACGCGGGATCGGTGGCGTGGCGAGTGGCTCGAATCCTGCTGGGCCACACTCCATTCGTCAGCACCGGGTTCCGGCGCGCAACTGGCGTGGGCGCGTGCGACCGCGGCTGCTGCCACAGTCGACGGGCGCCGTGCCGCCGACATTCGGGCGATGCTGCTCGACCGGGCGCCACAAGGTCTGGCGCTGGATCCGGATCTGCGCTGGGCGCTGTGGACGGCGTTGGCCGCCACCGGAGGGGCGAAGGTCGCCGAACTCGACGCCGAACTCGAACAAGACAACACAGCATCGGGACGAACCGCCCACCTGCGCACGCTCGCGGCGCGACCGGAACCGGAGGTCAAAGCCTCGGCATGGGATTCAGCGCTGAGCGATACCAGCCTGACCAACGATCATCTCGATGCCGTCATCGAGGGATTCCGGGCCGGGCAACGCCGTGATCTGACAGCGCGCTACGACGACGAGTATTTCGCGGCGTTGCGCGCGGTGTGGGATCAGCGCAGCATCGAGATCGCCCGCCGCATCGTGGTCGGGCTCTTTCCCGCGGCTGATTCGCTCGACGGGGTCGACCGGTGGCTCGCGACGAACGCGGACGCACCGGGGGCGTTGCGCCGCTTGATCATCGAACAGCGCGACCACCTCGCCCGGGACTTGCGCGTGCGCGCCGTGAATTGATCCTTCCCATTTCACGGCGAGTTAAACATCGAAACCGAAATTATCACTCTGTCAAGACCTGTCGACCGATAACGGTTTAATAACCACCGAGATGGTGAACCCTTCATTCATGACCTACTCACGTAATCGGACACCGAGTACGCCGAGCATGGATCTGACCAGCACCACCATCATGTTGGCCACCTGCGTGTTCTTCCTCTTCGGCCTGACCGCACTCACCGGATCGCTACCCGCCGCGATCTTCGGCGCCGTCAGCCTGGCCGCGGGAATGATGATGACCTCCAGGATGCTAGGCCTTTAGCTCACCTCCCCGCCGAACCGAAGCACACTCGAAGGCCAGGAGCTGATCTGCATGTCCAAGACCACCGACCGCATCACCTACGAGCACGCGGAGCCCTTGTTCGTGCACTTGTCGCTGACCGATCCCCGCAGCCCCGAACACGACGCCCTGCGGGACCGGATCATCGAGGTCTGCCTACCCCTGGCCGAGCACATCGCTCGCAAGTACGCCAACCGTGGCGAGATCTTCGACGACCTGCTCCAGACCGCGCGCCTCGGCATGGTCATGGCGGTCGACCGCTACGACGTGACCACCGGATCACCCTTCCTCGGCTTCGCGGTGCCCACCATCATGGGTGAGGTACGCCGCCACTTCCGCGACCACATCTGGCCGCTGCACGTTCCGCGTCGCGAGAAGGAACTCCAGGGCAAGGTCCGGGCCGCGACCGAGGAGATGAGCCGTCGTCTCCAGCGCTCGCCCACCGCCCACGAACTCGCCACCGAACTCGATGTGCCGGTCACCGACATCGCTCGCACCCTGGTGGCAGCCAACGCGTTCCAGACCCGCAGCCTCGACACTCCCGCACGCGACAACGACGGCGATCCCAGCATGACCGTCGCCGACACCTTCGGCGCCGACGATCCCCACTACCGTCTCGCCGAGGACACGATCACCGTCGCACCGCTGCTGGCGCAGCTGCCGCCCGAAGACCGGCAATTGTTGATCTGGCGGTTCTACGACACGCTGTCCCAAGCCGAGATCGCCGAACGACTCGGCGTCTCCCAGATGAGCGTGTCCCGCAAACTCACCAGGCTGCTGGGCAATCTGCGTGCCGAAGCCGCCGACGAGCAACCGGTACCCGCCTGAACTTCGGCCCGCCCGCGCCGTGTCGGGGCGGTAACGGTGCGTGCTTCCACCGGCACCGTCCATTGACTCTGCGTCTACCGGGCTGCACTGTTGATGAAACAGAATCTCGCGCATGTCGTGGCGGCGCCACCTGGTCGGCGCTGTTCACATGGTTCAACAGTGTGGTGCTCGCCGGTGGGAAGGGTGCGATGACGATGCGCGGTCGACGGAATAGACGTGATCGAGAAATTCGTGAAGTACGAGAAATCCGGGCCAGCCCGGCCCACCAGACCGCCAAGTTCTTGTTGTCGGTGCTGATGCTGGCCTGGTTCGGGTCCGGGCTCGTGGCCGCGATGCAGCGAGACTATTTCACGAACACCCCGGTCAATTGCGGCGATCTGGGCACGATCGGCCTCACGGTGCTCGCGGGCCCGCTCAACTACCTCGGCATGAACCCGAGGGTCACCGAGTGCCAGTTGCCGGAGCCGAGCCCATGAACACGCCACCGCGTCTCAGATGAGTTCGGCGAGTTGGTCGCGGTCGGTGGCGTCGAGTTTGATGCAGGCGCGGTAGATGTGACCCTCGACGGTGCGGACCGAGACGCAGAGGCGTTCGGCGATCGCGCGATTGGACAGTCCGCGTCCGATGAGGGCGGCGATCTCGCGTTCGCGTTCGGTGATCGGCAGGGGGCGCGCGGCCGCGGTGATGGCGGGCGTGCCCGCACCGTCGCAGCGGGCGGCCAGGGCCGTGGCACGGGCGGCGGCCTGGGCGCTGGGTCGGCGCTGTCCGGCATGGTCGTGGATCGGCACCGTCTGCGCCTCGGCATCGGCAGCGGATAACAGCAGGCCCGCGGACTCGAACTCGCGGCTGACCGCGGCGAGCGCGCACGGATCGGCATCGGCGAGGGCCGCGGCGTGGCGGGCGTAGATCGCCGCGACCGGGCCCTGTACGCGATCAGCGACGGTGGCGAGCCGGGCGGCGAGGGTGCGGTCACCGAATCGGGTGGCGTGATGGAGTGCTTCGGCTTCCAGCGCGTACTGACCGGCGCTGTGGGCCAGGTCGGCGGCTTTGCGGGCCAGATCGACCGCAGCGTGCGCGTTGTGTTCGGCGGCGGCCAGCCAGGCGCGCGCGATGATCCGCTGTGGCTCGTGCAGGGCCATGTGTGGCCCGCTGTGCTCGTCGGCATCGTCGAGGACCCGTTCGGCTTGGTCGACCTCACCCAAGGCCGCGTAGGCGCGAGCCAGCAGCAGCCGCGCCGGCAGTTTCCACGGCAGCGAGGATTCGGCGTTGAGCGCGGCCAGCGACTGCTCGAAGGCGGCGATCGCTTCGCGGAACCGACCGCGGTAGGTGGCGACGACGCCGTCGGCGATTCGCGCGATCGCCCAGCCGACGAATTGGCCGGCCGAGGAGAACTCGCGATATTCGGTGGCGCGCCGCTCGGCGAGATCGAGGTCGCCGATGGTGGTCAGGGCGAGGACGTCGCCGTAGCGGACCATCACCCGGATGATCCCGTCGGTGGACTTCTGCTGCGCTCGGCTGCGTGCCGCGATCGGCGCGAAGTCGGCGCCGCGTCCGGCCACCGGCAGCGCCAGACCCAGGGCGAATGCGGCGAAATCGACGGCCTGCCGCGGCGAGTCGGGGTCGGCGATCACCCGCTCGGCTGCCTCGATGCCCGCGGCGAGGTGGTTTTCGTGCACCGCCATCGCCGCCGCCGCGGCATCCACGGTCAGGCGCAGTGCCGGATGCTCGACGCGGGCGCGCAGCATCTCGACCAGGTCGCGGGCATGTTCGACATCGCCCAGCGACCAGAATCGCAGGCTGGCCCGCACCACACCCCACTGGACCAGTTGCAGCGGATCGAGCCGGTCGGGATCGAAGCGGGCCAGGATCTCGTCGGCGTGCTGTGGCCTGCCCTGCCACAGCAGCGCACGGGAGAGTAGTTCGGCCGCGCGCAGCCCGCCGCCCCGCTCGCAGGCGGCGCGCGCGAGTCGCTCGCCCAGTGGCAGATTGGCCAGTGACACCGCGTCCTTGGCCGCGTCGATCAACAGGACGATGTCGATCGGCCGGTCGCTGTCGACGCACAGCCGCGCCAGCCGGATGCGATGTGCCGGTGTGCTGAGGTCCCGATCCTGCAGCGTCTCGACGAGGCTTCCGCGCCGGGCGCGCGCGGCGGCGGTGCCGACCCGGCAGCGCACCACTTCACCGAGCAGCGGATGGCTGAACCGGACGTCGGCGACACCGTTGTGGCTCGTGACCCGGATCAGGCCGGTGACCTCGGCGGCGTCCACGGCGTCGGCGCCGACGAGCTCGCTGAGGATGTCGATGTCGAGCGGCTCGTGCACGGCCAGCGTCTCCAGCACGTCGAGCACGGGCGCGCCGGCCCTGCTCAACCGCTCGTCGAGCAGCTCGACCAGACCCGAGGGCACCGCGGTGGGCCCGCGCAATTGCCAGACGCCGTTGACGTCGGTCAGGGTGCTCGCCTCGACCCCGCCCTCGACCATATTGCGCAGGAACAGCGGGTTGCCACCGGAGGATTCCCACATCACGTCGGCGCTGAGCCCCTCCAGGGTCCCGCCGAGTACGGTCTCGACGAGGTCGGTGCACTGGGATTTGGTGAACGGCGCCAGCTCGATTCGCTCGAGGTAGCCGTCCTTCCACAGTGAGGTGACCGCGTCGGGCAGCGGTTCCCCGGTACGGACGGTGGCGATGATGCGGGCTCGGTGGTCGACCGCGATCTGGTGCACCAGCGTCGCCGAGAGGACATCGAGCAGGTGCGCGTCGTCGACGCCGATCACCGTGTCGGGTTGGGCGAGCACGTTTTCCCTGGCCGAGTGCAGCAGCGCGAGCGGGTCACGCGACGCAGACGCGGCGATCCAGGGCGCGAACGCACCGAGCGGAATGGCTTGCGAGGACGCCGTGCAGGCCACCCAGCGCACCGGGTCGGACAGCACCGCGGTGACCAGCCGGGCCAGCGTGGTCTTGCCGACGCCCGCGGCGCCGACCAGGATCACACCACCGGTGTCGGGGTCGGCCAATGCCCTACGGACGGCGTCGTATTCGGTGGGGCGATCGAGCAGCTGCCAGAGTCCGCCCATGCATGAAAAGTGTAGTTGTCCTGCGGCGACGTCACAACGAATCGACCCGGCGACACGGTTGGCGCGCCGGTGGTCCGGCGCGGCGGGCGGGCGCGCCGGACGTGCGAGCGGCATGGGGGTCATGGCGGGAGCTCGGTGGCGTCGCGCGGCTCGACGCGTGGCGCGTTGTTCACGTCGTGGCGGTAGTTGCTCGACGCCTCGTACACCCGCTTCTTGAGCCGGTTGATCGATCCGAGCGGCCGGTGCGCGTCCAGGCCACGCCAGGAGTTGAACGAGAGCACGTCGTCGCCGTAGGCCCGCCGCTGCGGGGTGTACGGATCCTGCACATCGAAACGGATGGTCGCGATGGTGCGGTGTGGCGACTCGTCCTCCGGCCACGGCACGGTCGCGTCCTCGATCGGCATGGTCGCCGCATCCGTGCACAGTTGCGCGCGCAGTTCGTAGGTGGCGCTGTGCCCGGCGAAGAAGTCGACGATCAGGTCCTGGTGCGCGTTGACGCCGGCATCCGGGTCGACCGGTTGTCCTTGCAGCGCGACGACTTCCGAAGACACCGGGACATAGAGCAGCTTGGCCACGTAATCCCCGTATCGAAGGGGCGCAGAGGTGAAGAAGGTCTCGCCGAGAATGTGGGTATTGGGTGCGACGAAGACACCGAGATTCGGTGGCACGCTACGCCCGATCCGGCGCAGGACGTGGGTGTTCAGCGCGGCGACGAGGTCGCTCCCCGCACGCAGGGCCAGGTCGGGCAGCCGGGCCAGCGCCCAGGCGGTCGGCATGCCCTTGGTGAGGTAGGCGTGCGCGTCGGCGAAGAGGAATTCCCGATGGGTGACCATGATGAAGTCCTGGGTGATCGCCTCGTCGTCGGGCATCGCGCGCGGCCCGTGGATGCCGAGCACCTTGATCCCGAGTCCGCGGACGCCGCGCAGTTGATCGCTGCGGATCACCCCGGACGTGCTCGACAACCTCGCGATCACCGGATAGGTGGCCGGGGTGGCGAACATGCCCTGCGCCAGTTCGGGGGCCAGGCCCGCGGGCACCGTCAGTTCGCCGCGCAGGATGCCGTGACTCTTGGCGTGCGCGTCACGCAAGCCACGCTTGTACTTACGGTAGGCGCGTTCGTTGTTGTGGCGCAGCACCGCGATGATCTTGTCGATGTCGCGTTCTTCGTCGAGGCGCGGTTTTTCCAGGTCGTCGCGGTAGCGCAGGTAGCTCATCGCGGACTCCTCCACGGGGCGAACGGATTCGCGACGCCGTCGAGCGCGGGCGCCAGGGTCGGGAAATGCCGCAGCAGCACGCTGCGCATCGTGGTGTCGCGCACCCAGGCCATGCCCGCCTCGGTGTAGATCTCGGGCCGGAAGTCGGTGGTGAAGAACCGGTCGGCCGACAGCCGCCTCGACGCCATCAGCACGAATACGCGAAAGGCGGTGTCGCTGAAGCCGAAACCGGGCGGCTTGGGTTCGGCGTAGAGGCCGATCATCAGATCGACGTCGTCCACGCCGCCGTAGACCCCTTCGAGTTCACGCGCCCACCGCGGATCGTCGGTGAGCTCGTCGAACGAGGTGATCGGCGGCAGCCGCAGTTGGCGGCGGAATTCGTTGTAGCGCGGCACTCCGCGCTCGCGGACCCGCAGGATGTCCACGGTAGCGAGATCGAGCAGCGGCTGGCCGGGGCGCTCGAGCTGCTGTAGGTGTGCGGGGTAGTTGTGCAGCGTCAACGCGCCGGGGTTGGCTCGGCCGAAGGAGTAGAGCAGGGTGTCCATAGGCATCTCGGCGAGGCGTTGGCGGATGTGTGCGACGCCGAGTTCGGAAAGCGGATGCTCGGCCAGCACGGTGTCGTCGCCGAGGCTGCGGACGACGAGTTCATCGGGAATCAGTGGATGCATGCGGTACACCGCGACGAACTCCTCGGTGAGCGAGTACGGCACGCCGCTGTCGTCACGCTCGGAACCCGGTATGCCACAGAGCACTTCGTTGCCGATGAGATCGCCGAAGCGACGCGATACCCGCTCCCCCAGTACGCCGAACCAGTTGGCGCGCATGGCGGCGACGGTGGTGGGATGGGCGATCACCGCCGGTGTCCAGTCGACGGTGTGGATCTTCGCGATCAGCGCGGAATTGACCAGTCGCGCGGTGTCGTAGAGCTGCTGGTCGTCCATGTCGGGGTAGCGCCGGGACAGGCGGGCACAGATCGCGTTGTGTTCGCGCAGGAACAGCGAGTGCAGCAGCGCGAGGCCGACCCACGCGTTGGCCGCCTCCGGCTCGAGCGCCACCAGCCGTTCGGCATCCAGTGGCGGCAGTCCCAGTTCGTCGATCACGAGCTGGCCGTGCTTGCCCGAGCGCAGAGATGCGGCGAATTCTGCGGTGCTGCCATAGATCTGGGAGGCGTCCCACCAGTGGGTCTCGCCGGTGACGTAGGTCGGCGGGTCGGCCGGATCGGGGGCGGCCACTTTCGCCGTTCGCGGGATGGTCATCGGGGGGTGAGGCCACTGATCGTCGTCGTCCAGGGTGACGGTGAAGGGGTCGCGTTCGGCAGGCTCGTGCACGAACCAGTCGTGCACCTCGAACTGGATCCAGGCCGCCGCCAGCAGATTCAGGGTGGTGGCGGGCTGGAATCGCTCGCGCGTGAGCAATTGCCTGCTGACCGTGCGCGGGTTGGGTTCCATGATCCGCGACGGCCCCTCGGGATAGGTGTGATCCAGCGGGAAATTGCGACCGAAGCGGCAACCGATCGACCCCGCGCGGGGGTCGTCGGGGCTGTTGTAGGTGCCGTCGACGGTGCGCGCGCGCTGGTGCTCGCCGGTGACATCCGGCGGCAGGGGCCCGGCCGGGTGCGGGCCGGTGTCGAAGAGGTTGCGCGACCGCAGTCGGCTGCGCAGGCCGACCAATACGGCCAAGCCCAACGGGGTCGGCAACCGGAACCAGCCGACGCGGCGGTCCAGCGCCTCGGCGGCGGCGACCAGTGCGCGGGTGACCAGGGTCTGCTGCTGTGGGTCGACCATCGAGAAACCTCCACGGGATGGCGCCTGCTCGGCGCCTACCGGACCGATCGATTCCAGTCTCCGGCACCTGGTCAGAGCTGTCACGAGTAGTCGACTACGCGCGGACCCGAGCGGGCCGCGCATCGTCGCCGATGCGGGGCTGCCGCCGTCGATGGTCGTCCAGCGACTCGGACGCCCGACCTGATCGGGTAGCGCACTACGCGCGCGCCGCGGCCGGTCGATGGGCGAATCTGGGTTCCAGGGCGCTCGCGCACCGCGGGCGGTACCCGTCACTGCGACCGGAAGGGGGCTCGGGTGATCACACCGATCGAAATCAAAGTGAATCTCGACGGAAATGTCGCGGGCGCACTGCAACGCCTCCGATGTAGCGACACCGGCGCGGCCTACCGCGACATCTGGTTCGCCGAGCCGCTGCACCCCGGTTCCATGAGCGCGCCGACCCTGCTGTCGAGCCGCATCGTCATCCGGTTGCGCAGCGGCGACGAAGACGATCTCACCGTCAAGCTGCGCCCGTGCCTGCGATCCCAGTTGGCGGGTCGCTGGGCGGCGCCCTTCACCGAGCCCGGCGTCCGATACCGCATCGAAAGCGATTGGTCCGGCGACCGGCGGATGCTGTCGGCCTCGGCGATCAGCCCCCGGTCCCCCGGTTCCCTACGCACCGCCGTGGCCCGAGGTATCGATGTCACCGACACGCTGACCTCGGCCCAGCGGCAGTTCCTGGTGAGCTGCACACCTCCCGGCATCGCGGTCGATCATCTGTGCGCGATGGGCCCGGTCGCTTCGGCACGGTGGACCGGGGTGCCGGTGGGAAATCTGCGAGCCGACGTGGAACGGTGGACTGCCGCCGGTCTCGATCTGGTCGAACTATCGCTGACAGTTGTGCCCCGACAGGGCGATTCGCCTGTCGATCTACATCTGCGCGCGGTCGACGCCCAGCGCGAACTCGAAGCCGCTCTGCACGCGCTCGGGCTGACGATCGCGACGGGCGATACCAAAACCGAGCAGGTGCTCACCGCACTGGCGGCAGCACGTAGGCCCGGGTAGCACTCTCGGCAGGGGTCGATGGCGGGGTCCTGGTCGACTTCGTCGGCGACGCGGACCCGCCCTGCGACTGTCACGGGCCCGGATGGTCCGAATCGACCACGCTGTCGATTCCGGCTCGGCATCCGACGGCCCCCATGACACTGCCATCGCGGCTGTTCAATTGGCGATGATGAAGTTGAACAGCACTCTGATATTGCTGTTCCAGCCGACGTGATACCGCACCGTCATGGTGCCGTCGGCGTGCGGAACCACGTTCATGACCTGGGTGGTGGCCGGCCCGAGAAACGGGGTGTTGTCGGTATCGATCTCGGTGAGGCTGACCGAGACCTGGCTGTCGGCGCGCACGTCGGCGCTCGGGAATCCGAATACCCAGGCACCCGTTCCATGGGTGCGCAGAATCTTCTGAGCCCAGAAGATCGAGGTGATATTCGTCTGGCCGATCGCCCGCACAGCTGCCTCTTCGGCACCGTGGCCGGTTTTCGCCGACTCGAACCTTTCCTCTTCGGTATCGGCGCTCGCTGCCACGACCGCGTCCTCCGTATCCATCTCCAACATTTCGTTGCCTTTCTCAGCGAAAACACTGTGTGGAGCTATCCTCGCGCGCGATCACGTCCGCGCGAACGCGTAATCCACTACGCGAATACGCGCGGGTCCGGTGCCGACAATTTCGCATTCGAGTAGTCCGCCACGCTATCGAGTTCCGAACAAGCCGCAGCAGGATCAAGGGGTAAGGAAGTGAGCGCTCACCTCGGGCGATCATCATCTCTGGATGGAGGAACGGCAGTGAGCGGATATTCTGTGCATATCGGATTGAACCGGGTCGATCCCGCCGCCTACGGCGGCTGGGACGGCGCACTCGCCGGCTGCGTGAACGACGCGAATTCCATGGCAGCGTTGGCCGCCGCGCAGGGATTCACCACGTCGACAACATTGCTCGACAGCGCGGCAACCTCCTTCGCGATCATCGGCGAAATCGGCCAGCTGGCACACAAAGCCCGACCCGGCGACCTCGTTCTCATCACCTATTCGGGTCACGGCGGCCAGACCTGGGATGTCGACGGCGAGGAGGACGACAGTCAGGACGAGACCTGGGTGGCCTTCGATCGCCAGATCGTCGACGACGAGCTGTATCAGATGTGGCGGCAGTTCGCGGCGGGTGTGCGCGTGGTCGTGTGCTCCGACAGCTGCCACAGCGGATCGGTGGTCCGTGACGTATTCACCCGCGACGCACGGGCAGCGATCATCGACGTGGCCGAACGCGCCGCCGCCGACGATCCTGCCGGACTCACCGTTGTCGCGGGCAGCGCCAAGGCGATGCCGCGCGAGGTCCAGACCGAGGACAACAAGCGGCGCAGGCAGTTGTACTCGTTCGTCCAGCGCCTGAGCGGTCCGCAGGCACGGGCCGATATCCGGGCGAGCGTGCTGCTGCTCGCCGGCTGCCAGGATTCTCAGCTGTCCTATGACGGACCGGTCAACGGGCAGTTCACGGGCTCGCTGCTCGAGGTCTGGGGCAACGGCGCCTTCACCGCCGGGTATTCCCAGTTCCACCGGCAGATCATGAATATCATGCCGCCCGACCAGGTTCCGAACCTGTTCACGATCAACGCGGGCGCCGATCTCCTCGACCAGCGCCCGTTCACGCCATAACCAGTGAGGGTGGCGGGGTGTGAATTGCCTTGTCGCTCAGGCGGACAGCACGTGTCCGATCGTGGCGGCCACCGCGGCATGGGCGAGGTATTCGGCGATGTCGTGCGCCCGTTCCTTGGGGTTCTCGACCGGGAGGTCACGCAGATCCGGACCCCAGGCCTGACGCAGCGGGCAACCGATGGCGATCGGGTCACCGGCGTACCAGGTGTTGAGCCATTCGCCGACCCGTTCGGGCCTGCTCGCGCCGCCACCGAGCAGCTTGCGGTACACCCCGTCCAACCCGAGCGGGCTACCTGCTGTCACCAGCAGGCGCACGTTCAGTTCGCGGGGCAACTGGGTGAGCAGATCCATCGCGACCACGGTGCCGAGACTGTGGCTGACCAGGATCAGTTCGCCCTCGGTGGGCGTATCGGTGAGCACCGTGTCGAGCACACTCTTGCGGACCCGTTCGTTGTCGAGATAGGCGGCGACGTCTTTGAAGATGGCGCCGATGAGCGCGGAGTCGAGGCCGCTGCGGGCGGCGATCCAGCTGAGTTGGTCACGCAGCCGCCCCAGAACCACCGCACCGAATCCGCCGAAGAGCTCCCGCGCCTGCGGGTCGGCGGGCACTTCGTCGACGTTCGGCATCCCCGCACGGTGCGCCGCCTCGGCGACCAGGTCCTCGTACAGTGCCGGACCTGCGGCGACGGCCTCGCGGGTGTCCATGCTCTCGACGAGCTGGTCACCATAGAAGGGAAAGTAGACGTCGACAGGGTCGATGGGGCTCAGACCGGCGAGGGTGAGTCCCTTGTTCAAGCCGGCTGTCCAGTTGCGGCGCAGCTCGACCGGGTCGCGACCCTGTTGTCCGCGCCCATGCAGGAACAGCACGCTGCGGCGACCGCCGAACGCGGTCGACTTGCCACGCAGTCCGCGCACCAGGCTCTCGTCGGCCGAGATCGGTTGCGGCACCAGCATTGTCGCCGCTTCACGCGGTGGGATCGCCGCGAGCCCGAGTTCGTCGAGCAGGGCGCGCTGTGCCGGATCGAACTGGCGCGATCCCAGATCATGGAGCAGCACGCTCACCCGCGCGCCCTCGTTGGCGATCCAGTCGATCGCGTCGTCGCCGTCTCCGGACTGCCACAGCTTGCCGTCCTTGCGCAGCACCCGGCCTTTGTCGTCCTTCTTCGGCACTCCGGCGTGGTGCAGCGCGACGATCTCCCACTGGTCGTTGAACACCGGCGAGCCCGAATTCCCCGGCTCGGTATCGGAGGCGTAGTGCAGGAAGTCGTCGAGTTGCAGGTCGAGGCGGTTGTGCCGGATCGAGATTTCCTTGAGCCGCCCCGAGGGATGCCCGACGACGTTCATCGCCTCACCGATCACGATCTTGCCCGGCTTGGCGATCAACGGGTTCCAGCCGAACGTCGTACCGGGTGCGGCGCCGTCGGGTCCCGGTGCCACCCGGACCACGGTGTAGTCGAGGTGTTTGTCGGTGACGAAGAAGTCGGCGGGTGCGAGCCGGAAGCGCGTCGTCGGTCCGGGAACATTGTCGATGTCGGCCTCGGCGCGGAACTCGATCACGACCGATTCGGCCGCTCCCGGCGTTGGCAGCACGTGATTGTTGGTGAGCAGCAGTTGTGGTGACACCAACGAACCGGTGCCCATCGGAACCTCCCGCCCGTTGTCGGCCAACGAGATTCGCGCCACCGCCGCGGCGGCTCTGGCACCGCGGGTCAGGAAGTTCACGGCCTGTAGCTCGTTGGCGAAGCCGATGACCCGCTCGAGCGAGCGGATGCTGCCGACCGGCTCCTGCCTGCCCAGTTCGATCACCGCCTGCGCGGGAACCTCACCGGTGACGAGCAGGCGGTCGGCCCGGGCGAGAATCTGTTCCTCGGTGTCGACGACATCGGACTCGCTCACCTCACGGCGGCGGGTCACCTCGTCGCGTTCGGCCTCGGTGTCGTCGAATCGCCGCGATGCGGCGTCCATCTGTTCGTGCCATGCGGCGGTGCGTGCTTCACTCTCGGTATCCATGGGTCACCTCGCCCGGAGAAATGTGCTGGGGTATTCAGCGTGGGCGCGGGCGCGGTGTCGGGCACGAGTAGTGGACCACTCGACTTCACCGAGCGGGGTACCTGCGCCGATGTCACGGGTAGATCGCGTGGGCGGCGTTCACATCGCCGGCCGAGAGCACGGAGCGCTGGCCCATCGTCACACCGGGCGGCAGGGGAACGCGCGCGAGGATCGTCGGCTGCCCGGTGGTGCTGAACGCCGTCGCGGGGTAATGCATGATCGAGCCGAAGTCGTACCGGCCGACGTCGTCGCCGTCGCTGATGTGCTGGTCGAAGTTGTGCCGGTGGGCCGGATCGACCCGGTCCAGCCGCACCGCGACGAAATTGCCGCGGTCCTCCCTGCTCTGTTCGTGCCAGAGTCCGAGCGCGTGCCCCATTTCGTGAACCACGGTGCCCACCGGTGCGCTGACGGCGAGTTCGATCGTCTGGCGTCCACCCTGCCGCCCCACCAGCGACCGACTCGACATGCTCGGGACGAATCGCACGAAGTCGCCATGGGCGCCGGTGCGCGGGACGAATCGGATCCTGGTGCGCGAGTTCCACTGCGCGATCGCGTCGAAAACTCGCTGTGGGCCGGGCAGAGCAGGGTCGACCTCGAAGGGGACCACGGCATTCGGCCAGCGGAATACCGAGCCGGAGATCACCACGCCCTCCTGTCGACGGCGGGCATCGATCTCCTCGACGGTGCCGAGCACGACGTCGCCTTCGAAGATCGCGAGATCGTCGACCTCCGCGTAGCGCAGTTCGCGCACGCCGTGCTCGACGCTGCCGATCAATGCCGATCCCGCCTCTGGGCCGGAATGGAATTCGCCGGTGTCGGTGGCCGACGTAGCAGTGTCGTCGATGATCATGGGACTCGCGCTTCCTGTGTCGGGTTCGACGACGGGGAAATCCGTCGCCCCTCTCTTGGAAGCGTGGGCCGAAAGACACCCCCGCACGCGAGTAGCGGGCTACCCGATCACGCGCACCGTCATCGAGTCGGCACCGGCCACTGACTACGCTGACGGCAGCCACCGTACGAGTCTGACGGGGCACGTGCGCCGACCCGCGAGGAGAACTACCCATGTGGCCGTCCGATTGGCCCTCGTCAGCCCGCGCGATCGCGACCGCCATCGAGGCCGCCGTCACCGCGGCGAAGGCGGCCGACGAATCCGGGTTCCGTGCGACCACCGCGGACCTGTCCGAACTCCCCGCCGACCAGGTCACCTCGGTGCTGGCCGCGATCGTCAGAGAGCTGCTCGAGACCGCGCATCCGGACGGTCTCACCGGTGACGATGTACGTGCCGTGCTGGAAGCAGTGGTCCGGCGATCGGCTCCGTGGCTGTCCGGACTCGATGCCACCGCGGTCGTCAGCGCGCTCACCGGGGCGCTCGGGGTCGACGAGTCCGCGGAAACCGACCGCGCTTGGACGAACCCCCAACCCGCCGCGGTATTGCTGATCGAATACCTCGCCGATCTGGCCCGCACCTCACCGCAGCAATCCATTCAGCGCGCCATCAACGAGATCGCCAGAGCCGAGACAGTCGAAATGCCTTGATGGGCCCGTGAGTTCAGCGGCCCGCGGCGGTAAGCCGGTAGTCGGCTTCGAGCAGCATCCATCCGCTCAGCTGCACCGACAGGTCGCGGCTCAGATTCGCCGACGATGCGGCGGAGGTGTCGGCGAGCTGGAGGAAGACTCCCGGATGGTCCGGGACCACGACCGGACGGTTCCAGTCGGTACCGAACAGCGGCAGACCGTCGACCTCGGCGCGATGTGCCCAGGCCGCCTGGGCGGAGGCGTGCACGATATTCGCGGCGGTCGTGTTCCCCAGCGCCAGTGCGGTTTCGGCGAGATAGCGCGCGAGAATTCCCATGAAGAGCCCGGAGTCGTTGCCGGCGGACGCGGCGATCACTCCGGTGTCGGTGAGCCGGTGCTCGACTGCGGTCACGAGTGCCGCCGCACGGTCGCGGTGCCCCGATTCGCCGGTGCGCAAAGCCAATTCGGTTTCCAGCCCGATGGTTACGCCCTGGCAGTAGGTGTGGACGGTGCGATCCACCTGGCCGCCGGGCTCGTGGACACCATCGTGGATCAGGCCACTGTCGGTGTCACGCAGTCGAAAGTTCAGGAAATCGGCGAGTTCACCGGCGCGGGAAATATCGCCGAGGCGAGCCATCGCGAGACCGGTCGGACCGATCGCCGCGGTGTTGTAGAAATCGTCGCCGGACCGCCATGGCACCGCACCCACGTCGGGGTTCCATCCATCGTTCAAAGCGCCCCGCAGATCGCCTATCGCGTCGTCGAACCGAATATCGAGTAGTCGATCGGCCCGTTCGAGCGTCAGCGCCAGCCACGCCATATCGTCGTAATACCGATTGGTCCATCCGGTGACGTTGCGGGTTCGGATTCCCCGTGCGAGTGCGACCACCCGATCGACGCGGTCGGGGGTAGGTGCGCGGTGGGTGGCATCCACCGCGCAGTCGAGCAGATGCGCCTGCCACCAGTAGCACCATCGCCCGAATGCCCGTTCCGCCAGATCAGCCGGCCACACCAGCGCACCCAACCGGCGCTGCGGCAGCCCCCAGAGCGAGCGCACATGTCGCGCCACGATCGCCTGTTCCGCCAGATCCGCCCGCTCCCCCGCACCGAGGTCGCGGGAACGGCCCCGGATGATCGTCCCCGCCGGTGTCGGCGGCGCCACCGCCGCCAGCGCGATCGCCGCCCCCGCCGCATACAGCACACTGCGCCGACTGAACTCGTGGTTGCGGCGATGCATCCGCTCGGGCTCCTCCTCGTGGACATCGGCGTCGGCGCCGAATCTCCAGGATCCCGTGTCGGGATTGCCAGAGCCTGAACTGCTCCGGTGAGCCGCGGAAACGTTTACGCAACCACCAGCCGAACCTGCCCGAGCCACCACCCGCCCGGCGGTTCCCGGGCTAGGGCTCGCCGGTCTCGGTCCCCGGGGAATACGGCGAGCTGAAGCCGGAAATCCACTCGAACGATGTCGCACCCGGTTCGGCGACCCGGTCGGCAGCCCCGGCGAACGGAGCGTTGTTCTGCGTCAATCGGACGATGGCGCGTTCGAGTGCGGGCAGGATCTCGGTGATCGCGATATCTCCGTGCGCGAAACGTCCCAACAGGGCATAGACCATGTTGGTCAGCACGAGGGCGAGATCGGCGGCGTAGTCCTCGTCGAGACTGGCGAACATCGTGCCGACGGCGGGCAACACCGCGGCGAAACCCTGGGCGTCGAGTCGCTGCCCGCCTGGACCGGAACGAGCATGCGAGTAGGCGGCCAGCATCCGGGGGTGGCGCTCCCACGGTTCGAACACGTAGCGCGTCACCCGTATCAGCACATCGGCGAGCGATTCGCCGACTCGCGGCGGGTCGAGTTCGGTGTAGGTGTTGGTGGCCATCCAGTGGGCGACCGCCGTGAGAACGAGTTCGTCGCGGGTGGGGTACAGCTTGTAGACCGTGGTCAGCGATACCTGCGCGAGGCGGGCCACCCGGCGCAGCTGAACCGCGTCGTAACCTTCCGATTCGAGCAGCGACAGGGTGGTTTCGGTGATTTTGCGCGCGGGATCACCTTCGCCCTTTCTGGCCACCATGTCACAGTAGTCCATCCACTTGTCCTGCCACCGAGGCGATCCGCCCTCAGATGCGGGTGCCCACATCCTCGGCGACGAGATTGTCCATGGCCCGCTCCGCGACCGCCGCGATGGTCATCGACGGGTCGCATGCGGCGGCGCTGCTCGGCAGCAGCGCACCGTCGAGAACGTAGAGAACCTGGCTGGTCGTGGACGCGCCGTTCAGATCGCACACCGAGCCCAAGCTCGCTCCACCGAGCGGATGCCAGGTCGGGGAAACAGCGCGTTGGGGTCGAGAAACATCCCGCTCGCTGTTGCCACGGCAATCAGCATCCAGCGGCGGGAATGTTCCTCACACTCAGATCCTTGTTCAGTCGATACTGCAGCCGGAGACCGGCTTGTCCGCAAGGCGATCGAGAAGATAGGTGAACGCGTTGTCGGGACCGAAACCGTCGATGATCTCCGGACCGAAATGGTTCGGGATGGTGGTTCCGGGCAGGATCGGCGGCAGGTCGTTCGTGCGGAAGGTGACTGTGGCGCCGTTGCCGCACCAGTCTTCGGCGAGGCGGCGGGCCTGCCCATAGGGGACGGTGTCGTCGTTGAGACCACTGGTGATGAGGACCGGGGTGGCCGGGGTGGAGTTGCCGATGCGTAGTTCCGCGAGAACCGGGGCGGCTTCGGGCATTTCCCTGAGATGCTCGGTCAGTGAGCGACCGTCGTTGGTCAGCGAGTTGGTCTTCAGGAAGGGGTAGGTGGTGATCAAGTCGACGATGCAGGCATTGCTCAACGTATCGAGCATCGCGCGCCCGCTCGGGCTCATGACCTTGTCCACCGCACGCTGCAGTTCGGGGTAGCGCGCGAGCATGCCGTTGACAGCGAACCCGATCGCACCGCCGATCAGCGCGCCATCGATCTTTTCCAGGATCGCGGGCAGGTCGGCCACCGGCCCACCGGCCCAGGTGCCCTTGAGGTTCAGTTCCGGCGCGTAGCTGGGCTGCATCTCCGCGGCGGCCGCGGTAGCGCCACCGCCCTGGGAGTAGCCCCAGAGCACCACCGGTGTCTCCGGTCCGACCCCGCCCAGGTTGTTGGCCGCCCGAACTCCGTCGAGAATCGCGTGTCCGCTCTCGAACCGATTGGCGTAGGTGTGAATGCCGGGTGTGCCCAAGCCGACGTAATCGGTCACCAGCACTCGCGCGCCCAGGCCGCTCCACACCACCGACGACGGCAGCTCCTGGTTCGCCGAGAGCCCCAACGGCTCGGTGGACACCGTCATCCCTGTCGAGAACGCCATCGACATCGCGCAACGGTCGCCCTGACCCGAGGTGCCGGGCCCGATGACCACCGTCGGCCGTGGGCCGGATCCGCGCCATTGGCCGGTCGGTTCGATGTAGGTCCCGCTCACGGCGACAGGGGACCCGTCCTGCAGTTTCGTCGTGTACATCACGTGCTGCGCCCGGCCCGGCCATCCCTGCTCGGTCGGGGGAGTCATGACCAGGGTCATCGGCGCGGTTTTGATGATCGCGCCCGGTTCCTGCGGGATCTGGGCCGGCGGTGTGTAGAACGAGTTCATCGGCTCGGCCGAGACCTCCCCCGCATCCGTCACCACACCGGCCACCGCCGTAGCGCAGGCCAAGACCAACACCGCGACGATGCGCCCGGCCTGCGGCCGCATCCGTCGAAGATCCTGTCGCTTCATCGAGAACCTCTCAGTCGACACCACTGACGGCATCGTCGCCGCAGTGACTCAGGTCGCCGGAGAATCAGATCATGATGCCTGTCACACCAGCGCCGACAGAGAGTAACATTGTTACTGTGAGACGCTTCAACCGAGGGTTCCACGGTCGATGGCTCGCTTGAGGACCTTGCCCGTGGCACCCTTCGGAAGGCTGTCGACGAACTGGATCACGCGCGGGATCTTGTACGCGGAGAGCCGTTCTCGCGCCCACACCGACACGTGCGCGGCATCGAGCACCGATTCCTGGCGGCGCACGACGACGGCGGCGACCTCTTCGCCGTAGTAATCGTCCGGGACACCGATCACGGCCACCTCGACGATATCGGGATGCGCGAACAGGATCTCCTCGACCTCGCTCGGATAGACGTTGTACCCGCCGCGAATGATCAGGTCCTTGGCCCGGTCGACGATGCGCAGGTCACCGTCGGCGTCGACGGCGCCCAGGTCCCCGGTGCGCAACCAGCCCTCGTGATCGAGAACGTCGGCGGTGTCCGACGGTCGCTCCCAGTAACCTTTCATCACCGTCGCGCCGCGGAGGAATATCTCGCCGATGGTCGACGGCGGGCACGGGCGGCCCGCCTCGTCACGGACCTCGATCCGGGTGAATGGTGTCGCGCCGCCGACGTAGCCGACCTTCGCACCCCGCTCGATGTCGGTGAAGGTGCCCATCGCCGTGGTTTCGGTGAGCCCGTACCCCTCGAGCAGGGTGCAGCCGAAGCGCGCCTGGAATTCCCTGGTCACCGCGGCGGGCAATGACGCGCCGCCGGAGACGGCGATCCGCAGGTGGGCGAAGTCGGCGGAATCGGCGTCGCCCGCGGTGTGCAGCATCGCGTTCCACATGGTCGGTACGCCGACCATGACGGTGAGCCGATCGCGGCGCAACATCGCCGTCATCGCCTGCGCGTCGAATCGGGAGAGCAACGACAGCGACCCACCGGCGGTGAAGGTTGTCATCATCACCGAGGCCTGGCCGAAGACATGGAACAGCGGCAGCGCTGTGCCCGTGCGGTCCGACCGCGTCGAACGGCTGCACGCGACGCCGATCTCACCCGCGGACAACAGATTCGACACGGTCAGTTGCGCGCCCTTGGGACGACCGGTGGTACCCGAGGTGTAGAGGATCGCCGCGGTGTCGTCGGGGTCACGGTCACGAACCTCCGTCGACGCGAGACCCGCGTCCGCGCCGGGGCGTAGATTCCAGACGGGCACACCGCGCGCCTGTGCCGCCGACGAGGCGGCGGGACCGAGTGCGTGCCAGGCGATGACGAGCGCGCAGCCCGCGTCGTCGAGGACGTAATCGACTTCGTGCCGGGTCGACATCGTGTTGATCGGTACCACCACGGCACCGGCCACCTGAATCCCCAGGTAGGCGACGACGAATTCGGGCACCGACGGTGCGACGAGCAGCACGCGATCACCGACCCGCAGCCCCGAAGCGACCAGCGCCGCAGCGTAATTGATACTCCTCGAACGCAATTGGTGATAGGTCCACGCGGCGAAGTCGCCGGGGCCGGAGCTTTCGCCGCGAACGGCCACCGTGTCGGGGTGGGTATCGGCATGTCGGCGGACGGGATCGAAAAGATTTGCCATGGTCAGTCCTGTCGTCCTGGGTGGCGCGTCGCATTTTCCTCGGCACGCGGATTGCCGACCAGCTCCGAGGAAGGCTCGCCGAAGGTCATGACCAGCTTGTGCTCGGCGTAGCGGGGCCAGCCGGGGTCACCATGGGTGGCGAAACCGATCCAGGCCGAGTGCATTTCGTCAGCGATCCGCTGTGGCGGATTCGGACCGGTGAGGCTGCTTGCCGCGGCCAAGGTGTCGAAGACGAACGGCACCTCGAGTCCGTGTATCGCACCCAGATCCGCGCGCCGCCACCCGAACTCGTACAGGAACGCCGGAGTGTCGACAGCGGTCTGCGATTCGACGAGTTCCCTGGTGGGACCACGGAATACCGCATCGGTCACCATCGCCGCGAACAGGTCACCCGCGGTCGCCTCGGGACGGTTGGCGGCATACGGCCTGATCGACGAAGCGCCGATGCCGAAGCGTGCGAGCGCGAACGGTAGCGCGTCGACAGTGATCGCGTCCCCGAGTCCGGTGGGCACCGTGAACAGCCGGAACTCCTCGGTGGTGCAGCCCGCGAGCAAGGCGATGCCACGGGCGGATCCCGCCGCGATCGCCTCGGCGGGTACCGAGGGAAGAACATCGCCGTCCACGACCGGAAAGAAGCTCATGCCGGCCCCTGCGACCAGCACCGACTCCCCCCAGCGCGCCGGGTCCGGATCGCGGGCCAAGGCCGCACGGACCGACTCCTGCGCGGCCAGCAGCGCCGACGGTGACACTGCCGCGAAGGCTTCCGCGGTCGCGGGCACACCCAATGCCTCAGCGAGTTCGCCACTCAGCACACGAGCATCGTCGACGGTCGCCGCGACGCCGCCGTTGCCGCTCTGCATGATCGCCCGTGCGAACAGCCCGGTGGCAGCGGGCGAGCTCAGCAACGAGGCGACGCTCATCGCACCCGCTGATTCGCCGAAGACCGTGACATTGTCGGGATCTCCGCCGAACGCCCGCACGTTCTCACGCACCCAGGCCAGCGCGAACAGCTGATCGAGCAGGCCGCGATTGGCCGGTGCACCGTCGAGCACGGCGAAGCCCGCGGCACCGAGCCGGTAATTGATCGCCACGAGCACCACCCCGTCACGGGCGAAGGCGGTTCCGTCGTACGCCGGTACCGCGTTGGACCCGTGCACGAACGCGCCTCCGTGGATCCACACCATGACCGGCAGACCGCCCCCGCCGGGGTCGGGCGTCCAGATGTTCAGGTTCAAGCATTCCGTGCCCGCCACCAGGTAGGTGCCCAATATCTGTTCGATAGCGGGCGGGTAAGCACCTTGCGGGCACGTCGGCCCGAGCGCGTCCGCTTCTCGAATCCCCGTCCAGCCCAACACCGGTGCGGGCGCCCGGAAGCGAGCCCGCCCCACCGGAGCAGCTGCGAAAGGCACTCCGAGAAACGCGCTGACACCGTCGACGGTCCGGCCCCGCACCTTGCCGCCGGTGACCTCGACGACCGGTCGCCCGGTGACCGCGGGCTTCACAGGTCGACCATGTCGTACTCGGCGACCCGGTCCATCAGGAATCGCAGATGGTCATCAGAATTTCCGAGCGTCTGTTCGATGGCGGTGAGCCGCGCGAAGTAGCGCGATATCGGATGCTCCTCGGTCATTCCGATGCCGCCGTGCAGTTGGACAGCCTCTTGACCGACGAACCGTGCCGACCGCCCGACACGCAGCTTCGCCCGCGAGGCCACCGTCTGGTCGATCAGGCCGTCGGCCAACGCCGTCGAGGCGTACACGGACATGCCGTGGGCGAGCGCGACCGCGATGTGCATGTCGGCGGCGCGGTGGGTGAGCGCCTGGAAGCTGCGCAAGGGAACACCGAACTGTCTTCGGGTACATAGATATTCGGCAGTGATACGCAAGGCCTCGGTCATCGCGCCCACAGCCTCGGCGCACAGCGCGGCTTGGGCCGCGACCTGGGCGGCTTCGATGGCAGAGTCGGCACCCAGCGCGGCCAACGGCTCGGCGGTGGCCTGTTCGAAGACGATGTCGGCCACGCGCATACCGTCATGGGTGGCACTTCCACGTCTGGTCACGCCCGCGTCGGCGGGGTCGACGAGGAACAGGCCGATACCGTCGGGCCCGGTCGCGCTGACAACGAGCAGGTCCGCTTCGGCGCCGTAGAGAACGGGTGACTTACGCCCGCTCACTCGCCACGAAGCGCCCCGCCGGACAGCAGCCGTCGAGCAGGTTCGCAGTGGCCAGCGCGAGCACAGCTCCTCGTGTGCGAACGCGAGCCGCAGGTCCCCCGCCGCGACCTTCGGCAGCAGTGCGCGGCGCTGGCCAGGACTGGCCGCCTCGACCAGCAGGCTTCCTGGTAGGTAGGCGCAGTCGAGTACCGGAATCCGGGCCGGGCAGGCGCCGAGTTCCGACATCACGATCATGGCCTCGATCGGACCCGCACCCTGGCCACCGTCGGATTCGGGAAAGGTCAGCCCAAGCAACCCGAGGTCGGCGAAGGTGGCCCACAGATCATCCGACGCTGCAGGCGCAGGGTCGGCCAGGACGTCGCTGACGGTGTCGCGCAACATCGTTTGTTCCGCAGTCGGTTCGAAATTCATGGTCTGGGCTCACAGTCCGAGGATCGTCGAGGCGATGATGCCGCGCTGCACCTCGGTCGATCCTCCGTAGATGGATGTCTTGCGGCAGTTGAGGTAGGCGGCCGTGCTGCGACCGGCCCATCGGTTGTGGTCCGGCAGGAGCGCGCTCGGACCCGCGACTTCCATCATCAGTTCGGTGGCGGCCTGCTGGAGTTGGCTGCCACGGAGTTTCAGAATCGATGCCGTCTGCGCCGTCCGGTCTTGCTTCGCTCCGGCGATCGCGCCGATCTGGATCAATTCCAGTGCGAGCGTTTCGTTTTCGAGTTCGGTGAGCCGCGCGGCGAACAGCGGGTCGTCGAGCAGCGTGCCCTTGCCTACCCGGGTGTGACGGGCGCGCGTTTTGATCGTCGACAGCCGGACTTTGGTGCGTCCGATCGCGGCCATGCCGGTGCGCTCGTTGCCGAGCAGGAATTTCGCGTAGGTCCAGCCTTGATTCTCCTGTCCGACTAGATGTTCGGCCGGCACGCGGACGTCGTCGAGGAACACCTCGTTCACCTCGCGGCTGCCGCCGATGAGCTCGATCGGCCGCACCGTGACCCCGGCCGCGTCCATCGGGATCAACAACAGCGAGATTCCCACTTGCTTCTTCGCCGCACCGGGGTCGGTACGGACCAGGCAGAACATCCAGTCCGCGTACTGGGCCATGCTGGTCCAGATCTTCTGCCCGTTGACGACGTAGTCGTTGCCGTCGCGAGTCGCGGTGGTACGCAGGGAGGCGAGGTCCGAGCCCGCTTCGGGTTCGGAAAACCCCTGACACCACCAGATGTCGAGGTTGGCGGTAGGGGGCAAGAACCGGGCCTTCTGTTCCTCGGTGCCGAACCGGGCGATGACCGGGCCGATCATGTCGACATTGAAGGTCAGCGGTTCCGGTACCGACGCGAGCGCCATCTCGTCGTGCCAGAGATGGCGTTGAATCGGGGTCCAGTCCCGGCCACCCCACTGGTGCGGCCAGTTCGGCACCGCGATGCGGTTGGCATCGAGGATGCGCTGGGTGGTGACGAGCGCCTCGCGGCTGAGCTCGCGTCCTTCCCGCACGCCATCGCGGATCTCGGGCGGAATTTCGTTGCGATACAGGGACCGCAGATGATTGCGGAAGGCGATCTCATCGCCGGTCAGTGCCAATTGCATGGTGGTTGTCGTCTTTCTGCGCTGGTGGTCAGATGCCGGTAGCGGTGGCCACCACGTCGGCGAGCTCGACGAGGTGATCGATCTGTTCGGTCGTCGGAGCCCCGGCATGGGTGCTGTTGTCCGGGTTGTCGAGTGCTCGGCGCCGCACGCCTTCGGCGATGATCGCCAGCTTCCAGAGCCCGAGTGCGTGCCAGAAGGCCAGTGCCGCGGGGTCACGTCCGGTGTGGTCGAGGTATTCGTCGACGAGTTCCTGCCTGCTGGGGAACCCCGGCAGCGTGGTCATCTCGAATCCCGCGACCCCGGGTTCGCCCGGTTCCGTCCAATAGGCGAGCAGGCTGCCGAGGTCGGCGAGTGGGTCGCCGAGTGTGCACAACTCCCAGTCGAGGACCGCGGTGATCGAACCGTCGCCGGGCGCGATGATCATGTTGCGCAGGTGGAAGTCGCCGTGCACCAACGTTCGTTCCCGCTGTTCGGGGATCGCGGCAGTCAGCCGATCGGTGAGCTGATCCACCAGCGGGAGATCCCGGGTTCGGGACTGTTCCCATTGCCTGGACCAGCGGCGGATCTGACGTTCGGCATAGGGGCGGTGTCCGGCCAGGTCGGTCAGTCCGGTGGCGGTGAGGTCGACGGCGTGTACCTGCGCGAGTGCGCGGACCGAGGCCAGCGCCGTGGCCCGACGCTGATGGGGCGTGAGCTTCCGCGCGACGGACATGTCCTCGATGACCTGACCCTCGACATGCTCGAGCAAGACCATCGGGACGCCGTCCTGAGCACCCACCCCGAGAATCAGCGGCACCGGCACGTCGGTGTCGAACAAGGCACCCATGACCCGCGCCTCGCGGACAACGTCGTGGGCCGAGGCGAGCAGCTCGCCCAGCGGCGGTCTGCGCAGCACCCAGCGACGGGCGGCGGTGTCGGTGACAAGGAACGTCAGGTTGGAATTGCCCCCTCCGATGCGAGCGACCTCCACCGGGCCCGCGCACCGCAGACCGAGCGAGATCAGCCATTCGCGCAAGTGGACGCGGTCGATGGTCAGTTCGGCAGCACTGCCGGTGTTGTGCGTGGATGCCGGGCACACGTCAGATGACTCCTCGAATGGAACGAATATGAGTAGACGTTCCATCAAGCCCGCCGTCATGTCAACCGATCTCTCACAAATACGCGAGTTTTGCGCGATATGGCTTTACTTCCAGTAAAGCCATGCTAGAACTTCTGGCAGTACAACGATGTCCTAGGAGTGCTCATGTCTTCTCCCGCCCGAACCACCGACCGTCGACGCCCCGGCGTCATGAAACGGCTGATCCTGGCCGCGACACTGGGCTGCGCCGCCGCTGCCGGTGCACCCGCCACCGCGCAGGCAGCTCCGCAGTACCCCGTTCCGTACGGGCTGATTCCTGGAATCGTCCACTTCGTCGACCGGGCCTCCCCGCCCGGAGCCAACGACTGGAACTGCCGTCCGAGCGCCGAACATCCGGAACCGGTGGTGCTGGTGCACGGTCTCACCGCGACGATGGCCGCCAACTGGACGACCATCGCGCCGCTGCTGGCGAACAACGGCTACTGCGTGTTCGCGCTGAACTACGGCCTCGACCCGGCCGCGCCGGTGCCGTTGAACCTGATTCCGGGCACCAAGTCGATGCGGGAATCATCGGCTCAGGAGCTCGCGCCGTTCGTGGATCGCGTGCTCGCAGCTACCGGAGCGCAGAAGGTCGACCTCGTCGGCCACTCGGAAGGCACCGTGATGCCGCGGTGGTACATCAAGTACCTGGGCGGAGCGGCCAAGGTCGCCAAGTCGGTGAACCTGACCCCGCTCAACGACGGCACCAGGGCCGGCGGTCAGGCGCTGATCGCCCGCGCTCTCGACCTGCTCGGAGTCTGGGACGACCTCCAACTCCGTTCCGAGGCATTCGGATTCGGCGCGAGCCTGCAGATGACGAGCGGCTCCGACTACCTCGACGCGGTGAACTCCGGTGACGCCTACCCCGCCGACATCGACTACACCTTCATCATGACCCGCTGGGATCAGGTGGTGGCTCCGCATACCAGCGGCATGGGACCGATCGCCCCGAACGTCACCAATATCGTCGTGCAGGACCAGTGCCCGCTGGCGATCTTCGAACATGCCGGCGCCGCCTCGGATCCGGTTGTCGCACAGCATATTCTCAATGCCCTCGATCCGGCCAACCGCGTGCCGGTCAACTGCTTCGCCCACCCGCGCAACGGCTGACGGTAGTCTGCTGCATCATGACCAGGTCCGATTCGGAGTCGGCCGACGACCGGCCGCGCCGCCGTTCCACGGCGGTGCGGCCATCCGACGACACGCTGCTCGACGGAGTGCTCTCGGTATTCGCCGCGCACGGCTTCGACAACGTCACCATGGAGCAACTGGCCACCGCGGCCGAAACCTCCAAACCGACGCTGTACGCGCACTTCGGAACCAAGGAACAGCTCTTCGACGCGTGTGTGCGCCGCGAGGCGGCGAGCCTGCTGGAGTGGATGCGGGAAAGCTACCGGCGCGCACAGGGTTTCGATCTCGACCGGCACATCGCGACGACAACGCGAGCACTGTTCGACTTCGCCGCCACCCACACCGAGGGCTTCCACGTGCTGTTCGGGGCGCCGACGGCGGGACGATCACACGAGGTAAGGACAGCCACGATCCAGTCGGTCGCCGACACCGTCGCCGAACTGATCCGGCACGAATACGGTAGCGCCGACCTGCAATGGGGCGCCAGCGCCGATTTCTGCGCGGCGGCGATCGCCGACATCGGGGTGCGCGGCGTGCAGCAAGCCCTCGCCCAGCACCTCGATTTCCCCGCGGCCGCGAATCTGACGGTCTCGATCATCGTCGCGGCGATGCGCCATCTCGATCCGGCTGCCGTGCGTGGGGTCGATGCGGGCACAACACCGACCGCAGAGCCATCCCTACCCGATGAGCCGACCACGCCGGGCGACGCACCGCGGCCCCGCGATACACAGTCGGCTCCGCTCCTGTCCCCCACCGCACCCCCCAATGATGTGCTCGACACCGCGATCCGTATCTTCCTTCGCGGTGAACGTCTGGAATTACATGCCGTAGCAACGGAACTCGGGATCAGCCGCACCACCATCTACCGCCGATTCGGCACCAGAGAAGACCTGCTCGGTATCGCCATAGCCCGTCAGTTCGAACGCCTGCTCAACGCGATCGACAGCGAGTGCGACAGCCGCGGCGCCCACCGCATCTCCGAAGTCTTCGATCGAATACTGCGCCGCCTGGCGGCCGACCCGGCACTGCGCACTTATCTCCAGAACGAATCACCGGCGGCCCTTCGACTGGTCACGCAGGCCGACGGGCCGGTCCATCGCGGCAGCGTCGCACTGGTCGAGCGACTCATCCAGCGCGCCCAAGAACAGGATGGATACCGCCCCCCGATCGACCGAACAACCCTGGCTTTCGCCCTGGTCCGCCTCGGCGAGAGCTTCCTCTACAGCAACGCCGTCGCCGACACCGAAGGCGACATCGACCACCTCCTACAGGTGCAAACGACCCTGCTCGGAGTAGCCGGCCCGGTCGGCGAATCGTGAGTTCGGCGCTTCACACCACGCGGAGTCGCTAGCCTTGGTCGGGCGGCCACAGTGAAAGCGCAAGCGGCCGAGCAGGATCAACGACCATCGGTTCACTGTGAGGTCAGATGCCGTATCAAGCCGCTCCGTTCCTTCGCCGACTGGCCGCAAGGCTCATCGACTTCGTGGCCTGCCTGGCACTCACCTTTCTCATCGCCTTGCCGATAAGCCTGCCAGTGGTACTCACGGCGATGGCGATCGGCGAGACGTACGAGGACGTTGTTTACAGCGTCGGAGCCTGGTTGTGCTATTTCGCCGCCTATATCGGGCTCGAGGTCTTCCTCCTGGTTCGCCGAGACGGACAGACGCTCGGCAAGGGCTTACTCGGGCTACAGGTGGTTCCCGCCGATGCCTGGGCTCGACCTGGACTCGGCCTGCGTCAGGCTGCGGTCCGGATGCTGATCATCTTCTTGCCGTTCTTCCTCATATCGGTCTCGGGCAGCAACCCGGACTCGTCGGTATTGAATGCGTTGGCGCTGATCGGATTCGGCACATTCGCGGTCAGCTGCGTGCTCGCGATGGTCACCGCGAACGGTCGTCGAGCCGTCCACGATCTGGCGACAGGAACACGGGTGGTTCGGGCCGCGACGCGCAGGGTCGAGGTCAAGAAGGATCTACTGATGGTCCTGCCCGGCCGCGTCGATCTGTCCAAACGACACCTGGACGGCTCCGCTCGGTAGTACGCCCGGACTGTGGCGAAAGCTGTTCCAGCAAATTATGTTTCAGAGCCCTTCGTCTGTGGGATGGTGCCGGAATGCTGATCGAATACGGAGTGTGGGGTTCGCGATTGGTACTGGCTGGGGCCTTCGGACTGTCGACGTGGGGGAAGTTGGCGGACGGGCCCGCGACGCGGAAGGCGGTGGCGGATTTCGGGATACCCATCAGGT
Organism: Nocardia sp. Root136; assembly: GCF_001427185.1. Classification (NCBI taxonomy): domain Bacteria; kingdom Bacillati; phylum Actinomycetota; class Actinomycetes; order Mycobacteriales; family Nocardiaceae; genus Nocardia; species Nocardia sp. Root136. The sequence continues at coordinate 407,594 of NZ_LMFE01000008.1, forward strand.
GGGTTCCCCTCGTGGCGATCGGATTACCGGTAGCCGAAGGACTGGTGGCAGCCGGGGTGCTGTTGCCATGGACCGCCGCGGTCGCGGGCAGCGTGGCGTTGCTGCTGCTCGCCGGTTTCACCGCGGCTATCGTGCGGTTACTACTGCGGGGTGAGCATCCGAACTGCTCCTGCTTCGGAGCGGCGAGCGCGGGGCCGATCGGGCCCGCGACACTGGTGCGCAACGGACTGTTGATGACACTCGCCGCTCTGGTCACCGTGGGGGCGCTGCGGTATCCGCAGGTTCCGGCCGGGTTGCCCGCCGAGGCCACTGCCGGGCTGGCGCTGATCGTGATCTTGGCGGTGGTGCTGCTCTGGACGCTCGGGGAGCTGCGCGCGCTGGGTCGGCGGGTCGACGAACAGGCGCTGTCGACGCTGGGCGCGGAGGGTCTGCCGGTCGGTGCGGTGGCACCCGAGTTCGAGTTGCTGGCCGTCGAGGGTGGGCGGATCAGCTTGGAGTCGCTCCTGGCGCCCGGCAAGGCAGTACTGCTGGTGTTCGTCCATCCCGGCTGCGAGATGTGCGCGGCGCTGGCTCGTGAGTTGCCGCGGTGGCAATCACGGGTCAGGAAGGTTCTGACGGTCGTACTGGTCGGCAATGGTGATCTCACCGAACATGCCGCCTGGGGCCGCGCGCAGGAGGTGGGCGACATACCGGTACTGGTGCAACAGGGCAACGAGGCGGCTCTGCGCTACCGGGTTCGGGGCACGCCATCGGCCGTGTTGATCGGCGCGGACGGTCGGGTCGCGGGCGCTGTCGCGCGAGGTGCGATGGCGGTCCGGGAGCTGATCACCGCGGCGAAGGCGGATTCTGGACGGCAGTCACCGCGTCGAGACGAGCTCGCCTCAGGGACGCGCCGATGAGCACTCCCCCGTTGCCCCGTTTCGCGGATAAAAACCGACCGATTCCCTAAACCTGTTGCTTACCAACAGTTTTCATCGGCAATACGCTCATGCGCACGCGATTCGGCCGATATACTCGGCCACGCAACACGCTCGACTCCCGCTCGCTCGAAAACACATCGACAAGGGGAAATGTCATGGCGCTCTTTGCATTCACCGACTACAGCGGAAAAGAGTTCATTTTCCAGCTGAACAACGAACAACGTATCGCGGAGGCGCGGCGGATCCTGTCCGGCGATGAGACGATGTCCATCCACGTCATGGGCAGAATCCGCAAGACCGCGCAGAGCTACAACCCCGGGTGGAACTTCCACCTGGATCCCGACACCATCACCTTTTTCACCATGGCCATCGAGGTCTGCGACTCGAGCATCGTGTACACCGAGGATCACCTCGACGAAGCATGCGGAGCGTTCTTGCCCGGCTGCTTCTGGTGTCCCTGGTCGTCGCGACTGACTCGTGAAGTGACAGCCTCGGTCAGCGCCTGATGCCGGTTCCGGCCGACGCACCGAGCGTCGGCCGGAACAGCCTCTGCGAGTTAGTGATTCGTACCTCTGAATCAGGTGATATCCGCACGGTGACGTGCCGCGTCGATGGCAGTGAAGGCCGCGGCGGCGAGAATCATCAGCGCCGAAACGAGCAGCGCCACGTCGAGTCCGTGATGGAAGGCCGCCTTGCCCGCGTTGAGCACCTCGGACACCTTCGACAGGTATTTCAGATACGGGCCGATATCGACGCCCTCGGGAATCTTCCCGAGTTCCACCGCTTGGATGGCGTCGGGCTGTAGCGAGGTCGGCAAACCCAGTTCGTTCATGCGCGCCTTCAGGTCCGAGGACAGGAATCCGCTCACCAGCGAACCGAGGACTGCGACACCGAAGGCCGAGCCGACCTGGCGCATCGTATTGGTCACCGCGGCAGCCATTCCCGAGTGTTCCGCCGGGACGCCCGACATCACGGCCGATGTCAACGGCACCACCGCGATCCCGAAGCCGAAGCCCGCCACCGCCATCGCGGCCGACAGCGAAGGATCGTGGATTTCCCCGGACAGCATGTGGCGGGTGAACAAGATCCCGCCCGCGCCGATCACACAGCCGAGAATCATCGGGGTGAGCGCACCACGCCTCGCTACCCAGAGCCCCGCGACCAGCGAGCCGATCACGATCGCGCCGGCCATCGGCGCGAAGACCGTGGCCGTGCGCGCGCCCGAATACGACTGCATCACCTGCAGATACAGCGCGGTGAAGAAGAAGATCGAGAAGATGCCGAAATAGACGGCGAAGGCCACCAGCAGTGCGCTGCGCACGGCAGGAAAGCGCAGGTAGTGCAGGTCTAGCATGGGTGCGCGCGCTCGTGTTTCGACGGCGATGAACCCGACGAACGCGAGCGCGCCTATCGCGAAGAACGCGAGCACCGACGGCGCGGTGTAGCCCCGGTCCTGACCGGAGATCGCGGCATAGATCACCGACCCGAACGCCGCCGCGCCGAGCACCGCGCCTGCCCAGTCGATGGGCTCCGGACTCGGATCGGCGCTTTCCGGCACCGACCACAGCGCGATGACGAGCGCCACCGCCGCGAACACGAGGTTGAACCAGAAGATCGAGCGCCACCCGTACGCGTGGACCAGCACGCCGCCCAGCACCGGTCCCGCCGCCAACGCCAGCCCCGACACCGCCGCCCACACACCGATCGCCTTGGCTCGAGTCCGATCGTCGGGAAAGACATGGCGCAGCACCGACAGCGTTCCCGGTTCCGACGCCGCGGCGCCCAGTCCCATGATCGCGCGGCCCGCGATGAGCACCGCGACACTGCTCGCGAGCGCGGAGACCACCGACCCGGCACAGAAGATCACCAAACCGATGATCATCACCCGCTTGCGCCCCCACCGGTCCCCCAGCGAGCCACCCGCCAACATCAACCCGGCGAACACCACGGTGTAGGAGTTGACCACCCACTGCAACATCGTCACGTCGGCACTCAGATCACGCCGGATGTCCCCCAGCGCCACACTCACGATCGTGGTGTCGAGGAACGTCACGAACACCACCACAGCGACCGCGGTCAGAGCGATGCGTGGTCGCGCCGCCCCGCCCGGCGCTTTGCCCATCGGTATCACGGGCCACAGGTTACTGGCGGGTTCGTCCGTATGCGAGCCGGACGGCGGTCACGACATCGGCAGGACAGATCGCGATCACGAGCCGAGTTCGCCGCGACGCCACTGGAATCCCCTACCCCACCTGCCGACTTCTCGTTTACGGCCCGCGTACCTTTCGGACTACCGCGCAGCAGCTCGATGAGGTGCGCACCGCGATTTCCTCCAGAGTTCGCGCCATGAACATGTCGGCCTCGAGTGGAGCGCGACCGCACAAGAACGCCATGGCTGTCCCGGGCGTTGATCGACTCGCCGAGCGCGTGGGTATGCGAGACTGAGGCGGTGAGCGATGCCGGTGCGGGCACCTACGTCGAGGCGGGCGAGTTCCGTCGCGACACCAACTACATCACCACGCGGATCACCGCCGACGGAGGTGATGGATATCCGGTCGAAGCGGGTCGCTATCGACTCGTCGCGGCCAGGGCCTGTCCGTGGGCAAATCGCACGCTGATCGTGCGGCGGCTGCTCGGGCTCGAACCGGTGCTGTCACTGGGCCTGTGTGGGCCCACCCACGACAAGCTGAGCTGGACCTTCGATCTGGATCCGGGCGAGGTCGACCCGGTCCTCGGCATCCACTACCTGCGCGACGCCTATCTGGCCCGGTTCCCGGACTATCCGCGTGGGATCACCGTGCCCGCCGTCGTCGAGATCGCGTCCGGGCAGGTCGTCACCAACGACTACGCACAGATGACCCTGGATTTCTCCACGGAATGGACCGCGTATCACCGGCCGGGCGCACCGCAGTTGTATCCCGAACCGCTGCGCGCGCAGATCGACGAGATCAACCGGGACGTGTTCCGCGACATCAACAATGGCGTCTACCGCTGTGGTTTCGCCGGCGATCAGGACGCCTACGATGCCGCCTACGCTCGACTCTTCGCCGCCCTCGACCGGATCGCCGATCGACTGAGCACGCAGCGCTATCTGGTCGGTGACACGATCACCGAGGCCGACGTGCGGCTGTTCACGACGCTGGCCCGTTTCGATCCCGTCTATCACGGCCATTTCAAGTGCAACCGCACCAAACTCAGCGAGATGCCGGTGCTGTGGGCATATGCCCGCGACCTGTTCCAGACCCCCGGCTTCGGCGACACCATCGACTTCGGGCAGATCAAGGAGCACTACTACGTGGTGCACCGCGATATCAACCCCACCGGAATCGTCCCCGCGGGACCGGATCTGTCGAACTGGCTCACCCCGCACCATCGCGAGGAACTGGGTGGGCGCCCCTTCGGCGACGGAACCCCGCCACCCGCGCCGGTTCCCGCTGAACAGGTACCCCCGATCGGCTGAGACCTTCACCGACAGACGGTCCGGATAGTCAAGCGCGGCAACAGCTTCCGGAGACCGTTTCGCGATCTTCGGGACAGAATCGTGTCGGTGGTCATCGCTAGCGTGCTCAGGTATGGACACCATGCCCGACGGACGTTTCACCGACTTGCTGACGCAGTTGCGTGCGGGTGAGTTCCGCACGTTCGTCCGAGCCGACGTCGAACAGGTGTGCCGCACCGCGGGATGGACCCTGCTCAGCGACGGTGCGGTCGACATCCCGCACACACCCTCCGGTGGCCGAATTCGCGACGACCACGATCCGTATGCCGAGAGCGAGCGGATGCAGCTGTCCATCGCCGTCGCGACCATCGAGGCAGAACAGTTCCGTCGCTACCTGGACCTCGCGGTGGCGACATGGGGTCCGCCCACCTGGTTTTGCGGTCTGGCGGATCTCGGTGTCGGCTGGGTCGACGGCGATACGCTGCGTACGCTCGAGCTCTCCGAGTGGGGAGGCTTGTCCGTGCGGGTCGAGTCCACCGATTCCGATGCCAACAGCAGGTGGTGGCACTGGAAGACCCAGTACCACTATCCCGAATTCGTCGACGCAGACGACCGGATTCCGGTTGACGAGCACGATATCGAGTACAACAGCGCCGACGACTACGAGGTCGGCTTCACCTGGTCCGCCTCACCGGCCGGTTCGGACGGCCGCGGCAGCGAGATCTGGAGCGTCTATACCCTCGGGCATCTACGCGGCCTACTGACCGATCTGCTGCGCAGCGTTCACCTCGCCATGCGCGCGCTCGGCCCCGGCCCCGAACCGCTCGTGCTGCACTTCTTCGACCGCGACAAGACACCGGATCGCTACGCCCAACTCGAGTTGTCCCCGACCGAGATCCGCCTGCGCGCCTTCACCACCGAATCCACCCGCCCACACCTCGACGAGCTCGGCTTCGTGGACTGTGGCGACGGCAGCTCCACGCGGATGTGGCCGACCGAACGCGACCAGGCACGAGCCGCCGCCACCGTCACTACGGTCTTCCTGCATCGAACCGGCCTCGGCACCGAGAAGCTGACGATGACCGAGTCGGGCAAGCCACTGTCGATCGACAACTTCTCGGTGGATCTACAGGTCGATCTGGAAGGCGATGACGAAGATCTGAGTTGACCGTCAGCTGTCCTGCACGCGCTCGAACGGCCCGTCCGACGGTTCGGGTCGGTGCCCGACGCGGCCGATCACCGCGGCGAGCAGGAGCAGAGCGCCCAAGATCACGACGTGTGCGGCGAACAGCACCAGCATGGGTAGTGCGAAGCCCTCGTCGGTGAGGACACCGCGGTCGCTGACGCAGTAGAGCGTGTAGTTGGTCGAGGTTCCTTCGGAGTCGTGGAAGGTGTCGGAGACGACCACGGGCTCGGTGGCCGGAGACGAACAGAACAGCGGTGCGGTGAGTTTCGCTTCGCCCGGCCAGACGGCGACGGCAACAATAATCGTCAGAAAAGCGGCGGCGCTGACGAGGGAAACCGCTGCTACCAGTACGCGTCGCATGCGCTACACCTGCTGTGCTCGGAGGAATGCGCCGGTGCGGTCGAATTCGACGACCATCTCCGAGCGCGGCGACAAGACGTTGGCGACGATGCGGATCTCGCGGCCGAAACGACTCACCACGATGACGGTGACCTGGCCGTCGGGCAGTTCGCTGCGGGCGAGGGCGGTGTCGACGATCTCTTCTACTCGTGACAGGCCGGGCACCTCGCTGACGGTGAAATCCTCGCCGTCGAGGTCGTCGAACGCGGAGACCCGGACCGGGCGTGGTGCGCTCAATTCCCCGAGGGTGAAGGAATAGTCGTCGAGTTGCCGCGAACGATCAGGTGGCCGCACACGCAGGCGGACGGTGGGTGCCCGAGCGGCCAGCACTGCGTCGTCAGCCATGAACCGCGTGATCTGGGCGGGTTGATCGTCCAATGTCAGGCGGAACTGGGTCGAGTTCGGCGGAGTGAGGATGATGAGGTTCGCTTCGACGTCGGTGACGCCGGTTCGCTGGGTGAGCGCCGCGATGGCGTCCTGCGGCAACGCACTCACCAAACCGCCGCCACGCGATCGGAGCTGATCCTCGAAATCGGCCCGGTCAACCGCGCCCACACAGGCACTCGTACTGCCGAGCACGATCAGGCAGACGAGGACCCGAAACCATCTGCCACCGCGCACATCCCGAATGCTAGGCGTTGCGCTCGGATCGCGCCGGTCGTCAGCCTCCGATCGGCTGCAGAACGCGCAGGATCGGGTCGTAGGCCCAGTTCAGCATGCGCTCGGCGTCCTGCCTGGCCGCTGCGCTGCTGTGGTCCGAGCTGTGCAGAACCACACCGATCATCGGGATGCCCGCGCGAACCGTCTCGAACATCAAGCAGTGACCCGCGGCGTCGGTGTTGCCGGTCTTGATACCGATGGTGCCGGGATACTCGTCGAGCATGCGGTTCGTGGTTTCCCAGTGGTGTTCACGGTTGGCAGGCCCGGCCGGAACGTGGAAGTTCCTCGCGCCGACGATCTCACGGAACAGCGGCAGGTTCATCGCGCGCACACCCAGCGCCACGAGATTTGCCGGTGTCGAATAGGTGGAGAAGTCGGTGGGGTACGGCATGCCGGCCGGGTCGCTGAAATGTGTTCCCGCCAAACCCATGACCCGCGCGGTGTCGTTCATCCTGGCCAGGAAACCGCCCTGGCCGGGCCCGAACGACTCGGCGACGGTGTAGGCGGCGTCGCAGCCGGAGGGCAGCAGCAGCGCGTACAGCAGTTGGCGCGCGGTGAGCACCTCGCCGGCGACCAACCCCGCGGTGCTGCCGTTTTCCCTGGCGCAGTAGGCCCCCGCTTCCTGCGGCACCGTCACCGGCCGTTCGAGGTCGCCGCTGGCGATCACGACCACCGCCGTCATCACCTTCGCGATACTGGCGATCGGGACCGGGGTGTTCGCCTCGCGCGACCACACCACCATCCCGGTGAGTCCTTCCGCCAACGCCGCACCCGACGCGTGGACGCCGTCCGGCCCGGCGGCCGGCCATGGCAGCAGACCGTCAGCACTCCCGGTGGGTGCGGCATCGGCAACGCCGTGACCAGCAACGACGATCAGAACCCCAGCAGTGACGGCGTGCACCATCTTGGCGAATGTCCGCATGGCGACATTCTGGCGTACAACTAGACCGACCTGCGGGATTTGCCGCCTCGATTCGAGAACTACACCTCGAACGCCCGCACATAGGCCGTATCGACGCCGAGGACACCGACCGATGTCGCGCCGCCCGGATGACCGAGTGGCTCGATTCTCCCGGGCAGCGGTTCGTGGAAGAAGAGGGCGTTTTCGGTGATGAACTGTTCTTGGCCCGACGGCAGATCGTCTTCGTAGTAGATGGCTTCGACCGGGCAGGCGGGTTCACACGCGCCGCAGTCGGTGCACTCGTCGGGTTGGATGTAGGCCATCCGATCGCCGATGAAGATGCAGTCGACCGGGCACTCCTCGATGCAGGCCCGATCCAGGATGTCCACGCAGGCGGCGGCGCCGCGCGCCGACACGGCATCAGCCAACCCGCGGTCGGCATGCGCATCAGCGCGCTGGAACGGCGACTGCATCTGCGGCTGCTCGATCGCGGACCCACCGGTTCGGCGTTGACCGATGCCGGTTCGGCCGTGGTCGAACTGGGTCGGCCGGTACTGGCCGCGAGCCGTGCCTTGATGGAGGGTGTCGCGAACCTGCACCGCGAGCTGGCACCACAACTGCATGTGATCGCCTCGAAGACCATTGCCGATCACCGGATCCCGCAGTGGCTGGCGGCGTTGCGCAAGCTTCGACCCGAGCTCGCCGTCGAACTGGATGTTGCGAATTCTCACCAGGTGACCACGGCGGTACGCGATCGCGACGTCGTGCTCGGATTCGTCGAAGGACCGCAGGCGCCCTCGGGATTGGGTAGCCGGGTACTCGTGGCCGACGAGCTCGTTGTCGTTGTCGCACCGACCCACCCGTGGGCTACTCGCGGTCGGCCGGTGAGCCCACGCGAGCTCGCCGAGACGCCACTGGTGTGGCGCGAGAAGGGTTCCGGAACCAGGGACACGGTCTGGGCGGCACTCGAGATCCACGGCACCCCCGCACGACCCGCGGCCGAACTCGGTTCCGCCGCAGCGATTCTCGCGACCACCCGTAGCGGCCTCGCTCCCGCGGTCGTCAGCCGCCTGATCGTCGCCCACGAACTCCGTGCGGGCACCCTGCACGAGGTGGACCTGGCCGATTCGATAGTTCTGACCCGGAAATTCCGCGCCATCTGGCACCGCCGCACCCCACCCTCCGGCCCCGCGGCCGATCTGGTCGAGCTCGCCGCCCGCATCGAATCGGCCCGTCCGACAGCACGACGATCGCCGCGAAACTGAGCCCACCGCACCTCGGTCCACCCGACAGCGAAACTCCGCTCACAGCAACAGGTTCGGCATCGATACCGGGCGCGATCCCTCCCGCAGCGAGCGGGCGCCCACAACACCGACCAGCGAAGCCGCTACCGCCGGGCCGATCGGTACGAGCGGTGGCGCACCCTCCTCCACGCACGCCCGGAAGCCTTGCAGGATCCGGACCGTGCCTTCGGCTTTCGGTTCGACGAGCGTGCCGTCGGAGAGGGCCATCGGCGCGGGCCTGCGTTCCTCGTCGCGGGTGACGCCATCCCGATCGGTCCAGCCTTCCTTGCGCACGCGCACCGACCACGCACGCCCGCCGGGCGCGCGGACCGATTCGGCCAAACCCTCGGTGCCGCGCACCGAAACCCAACTCCAGTGGCTGTCCGGTTCGCCCTGCAGGAATCCGTGCCGGGTGATGGCCAATCCGCCGCCGCTGAGCCGGACCACCATGACCACAGCGGCCCTGGCATCGGCGGAGTCGACGTGAAAGGCCGTCACCTCGGTCGGCAGCTCCCCGGTGAGGGCGAGGATCGGCGACAGGGTGTGAGTGCAGTACGCCGTCGGTTCGATGCGGCCTCGCCAGTGGCCGGGATCGCCGATCAGGCTCGAGACGTCATCGGGTGACATCCCGTGCAGATAGTCCGCTTCCACGAGCGTCACCTGACCGATCTCCTTGGCCTCCAGAACATTTCGAATGAGCTGAACATGCGGATGGAAGACGTAGTTCTCGGCGAAGGAGTACGTCGCGGAGGAGCGCCGTTCGGCATCGAGCAACGCCGCCGCTTGCCATTCGTCCACACAGGCAGCGGATTCGGAGAGCACGTGGATACCGCGTTCGAGGAAGGCGATGGCCAAGGGCGCGTGCTCGTCGAAGTTGTTGGCGAGCACCACCGCGTCGAGGTCGTGGTGCAGCAGGGCACTCCAGTCCTCGAACACGGCCGCCTGTGGCAGGAGCTCGGCCGCCTCGGCCCGCCGGGTCGGGTCGCGATCGCAGGCGGCCACCACCTCCATACCCAGTCGGCGACACCAAGTCGCCAGGTACATCCCCATTGTCAAACCGACCACACCGACGCGCACGTCCACCATCCTTCCCATTTCTCAGCAATCGATCTGTCGGCTCGAAGACGTTGACTACTGCTGCGACAGCATCTCGACGTAGCCATCGGTGCCGTTCACCCGGATGCGCTGCCCGTCGCGGATCAGCTCGGTGGCATGTTCCACGCCGACCACGGCGGGCAGGCCGTATTCGCGGGCGATCACGGCACCGTGGGTCATCAGGCCGCCCACCTCGGTGACCAGCCCCGCGATGCCGACGAACAGTGGGGTCCAGCTCGGATCGGTGTAGGCGGTGACCAGGATGTCGCCCGATGCGAGGTCGGCCTGCGCGATATCGGAGATCACCCGGGCGCGGCCTTCGATCGTCCCGGCCGAGACCGCCAGGCCGGGCAGCGCGTCGGCGGGCAGATCCTCGCGTCGATACGCCCCGGTGAGCGCTTCGCCGTCGGAGGTGAGCACTCGCGGCGCGGTGAGCGACTGATAGGAGCGAAACGCGTCTTTTCGTGCGGCGACGAGTTCCTGATCCGCCCGGTGCGTGCGAACCACCTCGTGCAGCTCATCGAACCGCAGAAAGAAGAGGTCGTCGGCCTCGCGCAACACACCGGACTCCACCAATCGTTCGGCCTCGCGCAGCAGTGCCTGTTTGTAGACGAAGTAGCGGCTGACCATGCCGTACTTCGGGTACTCCCGATAGCCGGAGAAAGTGCGCACGCGCTCGATCATCTGCTCGGTCTCGACGGCTTTCTGTTCCCCGTCGGGAAGTGCTCGTAGAGCTCGCAGAATCTGTTGTTGCTTCTGCTGCGAATCGCGAAGGCCGTCGTCGAAGCGCTGTCTCCCCGCGCCGGGCCCGAAGTTCTTGATATTGCCGAGGATTGTCGACACCAACGTGGCGGGGCTCTCGCTCCACCGCAGCCTGGTGATGTCGATTTCGCCGGCGCAGCGCATGCCGTACTCGACGAGGAAGTCCTCGATCGCGGCTCTCGTCTCGTCACCGCCCGGAAAATCGGCCAGACCGACCAAGAAATCGTCGTCCTCGATCTGCTCCAGGTACGCCACCACCTCCGGGTGCGGTCGGATCACATCGGCAACGTCCAGCAGCGCCAGACCCATTTCCGATGTCACGTTCCCGGAAACCGACTGGGTGAGGGCATCGGCGGCGTTCTTCTCGCCCAGCCATTCTCGCAACCGATCGTTGAGCCACTCCGTGGCGTCCATCGCGGCCATGATCACCTGTAAACCCCGGGGCGCGAACAGAACCCGCCGCAGTTCCTCCTGGATATCGGATCGGATGAAGTCGAGCAACGCCGGTCCGGACAGGTTTGCGATCTCGCCTCTCAACGCCGTAAGAGAAGCCTCGCTCTCGGCGATCAGCTCGGTGACGATGTCGGGATCGGTCTCGATCTCCTCGGCAGCGATGCCGAACGGTGCGGCTGGTGCACCGGAATCCTCTTCTGGCACTTGATGAACGAAGTTATCGCGTTCCAGCACGGTGCGCAGCGCGTCTCCCATCAACGGGTCGGATTTACCGAGGCCCGCGACCAAGGCGGCGCCTTTCATAGGTGCGGACATCATCGCGGTGACGTCGACGAACAAGCGACCGCCCGCGTCGCGCATCGGCGCGTTACTCGTCAGCTGCCACACCGAGATCCCCAACGGCTTCATCGCATCGGTCATCATCTGCTGATGGCCGACCGACACATAGACGTGGTTCTCCCCGTCGGCGGCGACGGGGATCGGGAACAGGGTGGTGATCGGCCTGCTCTGCACGATCCGGAAACCATCACCGTCCGAACACCATTCGATGTCCTGGGGGCTGCCGAAATGTGCTTCGATGCGACGGCCGAGCCGCGCGAGGCGCAGCACCTCGTCATCGGAGAGCACCGGCTCGTTTCGGCGCTCCGGCGCGATCTCGTGCACCTGGGTACCGCCCGTCGGCACCGGCTCGACGGCGACCTTCTTGGTGGCGATCGCCTTGCTGGTGATGCGGTCGTCGCGCACCTGGTAGACGTCGGCATTGACGAGACCTGATACGAGAGCCTCGCCGAGACCGAAACCGGCGTCGATGGACACCACGGTTCGGTCGGAGCTGACGGGGTCGGCCGTCATCAGAATGCCGGCGGCCCGCGCGAACACCATCCGCTGTACGACGACGCTCATCTGAATCATTTTCTGGTCGAAGCCGTTTCGCAGTCGATAGGTGACGGCTCGCTCGGTGAACAGCGAACCCCAGCACCGGCGCACGTGCTCGAGGATCGCCGCCGCTCCCACGACATTGAGAAAGGTGTCCTGCTGACCGGCGAACGACGCGGCGGGCAGGTCCTCGGCCGTCGCACTGGACCGCACGGCGTAGGCGCCGTCGATTCCGAGCCGAGCATGCGCGGCGAGGATCGCCTCCGCTACCTCCTCGGGAACGACCAGCTCCTCGACCGTGCGCCGCAGCTGTTCGCTCAGCACGGAAATCGCCGCCCGATCCCCCGGCTCGAGGCGCGACAGCTCGTCGAGCCGATCGTCGAGCGACGATGCCCCCGCCACCGTGCGCGCGAAGGCCTCGGTCGTCACACAGAAGCCGTCCGGCACCTCGACACCGTCGATTCGCGACAACTCACCGAGGTTCGCCCCCTTACCGCCGACGATCGCGACCTGCGTCCGATCGACCTCGTCGAACCCGAGCACAAATGCCATCTCGCTACTCCTCACCTGGTGGTTTCGGTTTTCGCGAGCGATTATGGACCAAGAATTGACGCCTCATGAGGGCCCGGAATCGTGTATACAGTAGAAAGGGGAAACAACGACGGGCGCTCGTACGCCTGGCTCCGGCGGCGTATCCGCCGACCCTCCCGACTTCCAGTCGACCGAAAATCCGATCGGTGACGATCCATCAGGGTTGCCGAGTTCTGAGCTGCCGCACTACAGGCCGTCCCCTTCCTGTTGCCGATCGATTGCGGATGCCGAGATTTTCACCTCGAGCGCCGATCCGGGCCGTCTGCGACCCCGAATACCTGACAGCTCAGCAAGTACGCAGCATCCCGCCATCGGACGCACACGACGCGGTGTCGACCGTTCCAGCCGCACCAGCGGCTTTGCCCGTGAGGACAACATGGTCAACGAGAACCCGCTCGACGCCCCGCCCACCCAGGCTGCGGCCGACGCTCCAGCTGAGCCCGGCCCACCGTCGTGGGCAGCGCCGGCCCTGCTCCTCTCGGTACTGATGCTCGGCCTGGACCTGCTGGCTCTGATTCCGCTCGGTGCCTGGATGCGCGACTACGGTATCGGCCTGATCGGCACGATCTACCTGATCCACGTGCTGGCATCGACCGCGGTGGCCGCCTGGACCCTCAGCTGGTTCCCGCTCCTGCTCGATATGGAACCCGATCAGCAGAGCTCCTAGCGCTCCGGTGACGCGGGTGCATCCGCGCTGAATTGTGGGCGAACACCAGGTTCGCGGGCCCGTCACGCATCCGGTGGTGGTGACAGGATGGGAGCGGAGTTTGCCTGATCTACCCGAAGCGACGTTGCAGCATGACTCGAACTCGCACCCCGCGCCCCTCCGAACGGCCGCGAACGGCCGACGGCGACCTGGTGAATGTCGGACTCCTCGTGCTGGCGTTGACAATCGGCACCGTCCAGCTGTTCGTGCTGCCACTGGTACTGCTTCCGCGAAACCCCGCGTGGGGCTGGATCTTGGTGCCGATCACGCTGACCACCACCCCGTTCTGGTCGCTGATCCACGAGTCCATTCACGGGTCACTGCTGCGGAGCCGGACATGCAACGACCGGATGGGACGAATTCTGGCGGTGGTGTACGGGTCGCCGTTCGCGATGCTGAAAGTCGGCCACCTGCTGCACCATCGCTACAGCCGGGTCCGTGAGCGCAGCGAGGTTTACGATCCGACGAAATCCAGCAGGCAGGCCGCGGTGCTGCTGTTCTATCTGAAGTTGTTCGGCGGGCTGTACCTGTTGGAAGTGCTCGCGTTGCTCCTCACGCCGATGCCCGAGCGTGCCATTCGCGCGCTGGGACGCTGGGTCGAAGCACCGGATTCGGTCGGCGGTCTCGTGCTCGAACGAGTCGCCCAGCCGGTGGTTCTGAGACGGTTCCGCACCGATGCCGCCGCGATCGTCGTCGTCCACACCGCCGCTTTCGTTGCCTACGGTGCTCAGGGCTGGATGCTGCTTGCCGCGATCGGCTGCCGCGCGCTGATCATCTCGCTGTCGGACAACGCCTACCACTACGGTACCGAGCTCGAATCACCCAGGGCGGCAATGAATCTGCGTCTGCCCCGCGGACTCGAGCGATTCGCACTCAGCTTCAACCTGCACGATGTGCACCATCGACACCCCGGGCTGCGCTGGTACGAGTTGCGCTCCCGATTCGACGCGGAGGGCGGCCGCTACCACCTCGGCTGGTTCAGCGCGGTGGCCCGCCAACTCCGGGGACCGATCGAACTGACCTGAATTCGCGCGATCCCGCCGCGCCGAGTGCGGCACGGTCAACGCAGGTCGAGGTCGGTGACGGTCTCGGTGCCGAGGGCGATGCGAGCGTGCCAGGTCGGCGGCTCCCACGGATCGGGAGCCATCCCCTCGTAGCGCGCCTCGAGGTCGACATACCGCGCGCCGTCCACTTCGGCGGCCACGAATCCGTAGTCGTACCAGCCCAGGTCCGATCCGGTCGGCACATGGAACTCGGTACTGTTCCTGGTGCCGCTCGCGTCCTCGACAGCTTGCCTTCTCTCGAGTTCGCGGACCAGGATCGGCACCGCGGCATAGAGTTCCAGGCGGGCCGCGGTGGTGAACCGGTCGGCCGGGTAGCGCCCGTTCCACGTCGCCGGATCGGCGAGTACCACGTCCTGAAGTGGCTCTACGGCCACGCGATTCGATGTCGCCGGGGCGGCTCCTGCTGTGCTGCAACCGGATTGACCGCGCAACAGCGCGTTCGCCGTCACCGAGACCGAGGTGGGTTGTCCGGACCCCGGTGTCGCCCCGGTCGACCAATGAGGTGGGGTGTCCTTGTCGTGTCCGGCCATGAGCTCGATGATCGTGGCTGCTTCGGCGCCGTCGATCGTGGCGCACAGCACCGTCCCGTAGCCGCCGACACCCAGGGTGCGCTGCGTCAGCGGGGTCGCGAACGGCCATCTGACCGGTGCGGACAACTGCTTGTCGTCCTCGGGCACCGCGGGCTGGAACGCGATATCGAGGGCGGTCGGGGTGTACGGCGCACGGCGCTGCACGGTGAGGTGCTCGTCGTCGGGCAGAGCTCGCAACCGATCGATCACGCCGGCCAATCTGCGGACCTCACGGTTCGCCGATTGCGCGCCGGGCTCGGTATCCAAGCCGTAGACCGACACACCGACCGGTAGACCGAAGTTCGCGTATACCGTCGTCGTCGGCTGGTCCGTGGGCGGTGAGGACTCCTGATAGTGGGCATCGTTGAACGAGAGGTCGTCGAACCACTGACGGACCTGCTCGATGCCGTCCTCGGTGAGCCGAGCCCAGTACACGCCGAACATGCTTTCCTCGGCGCCACCGTCGGCCGTGGTGAAAACCGTACCGTCACGACGCAATTCGAAAAAGGGAAGCCGTCGACTTCCGATTCGTTCGGTCTGTAGGTACCACGACGACTGCACGATCGACACCATCACATCCGCATCACGCGCGGCGGGCGGATCGTTTTCCTGTCTGCCGAACACACTGCACGCGCTGAGCAACGACATCGCGATGAGCATCGCACCGAGTGCAATGGAACGGTGGGCCATATTCGAGCCTAACGCACCGATTTCGACGTACCAACGAGCACACACGTCACCCCCTGTGATCTTCTCCAGCCGAGTGGCCGCCCACTTCCGACCGAGGCATCATTGATCAATCGCCGACTCTCAGATCTGGGGCATCTGTCAGTCGCGTGCCACCGGTGCCGCGCATCAGGCGAGACTGCCCGAGTCCTAGGAGTCCGCCGGTGAGCCATGCATTCTTTCGCGCACAATCCGATCCGACCGATCGCACGGAAATCCTTCATCCCGAACCCGAGGCGAGCAGTGGGTGGATCGGTGGGCAGCTGCGCGGTATGGCCGTCGGAGCGGTTCTGGCGCGCGCGGTGGAGCGGGAACCGATCGTTCGCGAGCGGACCGACTTGCGACCGGCGCGGTGGACGCTCGACCTGTTTCGCCCAGTATTCATGCGTCCCTGTACAACTCGCGTCGAGGCGGTGCGAGACGGCCGTCGGCTGTCATTGTTCGATGCGGTCCTGATCCAAGACGACCGACCCGTCGCGCGTGCCAGCGCGCTGTACCTGCGCCCCGGACCGACACCGGATGGCATCTGCTGGTCGCCGGATACGATCGCGGACCCTCCGCCGACCGACCGGGAACCATCGCCCGATCAGGACCGGGTGTACTTCAGCGAGGAACAGGGGTGGACCCCTGATGCCCGCACCCATCACAACCCCGCACGCACGGGGATCTGGCACCGTCCGATCGCGGTCGTGGTCGGTGAGCAACCGACTCCCTTCCAGTTCGTCGCGGGGTTGGCCGATGTGACGAATGTGGTCACCAATCTGGGCAGCAACGGCCTGGAATACATCAATGCCGACGCCACCCTGACTTTGACCCGGCTTCCGGAAGGGGATGAAGCCGGACTGGTCGGCCTCGACCGGATGACCCAGGACGGGATCGCGGTCGGCACCGCGGCGATGTACGACCGCAAGGGCGTATTCGGTACCGCGACAGTCAGTTCCATCGCCAACGCCCGGGGTCCCGCGGACCTGGGCGCCATCGGGACTTCGTCGTCCTGCCTTGCTGCCGGGTAGGCCCGCACCGATCACAGTGGCGCCGTCGTGGCGATCTCGCGAGCCGGGCTCGTAGGCTTGCGCTATGGCACACGACACCGAACAGCCCGTCGACATCAAGCCACGCTCCCGCGATGTGACCGACGGCCTAGAGAAAACTGCCGCCCGCGGCATGCTTCGCGCTGTCGGCATGGGTGACGAGGACTGGGTCAAACCGCAGATCGGTGTGGCCTCGAGCTGGAACGAGATCACCCCGTGCAATCTGTCGCTCGACAGGCTGGCCAAGGCGGTCAAGCGCGGCGTCCACGCCGGGGGCGGCTACCCGCTCGAGTTCGGCACGATCTCGGTGTCCGACGGCATCTCGATGGGGCACGAGGGGATGCACTTCTCACTGGTCAGCCGCGAGATCATCGCCGACTCGGTCGAGACCGTGATGATGGCGGAGCGTCTCGACGGTTCGGTTCTGCTCGCGGGCTGCGACAAGAGCCTGCCGGGCATGTTGATGGCCGCCGCGCGTCTGGACCTGGCGAGTGTGTTCCTCTACGCGGGTTCGACCTTGCCCGGCAATATCGACGGCAAGGACGTCACGATCATCGACGCTTTCGAGGCTGTCGGCGCCTGCATCAAGGGGCTGATCACCCCGGCGGAAGTCGATCGCATCGAGCGCGCCATCTGTCCGGGCGAAGGCGCGTGTGGCGGCATGTACACGGCCAACACGATGGCCTCGGCAGCCGAGGCACTCGGGATGAGCCTGCCCGGCTCGGCCGCACCGCCCGCCCCCGACCGTCGCCGTGACGAGTACGCCGAGAAGTCCGGTGAGGCCGTCGTCGGGTTGCTGCGCAAGGGAATCACGGCCCGCGACATCATGACGATGGAGGCGTTCGAGAACGCCATCACGGTCGTCATGGCGCTCGGCGGGTCGACCAACGCGGTGCTGCATCTGCTGGCCATCGCCCGTGAGGCCGGTGTCGGCCTCACCCTCGCCGACTTCAACCGAGTCGGTGACAAGGTGCCGCACCTGGGCGATCTCAAGCCCTTCGGTCGTTATGTCATGAACGACGTAGACAAGGTCGGCGGCATCCCCGTCGTGATGAAGGCCCTGCTGGACGCCGGTCTCATGCACGGCGACGTCATGACGGTCACGGGCGCGACCATGGCCGAGAACCTCGCCCATATCGAACTCGGCCTCGACGGCGACGTGATCCGGCGGCTCGATCGGCCCATTCACCGTACGGGCGGACTCACCATCCTGCACGGCTCGCTCGCACCCGAAGGCGCCGTGGTGAAGAGCGCCGGTTTCGATTCCGATGTCTTCCGCGGCACCGCTCGGGTGTTCGACGGGGAACGCAGCGCGATGAACGCCCTCGAAGACGGCACGATCGTGGCCGGTGACGTGGTCGTCATCCGCAACGAGGGACCCAAGGGTGGGCCCGGCATGCGCGAGATGCTCGCCATCACCGGCGCGATCAAGGGCGCCGGCCTCGGCAAGGACGTGCTGCTGCTCACCGACGGCCGATTCTCCGGCGGCACGACCGGTTTGTGCGTGGGACATGTCGCGCCCGAAGCGGTGGACGGCGGGCCCATCGCCTTCGTCCGCGACGGCGACCCGATCGTCCTCGACGTCGCCAATCGCCTTCTCGACGTCGAGATCGACGACAGCGAACTCGCCGCGCGCAAGGTCGGTTGGGAACCGCTCCCGCCCCGGTACACCTCGGGGGTGCTGTCCAAGTACCGCAAGCTCGTCAGCTCGGCCGCGCACGGCGCCGTCACAGGCTGACGTACCGCGCGCGGCCCGACATCGAGTCGCTCAGCTGAGAATCTTCAGCGCCGCCCCGTCGTACGGCTTCACCTCGTCGATCCGCCCCGCCAGGACCTTGGACGCCCACTCCGGGTCCTGGAGGAGGGCGCGGCCGACGGCGACCATGTCGAATTCGTCGCGCTCCATGCGGTCGAGGAGGTTGTCCAGGCTGCCGAGCTCGGCGCCCTGGCCCGAGAACGCGCGCAGGAAGTCACCATTGAGGCCGACCGAACCGACGGTGATGGTCGGCTTGCCGGTGAGTTTCTTGGTCCAGCCCGCCAGATTCAGGTCCGAGCCGTCGAACTCCGGGAGCCAGTAGCGGCGGGTGGAGGCGTGGAAGGCGTCGACACCGGCCGCGGCGAGTGGGGCCAGGATCGCCTCGAGCTCCTGCGGGGACTCGACGAGCCGTGCGTCGTAGGCCTCCTGCTTCCACTGCGAGTAGCGGAAGATCACCGGGAACTCGGGCGAGACGACGGACCGGACCGCTGCCACGATCTCGGCGGCGAACCGTGTCCGGGCCACCGCGTCGCCGCCGTAGACATCCTCGCGGCGGTTCGTCCGAGCCCACAGGAACTGGTCGAGGAGGTAGCCGTGCGCGCCGTGCAATTCGACGCCGTCGAAGCCGATGCGCTCGGCGTCCGCGGCCGCCTCGGCGAAGGCGCTGATGACGTCGTCCAGGTCACGCTGGGTCATCGCCTTGCCGAGGCCCTCGGTGCCGTCGACGCGGATGCCGGAGGGACCGACGGCGGGCGCGTCGGCATAGGGCTCGTCGCCCTGGTTGCGGACCATGCCGATGTGCCACAGCTGCGGCACGATGGTGCCGCCCGCCGCGTGGACGTCCTCGACGACCTTCGCCCACCCCGCCAGCTGCTCCTCGCCGTGGAAGCGCGGCACCCGATCGCTCTGCCCGGCCGACTGGTGGCCGACATAGGTTCCCTCGGTGACGATCAGGCCGACACCGGCGGCGGCGCGACGGGCGTAGTACGACCGCACATCGTCACCGGGGACACCGCCCGGCGAGAACATGCGTGTCATCGGCGCCATCACGATGCGGTTCGGGACGGTCAGTCCGTTCAGCGTGACGGGCCGCGACAGGATTTCGGCCGTGCGGGAGGTCTCGGACGGGGTGACGATCACTGCATACTCCTCAGAGCTACTTGACAACATCGATGGTTGAGAACTTCAAGCAATGCCCACACGCTAGAGGCAGATATTTGAGATAGTCAAGTTTCTACGGATAAGGTGGTTCGTATGGAAGAAGCTCCGTGCATCGATAGAGCCCAGCTCATGGAGCTGCTCTCGGTGGCGCTCGGCGTCTATTACGGGGACTTCACCGCCGCGGCGGCGAGTGAGAACCTCACCGCCAGCCAGGGCAAGACACTGACCGTGCTGCGCCGAGGGCCTGTCACGATGCGCGCCCTGGCCGCGAACTTGGCCTGCGACGCTTCCAACGTCACCGGGATCATCAACCGGCTGGAGAAGCGTGACCTCGTGCGCCGCGAGACCAGCGCATCCGACCGGCGCGTCACCAATCTCGTCATCACGCCCGAGGGCGAGCGTGTCACCGACACGATCCGGGCGAGGATGCACGCCACGCAGGACGGCCTGACGAAGCTCAGCGACCGAGACCGGGACTGCCTTTACGCCCTCCTGGAACGCGTTTTCGTCGATGCGCCCAGCGACCGAGCTGTTCGCCTACCGGCCGAAACGTCAGAAGCCTGATCCGAAAGGGTCTGCACGAACAGCTCGTTGGATCCGGCCTGTCGCTGAGCCCCTTATGTAACGACCTTGCCGCTAGTTTTCGAATCCGCCCACCATTGTTGCCCTGGTGACGGAGGCTTCCGCCACCAGCGCGGAGCTGGTAGAACCGGATCAAACACGAGGTGCCGATCTCAAGCGACAAACGTTCGACGGACTCTCCCCGTCGGGCAATGTCTGCAGCTGATGAAGCCGCGACCGCTCGCAGATCGGCATGCTGCCCCGAGGAGACGTCATGGCTACCGACCAGAGTTTGCTGCACCGTTTCGTCATCTCCCAGTTCGGCGCTGCCGGGCTGGATCGTGCGCAGCTGATTCGCGATACCGGGGTCCCGGATTGGTCGATGACAGGCAATGACGTGCACCTTCCCAGTGCGACGTTCTCCCGGCTGTGGGAGGTCGGCGAACATCGGCTCGGCGCGGATGTCGCCCTGCAGGTCGCCCAGCGCTACGAGCTGTCCAGCCTGGGCTTGTACGACTACCTGTTCGCGTCGGCCCCGACGCTGGGCTCCGGGCTGGCCACCTGTGGTCCCTACATCACCGCCGTCACCACCAATCACCGGTTCGACCTGGTCGAGGCCGAAGAAGAGTCGACCCTCTACCTCGATATCCTCGATGGCGAAGGCCGGGGACGCGATCACACCCAACTGTGGGGATTATCGGCCGTCCTGAGCCGGGCGCGCCGCGTCGTCGACGCTCCGTTGAACCCGGTGCGCGTCTCACTGCGCCAGGCCGCGCCCGCGCACGTCGAAGGCTTCCGTGCGGTGTTCGGTACCGCCACACTGGAATTCGACGCACCCACCGACTCGATAACCTTCCGCACCGCAGACCTGGACCTGCCGCTGACCACCGCCGATCCAGTGCTGGCCGCGGTCCTGCAACCGCTGGCCGCCGCGCTGGCGCCCCCGCCGACTCTCGTCTCGGCCTGGCCCAGACGGGTGGCCGACGCCTTGGACCAAGCTATCGAGGCCGGGGAGGTTTCCCTCGACAGCGTCGCCCGGATCCTCACCGTCAGTCCTCGAACCCTGCAGCGGCGGCTGACCGAATCGGGCACGACCTGGCGGGCCGAACTGGATCGGGCCCGCAGAGCGCGGCTGTCGGAAGCGGTCTCCGCGGGGTCACTCGGCGGCGCCAGGCAAGCCGAGCTACTCGGCTACTCCGACGCGGGCTCGTTGCGCAGGGCAGCCCGGCGCTGGTCATCGGGTTCTCACCCGATCGGGCCCGTTACGTCCTGAGGTAGGTCGAGGCGATCTGCCAGAACGTATCCCGCTCCAACAGGCGGAAATCCCACCCGTCGATGATGTCCCGGAACGCAGCGACTATCCCGGCGACATCGAAATCGTCCCGGGTCGCGGTCCCCTTCGCCTCCAGCGCGGAAATCACGTAGGCGGTGGCGCTCTCCCTGGTAACCGACACCGCAGGCTCCTATCGTTCAGACACCGACCATTTGAACGTAAGTCTCGAATCCCCTCGCGGCCACGACAAGTGCAGAACGCGCCAACCTGCTGCCGAACGTGCCAACCTCGGGGCCGATCAGTCGACATGCGGCTTTCACCGGCGCCGACCTGGAATCTGATTCACCCGTTCCGGATGAGGTCGGCGCCGACGTTCGCTGGTTGGCTGAAACTCGCCGACCGCACGAACGGCGGTCCGAGGCGAGGAGCGTTCGTGAACACGTACCCGCCGATCGACGAGCACGGCATCGTCGGCGATCTGCAGACCGCGGCGCTGGTGTCGTCCGCCGGAACCATCGACTGGTGGTGCGCACCCCGGTTCGATTCGCCGAGTCTGTTCGCCTCGCTGCTCGACAGCGAGAAGGGCGGACATTGTTCGCTGGCCGTCGAACCCGCCGGCAGCGCGGCGACTGTGCGGCAGCTGTATCTGCCCGACACCGCGATCCTGTTGACGCGGTTCTCCGGACCCGACGGAGTGGGCGAGGTCGCCGACTTCATGGAACCGATCCTCGGCACCGAACCCGCCACCCGGCACAGGTTGGTGCGAGTCGCGCGAGTGGTGCGAGGAACGTTGACGTTCGCCCTCGAGTGCCGCCCCCGGTTCGACTACGCGCGCGCCACCCACACCCTCGACCGAGTCGACGAACGAACCGCCGTCTTCCGTTCCGCCGACGCCGATCTCCACCTGCAGGCCACCGACCCGATCGCGCTGCACCCCGACGGCGACGACATCACCGCGCGATTCACCCTGTCCGCCGGTGAGCGAGCCGCGGTCGTGCTCACCACCGCCCCCGCCGGAGCGGATGTCTCGTCGGCACCGATGTGGGCAGCGATCGCCCACGAGTTCGACCAGTGCCGTCGCTTCTGGCAGACGTGGTTGCGCTCGTCCACCTACCGCGGGCGCTGGCGCGACATGGTCAACCGTTCCGCGATCACCCTCAAACTGCTCACCTACGCCCCGACCGGCGCGCCGATCGCCGCGGCCACCATGGGGTTGCCCGAACAGATCGGCGGCGAACGCAATTGGGACTATCGCTACACGTGGATTCGGGACGCTTCGTTGTCGGTGCGGGCACTGGTCGACCTCGGTTTCACCGAGGAGGCCTACGCTTTCCGTCGCTGGCTGCGCGAACGGGTCGAAGCCGGCGGCACCGCCTCGGGCGAACCGTTACAGATCATGTATCGCGTCGACGGTGACCCACACCTGGACGAAATAATCCTGCCTCATCTGGAGGGGTACCAGGGTTCGGCGCCGGTGCGGGTCGGCAACGGTGCGGTCGACCAGATCCAGCTCGACATCTACGGCGAGGCAGTCGACGCGCTGGCGCAGTCGACCGACATGGCCGCCATCGCCGGCTGGCGCACGTTCACCGGCCTCATCGACTGGCTCGCCGACCACTGGGACCGCCCCGACGAGGGCATCTGGGAAACCCGCGGCGGCCGCCAGGAATTCACCTACAGCCGACTGATGACCTGGGTGGCCTTCGACCGCAGCATCCGCATGGCGACCGAGCACGCCAGGCCCGCCGACGTGGTGCGCTGGACCGCCGAGCGCGACGCGGTCTTCCGGCAGATCATCGAACGCGGCTGGAGCGAGAAACGCCGAGCGTTCGTCCAGCACTACGCCACCGAGGTACTGGACGCCTCGCTGCTGCTCATGCCCCGGATGCGATTCCTGTCCCCCACCGACCCGATGTGGCTGAGCACGCTAGACGCGATGGACGAAGAGTTGGTCAGCGACAGCCTGGTCTACCGATACGACCCGGAGGCGGCACCCGACGGCCTGCAGGGCACCGAAGGCACTTTCAACCTGTGCAGCTTCCTCTATGTCGAAGCCCTCGCCCGGACCGGTCGCGTGCAACAGGCCCGCTACGCCTTCGACAAGATGCTCACCTACGCCAATCACGTCGGTCTGTTCGCCGAGGAGATCGGCCCGTCGGGCGAGCAGCTGGGCAACTTCCCCCAGGCTTTCACCCATCTGGCCCTGATCGCCGCCGCCCTCGCCCTCGACGAAGAACTCGATCGTGCCGAGGCAGAGCCACCCTCGACGACGCACTGATCCGGTGCACGCGCTGCCTTTTTGCACAGCACGCCATTCTGATCAGCTTTCGGCGGCGATGACGCAGAACTCGTTGCCGTGCGGGTCCTGCAACACGGTCCATCCGAAACCGGGCAGCGAGTGTTCTCCGAGGACCGTGGCACCGAGGGCCGTCAGCCGGGCGACCTCCGCCGCGCGGGCCGTGGTCTGGAAATCGATGTGCACCCGGTTCTTGGCCCCCTTCGCCTCGGGAACCTTTTGGAACGCGAGATAGCGCCCCTGCCCGAAACCGACGCCGGGCGGGGTGATCATGACGTAGTCCCCGGAGTCCGTGAGGACTGTGTAACCAAGTGCGGCGCACCAGAACTCGGCCAGTTCGGCGGGGTCGGCGGTATCGATGGTGATGCCGCCGACGGTGATGGTTTCCGACATGGACGCAACGCTATGCCGTGGCACCGACAACTTCCGGTGCCACCGAATCCGACGGCCGCCGCTGCCTGGTCAGGGCGCCATGCCGAGTTCTGGTGCGCCGCAGAACCGGCGAGCGTGCCAGACTAGCGACGTGAGCGGGCCGGTGAAGGAAACGAGTGGGGCGCAGCCGAAGGGGAAGCCGTCGCGTGATCGCGGGGACGTGATCGGCGGCGGGTTCCTGTGGCTGGCGAAATGGTCGCTGTGCATCGTGGCGATCGCGGCGGGAGCGTGGGTACTCGGCACGATCACCGCCCGGCTGTGGGTGGTACTCCTGCCTGTCGCGCTGGCGATCGTGGTGACCACCATCCTGTGGCCGCCGACCCGCTGGCTGACCCAGCAGAAGCTGCGGCCCGCGTTGGCCGCTTCGATCACCCTGCTGACATTCGTCGCATTGTTGGCCGGGGTCGTCGCGCTGATCGTGCCCTCGGTCGGTGATCAAGCACCTCAGCTCGCCGACAAGGCCACCGACGGTGTCAACCAAGTACGCGACTGGATCCAGGGACCACCGTTCCGCGTCCGCGACGAGCAACTCGATTCCGCGGTCGAAGCGATCGTCGGACGACTCCAATCCAGTGGTGCGCAGATCGCCAACGGTGTGTTCACCGGCGTGTCCACCGCCACCTCGGTCCTGATCACCGTGTTCTTGGTCTTGGTGCTGGTGTTCTTCTTCCTCAAGGACGGCCCCCGTTTTCTGCCCTGGATGCACGGGGTGTTCGGCAACCGCAGCGGCCGCCACGTCGAAGCTGTCCTGGCACGAGTCTGGGCGACCCTGGGTGGGTTCATCCGTACCCAGGCGATCGTCAGCATGGTCGACGCCGTTCTGATCGGCGCGGCACTGTTCATCCTCGACGTTCCCCTGGCGCTGGTGCTGTCGGTGATCACCTTCATGGGTGGATTCATCCCGATGGTCGGCGCTTTCGTCGCCGGCGCACTGGCTGTCCTCGTCGCACTGGTGGGCAACGGGCCGACCACGGCGCTGATCGTGCTCGGCATCGTCATCGCGGTGCAGCAGCTGGAAGGCAATGTGCTGCAACCGGTCCTGCAGAGCCGCAGCATGGAGCTGCACGCCGTCATCGTGCTGCTCTCCGTCACCGCGGGCGGCTCGCTCTACGGCATCACCGGCGCCTTCCTCGCGGTACCGGTGGTCGCGATGATCGCGGTGGTCATCCGCTATATCGGCGAGCAGATCGACCTGGCCACCGGACGACAACCAGAGGTCGACGATCCCGATACCGGCGAGGTGGTGACAGCACCGTCGCCCGACTCCGGCACATCACCCGACCCCGGCGCCTAGGACTGCCTGTCAGCGGAGTTCCTCGACCAACCCGATGATGATGCCCTCGGGGCCGCGAACGTAGCTGTACCGGTAGATGTCCTCGTATCGGGCTACCGCGCCCACGAGTTCGGCGCCGTGGGCACGCAGGCGGCCGAGAACGTCGTCGACATCGTCGACGACGAAGGTCAGGCGAGGGATCCCCGGGGTGTTCACCGAGGCCTTCGGCGCAGCGCTGGTGGTCGTCGGCGAGAGGAACGTGGAGAGCTCGACCCGGCTACGCCCGTCCGGCGTCCGTACGACGGCGATGTCCGCCCGGACGCCGTCGAGTCCGAGCAGATCGTCGGCCCACTGACCACCGACTGTCGCCTCACCCTCCAGTTCCAGGCCCAGTTCGACGAAGAACGCGACAGCGGCCGCGAGATCCTCGACCACGATGCCGACGTGATCCATCCGGTGGATCGTCATGATGTTCTCCTCAGGTTTCGCTTCGGCCCATTCCGGCCGGGTCAACAGGTTCAAGCATGGTGTTGGAGCACCTGCTCGCACCCCTGGGACGGATCCACTCGAGAGTTCTCGACATCAGCGGACCTATCTCAGGTCCGGCGCATGAACGCGAGCATGTAGTACACGTTGTCGATGTTGCGTTCGACCACGCTGACCAGCTGCCAACCCTGGTTTTCGAGCATCTCGACGCCGTTGAGCAGGTGAACGACCGGTTCGAAGATCGCGCGCTGGTAAGCGGCCGAGCCGAAGACGAATCCACCGGTCTGCGGCGAGCTCAACACCAGATTGCGGCGCGGATAGGACTGAAGGTCCACTGCTCCGTTCAACACAGCGATGACATCGAAGATTGGTCCAGGCGCAGCAGCATTCACGCCTTCATCGTCCTATACGCGCTGCACTCTCGTCGTCACCGCGATCGACCGCTTACAGCGCCGGTACTCGTGGAGACGGCAGCTTCGACAACGGCGGTTCACCTCGACTCGACGCCGGAGCGTCAGTCGGTCGGCTTCACGCCCGCGACCTGTAGAACCCCCGAGTTGTCGGTGAGCAGCAGCAGTCGGGCGATGAGATCGGTGAGGTGTTCTCGGGTGGCGGCGAATTCCCCGCGCATCCACGCGGCGACGAGCTCGAGAGTCCCGCTGACGACCGCGTAGGCGGCCATGTCGGAGTCGAGGGGATCAACGACGGATTCGGCGACGAGTTCGCGGCCGACCGCCGACATCGCCCGGGCGATCGCGTGCTGAGTGGTGAGCCGCGCCGCTTGCAACGCCTCGGTGCTGTGCGCGTCGAGCAGCAGAGCCTGTCGGCGGGGGTCGTCCAGCAGGAACCCGATCGCCGCGTCGGCGGCGGCGTAGACCTGGCTGTGGAGGTCAGGGGCGGCCTCGTGGGCCGCGGTCACCACCGCGACGATGCCGAGCTCGGTGTGCTCTTCGACGAGCGCCGTGAGCAATGCGTCGCGGTCGGTGAAGTGGTCGTAGAAGTAGCGGTCGTTGAGCCTGGCCCTGGCGCACACCGCTCGCTTGGTGACAGCGGGCGCGCCGCCTTCGGTGAGCAGGTCGAGCGCGGCATCGACCAGCGCGCCACGGCGGCGGGATCTACGCTCGTCGGCCGCTACCCCGCCGTAGGCACGCGGCGCCGCCGCGACATCAGCTTGCTCACGCATGCGCTCGATCGCCTCCGTTCCGGTGCCCGCCAACCGCAGCCGCGGTTGTGGAGCTGTAGTGCACCAGAGTAGTGGATAAGGACTCTTGACCATCCGACAATTCTGGTGCACTCTGACACCACACACGTTGTGGTGCCATGCAGCACCACAACCAGTGTTGGCGGGCTCGACACGACACAGCCCCCAACGGCGGAACAAAGGAGTTCACCGATGACCTGTCCCGTGCCACACCAGGAATTGCGTGCCGACAATGGCGCAGCCTCGGCGCTCGAATCGAACGCTGCCGTCGAACGATTCGAGCGCGTCGGCGGCTCGGTCCTGTTCAGCCTGTTCGGCGTCGGACTCTTCGATCAGCCGATGCTGCCACCGGTCTCGGCGGCACTCGAGGCGACCGGGCGTTCCCGATATGAGCCATGGGGACGCGCGGTCCGCACCGCCGCGGCCGACCAGCTGATCTACCACGGCGAGGACGTCGATCGCGACGCCGAGTCGCGCCGACTGATGCTGCTGCACCGCGACGTCAAGGGCGTCGGCCCCGACGGTGAGCGCTATTCCGCGCTCAACCCGCACGCGTGGAACTGGATCCTCTACTCCACCTTCTTCGTCCAGCGCAGCGCCTACGTGGTGCTCACCGGCGACACCCCGTCGGCGGCGGACAACCAGGCGATCTGGGAGCAGTACCTCCACAAGACGAGCGGGCTGCACCTGCCGGGCAATTCGGCGCCCATCGCCGACTACACCGAGCTGGTCGCCCACTACGACCGGATGGTCGCCGAGCTGCGCATGACCCCGGCCCTCGAGGCCGCCACCACCGAGGTGCGACGCTCGGTGCGACCGTATTTCCTCCCCGCCGTCACCGAACCGCTGTGGCGGCTGGGCGCGCCCGTCCTCGGCCATCTCGCGATGATCCTCGGCTGCGGCATCATGCATCCCGAGGTCCGCGCGAAGATGCCGATCACGTGGACCAGCCGCCAGGATCGGGAATTCCGGCTCCTCAGCGCGATACTGCGGATCGCCTTCGCCCGGCTGCCCGCGGCAGTCACCGACTCCCCCATGGCACGCAATCGCCGCAAGTATCAGCAACTGGTCGGCAAGTACCGCGAGGTCGGCTTGACCTCGTTCGCGCCCGATCCCGCCGTCCGCTCGATACGGCGCTGACGAGGTCTCGATGCCCTGCTGTCTGCTGACGGGTTATCTCGTCGCAGGAATCCGACGCCTCCGGCGACGCCCCGCAACGACCGAAGCGGCGAGCTTCGCTCCTGCCGCGCGTCGCCGGGGGCCGGCTCGACGAACGACGGAGGTAGGCGCGAGCTACGGCGCGTCACCGTAGATGACGAGCCAGATCGCGCGTCCGAGCGAATCGGCCAATTCCTCTTCGCCGATACCGGTTTCGACGGCGAAAGCGACCGAGATCGTGCGTTCGACCATCGATGTGAGAACCAGCGCGGTGGCCCGCGGGTCGAGCCGCTGCGCGATGTGGCCTTCACGCTGTTCGGCCTCCAGCCGCGCACGGACCAGTTCGGCGAACGTCGCCACCCTCGAACGCCAGTAGGCACCGACTTCCCGGTCGTAGGAACCGACTTCGGTGAGGGCGAGCAAAAGATAGCGATGATCACGGAAGCCGCCGATCATCGCGCGCATGGCACCGACGACCCCGGTCTGCTGATCGGTGTGCTCGGCACTCCACCACATCTCCGCCGCCGCGAACAGATCGGTGGTGGCCAGCTCGGCCATCCGGATCAGCAGCCTGCTCTTGTCCGGAAAGTAGCGGTAGAAGGTGGACCTGGCCGACCCCGAGGCCGCGGCGATCTTCTGCACGGCGATCTCGGTGAACGGCGTTCCGTCGGCGAGCAGGTCTTCGACCGCGGCCAGGACGCGACGCTCGAATTCGGCCCGCCGATCGTCGGCGGGTTTGCGCGCCGATCGCGGGACACGGGTCAGCGAGGGCATCGGCGATCCGTCGCCGAGGCAGCAACTGGTGCGCTGGCATTGACCATGTGCCCATTGTGCCCGCAGCGCGGCGCGCCGCCGCGTCGGCGTGGTCCAGGCCACGCCAATCCCCCTGTCCAGGTTCACTATTGACACCTGTACTCGGCCAACCTCATCATCAATCGGACACACTGTCCGAGACTTAGTGACCGAGGTAGTTCCCATGGTCGATTCCGCTGCCACCACGGTCGAACGGGCCGACGTCGTCGTGGTCGGCGCGCGCTGCGCGGGATCGGCCACCGCGGCGACCCTGGCGAGGGCGGGGCGCAGCGTCGTCGTGCTCGATGCCGCCACATTGCCCTCGGACACGCTGTCCACCCACCTGCTCTGGCCGGGCGGACTGGCCGAACTTCAGCGCCTCGACGCGTTGGCGGCCGTCGAAGCGCTCGGTGCGCCGCGCCTGACGAGGGCCTACGCACAGGGCGCCGGCTACGGCATCGGCTCCCCCTTTCCCCCGGTCGACGGCATCGACTACGCGATGTGCGTGCGTCGCACCGGGCTCGACGCCGCACTGCTGGGCACCGCGGTAGCCGCCGGCGCCGAGGTGCGGGCGCGCTGTCGGGTCACCGCAGTGCTGTGGGACGAAAACCGTTGCGCCGGTGTGCGTTATCTCGACGCCGCGGGCGCGATCGTGGAGATCCGCGCCGCGTTGGTCGTCGGCGCCGACGGACGGCGCAGTACCATCGCCCGCGCGGTGGGCGCCGAGCAACCGTTTCTCACCGTGCCGAGCGGGCGCGACTGCTACTTCGCCTACTGGCGAGACACCGCCGACACCCACCGCCACATCGCCGCCCAGTGGCGGGTAGGCGCCGACCTCGGCACAGCCTTCCCGTGCGATGACGGCCTGGTGCTCAGCCTGGTGCAGCCGCCTTCGGTCAGCGAACCCGGACGCGGCCCCGGCGAGGCCGAACGCCGCTACACCGAGGCCCTCGCCCGGATTCCGGACCTGACCGACCGGCTGAGCGGCTGTGAGCGGGTGGGCAGGGTCCGTTCAGCTACTGGCATCGCCTCGTACTTCCGGCGCTCCGCGGGCCCCGGGTGGGCATTGCCCGGCGACTCCGGGCATTTCAAGGATCCGGTCACCGCGCAGGGCATCCGCGACGCACTGCACTACGGACGCACACTCGCCGAATCGGTCGCCGACGTTGTCGATGATCCGCGCGCACTCGATGCGGCACTGGCGCAGTGGGAGCGCCGTCGCGTCATCGAGTGCCGCGAGATCTTCCACTGGACCAATCGGCTGGCACGCGGTGAGACCATGCGGCCCTTGGAGATCGAGCTCTACCGCACCGCCGCCGACGATCCGGAACTGGCGCGGATCACCGCGGGCATCTTCTCCCGCACCCACCGCCCCGCCGAGCTGTACACCCCGTCCCGCGCGCTGGGCCTCGTGGTCCGCGCACTGCGCCATCAACGAGCGCATCTGCCCGACCTCCTCACCGACGTGGCGCGCGAGATCCGCGACTCCACCAGCGAATGGCGCACCACGCGAACAACGTTGCGTGGCACCACACCACACGACGCGGCACCGTCCGCGCCGCGCTCCACCCTCACCACCGCAGGTCCAGGAGAACACCATGCCTGATCAGCCGACACCGTTGTCAGCACCGATCACCCGGCGCACCGCGTTGCGTGCCGGACTCGTCGCCGGAGCCGCACTAGCCGTCGCCGCTCCGAGCGTTACCGCCGCTCCGAGCGTGCGGCGCTCACCACTGTTGCGCTCCGGCGGTAAGGCGGTGGCGATATTCGGCGGCGGCATGGCCGGTCTGAGCGCGGCGCACGAACTGGTCGAGCGCGGATACGACGTCACCGTTTACGAACCCGCGTTCCTCGGCGGCAAGGCTCGCAGCATGGGTGTGCCGGGGACGGCGTCGCCCGGTCGTCAGGAACTGCCGGGTGAGCACGGATTCCGCTTCTTCCCCGGCTGCTATCAGCACGTACCCGACACGATGAGCCGAATCCCGTTCCCCGGCAATCCGAACGGCGTGCGCGACAACCTGGTGCGGGTCGAGGGTACGGTCGCCGGATTCCAGGACCTCCCGCCGATCTTCGCGCCGGTCGAGCTCGGTGGAATGAGCCAGATCACGCCGGAGCTGGTGCAGAACAGCATCATCGGCGCGCTCGGCTTCATCCCCGACCTGCCGCCGCACGAGCTGGCGTTCTTCGCCAAACAGATGGTCGTGTGGTTCACCTCCAGCACCGAACGGCGCTTCGGCCAGTGGGAATACGTGACCTGGGAACAGATCATGCACGCCGAGGGGAAGTCGCCCGCGTACCGGAAGTATCTGGTGAACGCGCTCACCCGGATCACCGTCGCCGCGAAACCACAGACCAGTTCGGCCCGCACCATCGGCACGATCGGCGAAGCACTCGTCCTCGCCGCGTCCGGCACGATCCCGCAGTTCTCCGGTGGCGTGGACCGTATCCTCAACCGCCCGACCAACATCGCGTGGATCGATCCATGGGTCGGGTACCTCCGATCGCTCGGTGTCCGCTTCGTCATGGGACAGGGGCTCGCCGCGTTGCAGCTGGCCGGAGGTCGCATCGCCTCGGCGACAGTGCGCGGAACGAGTGGAACCACGACGGTGACAGCCGACCACTATCTGTGCGCCATGCCGGTCGACCGCGCCGTCGATCTCCTCGACGACGACATCATCGACGCCGATCCGCGCCTGGGCGGCCTGCGCAATCTGGTCACCGACTGGATGGTCGGCATCCAGTTCTACCTTCGCCGCACGACCGACATCCCCGAAGGACACATCGCCGCGCTCGGCTCCCCCTGGGCGCTCACCGCCCTGCGCCAAGCCCCCATGTGGGTGGGCGATTTCCCCGCCACCTACGGCGACGGCTCGGTGCTGGAATGCCTCTCGGTCGACATCTCCGACTGGGACACCCCCGGAATCCACTTCGGCCGCACCGCCAAGGAGTGCAGCGCATCCGAAATCGCCACCGAGACCTGGGCCCAGCTCAAAACCTGGCTCAACACCGGCACCGACTGGCTCCGCGACGAGGACATCCATTCCTGGCACCTCGACCCCGGCATCACCTGGTCCGGCGGCGCCATCCATAACCAGACCCCGCTGCTGGTCAACACGGTCGGCTCCTACGACCATCGCCCCGACGCGCACTGCGCCATACCGAATCTCTACTTCGGCGGCGACCACGTCCGCAACCACATCGACCTGGCCACCATGGAAGGTGCCAACGAATCCGGTCGCGCCGCCGCCAACGCCATCCTCGATTCCGCCGACGACCCGAGCCCCCGCGCCCAGATCTTCCCGCTGGTCTCGCTGCCGGCGTTCGCTACCGCCAAAGCCATCGATGCGGATCGCTTCCGCGCCGGCCTACCGCACCTGCTCGACGGCTGAACCCCCCGATCACCGGCCCCAGCAGGTTTTCGGAAGCGCCGACGTTGCACCGGGTGTGAGGATCGCCAGACGACGATCCGAGGAGAAACTATGCGACGACATGCTGGGCCGGCCTTGTTGGCGGCCGTGGGGTTGCTCAATACCGCACCCGCCGTCGGTGCGATCGCACCGCAGGGAATGTACGCGGCCTATGGCATAACTCCGGCGGGGCCCGATCTCGAGGTAGTGCTGCGACATCGGGCCGTACTGTTCGCCATCGTCGGTGTCATTCTGGTGGTGGCGGTCTTTCGGCCCGCGCTGCGACCGATCGCGATAGGCGCCAACGCGATCAGCTTCGGCAGCTTTCTCGCCCTGGTCATCGCCGACGGTTCGGTGGGCCCGGGGCTGATGCGGGTGGCAGCTGTCGACATCGCGGGCCTGATAATGCTCGGAGCCGGCGCCGCGCTGCTCCGGGATGAGCACGCTGTCGAGCAGGGGCGCTCGGTGGTGGCAAGTCGATGAGAACCGTGGTGCTGTGCCTTGTCGGTGTGCTGTTCGTGGGGATGGGACTGTATGCGCTGGCCGCCCCTGCCGCGCTGGTGCGGCCGTTCGGACTCTCGGCGCCGACAGCGGCGGGCCGGTCGGAGATTCGCGCCGTGTACGGCGGTTTCGGTCTGGCTGTGGCAGGGGTGTTGTTCTGGTCTGCGTTCGGTGCCGACGAACTGCGGACCGGGGCAGCGTTGACAGTGGGGTTCGCGTTGGCCGGGATGGCGGGTGGACGGGTCATCTCGAGGCTGGTCGACAGCGGGGTCCGCTTCTATCCGATCTGGTTCTACTGCGTGGTCGAGCTCGCGGGCGCCGCGCTGGTGCTCGGTGTCGCCTGAACTGCGATGATCACGCCTATGACAGTCGAACCGGGCGAGCGCACCCTGTGGCTCTGGCAGGGCCACGCGGCGTTCCTGGGCCCGTCGTTCCAGCTGGACACGCATTCGACACCGGTTCAGTGCTTCGTTCTCGGCGTCGACGAGATGCTCACCGTTCGCACATCCGACGGTGAGCGGCGGCGGCGCAGCGTATTGATTCCGGCACGCACGGCCCACAAACTCGAATCCGAAGGACGCGTCCTGTTCTACTATCTCGATCCCCGCTCGGCGGCG
The DNA here is from genome assembly GCF_001427185.1 of Nocardia sp. Root136. NCBI lineage: Bacteria > Bacillati > Actinomycetota > Actinomycetes > Mycobacteriales > Nocardiaceae > Nocardia > Nocardia sp. Root136. The sequence goes on from NZ_LMFE01000008.1 coordinate 441,169, forward strand.
GCTGCCCGCCTGCGAGCCGCGATGAGCGAACCGCCGACGCCCGTGGCGGCGAGACACCGCGACGAAGCGACCTTGACCGCCTACCTGAATCGACCCGACCCACCGGACCCTCGAGAGCTGCGCCGGATCATCGCGGGCGCCGAGGCACCGGCGACGATCGACGAACGGATCCGAGCGGTGATGAACACGATCGTCGACGATCCCGCCGGGCAGGCGGGCGCCGCCGAGTTGGCCGCCGACCTCGGGATCTCCACTTCCCGTTTCCTGCACCTGTTCTCGGCCGACGCCGGGACCAGTTTCCGGCGCTACCGCCTGTGGGCACGGCTGTTGTCGGTCGCAGGTGCCGTCGCCGAGGGCGTCGACCTGACCCGCGCCGCGGCCGACGCGGGGTTCGCTTCGGCCAGCCATTTCAGCGACACCTTCCGAACACTGTTCGGGCTCACCGCGACCTCGGTACTCACCCAGGGCGTGCGCATCGTCCTCGTCCCCGACACAGCGCAGATCCCATAACGGGACAGCTGCCGGGTGAATACCGATCGTGCTCAGAGCCGGGCGATCACCAAGGCGACACAGCCGATCAGCGGAGGAAGCAACTGGATCAGTGCCGGACGCGCCCTACCTGGTGACGACGCCAGCAGCACCACACCCGCCGCCACCATCGACCCGGCCCCGGCCAGCACCAGCGCCAGCCCGATTCCCTTGTCGCCGAACGCGGTGAACCCCATCCCGATCGCCGTGACAACGGCCAGGAAAAGATTGTAGAACCCCTGATTGAAGGCCATTTCCTTGGTGGCCTCCGCCTCCGCGGCCGACATCCCGAACGTCGCTCGCGTCCGCGGCGCCGTCCATTGCAGTGACTCCATCACGAAGATGTAGCCGTGCAGCAGCACAGCCACTCCGGTGAAGACCAATCCGATCGCGGTCATCGATCCGCCTCCCGCCACCGCCCGGCACCTGCCGAGCTTTCGCGGCGATTATCACCCATCGGGCCCTGCGCTCGGCTCCGACTCGCGGCTCGTCCCGAAACACTCAGTGGGCCTGGCGTATTCAGTCGCCGCTCTTCTTTCCTTTGCCTTTCCCTTTCCCTTTACCCTCACTCTTACCTTTGCCCTTGCCCTTACCTTCGCTCCCTGGATCGTCGGCACTTTCGTCCTTGTCCCCAGCAGGAGCGAACTCGGCGATGTTTTCGTTCCCGGCGACCTCACTGTGTTGGTGCCGCAGGATCGGTGCCGATGGTTGAGCGGAGACGGTGCCCGCGGCCAGGAAAGCGGTGAGGATGCCGGCGGCGACGGCGAACTCGAGATTCGACAACGTGTGAGCCCCTTCTCGTGGTGGAAGTGCTACGGCTGCTGTGATCAACCTACGAGCCCCGCGGATATGTCGGTGACGCGACGCGCGCACAGCCGAGCGCCATCGTGGCGAAGCGGCCATTTCGCGAGGACACTGTGGACAGACACGCCAACTCGTCCTCAGGAGGACACGCGATGGCAAACACCGGGCCATTCGGCATCGATCCGGAAGATTTCGAACGTGCACTGCGCGGGACGGGCGCCGAGCTCAGCGACCTGTTCGGGAAGGCAGGCGGCTACCTGGATCGGATAGATCAGGTCGGCGTCGGCGCACTGTCCTCGCTGCTCGGACAGTTCGTCCAGCCGCAACGCCCACCGTCGACAGCACCCGAGGGCGAAACCACCGGCGAGACCGGCAGCGGAGTGTGGGCGATCTACACCGCCGACGATGCCGGTCAGGCCAGGATCGACCAGGTCTTTCCCAATGAGCTGGAGGCCTTACGCGCCCACCGCGACAACACCGACGACCGCCGTCGGGTGCGCTTTCTCCCCTATGGCGTCCCGGCGAGCGTGCTGGACTCGCCCTGATCGAAGCAGGCGCATCGGCGGGGTGACCGATCAGCGCGCCACGGTAGGCGGTCACCGAAGATGAACACGCGTCGTTCCCACGCAGGCAGCACGACGCGGCCCATAGTGGACGAATGGGTAACAAGGCCGCGATCTCCGCCGCGTTCGAACCTCTGCTGCGAGCCACCCTCGGCCCGCATCCCGCGGTGGGATTCGAATTCTGGGACGGCAGCACGATCCAACCCGACGGTGACAGCCCCGGCACGATGCGCGTGCGATCCGAGGACGCGCTGCGCCACCTCGTCTGGGCACCTGGCGAGCTCGGCGTAGCGCGCGCGTTCGTCGCCGGCACGGTCGACCTCGACGGCGACATCTTCAGAATGCTCAGAGCACTCCAGTCGACCGCGCCGAACGACGCCCGCCTCGGCCTCGGTGCGGCCTGGCAGGCCATCGGCGCGGCACGGCAACTCGGGGTGCTCGGGCGCCGCCCGTCACCACCACCGGAGGAAGCGCGACCAGCGCGCGGAGCCTTGCACACCAAACGCCGCGACGCGGCGGCGATCAGTCATCACTACGACGTCAGCAACGATTTCTACCGGCTGGTGCTCGGATCGAGCATGACCTACTCCTGCGCGCGGTTCGTGCCCGACGACGACGGCTCACTGGAGCAAGCCCAGAGCGCCAAGCACGACCTGATCTGCCGCAAACTGGGGTTGGCCGAGCGGTCGGGGATGCGCCTGCTCGACGTGGGCTGCGGCTGGGGGTCCATGGCGATGCACGCGGCGTCGACCTATGGGGCGCAGGTCGTCGGCGTCACCATCAGCAGTGCCCAGGTGGAACTGGCCCGCAAACGAGTCGCCGAGGCGGGGCTCGCCGACAGTGTCGAGATCAGGCTCACCGACTATCGGGACCTGCGCGGCGAAGAGTTCGACGCCATCTCCTCCATCGGAATGTTCGAACATGTCGGCTCCAAGCGTGCCGCGGAGTACTTCGATACCCTGCGCGCACTGCTGCGTCCACACGGACGGCTGCTCAACCACGCCATCTCCTCGCCAGGCGGCTCCGTCATCAGCAATCGATCCTTCATAGGGCGCTATGTCTTCCCGGACGGCGAACTCGTCGATGTGGGCGAAGTCGTCCTGGCAATGGAACGCGCCGGCTTCGAGGTGCGTGACGTCGAGGCCCTGCGCGAGCACTACGCGCTGACCCTTCGCCAATGGGTCGCGAATCTGGAAAACGCTTGGGAACAAGCGGTCTCACTCGTCGGCGAAGGGCGGGCACGAATCTGGCGGCTCTATATGGCCGCCTCCGCCTTGGGCTTCGAGGACGGCGGACTCGGGATCCACCAGGTACTCGGCGTGGTGCCGGAAGCAACGGGGAACTCCGAGATGCCCGCGACACGGCGTACTTGGGGATAGACCTCCTCGCGTCTCCTCGCTATCGCTCGACAGCTGGTCCAGGACTCAGGGCTTGCGGCCGATACCCGCCCAGTACCAAGCACTTTCGGCCTCGGCGACGGCGACGGGGCGGTCGACGAGTTCGGGTCGCCACGCGGCGACGGGGACCAGACCCGGTTCGATGAGAGTGGTTCCGGTGAACAGCTCACCGGTTTCGGCGTTGCTCCGCGGGTTGAAGGAGATCCCCGACGCTTCCGCGGCGGCCTTGACTCCGGCCATCGCCTCCGGTGCGAAATCCGCGGTGGGGTGCGTGATCACGACGTAGCTACCGGAGGGGACGGCATCGAGCAGCGTGGCGATGATGTCCTGGGGACGGTCACTGTCGGCGAAGTACATCATGATCGCGACGAGCATGATGGCGACCGGTTCGTTCAGGTCGAGGGTGTCGGCGATGTCGGGGTGGTCGAGGATGGACTTCGGGTCGTGCAGGTCCGCGTGAATGAATCGGGTGCGACCTTGCGGAGTGCTGTCCATCAACGCCCGGGCGTGGGCGAGCACGATCGGATCTTTGTCCACGTAGACGACCCGCGCGTTGGGATCGAGCTGCTGGGCGACCTCGTGCGTGTTTCCGGCCGTGGGTATTCCGGTGCCGATATCGAGGAACTGGGTGATCCCGGCGTCGGCGACCAGATGCCGGACCGCACGACCGAGGAAGGCGCGGTTGGCGCGCGCCATCGTCTTGATGGCAGGGACGTGCTCACCGATGGCGTCGCCGAGCGCCCGGTCCGCCGGGTAGTTGTCCTTGCCCCCGAGCCAGTAGTCGTAGACGCGGGCTTCGTGGGCGATGGTGGTGTCGACGTCGGTGGGCAGTGGGGCACCGAAGGCGTTGTCTGACATCAGATCTCTGTTCTTGTCGGGTTCGCTAGAAGGAGGGGTCGACAGTAGCGGGACTCGTTCGCAGCGTGTCCAACAGCTCAGCGGTCCGCCCGGGCGGAAGAGCACAGACACAGAGCCGATCCCAGACCGCGTTGAATCGGTCCAGCTCGCCGGGCTTCTCGAGGAACTGGGGGCCGGACAGGTGCAGAAAGTGCGCGATATCGCTCAACTCGGGCGCCGCGAACCGCAACATGGTGAAGGGGGTCGCGCTGATGGCTGGGCCGCCGATGTGATCGGGCAGCACCTGCACGGTGATATTGGGGCGCTCGGCCAACTCGGCGAGGTGCTCGAGCTGCGCCTGCCAGATCACGGCCCCACCGATCGGTCGACGCAAGGCGGCCTCCTCGATGACGAACCACGCCCGCGGTGGATCCGCGCGGGTGAGCAGTCGTTGCCGTCGGGCCAGCACTTCGATGCGGTGCTGGATCTCCGCGGCCGGTTGCTGATCGGCGATCGCGAAGATCGTGTGCGCGTAGGAGGGCGTCCACACCAATTCGGGCATCAAGTTCGGTGCGTAGCAACGGATCAGCGCGGCGGCGTCCTCGAGTGCCAGGTAGGTGTCCGGTCGCGCGACCGTCAGATCCGGACCGGCCTGCCAACGTCCGGTCCCGTTGGCCCGCTGCACCAGGAGCCGGTATTCGTCCCGCAGATCGGCATCACGCACCCCGTACGCGGTCAGCAGATCGTCGACGTCGGCCACCCGGAAGCTGACCCGACCGGCCTCGAGGCGACTGATCTTGGAATGTGAGGCACGAATCATCCGGCCTGCCGCGTCCCCGCTGATACCGGCCGCCTCACGCAACCGCCGCAGACGCACACCGAGTACCCGACGCAGCAGAGCAGGGTCTTCATCCGGATCCGGCCCGGTGCAGGCACCGACGACGGCGGTCACATCCTCACTCACGGCCACTCCTGTCAGCATCGAACTTCGCGAAGCCGAGTGTGCCACAACCTGTTACATGGCACAGTCCGATGCTTTGCACGTGCAGATGCACGTGCAACACGTTAGGCTCCAGAAGGGAATCGGTACGGATTCCCGATTGGGGGTTGCAATGAGAATGAGTGACACAGCCGCAAGATTCGCCTCCGCTCCGTGCGGCAGAGTCGGTATCGCCGACGTCGTGCGGTCCTACGGCATCGACCGGGTACACAACCGGATCGAGCAACTGCGCGGCACCGGGATGCATCACGCGGCGGCAGCGATCGAGCGCGAGCTGAAGGAGCTCGGCTGATCATCGATCGGTCCGCTCCTACTGCGTGATTCGACAGGCGTCGTCGAGCGGTCTGGTGATCGCCCACAACTGGTGAAACCGGCAGGTCGCAATCTTCCAGTGCCCGTCCTGCACCCGGTACTCGTCGGTGTATTCGCCGGTGGCAACGGTTTCGGTGCGTTCGACCAGGTCGACCTGACGGAAGCGCAGCGTCCACCGACCGCTCGCAGTGCCGTCCTCCCCCACCGTGATGTCGGGGTGCACACCGTGGTGCATATCGAGGATCGTGCGCTTGCCGTCCACCTGCCGCAACGCGATCGAAGCGAAGACCGCGGCCATGCCGTCGGCATCCATGACTCCGAGGTGGCCGTAGTCCAGCACCGAGCCGACCGCGACGAAGCAGTCGCGGAACCCGACGGGATCCTTGGCGTCGCAGGCCCGGAAGTAGCGGTGTTTGAGCGCGATGATCGACTCTGTCGCCGCCAACCGCGCGAGCTGCCGGGCAATGTCATCGGGGCGCAGGGCTGTGGACATGGAGCTCCCTTGTTCGATCGCTACGTCACTACGCGGGAGAGTCACGGACGCACCACCACGGCACCGCGTCCTCGCCTCTACCCGTGACCACCACCGTACGACCGCGACGATGTCACCGCCCGCACATCCTCCCTCTCATCGGGAACGCGTGAATCGCGTCCGAGCCTGATGACGGCATACGTATCGCCCGACTATTTATTTAGCGACGGACCACGTAGAAACTTTTCCGGAATTAACTATCCGGAGTAAATATCTAATAGCGGATAATGATATTTTCAGCACTCTTCTATTGACGATTTCAACCACAGAAATGCGAGAACAGGTTATATTTTTTGAACACCCATTTTGCGGTTCGACTTCTCGTCATACCGCTGCTCGACATTTCTGGAGTTCGCCATGAGATCGACCTCGTCCCTGTTTCGTGCCGGCCTTATCGCTCCGGTGGCCGTCGCCACCGTCTTCTGTTTGGCCGCACCGGCAAATGCCGCCCCCATCAGCGTGAACTGGAGCTGTAAAGGCACCGTCTTCGGCATCGGCCAAACCTCGAGTATGACCACATCGGTCACCGGCACCGCACCGGGCTCCGCGGCGTCGGGCTCCGCGGTGGCCATCACCATCACACCGGGCGCCTCGTCGGTTCCCAGTTCGGCCGCCGGCTTCACCGTGAACAACATCAGCAACCTGAAAATGACCATTCCGACTCCGGCGAATTCGACCTTGGTCTCGGCCACCGCCTCCGGGGGCACCGTGGCAGGCACCGTCGCCACGTCAGGCGGGAATGTCGTGCTGACCGTGCCGGGTCCGATTGCCGGCGGTACCAGCTTCACCCCGCCCGCGGTGACCATCAATGTCACCGCGGGCGCCGCCGGAACATCGATCACCAGCAAGTACGCCGGGACCAGTTACACCAGTCCCGGCATGACCATGACGACCAACGTCTCCTTTGTCGGCAACGTCGCGACCTCGTGCTACCCCAACCCGTCCCCGACCCTCACGACCACATCTGTCACCTAAGCCCGCCGACAGGCGCCACAGCACGACTGCCGGTATCCGCCGGTGCCTGTGGTGAACACGCGGACCGGGTTGTGCCAGCAACCCGGTCCATCCGGAGCTGGTGACCACTGATGCCGATAGTGGTTGCCACGCTTCAGGTTTGACGTTGTTACTGCCACCTCGAACGAATAATTCGATGCGCAGTATCGCATCGGCCGCCGTGTCGTACAGTGCATGTCTGACACAGCCACGTTTCGCTTCGTCGGCCGGTGCGGTGCCGCTTTCGTGATGTTCGACAGGAGCCGAGATGCCATCCATCGAGACCACCGATCTCTCTGACTCCCCGGGGCCGAATCGGGCGCTCGACAACCGAGGGCTCCCTGATCGGTGACCTCTGCTGAGCGGTTCTCTGTTTCAAGTGATCGATGGGAAAGCCTGTGTGCCCGACGACAAGCGAACCCGCCCGGATCTCGGTCGAGCTCAAGAGGGCGCTGGAGTTCTATCACGGAACCGTCGATGATCTGATCCGGGAATTGGTCCGAGTGCTCGGCGTGAACGAGACCGATCGGCGTGCACTGGAAATCGTCCTGCTCGGGGAAGAAAAGTCCACGACGCCGGGAACGCTGGCCGAACGGCTCGGCCTCACCGCTGCCGGCGTCACGATCATGCTCAACCGCCTGGAGAAGCAGGGCTATATCGCCCGCTCGCTGCACCCGACCGATCGTCGTCGCGTCATTGTGGTGGCCACCGAACTCGCAGCCCACCGCATACAGGAACTCGTCGTACCCATGATCGTCGAGAGCTACAAGATGCTGCTGAGTTATTACGATTCCACCGAACTCGAAATAATCGCCGACTTTCTCACCAGAGCGGGCGAGCTGCAACGAATCCATTCGAAACAGCTACGCGAAGTGGATCCCTACTCGCGACCCCGAAAGTCTCGATCACATAAGTTCCCGGCGCGTCGCGAGGGAGAAAGCAGGAGTTGAATGCGAACCGTCGACAACAGCGCCGCGCCGCCATCGCCCGATCGGTTCCGGCGGCAGACGTCGTATGCGGGCGTGGCGACTGCGTTGGTCACCACCGCGATCGGGATAACGCTCATGGTAAGGGCGGATTCGAGTCCGCCTCTGCGAACGAACAATGCGGAGCCGCTCTCGTCCGAATCGACAATAAACACTTCCGAGTACAGCGCCGTCCCGAGCCAGACCGGCCTGACGGAGACGAGCACGACATATGTCCTACCGAGCGAGGTCACCGTACCGAGCGACATCTCGACCGCCGACACGGCTACCGTTCCCGGGACCGCCCAATCGACCGCCGATGCCACCGACTCTGCCACGAGCACGGCCCCTGTGCCGGAAACGCCGGCGGCCGTGACCACGGATGCCTCGCCCGAGAACTCGGCGGCGATATCGGTGAGCGCGAGTTTCTCTGCCACGGTGAGCCTTCCGGCTCCGGACACGTCCGGTACCCAACACCCGAGCACGGTCGCCTCGACCTCGATCTCCACGGTGACCGCCATCATGACCCCGACGGATACGTCGACGGTCACGGTGACAGCCGATCCGAGCACGGTGACGGTGTCGGCTGATCCCTCGACCAGCACGGTGCCGACCACCACCACGACAACCACGATTCCGACCCGCCCGACCACGACATCCACCACGCAAGTGGTGTCGACAACACCCGCGTCACCGACGACCACATCGACTCGGCCCCCGACGAAGTCGACGCGTCCGACTCCGTCGCTCGCACATCCACCGACCACAGCACCGAAGGTGGCGTCAACCAGTTCTCCCCACCCCGAAAATCGTTAGCGCACCACAGCACTCCCCGGATAGCCTGGTCGAGATCCATATGAGCTCTGGGGAGGAGCGAAAGATGTGGAACTGGGGAAGATCTGTCGCAGAACATGCAGCCGCTGCCGGATGGACGACGTGGCCACCGGCCGATACACGACCGACCGTCGTCGACCCTCCGACGTGGCGTCAGACGACTGATGAGGACGAAGATCAGAGCGCGCCCGCCAGAGCAGTTCGCCGCCGGGGCGGGATACGAATCTGTGTCCGGCCCAACTCGATCGAGCCCTGAGCGAGGCAGCATTACACTGCTTCCATGACTGTCGGCTGGATCGTCTCCATGGTCCTCGTCATCGTGGCCGTGGCACTCGCGGTCATCATGCTCGTCACCCGATTCATCCTTCGCGCCATCCGCCGGACAGCCGAGGCGGCCATCGCGGAGAACTTCGCACCCGGCGAAGCCGTGCGTAGCGACCCCGTCGCCAACTACTTCGGGCGAGGCTCGAAGGGTGGGCGGCAGGTGCGCGGCAACGGCGCACTCGTACTGACCGAGACACGCCTGTGGTTCCGTCGAGCGGGCTCGGATGACGCGCTGGAGATTCCGCTCGCCTCGATCACGTCGGTGGATCTCGTGCACTCCCACGCCGGAAAATCGATCGGTCGCCCGCTGGTCAGCGTGAGCTTCGACGGTGACAGCGCCGCGTGGTACGTGCGCGATTCGACGCAGTGGCGCGACGACATCGCGCGCAGGTGCCCGGCAGCAACTGATCACTGAGCCGACCGCGTCGGCGGTGGACCTCGGCGGACGCCACGTCGTGCGCGTCAGCCCCGTCTGAGCGCGGTGAACCACGCACTACCCGGACCGGTGGGCGGGATCGCGATCGGCCTGTGTTCGACCGCCGCGCTCGTCGCGGCGGTCGACGCCCGTTCCGGCACACCGACGAACAGTCGATACGGCGGTCGGGCAACCGAACTCGCCCATGTCGTCATGCTCGTCGCGATGGCGGTGATGTGGACGCCGGCAGGTGGAGGCCTGCCCGCCACGGTCTGGCGTGCCGTCTTCTCGGTGCTGGCGATGTCGGTCTGGGTCGTGATCGCGATCGGTCGCCGCACCGACGACGTCGGCGCCGCGATCTATCACTGTGTGGCCGCGTTCGCGATGCTCTACGCGACCCTGGGGCAGCAGCACCACCACCATGTCCACGGTGGAGCGGAGAACCAGCTGCCGGTCCCGTTGCTCGGCTGGGCATTCGTGGCGATCTTCACCCTCGATGCCGTCGTCACGCTCGGCGCACTGACGTGGCAGATCACCCATCGGCGACCGGCGCGGGCATTGTTCCCGCACTTGGTGATGGACGCCGCGACGGCCGTGATGATCTGGCAGGCGCTGAGCGCCTGACCCTCGTTCGAGACGGGTCGCACCCAGGTAGCGCAGGAGCAGGGGCCGGCGCTACCTGGGCGATCGACACTATTCGCGCAGCCGAACCTTCTCGAGGAACGGCCGCGCCCCGCGCGGTACCCACCAGTTCCAGGTGCCCGCCAGTCGCATGAAGGCGGGGACCAGAATCATACGGATCAACGTGGCGTCCACCAGTACAGCGAGCGTCAATCCGATGCCGAGCATGCGCATGATGGTGACCCCGCTCGTCGCGATCGCCGCGAAGATCACGATCATCATCGCCGCCGCCGCGGTCACAACCTGCCCGGAACGGGCGAGCCCGACCGCGACTGCCCGATCGTTGTCGGCCCTGGTGTGCCCGGAGCTCTCCCATTCCTCGGTGAAGCGCGCGAGCAGGAAGACCTCGTAGTCCATCGACAGCCCGAACGCCACACAGAACAGCAGGACCGGGACCGTGGCGACGGTGAAACCGGTGATCTCAGTGCCGAATCCACCGAGGTGTCCCGACTGGAACACCCAGACCAACGCACCGAAGGTCGCCGTGAGCGAGAGGACGTTGAGTGCCAGCGCCTTCAACGGCAGCAGGAGGCTGCCGGTCAGCAACATCAGCAGGATGAACGTGGTGACAGCGATCCAGGCCAGGGCTTTCGGGAAGGCAGCCGCGATCCCGGCTGCCGTGTCGCGCTTCTGTTGAGCCAAACCGCCGAACACCGCGTCACCGGGTGGCGCGACCGCACCGAGCTCGTCGAGTTGCCGTGCGGCGGCAGGTGAGTACGGATCGAGTGAGGTGGCGATCGTCAGATGGGTGCTATCGGCACGCGCAGCGCCGGGATCGCCGGGTCCCACCGGTTGCCCGCCCGCATAGGTCCCCGACGGCGCGAGCACTACATCCACCTCGCGCACCCGAGACAGTGCGGCCGCGTACTCGGCCGTCGCAGTGTCGGCACCTTCGCGGTGGACGATGATGTGGACGGTGCCGGTGGCATTGGCGTCGAACTGCTCTCGGATCGTGTCACCGACCTGGCGTGCCTGCGCGGCGGCGGGCAGGACTCGATCGTCGGGCAACCCGACCTGGAGTCCCAGCACCGGCGCCCCGGCGATCAGCAGAATTCCCAGCACCGGCAGCGCGATGAGAACGGGGTGCTTCTGCACCACCACCGCCAGTCGGTACAGGAACATCGACTCGACCGCGGCCGCCTCTCGCAACGGCTTTCGGGTGATCCGCTCACCGAGGAGTGCGAGCAGGGCGGGCACACACGTCAGCGCCAGCACGACCGACAGCGCGACCACGGCCACACCCGCGTACCCGATGGAACGCAGAAAGTTCATCGGGAAGAACAACATTCCGATCAACGCGATCGCCACCGTCACACCGGAGAACAGCACGGCCCGCCCACCGCGGCGCATGGCCAGCGCGATCGCGGTGTGCTGGTCGTGACCACGGGCGATCTCCTCGCGGAACCGCCCGATGATCAGGAGTGAGTAGTCGATCGCCAGCGCCAGCCCGAGGGCGGTGGTGATGTTGAGCGCGAAGACCGACAGGTCGATGACGAAGGTCAGCACGAACAGCACCGCGGTGGTCGCGACGATGGCCAGCACTCCCACCGCGATCGGAATCGCCGCGGCGACCACACTGCGCAGGAACCAGATCAGCAGCAGAAATGTCAGCGGGATCGCGATCGATTCCGCCAACGCGAGGTCGCGCTCGGCGCGTTCGTTGATCTCCTGGAACGCCATCGCCTGTCCGCCCGCGGTGACGGTGATCTCGCCCGTGGACCCGGTATATCGGCCGGCCAGGTCGGCCGCGGTCTTCTGCGCCTGGTCGTCGTCGCCGGCCAGACCCGCCACGATCAGTCCGACGTGTCCGTCCCGGTCGGTCAACCGGGCACGGCTGTTCGGGTCGGTCCACGGCGAATCGACCGACAACACCCGGTCGTCGATGCGCAGATCGTCCACGATGTCGTTCGCGCGATCGGCCCCGGCGCCGGTGAGTACGTCACCGGGCGCTTCGACAGCGAAGATCAGCTGCATTCCCGCGATATCGAAGTCGCGAGCCAGTGCTTGCTCAGCCCGTGAGGACTCCGCGTCGGGGTCGAGAAACCCGCCCGCCGACAAGCGGTCGGTGACCTGCGCACCGAGCAGACCGAACAGCACGAACGCGATACCCGCCACGGCGAGAACCAGTTTCGGTGTCCGGATCGCGATCGTGGCGAACCGCTCGATCATCGCAGGACCGCGCGATCGCCCGGGGTCCACGCGACCGGCGCCAAGAGGACCGATCCTGCCCGGCGCGTGGAGCGCGGACGGAGTTCGTTCCAGATCGCGTCGTCGGTGAACGCGTCGGCCAGCACACGCGCGCACGGTCCTCGCTGCCCGCGCGCGACGTTCGACGGCATTGTCGGTTGCATATTTCATTTCCCCTTCTCGGCGGGCACGGTGATCATCCGTGCGCGCCCTGATAGAGAGCGTCGACCTTCGCGCCCCCGGCCAGCAGCGCGTGGCGGGCGTCGTCGATCATTCGTGTCGTCGTCGGCGACCGGTGCGCTGAACACGACGTAGGCCTGGGCTTCGAGCAGATGATCCTGTGCGGCAAGACCTTCCATCAGGTCGCCGGGCGGCCGGGCCGACGCGCCGCGGACACGCCCGCTGACGTGGACGACCGGCCACGGCAGTTCGAGCCCGCGCAACGCGGCGTCGGCGCAGTCGAACGCTTCGGTGAGCACCGCGTCGAGATCGTAGTCCGGGCCCGGCGCGAACGAACTCGCGGAGCGCCGGGCCGGAATGAATCGCGCGAGATTTCCGGGAATCAGCGGCACCGCGTCGAAGAACACGGGCCGTATAGCCCCTCAGCAGGGGGTGAGACCACCCGAGAACATGCACGATGTTAATCAGCATTCTTTCGATAGGTCGACCGAAAGCGAAGCCCTCAATGGGATTCGACTTGGCTAATATAGTCACTACCAGCACATATTGATCGCCACATGTTTTGTGTCACAACAGTTTTCACGGCCAACCGGAAGGTTGATTCTTCACGCCTGCATGAAGTCCGATCAACCGTTGACAGACGCTCGAGGCAGTGAGAGACTTTAAGAATCATTCTCTCAGCACTGCCTCAGTAGCCGCCTGTATTCGAACGGGGTCAACGATGACCACACCACTTCCCCTACCCGCCGCACCGCACTGCAGGATGCGCGGTTGAGGAAGTCATCGATGCACCGCCAACGAGAAACCTCGCTGCTGCGCCGGTACGTCGGCGATCGACGATTCCTGCTCGCGTTGCCGCGCGCAGTGGGACTACAGATTCTGCACCCGGCCATCGCGACAGCTCTCGACGAGCACATGGCGATGCGGCTGTGGTACCACAAGGCGCGGACCGTCTCGCAAACGATCGACATGGCCTATGACGAACGGGACCAGCGGCACCGCATGGTCAACATTCATGGGCACATCAGTGGAATCGACGACCGGGGCACGCGCTTCCACGCGCTGAATCCGGAGGTGTTCCACTTTCAGCACGCGACCTACGTGGAGACGCTGGTGGTCGCGATCAATACCTTCATCTCGCCGCTGTCGGATCTCGACCACGAGCGCCTGTACGCCGAGTGCTGCGAATGGTATCTGCGGTTCGGGGTGTCCGCGCGGGCCATGCCACCGGACTGGGCGAGTTTCGGCGACTATTTCGAGCGCACCTGCGCGCAAGAGCTCCGTCTCACCCCTGCCGGTCGCACGCTCGCACCCGAGGTCTTACGTCCGACCAGCTGGGTTCCGCGGCTGCTGCCGTCCGTTGCCGTGCGCGAGTTGCTGCATCCTCGTACCAGGGAACTGCTCGGTGTGCGAGCGCGACCGGGAGATCGGGCCGCGTTCCGCTCCTACGCCACCGGCCTGCGGATGGCGGCAACGATCGCGCCGTCAGGGATTCGCTATGTTCCTTCGGCGCGCGCGGAGAGGTCACCGCGGCCCGCGTAGAAGGATGATCCATCCAGCCCCCAGAGTCCGGGCAGACGGAGACCGCGCCCGCCCGACCGGCCCGCGCTACAGCAGCGGCGTCGACCCGGAAGGGGCCTTGGCGATACCTGGTCACCGTCAAAGTCTGCGGCTGCGCGTTGTATTCCGGGATGGGCAGCGGGAAACTGCCGTCCAACCACACCTGGCCTGCCAGCGGCGCGGGCAGCCCGAGCACATCGATGGCCTGACCCGACGGAGGATTCCGGAAGGTGCCGACGTTCTCACCGTCGTTGAAGATATCGACATACTCACCACCCAGCTGGACGGCATAGGCGTGATCCTGCGCCAAGATCTTCTCGTCGAGAAGCTTGACCCGAGGGACCAGGGCCCCCGCACGTTTGACCATCAGGAAGAAGCCGTGGGGCACATCGGCGCCGAGCACGTTTGCCACCGGACTCGAGGCGTCGGCCGTGGCGCCCATCGCGCCGTGCGAACCGTTGTACATGAACCAGGCGATCTCGAGACCGAGCAGCGCTCGTGGGTCGATCAGCCGATTCGATACACCCCAGCCGGCCGTCCCGTTGTGGTCGACCATGTCGGGAGCGCCCTTGACGTTCATCGTCATGGTCTGCCCGGCAGTGAAGGTGGGCCGCGAACCCAGCAAAAGCCGCCACGGGTTGCCTGATCACCATTTCGGTCCCACTTGCTCTTCGTTTACGAGAGAATGCTCGGTAACATAAGGCAGTCAATCACGGCTGCCACCTTTCCGAATATCGCGAGGCCCGAGAAATAGCGCATGAACATGACCGATCTACCCTCCTTTCGCGGGCAGGGCCAGAGCTCCGCGCCGGGTGCTCGCAGCACCTGAACGGCAGCTCGACGGGCGTCCCGGCTACCGGCGTCACCAGATGCCGCTTCGGTGAGCCCTCCCCCACCCAGCAGCACAACAGCATGATCCATCTCGTGACAGAGTGATATACAAAACATCTCACTCTGTCTAAGGTGGTCTGTAGACCGATACGGCTATCCAGGAGAAAATGTGTCTGAATCCGCAACACCCACCGTCGACGCCACTGAGCTGGCTGTTCGCAACCCGGCATCCGGAGAACTGGTCGGCACCGTCGCCGTGTCGACCCCGGAGGAAGTAGCCGCAGCCGCCTCCGCGCTGCGCAAGGCGCAGCCGCGGTGGGCTTCGATCAGCGCGTCCGGACGGAAGCAGTGGCTGCTCAAGCTGCAGGATTGGGTGCTCGACCACACCGACGAGCTGGCGGATTCGATTCAAGACGAGTCGGGAAAGCCCCGCGTGGAGGCCGAGGTCGAGGTCGCGTTCACTGTCGATCTCCTGGGCTACTACGCACGCAACGCCGCGAAGTTTCTCGCCGATACCGCCGTGAGCCCCCACACCCCGCTGATGCGGATCAAGAAGTTGACCACCACCTACACGCCGTATCCGGTGGTCGGCATCATCACGCCGTGGAACTTTCCCCTCGCCATGCCTGCCTCCGATCTCGTTCCGGCGCTCGCCGCGGGTGCCGCCGTGCTGCTCAAGCCGTCGGAGGTGACCCCGCTGACCCCGCTCGCGCTCGCCCGCGGCTGGGCCGAGATCGGCGCGCCGCCGGTGTTCACGGTGGTCTCCGGCGCCGGAGCCGCCGGTGCCGCGGTGGTCGAGAACGCTGATTTCATCCAGTTCACCGGCTCCGGCAACACCGGGCGCCGCATCGCCGTCGCGTGCGCGGAACGCACGCTGCCCTACAGCCTCGAGATGGGCGGCAAGGACCCGGCGATCGTGCTCGCCGACGCCGATCTCGACCGTGCGGCCAATGGCATCGCCTTCGGCGCGCTGACCAATGCCGGACAGCTGTGTGTGTCGGTGGAGCGGGTGTATGTCGAAGCTCCGGTGTACGACGCGTTCGTCGACAAGCTGGTCACCCACGTCAAGTCGCTGCGGATCGGCCGCGACGATCGCAGCGGAAACATCGACATCGGCCCGCTCGCCAACCAGGCCCAGCTCGACATCGTCACCCGCCACGTCGACGACGCGATCGCCGGCGGAGCGCGCGCGCTCACCGGCGGAAAGGCCACGGGCGAGGGGAACTTCTTCGAACCGACGGTGCTGGTCGACGTCGACCATTCGATGTCGTGCATCACCGAGGAAACCTTCGGCCCGACCATCCCGGTCATCAAGGTCGCCGATGAGAACGAGGCGATCAAGCTCGCCAACGACTCCGAGTACGGACTGTCGGCGTCGGTGTGGACGGGCAACAAGTCCCGCGGGCAGTCGATCGCACGGCGCTTGACCGTCGGCGCGGTGAATATCAACGACGCCACCATCAACCTGTTCAACTTCGCGCTGCCCCACGGTGGTTGGGGGCAGTCCGGCACCGGGTACCGCTTCGGCGGCGCGGACGGCGTGCGCAAGTACTGCCGTAAGCAGGCGATCACGGCTCCGGCACTGCCGACGCAGAAGTCCGAACTGGTCTGGTACCCGTACAGCCTGAAGAACTTCGGATTCATGCGCAACGCGATGCGCGTGGCCGGTGCGCGCGGTCGACGCCGCTTCGGCAAGTAAGTGAGCTGCGCCTCGGGTGGATGACACATCCACCCGAGGCGAGCGGTGTTTCTGCCTCGCGCGTGGGGCCTAGCGAGGCTCGGTATCGGCCCCTTCGGTAGCGGCGCGCACGTCCAGCGGACGGAATCCGGGGGCGATGTGATCGCGGGCGAACTTGCGTGCCGCGACCTCGTCGTCGAGCGGGATGACCGTCGGCTTGGTCAGTACCAGCGACAGCGCGGTGCGCGCCACCAACTCGGCTACGGGTAGCGGGTCGTAGGCGGGGAGCTTGCCTGCCTCCTGCAGGCGGGTGATGAACTCGGCCAAGAAGTCTCGGCCGAGCTCGATCACCGGCGCCCCGCCGGTGGTGAGGTAGGGCAGCACGGTGGCGGCGTCGGTGGCGAGCAGGCGGTCGAGCAGCGGGTTCTCCCGCAGGCCGAGGGCGAAGGCGACGAACAGTTCGACAATCTGGTCTTCGGCGCTGGCGCCCTCCTCCGCCTGCCGACGCATCGAGGCGTCGGCCTGATCCAGCAGGTGGCGCACCTGCCAGAGCCCCACCGCCTGGACCACGTCGGTCTTGCCACCGAACCGGCGGTACAGGGTCGCCAAGGACAGCCCGCCACGGCGGGCCACCTCGCCCATGCTGGTGCGCTTGATCCCGAAGTCCAGAAACGCGGCCAAGGCGCCGTTCAGGACATCGGCGTTATCGCGTTCGACACCACCGTGCCCGCGAATCCGGGCCAGCAACCTGATCGACTCGGCCATATCCCATTCCCCTCAGCTGACAAGAGCCCGAACATAATGTGGTCGGCCGGTGGCCCGCAACCTCGCTGCTCTCTCAGACCAAGGGGCGGCCGAGTCGGTGCCGACGCCGCATGTCCCAGAGCACGGCCGCGTACGGCTCGATCCGAGCGCGGACGGGTAGTCGTCCGTAGACGGTTCCGATGGCTCGGAACATCAGCCGATGCCGCCGCTCCTGCGCGTCGGTCCACGGAAGGTAGAGCTGCGCGCGCATGGTCTCGGGCAGCAGACCGGTGACGGCGAAACGATGAAAATTGGCAAGAGCGCGCGGCCTCGGCACATTTCGCAAGCCGACAAGCTTGCGCAGGTATTCGGCGACCACGTCGTCGATCTGCATGCTCGCCAGCCCGGCCTCGAAATAGCTTTCGAAAGCCGCCAGGTCGGCCGGCCACATATCGGGCCTCATCTGCAATCCGGTGCCGAACTTGGCCCCGTACTGTACGAAGACCTCCTTGGTGGCCCTGTCCAGTGGGCCGTAGAGGCGTTCGTGGGTATCCATGACTCCCCAGCACAGGCAGACCGCGACCCATTTCTGCAGCTCGGGATCGAACGCGTTGTACTTCACCTCGGCGCCCGGCGCCGAGCGCACGCGTCGATGGACGCTACCGACTGCCTGTCGATACACGTCCCGGTCTTCCTCAGTGCCCAGCATCGCCACCGCGATGTAGGTCAGCGTGGTGCGCAGCCGCTTCCACGGATGGACATCGGCGCGGCCGGAGTCGACGGTGCTCTGGACGACGCCGTACCCCACCGGTCGGTTCGCCAGCTGCACAATGACATTCGCACCGGCCCCGGCGAAGGCGCCGATCCCGTCGAGAAATCGCTCGATATCGAAATCCTCGACAGTGCCGTAGCGGCACGTCAGGACCTCGCCGAGATCGTCGACCATGACGGGATCGCTCACCGTTGAAACTTCACGCATAGTCCTGCGTCTCCTTCTTCTGAGCCACGAAGGCTTGATACATTGAGATGATATTCGACTAATCAACTCAAGGGAAGCCTTCGGTGCGTACCGCTACGCACCGACGCCCCGTAGCGCCGAGGCGCTACGGGGCGTCGTGGTCTCCTGAGGGATCGCTATCAGGCGTGTTCCTTGCGGAGCAGGTGTTTGATCACCTTGCCGCCCGCGTTGCGCGGCAGCTCGTCGACGACGATCAGGTCCTTGGGATGCTTGTACCTGGCCAGATTGGCGTCGAAATGCGGGGCGAGGGCGACGAGGGTGAGCTCGGCGTCCGGCTCGGCGACGACCACCGCGATGGCGACCTCACCCCACTTGTCGTCCGCGCGCCCGATGACAGCGGCTTCGCGCACGGCGGGGTGGGCGAACAGGACGTTCTCCACCTCGGCGCAGTAGATGTTCTCACCGCCGGAGATGATCATGTCCTTCTTCCGGTCGACGACGTAGACGAATCCCTCCTCGTCTCGGCGTACCAGGTCACCGGAATGGAACCAGCCGCCTTCGAACGCTTCGGCGGTCGCCTCTGGCTTGTTCCAGTACTCGCGCATCATGGTCGGGCCCCGGTAGACGATCTCGCCGATCTCGCCGGGGGCGACATCGTTCATCTCGTCGTCGACGACGCGGGCGGCGATGGTCGGAATCGGCTGCCCCACGGAGCCGAGTTTGCGGATCGCGTCCTTGCCCTCGAGGACACAGGTGATCGGCGACATCTCGGTTTGCCCGAAGACCGCGATGTTCAAGGCGTCGGGGAACGTGTCGGCCATCGCCTGCAAGACGGTGTCAGAGGCCGGGGCCGCGCCCCAACTGATCACCCGCAGGCGCAGATCACGCTCGCGCACAGTGGGATCGGCGCACACGATCTGCCACTGCGCCGGTACCAGGAACACCGAGGTGGCCTTCTCGCGCTCCCATGCGTCGAGTACCTGACCGGCGTCGAAGGCGAGCAGCGGATGCAGCACGGTGAGGGTGCCGAGCACGAAACACGGTGCGATGCTGCCCAATCCGGCGATGTGGAACAGCGGCGCCGCGCAGAAGGCGACATCCTCGGTGGTGTACTGCATCGCGCGGATACAGGTGAGCGCCTGGGCCTGCATATTGGTGTGGGTCAGGACCGCGCCCTTGGGGCTGCCGGTCGTCCCCGAGGTGTACATGATCAGCGCGGCGGAGTCCTCGCTGACGTCGACCGCGGGATGGGGCGCACCCACCTCGGCCAGCAGCTGCTCATAACCCTCTGTGCCGTCACCGGTTTCGCCGCCGACGACGACGCAGGTGGTCAGAGCGTCGGTCTGCGCGCGCACCGCCGCGACGAGAGGGGCCAAGGCGGTGTCGGTCACGATCGCCTCGGCACCGCTGTCGGCGATCAGGTACAGGATCTCCGGTGGGGTGAGCCGGAAGTTCACCGGGACCGCGATGGCGCCCAAGGTATTGATCCCGAAGACCGCCTCGAGGTATTCGGTGCTGTTGAGCATCAACACCAGGACGCGGTCACCGAAACCGACACCGCGGCGGGCGAGCGCGTCGGCGAAGGCTTCGGAGCGCTCGTGCAGCTGCTGCCAGCTCGTGTCGACCCCGCGAAACCGCACGGCGGCGTCGTCGGGTTTGACCGTCGCCTGCAGGGCGACCTGGTTCATCCAGTGGTTGCGGCGCGAACGGATCGGTTCCACGTCGAGGTTCATTCGTTTCCTTGCGGTGCGTCGGTGAATCGGGGAGCACGCTTGCCGAGCATGGCCATGGTGCCTTCGTAGAAGTCGGGTGAGACGAGCAGTTCGATCTGGGCGGTCGCCTCGCGGTCGAATGCCGGTTCGAGTCCGCTCAGGGTCGCGGCGTTCACCGCGGCCTTGGTCAGCTCCAGTGCGCGGCGTGGCCCGGCGGCGAGGCGGGTGGCGATGGCGTACACGTGTTCGGTCAGCTCGGCGTCGGGCACGGCCGCGGTGATCAGACCGGCCGCGGCGGCCTCGGGTGCGGGCAGCCGGTCGCTGAGCAAGGCCATTTCCATCGCGCGGGCGCGACCCATCCCCGCGGGGACCAGGGCGGTGGCGCCGCCGTCGGGCAACAGCCCGATGGCGGTGAAAGGCAGTAGGAGATAGGTGCTTTCGGCCGCGTAGTGCAAATCGGCGGCCAGGGCCAGCGACGCGCCGACGCCCGCTGCCGGACCATTGATCTGGGCGATGACCGGGATGGGCGCTTGGACGACCGCGCGGATCATGCGCGCGGCTTCTGCCATCACCGTTTCCGGGCTCGCCTCGTTGCCGCCGGACGCGGCGGCCGCCGCGAGATCGGCGCCCGTGCAGAACGCACGCCCCTCGCCGGTCAGCACGATCACCCGGATGGTGGAATCGGCCGCGGCGCCGGCGATGACGTCGGCCAATTCGCTCATGGTGGCGAGGTCGATCGCGTTGAGCCGGGCGGGCCGATTGATGCAGATCCGCAGTATGCCGCCCGCGAGGGTGGTCTGGACCGACTCGCTCATGAGGCCACCGCCGTCACGACCGACCCGGCCAGCGATTCGGTGATCAGGGCCTGCGCCTCGGCCATGATGTTCGCGATCAGGTCAGCGCAGGTGGGGATGTCGTGGATCAGGCCCTGGCATTGCCCGACGCTCCAGATACCGGCGTCCACGTCACCGTCCTCGTACACCTTGCGTCCGCGCGCACCGGACACGAGATCGCGCACATCGTCGAAAGTGCCGCCGTTGCGCTCGATTTCGACGACCTGACGGCTCACCGCGTTGTCCGCGACCCGTGCGGTGTTGTGCAGCGTCCGGAAGATCAGCTTGGTGTCGAGCTCGGTATTGGCCACGATCTTTTCCTTGACCACGTGCGCGATCGGCGACTCGACGGTGCACAGGAATCGCGTGCCCATATTGACCCCGTGCGCGCCGAGCGCCAGTGCCGCGACCAGTCCACGACCGTCCGCGAAACCGCCCGAGGCGATCATCGGGATCTCGATCTCCCTGGCCGCCGCGGGAATCAGCACCAGGCCCGGAGTGTCGTTCTCGCCGGGATGCCCGGCACATTCGAAGCCGTCGATGCTGATCCCGTCCACACCGACCTGTTGCGCCTTGAGCGCGTGCTTGACGCTGGTGCACTTGTGCAGCACCTTGACGCCGGCGTCCTTGAAATAGGGCAGGTGCGTGGCCGGGTTGCCGCCCGCGATCTCGACGATCTTCACCCCGCTGTCGATGATCGCCTGCCGGTATTCCGCGTAGGGCGGGGGCGTGATCGAGGGCAGAATCGTGAGGTTGACCCCGAACGGCTTGTCGGTGAGGTCGCGGGTCCTGGCGATTTCGTTGCGCAGCTCGGCCGGGGTCGGTTGGGTCAGGCCGGTGATGATGCCGAGCCCGCCCGCGTTGGACACCGCGGCGGCCAGCGGGGCGCGGCCGACCCACATCATGCCGCCCTGGACGATCGGGTGCTCGACACCGAATGCCTCGGTGAATCTGGTGCGCAGCATGGAGCCTCTCTCCGCTCGGGAGTTCCGCACCGGTCGAAACGAAACCCTCGGGCCTCTTTGCTTCCGGCGAGAATGGTGATTAACTTAACGAGAATTGCAGTTAACTTATCTGGGTAGGGGCTGCTGTGTCAACGGCCACACCCCCCACCTCGACTCGGTGGATCCTGCGTCCGCGCTCTCGCGCGAGCGACCTGGCTCTCATCTGACCGAAAATCGAAGGAGAACTTCACTATGGGCGTCGAATTCAGCCCGGAACAGCAGGATTTCGCGGCGGCGGTCGCCGCGTTCGCCAAACGCGAGGCAGGTACCAGGGAAAA